>JAHVJD010000001.1 GCA_019801415.1 Nocardioides marinus
TAAGCGCCCCCACAGCGCCTTGGGATACCGGCCCCCTGCGCCAGAAACCATCGTCCCGATGGACCAAAGGCCAGTCATGCACTAACAATCAAACCGGACCAGTCGGATCAGGCTCCCCAATCCCGACCGCTGACGTTCGAAGATGGTCGACGGCTGCACCTGCGGGGAAGGTCAGCTCTTCTAATTGCGCCTGTGGCATGGATCGGCCGCAAAGTCGCAAGATTTGTCGGCTTTGCAAAGGTCACTTCCTGCGCCCCTCCGACCTTCGAGCGGGGCGCAGCATCGTCCTGGTCAACTGTGCAGCCCTGGAGGTCTGCTCTCGGGAAATCTGGCTGGTTCCTTCGCGCTTGCAGCGAGGAAGTCGCCGCGCTTCGTACAAACGTCCGAATTGGGCTGATTTTTCTCATTGGATGACCAATGAATGCGTAGCTATACAGCGCTGCCTTAACAAAGATCGGACATCTTTCTGAGCTTCTTGTGCCGCTCCACTGACAGCTATTTCATGTGGAGCGGCGCCGTGATGGAAAAGTGTCGCAAGACGTAACTTCAAGTCATCGCGGTGTCCTGCTGGTTCAAGTGAAAAGGAAATGATCCGCGTCATTCAACTCGGCAACCGTCGTGCTTTCTACCAGCACAGTGGTTGAGCCGAATGAGAGCAAAACATCGTTGCCATCTTGCGAAAACGTTACCTGCTCCAAAGACTTTGCCCCACGAATGATTTCAATCAAATCATTCCCTTGGCCGAAGTCTGTGATCGTATCGTTTCCGTGATCGCGACCAAATACAAAAGTGTCCGCTCCAAATCCTCCGGTCAGGAAATCTTCTCCTTTCCCCCCTTTGAGTGTGTCTCTACCTTTACCGCCTGCAATCACATCGTTGTCGAGGCGACCTAAGAGCAAGTCGTTACCCGTTCCGCCTTTAAGGGTGTCGTTTCCTTTGCCTCCGTAGAGAGCGTCATCGTCCTTGCCGCCCAGGAGAAGGTCGTCACCTTTCCAGCCATGAAGGCTGTCGGATCCGGTGTTGCCCTTCAGAGTGTCGTGCCCCCAGCCACCGATAATGCTGTCCTCGCCTTTGCCGCCGGTTAAAGCGTCATCGCCGTAGCGCCCGCGCATTTCATCATCATCGGAGGTTCCTACCTGGTGGAGGTCGCCATACCGGATCGCGGTCGTGCCCTCACTGAGGACGACCTCGGTAGTTCCCTCGCCATCGAGATAGCTAGCTTCTGTGGTAATGGTGGCTCCTACGTCTTCTTCGGACAGAGTGTAGGTGTCGCCGGTCGCTCCTGCAATGTCGACGCCATTGCGTTTCCACTGGTAGGAAATGCTTCCAAGCCCATCTTCGTCCGCGAGAGTGTTTGTCGCAGTCAGAGTTTGGCCTTGTGTTGCTGCTCCCACGATACTGACGGATCCGGTCGGATCGTCGTTGACGTTGGTCACGGTGGCCGTTGCAGCACTGGTCACGCTCTCGGTTGTGCCTTCACCATCGGTATAGCTGGCGGCGACGGTAATGACCGCGCCGACATCGTCCTGGGTAAGCGTGTAGGTGCTGCCGCTCGCGCCGCTGATGTCGACGCCATCGCGTTTCCACTGGTAAGCGATCGTGCCCAGCCCGTCTTCATCTGCCAGGGTGTTGGCTGCCGTAAGAGTTTGATCTTCAGCAGCGGTTCCGGCGATGGTGACGGATCCGGTCGGATCGTCGTTGACGTTGGTCACGGTGGCCGTTGCGGCACTGGTCACGCTCTCGGTCGTGCCTTCACCATCGGTATAGGTTGCTGCCACGGTGATGACCGCGCCGACATCGTCCTGGGTAAGCGTGTAGGTGCTGCCGCTCGCGCCGCTGATGTCGACGCCATCGCGTTTCCACTGGTAAGCGATCGTGCCCAGCCCGTCTTCATCTGCCAGGGTGTTGGCTGCCGTAAGAGTTTGATCTTCAGCAGCGGTTCCGGCGATGGTGACGTTGCCTGTCGGATCGTCGTTAACGTTGGCGACCGGGGCAGTTCCTGCACTGGTTACGCTTTCGGTTGTACCTCCGCCATCGGTGTAACTAGCTACGACCGTTATTGTCGCGCCGACATCTTTTTGGCTCAGGGCATATGTGCTTGCAGTGGCTGCGGTTATGTCGACACCATCGCGTTGCCACTGATAAGTGACCGAGCCAAGCCCGTCCTCGTCCGCCAGAGAATTGGTGGCGGTCAAAACTTGATCCTCGGCAGCGGTGCCGACAATGTTGACGCTGCCTGTGGGCGCGTCGTTAACGTTGGTCACAGCTGCTGTGGCGGAGCTGGTGACGCTTTCGGGGTTACCGGCGTTATCAGTGTAGCTAGCTGTTACTGTGATTGCAGCTCCGACATCGGTTTGGGTGAGGGTATAGGTGCTGCCGTTTGCCCCGCTGATGTCGACACCATCACGTTGCCATTGATATGAAATCGTGCCTACGCCATCCGCGTCCGAAATTGAATTGGACGCGGTGAGTGTTTGCCCCTCAGACGCGGTCCCTGATATAGTAACGGAACCAGTCGGGGGCTGGTTAATTGGTGGTGTGTAAAAACTTGAGTAGGCGTACTGAGAAAGCGCTGTGCTAGACGCGACGGTAAAAGTTGTGCCGGTCACGAATGTGTCATACGCGGTAGCATCAAGTGGCACAACAATTCCACCTGAGTTTCCTACGCCTGCCATCCAGACGGCTTGGCCACCGTTGCTTAACGTAAATTCGTATAGCGAATACGGGCCATTATAAGCAGTCGAACCAGATGGGATGCCGGTATAGGTGAACTCAGTATTCGCTCCGACGTCCACAGTCGAGTTTTCATCGCCAATGGTCGCATCACGTGCGCCTCCCATCACTTGGGGGTTGCTAGCAAAGCTGCTCCATACACTTTCCCAAGTGGCGAATACGACAAAATCAGACATAAGAAATACTCACTGTATAAGTTGAATTCGATGGTTTAGCGTAAAATTCACTGTGGAGGGTTGGGGGTTACTGGATCAAAGGGTATGTGTGCCGGCCCGGTTGCAGCAAGCGGATCGGATTGACGCGGTTGGGCGTACTGTACGCAGTAAGGAGGTCGGCCTGGAGAACGCCAGAGTTGTCCAGTTCGCTTTGGTGAAAGCTATTGAGACGAGTTCGGAAAGGGGCATTGCACCTCCGGAAACATACTTAACCAATCTACTTCGGCACACGCATCCGTAAGGTTTCGAGGCTTCGCTAGGAAAGAAAAGATTTCCAAGCGCCAGCGCATCTCGACCTTATGGCGGCGAGTACGTGATCACGGCGTTTGGACCTAACCGCTTAGGTTAAGCATTTCGACAAGCTGGATCAGGCCTGTCCGTCTTCAAACAAAGCAGAGGCTACACCTTCTCAGGTTGTGAAGCAAGTTCACAAATCAAGTACTTTTCCTGCAGGTGAGTACAGTGATATGCGGTTTTACTCTTTCACGTTTTGTTCACGTTGTGTCTTGTGAAAAAAAACACCTGAACCCACTGAATTCTGGAAGGTTTCGTGAGATTTAGGTTCTGGCGCCGCAAGGCGTGGGGGTTCAAGTCCCTTCACCCGCACCATAATTTCATAGTCTGTCGAAGAATTTCTCGCCCGCGCCACGCGCCCCTTTGGCGTGGCCAGGCGCCGGTAAGTATTTCCTCGGACGGCGGGTCGAGTTTGGGAAACGGTTCGCTCACCTTGCAAAGGCGCCCGCGCGTGCATAGTCGAAACGCTGTGCGCCAGGTCTCGATAGGCGGGCCTTATAACAGAAGCTTATCTGTAGGGTGGAAAATGGCGCACCTGAGAGGATTCGAACCTCTGGCCTCTGCCTTCGGAGGGCAGCGCTCTATCCAGCTGAGCTACAGGTGCGTCGTTAGGGCGGGGTATAGCGGTGCTTCGAAGTTGCTGCAATCGAAAAAAAGTGCTGGTTTCCAAAAACATCGCAACGGTCGGCGTGAGGCCGGTTATCAAGCTGAAAAAACAAAAGCCCGCACGTGGAACGCGCGGGCCATTCGGGCTCTGGAAAGTTCAGGTTGCAGTTCTGGCCGTCAGCCGCGCCAGGTGCGAACGACGCCGCAATCCATGTGGACGAAGTTCGAGCGGTAGTATTTGCCGACGCCGCCTGCGCGGCAGGCTTCGGCGGCACTTGCCATCTGCGATACCGAGCGGGACGCCAGCCGAAGGTCCGCGGCCTGGCCACGCATGTGCAGGGACTTCTTGGCGACGCCGCGGGAGCGGCTGCGCAGCATCGCGTTCGTCTTGGGGCTGCGATAGCCGGACAGCAGCAGGTAGGGTTCATTCACGTCCAGGAGGTTATGCGACGCAGCCATGATGTCGATGGTGCGAAGGTCGATTTCCTTGACCTGGTCCGTCCGCCAGTCGCGCATGAAGTGGTTCACTTCACGCAGGGCTTCCTTGATGTATTTTCCGTCAATCCAATACACCATGTCCAGCCGTTCGCCGGTGCGACCGGAGTACATTCGGATACGCCGGATGTCCCCGCCGCCGCGGAGAAAGCCTGCTGCATTGGAGAAGGTCGGAGCTGCCGCAACCGCGGTTGCTGCAAAAACACCCAAAAGAGAACGCCGGGAAAATCCCGTGCCCGCGGTTCCTGCCATGTTTCTACGTCGTCCCGTACGATTTGTGATCTTGCCTGAGTACCCGATGTTACGGGCCCGTTAACCTTCCTGATCGTTAACGTGCGGCTTGTATGACACAGCCGCCAATTTGTTCCAACATTTCTTTGCCAGGGTGACGCTCCGGGGCGTATTTTCGGCGATTTTTTGCGCAAAAGGGGACGTGCATGGAACTTTTCCCCGCGACTGTTGCCTGTCGGCGTCATAGACGCGGCGCCGGTGCATCACGGTTAATATTTCGTATTTTTGATTGGACATTCCGGGCTGGCATTTACCAGTCTTTCAGATAGGCACTGGCAAAACAGAACTTTAGGCAGATCAAGGATCGAGTACATCATGGCGGGCAGAGCTGCTGGAAAAATTATGCCGGGACTGAAGGCGGGCCTTTTTGCCCTTGCGCTCGGAGGCGCCATCGCAGGCAGCATGACCGTGCCAGCTGTGGCGGAAGTGCCGGCGGCTTTCCGCCAAGCAGTCGCTGAGGCGGCGTCCCAGTCCGAGGCTTTGGCGAGTTTCTACCGGGAAAACGGCTATGAGGCCATCTGGACCGGGCAGGACCAAGCCTCGCGGTTGCGCCGCAGCGCGTTGCTGACGGCGATGGGCGAAACTGCGGCGCACGGGCTGCCGGATCGCTCGGGTGAAGTGAACCAGTTGCTGCAACAGATGCGCGACGCCCAAACGATCCGCGACTTCGGCGAAGTAGAAGTGGCGCTGAGCCAGGCGCTGGTGAACTACGCGACCGATCTGCAGACCGGCATCCTCCAACCGCAAAGGATCGACGACGGCATCGTGCGCAAAAAGCACAGTGTCGATGCGAAAGAATTCCTTTTTGGCATCCGCGACAATCAACCTTTTGCCTTTATGCGCTCCTTGGTTCCCACATCATCGCAGTATCGTGCGTTGCAGCGGGAGAAGCTGCGCCTTGAAAAGCTGATCGCGGCCGGAGGCTGGGGGCCCACGGTGAATGCCAAGAAGCTGGAACCCGGTGACGAAGGGGCTGCTGTCGTGGCCTTGCGCAATCGGCTGATGGCGATGGGGTATCTGGGGCGTAGCGCTTCGGGGCGCTATGACGCATCGTTGGAACGCGCTGTGCAGGCCTTCCAATCCGATCACGGATTGGCGGTTGATGGCGTGGCCGGGGCCGGAACACTGGCCGAGGTGAATCGCCCCGCCAGCGATCGGCTGAAGTCGATCCTGGTTGCGATGGAGCGCGAACGCTGGTTGACCCCGGATCGTGGCGAACGTCACGTCCTCGTCAATCTGGCTGATTTTTCCGCCCAGATTATCGATGACGGTGATGTGACCTTTGAAACGCGGTCGGTGATTGGCAAGAACACGCATGACCGGCGTAGCCCTGAATTCTCTGACGAGATGGAGCACATGGTCATCAACCCGAGCTGGTACGTGCCGCGCTCGATCATCACCAAGGAATATTTGCCCAAGCTGCGGAACAACCCCAATGCCGTCGGACACATTGAAATCACGGATCGGCGTGGCCGGGTGGTGAACCGCAGCTCAGCGGATTTTTCGCAGTACACTGCGCGGAACTTTCCCTATGCGATGCGACAGCCCCCGAGCCGCAGCAATGCGCTGGGGCTGGTGAAGTTCATGTTCCCCAACAAGTACAATATCTACCTGCATGATACGCCGCAGAAGAGCCTTTTCGGTCGCGAAGTGCGGGCCTTCTCGCACGGCTGTATCCGTTTGGCGGAGCCATTTGAATTTGCCTATGCGCTGCTGGCGCGACAAACCGAAGACCCGAAGGCCTTCTTCCACCGGATCCTGAACAGCGGTAAGGAGACCAAGGTGGTGCTGGAGAAGAAAGTGCCAGTTCATCTGATCTACCGCACCGCAGTCGTGTCCAGTTTGGGACACGCCGAATTCCGTCGGGACGTATATGGACGTGACGCGAAGATCTGGGCGGCTCTGGAGCGGGCAGGGGTGGTGCTGCCTAGCGTTCAGGGGTAGATACCAAGCCCAAACAGGATTTTCCGAGAGGGCTTGCCATGTTTACCATCCGCCAGATCGCCGATGCCCTGGGGGCCGAAGCTCAGGGGGACCTGGAGCTGACCGTCAGTGGGGCCTCTGAGCCGCAAGATGCGGGTCCAGAGCACCTCGCCATGGCGATGGCCCCCAAATACGCAGAGAACCTGGCTGAGGGCAACGCGAAGGCCGCGATGCTGTGGGAAGGCGCGGATTGGCAAGCACTGGGATTGCGGGCAGCGATCTTTGCACCGCGTCCGCGCATGGCCATGTCTGGCCTCACGGCCATGCTGGACCCTGGTCAGGGCTTTGACAGTGGCATTCACCCGAGCGCCGTTATCCACCCGACGGCTGAGCTTGGCACAGAGGTGTCGGTTGGCCCCTTCTGTGTAATCGGACCGCGCGCGCGCATCGGCGACGGCTCGGTCATCGGGCCGCAGTGTTTCATCGGCGCCGATGTCGTGATCGGTCGCGCGGCACAGCTGCGGGAAATGGTGTCTATCGGAGCCCGTGCCACGATCGGCGGCCGGTTCCGGGCACAGCCCGGCGCGAGAGTTGGCGGCGATGGGTTTTCCTATGTGACTCCCGAAGTGTCGGGTGTTGAAAACGCCCGCAAGTCCCTTGGCGACCAGGGCGCGGCCAAGGCGCAGAGCTGGGTTCGTATCCATTCCCTGGGTGCCGTCACCATTGGCGACGATGTCGAGCTGGGCAGCAACTGCACCATCGACAATGGCACCATCCGCGACACGGTGATTGGAAACGGCAGCAAGCTCGACAATCTGGTGCATGTTGGTCACAATACCCGTGTTGGCAATGACTGCCTGCTGTGCGGTCAGACCGGTATCTCCGGTTCGGTTGATATCGGCAACAACGTGGTCCTTGGCGGCCAATGCGGCGTGGCCGACAATCTCTTTATCGGCGATGGTGTGGTTGCCGGTGGCGGTACCAAGATCCTCTCGAATGTACCCGCAGGCCGTGTGATCATGGGCTATCCCGCTGTGAAGATGGACACCCATACCGAGATGTACAAAGCGCAGCGCAGGTTGCCTCGATTGATGCGTGACATCGAATTGTTAAAAAAGGCTGTTTTCAAGTAACGATCCACTCACTACATCAGCCGCAGCCTAAAGATCGGGGATCACTTCATGAGCACGCAGGACAAGGTTATTGAAATCATTGCAGAACAAGCCGTTCTGGAGCCATCGGATGTAACCCTCGACAGCACACTCAGTGATCTGGGCATCGACAGCCTGGGGCTGGTGGAGTGCATTTTCGCGATTGAGGAAGAGTTCGATATTTCGATTCCCTTCAATGCCAATGAGCCGCAGGAGAGTGATTTCGACATCTCCAACGTGGCCGCCATCGTGGCGGGCATCGACAAGTTGATCTCCGAAAAGGTCTGAGCCGCGATGAAGCGCGTTGTCATTACCGGGGCCGGAACCATCAACGCCCTGGGCCATTCGGTGCCCGCAACACTGGAAGCGCTGCGTGAAGGCCGCTGCGGAATCGGGCCTCTCGAGTTTCGGGATGTCGACCGCCTGGCGATCAAGATCGGCGGCCAGGTGCGTGATTTCGATGCGGAAGGACGCTTCAATCGCCAGCAGCTCAGCCTTTATGACCGCTTCACCCAGTTTACTCTGACGGCGGCGCAGCAGGCGATCAGCCAGTCGGGGCTGGAATTCCATGGCGAACTGTCCGCCAAGGCGGGGGTCGTACTCGGAAATTCGGGCGGCGGCATGCAGACGCTGGATGAAAACTATCGCAGCGTCTACGAGGACGGTAAAAACCGTGTGCACCCCTTTGTGGTGCCGAAGCTGATGAACAATGCCGCGGCCGGGCATGTGTCCATGCAGTATAACCTCAAGGGGCCAAGCTTTACGGTTTCCACGGCCTGTGCTTCATCGAACCATGCGATGTCGCAGGCGTTCCAGATGGTGCGCACGGGCATGAGCCCGGTGATGATCACCGGCGGCTCGGAGTCCATGTTGTGCTTTGGCGGGGTTAAGGCCTGGGAAGGTTTGCGGGTCATGTCCAAGGACGCCTGTCGCCCCTTCAGTGCCAACCGGAATGGAATGGTGCAGGGGGAGGGAGCCGGCATTTTCGTGTTTGAAGAATACGAACACGCCCGTGCCCGCGGTGCGGAAATCCTGTGTGAGGTGATTGGTTTCGCCATGACCTCCGACGCTTCCGACATCGTGATGCCCAGCAAACAAGGTGCGGCACGGGCGATTGCCGGTGCACTGCGGGATGCCGGAGTGGACAGGTCGGAAGTTGGCTACATCAATGCGCATGGCACCGGAACTGCGGCCAATGACAAGACCGAATGCGCGGCAGTCGCCGATGTGTTTGGCCCGCATGCCGACCGGCTGATGATCTCTTCGACCAAGTCGATGCACGGGCATCTGATTGGCGGCACCGGGGCGGTTGAGCTTCTGGCCTGCATCATGGCGCTGCGCGATGGCGTGATCGCACCCACGATCGGCTATGAAGAGCCCGACCCGGAGTGCGCCCTGGACGTCGTGCCGAACGAGGCGCGCGTCGCGCGCGTCGAGGTGGCCCTGTCCAACGCCTTTGCCTTTGGCGGGCTGAATTCGGTTCTCGCGCTGCGCAAGGTGTGATGTCGCAGCCCTGTCAAACTGAAAACGCCGCGGCCTCCTGAAGGGCGCGGCGTTTGAATTTGAAAATTGTGGTCGCGTTTACTGCTTGACCACATCCACCACATTGTAGCCGGCGGTGAACCCTTTCAGGGACAGATCCATTTCCACAACCTGGTCGGGGGCCGGGGCGGGGCGCAGAGACAGGACTGCTTTCTGGCCCTTCTTGAACGCGTCGATATCGCCCTGGGTGAGGCCAATCTGTGCCACGCAGCCCATCGGGTTGCAAAAGGAGTAGTTGTAGCGCTTGGCAGGCGCACCATCGACCGAAATGGTCAAGGCTGCCGGCAGCAGGGTCTCGAGAGGAACGATGACCGTGGCACCGGCGACGGCCTGACCGCCCTCCTGTTCGATGCGGAACAGGGAGACTTCGGCAATCGGGTTGCCTTCGGGTCCGGTCAGAATTTGCAGCAGTGAGCAGGGGTCGGTTTCGCCCTCGGTCTTGACGCAGGCAAGCTCCCAGTCGCCGTGGGTCTCCTTGGAGTAGCGCTGACCCAACTTCGGGCCATCCTCTACCGGCTGACCGAGATCCAGAAGGTTGTCGGCAGTGGAACCGCTCTGTTCACCCTGTTCGGTCTGTGCGTTCTGCTCTGTGCTGTCCTGCGCTTCGGTCGCATCGCTTGCGGCTTCTTGCGCGGCGAGCGGAGCTGCCATGGCAAGAACGGCTGCCAGCGTGATCGGGGTCAGGGACTTCAACATGAATGCCTCTTTTTTCTAAGGACGCTAACGATGCGTTTAACACGCTCCCCGGCAGGTGTCAGGTCAATATGGGATGGCAAAGGAGGATTTCCGCCGAAGCCCACTGAGGGCGAAGCTGCTGTCAGGTAACAAAAAAGGGAACCCAATGGCCCCCTTTTTCGTGTGTGCGTCTCCCCGTCGGACTGGCCGACTTAGTTATTGAGTAGGACGTTACGAAAGCGCTGAGCGCCGGTCAACACGCAAGTTCAAAAAAATCAGAAACCGACAGGGTTTGAGCGACAACTCTACCGATATAGTAATTTACAACACGAAGACCAGTCGTGATTGCCTAAAAAGAAGGCCGTGCACGAAGCACGGCCAGTCTGACAGGGAGGAAATGTCCGCTCCGGCAATCGCGTCCTCCGGAAACGGTCCTGTTCACTATGGCACCAAAAGGTTAACGCTGTATTATTAGCCACAGGCGTTAAGGCCCAGACGGCGCAGGACATTTGACAGCTCACCGAAACAGGTGAGGGCAACAGGATTGGAACACGCTATGGCGGAATCGATTTTTTTGGGTGGCGGGGGCGAAGACTATAGTGCGCCGCAATCATTGGCTTTGAAGTATGCCAACCGCCACGGGCTGATTGCCGGGGCAACCGGCACCGGCAAGACCGTCACGCTGCAGATCCTTGCTGAAGGATTTTCCAACGCGGGCGTTCCGGTCATCCTGGCGGATGTGAAGGGGGATCTCTCAGGCCTGGCGAAATCTGGCAGCCCACAGCACAAGTTGCACGGGGCCTTTGGCGAGCGGGCGGCCAAGATCGGCTTTCCTGACTACAGCTATCATGCCTGCCCGGTGACGTTCTGGGATCTCTACGGCGAACAGGGCCATCCGGTCCGTACGACCGTTGCCGAAATGGGGCCATTGCTGTTGTCGCGTTTGCTTGAGCTGAGCGAAGCGCAGGAAGGGATTTTGAATATTGCGTTCAGACTGGCGGACGAGCAGGGATTGCCGCTTCTGGATCTGAAGGATCTGCAAGCGCTGCTGGTTTGGATCGGAGAAAATCGAGATAAGTTGTCGTTGCGCTACGGCAATGTTTCGACATCCTCCATCGGGGCAATTCAGCGTCGTCTTCTGGTCTTGGAAAACCAGGGCGGCACCCGCCTGTTCGGTGAGCCGGCGCTGGAGCTGAGCGATCTTATGCGCTGTGATGCGGACGGGCGGGGGATGGTCAATATCTTGGCCGCGGATCGGCTGATGGCAGCACCCGGTTTATATGCGACGTTCCTGCTTTGGTTGCTGAGCGAGCTGTTTGAGGAACTGCCGGAGGTTGGCGATCCCGAGAAGCCGCGTTTGGTCTTTTTCTTTGATGAAGCCCACCTGTTGTTCGAGGACGCGCCAAAGGCGCTGATCGACAAGGTGGAACAGGTGGCCCGATTGATCCGCTCCAAGGGTGTTGGCATCTATTTCATCACTCAGAATCCGGCCGACGTGCCCGAAGACATCCTGGGGCAACTCGGCAACCGCATTCAGCATGCACTGCGCGCCTTTACCGCGCGGGACCGCAAGAACCTGCGACTCGCAGCGGAAACCTACCGGGAGAATCCGCGCTTCTCGACCGAGGATGCAATCCGGGAAGTTGGCGTGGGCGAGGCGGTTACCTCGATGCTGCAAAAGAAGGGGGTTCCGGGCGTTGTCGAACGCACGCTCATTCGTCCGCCCAGTTCCCAGTTGGGCCCGATAACCGCGCAGGAACGGGCCGCTTTCCTGCAGGCCTCTGATATGGCAGGAAAATATGACGCGCTCAAAGATCGGCGCTCGGCATATGAGATTCTCGCCCAGCGGGCCAAAGCCGCCGCCAAGGCTGCAGAGGAGGCCGAGACCGCCGCGGAAGAGGCGGATGAACCGATGTCGCGGGAATTCAACGCGGCCCGACGCTACAGTGGTACAAGGGTCAGCCGGTCCACGGCCCGCCCCCAACGTCAGAAGGATACGTTTTCGTCGGCTATGTCGCAGGCTGTGATCAAGGAGCTGAAAGGAACCACCGGGCGCCGCATCGTGCGGGGCATCCTGGGAAGTCTTTTCAAGGGGCGCTGACGTTCGGCGCCTATTCACCCGCCCAGCGCTGGCGCGGATATAGAACCCACAAAAGAAAAACGCCGCCCGGATCTGTCCGGGCGGCGTTTGTTGTTACTTCTCAGGGATCAGTCCTCGGGGACTGAACCTGAGGACAAGCAGCAATATCAAGCCCATTGTCAGCAGACGCATATGGGAAGCGCTTTCCAGCAGATGCGCCTTCAGTGGGCTGCCATCGGCCATGCCGGAGGTGATCGCTTCGATCAGCAGAAGGCCCATCGGCTCCACCTTGATCCAGAAGAACCAGATCAACATGCCGCCCAGAACCGCGCCAAAGTTGTTGCCGGAACCACCGACGATCACCATCACCCAGATCAGGAAGGTGAAGCGCAGCGGGTTGTAGGTGCCCGGCGTCAGCTGGCTGTCAAGGGTGGTCATCATGGCCCCGGCCAAGCCGCAGATCGCCGAACCCAGCACGAAGATCTGCAGGTGACGACGAGTGACATCCTTGCCCATCGCCTCGGCGGCGACTTCATTGTCGCGAATTGCACGCATCATCCGGCCCCAGGGACTCTTGAGAGCCATCTGGGCCATCCAGAGCAGCACAAGCAGCACCACCGTGAACATCACAGCGTAACCGGCCTTGACGTAAATGGTCGAGGCTACCACGGGGTCAAGTCCGAGCCCGGTCGCCTTCTCGACAAAGGAGGGGTCGTTCTGCAGGTCCACTTCATAGGGCAGTGGGCGCGGCAGGCCCACGACGTTCTTCACGCCGCGCGACAGCCAGTCTTCGTTCTTCAGCACCGCAATGATGATCTCCGCGATGCCCAGCGTTGCAATCGCGAGGTAGTCCGAGCGCAGACCCAAGGCGGTTTTGCCAATCAGCCAGGCGGCACCCGCGGCCAACAGTCCGCCTGCGGGCCAGGCCAGAAGCACCGGCAGGCCGAGGCCGCCAATGTTGCCCTGAAGCGCCGGGTTGATTTCTTCGATGGCACTTACGGCCGGGTCAAAAATTGCCCGGTAGACGAAAAAGCCCGCGATCAGAACAGCGGTGAGCACCAGTGCCCTCGGTTTGCCCGCCGGCATGACCTTGGTGATCATCACGGCGGCGGCAATGGTCAGTGCGCCCAACACCAGCGCGGTGACGATACCGAAACCGCCTGCAGTCCAGGCTTCAGGAATAACGGGCGTCGCGGTGAGGACCACCGCCAGACCGCCCAGCGCGGTAAAGCCCATGATGCCGACGTTGAACAGACCGGCAAAGCCCCATTGGATGTTCACACCGATCGCCATAATGGCCGAGATCAGCCCCATGTTCAGGATCACCAGCGCCGAGTTCCACGAACCGGAGAAGAACAGGGCGTCCGTCGCCCCCTCCAGCAGGATCAGCACGCCAACAAGCGCAAACAGCAGTGTATGTTTCAGGGTTTCAGTCATACCGCTTTTCCCTTGAAGAGGCCGGTAGGCTTGAACAGAAGGACGACGATCAGGATCGCGAAGGAAACCGCGAACTTGTAATCGGTGCTCAGGAGTTGGACCAACCCATCAGGCGCCAGATGATCCGGCAGCACGTAGGCCAGAACCTTCTTCCAGGCATAGGTAATCGTGACCTCCGAAAACGCGATGATGAAGCCGCCGGCAATCGCGCCCAGTGGGCTACCAAGGCCGCCCACGATGGCTGCGGCAAAGATGGGCAGCAGCAGTTGGAAATAGGTGAAGGGTTTGAACGACTTGTCGAGCCCGTAGAGCACGCCGGCAATGGTCGCAAGCGCTGCGACGATCATCCAAGTGTACATCACCACCCGCTCCGGGTTGATTCCGGACAGCAGCGCCAGATCCTCGTTATCGGAGTAGGCGCGCATGGATTTGCCGGTGCGGGTCTTGTTCAGGAACCAGAACAGCAGTGCTACCACGATCACGGCGGTGATCACGGTGATGCCTTGGGTGGTCTTGATCGCCAGCCCTTCCTCCAGTCCGGTCATTTCCTTGAAGGCGCGCGCCTTGATGATGAACCGTTCGCCGTCGGCAAACCGCTGGTCGCCGGGGCCGATGATGAAACGCACAAGTCCGTTCATCATGAACATGACGCCCAATGACACCATGACGAAAATCACCGGCTTGGCTTTCTGCTGGCGATAGAACCGATAGACGGTCCTGTCTGTAAACAGCATCAGGCCGATGGTGCCGAGAATGCCAAACGGCAGTGCGAGCAGGGCTGTGGGCAATACGCCAAAGGTGATGCCCATTGCCTGGAACCCCCAGGTCACCAGGATGGTCAGCATCGCCCCAAAGGCCATGGTGTCGCCATGGGCGAAGTTGGAAAACCGCAGGATCCCGTAGATCAACGTGACCCCGAGCGCCCCCAGCGCGAGCTGGCTGCCATAGGCCAGCCCGGGAACGATGACGAAATTGGTAAGCGCCACTAGGGCGTTAAGAAGGTCCATACCTCAGCCCCCCAGGAAGGATTTGCGCACTTCTGGATCTTCCAGAAGTTCTTTGCCGGTGCCGGTATAGGCGTTGCGCCCCTGCACCAGCACATAGCCCTTGTCAGCGATCTCAAGCGCTTGCTTGGCGTTCTGTTCCACCATCAGGATCGGCAACCCGGTGCGGGCGACTTCGATGATCCGGTCGAACAGCTCATCCATCACGATGGGAGAGACGCCTGCGGTCGGTTCGTCCAGCATCAGCACCTTGGGCTTGGTCATCAGCGCGCGGCCCACGGCCACCTGCTGGCGCTGGCCGCCGGAGAGCTCGCCGGCCGGCTGGTTGCGCTTGTCGCGCAAGATCGGGAACAGGTCATAGACCTGTTCCATCGTGTCCCGGAAATCATCGGTGCGAATAAAGGCACCCATCTCCAGGTTTTCTTCCACCGTCATCGAGGTGAAGATATTGCTGGTCTGCGGCACGAACCCCATTCCCTTGACCACCCGGTCCTGCGGCGACAGGGTAGTGATATCCTCGCCGTCAAGTCGCACGGAGCCCGAGCGCACGTTCAGCATCCCGAACACGGCCTTCATCGCGGTCGATTTGCCAGCCCCGTTCGGGCCGACGATCACGGCGATCTCGCCTGGGTTCACGGCGATGGTGCACTCATGCAGGATATCCGGCCCCTTGCCGTAACCGCCTGTCATGGTGTCGCCGATCAGAAACGGTTCAGACATCTCCCGCCCCTTTCATCTTTCTGGAAATACTCCGGGGGAGCCGCGAAGCGGCGGGGGCAGAGCCCCAACATACGATTGCTCCGGCCATCATGCTTCCAGTTTGTCTTTGTTCTTCAAGCCGGTGCCCAGATAGGCCTCGATTACCTGCTCGTTTGCCTTGATCTCGTCCAGCGTGCCCTCGGCCAGCTTCTTGCCCTCGGCCATGCAGATCACCGGGTCGCACAGACGGCCGATGAATTCCATGTCGTGCTCGATCACCACGAAGGTATAGCCGCGCTCCTCGTTCAGGCGCTTGATGGCATCGGCAATGGTGTACAGCAGCGTGCGGTTCACGCCGGCCCCGACCTCGTCGAGGAAGACGATCTTGGCGTCCACCATCATCGTTCGGCCCAGTTCCAGGAGCTTCTTCTGGCCACCGGACACCTGGCCTGCCTTGAGGTCGGCAATGTGGCTGATGGTCAGAAACTCCAGCACCTCATCTGCCTTGGCACGCAAGGCGCGCTCCTCGTCGGCAATCCGCTTGCGTCCAAACCATGTGTTCCAAAGGCTTTCGCCGGACTGCGCGCCCGGAACCATCATCAGGTTCTCGCGGCAGGTCATCGAGGAAAACTCATGCGCGATCTGAAAGGTGCGCAACAATCCCTTGTGGAACAGCTCATGCGGCGGCAGGCCGGTGATGTCCTCACCGTCCATGGTGACCCGGCCGGATGTTGGTTCGAGTACGCCTGCTATGACGTTGAAAAGTGTGGTCTTTCCGGCACCATTCGGGCCGATCAGACCAGTTATGGACCCCTTGGCGATTTCCAGCGAGGCGCCGTCCACCGCGTGGAACCCGCCGAAGTGCTTGTGCAAGTCCTCGACGACGATCATGTCATTCATCCCCTACCGCGTTTTCGCGGCTTTCAATTTGGAACAGCCCGGGCGTAACCCGGGCTGATCGTTCTTCGTTGATTTTCAACAGCTTATCAGCGGAAGCGCAGGGTTTCGTTCTTACCGTCGCGAACTTCGATCTCGCGGTAAGATCCAGCGCTTTCACCCGGGCCGATCAGCTCAACACCAGTGGCGCCCTGATAATCGATCTCGCCACCGTTGGCGAGGATCTCCAGAGCCTTGCCGAGTTCGCCGGGGTTGATCGGCTCGCCGGGGGCGTTGGCCACATCAAGGATCTTGCCAACATAGTCGGACGGTTCGGTGGAGTTTGCAGCCTGCATGGCCAGCAGGAGCAGCGCCGCCGCGTCATAGGATTCCGACGAATAGGCCGAAGTACCGTCAAAGCCGACTTCCTTTGCCATTTCGGCAAAGATTTCAGCACCTTTGCTGTCGGAACCGGCGATCTGACCGAAAGAACCGTCCAGATCGGGACCGATATTCTTGGGCAGGGATTCACCAATCATGCCGTCGGGCAGACCGAAGGTGTCAAAGGCACCGCTGTCCAGCGCTCCCTGGATGATGCCCAGACCACCCTGATCCAGGTAGCCCGCAACGACCAGAACATCACCGCCGGCAGATGCCAGGGCGCCGACTTCGGCGGAGTAGTCGCCTTTGCCGTCTTCATGCGCGGTCACGATGGTGACGGTGCCACCCGCGGCTTCGAACGCCGACTGGATCGAGTCCGCCAGACCTTTGCCGTAGTCGTTGTTGGTGTAGGTCAGCGCGATCGACTCGACGCCGCGGTCCTTCAGGATTTCCGCCATGATCTCGCCCTGACGTGCGTCGGACGGGGTGGTGCGGAAAAACAGGCCGTTGTCTTCCATCGAGGTCAAGCCGGGAGAGCTTGCCGAGGGAGAGATCATCACCATGCCATTTGGCAGCGCAACGTTCTGAAGCACGGCGCCGGTCACGCCGGAGCAGTCACCGCCGATGATGCCGCTCACACCTTCAGCCAGCAGTTTTTCAGCGTTGGCGGTCGCAAGGCCGTTATCGATGCAGCCGGTATCTGCCCGCACGGGGGTTACCTTTGCACCATCCAGGAGCTTGCCGGATTCGGTGACTTCTTCCATCGCCATTTCGGCGCCTTGCGCCATGGACGGCGTCAGCGATTCGATGGGCCCGGTAAAGCCGAACAGAACGCCCAGTTTCACTTCCTTGGCGTGGCCATCGGCAAACGCGGTGCCTGCGGTCAATGCGGCAGCGGCCGTGGCCATCAGCAGCTTTTTCATTTGAGTACTCCCTCATCTTGGAACAAAATGTTCACATCGGACCCTAGGCATGCCGGAAAAAAAAGAAAAGTCTTATTGACCGGCTTCATAGTCCCAAGATCGTCCTTGGTGCGCTGGCCCTCCGTCAGTTCCCCTGAGACAGCGCCGCTTGGCTCTACAGCGGAAACGGCAGAAGGAAAAGTTGGAAATGCGTCAAAAAGCGGCATTCATGGCGATCTTACTGGTGTTTCTGGCTTTTTTCAGGGGCGTTCAGGCGGAGACACTGCCGAGCAGTCTTGGCCCGCTCAAAGTCACGCGGGTTGCCGAGGGTTTTGATGTCCCGTGGGCGATCGCGTTCCTGCCCCAAGGTGGGTTTCTCGTGTCGGAACGGGACGGTCAGCTCTGGGTGGTCAGGGATGGTCAGAAGCAGGCCGTGAAAGGGATCCCCAAGGTGGCCGCCGAAGGGCAGGGCGGTCTTCTGGACGTGATGGTGCCACGGGATTTTTCGGACAGCCGCGAAATCTTCCTCACCTACAGCAAGAGACAGGGGCGCGGTCTTGGCACGGCCTTGGCGGTTGGACGGCTCAGCGCCGACTACACGCGGCTGACAGAGGTGCGGCAGCTGTTCGAGGCAGCGCCGGGTGCCACGGGCGGACGCCACTTTGGCGCGCGTGTTGTGGAAGCGCCCGACGGGCATTTGTTCGTGTCCCTGGGTGAGCGGGGTGACCGGCCCAGCGCCCAGAACCTTCGTTTGCATCAGGGCTCCGTCGTGCGCATCGCGCGGGATGGATCTGTTCCGGCGGGAAATCCGTTTGCCGCCCGCGACGATGCCCAGCCGGAAATCTGGTCCTATGGCCATCGAAACCCGCAGGGAATGGCGTTCGACTTGCAGGGTAACCTATGGGTTGCGGAGCACGGCGCGCGGGGTGGGGACGAGGTGAACCGCATCCGTCGCGGCGCAAATTACGGCTGGCCCGTGATTTCTTACGGCCGTCACTATTCGGGGCGCAAAATCGGCGAGGGAACCGAGAAGCCCGGTATGGAGCAGCCCGAATGGTATTGGGATCCGTCCATCGCGCCATCGGGCATGATGATATACTCGGGAACGATGTGGCCGCAGTGGCGCGGCGACATCTTCGTGGGGTCGCTGAAGTTTGATTACATCTCGCGCCTTTCAGGGGCACCTCTGAAAGAGGTCGAACAACTGAAAAGCGCGCAGACAGGTCGCATTCGCGACGTCCAGGAGGCGCCGGACGGTAGCATCTGGTTCGCTTCCGAGACCGAAGGGGCCGTGTTTCGCCTCTCCCGCTGAAGAGTATCAGCCTTTCTGTGCTGCCGCCGCGGCCTTGCTGCCCCGCTCCCGGTAGGGGGTCGTGTCGTAATGAGCGCGGTAGCATTTCGAGAAATGCGACGGCGAGGCAAAGCCACAGGCGAGAGCCACGTTGATCACGCTCATGTCCGTCTGCATCAGCAGGTTGCGGGCCTTCTGCAACCGCAGTTCCATGTAGTAGCGTTTGGGCGAGCGGTTGAGGTAACGACGGAAGAGACGTTCCAGCTGCCGGGTGGACATTCCAACATCCTGCGCAAGGATCGACGGGCTGATCGGCTCCTCGATATTGGCTTCCATCATCTGAATGACCTGGGACAGTTTGGGGTGACGCACGCCGATGCGGGTCGGAATTGACAGGCGTTGCGTGTCCTGGTCGGTGCGGATCGAGGAATAGATCAGCTGGTCCGCCACCGCATTCGCCAGATCTTCCCCGTGGTCATTCGCAATGAGCTTGAGCATCAGGTCGATCGAGGAGGTTCCGCCGGCCGTCGACAGCCGGTTGCCGTCGATTACGAAGACGGACTTGCTGAGTTCGACTTCGTCAAACTCCTCCGCGAAACTGTCGGCATTTTCCCAGTGGATGGTCGCGCGTTTTCCGTCCAGCAACCCGGCCTTGGCGAGGACGTAGGACGCCGTGCACAAGCCGCCGATGGTCAGCCCCTTGCGCGCCTCCCGGCGCAGCCAGGACAGCAGTTTCTTGCTCGTTGCTTCCTGCACGTCGATGCCGGAGCAAAGAATCATCACGTCGTCGCGATGCAGCTCTGAAAGGTCGCTATCGAGGCTGAAAGTCGTTCCCGCAGAACATGTTACGGTGTCGCCTCCTTCGCCGATCAGGGTCCAGGAATACGCCTCGCCACCGGCCATGCGGTTGGCAATACGAAGACATTCCACTGCGGAGGCATAAGAAAGCATGGTGAATTTATCGAGAAGCACGAAGACAAACCGCTTGGGCTGGTCACAATCGTGTCTGGAATCAGCAGGCTTGCGTTGCGTCTGCATGGCGAGCGTCCTTCAAGAAACAAGTAGGGCCGCGGTGTGACGCCGCGGCAGGTCGGAAGACCGTGCTCACAGCTTGTTGTTCGGGTCAAGTCTCGGCAATTCTAAACTGGTCAGCCGGCCGCGGATTTCGTATAGATGCCCCCCAATATACATTTAGGTCCACTTCAGCGGAGTAAAGTCATGAGCGAATGGCAAAAAACGGGCTGGCGCCAGAAACCGCGGGTGCAGATGCCGGACTATACGGATGCGGCGGCGCTGTCCGCAGTCGAGGCCCAGCTTGCCAACTTTCCGCCGCTGGTATTTGCAGGCGAGGCACGTCGGCTCAAACAGCACCTAGCGGCCGCAGGCCGCGGCGAGGCGTTCCTTCTGCAGGGCGGCGATTGTGCCGAAAGCTTTGACCAGTTCAGTGCTGACGCCATTCGCGACACTTTCAAAGTGATGCTTCAGATGGCGATGGTGCTCACCTATGGCGCCAAGGTGCCGGTGATCAAGGTGGGCCGCATGGCGGGGCAGTTCGCCAAGCCGCGCAGTGCGCCGACCGAGACCATTAATGGCGTGGAGCTGCCCAGCTACCGCGGGGACATCATCAATGACCTCGCTTTCACGCCCGAGGCGCGCACTCCGAACCCGCAGAAGATGCTGCAGGCCTATACGCAGGCCGCGGCTACGGTGAACCTGTTGCGGGCCTTCTCGACCGGCGGTTTTGCCGACATGAGCCGGGTCCATGCCTGGACGTTGGGTTTCACCGATGAACAGGAAGTGCAGAAATACAGCGAGATCGCGAGCCGTATCCAGGACTCCATTGATTTCATGCGCGCGGCCGGCATCAACGCCGAGACCACGCATGAGTTCTCCAGCGTCGAATTCTACACCAGCCATGAAGGGCTGTTGCTGGAATACGAAGAAGCGCTCACCCGTCTCGATTCCACGTCCGGAAAATGGTTGGCCGGCTCCGGTCACATGATCTGGATTGGCGATCGGACCCGACAGCCGGACGGTGCCCATGTGGAATTCTGCCGCGGCGTCCTGAACCCGATCGGTCTGAAATGTGGCCCGACCACCACCGCCGAGGATCTGAAGGTTCTGATGGCCAAGCTGAACCCGGAGAATGAAGAGGGTAAACTGACGTTGATCGCCCGCTTCGGCGCAGGCAAGGCGGGTGAGCATCTGCCGCGACTGATCAAAGCCGTTCAGGAGGAAGGTGCCAATGTGACGTGGGTATGCGATCCCATGCACGGCAACACGATCAAGTCGTCCACCGGCTACAAGACGCGTCCGTTTGACAGCGTCCTGCGCGAAGTTCGGGACTTCTTTGGCGTGCACAGTGCCGAGGGTACAATTCCGGGTGGCGTGCACTTTGAAATGACGGGTCAGGACGTGACCGAATGCACGGGCGGCGTGCGTGCGGTGACCGAAGAAGACCTTAGCGACCGTTATCACACGGCTTGCGATCCGCGTCTGAACGCCAGCCAGTCTCTGGAGCTTGCCTTCCTAGTGGCCGAGGAACTGTCGAGCCTGCGCGCAACCCAGAAGGCGCGGCAGGCCGGTTGACGGCAGGCGCGATGTCCGCCGCGTCCTTCCGGACGTGGCGGGACATGCAGCCGACAGAGGGTTGAAGAAAAAAGCGCCCCGTGGACAGATCCGCGGGGCGCAGTACGTTTCAATCGCTATAACCGTAGACTTGAAAATCAAATTGAGTGCCGAAATGAACGTCAAATCGCGCACGTCCCGGTTCGGCGTTCCCGATCCAGTGGCTTAGACGATTTCGGTGTTCGGCGCTCCGGGGTGTCGACTTGGTTCGCCACCCCGAGCGGATCACAAGGTTTGTGTCAATCGCGGCTGACAACCAGCCGAAGATGTGGCGCTTTCCTGGAAGGGCGCCCTTGAGCGTCGGCCTTGGCCCCGCCAGAGGGTGCTGCTGACCGGCGGCTGCGTTCCAGCAGCGCCTTGGCTTCGTCAAGGATCGAGCGTTCATGCTTGAAACGGGCCTGAACCTCTTCGAAGCCTTCGTTCGGGCTATTGATATCCGCTGGTTGCCGCTCGCCCTCAGTCCGCGATTTTGCCTTGAATTCCGGCGATGCGGTCTCCGCAGAAGCGTCGGTGACGGCGCGCATTTCAATGGATGTGATGGAAAAACGCTGGGATGTGACCGTGGCGCCTTCGTCGGCGACCAGAACACCCAGAACCCGGCTGATGTCCCCCAGATCGCTGCGCAGCGGCAGCAACAGCATCCGTGCACTCCGCGGAATGCGCAGGCGGGGGGCTTCGATCTGAAGGCCCAGCTCAACAATGGCGGGCGTTTCGAACATGTGCTCCATCGCCGAGCTGAGCTGTTTGCGCGCATCGGTGGTAAAGAAGGCGGTGGCGGGCATGCCGCGCACTTCCATGCCGACCAGTTCGTTCACGAAGGTGCCCGCCAGGCGAAACCGTGCAATTCCGGGGGCAATCCGTTCCAGGATGAAAGTGTTGCTGAGGATGTTTTCCAAGCCGCGCGGGTCAATCTGCGAGCGGCTGGGGACGTCGTCGCCTCGGCGCAGCGCGGTCCAATAGGCCTCGGCCTGGCGCAGGGGCGAAAGCGGCCCACCCTTGCGGAAACGGTTCATCGATACAACCTTTTTGTGGTTGCCGTCTGTCTTTGTTCCACTGCGGCTGCCAAACGTCATTTCATTATCCTCTTGAACCCGGTCACTTCCTTTGCCCCCCGGCAGCTCAGGTGCTGCGTTAAGACTTAGGGCCGGCTTGGTTACCCTGAAGTTAAGATGACACAATATAAATCAAATTTGGACTATTTCTTTAAGCAATGGTTAACGCGCGCTGGTTTAGGGGAATTGCCTTTGATCTTGCGCCTCTGCGTGCCAAGGAAGTAGACCAGTCCAACCGCGAGACAACACACGAGGGCTCAGTCCAATGACTATCCGAAGCATGACCGCTTTCGCGTCCGCCCAAGGCAGCCTCGGGCCGCACAGCTGGACGTGGGAGCTTCGCTCTGTCAATGCCAAGGGGCTGGATCTGCGGCTCCGGGTTCCGGATTGGCTTGAGGGGCTGGAAGCCCATGTGCGCAAAATTCTGAGCCAGTCGCTGGCCAGAGGCAATGTTTCCCTGACGCTTCGCGTGTCCCGGACGGATGAAGGTGCCGGTGAGGTGCAAGTCAACGCAGCCTTGCTCCAATCAGTGGTGCGAGCCTTGGCAGAGGCCGAGGATATCGCGAAGCAGAACCAGGTGAAGCTGGGCCCGACAACGGCGGCGGATCTGTTGGGGTTTCGCGGCGTTCTGGAGCAGGCGGCGGGTGAAGACGATCCCGCGCCGCTGGTTGCGCAGATGCAAACTGAGCTGGCCGATTTGGTCAAAGCGTTCATCGGCATGCGCGAAGGTGAGGGGGAAGCTCTTGCCCAAATCCTTAACGCGCAACTGGCGCAGGTCCAGGACCTGACCGAGCGCGCGGGGGCCGAAGCAGAGGACCGCAAGCTCCGTTTCGCCGAGACGATGAAGGCCAACCTGGCACGCGTCATGGACAATGCAGAGGGCGCCGATCCGGACCGCGTTGCGCAGGAGCTGGCGTTGATCGCGGTCAAGGCGGATGTGACGGAGGAACTGGACAGGTTGAATGCCCATGTCGCGGCGGCACGCGAACTCCTCCAGAAGGGGGGCGCGGTGGGGCGTCGTCTCGATTTCCTGATGCAGGAATTCAATCGTGAGGCGAATACCCTCTGCTCGAAGGCACAGCACAGCGGCTTGACGGCGGTTGGGCTGGAGTTGAAAACCGTGATCGACCAGATGCGCGAACAGGTGCAGAATATCGAATAGACATAAGGAGTGCCAAAATGGCGGATCGCCGTGGCCTTTTGATCATCCTCTCCTCTCCCTCGGGAGCGGGCAAATCTACCTTGGCCCGGCGTTTGATGGCCTGGGATCCGGGGTTGAAGTTTTCAGTCTCGGCGACGACGCGGGCGCCCCGACCCGGTGAGGAACACGGGCGCGAATATTACTTCCTGTCGGAAGACGAGTTCAAACAGCAGGTTGCCAAAGGCGAAATGCTGGAACATGCGCATGTCTTCGGCAATTTCTACGGCTCGCCTGCCGGCCCGGTCCGTGACACCATCGAGGCGGGGCAGGACGTTTTGTTCGACGTTGATTGGCAGGGGGAAATTCAGATCCGCAATTCGGATCTTGGCAAGCATGCGCTCTCCATCTTCATTCTTCCGCCCTCCATCACGGAACTGCGCCGTCGGCTGGAAACGCGTGCGCAAGACAGCGATGAGGTGATCTCCAAGCGGATGATGAAAAGCTGGGACGAGATCAGCCATTGGGGATACTATGACTATGTGCTGATCAACGACGATCTCGATGAAACCGAGGCAAAGCTGAAAACCATCGTCGAGGCGGAACGCATGCGCCGCATCCAGCAGCCCAGATTGCAGGATCATGTACGAGCGCTGCAAACACAGTTCGAGGAGCAGTCATGACGCTTTATGCCTTGGGAGATGCCCGCCCGCAGATACATGAAGACACCTGGGTGGCCCCGGATGCCAATCTGGTTGGCAAGGTGGTGCTGGAAGCCGGCGCCTCTGTCTGGTTCGGCGTCACCATTCGGGCTGACCACGAGGAAATCCGCATCTGCGAAGGCAGCAACGTTCAGGAAAACGTGGTGATGCATATCGATGCCGGCTATCCGCTCACGGTTGGTCGCAACTGCACCATCGGGCACAAGGCGATGCTGCATGGGTGCACCATCGGTGAAAACACGCTGGTGGGCATGGGGGCGACAATCCTGAATGGCGCGAAGATCGGCAGGAATTGTCTGATCGGGGCAGGTGCGCTGATTACCGAAAACAAGGAGATTCCCGACAACTCTCTGGTCATGGGCAGCCCCGGCAAAGTGGTGAGGGAGGTTGATCAGGCCTTGGCTGAGAAGCTCACCCAAAGTGCGTTGCATTATCAGGACAACATGCGGCGGTTTCGTGATGAATTGCGCGCCCTCTAGCGTGTCCAAGCGCCTGCGCGCGGGCTGAACTGCGTTGCCATACCAGTTTTACATGGCAGCGCTAATCAGACCGGACCTTCACTTCCGGGGATCCGATGACACCTGAAATCATAGATGGCTTTCTGGCAGCAATCCCGCATCCGGCGGTTCTGGTTGACCAGACCGAGCGCTTTATTGCCGTGAACGCAGAGGCTTGCGCCCTGTTGGGTGGTGACGTCAAGGGGCGGCACTTCGCCACCATTCTGCGCCAGCCCAGCGTTGCGACCGCTGTCGAAAACTGCCTTCGGGACCGGGCTCCGCGCAAGGCGCGCCACCTGTCGAATGACGGGGCGCAAGACACGACGTTTACCGTCAACCTGCGCTATGTGCCCCAGGTCGGTGCGGTGAATGGCGGCGCGGTGCTGATCTGTTTCGAGGACATCACCGAACGCGAGCAAGCGGCCCAGATGCGGCGCGACTTCGTGGCGAATGTCAGCCATGAGCTGCGCACACCGTTGACGGCACTGATCGGATTCATCGAGACGCTCCGGGGGCCTGCGCGAGACGACAGCGCAGCCCGTGACCGTTTCCTGGAGATCATGGAGGGTGAAGCCAGTCGGATGAATCGGCTGGTGGGGGACCTGTTGTCCTTGAACCGGGTGGAAAGCGAAGAGCGGGTCAGACCCAAGGCCCAGGTTGATCTTGCATCCCACCTCAGTTCCACCCTGAAGACACTTTCGCCGGTCGCCAAGGCAGGCGGTGTAGACCTGGAGCTGGAGACACCGGAAATCTGTCCGCCGATCACAGGTGATCCAGACCAGCTTCAACAGGTCTTCACCAACCTGGTCGAAAACGCGATCAAGTATGGTGGAGACCGGGTTCGGGTTTCGCTGAGTTTTTCCGACAGAGACCCGGCGGTGCGCGCTCCGGCTGCGCGCGTGCAGGTCATCGATAACGGGCCTGGAATTGACCCCGTTCACTTGCCGCGACTGACCGAGCGCTTCTATCGCGCCGACAGTCACCGATCGCGGGAAAAGGGCGGCACGGGCTTGGGGCTCGCGATTGTGAAACACATCATCAATCGCCATCGCGGACGGCTGCGAGTTGAAAGCGAACTTGGGCGGGGCGCCACTTTCACAGTCATTCTTCCGCGATAAGGTCCTCGGTTCCGCCAATGTGAGGAGCGGGGACGTCATCCGGCTTGCGGCTGTTGTCTGCCTGCCATGGGTTCATGTCAGTTTTTTTTCCTCTCGCGGCGGCTTTGTCATGTTACTGTTACATAGCCGTCACAAAAGCCTCATCAGCGGCTCTTAGGAGAGACGACAAGATCATCGTGGGGGTGATCGAACTTTGAAACTCATGGAGACACAGATGTCCTTTGTGAAACTGACCGCATCCACCCTGGCAATTGCCGCCGTATCCGCCACTGCCGCCGCTGCGCGCGACCAGGTTCAGGTTGCCGGTTCGTCCACCGTTCTGCCCTATGCCTCGATCGTGGCTGAAGCCTTCGGCGAGAACTTCGACTTCCCGACTCCGGTTGTGGAATCCGGCGGCTCTTCCGCGGGTCTCAAGCGGTTCTGCGAAGGCGTGGGCGAGAACACCATCGACGTCGCCAATGCTTCGCGCAAGATCAAGGACAAGGAAATCGCTGCCTGCGCCGAAAACGGCGTGACCGACATCATCGAGGTCCGCATCGGCTATGACGGCATCGTGTTTGCCTCCGACATCAACGCGAATGCCTTCGAATACACCCCGACTGACTGGTTCTTGGCGCTGTCCGACAAGGTGCTGGTCGACGGTCAGCTGGTCGACAACCCGAACCAGACTTGGGCCGATGTAAACCCGAACTTCCCGGCCGTGGACATCCAGGCGTTCGTACCGGGCACCAAGCACGGCACCCGTGAAGTGTTCGAAGACAAGGTGATCCTGGCAGGCTGCGAAGCCACCGGTGCCTTTGACGCCTTCAAGGAAGCCAACGGCGGCGACAAGAAAGCAGCAGAGAAAGCCTGTATCGCCCTGCGCACCGACGGTAAATCCGTCGACATCGACGGCGACTACACCGAGACCCTGGCCCGGATCGAATCCAACAAGGATGGCGTTGGCGTCTTCGGCCTCGCGTTCTACGAAAACAACACCGACAAGCTGCAGGTTGCCACCATGTCCGGTGTTGTTCCTTCGACCGAGAGCATTGCAACCGGCGAGTACCCGGTCTCCCGTCCGCTGTTCTTCTACGTCAAGAAAGCGCACATCGGTGTTATCCCGGGTCTGAAGGAATATGCAGAGTTCTTCGTCTCCGATGAGGTTGCCGGCCCCGATGGTCCGCTGGCCGAGTACGGCCTGGTTGCCGACCCGGAACTGGCCGAAACCCAGGAAGCAGTCGCTGAAGAAGCAGTCATGGGTGGAAACTCCTGATCCTGCCTCCCGACTGAACCAGTGATGCCGGGGCGGGATTGACCGTCCCGGCGTTTTCCTCTGTACGGCACTGTTTCGCCTTTCCGCTACTACCCAACGGAGCCCTCCATGCCCACGATCTGGCTTGTCGTTCTTCTGCTTGCACTGGCCGCAGCAGGGTTTTACTGGGGGCGCGCTCGCGCGCTCAGCAGTGCAGGGGGGGATGCCAGAGAGCTGCATTCCCTGCCGTCGTACTATGGTTACCATGTTGCCTTGGCGTCGTTCGTTCCTGCGATCACCGTTCTGGTGGTCTGGCTGCTGGCGCAGCCCCTGGTGATTGAGAACCGCGTCTCCTCCCTCATTCCGGCCGAAGCCGTGCCGGAAAGTTCAACGCTTGGCCTGGTGATGAGCGACGTCCGACGGGTTGCTGAGGGTCTTGATATCGCGGTGGAGCAGGGGATGCTGTCGCGCAAGGAAGCGCGCGACATGGATACCGGCACCCAGGATGTGCGGGCCCTTTTGGGTGAGGTTGGCGTTGCGGTCGGTGAGGACGTGCGCCCGGAAATTCTTTCGGCCGCGCAGGCGTTCCGCAATCTGGCTGCAACCGGCAAGACCGCCATGACCGTCGTCGTCGCGCTCTTGGCGCTCGGCGGTTTTGCGTGGGCCTATGCTCGCACGCACAAGGATTTCCGCGCCAGGAATGTTGTTGAGCGCGGCGTGTTGGCGCTTCTTATTCTCGCGGCCTCGCTGGCGATCCTGACCACCGTTGGCATCGTTCTCTCGATGCTGTTCGAGACGCGCAACTTCTTCACGCTTCACAGCTGGACCGACTTTTTCTTCGGCTTGACCTGGGCTCCCAACTTTCGCGGGGACAGCGAGCTGTCGATCCTGCCGCTTCTGTGGGGCACGCTCTACATTTCCTTTATCGCGCTGTTGGTGGCCGTACCGGTGGGGCTCTTCGCGGCCATCTACTTGTCCGAATATGCCAGCAGCGCTGTGCGTGCCTTCGCCAAGCCGCTGCTTGAAATCCTGGCTGGTATTCCGACCATCGTCTACGGTCTGTTTGCCCTGCTGACCGTTGGTCCGGCCTTGGTCGACCTGTTCGGCAAGGGTGGCCTTCTCGGGGTCGAGTGGATGGCAGGCGCGACCTCGGTGCTGACCGCAGGTCTGGTGATGGGCGTGATGCTGATCCCGTTCGTTTCCTCGCTGTCCGATGACATCATCAATGCCGTGCCGCAGGCCATGCGCGACGGCTCGCTGGGGCTGGGTGCGACAAAATCCGAAACCGTCCGTCAGGTGGTCATGCCTGCGGCCCTGCCCGGGATCGTTGGTGCGATCTTGCTGGCGGCCTCACGGGCGATTGGCGAAACCATGATCGTGGTGATGGGCGCTGGCGCCATTGCCAAGTTCTCGGCCAATCCGCTGGAATCGATGACCACGATCACAACCCGGATCGTCAGCCAGCTGACCGGCGATACCGACTTCGCCAGCCCTGAAACTCTTGTTGCCTTTGCCCTTGGGCTCAGCCTTTTCGTGCTGACCCTCGGCCTGAACGTCCTGGCGCTCTACATCGTGCGCAAATACCGGGAGCAGTACGACTAATGACTGACTTCAGCCACTCCACTCCTTCTGCCGCAACCGAACCGCGCAAGCATGGCGGTTCGCTGCTGGCGCAGACCGCGCGCACCCGCAAGCGCAACGCCGCCGAAAAGCGCTTTCGCGCTTATGGGATCGCCGCCATTGCTGCCGGTCTGGCAATGCTGCTGGTGCTGGTCGTGACCATCGTCAGCAAAGGCACCGGTGCTTTTCAACAGACTTTCGTGACCCTGAATGTCGAGCTGCTGGAGAGCAAGCTGGACAAGAACGGCAATCGCGATCTGGACGACATCAAGAAGGTCACCACCTTCGGCTATGCGCCGATCATCAAGGGCGCCATGGAGGCCGCGGTCGAGGAACTGGGCATTGAAACCGACCTCAAGTCCAAGGAACTGGCGGGTATCCTGTCCAAGAACGCCGCAGCACAACTGCGCGAATACGTGATCGCCAACCCCGATCAGATCGGCGAGACGGTCGAATTCCGCTTCCTCGCGTCTAGCCGGGTAGATGGGTATTTGAAAGGGCGCGTGCACCGCGACAGCATCGCCAACGACAAGAATATCTCGCCGGAACAACTTGACCTCGTTGATGAATTGGCCGCCGCAGGTGTGCTGAAGAAGACCTTCAACATGGACTTTATCACAGGCGCTGATGCTTCTGACGCCCGCCCTGAAGCGGCCGGCATGGGCGTGTCTATGCTGGGTTCGCTGTTCATGATGTTCGTGGTTCTGGCCCTGGCGCTGCCGATCGGCGTTGCCGCCTCGATCTATCTTGAGGAATTCGCGCCGCAGAACTGGCTCACCGACATGATCGAGGTAAACATCGCCAACCTCGCTGCCGTGCCGTCCATCGTGTTTGGTATTCTGGGCCTCGCGGTCTTTATCAACTACATGCACCTGCCGACTTCGGCGCCTTTGGTGGGTGGTCTGGTGCTGACGCTGATGACCTTGCCGACCATCATTATCTCGACCCGCGCCTCGCTGAAAGCCGTTCCGCCGTCGATCCGCGATGCTGCGCTGGGTGTAGGTGCTTCCAAAATGCAGGCGGTCTTTCACCACGTTCTGCCGCTGGCAGCGCCCGGCATCCTGACCGGCACCATCATCGGCCTGGCGCAGGCCTTGGGTGAGACCGCGCCGCTGCTGTTGATCGGCATGGTCGGTTTCATTGCCTCCAACGCGCCGGAGAGTCTGGCCGACGGGCTTCTGGCTCCGAACTCGGCGATGCCCGCGCAGATTTACGAATGGGCCAAACGCGCCGATCCGGCTTTCTATGAACGCGCCTGGGGCGGGATCATCATCCTTCTCATCTTCCTGGTGACCATGAACACGCTTGCCGTGATCCTGCGCCGCCGCTTTGAACGCCGCTGGTAAGGGGGCATACTCATGAACGACATGACCTTGATGGATAGTACCGTGGATACACAGCCAACCAAAATCGCTGCGAAGAATGTCAACGTCTATTACGGAGACAGCCACGCGATCAAAGACGTCAACGTGGAGATCGAAGACAAAACGGTCACCGCCTTCATTGGGCCGTCGGGTTGCGGCAAGTCCACTTTCCTGCGGTGCCTGAACCGGATGAACGATACCATCGACATCTGCCGGGTAAAGGGCGACATCCTGCTGGATGGTGAGGATATCTACGACAAACGCGTTGACCCGGTGCAACTGCGCGCCAAGGTTGGCATGGTCTTCCAGAAACCGAACCCGTTTCCCAAGTCCATCTATGATAACGTGGCCTACGGCCCCCGCATCCATGGTCTGGCGAAGAACAAGGCGGAACTTGATGAGATCGTTGAAAAATCCCTGCGCCGCGGCGCAATCTGGGATGAGGTCAAGGACCGCCTCGACGCTCCCGGCACCGGCCTGTCCGGCGGCCAGCAGCAGCGCCTCTGCATCGCCCGAGCGGTGGCCACCGAACCTGAAGTGCTGTTGATGGATGAGCCTTGCTCGGCACTGGATCCCATCGCCACGGCCCAGGTTGAGGAGCTGATCGACGAGCTGCGCGCCAGCTACTCGGTCGTGATCGTCACCCACTCGATGCAGCAGGCCGCGCGGGTCAGCCAGAAGACCGCGTTCTTCCACCTTGGGAACCTGGTTGAATTTGGTCCTACCGGGCAGATTTTCACCAACCCCGAGGATCCGCGCACCGAAAGCTACATCACCGGCCGGATCGGCTGATTTCAAGGAATTTCAACATGGTAGAGCAACATATTGCATCCGCTTTCGACCGGGATCTGGAGGCGATTCAGGCCCGGATCATGAAGATGGGTGGCCTGGTCGAGGACGCGATCCGCGAAGCCGCCCGCGCGCTGGAAGCCCGGGATGAGGAATTGGCCCGCACGGTTCGCCAAGGCGACAAGGCAATTGACGGGCTGGAGGAGCTCATCAACGAAGAAGCCGCTCGTCTGATCGCTCTGCGCGCGCCTGCCGCCTCTGATCTGCGGCTTGTGCTCTCGGTGATGAAAATTGCTGGCAACCTGGAACGCATTGGCGATTATGCGAAAAACATGGCCAAGCGCACGGGGGTCCTGGCCCAGGGGCCGAACATCAGTGAAGGTACGGCTGCGCTGCGGCGGATGGCGCGCGAAGTGGAGCGCATGCTGAAGGACGCGCTGGATTCCTACATTCAGCGCGACGTGGAGTTGGCTGCGGATGTGATCGAGCGCGACCGGGACGTGGACCAGATGTACAACGCCCTGTTCCGCGAATTCCTGACCCACATGATGGAAGATCCGCGCAATATTTCGGCCTGTATGCACCTGCATTTCATTGCGAAAAACACCGAGCGCATGGGCGACCACGTGACGTCGATCGCCGAGCAGGTGATCTATCTGGTGACCGGCGACAAGCCGGAAGAAGATCGCCAGAAAGCCGACACCACCTCGACGACCCCGCAGGAGATCTGAGACATGGCAGCCGATCAGCCCACCGTTCTGGTCGTCGAAGACGAATTGGCCCAGCGGGAAGTCTTGGCGTACAATCTCGAAGCAGACGGCTTTCGGGTATTGCGTGCCGAGAATGGCGAGGAAGCTTTGCTGGTTGTCGAAGAGGATATGCCGGACATCATCATTCTGGATTGGATGATGCCGAATCTCAGTGGCATCGAAGTCTGCCGGCGCCTCAAAACCCGCACGGAAACCCGCAACATTCCGATCATCATGCTGTCGGCCCGCTCGGAAGAGGTCGACAAGGTTCGCGGTTTGGAAACCGGGGCAGATGACTACGTTGTCAAACCCTATTCGGTGATTGAACTGATGGCGCGGGTGCGTACGCAGCTACGGCGCGTGCGCCCCTCGACTGTCGGTGTGCGGCTTGAGTTCGACGATATCGTGCTGGATGCCGAGACACACAAGGTCAGCCGTGCAGATCAGCCGCTGAAACTGGGGCCGACGGAGTTCCGGCTGCTCTCGACCTTCATGGAGAAGCCGGGCCGGGTCTGGAGCCGCGAGCAGTTGCTGGACCGGGTCTGGGGGCGGGACATCTATGTCGACACCCGCACGGTCGATGTTCATATCGGACGCTTGCGTAAAGCACTGACGCAACATGGCGGCAGCGATCCTGTACGAACGGTGCGCGGCGCGGGCTATGCTCTCGGCTAAGGGGCTATTTCGGAAGTGAAATCTGGGAGCGGCTTTTCTACGGCCGCTCCTTTTTTGTGCGTTGCTGCTAGCGCGGCAGAGGATCCTCGGGCTGCGCCTTGTCTGCGAGCCAATTGCGAAACTTGACCAGGGACGGATCAGCATCTTTTCGTTCGGGCCAGACGAGGTAGTAGGCGCCGTTGCTTTCCGCGGGGTGGGTGTCCAGCGCGATCAGGCGGCCGGTGGCCAAATCCTGTTCGACCAGGTAATCGGGCATCAGAGCGACGCCCAACCCATGAAGAGCAGCCTGAGTAATGGTTGCGAATTGATCATATATCGTTCCGGCTTGCTCCGCGTCAGACTTAATGCCTTTCTGCGCAAACCAGTCGGCCCAGGCACTGGTCCGGGTCTGAATGTGTAGCAAGGGCAACTTCAAGATTTCTTCAGGTCCGGCCAAGGTGCGCCCGGCTAAAAGGTCCGGCGCGCAAACCGGCAATAGCTGCTCGTGCTTCAACAGGAGCGCGCGTGTGCCGGGCCATTCCGCGTTTCCAAAATGTATAGCCGCATCAAACTGTTCGAGGGAGAAATTGAACGGCTCAAGCCGGGTGGACATGTTGATGGTCACATCCGGATGCAGGCGTGAAAACTCAGGCAGCCTGGGCATGAGCCAGCGCATGCCAAAAGCCGGCAGGATTGCCAGATTGAGTGTCCCAGCGAGGGGGGCGGTCTGCAGACGCAGGGTGGATTGGGCGATCTGGTTAAGCGCCTGCCTGATCTCGGCGGCATAATCTTGTGCCTCGGGCGTCAGGAGCAGGCGTTTCTGGTCACGCTGAACCAGTTCCAGCCCCAACTGGGCTTCCAATGCTTGCAACTGGCGGCTCACCGCGCCTTGGGTCAATGACAGTTCCGCCGCTGCCGCGGAGGCACTGCCGAGGCGGTCCAACGCTTCCAGCGCGCGTAAGGAGGCGATTGATGGGAGGAATTTTCTCGGGACTGACATGTATGAGGAGATGTCATACTTACTTGTGAAAGTCTCGCTGTTTTTTGCGTTTACCTGTCGTTAGGGTCCGGGCAAACACAGACGAAAGGGAAAACCATGACTGACAAACCTGAACTGCGAGCCAAGGATGCGCCGGATCTGGGGCGTTTCAATTGGGAGGACCCGCTGCGGCTGGAAGACCAGCTGACCGAAGACGAACGCATGATCGCGGCCTCCGCCCGCGCCTACGCGCAGGAGAAGCTTCAGCCGCGCGTTCTAAGCGCCTACGAAAATGAGGAAACAGATCCCGAGATCTTTCGCGAGATGGGCGAAATGGGCCTGCTTGGCACCACTATTCCAGAGCAGTATGGCGGTCTTGGCGGCGGCTATGTCTCCTATGGCCTGGTGGCGCGCGAGGTGGAGCGTGTGGACAGCGGCTACCGGTCGATGATGTCAGTGCAGAGTTCGCTGGTGATGTATCCGATCTACGCATACGGTAGCGAAGAACAGCGCCAGAAGTATTTGCCGAAACTGGCGAGCGGCGAGTGGATCGGCTGCTTTGGCCTGACCGAACCCGACGCCGGTTCCGATCCTGCAAGCATGAAGACGCGCGCGGAGAAAACCGAAGGCGGCTACCGTCTCACCGGGTCCAAGATGTGGATTTCCAACGCCCCGATTGCGGATGTTTTTGTGGTCTGGGCCAAGTCTGAAGCGCATGGCGGCAAGATCCGCGGTTTCGTGCTGGATAAAGGCCTCAAAGGCCTGAGCGCACCAAAGATCGCCAACAAAGCGTCCTTGCGGGCCTCCATCACCGGTGAAATCGTGATGGACGGCGTCGAGGTTGGAGAGGACGCTTTGCTGCCGCACGTCGAGGGTTTGAAAGGTCCCTTTGGTTGCCTCAACCGGGCTCGCTACGGGATCAGCTGGGGAGCTATGGGCGCGGCCGAGGCCTGCTGGCACGCGGCGCGGCAATACGGCCTGGACCGGTCCCAATTCGGCCGTCCGTTGGCAAATACGCAGCTGTTCCAGTTGAAGTTGGCCAACATGCAGACCGAGATCACCCTGGGGCTTCAAGCCTCGCTGCGCGTTGGGCGTCTGATGGACGAGGCCAATGCTGCTCCGGAGATGATCTCCATTGTGAAGCGCAACAATTGCGGGAAGGCTCTGGAGATTGCGCGGATGGCGCGTGACATGCATGGCGGCAACGGGATCAGTCTTGAGTTCAACGTGATCCGTCACATGGTGAACCTTGAAACAGTGAATACCTATGAGGGTACTCACGACGTTCATGCGCTGATCCTTGGTCGCGCCCAAACTGGTTTGCAGGCCTTTTTCTGATTGAACGTTGCAGCGCAGGGCGAGCTCCTGCGCTGCATTTTTGCTTTTCAGTTATGCATAAACGCATGTCGGCGTCGTCCTGAAGTTTCTGCAAGACTCCGGGGGTGGTTTGATGGGGTCGGAGTTTCATTTTTGGGATCCAAAACAGTAAATCGCCGACGCAGAGCTGCGCTATAGTATAAAGCACATCTTCAGAACGCGACGGTCGCCGAGGTTAACAAACGCCGGGTTTGTGCCGCAAAATCGCAGCGAACTCTTCCAATGACTTCGCGGTGTTTTGCAGTATCCCAAGGCTGCCAGTCACTACGCGACCGCCGCGTCATCTTGCAAAGATGCAGCATCTGCAGAGATGCGCGGAGCCATGCAAAATGCGGACGTGAATTTACGCAGGGCCACCTTGCAAAAATACAGCCGGCTAAGTGCAAAACTGTCGCCCCCGATCGCAGAGGTGTTTTGTGGTTTTGTCGCCTTAACAATAAGTTATCAGGCTTGCTTCGGAAGGGGAAGTGAATAGTTAGAGGTTTATTAAGTTTGCCATGCTGTAGGGCAGCAGGGCGCTTGTGTCGCTCTGCTGCCCCTGGGCGGAATTACGCGGGCAGGTGAATGTTGAAACGCGCGCGGATCGCTTGATCGGTGGCGGCATCGAACCGGGCTGCTGCCCGTTGCGCCAGGATCTGCTCTTTCTTTTCGGTTGCCTTCTGGATCAGGTCGGGCCGGTCACGTTCCACCCACTCCTTGGGTGAGGTCCGGTCGCCGAATTCCGGGTAGACATAATCGACTTGCATCCGGCTGAGCGTCTGACCGGTGCCGAGGTAATGTCCGGGCCCACTAAGACAGGTGGCGCGCATCTGGTCGAGCGCCAGGGTTTCTTCGGTGACCTCGATGCCCCGCACGCACCGCTGCGCCTGACCAAGGAGATCATTATCCAGGATCAGCGTCTCGTGGCAGAACCCCAAAAGGGAGGCATGCATGCCGGCGGCCTCATACACCATGTTGAGCCCTGACAGGCCGGCCATGACCGCCGAGCACATCTGCTCCCAACCGGCCTGCATGTCCGGAAGCTTTGAATCCGACGCGCCGGCCGCGGCTCCGCCGGGGAGGTCATAGAACTTGTGCATTTGGGCGCAGCCCGCCGACAGCAGCGCCTGTTCCCCAGACCCGACGCTCATGGCGCCGGTGCGCAGGTCCAAGCCAAATGGCCAAGTGCCAAAAATTGCTGGGGCACCGGGGCTTACAGCGTTTACGTAAACCAATCCGGCAAGACATTCGGCGACCGCTTGGGCGATGGCACCGGCAATGGTCGAGGGCGCCGTGGCGCCGGCCATGCCGGCGGACAGCAATAGGACCGGCATGCCGCCACGAATACATTCTTCCATCACCTGGCAGGCTTCGGTCGCAAAGCGCATCGGTGGCACAACAAAGCAGTTGGAGTTGGACACAAAGGGGCGCTCCAGCCACTTTTCCTTACCTCCTGCGATCATGTGCAGCAGTTCCAGCCCGGGCTGAACATACGCTGGATCGGTAAAGGAGACGCCGACGTGTTTGGTGGTACCGGCGGTCGTCGCATAAATGGAGTTGAGATCCATCTCCAGATTGTCGGGAATATCACGGCAGACCATAGGCCGTTGCACGAAGTGGATGTTGTCGAGCTGGTCGCAAATCCGGGCGGCGTCATGCAAATCCTGCACCGTGGAGTCGCGATAGGCGCGGCCCTGAGCATCCACCATGCTGACGGCGGCACCGGCAGTACCAAAATGCACGCGCCCACCAGATAGTTGCAGGTCGTTCTTGCCATCGCGACTGTACAGCGTGACAGAGCGGTTTGCGCGGGCGATCGTGTCTTCGACCAGCGCGCGCGGGAAGCGCAGGCGGCCGTCTTCGCCGAGGGTGCAGCCTGCCTGGGTCAACAGTTCGACGCCGCTGGGCGGGGCATCCGCCAGCCCGATCTCCTCCAGCGCGGCCAGGGCGGTTTGGTGAATGCGCTCCATATCGGCCTGACTGAGGATCCGCAGGGCGGTTGTTTCCATGCCCGGGCGAACCGGGCGAAGATGGTCCGGCAAAGATGCGGAGCGGGCTGCGCGTCGAGCGGTGCGGCCGCCGCTGCGGCTGGCACGGGGGGCGGGGGATTGAGTGTTCATAGGGTGAGCCTTTCAGAAAATACCAAAACTTCAGATTTTCTGATCAGGTCGGACGTCCCCGCGCCGCACGGCCTCGCGCCGCACCAATTGTGCGGTAAATCAGGCTGACAAGGCTACGTTCAGCTTGCATGGAGGCTCCTGTTTCCTAGTTAGCAGGCTCCGCTCTAAAAAGCGCCACTTCTATCGCGAAAACGACACCTGTGTAATTCGCGACAAAATTTTCACGGAGTGGTCGGCGGATGTATGGCAGTGGGTCCTGCGTTGCCTGGAGCATCATCGCTTGCGGCCGAGCGGGCAAACCTGCGCGGAGCTCGGGAACCGATTGTTAACCAATCTGTGCGAAGATCACAGGATGGGGATGGCGCGCGGTATGCCGCGCAGCAACGGAAGGCACAGCCATATGCCGAAAGCGGAAGAAAAACTTCGTGCCCGAACACTGGTTACTGCCAGTGCATTGGCGCTTGCCGTGTCCACGACTCTCTCCGCCGAAGGCAGGGCGCAGCTGACATTCCTGCCAGAAGGTGCCGGTGGAACAGGCCCGGTTGTCTTTCACGGGGTGGAGGGCGGAGACCTGACCTTCGCGCGGCATGGTGTTGCGTTTTCCGTCCAGCCGGAAGCGAATCCCGACGAGCGGCAATTTCGCGTAAATGCGGGGTACTCCGTTGGTGCCACGACTGGCTATCTTATCTTCGGTGGTTCCATGCCGCAGTCGGAGGCCAGTATTTCCGTGCATCCTGTGGTCGGGCTGGGCATGCGTGTTTCTTTAAACCGTGCACTTCAGCTGAGCGGTGAGATCATCCATCATGATCTAAGCGGCAACGACCGCAGCGATGGCGCAACCGGCGAAACCCTTTCGGTGCAGGCCGCATTCCGGTTCTGATCCTGGTTTTTATGCAAGAACCCGACAGCCGCCGTGCCAAGTCTCTTGGCGAGCATCCTATTGCGTGGTATGCGGTCAGCATGAAACTAAAATGCATCACCCGTACCTGCTGCATTACCTGCTGACATATCAGCGGGCTGGTTTCTGTCGTTTTCATTCTCCTGACAAGTTGCTAAGCCCGCGCTGCGCGCACTGGGTGGCCTCCACGTTTGGGGGCATGCGGGATGGACATGGAAAAGGAACCGGGTATGGAAACCACGGACATCGAAATCAAGCTGCACAATACGAAAACCCGCAAGAAGGAGGTTTTCACGCCCATCGAGGCCGACAACGTGCGGATGTATGTCTGCGGTCCGACCGTTTACGACCGGGCTCATCTGGGCAATGCCCGCCCCGTTGTTGTGTTCGATGTACTCTACCGCTTGTTGCGCAAAGTTTACGGCGTGAATTCCGTTACTTATGCACGCAACTTCACGGATGTAGATGACAAGATCAATGCCCGCGCCGCCGAAACCGGCCGGGAAATCGGTGATATCACCGCCGAAACCACGCGGTGGTTCCTTGAAGACATGGGCGCGCTCGGGGCGTTGGAGCCGACGCATATGCCGCGTGCAACCCAATACATCCCCCAAATGATCGCCATGATCGAAACCTTGATTGCCAAGGGGCACGCTTATGCGGCGGAGGGGCACGTGCTATTTGCTGTCGATAGCTGGAAACAACACTATGGCAACCTGTCAGGTCGCTCGGTGGACGACATGATCGCAGGCGCGCGGGTCGAGGTTGCGCCTTACAAGAAGAACCCGATGGACTTTGTGCTGTGGAAGCCCTCCGACGCGAGCTTGCCCGGCTGGGACAGCCCTTGGGGTCGCGGTCGACCGGGGTGGCATATCGAATGTTCCGCGATGGCGGACGATCTCCTGGGCGAAACCTTTGACATTCATGGTGGCGGCAACGACCTGATGTTCCCGCATCACGAAAACGAAGTCGCGCAAAGCTGCTGCGCCAACGGGGATGACAGTTTTGCCCGCTACTGGCTGCACAACGAGATGCTGCAGGTCGAAGGGAAGAAGATGTCCAAGTCGCTGGGCAATTTTTTCACCGTTCGCGACCTTCTGAACCAGGGCTATCCCGGCGAAGTGGTCCGGTTGGTGTTCCTGCAGACCCACTACCGCAAACCGATGGACTGGACCGACAAGAAGGCGAAGGAAGCGGAGGCGACGCTCCGCAAGTGGCGTGGGCTGACGGCAGGCGTCGAACCTGCGGCCAACGCGTCCGCAGCGGTATTGGCCGCATTGGCTGATGATCTGAACACGGCTGGTGCAATTGCAGAACTGCACAAGTTGGCCGCAGCCGGTGACGCAGCGGGGCTGCTGGCGTCGGCGCGGCTGCTTGGGGTGCTGACCGAGGAACTCGGCGATTGGGCTGGCGGACCATCGGTGGATCTGTCAGCCCATGAGGCGCGGCTGTTTGAAGCGCGTCAAAAGGCCATGGAAACAAAAGATTTTTCCGAAGTGGACAGGTTGAAGGCGGCCTATGTCGCTGCCGGATTGGAAGTGCGGATGAGCAAGTCGGGAGTCGAGCTGATTGCGTCTGCCGACTTTGATCCAGCCAAGCTGGAGGCGCTGTAATGGGTCGGGAACGTCTTTATCTGTACGACACAACCCTGCGGGACGGGCAGCAGACCCAGGGCGTGCAATTCTCCACCGCGGAAAAAAGGCAAATCGCCCAGGCGCTTGACAACCTGGGCATCGATTACATCGAAGGTGGCTGGCCCGGGGCCAATCCGACCGACAGTGCGTTTTTTGATGAGGCACCGCGTTTGCAGGCTACCTTGGCGGCCTTCGGCATGACCAAACGGGCAGGGCGCTCTGCCGCCAATGACGAGGTTCTGGCCGCGGTGATGAATGCGGGGACACAGGCTGTCTGTCTGGTCGGCAAAAGCCACGATTACCATGTCACACAGGCTTTGGGCATCAGCCTTGAGGAAAACCTCGACAACATCCGTGCTTCTGTTGCGCATATCGTGGCACAGGGGCGCGAAGCGTTGTTTGATGCCGAGCATTTCTTCGACGGCTACAAGGACAACCCAGCTTATGCGCTCGATGCTTGCCGCGCGGCGCTGGAGGCCGGTGCGCGCTGGATCGTTCTGTGCGACACCAATGGGGGCGCGCTGCCAAGCGAGGTCCACCGCATCGTCGGTGAGGTGATTGCCAAGGGTATTCCAGGTGAGAAACTGGGCATACATACCCATAACGACACGGAAAATGCGGTGGCCTGTTCACTCGCGGCCGTCGATGCAGGGGCGCGACAAGTCCAGGGCACACTGAACGGGCTCGGAGAGCGGTGCGGCAATGCGAACCTGACCTCTCTGATCCCGACCTTGCTGTTGAAGGAGCCTTACGCGAGCGCATTCGAAATTGGTGTGAGCCGACAAGCGTTGGCGGGGCTGACCCGGACCAGTCGAATGCTGGACGACATCCTGAACCGGGTGCCGATGCGGCAAGCCGCCTATGTCGGAGCCTCGGCGTTTGCCCACAAGGCTGGGCTGCATGCCAGCGCCATCCTCAAGGATCCATCGACATACGAGCATATTGAGCCTTCGGCTGTTGGAAATGCCCGTGTCATCCCGATGTCGAACCAGGCAGGGCAATCCAACCTGCGAAAGCGCCTGACAGATGCAGGTCTGGCAGTGGAACGGGGCGATCCCGCTTTGGCCCGGATCTTGGAGCGGATCAAGCAACGTGAAGCCCAGGGGTACTCTTACGATACGGCTCAGGCTTCTTTTGAGCTGCTGGCCCGCGCCGAGCTGGATCAGCTGCCGGATTTCTTTGAAGTCAAACGCTACAAGGTGACGGTCGAGCGGCGCAAAAACAAGTACAACCAGATGATCAGCCTGTCAGAGGCGGTCGTGGTGGTGAAGGTGGACGGCGAAAAACGACTGTCGGTCAGTGAATCGCTCGACGAAGTTGGTAGTGACCGCGGCCCGGTCAATGCTTTGGCCAAAGCGCTCAGCAAGGACCTTGGGCGCTATTCGGCACAGCTCGCCGACATGCGGCTGGTCGACTTCAAGGTTCGCATCACCCAAGGCGGCACCGAAGCCGTCACACGCGTCATAATCGACAGCGAGGACAGCCAGGGCCATCGGTGGTCCACCGTGGGTGTCAGTGCGAATATAATCGATGCCTCGTTTGAGGCCCTTCTTGATGCAATTCGCTGGAAGCTGATCCACGATGGCGGGGCGGATGCAGTTTGACGACGACCTGACGGCCTGCGCGGATCTGGTACGGAACAGCGATCCGGACCGGTTCATGGCCACAATGGCTGCGCCTGTCTCGGCACGTCCGATTCTGTTCGCTCTTTATGCCTTCAATATAGAATTGGCGCGTGCCCCCTGGGCGAGTCAGGAAAGCATGATCGCAGAGATGCGCGTGCAGTGGTGGCGGGATATCGGGGCGGCAATCGCCGAGGGCAAGCCTGTTCGGCGGCACTATGTGGCAACCCCGTTGGCGGATTTGCTGAAGCCGGAACTGGCTGCCTGTATCGACAACATGGCGGAAGCGCGCCGCTGGGACATCTACCGCGAGCCTTTCGAGGATGAAGCGGATTTCGACCGATACATCGACCACACCAGTGGAAGTCTGATGTGGATGGCCGCAGCGTCCCTCGGCGCATCTGCTGAGGATGTTGTGCGCAAGTTTGCCTATGGCGCTGGGGTTGCAAAATGGTTGCGCGCCATACCGCAACTGGAAGCGCAGAACCGCATTCCCTTGCTGGATGGCACCCCTGATGGCGTTCGAGGTTTGGCACAGAAGGCTCTGGAAAGGTTGAACAATGCCAGGACGTCACGCAGCAGGATTCCGGCCTCCGCCGCACCGGCAATGCTGGCAGGGTGGCAGGCGGAGACGATTTTGAAACAGGCTATACGCGAGCCTGAACGGGTCGCGCAGGGGGCGCTTGGGAAAAGTGAGTTCGGCAAACGCGGATCATTGCTTTGGCGCGCGGCGACCGCCCGCTGGTAGATGTCAGAGAACTCCGGTACAACATTGAAAAATATCAAAAAGGCACCCAGATGGGTGCCTTTTTTTGTTCCAGATGGGTGCCTTTTTTTTGTTGAGGTGGCGGTCGGGGTTACAACGCAGGTTTGGGGCGCAAGGCCAGCCAAACCAACGCGCCGCCAGCCAGCACAAGGAAAGGCGCCATTGCCATATTGACCGCGTTCCACCCGTCTACCGGGTTGCCGCCCGAGCAGTTCATCAGGCCGCCAGACGCGAGGGATGCCATCGTGACACCACCAAAGACCAATAGGTCATTCAGCCCCTGCATGCGGCCGCGCTCATGGCTGGCATGGGCGCTGGCGAGCATCGTGGTCGCGCCGATAAACCCGAAGTTCCAGCCAATGCCCAATAGGACCAGTGCGACAAAGAAGTTGGCAAGGTCGACACCTTGCAATGCGACAGCACCGGCGCCGGCAAGGATGACCAAACCGGAGGCGACGATTTTTTCAACCCCGAAACGTGCGATCAGGTGGCCGGTAAAGAAGGATGGCACATACATCGCCAGGACGTGCCAGGTGACGACATCGGCGGCATTGCCTTCGGTAAAGCCGCAGCCGACAACGGCGAGCGGGGTCGAGGTCATCACCAGGTTCATCAGCGCGTAGGAGACCATGGCGCAGATCACCGCGACCGCGATCACCGGAGTCTTCAGAAGCTCCATGCGGCTGCGGCCGCGCGGGGCATCCTGGCTGGGAACAGGCGGCTTGGGGATGTCGAGGAACAGGAACAATGCAGCGCCAAGGATATTCACCGCAATCACCGCCATGTAGGTGCCGAGGAAAGGCACGACAAAGGCCTGACTCGTCAGCTTGACCAGTTGCGGGCCGATGATGGCGGCGGCCAGCCCGCCAGCCATGACGTAGGAAATCGCCTTGGGGCGGAACGCTTCGGAGGCGGTGTCGGCCGCGGCAAACCGATAGAAGCCATGCGCGCTCATGTAGACGCCGGTGAGAAGGCTGCCGAGCAGAAAGATCGGGAAAGACCCCAGGTAGAGGCCATAAGCGCCGACGAGGCCGCCCAAGGCGCCAAAGGCTGCGCCCACGAAGAACCCCGCCCGGCGTCCCCAGCGCTGCATGATCGCAGAGACCGGCGTGGCCGCCAGCATCGATCCGCCGACGATGAGCGAAATTGGCAAGGTCGCAAAACATGGGTTGGAGGCGAGCGATTGCCCCGCCAGCCCGCCGATGGTGAATATCATCGGCATTTGCGCGCCGAGGATTGCCTGGGCCAGCACCAGGATGGCAACGTTTTTCTTGGCGACCGCGTCGCCGGGGGTGGTCATGCTCATGGTCATGTGAGATGCGTAACCTTGAATATGTTAAGGAGCAAGCCAGTGCTGCAGGTTCAGCGATCACGGTTTCTTTCAAGTTTGCCCGCGGACCGTGGCTGATGGGGGCAATTGGGCGCATCATAACCAGTGATGCCTGCGTTGCGGAAGGCGCGCAATGGCTCAGCGCGCGGGAGCCAAGGTTCGGTGCTGCATTGCAAGAAGTCGGACCATTGCCACTTCGGCGCAGGCCTGATGGTTTTGCCGAATTGTTGAGCGCCATAACCAGCCAGCAGGTCAGCGTAGCTTCTGCCAGTGCCATCTGGGCGCGCCTGCAGGCGGCGCAATTGACCGATCCGCAGGCTATCCTCAGGGCCACCGAGGATGAACTCCGCGCAGCCGGATTAAGTCGTCAAAAGATCCGATATGCGCGCGCTCTCGCTGAAGCGTCCATTGATTTTAATGGTCTGCGGGTGCTTTCTGATGCCGAGGTTATCGCCACCCTGACCAAGGTGCCCGGTATCGGAACCTGGACCGCGGAAATCTACGCCATGTTTTCCCTGGGGCGGGCAGATGTCTTTGCACATGGGGATCTTGCGTTGCAGGAGGCCACACGGTTGCTTTTCCAACTGCCTGAACGCCCCAGAGAAAGGCAGATGCGGCAACTGGCAGAAGCGTGGTCACCCTGGCGATCGGTTGCAGCGCGTATCCTCTGGGCCTATTACCGCATTGCAAAGGACAGGGAAGGGATCAGATGACTCGTGTACTCAATGCCGGGCGCAAGGAGCCGGTTTCCGGCGTAGCCCGATCAATCGTGGTTTTCCTGCACGGCTACGGCGCAAATGGCGCAGACCTGCTGGGGCTTGCGGATCCGTTGGCAGAACATCTTCCAGACACGCTGTTCGTGGCGCCAGACGCCCCGGAGGCCTGTCCGGGCGCCCCCATGGGGTATCAGTGGTTCCCGATTCCCTGGATCGACGGTTCCTCCGAAGAGGAAAGCATGCGGAGCATGCAAGCCGCGGTCGAGGATCTGAACGCATTTCTGGATGCGTTGATGGTGGACGAAGATGTCTTGCCGGAACAGGTTGTTCTGTTCGGCTTCAGCCAGGGCACGATGATGAGCCTGCATGTGGCGCCCCGTCGCGAGGACGCGGTGGCTGGTGTGGTCGGGTTCTCCGGTCGGCTTCTCTCACCCGAACTGCTGAAGGATGAAATGAAATCCAAAATGCCGGTGCTTCTGGTGCATGGCGATCAGGATGACGTCGTTCCGGTGCAGTCGCTGCCGGAAGCCGCACAAGCGCTGCAAGAGGCTGGCTTTCAGGACGTATTCGCCCACATTCAGAAGGGCACAGCGCATGGCATCGCGCCCGACGGGCTGAGCGTTGCCTTGGCCTTCATGCGCGACAAGTTGGGTCTTTAACACCTTGGGACCGGGGCGCGATTGGCACCTCGGTTCACCCTCGCCACAGATGCGGTTCTGCTATCTCAAGCGAATTTCCGGCCGGGTCACGGAAATAGAGTGAGCGTGCGCCGCCCGGCCAATCGAATTCAGCTTCGATTGCCACACCCGCATCCTGAAGCCTTTGCTTCATCAGGTTCATTTCATTGCGTGGCTGCGCGAAGCAGACATGGCCGGGACCGTGGGCGCCATGCGGCGGCACTGGCAGCCTTGGGTTGTTGGGTGGCTTTCGCGTCTCTTCTGCGCGGAACAGCAGCAGCACCGAGCCACCACAGCGATAGAAGATATGACGCCCTTCAACGCGTTGTATCTCCTCCAACCCCAAAATTTCGCCATAAAATTCCGCTGCGGCAGCGAGATCATCCACGTAGAGCGAGGCTTCCAGTATTGCTTGAGGGGCAGGGGCGTCGGGTCGCATGCCATCACGCTATCAGCGACGGCGTGACCTGTCACCCACCGGCCGAGGGCCTTTGGCGCCCTTGGGGCGGCGCGGTGGTTTCTGTGAAGGTTTGGGCGGGCCGGGGATGCGCGGAGGCTCCAGATCCTCCCAAGCCCCCTGCGCCAGCCCGTCCAAGGTCCAGGCGCCAATCGCGTAGCGGATCAGGCGCAGGGTCGGATGGCCAACGGCGGCAGTCATGCGCCGGACTTGTCGGTTGCGACCCTCTCGGATCGTGAGGCAAAGCCAACTGTCGGGAACACTCTTGCGGTGACGGACTGGTGGCGTGCGCGCCCAAAGTCCGATCGGCTCATCCATCTTCCGCACCTTGGCCGGAAGCGTGATGCCGTCCTTCAGCTGCACGCCTTTCGCCAGGCTTTCCAGCGCCTTGGCGTCCGGGATACCTTCGACCTGCACCCAATATGTCTTTTCCATCTTGTGCTTGGGGTCACTGATCCACGCCTGCAGGCGGCCACTGTCCGTCAGAAGCATCAACCCCTCGCTGTCACGATCCAGCCGCCCGGCCGGGTAAACGCCGGGACAATCGATGTAACGGCTGAGCGTGGGACGTGGGCTATCCTGGCTGCCGCGATCGGTGAATTGCGGCAGCACATCGAAGGGTTTGTTGAAGCGGATCAAGCGGGTCATGCCGTGGCAATAATTGCGCGGGTGCGTCGGGGCAAGCCATGAACGCTTGCAGGCTTGTGGATAACTGTCACGGCGCTGTCATGGAATCACATCACAAACCTCGCGACATATTGTGTATAGTGGGGCTTGCCAGCCGCAAACCACGATATATAGTCAAAGTTAGGCTGGGGCGGGTTCCCCGCTCTGGTTCCCGGAAACGGAAAGTCAGGGCGAGGAAGACGTTCAACATGGATGGCGATTTCAGGGCAGAGTTTGTCAGATCTCCCGGGGCGCTGAAGCAGCACCCCGCATTGGTACTGAATGCGGATTACAGGCCATTGTCCTACTACCCATTGTCCTTGTGGTCCTGGCAGGATGCGGTCAAGGCAGCCTGGCTGGACCGCGTTGCAATCGTTGCAGAATATGACGAGGTCGTTCACAGCCCCAGCACGGAAATACGAATACCGTCGGTCGTGGTTCTGAAAGACTATGTGAAACCTCAAAAGCGCGTGGCCTTCACGCGCTTTAATTTGTTTTTGAGGGATGAATTCTGCTGCCAGTACTGCGGCAGCAAAGGCGATCTGACGTTTGACCATGTCGTGCCGCGCGCGACAGGTGGCGTCACCAGCTGGGAGAATGTCGTGGCTGCCTGCAGCCCGTGCAATCTTAAAAAGGGTTCCAAGTCTCTGCATCGTGCAGGCATGTCGTTGCGCAAACCGCCGCGCAGGCCGGGCGCGGAAGAGCTGCGCAATATCGGCCGCAAGTTCCCGCCGAACCACCTACACGAAAGCTGGATGGACTTTCTGTATTGGGACACCGAGCTCGACGCCTGATCCGCAGAAGTCCAACCAATAAGGGGTGTCCGGTTGAAGGGCTCGCGAGCGACAGCTGAACGTGGACCTGCGAGCGCTTGTCACGGCGTAAATCGTCGAGTTTCGGTCCCCAGGATGGGTGGCCCCCAAGATGGTAGGCCCACGCGACCCTTCAGAAGCTCTTATAATCTGAATTATGTTAAATGAGGGCGCTGAAACGTCACCTCATCGCGTCGCGGCCGACTTTAGAGGTCTTAGAAGGCCTTCTTGGGCAACACTGGCGACCAATTGGCCGTTCTCGGTGTAAATTGCCCCGCGATTGAAGCCGCGCCCGTTGCCGGTGAACGGCGCATCCATTGAATACAGATGCCAGTTTTCAAGCTGAACTGGCGCATGGAACCACATCGCGTGGTCCAAGCTGGCGGTCATCGCCGCGGGATTATGAAACGTCAATCCATGCGGTCGCATGGAGGATCCCAACAGGCCAAAGTCCGAGACATAGGCCATCAGGATATGCTGCAAGGCCGGATCGGCCCCTTTGGCTGCTGCCATCCTGACCCACATGTTGTTGACGTCACTTGTTTTCTCAGGTGTCAGCGGATCTCGCGGCTCGACCTCGCGCAGCTCGAACGGACGTTCGCGGGTAAATTCCTTGCGACGCTCCTCTGGGACACGGGACGCATTGCGAAGCAAGATGTCATGACGCGATTCCAGCCCGTGCGGCGGCGGCACTTCGGGCATGGCGTGCTGATGATCCCAACCCGGTTCAGCTTCGTGAAAGGATGCGGCAAGGTTCAGAATCTGCTTGCCGTTTTGCATCGCGACCACACGCCGTGTGGTGAAGCTGCGCCCGTCACGGGCTGGGTCGACCTCGTAGATGACGGGTCTCGAGGGATCACCCGGACGAATGAAGTAAGCGTGAAGAGAGTGGCACAAGCGGTTGGAAACCGTAGAATAAGCCGCTTTCAATGCCTGCGCGATCACCTGGCCGCCGTAGATCCGCAGTGGCGTCTCACCGCCGGAGCCGGAACCACGAAACAGATGGCGATCCAAAACTTCCAGGTCCAGCAGGTCAAGCAAGGTCTGCGCGGTATCGGACATTGGGACGTCTCTCAATTCTGCGAGTGGGCTGCGTTGCTTTTTAGGCCATGGTCTTGCGGAAGAAAACAGCCAGCCCGCCACCTTGAGAGCGAATGCATCAGCGCCGTTGAATTGCGCCTTTCGTACCGTCGCAGCATTTGCCATATTCACAATTGAAATAATTCTGGGCCATCGCGCCCAGCAAGCGATTTTCCAAGGAAGTTCCGCCTATGACACAACGTATTCTGGTTCTGAACGGCCCCAATCTGAACCTTCTGGGAACACGACAACCCGAGGTCTATGGCTCCGTCACGCTGGAGATGGTCGAACAATCCTGCGTGGCCCATGGGAAAACCTTGGGGCTGGACGTCAGCTGCCTGCAATCGAACCATGAAGGCGCATTGATCGATGCCATTCATGCCGCCAAGGGCGTTCATCAGGGAATCGTCCTGAATGCAGGCGCTTATACACACACTTCGATCGCATTGATGGATGCGCTGATCTCGGTCGAGATTCCGACCGTTGAGGTGCATCTGTCCAACATCCACGCGCGCGAAAGCTTCCGCCACGTTTCCTTTATTTCAAAGGCTGCGGTGGGACAAATTTGCGGTTTCGGTGCGCATGGCTACATTCTCGCACTTGAGGCATTGGTCCAGCATTTGAAAGAGGCTTAATACGTATGAGTTTAAAGGGTTACCTGGATTTTGTCTGTCATGCGCAAAGTCTGGATATTTTGTGGGACGGGCATGTCGCGCAAATGAAAAGATTTGGCTTTGACCGTTTGATTTATGGCAATACGCGGTGTCTCACGGAAACCTCTTTGGGAGATCCGGACGACTTCGTTCTTCTGACGAACCACGATGAAGATTACCTGCAAGGCTACCTGCACAGTGGTTTGTATCTTCACGCTCCGATGCTGCGATGGGCGCTCGACAACGAAGGCGCCGGAAGCTGGCGGATTGCCCAGGAACAGGCTCGCGATTACAGCCTCAGCCCTGAAGCGCAGAAGGTCGTGGACTTCAACCGGACTCACGGGGTCCAGTCAGGTTACACGATCAGTTTTCCCTCCACGAACAGCCGCTTCAAGGGAGCGATCTCTCTCGCCGCCGAGGCTGACATGAGCCAGGATATGGTTGACGCCATCTGGCAGGACCACGGGGCGGACATCCTGTTGATGAACAACGTGGTGCACCTGAAGATACTCACCCTGCCCTATGCCGGACCCAAACGCACTCTGACCAAACGGCAGCGGGAAGTCCTGGAATGGGTTGGCGATGGAAAAACGACCCAGGACATTGCCTTGCTGATGGGGCTGACGCCGGCCACCATTGAAAAGCATCTGCGTCTGGCGCGTGAATCCCTGGCGGTGGAAACCACGGCACAGGCAGTTCTGAAAGCGGCGTTGCACAACCAGATGTATCTGATCGACGCATAGTCAGATCGCACTGTAAATGTCGCATTTAATGCAGAAAAGCGACAAAAGGTATGGAATTCTATACTACCGCAAAAGTTTAATTCACTGCATCTTTCACATGTTCCGTGAGTGGTGGCTTTAGCCAAGGAACTGCGGGTATTGATCCTTGCAATTTCAAGGCGCTCATACCTGATCAGAGACAGGCGCGTATTCTTCCGTCGTCGGTTTCGGATATCAGAGGGGCCTCACCCATCCCCATCAGTGGGGCCCCTCGCCTTCTCTCCGTATCTACACACTGCCCCATGCACACACCTGCATTGAACGCTTGGTGCTGCCTGTGGAACGCGATCAGCGTGCCTGGTAGTACGCGCGTAAATCGACTGCTGCTGCGTCTCCCACAAAAAAACGGCGGGTCTGTTTGACCCGCCGTTCCTTAGAACTCTTGCTGTCAGCGCAAGTTAGCCTTGAGCAGCTTTTGCGACTTCCGCAGCGAAGTCTTCTTTTTCGACTTCAATGCCTTCGCCAACTTCCACACGCACGAAACCGCTGATGGTGGCGCCTGCTTCCTTGGCAGCGGCTTCCACGGTCAGGTCCGGGTTCACAACGAACTGCTGGTTCAGCAGGGTCGATTCCGCGACGAATTTCTTCATGCGGCCTTCGATCATCTTCTCGATCACCTGCTCCGGCTTGCCGGACTCGCGGGCGATGTCCATCTGGACCTGCTTTTCCTTCTCGACCACGGCGGCGTCGAGGTCAGCTTCGGACAGCGCTGCAGGGTTCACAGCGGCAATGTGCATTGCGACCTGCTTGCCGATGGCTTCGTCGCCACCGTTCATGGCAACCAGAACGCCGATTTTGCCCATGCCTTCAGCGGCCGCGTTGTGCACGTAGGACACCACGGTTTCGCCTTCCAGCTTGGCCATGCGACGCAGCGACATGTTTTCGCCGATCGTGGCGATCTTGTCGGTCAGGGTTGCTTCCACGGTCTTGCCGCCCAGGTCAGCTGCCTTCAGAGCGTCAACGTCGTCGGCGTTCAGTGCGGCCTTGGCAATGCCTGCGACCATTTGCTGGAATTCGGCGTTCTTGGCAACGAAGTCGGTCTCGGAGTTGACCTCAACCGCAACACCTTTGCCGCCTTCAACGACCACGGCGACCAGGCCTTCAGCGGCGGTACGGCCGGATTTCTTGGCGGCTTTCGCCAGGCCCTTGGTGCGCAGCCAGTCAACCGCGGCTTCCATGTCGCCGTTGTTTTCGACCAGTGCTTTTTTCGCGTCCATCATGCCTGCGCCGGTGGATTCGCGCAGTTCTTTCACCATTGCTGCAGTGATTGCCATGTTAGGCTCCCTCAATTCAAAAACGGATTTGGGGCAGGAAATACCCTGCCCCGCATGTCAATTCCGTGACAGGACGGATCAGGCTTCAGCTGCTTCTTCAGCAACGGCTTCTTCAGCCGGTGCTTCTTCCAGCGCGCCCAGGTCAACGCCTGCTGCACCCAGCTGTGCGGACATGCCGTCCAGAGCCGCGCGGGCAACCAGATCGCAGTACAGCGAGATCGCGCGCGATGCGTCGTCGTTGCCGGGGATGATGTAGTCCACGCCATCGGGGGAGCAGTTGGTGTCAACCACAGCCACAACCGGGATACCCAGTTTCTTGGCTTCGGCGATTGCCAGTGCTTCTTTTTTCACGTCGATGACGAACAGCAGGTCCGGAACGCCGCCCATGTCGCGGATACCACCCAGAGACGCTTGCAGCTTCTCCTGGTCACGCTCCATGCCCAGACGCTCTTTCTTGGTCAGGCCTTCGGCGCCGGAGGCCATCTTCTCGTCGATTTCCTTCAGGCGGTTGATCGACTGGGAAACGGTTTTCCAGTTGGTCAGGGTGCCGCCCAGCCAGCGGTGGTTCATGTAGTACTGCGCGGATTTCTCTGCAGCTTCGGCGATCGGGCCGGCTGCCTGGCGCTTGGTACCAACGAACAGAACGCGGCCGCCTTTTGCAACGGTGTCACGGACAACCTGCAGCGCCTGGTCCAGCATCGGAACAGTCTGGGTCAGGTCCATGATGTGGATGCCGTTACGTGCGCCGTAAATGAACGGCGACATGCGCGGGTTCCAGCGCTGAGTCTGGTGACCGAAGTGAACGCCAGCTTCCAGCAGCTGACGCATGGTGAACTCGGGAAGAGCCATGCTATCTTATCCTTTTCCGGTTTCTATCCTCGGCGGGGGTCTTATAGAGCGTTTGCTCCAACCGGCGGTCCATCAGGGATTTCTCCCCTGACGAAACCAAACCCCGCCTGCGGGTTCGTAGGCGCGCTATTAGATCAGAAAGCACGTGCTGGCAAGGGCCGAAGCAGGAAATTCTCCGGCTTGGCCGAGATCGACGGTCAATTCACGTCTGGCGTTGCGTCACGCAGGGATATCTCATGTCCCCGCCGGACGACCTCGGCGCACCGCGCGGCAAGGGCCTTGCGGTCGGCAAAATCAGCGACGCGCAGCGGATCGTGGCAGGTTACCAGGACCACCCCTTGTCGGGGTGTGCTCAGAACCTTCAACAAATGGCTCTCGAAATCCATGTCGCCCCACCAGCCGTAGTGACGTTTCGGTGCAGAAGGCGGTGCCCGGTAGACGACTGAAACGGGCTGCACATGCAGATTATCGCGCAGAGGCTTGGCAAAGAACGCGGCAAAGAGTGTTGGTTTGAAAGGCAAAACCCGCAACCCGTCGGTTGAGGTTCCCTCGGGAAAGAACAATAGCGTGTGCCCCGCCAGCAGCCGCTTTTCCAAGAGCTCTGCCTGTCGGCGCGCATGGCGGGGGTTGCGTTCGATGAACAAGGTGCCGGTGGCCCGGGCGAGCCAGCCTATACCGGGCCAGGACGCGACTTCCGCCTTGGAGACAAAATAGATCCGCGCCAAGGCGTTAAGCGCAAATATGTCAAGCCAGGAAGCGTGGTTCGCCACCAGCGCGCCGCGTTGGCGCATCACCTGTCCACGCACAACCAGTCGAATGCCCAGAATGAGCAAGGCTCCCCGGCAGACCACCTGCGTCAGCAATGGAGACAACGGACGGCGCAGGCCGAAAAACGGCCGCTCGAGGAGCCGGAGCAGGAGCAAGATCAAAAGCCCACCGAATACCAGGACGGCCAAGGCAGGACCACGCAGCAGAACCAACGCCCACCCAACGCCATCGATCTTGACCGGATCCGGTGCCTCCTCACTTTGCCAACTGATACTCATGCCGCGCTGCGGGCTCCGCTGTAGATCTTACGCTGGCGCTCGTTCATCCGCGCGGTGTCCAGGATCAGGCAGACGTCGGTCGTGTTGAAAGCTTCGTCGACATACGCCCCCTCGCCCACGAAGCCCCCCAACCTCAGGTAGGCTTTGATCAGCGAGGGCACGGCCGTCATGGCAGCCTTCCTGTCAAGTTCAGGTTCGGGAATTAAGTCCATGCTCTGGAACGATTTTGATCGAGCGCGCAAGTCTTGCGGCGCAAGATGCCGGTGGTGCAACAACGACAAAGGTTCCGCGAGCTGAGCCGGATCCGTACCATGAAAGCTGGCAACCCCGAACAGGATTTCGATTTCATGCTCGGCAATATACTGCGCCAGACCCGACCAGAGGTGGTACATGGCGGTTCCGCCCCGATAGTCCGGATGCAGGCACGACCGCCCCAGCTCCAACAGTCGCCGACCAGAGTTCCGCAACGCGGAAAGATCGTATTCGTCTTCGGAATAAAATTGCCCGAGCGTAGCAGCCTGATCGTCGCGCAGCAGCCGGTAGACGCCAACCAATTCGCCGCGGGTCTCATCCGTGACGAGCATGTGGTCAAAATAGGGATCGAACCGGTCGCGTTCGAGGCCGGCCTCATGATCCACCATGCTGCCCCCGCCGCCCAATTCTCGCACGAAGACGTCATAGCGAAGCCGCTGAGCGGCTATCAGATCTGCCTCGCAGTCTGCAAGTTTCACCGAAAACTCAGGGGCTTGAGAGTGCATTTGTATCCCTTGCATGTTTCAGGGTTGAGCGCACCTAACTTATGCGGCAAAGAAAGCACAAGAATTAGCGTGTATTTGAGGGAGTTCGTTAACCCTTCATAAACGGTTATGGCTCAAAGACGGGAATAAGAGCGACACGCGCCCCGTCGATGACCAGTTTCCCTTGGTCGGGGAAATTGACTGTGATCTTGCCGCCCGCGTTCGACTGTACTTGCCCGATCCCCCAGTCCGGGTGATCGGGGTGACGGACGAACATTCCGGGGGCCAAAATAGCGTTCAGGTCATTCATTGGCGGGTGGCCTATTTCGGAGGAAGTAAAAGTTATGGCAGTAGATAACGCCAATCTCGCCGCATTGGTAGGGTCACGGATTTGTCACGATCTGATCAGCCCGGTCGGTGCCATCAACAACGGCCTGGAATTGCTGGGCATGGCTGGCAGCATGTCGGGACCGGAGTTGGAGCTGATCTCTGACAGCGTCGCCAATGCAAACGCACGTATCCGTTTCTTCCGTATTGCTTTCGGTTCGGCCGGCGAGCAGCAAATGGGCCGCGCCGAGATCGTCTCGGTTTTGGAGGACATCAGCAAGGCGGGCCGGGTGAAATACCAGTGGGCACCGCTCGAGGTCTGTACCCGCAGCGAGGCGCGCTTGGCACTGCTGTGCGCTTTGTGCCTGGAAAGCGCTCTGCCTTATGGCGGCACGATCAAGATCTTCTGCGCTGACGGCAAGTGGACCGTGATGGGTGAAGGCAGCAAGCTGAACGTGGATGACGAACTCTGGGCGCGGGTCAGCGGCGGGACATCCAACGCGGAAATCACGCCCGCACTGGTGCAGTTCGCGCTGCTGCCAGAGGCAGCCCGCGAGGCTGAACGCACCGTCCGGCTGGAGCAGAACCTGGAAAAGATCACGCTTCAGTTCTGAAGACTGGCCTCCAAGCTATTGAAAACGCCGGGCTGTTTGCCCGGCGTTTCTCTTTCTTAACTGCGGGTCGTGCCGTTGCCACGCACCAGGTATTTGAAGCTGGTCAGCTGTTTGGCGCCCACGGGTCCACGTGCGTGCATCTTGCCGGTGGCAATACCGATTTCCGCGCCCATGCCAAATTCGCCGCCGTCAGCAAACTGGGTCGAGGCGTTGTGCATCAGGATAGCACTGTCCAGTTCAGCAAAGAATTTCTGAACTGCAGCTTCATCCTCGGTAATAATACAATCGGTGTGCTGCGAGTGATGCGTGCGAATGTGGGCGATCGCCTCGTCGATGTCCGCCACGGGTTTGGCGGCGATGATCGCATCAAGGTATTCCTTGCCCCAATCCTCGGCACTGGCGAGTTTCATCCCCTCCGGTCCCGGCAGCCCGACCTCGGCGCGGATCTCGACACCTGCGGCGGCCAGGGCCTCGAGCACGGTCTTGCCAAGGGTCTCGGCGATATCCTGGTGGATCAGCAGGCATTCGGCGGCGCCACAGATGCCGGTGCGCCGGGTTTTGGCGTTCAGCACCACGTCCAATGCTTTTTGCGGATCCGCCGATTTGTCCAGATAGATGTGGACGATGCCTTCCAGGTGGGCAAAGACCGGCACCCGCGCCTCGCGCTGGACCAGACCAACCAACCCCTTGCCGCCGCGCGGCACGATGACATCGACGTATTCGGTCATGGTCAGCAGTTCCTGCACCGCGGCGCGGTCGCGGGTCGGCACCAGCTGCACCGCGTCCGCCGGCAGGCCCGCGGATTTCAGTCCCTCCGCGAGGCAGGCGTGGATCGCCTTGGAGGAATGGAAACTTTCCGAGCCGCCGCGCAGGATCACCGCATTGCCGGATTTCAGGCACAGCGCGCCGGCGTCTGCGGTGACGTTGGGGCGGCTTTCATAGATCACGCCGATGACACCCAGCGGCGTACGGACCCGCTGGATATGCAGGCCGCTCGGTTGCCGCCAATCTTCCATCACTTCGCCGACCGGGTCCGCTTGCTCAGCCACCGCACGAAGCCCGTCGACGATACCCTGAATGCGGGGTTCGTCCAGCATCAGCCGGTCCATCATCGCATCCGACAGCCCCTTGTCGCGGCCAAACTCCAAATCCTTGGCGTTGGCGGCGATGATTTCCGCCCGGCGGCTCCAGACCGCCTCGGCGGCGCCGATCAGCGCTGCGTGTTTGCGTTCTGCACTGGCCGTTGCCAGCCTTTGCGCTGCTTGCTTTGCACGTTTGCCAAGCTCCGCCATCATGGCGGCAATGTTGTCAGTTTCGTTCATCTATCTTGTGCCCTTGCCGGTCCCTGTCTGGCACTGCATGCCTGCGGGCCGGAATAAACTATCACCAGCTGTGGTCAAAGCGCCATATCATCGCGGTGGATCAGCGCGGCGCGGCCCGGATATCCCAGCGTTGCCTCGATCTCTTGCGATTGACGCCCCTGAATGGCTCGGGCCTCGTCAGCGGTATAGCGCGACAGCCCCTGCCCCAGTTTGCGCCCGTCTGGGCCAAGGATGGCCAGCGGATCGCCGCGGCCAAAGTCACCCTCCACATGACGTACCCCCGCGGGCAGCAGGCTTTTGCCGGACATCAGCGCCCGGGCAGCGCCCTCATCAATTGTCAGAACGCCACGTGTCTTCATGGCCGCGATCCAGCGCTTGCGCGCCGCCTGCGGATCACCTTGCGCGGTAAACCAGGTGCAAGGCGCACCTTCTTCCAGCGTTTTCAAGGGGTTCAAAGGTGATCCTTCAGTGATCGCCATGGCGCAGCTCGCGGCCGTGGCCATCTTGGCCGCGAGCAATTTGGTGATCATGCCGCCCTTGGACAGGCCTGACACGCCGTCGCCGGCCATTGACTCGATCTCAGGAGTGATGACTTCAATGCGCTCGAACCGCTTTGCGTCAGGATCGAGCGCCGGATTTGCACTGTAGAACCCGTCGACATCCGACAGCAGGATCAGGGCGTCGGCGCCGACCGTCACCGCAACTTGTGCCGCCAGACGGTCGTTGTCGCCATAGCGGATTTCATCCGTGGCAATGGTGTCGTTTTCATTCACGATCGGCACCGCGCCGAGGCTCAGCAAGGTCTCGAGCGTGGCGCGGGAATTCAGATAGCGGCGGCGGTTCTCGCTATCTTCCAGCGTCACCAGCACCTGCGCCGTCGTGATCCGGTGCGGTGCAAGGGCTTCCTCGTAAGCACGGGCAAGACGGATCTGTCCCACCGCGGCCGCGGCCTGAGATTGCTCCAGGGGAAGATCGGCGCGCGGCAATCCTAGAACACCGCGGCCCAGTGCAATCGAGCCCGAGGATACCAGCACGACATCCGTTCCACTGGCCTTCAGCCAGGCGACATCATTGGCCAGAGAGTGCAACCAGCCCGCCCGCAGCTCGCCGCTATCGCGGTCAACCAGCAGCGCCGAGCCAATTTTTACGACAATCCGCCGGGCAGAACTCAGGGCCGCCAAGTCTCTTCCTCCTCGGCGGGCTTCATGCGAACCCGGTCATCGTCGATCTGCGCGCGGACCGCGCGCAGCACCTCGTTCAGGCCCTCGCGGCTGACGCCCGACATCAGCAGTACCGGCCCGCCCACGGCGGCCTCCAGCGCGGCGCGTTTTTCGTCCCGCTCTTCCGCGTCGATCGCGTCCACCTTGTTCAGCGCGGTGATGCGCGGCTTGGTCGCCAGCTCGCCGCCATAGGCCTCCAGCTCGCCGATGATGGTCTCATAGTCCTCGACCACCGTGTCGGAGGTGCCGTCAACCAGATGCAGCAGCACCGCGCAGCGTTCGACATGGCCCAGGAAGCGGTCGCCGATGCCCTTGCCCTCATGCGCGCCCTCGATCAGGCCGGGGATGTCGGCAACAACGAATTCGGTGTTGTCGATGCCGACCACGCCGAGGTTCGGGTGCAGCGTGGTGAACGGGTAATCGGCAATCTTGGGGCGCGCGTTGGAGGTGGCCGACAGGAAGGTCGACTTCCCCGCGTTGGGCAGACCCAGCAGGCCAGCGTCCGCGATCAGCTTCAGCCGCAGCCAGATGGTGCGCTCGACACCCTCCTGCCCCGGGTTGGCGCGGCGCGGTGCCTGATTGGTGGCCGATTTGAAGTGCAGGTTGCCAAAACCACCATTGCCGCCCTTGGCCAGCAGCACCCGTTGGCCAACTTCGGTCAGGTCTGCCAGAACGGTTTCCTCGTCCTCGTCCAGGATCTCGGTGCCGACGGGCACCCGCAGCACGATGTCGTCGCCATCCTTGCCGGTGCGCTGGCGGCCCATGCCGGATTGCCCGTTCTTGGCAAAGAAGTGCTGCTGATACCGGAAATCGATCAGGGTGTTCAGCCCGTCGGTAACCTCGGCCCAGACCGAGCCGCCCTTGCCGCCGTCCCCGCCGTCAGGCCCACCGTATTCGATGTATTTTTCACGGCGGAAGCTGACACAGCCGTTCCCGCCCGCGCCGGAGCGGATATAGACCTTGGCCAGATCGAGGAATTTCATGACAGCTCCTTAATGCAACTCGGCCATATGCCGCGTTTGCCAGTACAGTTCTTTCCGCAAGCGCCGGACGCGTCTGCGGAAATCTTTTGATTGCCTTACCCGAAAGCGCAGCCCGCGCCAATCACAGTTTTCGGCTGTAGGTCCAGGTTGGCACGGTCGCATCCCGAGCAACGCAGTAGCTTTCTGCATCCCCGAGATAGGTAAACCCACAGTGCGTCAGCACCCGCGCCGAAGCGGGATTGTCCTGGAACACCGACGCAAACATCGCAGCATTGCCTTGCGGGTTGGCATCGACAAGTGCCTTCAAGGCGGCCGAAGCCAGACCGGTGTTCCAAAACGGTGGCGCCGTCCAGAAGGAGACTTCGGATTGGTTGCGATCCATCCGTTTCAGCGCGATCACGCCTTTCAGCTCGGCATCGCCTTCGATCGTACCATCGATCACCCAGATGTCCTCGTCACGATCCTCGGCCATGGCGCGGGCCACGAAGGCCTCCGCGGCCCCGGGCGGCAAGGGGTGCGGCACGGAGCGGGTCATCCGCGCGACGCGTTCGTCGCTGACATAATGCTCGATCAAACCGGAGTCGGATTTTCGCAGCGGGCGCAGGACGAACCGTTCGGTCTCTATCACCTGCTGGCACACGATCTGTTCCAGGTTCATGTAAGTGGTCCTCCTCAACGCAACATTGTGCGGCGGGATTGGGGCCGCCGTGGGGTGTCGCACCCCCCAAATGTGTTCGTTTTGACGCAACGGCAAGTGCTGTCAGCGCAATAATTTTTCAGGCGCCGCCAAGCCGTTGCGGCGTGGGGCCGGAATGGAAACGTCATTGGGTACTCGCATCCGTAAACAACAAAAAAAGGGGACCGGCCCAAAGCCGATCCCCCATGATTTTACTACCGTTCGGGTCGGCTTACTCAGCGGCCTCCGCCACCGGGAGAACCGATACGAAGGTGCGGCCTTTCAGGCCCTTGCGGAAGCTGACAGCACCATCGGTGGTGGCGAACAGGGTGTGATCCTTGCCCATGCCAACGCCTTCGCCCGGCCAGAACTTGGTGCCGCGTTGACGAATGATGATGTTGCCCGCGATGGCCGCCTGGCCACCGAAGAGTTTCACGCCAAGGCGGCGACCTGCGGAGTCGCGGCCGTTACGGGAGGAACCGCCAGCTTTTTTATGTGCCATTCTGTCTCTCCTTAGCCTTTAGCCAGTTCTTTGGCTTGCTCAACCCACTCGGGCTTCACTTTGATTGCCTCGATACCAGCAATGTCGTCTTCGGACAAGGCTGCGATCTGGGCAAAGCTGGTGAGACCGGCTTCGTTCAGCTTCTTGGCGGCGGCAGGGCCTACGCCGGTCAGCTGGGTCAGGTCGTCGGCGCTCTCTGCTTTGGCAGCAGGAGCCGCCTTGGCTGCGGCTTTCGGGGCCGCTTTGGTTGCGCCCGACGCCAGGATCTCGGTAATCCGGACCAGGGTCAGCTTCTGACGGTGGCCGACGGTGCGCTTGGAGGAGTGCTTCCGGCGACGCTTGACGAAGTTGATGACCTTGTCACCTTTGATCTGGTCGATCACTTCTGCCTTCACGGCAGCGCCTTCGACCAGCGGAGCGCCAACAACAGGAGCGTCGCCGCCCAGCATCAGAACTTCGTCGAATTGGATGGTTTCGCCAGCATCAGCAGCCAGTTTTTCAACGCGGAGCACGTCGCCCGCCTGAACCTTGTACTGCTTGCCGCCAGTCTTGAGGACCGCAAACATATGCGTCTTTCCTTTTTCAACCGCGTCCTTCGGCCCCCTTGCGGGCGTTTTCGGCAGATGCCGCCTCGAACAGCGCGCCCGCGATGCGGGCGTATTACAAATGAATCCCGGCGCAGAGATTCCGAGCCGGGACTGCGGGCTTATGATCGGAAATCCACAAGCTGTCAACCCGTTTCTGCCGGTCCCCCCTGCCCCGGGCCAAAAGGCTTAGAGGGCGCTGCGCTTATATATCCTGCGCGGGTGTGAGGTCTGCGAGACGGCGGGCCAGTTCCTCGAAGCGGTTTGCGGTTATCTCGTATTGCACCGCATTAAGCAGCTCGTAAACCTCCTGCATCTTTTCCTGTTCCAGTGCGGTCACGTACTGCTCCAGCTCTTCATCCGTGAAATCTTGGTAGGTATAGGCGGAACTCGCCAGCCCCGAGGCCTGCAGCTCAAGACGCATGGCGTCGGCTTGGCTGTCCAGCAACGCCCTCAATTCGTCTGCATCCAGTTCAAGGTCGATAACTCCGGCGGCGGTTGCCGCCATCAGGAAGCGAAACTGGATCTGCTGCACGGCGCGCACGCCGGTGTCGGCCGCATCGATCGCCCGCCCCATGCGTTGGAAAAGGACAAGCCGTTCGCTGCCGGACTTCACCAAATCCGCAATGATGCGGCTTCCGGCTTCCTGCTTGACCTCGTCGTCGGCCACCATGTGGGCGGCGTTTTCGGCGCGGACCAGGCGCTGGCCCAGGTCACTTGCATAGAATGCAGCAGCATGGTCGAGCGCAGCATCGTCCAGCGTCTCTACCAGAATGTCCTCGGCCATGCGACGCATGACAGCCGTGTCAAACACATCATCCGACAGTCGCCCCCACTGGTTCCCGAATGTGCCGACATCCAAACCCAACATCTGGGGTGCCGAAGCAGCGGACAGCGCGATGCTGTCCAGAGCGACGTCAAACCCGGTCACGTTGAGAAAGGTTGTCACGCGCTGACGATCAGCCGCCAGTGACGCGGACGCAGCCAGAAGGCTCAGCAGCAACAGCAGACCGGCACAGGCAAGGCGGAACGTAGCGGGAAGAGAGTGTGATCTAAGCATATAGGGAACTTAGGTAAAAAAACGGGATCGGCAAAGGATTTCAGGTTTTTTTCGCAAAGTGCCATTTCTCCCTTGCGCACTGTCGGAATCAACATTAAACCGCGCCTCACCCCCCGCGGAGAGGTGCCGGAGTGGTCGAACGGGGCGGTCTCGAAAACCGTTGTGGGTGCAAGCCCACCCAGGGTTCGAATCCCTGTCTCTCCGCCATTACCCCCCCCCTGAGATCGCAAATAAATTTCGTCTCCTTATGTCCAGGATGATGGCTAGGTGTTCGGCATGGTTTGACCACGCCTCACCCGATCGGCCGTATGTATTCGCGCCAGCTGCCCTTCCATGCGGCCAAAGCACCTATCCGGATATCAGCAATCGTCGAAATACATTCGGGCTGGGCGGGTCTCGTAGGTGATGTGGCTTTCGGTTGCAGAAGTCTAGGTTGCAGTCCTCGTTTGAGCAGCCGCTATATCAAAGGTCGCTTTCTGACGTCGTGAGCGACTCAGAGAGACTGAAATCGATGCATCCTGACAGCACGATGCCTACGCCACACGAGGTCGGCAGTTGCCAGCCTCGTGTGGCGAACATTTTACGCTTTCAAGTGAAGGCTCTTCACGCCCCGGCGCTCCCGGATCGCGTCCTTGATGATCGCTTTTGTCAGCGCCACGCACATCAGGAACATGACCAGGCTGAACGGCAACGCGCCGATCACCATGGCGGTCTTGATTGCCCCGAGACCGCCAACCAGCAGCAGGCCGCCGACCACGAGGCTTAGCGCGACGCCCCAGAAAACGATATGCACGCGCCCCTTGGGGCTTTCCTCTCCGGCGGCGTTGATCGTGTTGACGATCAGGATCGCCGAGTCTGCCGTTGTTACCAGATAGGTCAGCAGCAGAACGACAACAATTGCGGCCATGATCCATGCCAGTCCGCTGCTCAGCATCAGGTCCAGCATGACGAACAACTGGCTCTCCTGCCCCGCGCCCGCGATCGCGTCGCCAGCCGCGCCGGTCAAAGTCATGTCGATGGCCGTGCCTCCGACAAGGGTGAACCAGACGAAGCACATCAGCGATGGCACGATGATCGCACCCAGCACATACTCACGGATGCTGCGCCCACGCGAGATCCGGGCCAGGAACACGCCGACAAAGGGTGCGAAGGCGATCCACCAGGCCCAGTAGAACACCGACCAGCCGCCCTGCCACGCGGCCAGGGCGTCACCGGTCTCGGTCCCGTCGGCGTGCCAGACCGTGAACAGCAGCGCGGGCAGATCGATCACATAGGCCACCAGCCCTGTCGCCAGCGCGCTCAGCCCGAAAAAGGTGGAGCCGAAGAGGATGAAGAAAGCCAGGAGAAAGAAGCTGAGCCCCATGTTGAGGTTCGACAGCCACTTGATCCCCTTGCCCACGCCGGACAAGGCCGACAGGGTGGAGGCGCCAAGGATCACCACCAGCGCCAGCACGATACCGGCCGAACTGGGCTTTCCATCAGGCTGCACGATCCAGTCGCCAAGGCCCACGCGGTTGAGGCCGGCCACGAATTGCTCGACACCAAAGCCCAGTGTTTGCGCGACACCAAGAATGGTGGCGACAACGGCCACGATATCGACCACATGCCCCACAGGCCCGGACAGCCTTGCGCCAAAGAGCGGCACCAGAGCTGAGCGCACTGTCAGCGGCAGGTTCCGGCGATATGAGAAATAGGCCAGCGACAGCCCGACAAGCGCATAGCAGGCCCAGGCGGAAAAGCCCCAGTGCAGGAACGACCAGACATAGGCGGCGGTCACGTTGTCCGCGGTCGATCCGGTGGTTTCGCCCATGATGACATTGGGGTTGGTCGCAAAGTGGTACATCGGCTCGGCGGTGGCAAAGGTCAGCATGCCGATGCCGATGCCTGCGCCGAACATCATGGAAAACCATGAAAACCGCGAGAATTCCGGGCGATCCTCCGGCAGGCCCAGCTTCAGGCGTCCGGTGGTGGGCACCAGCGCGAGGCCGATGCAAAGCACCAGGAACAGCGCCACCACCCAGATGTACCAGCTGGCGAAGCTCTTGAGCAGCGCACCGTTTAGGGCATTCAATACCGCGGCGGCGTTGTCAGGCACCGTGATGGCCCAGACGATCAGCGCGCTGACCAGCAACTTGGACGGGATGGCGACGCTCTTGGCGAATCCGGAATAGAAACCGCGCTCTGCCGTCGCGATGTCCAGTTCCATCAGTGGGGGTTTGTTGGCCATGTCTCCTCCGTTATGGCTTGGGGGGGCCGGGCTGCCTCCTCCTATTGGCGCGCAACTGTTGCACGCCAGTGATGCGCCAGACCGTTCGGGATTTGCGGCACGCCGCAGAACAACAAGGGGGGCATGTGCCGCCCCCCTTTGACAGTGCCCTCAGCTGGGCAGGTATTCGGCGCTCCAGCTCTCGCTGAGCTGGCCGGTCTCCAGCATCCGCGCGACGGCCGCATCGGAGTAGCCGAGGTCGCGCAGGATAGCCCGCGTCGACGTGCCGAATTTTTCGGTCGGCGACAGGGCAAAGACTTTGCCGCGCGTGGGGCGCACCGCATAGGGGTCCAGCTGGATCACCTCGTGGCCGCTGGGGTGGTTGCTGTCTTGCGAGAAGGAATAGCTGCCCCGTTCGATGCCGGGCGTGCCATCCGCCTCGCGCAAGTTTTCCGAGCGCAGCGCGTCGATGTTGTTACAGATTGCACAGCCAATGTCTGCTGCGCGCAAGCGGGCGATCCATTCGGTCGCGGGTTGCGTCTGAAACGCGCCTGCGAGGTAGGTCGCACGGTCTTCTTCCGGCAAATCCGGCAGATCCGACAGGTCCTCGACCTCGCGGAACCGGGGCAGATCCGTCTCATACGCGCACAGCAGGATGTAGACTCCCGAAGCGGTGCTGTAAAAACGGTGGAGCGGTCCGTAGCCGTTCGCTTCCGGGCCCGAAGGCTCGTCGAACAGTCCGCGCTCCCGGAAATCATAGGCAAAGGGCACCTGCAGCAAGCCGCTGTTGGCGCTGAGAGAGGTGCGGCCGCGTCCGATGCGGCCAAAGCGGTGTTTCTGATAGAGCGCCGCCGCCACGGCCAGCGCGCCGCCAAAGCCGCACATCACGTCGATGGTGCCCACGTGGGCGTGTTCCTCGGGGCGGTCCATAGCCCCGCCAAAGCGCAGCATGATGCCAGTGGCTGCCTGCACAAGGTCGTCATAGCCGATGTAATCCGTGCGGGTGCCGCGCCGCACGCCGCTGAAGCAGTCCAGCTTGCAGAAGATCGCCTCCGGGTTCAGCTTGCGCAGGCTATCGGCGTCCAGCCCCATGCGTTTGACCTGGTTGTCCGGCGCGTTCCAGAAGATCACGTCAACCGATTTCACCAGGTCTTCCAACACCTTGCGGCCGTGTTCTGATTTCACGTCGGCCAGGATCGACTTCTTGCCGCGGCCCTGGCTGAGCCCGTAGATCACCGTGTTCCAGCTGTCATAGAGCGGCGTTGCCGGATCGAGCTTGATCACTTCTGCACCAAAGCGCGCCAGATAGCTGGCCGCATGCGGCCCCGCGATGACGTTGCACATGTCCAGCACGCGCACGCCCGAGAGCCAGCCCTCTTGGTCCAGCTTCTCTTTCGGGGCTGGTATCTCCGTCGGCAGCTTGCGCAGGACCGCCAGCGCCTCGTCAAAATCCACCCAGCGGCGCGGTTCGGGGTTCAGCGCCTCTTCGCCGCTTTCTTCCATCCAGACCACCGGGCCGGGTTGTGTCATCTCGCCGTACTCCGGGTCCGTGACATCGATCATCAGCCCCGAGGTCTCGGCGTATTCGTCGTTGATCCATTCCTGCAGCCAGCGCTGCGGCGCGCCGGGGATGCCCGCGCGGCCAAACATCCGTTTCCACTCGTGCGATGTTCGGGTCAAGAAGACCTCTTTCATCCGCGCAGCGATCTTGTCGGCCCAGAACTTCGGCATCGGGTAAACACCGAGCGAGGTGTCCGAAACCCATTCAGACTGCGGCTTGTAGGTGTCCTCTTCTTCCTGCAGCCCCGCTTCGAGCATCTCGTCATAGAGGCCCAACACCTCGAGGCAGCGGCGCGCATGGTTCTTGTGGCTGGGGCAGACCACGTAGAACATCCGACCATCCTTGCACATGTAGCTGCGAAAGAACGGGTCCAGAAGCTCTTGGAGTTCCTCGTAGGACACGTTCATCGGCAGCCCCTCGACCCGGCGGCGCTCGATCTCGACCTCGCGCTGGGTCAGATACCGTTCCGGCATGTCCGAGACCTTGATCGAGTTGTAGCACAGCCCCTCCATCACGGCGGCGGCCAGTGGCACTTCGATCTGGTCCCCAAGTCCGGTTACTTGCCGGGATTGCAGAGCCAGCACTGTTGCGGATGCCGCGATCTGCGAGGCATAGGCCGAGGCCAGCGGCAGCGGCGAAAAGGACGGGTTCAGCCCCATCAGAACCCTGTTCAAACCCATATCGGTAAATACGCCGGAACTGGCCGCAACCACGCTTTCAAAGGCGCGCTGCTCGCGCCGCTCCAGATCGTTCGAGGCAAACCCGGGGATTGACAGCGTGATCAGCTCGGCGCGCTCCTCGCGCATGGCGGCAAAGTCGATGCCGAGCGCGGCCAGCTTGCCGGGGCGGAAGTTCTCGACAATGATGTCGGCCTCAGCACAAAGCGCGCGGGCCTGCGCCAGGCCTTCCTCGGACTTGAGGTCAAGGTTCACGATTAGCTTGTTGCGCATCAGGGTCGCATTCGCCGGGCTGTCCCACATCGGCCCGTCGGGCGGGTCGATATGCACGACAGTCGCGCCAAGATCGCCCAGCAGCATCGCCACGGCAGGCCCGGCGATGTACTGCCCGAAATCGACCACTTTGACCCCGCGCAGGGGCAGGTTGGAAAACGATGAACGCATTTGTTTCTCCGTCAGGAAGATGTGCGATTAGTGTCCGGCCAAGATCCAGCGCGCTGCCTTTTCCGCGATCATCAAGGTCGGGGAATTGGTGTTGCCGCTGGTGATCTCTGGCATGATGCTGGCATCGACGACACGCAGATCGGCCACGCCCTTGAGGCGCAGATGCGGGTCCAGAACGGCGCTGTCATCGTCCTCGCGGCCCATTTTCACGGTGCCGACAGGGTGAAAGATCGTGTTGGCAATGTCGCCGGCCAGCTTGGCGAGGTCCTCGTCGCTCTGGTACTGGACACCCGGTTTGAACTCCTCGGGCTCATAGCTTGCCATCGCGGGCCGGGACATGATTTCGCGCACTTGCCGCAGGCTGTCGGCAGCGACCTTTCGATCGTCTTCCGTGGCGAGGTAGTTGGGCGAGATCAGCGGCGCATCGCGGAAGTCGGCCGAGCGGATGCGCACGTGCCCCCTGCTCGTCGGGTTCAGGTTGCAGACACTGACCGTCATAGCCGGGAAGGCATGCAGCGGTTCGCCAAAGGCATCGAGGCTGAGCGGTTGCACGTGATATTCAAGGTTTGCATGAGGCCGGTTCGGGTCGGAGCGGGTGAATGCGCCCAATTGGCTGGGCGCCATGCTCATCGGTCCGGATCGTTTCAGCGCATATTCTGCGCCAATCTTCGCCTTTCCAAAGAGGTTATTCGCCAGAGTGTTGAGCGTGCGGGTTCCGTTCACCTTGTAGACCGCGCGGATTTGCAAGTGGTCCTGAAGGTTCTCGCCCACGGGCGCGTCGCGCAGGACCTCGATGCCATGTTCGCGGAGCAGATCCGCCGGACCAATGCCGGACAGTTGCAGAACCTGCGGCGAGTTGACGGCCCCTGCCGACAGCACGGTCTCGCGCCGGGCTTTCACTTCAACGACGTGTCCCTTGCGATCGACCCGTGCACCGGTGCAGCGCAGCGCGCCGTTGGCGTCCTTGTCAAAGGTCAGCTTCTGGACCTGTGCCTCGGTCCAGACCGTCAGGTTACGCCGTGCCCGGGCGGGTTTCAGGAATGCCTTGGAGGTATTCCAGCGCCAGCCGGACCGCTGGTTCACATCGAAATAGCCAACACCCGCGTTGTCGCCACTGTTGAAATCGTCGGTTTTGGCGATCCCCGCCTCTTCCGCGGCATCGGCAAAGCTGTCCAGCACGTCCCAACGCAGGCGTTGCTTTTCGACCCGCCACTCGCCGCCATGGCCGTGCAGGTCGGAAAAACGTTCGTTATCGCCCACTTTCGGGTCAGCAGCATTGTCCAGCTTGTAGTGGTCTTCGTGCGCTTTGAAATCGCGCAGAGCCCCCTCCCAGGACCAGTCGTCTTCGCCGGTCAGCGCGGCCCAATTGTCATAGTCGCGGGCCTGACCGCGCATGTAGATCATGCCGTTGATCGACGAACAGCCGCCCAGCGTCTTTCCGCGCGGGTAGCGCAGACTGCGCCCATTCAGGCCCTTGTCGGCCTCGGTGTTGTACATCCAGTCGGTGCGCGGGTTACCGATGCAGTACAGGTAGCCGACAGGCACGTGAATCCACGGGTAGCTGTCCGCCTTACCAGCCTCCAGCAGCAGGACGCGATTGGCTGAATCAGCACTCAGGCGGTTGGCCAGAAGGCAGCCCGCGGAGCCGCCTCCAATCACGATAAAGTCGAACTCGGTTGCCATTCCTGCCATGTCGTCCCTCACCTTTCGAGCAGGGTATCCATCGCCGCCGAACCGCCCGCGAAACGAGGCCGTCGGGGCAAAAGCGCCGCCCTGCGTATCTCCGGGTTCCGGTTTAGTAAGGCCAGGAGCACATTCCCAATGACATATATCTCTGACTGATATTAAGTTTCGTAATATGGAAAGATTCTCGAACCTGAACAGCATCCTCGCCTTTGTCACAGTGGCCCGCGAAGGCAGCGTTTCCCGCGCGGCAGAGGTATTGAACCTCACGCAGCCGGCGATCAGTCACCAGATCAAGCGCCTCAGCGAAGAAACCGGCGTCACTTTCTTCAAACGGGCGCCACACGGGCTGTACCTGACCTCTGATGGCAAGGCGCTGCTGCCCAAGGCAGAGGCGGTCCTGAGCGCCATGGCCGAGTTCCGGCAAAGCGCCAGCGGGCGAGTCGGACAGGTTTCAGGGTCACTGCGCATCGGAACGATCGTGGATCCCGAATTCATCCGGCTGGGCCGCCTGCTGAGCCAGCTCGGGAAAGCGCACCCCGGCATCACCACGGAACTGGTGCACGGGATCAGCGGTGAAATTCTGGAGAAACTCCGTCGCCGCCAGATCGACGCCGGTTTTTACCTGACAGATCCCGGCGCGGTTGACGATATTGCCTCGGCCGACGGGATGCAGGTCAAGGTTCTGGCCAGCTTCAACTACCGCATCATTGCGCCCGCCGGATGGGAGGCCCGGGTCGCCACCGCCAATTGGCCCGAGCTGGCGGCGCTGCCATGGATCGGCACGACCGGGGTGTCCGTTCACAACCGGCTGCTGAGCCGGATCTTTGCGCAACACGATTGCACTCAGAACGTGGTCGCTTTGGTCGATCACGAGGCATCAATGCTGGAGATGGTTCGCGCAGGTGTCGGCTTGTGCCTGTGTCGTGAAACTATTGCCTTGGATCAGCAACATTCCTTCGGGCTCAGCTTGTGCGAAACGCAAAGCGTACCGGCCTGCCTCGTGATGCTGACACCGCGGGCACTCAAGTCGACTCCGGTCGTCGCGGCGCTGTTTGAGCAACTTGCCACCGTATGGGGCTGACAGAACGCGCGCCCACGTACTCCAACCCGATGTTTGGGCGGGCGCAGGGAAATGCGCCCGCCCATATCGTCAGCCCTTCAACGCGGAAAGGATCGCATCCGCGGTGATGGGCAAATGGCGGATTCGCGCGCCTGAAGCATTGAAGATCGCGTTGGCAATGGCCGGGGCAACGACCGTGGTGCCCGGCTCCCCGAGACCAACGGGAACCTCGCTACTCTCGACAAATTCGATCTCCATCTCCGGCACATCCTCCAGCCGCAGCGGTGTATAGGCGCCGAGGTTGAGATCGACGACATTGCCATTTTCAATCCGGGTGCCTTCATGCAGCGCCATGGAAAGCCCCCACAGTGCGGCACCTTCGCATTGGGCCCGCGCGCCGTCCGGATCCACGACGGTCCCGCAGTCGAAAGCCAACCACATCTTCTGGACATCGACCTCGCCGGTTTCGGTGTCCACTGCCAGTTGCACAGCCGCAGCGGTCCAGGTCGGCATCGTGCGAGATTGGCCAAAAGTGGTCGCCAGACCGATCGCCGTTCCCTCTGGCAGCTCGCGCTTGCCGTAGCCGGACATCTCGGCCACCCGGCGCAGAACGGCTGCCTGCCGCGATGCACCACCAACCGCGTTCGGCGCAGAGCCAGCGTTGATGCCCTCGGCCTTCAAATGGTCGAGACGGAATTGCAGCGGATCGGCACCAAGTTTGTGCGCGGCCTCATCCATGAAGCTTTCAACCGCAAAATTGGTCCAGCCCGGACCGACCGACCGCAACCAGCCAGGCCGGAAGGTCTGGTTGGCCAGGTCATTGGAGACGGCCCGCACCCGATGAGCCCCAACCGAGTACCAGTGATCAGCACCGTCGATGGCAAAGGGGTCGAAAGCTTCACCATTCACCCCTTTTGGCATGAACCCGGGCGCCAGCACCTGCGTTGGCCACCCCGCGGCGGCATGGTGCTCCATCGCGATGACGTCCTGACCATCGTCGAAGGCCATTCGCAGTTTTTGTACCGAGGGCGAGCGGATGCTGTCGAACTGGGCATCCTCCTCGCGGGCAAAGACCAGCTTGACCGGCTTGCCCACCGCTTTGGATGCAAGCGCAGCGGGGACAATGTAGTCGCCGTTCAAACGACGCCCGAATCCGCCGCCCAGCATGTAGCTGCGCATGACAATCTTGTCGGCGGGCACGTCCAGCGCGGTTGCCAGCGTCGGCAGGATCAGGGATTGCCACTGGTTGCCGGCATGCACTTCCCAGATACCATCTGCATTCTGGAACACGGTGGCATTCACCGGCTCCATCTGGAAGTGAAGCACCGACTGAGTGGTATATTCGGCCTCCAACGTGTCCGAAGCCGCGTCAAATGTCGCAGCCGTATCGGGCTGCTCCGTCGGCAGGATCGCGCCCGCATCGCTTTCAATCAGCTGCCGCGCGCGCGCCTGGATATCCTCCTCCGACACATCGGCGGTGTCACCTGGCGTCCAGTCGATCTCGATCTCGTAGGACGCTGAGCGCGCCGCATGGAGGCTGGTACCCAGAACGACCGCCCAGCCCGGAACCGTGCCCGACGGGTCATCGAGCACCACCGTCTCGAGATAACCCTTGATGGATTTCGCGGCACTGTCATCTACGGAATTGATCTTGGATCCATAGCGTGTCGGCGGCAGCATGGGCACGGCATAGATCATGCCGTCGACCTTGGCATCCAGCCCGTAAATCGCCTGGCCGGTGGTTTTCGTGTCGAGATCCAAGGGGTGCACGTCCTGGCCCACCAGCCGCAAGTCGGCATGGGGCTTCAGGGGCAGCGCGGCAAGCTCTTCTTCGGTAAAGCTCCGCTCAAGCCCTTCAGCCACGAGCGCAGCATAGGTGATCTCGCGGCTACCATCCGAGATCACACCGTCGCGTGCGGTCAGCGATGCGGCATCAACACCCCATTTGGCTGCGGCGGCCTCGATCAGCGCAATCCGGCCGGCGGCACCGGCCTGACGGTAGACAGGCCAGCTTTGCCAGACCGACCAGCTGCCGCCGGTGACCATAAGGCCCCATTTTTCATGGGTGTCGACATGGGTAATCTGAACCTTCTCCCATGCGACCTCCAATTCATCCGCCAGGATACGCGCAATGGCCGTCCCCACGTGTTGGCCCATTTCCGCGCGGATGATGTTGACGTTGACCTGGCCGTCAGCGTCAATCCAATACCACATTGAGGGTTCGAAAACTCGGCCATCGGCCGCCACCGGCGTTCCATCCGGCACGGCTGGATTCATCGCGGCATCCGATGTGCGCGGGAAGCCGAACGCGACCCCGGCGGCGGTCATCGAAACAAGGAAACCGCGCCGGGTCATTTTGGGTTTGGTCTGGGCGTTTGCAAGACGAGACAACAGGTTAGCCATTGTTGGATCCTCCCATGGCGGTGGCCGCTTCTCGCACCGCTTGACGGATTCGGGGGTATGTCATGCAACGGCACAGGTTGCCGGTCATGACGGCGTCGATGTCCTCGTCGCTCGGGTTCGGGGTATCTTTGAGAAGCGAAGCCGCCTGCATGATCTGGCCCGACTGGCAATAGCCGCATTGCGGGACTCGCAGGTTGCGCCAAGCTTCCTGAACCGGGTGGTCGCCGTCCTCGTCCAGGCCTTCGATGGTTGTCACCGAAAGCCCTTCGACATCCGACAGATAGGTGATGCAGGAACGCGCGGCGGAGCCATCGATATGCACGGTACAGGCCCCGCAGGCCCCTATGCCACAGCCGAATTTGGTGCCGGTGAGGCCGAGCTCATCTCGGATCGCCCACAGCAGCGGCGTGTCCGGATCGGCGTCTACAGAAACCTGCCGTCCGTTCAATTCGAATTCTATCATGGAGTCGTTGTCCCTTGGGATGTATTTACCTGGGGGAGCGCGTTCAGCTGCCCTAACTAGAGCAGCCCAAGTATGTGTCATCGCACCGATTTGAAGACGTCGGCGCGAAAATTCACAAAAAAGTTAGGGAGCAAACAAGGCGGTGCTTTCGCCAAATAATAGAGCGCCGTGGTTATCTCGTCGGACTGCGCGCCGGGCGCGAGCGACAATGGTTGTGCCAACGCAATTTCGAGAGGGGGCGAAAATGACACCCCCTCCACCGGCGCGCGCCGCCGCGGTTTTTACAATTCTTCCGGGATGCCCTCGCCAACCGTCAGTCGAGAGGAGGTCCGGTGAAGACGAGGTTGTGGCGCTTGGCGGCTTCCTCAATCGCGGGCATATCAGCCGGAATCTGGAAATTTCCGGCGGCCATTTCGACAAAGAATTCCTCGAACCCACCTGGTGTCAGGATGACCAGATGCCGTGACGGTTCCGTTCCAACCACCTTGAATGTGTGGTTGGTTCCGCGCGGTATGAAGACGCTCTGGCCCGGGCCCGCGAGGGTCTCGTCACCATCGATCCAGATCTTGCAGGTGCCGGAAAGGATGACAAAAGTCTCATCCTCCTTTTCGTGGACGTGACGCGGCGGGCCGCTTCCCACCGGCGACAGACTGTCGACAATGGACAGTGTACCATCGCTTTGCGACGGTGAGAGGATGGTCTTGTATTGAACGCCGAGCCACTCGATCGTCTCGGGCTTTGCAGTCAGGTCCATCATCGTTTCACTCCTTGCTGGGGCCTGAAACGAAAGCGCTTTCGTGCGGCAAAGCATAACGTCGCGACACGGTATCGACCAAACCGCATTCTGCGATATAAGATATCGACCAGATGAATTTCGCGACCTTTGATCTCAACCTGTTGCGCGTGTTGGACGCGATGTTCCGCGAAGGCTCGACGGTAAAAGCTGCTGAGCGGCTGGGACTGTCACAGTCTGCGGTGTCCGGCGGCCTGTCACGCCTCCGCCACGCCCTCGGCGATCCGCTCTTTATCCGGCAAGGGAACAGGCTCGTTGCCACTGACTATGCCGCGGGTCTTCGGGAGCCGCTCCGGCAGCAGCTCGAGCACATCGAAGCCATGCTGGCGCCACCGGTACCCTTCGAGCCGACGACCGCCGAGGGGACCTTCCGGATCGCTGGAAGTGATTTTTTCGCCGAGATGCTGATGCCCGCACTTGGCGATGTCTTGCAAAGAAAAGCACCGGGCATTCGCGCGCAACTCGTTGATCTGGTTCCCCAAGACTACGTCGCCAGTCTCGAGCGCAGAAATGCAGATGTGGCCTTGATCCCGGACACAAGCGTGCCCGGATGGGTCCGAAGGGAGACACTGTTTCGCTCTCCTTTCCACGTCATTGCCCGAGCTGCAAACCCCGGCATTCGCGGCCTGTCCGATGGGCAGGTCATGCCAATGGAGATATTTTGTGCGCTGCATCACGTGTTGTTTTCGCCCGAAGGAAACCTGGCTGCGATGGGCGATGCGGCTCTGGAGCGGGTCGGCAGGAGGCGGCATGTCGCGCTGACGGTTCCGGTTTTTTCAGGCGTGTGTCGCGCAGTTCGTGAAAGTGATCTGATTGCCCTCGTACCGGCCCAATTGGCGGCCGATATGGCAAGGACCTATGATCTCAAGATCTTTGCGCCACCGATGGAGATAGACCCACCTGTCATCGTGGGTATCTGGAACCGACGGTCCGATACCGCGCCACTTGCGAAATGGGTTCGAAAGCAGACGTTCCAGCTTTTGCGGAAGCTGGATATGTGACGACGCTGCGTAGTCTGAAACCGGATCGATCGCCGCAAGTCTACCCTGCTGCTCGCGTCTCCTTAGCACAAAAAAAGCCGGGGATTGCCCCCGGCTTCACTATTCTTTTGGCGGCCAGTCTCAGGCGCGACGGCGACGGCTTCCGGCGCGACCACCACGGCCCCTGCCCTCGGTGCCGGCGGCTGCCGGTGCCTTGTTGGCCTTGATCCACTCACCACCATGCGGGTCATTGTTGGTGAGCAGGTTGGCGGCGCGGATCGCTTCCATTTCAGAACCCGCACGCGGTTTGGTGGAGCCCATGCCGAACAGGGTTACGAAAGTTTCGTCATCCATGCCGTCCGGCAGTACGATGCCGGCGGCTTCGACTTCGGCTTTCTTCTCCGCGATTTTCTTTTGCGTCACGGGCAGCGCGACCGGGTTCATGATCGCGGATGTCATGCCAGCGGCCATTGCCATCGGCAGGAAGGCGTTGTTGATCCCATGCCGGTTCGGCAGACCGAAGGAGATGTTGGACGCACCGCATGTGGTGTTGACACCCAGCTCTTCACGCAGGCGACGAACAAGGGCAAACACCTGCTGGCCGGCGGTGGCCATGGCACCGATCGGCATGACCAGAGGATCGACCACGATGTCATGTGCCGGGATGCCGAAATCGGCGGCGCGCTCGACAATCTTCTTGGCCACGGCGAAACGGACGTCGGGGTCTTCGGAGATGCCGGTGTCGTCGTTGGAAATGGCGACAACCGGGACATTGTATTTCTTGACCAGCGGCAGAACGATTTCCAGGCGCTCTTCCTCACCGGTGACCGAGTTCAGAAGCGGACGTCCTTCGGCTGCGGCAAGACCAGCTTCCAAGGCGGCAGGCACGGAGGAATCGATGCACAGCGGCACATCGGTCAGGCCCTGGACCAGCTCGATCAGCTTGGTCATGAGCGGCGGTTCGGTCTCGTTGGGGTTGGGGTTGGAATTGTAAACCACACCCGCGTTGACATCGAGAATGTTCGCACCCGCCATGACCTGGGCCAGCGCGTCTTGTTCCACGGTGGAAAAATCGCCTGCTTCCAGCTCGGCCGCCAGTTTCTTGCGACCGGTGGGGTTGATGCGCTCTCCGATCACGCAGAAAGGCTCGTCAAAGCCCAGGATCGCGGTTTTGGTTTTTGATTCTACGACTGTACGGGTCATTGTTGATCCTTAGGAGTTGACCGGCTTCGCCGCGGCGCCGCCGTTGTTGATTGCCCAGGTGGCGTTGGTCTTGATGCCGCCCAGCGGGAAGAAATGAACGTTGGTGATGTTGAAGTCCGGATTCGCGGCCTTGTGCGCCGCCAGCTCTGCGACGACCTCTGTCGGCTCGTAGGGCAGCAGCAGCTTGGACACATCCATGGCACGTTTCTGCAGAACCTTCAGCGACGGGCCCACGCCGCAGGCGATCGCGAACTTGATCAGCGTCTGCAGCTTGGCGGGACCGGCGATGCCGATGTGGATCGGAATGTCTACGCCCGCATCCTTGATGCTGTTGGCCCATTCGATGATCGGCTTGGCTTCGAATGCGAATTGCGTGGCCAGGGCCATTTTCGCGTCGGTGCGTTCCGAGAATTTCTGTTTCCACAGAAGCGCTTCGAGGACGTTCTTGGTTGAACCGTCGGGATCGATATCCTTGTTGCCCTCGGGATGACCCGCGACATGCAGGTTGGTGAAGCCTGCCTTGTCGAACAGCCCGGTCTCCAAAAGCTGCATCGAGCTGTGGAAATCACCATGCGGCTTGGCCACACCACCGGCCAGCAGCAGGGCCTGCTTCACATCCGCCTCGCCCTGGTAGCGGGCGATCCAGTCCGCCAGGGTTGCCTCGTCCTGGATGATGCGGGCCGGGAAATGCGGCATCACCGGGAAGCCTTCGGCGTTCAGTCGCTTGGCCGTGGCCACCATTTCCTCGATCGGGGTGCCTTCGATATGCGCGATGTAGACGCGGGTATCGGCCGGCAGCAGATCGCGGAAGTTCTCGACCTTCGCAGCAGTGCGCGGCATCACTTCGATCGAGTAGCCCTGCAGGAAGGCTTCAACCTCGGGGCTGACGGGCTGGGCCGCGCCGGTGTCACGTTTCTTGAAGTTCAGCAAAGCCATCGCGGCCTCCCATAATGGTGTCAGGCTCATGCCCATCCGTCATTTGCGATCAGAGCCTTCAGACGTTCCTGATCGTATTCCTGCTCCAGACGGGAGGCTTCCGCTTCGGCAATCTCAGCCGGGTCGCCTTCGGCGGCAAAGGGCGCGGCCTTGCGCCACTCTGCCAGATAGGCATCGGCGTCCTTTGCGTTGACCTTCATCGCAGCGCGATCGATTGCCTGTTCGAAGCGTTCCTCCAACTGCCGTTTGGCGCCGCGGCGGCCTTTGCCAACGATAACCTGCGCGGGAATATCGCGCCAGTAAACGATGGTGACGTCGGGCATGGCTGGGTTCCTCCTAAGCCTGGATAGACTTCGTTCTAGTGCGCTGACGCGCCGCAGGTTGGTCGGTTTTCGACAACCCGATGGGATTGTGCGACGTTTTGCTGGCCGGAACACTAGCTTTGTGCGCCGCCGAAGGCCACCGGGGCGATCCGCCAAAATATTCATGTGAATTATGAGCAATGTGGCAAGCCGAGGATTTTGCAAAGCGCGGTGGACAGGCGCTTGCGCCGGGGCGACTGCCCACCTATTGTTACAGTTAACACGATAATCGGAGGGCGTGAATCATGGCGCCCAGGCGCTCGAAAGGTGTGGGCGCGTTTCCCAAGGCGGTTGAGACCCCTGCACCGGCCCGACCCGATCCAGACGCGCTTTATGCGGCGCTGGATTTGGGCACAAATAGCTGCCGCATGTTGATCGCTCAGCCCAAGGGCAGCGGTTTTCACGTGGTGGACAGTTTCTCCAAGTCGGTGCAACTGGGCGCCGGACTGGAGCGGACCGGACGGTTGTCGCGGTCTTCAATGGCGCGCACTATTCAGGCCTTGCGCATCTGTCAGCAGAAATTGAAGCGCAACAAGGTCAAGCGCATGCGGCTCGTCGCGACCGAGGCCTGCCGCCGCGCCAAGAACGCACGGGATTTCATTCGGCAGGTCAAACGCGAGACCGGTCTGACGCTGGAGATCATCCAGCCCGAGGAGGAAGCCCGACTTGCGGTCATCTCCTGCGCGCCGCTGGTTTCGACCAGAACAACCCAGCTGTTGGTGGTCGACATCGGCGGCGGCTCGACCGAGCTGGTGTGGATCGACATTTCCTCTGTTCCGCGCCGCGACCGCCCCTCCGCCATCATGCGGTTGCATCACGGCTTCACCCCGGTCGCGTCTTCCCCCTTCCCCGCCGCCAAGGTGGTGGATTGGATCTCCGTGCCGTTGGGCGTGGCAACGCTGCGTGATCAGTTCATTGATGTCGAGGATGACGCGGCACGTTTTGCCCTCATGAGCTGGTTCTTCGAGGAAAACCTCGCTGATTTTGCGCCCTACAAGGACGAGCAGAAACGCGCAGGCTTCCAAATTGTCGGCACCTCCGGAACGGTCACAACCGTGGCGGCGTCACACTTGGGCCTCAAACGCTATGACCGCACCAAGGTCGACGGGCTGCGCATGACCAGCGACCAGATTGACAAGGTGATCCGCAGCTACCTGGAACTGGGTCCCCAGGGGCGACGCCGCGATCCGCGGATCGGCGAGGACCGGCAGGCGCTGATCATGTCTGGATCTGCGATCCTTCAGGCGCTCCTGCGCTGCTGGCCCACCGACCGTCTGTCGGTCGCGGACCGGGGCCTGCGCGAGGGGCTTCTGTATGCGCAGATGAGCGCAGATGGGGTTCTGGAAGACGGCCCCTTCTAAAGCCGGGCGAAATGCCCTATGTGACGTTACTTGGATTTTCTCAGGGTCCGGCGTCCGTCGGAATACAGCGATATGGCAAAGACACCTACTGGCAAGAATACATCCGGCCGCGGCCAGCGTGACCTGAAGGTGAAGGTCAAGAGCGCCCGCGGGCGCAAGCTCAGCTCGACCCGGTGGCTGCAGCGGCAGCTGAACGACCCATATGTCAAGCGGGCGCAGGCCGAAGGCTACAGGGGGCGTGCCGCCTACAAGATCATGGAGCTGGACGATCGCTTCCGGTTCCTGGTGAACGGTGCGCGTGTCGTCGATCTTGGCTGTGCGCCAGGTGGCTGGGCGCAGGTAGCTGTCAAGCGGATCAACGCCCTTGGGGAAAAGCCGGGCAAAGCCGTCGGTCGCATCATTGGCGTCGATCTGCAGGAGGTCGAACCATTGGCTGGCGCGGAGTTCCACCAGCTGGACTTCATGGATGATGGTGCCGACGAAAAGGTCAAGGAATGGCTTGGCGGCAAGGCAGACGTGGTCATGTCGGATATGGCCGCGGCCAGCTCGGGACACAAGCAGACTGACCACTTGCGCATCATTTCGCTGTGCGAGACAGCGGCCTACTTCGCCTTCGACGTCCTCGAGGAAGGAGGCACCTTTGTTGCCAAGGTGCTGGCCGGCGGTGCCGAGGGCGAACTTCAAAAGCTGCTGAAGCAGAAATTCACCAAGGTGGTCAACATGAAGCCGCCCTCCTCACGCTCCGACAGTTCCGAGAAATTTGTCGTGGCGACAGGGTTCCGCGGCTAGGTCAAAAGCGGAACCGGCGGGGGCTGCTCAGAGATTGCGTCGCAAGGTGGCGCAGCATGAGCGCGGATTCCCCCTCGCCTTCCGCCAGCCGGTACACGCGCAAGGGCGCCCGGTCCCGCCAGTTTTCCAGCGTCTTGCGCAATTTCGCGAACAACTTTTCCTGGCGGCGCGGCGTCTGGACATTCATCTTGGTCGGTCCTTCTGGATCGTCGGTGGTGTCACCGGTTTAGACCGCCTTTAGGAACGCATTTGGGCCGAATTATGGCAGGCTCGCCTTATTGTTGAAACTTTGGAAACACCCGTTTCCGAATTCAGCCCTGGGCCCTGTTGGCTTCGTCCGCAAGATCAATCAAGGCCCCGTTGAATTCCGCTCCGATAATCAAGATCGCGGAATTGAGGTAGAGAAAGATCATCGCGGCCATCGCCCCGGCCAATCCTGCATATGTCGCGGAATATTGGGCAAAGCTGCTGACGTAAATGGCGAAACCGCCACCGGCAGCCAGCCACAAAAGCAATGTCAGCAATGCGCCGGGGAGAATCCTTTGCCACCGATGCATCCGCCCCGGCAGCAAGAGATGAAAGGACAGCACAGCGCCGACAGGCAGGCTCAGGGCGAATATGCCGCTCAGCCCGCTTTCCAGCCCCTTCGGCACCGTCGCAAAGGGCAAGAGATCGGCAAGGTAGCGCATGTAAAGTGGCACCAGGATCTCAACAGTTGCGGCGAGAATGATCCCTGCGCCGCCCAGGATCACCAGTGCGATACACAGTCCGCGCGTTTTCCAGAAGGGGCGCGTGTCAGTGTCGTGATAGGCCTGCACCATCGCCACCCGCACGGCGTCAACGCCGTTGGAGGCAAAGTACAGCGCCAGCAGCCCCCCCAGGGTGACCAGTTGAGTGTTCGAGGTGCGCAACACAGCTTTGAGCTCCGCCAGGATCGGCTTGGCGACGGGCGCGGGCCAGACACCGAACACATGGTCGGTCAGTTGCTCCATTTCGAGGTTTTGCGAGAACAGCCCCGCAAGGGTGCCGGCAAGAGCCACGGAAAACAACACGAATGGAAACAGCGCCAACATCATCGACATGGCGATATGGCTGCTCATCACCCAGCCGTTTTTCTGGTTGAAACGGCGGGCGGCGATCAGCAGGGCTGTCGGCCAACGGTGTATCGGCGGCAAGATCATCATGGCCACAAGTTCCCACAAGAGCTGCGAATTTTCCAGCCATTGACAAATGCGGCCGGTGAAACTCACATTCTGGCAACAGTCGCCGCAGCTGATGGCCCGCTTGCAACGGCCTCGGTACGAATTCGGATTTTAGGCAAGGGGGCATGAATGGTGTGGTTCGTCCTCAGCACCGGTGCGTTGGTCGTGATCTGGGGTGTGGCCTCGGTTGCCGCCTTACGGGCGGCGCGCACGTCCCGAACGCCGCAGGGGGCGATCGGTTGGGTCGTCTTCCTGCTTTCGGCTCCGATGATCGCGTTGCCCGCCTTCATGGTGTTCGGCGATCACCGGTTCAGGGGGTATTGGCGGGCCCGTCGCGCCGCGGAAAGGGCCTTGCTGCCACGCCGCGCCAAGACGAGCGCCCTCTCGGAACCGCCGTTGACGCTGCCCATCAACCCGGCCCCCTTCGAGGCGATTGCCGGCTTCAAGATCTGCCGTGGCAACGACATGACATTGCTGGTCAACGGGCGGCAGACCTTCGATAGCATCTTTGAAGCGATTGACGGCGCGCAGGAGTACATATTGCTTCAATATTACATTCTGCGTTCGGACGGCATCGGAGACCAGCTGCATGCGCGGTTGCTGGCCGCCGCCAAACGCGGCGTGAAAATCTGGATGATGGTGGACAAGATCGGCAGTCGCCAGCTGCCGCGCGCCTATATCGAGGAACTGGAACACGCCGGTATCCACCTCGTGGCACCGGGGCGCTATCGCCGCCCCTGGACGCGGATGCGGATCAATTTCCGCAATCACCGCAAGACGGTCATCGTTGATGGTCGCATCGGCTTTACCGGCGGAATCAACGTCGGGGATGAATACCTCGGCCTCTCCCCGGCCCTATCGCCCTGGCGCGACACCCATGTCAGGCTGAACGGTCCCGTGGTGCTGCAGCTCCAGCTGTCTTTTGCCGAAGACTGGCATTGGTACACGCAGGAACCAATTCTTGATCACCTGCACTGGGAGCCGCACCCCGGCACGGAGGACAGGCCCGCCTTGATCGCGGCAACCGGTCCCGGCGATGCGGTGGGCAATGGGTCAATGCTGTATTTTTCCGCCATTACCGCCGCGCAGGAACGAGTCTGGCTGGCCTCCCCCTATTTCGTTCCCGATCAGGAAGTCAGCGCCGCCTTGCAGCACGCCAGCCTGCGCGGCGTGGATGTGCGGATCCTGTTGCCGGAGAAAGTCGATCATTATTTGCCGTGGCTTGCCAGCTTCGCCTTCTTTGATGAACTTCAGGCCGCGGGCGTTCAGATCTACCGCTATCGCGACGGGTTCATGCATCAGAAGTGTTTTGTCGTCGACGAGACGCTGTCTGGCGTTGGCACTTGCAACCTCGACAACCGTTCGTTCCGCTTGAACTTTGAAACCATGGCATTGCTCTTTGATCAGGCGTCAGCCCTTGACGTAGCTGAAATGCTTGAGCGCGATTTTGTCAACGCAAGCGATGAGCTGGAGCCGCTGAGCCAACAAAAGCCCCTGCTGCGGATCATGGCCCCCATGGCAAGGCTGCTGGCGCCCGTGCTTTAATCAGACGCGTCAGGTGCTTGATCTTCGTGGAAAAACAACCGCCCCATGGCGGTCACCAGGAAAGCGGTGCTGATCCCGAACGACAGAACGCCGTTCACCGAGGCCAGACCCGCACCGACCCGCAGCGACGGATCCAACACGACGTCGCCATAGCCCACAGTGGTATAGGTCACCAGGATAAAGTAGACGGCCGTGTTCCAATCCGGCAGCGCACCATTGAGGTAGAAGGCTATCGACCAGATCCAGACCTGTACCGTGTGACTGGCGAGAATGGTGAAAATCGTGACGACCAGGATGCAACCCGACTGCCATCTGTGGAACGGCTTGTCGAAGAGCGAGAACAAGCGTTTCAATTGCGCGCCCCACCAGACCAGCATGGCGATCTGCAGCAGCAGGCAAATGCTGAGGAAGATCGAGCCCCAAATCAGTTGCACCCATAAGGTCATCGGGAGTGCCTGCCTCTCGTTTGATAAATTTCTGCCAACCTAGGAACTTAACAGCTGTCTCGCAACGCTCTTGGCGCGTCAATTCGAAGCTGGCCGACAGGCTGGACAACCCTTACACAAGCCTGTTCAGTGCAATGATGGCAGACAAACGGACTGCAGGAGGTTCGGCGCACCATGGTTTTGTCGATCCGCAATGTAACCAAAACCTATCCTGGGCAGGATCCGACGAGCGCGGTTCTGCGGGGCGTCTCGCTGGAGCTTGCTGCCGGTCGCACCCTTGCGCTGACCGGGGAAAGCGGATCGGGCAAGAGCACGCTGTTGCACCTGGCCGGCGCGTTGGATCTGTTCGATACCGGCGAGATCACCGTCGCGGGAACCGCCCTGTCCTCGCTCTCGGACCGGGAGCGCGCGGCTCTAAGGCGAACAAAGGTTTCTTTGGTTTTTCAGCAATTTAACCTGATCCCTTCACTGAGCGTGGAGCGGAACGTTGCCCTGCATGCCCAGCTTGGTGAGCGCTGGGACCCGAAGTGGGGAGCCGAAGTGATGGATCGGCTTGGACTGGCGGATCTGAGATCGCGGTTTCCGGACCAATTGTCGGGCGGGCAGCAGCAACGGGTAGCCATTGCCCGCGCGCTCGCCCTTCGCCCGACCTTGCTGTTGGCGGATGAACCTACCGGCAACCTCGATGAAAGCTCCAGTGCGAAGGTGATGGCGTTGATGCTCGAGCTTGTCCGTGACAGCGGAACCGCTTTGTTTCTGGTCACTCACTCCCGCAGCATTGCGTCGATGCTGGATCAGCAGCTACACTTGCATCACGGACGCATCGAATGATCCGGGCCGCCTTTCTGGCCCTTTTGTCCCACTGGCTGCGGCATCCGCTGCAATTGGTGACTCTGGCGGTCGGACTGGCGCTGGCAACCGGGCTGTGGTCCGCGGTACAGGCGATCAATTCAGAGGCACGCGCGAGTTACAAACAAGCGGAAGAACAGCTTGCAGGGTTGGCTGGCGCCCGCCTGGGTCCAATGGAAGGTTCGATATCACTTGAACAATTTGCCCGCCTGCGTCGCGCAGGATGGCAGGTGACGCCCGTTTTAACGGGTAACGTAAATTTTGGCGATCAAGCATTTGATATCATGGGGATAGACCTGCTGGGCCACCCCCTTTCCGCCGCCCTCATAACGGAGCAAGGCGCACCGGATTTGACTGCGCTCACCCCACCTGGACTGCTGTTCGCTCACCCGGACACCGCTGCTCGGCTAACCCTTTTGCCGGACAGCCCCCCATTGCGCGCGGTTGAGGATGTGCCACGCGACCTGCTGATCGCGGATCTGAGCTTGGCGGGCCGCCTGTTGAACCAGTCGCATCAGATCAGTTACATGCAACTTTTGCCCACGCAACGATCCGGCCTTCAGCCCCTTGCCGAACTGGTCCCGGAATTGCGTCTTGACGCATCAGGCGACGCAGCGGACACCGCCCGGCTCACGGAGAGTTTTCACCTCAATCTAACGGCTTTTGGACTGCTTTCTTTCGCGGTGGGCCTGTTCATCGTACAGGGCGGCATCGCGCTCAGTCTTGAGCAACGGCGGGCCATGCTGCGCACCCTGCGAGGGCTGGGTCTTTCATTGCGCCTGATTGTCTTGCTGATTGCAGCGGAGCTGATGGCGATTGGTATCCTCTCCGCGCTTCTGGGCCTCGCTGGCGGCTATCTTGTCGCGGCAGCCCTGCTACCGGATGTCAGTGCCACCCTGTCAGGTCTGTACGGCGCGCAGATCGAAAGAGGCTTGGAGCTGCGGCCTTCTTGGGTGCTGTCCGGATTGGGAATGGCCTTGGCGGGCGTATTCGTCGCCGGCGCCCAGACCTTGTATGAAGTGTCGCGGATGCCCTTGCTCGCTGCGCCAGCTTCGCAGGCGCGCGGCCAGCATGTCCGTCGCTCCTACCGGCTGCTGGCGATTGCGGGGGTGGCCCTTCTGATGCTCGGGGCAGTAATCTTGCTTGTTTCCGAAGGGCTTCTGGGAGGTTTTGCATTTCTCAGCGCGTTGATGCTCGGGGCCGCGTTACTCTTGCCGCAGCTCATAACGTTGTTGCTTTCGCTGGCGCAGCGATTTACGCGCGGGCCTTTCGCTGGATGGTTGTTGGCGGACACCCGTGCCCAGCTTCCGGGCATGTCGCTGGCGCTGATGGCGCTCCTGTTGGCGCTGGCGGCGAATATAGGCGTAACGACAATGGTTTCCAGCTTTCGCCTCACGTTCACCGCCTGGCTGGATCAGCGGCTCGCGGCGGAGCTCTACGTGACTGTGCGGAATGATCACCAGGGGGCAGCGTTGCAGGACTGGCTGGCGGCTCGCGATATTCCCGCGCTTCCTGTTCGGCGTGCCGACCTTCGCTACGAGGGCCTGCCGCTGCGTGTTTACGGTGTAGTCGATCACGCCACCTACCGCGATCATTGGCCGTTGCTGGACGCGAAATCCGATGCATGGGATCGCATGTTTCGACATGGAGCGGCCATGATCAACGAGCAAATGGCGCGCCGCCACGGCTTAAAACCCGGAGATGACGTCGCATTGCAATCCGGTTGGCGCGCAGAAGTGGTCGGAATCTATTCCGATTTCGGAAATCCTGACGCACAGGCAATTGTCGCTCTGCCGACCCTGCTGGCGCAGATACCCGGCGTGCCGAACCGGCAGTTTGGCCTGCGCGTACCCGAAGAAGAGATTCTTCCCGTCTCCAAGGCTATACGAGACGCCTTTGATCTGCCTGCAGACGCCATAACAGATCAGCGGACGATCAAAATGCGGTCACTCGCGATCTTCGAGCGCACCTTTGTTATTACCGCCGCCTTGAACCTACTGACTCTCGGGGTGGCAGGATTTGCCATGCTCAGCAGCCTGCTGACCCTTTGGGCGCAACGCCTCCCGCAACTGGCGCCGGTCTGGGCCATGGGCCTGACCCGGCGACAACTGGCCGCGACGGAGCTGCTGCGCAGTCTTCTGCTTGCAGCCATGACCGCGCTTCTTGCCTTGCCACTGGGGTTGGCACTGGCTTGGGCGCTGCTGGCGGTCATCAACGTTGCCGCTTTTGGCTGGAAGTTGCCGATGTACCTGTTTCCCGCTGATTGGCTTCAACTCTTCCTGTTAGCCCTGCTTGCCGCCGCGCTGTCGGCAGCCCTGCCGACTTGGAGGCTAAGCCGACTGGACCCCGCGGACTTGTTGAAGGTATTTGCCAATGAACGCTAGGTCGTGGCTCATCGCCGCCTGTTTCCTGCTCCCTATGCCCTTCGCCGCAGAGGCACAGGGCTATGCGGGCCTCGGCTCCCGTGCAGAGGGGTTCGCCATCCCGCGTCCGAACACGCCACTCAAGTTCCCGGAAGATCACGGCCCGCACTCGGATTTTCGAATTGAATGGTGGTACTTGACCGCCAACCTTCAATCCGCGGATGGCACAAAATATGGTGTCCAGTGGACTTTGTTTCGTTCGGCCTTGGCACCGGGGAACGAAGATGGCTGGCAGAACCCTCAGATCTGGATGGGTCATGTGGCTGCAACTTCGCGCGACCGGCATCTGTTCGCCGAGCGCATTGCCCGCGGCGGCACTGGCCAGGCCGGGGTCACCGCCCAGCCATTTGCCGCCTGGATTGATGATTGGCAGATGCAGGCACAATCAGATGGAATTGCCGATCTTAAACTTGCAGCCCAAACATCTGATTTTCATTACAATTTAAACCTGAAAGCTGAAGGCCCGCTGGTCCTCCACGGTGCGGATGGCTATTCGGTCAAATCGGACCTCGGTCAGGCCAGCTACTACTATTCGCAGCCCGACTACCAGGTTCAAGGCACATTGAGCCTCGGCGATGGCCCGGTGAAGGTCAGCGGCTCTGCCTGGCTTGACCGGGAATGGTCCAGCCAGCCATTGGCTGCAGACCAAAGCGGTTGGGATTGGTTCTCGCTCAGTCTTGACAGCGGCGACCGCCTGATGGGGTTCGTGCTGCGCGGCGAAAACGGCAATTTCTCATCTGGCACCTGGATCGGCGCCGATGGCACCGTCTCCGCGCTTGCCCCGGGTGCATTCCGGGCCGAGCCATTGGAGACTACTTTAGTCGCCGGGCGCGAGATCCCGACACGATGGAGCCTCGTGCTTGAGGAGCGGGATCTTTCCGTGGAAGTCCAGGCGCTTAACCCGCAAAGTTGGATGGGCACCCAGTTTTCATATTGGGAGGGACCGGTCGAGGTCAGCGGCAGCCACAGCGGCCAGGGGTATCTGGAAATGACCGGTTATGAATAAGGGCGCCCGAAGGCGCCCTTGAGTCTTGGGGATTCATGCGGGTTCAACGCACAACAAAGACCGAGCAATCCGAGTGCCGGATCACCCGCGCGGCATTGGGGCCCAACAGGTAATCCTTCAGATCCGGCTTGTGCGCGCCAATCACGATCAGACCGCTGCCCGCCTTTTCTGCAACCTTCAGGATTTCCTGATAGGCCGTGCCAGTCGCAACCAGATGACGAACCTTGGCGTTGCGTTCATCCCCCAGAAGCTTGTCACACAGCTCGCTCAGCCGTCTGGTCGCTTCCTTGACCGCCTTTTCATGGTGGTGCTTCTCAAAGAAGCCCGACACCCAGCTTTCACCGAAATCCGGCAAGACGTTGAGAACGTCCAGCTGGCTGCCTTCCAGATCGGCAAGCTTGGCGGCCTGGGTCAGGACCTTCTCGTCCGTCTCCCGGTCGCTCAACTCCAAAGCGCAAAGAACGGGTTTGCTCATGCCGGTACTCCTTCCTGTTCACGGGCGCGGCCGCGTTGCAGCAGCGCGATCAGCGCCACCAGCAGAAGAGCCGGGATGAAGACCAGCTCCTTGGGCAGCTGGCTTGCCGGGGCCTGGATTGCCTGGATCTGCACCGGTTCATCGGCATAGAAGTCAAAGCTCTCCAGGTTTGGCGCGGCCGGTGTGCCGAACATCGGCTCATCCAGCTTCATCATCCCGTCTTCCTCCAGCAGCAGCAAACCATAGGCGTCGACGGCTTGCTGGCCACCGCTGCCGTCGGCTGTCAGCACCATGGTGGTCGACTTGATCTCGCCAGTGTCGAAATCGGGTCCTTCCACGGTAATGCGGAACTCTGCCCCGGGCTCGGCGGTATCGAGCGCCTGCACCAGTTGGGTGGGCGGGACATCGGCGAACGGCGGCATTACCCGATCCATGAAGAAATCCGGTCTGAACAGCGCGAAGGCTGCAAAGATCAGCAGAACGCTTTCATAGATCCGGTTGCGGCTGACGAAATACCCCATGGTGCCGGCGGTGAAGACGAGGATCGCGATCGTCGCGGAGATCGCGACCAGTATCCCTTGTGCCCAGGTCACATCGATCAAAAGCAGGTCGGTGTTGAAGATGAACACAAACGGCAAGGCCACGGTCCGCAAGCTGTAGAAGAACGCGGTGAACCCGGTGCGGATCGCGTCGCCACCCGACACGGCCGCCGCGGCAAAGCTCGCCAGCCCGACGGGCGGGGTCACATCGGCCATGATGCCAAAGTAGAACACGAACAGATGCACGGCGATCAGCGGAACGATCAGGCCCGACTGGGCCCCCAGTTCCACCACGACGCCGGCCATCAGCGAACTGACAACGATGTAGTTGGCGGTGGTCGGCAAACCCATGCCCAGCACCAGCGACAGAAGTCCGACCATCACCAGCATCAGGATCAGATTGCCACCCGAGATGAACTCAACCAGCTCCGACATCACCTGTCCCACGCCGGTCAGGGTCACGGTCCCCACGATCACACCCGCGGTGGCCGTCGCCAGCGCGATGCCGATCATGTTGCGCGCCCCGTCGATCAGGCCGTTCCAAAGGTCGGTGACGCCCTCCACAAAGGCATTCGCAGCGGTATTCTGGCCGCGGAAGATCGCCTTCAGCGGTTTCTGCGTCAGCAGAATGACGAACAGCAGCGCGGTCGCCCAGAACGCGGACAGGCCCGGCGATTTCTGTTCGATCATCAGGAAGTAGACCAGCACGATGATCGGCAGCAGGTAATGCAGACCTGCCTTGTAGATCTCGGACACGACCGGCAGCTCGACCTTCTCGGAATTGGGGTCGTCCGGAACCAGGTCATCCACGCCTGCCGCCAGCCAAAGGAGGCCGATGTAAGTCAGCACCAGCAGCGCCGACAGCATCAGCCCGGAGGCATCCGGCATCGCGGCAACGATCCACTGCACCGGGAACTGCACGCCGTAGCACAGGCCGGCAAAGCCCGCAAAGAACAGTGCCATGCCACCAATGGTGCGCCCCATGGACACCACCCGGTTGCCCAGGGTCGGCATGTTCCGCTTCACCGCTTCCAGATGCACGATGTACACCAGCGCGATGTAGGAAATCGCGGCCGGCAGGAAGGCATGGGTGATCACCTCGACATAGGAAATGCCGACATATTCCACCATCAGGAAGGCCGCAGCGCCCATCACCGGCGGCATGATCTGCCCGTTGACCGAGGACGCAACCTCGACCGAGCCTGCCTGCTCGGAGGTAAAGCCCACCCGCTTCATCAGCGGGATCGTGAAGGTGCCGGTGGTGACCACATTGGCAATGGATGAGCCCGAAATCAGACCTGTTGCGGCAGAGCCGACAACGGCCGCCTTGGCGGGGCCGCCGCGCAGGTGGCCAAGGGCGCCAAAGGCCATCTTGATGAAGTAGTTGCCTGCCCCGGCCTTGTCGAGCAGCGCGCCGAACAGCACGAACAGGAAGACGAACTTTGTCGAAACACCCAGGGCGATACCAAACACGCCTTCCGAGGTGATCCACATGTGGCTCATGGCCTTCTTCAGGCTGGCGCCTTTCCAGCGGATGACTTCGGGCACCCATTCGGAAGAGCCGAAGAAGACATAGGCCAGGAAAATCGTGGCAATGATTGCCATTGCCGGACCAAGCGCCCGGCGTGCGGCCTCGAACAGCAGGATCAGGCCCGCAAGGGCGAACCACTTGTCCATATCATCGGCAAGCCCGCCGGAATCGACGATTTTCTGATAGAAAATATACCCATAAAGCGCGATTGCAGCGCCCAGAATGGCGAAGATCCAGTCCTGGATCGGGATCTGACCACGGGGGCTGGATTTGAACGCCGGATAGGCGGCATAGGCCAGGAATATGGCGAACGCCAAATGGATTTGCCGGGAATTGTTCACCACGCTGCCCGGCAGCAGCATGTTGGAAACCGGTGAGGCGAGAATGACTTGGAAAACCGACCAGATGACCGCAACGATAGCGAGGAACAGGCCGACACTCCCGGCGGGATTGCGGGCGCCTGCGTCAGAGGACGCGACCAGTTCCTGAAGCTCTTCTTCGCTGAGCGGTCGATTTCCCTGAGCATCGGATGTCATGGATAATCTCCCTTTGGGCCAGCGCCGATAGCGCGGCCGCTATTTCCCCCTAGGGGCAAAAACGGGGCGCTTTGGCGCCCCGTTCCGTTGCTGGCTCGACTTACTCGATCCAGCCCTTTTCCTTGTAGTACTTGGCAGCGCCGGGATGCAGCGGCGCCGACAGGCCGTCCTTGATCATCTCTTCCGGCTTCAGGTTGGCGAAGGCCGGGTGCAGTTTCTGGAAGGCTTCGAAGTTTTCAAAGACCGAGCTGACCACTGCGTAGACCGCATCTTCGGACACGTCCGCCGAGGTCACGAAGGTCGCGCCCACACCAAAGGTCTTGGTGTCTTCGTCGGTGCCGCGGTACATGCCGCCGGGGATGGTCGCGGTGCGGTAGAAGGAGTTTTCTTCCACCAGCTTTTCAACGGCTTCGCCATCGACGGTCACCAGCACCGAGTCACAGGCGGTGGTGGCTTCCTGGATGGAGCCGGACGGGTGACCAACGGTGTAGATCATCGCGTCGATCTGGTTGTCGCACAGCGCTGCGGACTGTTCTGCCGCCTTCAGCTCGGTTGCCAGGGCGAAATCTTCCATGCCCCAGCCCTTGGCTTCCATCAGCACTTCCATGGTGCCGCGCTGGCCGGAACCCGGGTTGCCGATGTTGACGCGCTTGCCTTTGAGGTCGTCAAAGGTCTCGATGCCGGCATCGGCACGGGCGACCACGGTGAAGGGCTCAGGGTGTACGGAGAACACGGCGCGCAGGCCTTCAAACGGACCTTGTTCTTCGAATTTGGAAGTGCCGTTATAGGCGTGGTACTGCCAGTCGGACTGGGCCACACCGAACTGAAGCTCACCTTCGCGGATGGTGTTGATGTTGTAGACCGAACCGCCGGTGGATTCGACGGCGCATTTGAAGCCATGCTCCTTGCGGCCCTTGTTTACCAGGCGGCAGATCGCGCCACCGGTGGGGTAATAAACACCGGTCACGCCGCCGGTGCCGATGGTGATGTATTCCTGCGCGGATGCGGCCGGCGCGACGAAGGCGGCGGTCACCAAAGCACCGATGGTCAGCTTGGTGTGTTTCATGATCAAGTCTCTCCCACTTGTCTTATGATTGGCTGCCCTGCACATGCGCCGCCGGGGCGAAACCGTCCGGGGCGGGCTCTGTAAAACAGAAACCGACAGGCAGGGCGCGTGCAGGTGAAATGCACGTGCAAAAGGTTTCATTGCCACCTCCCCAAGTCAAGGGTGCTATTAATTGACGCACCCCCTAAGTCGATATTTTTCCGCGCTTTGACGTGACTTACCAATTTTTCCCCGTCCCGTGTCACCGGCATGGGCGCAGCGGCATGAAAAGGTATCTCTTGCAAGGGGAAAAAAGCTGTGGGCGATTCTGTTTCCGGCCACGGATGTCAGCAAATCGTAGCCGCGACGCTGCGCTGCGACACGTCGCAAAAATCGCCCAGGTTTGCCAAACTAGGAGGTGACAAACTGACGTCAGCTCTCCTATAAGCTGTTCCAAAATAGCCTCGGCACTGCATCGACCGAGGCAGAAACAGGGGGCCCGGCCAACATGCGTTTGAGCCAAATCATTGGAGAGAACCCGTCGCTGACCGGGTTCTGGGCGCTGGAGCGTTGCGTGTCGGCAGAAGCTCGAAGACTGCCGATCGATTTCTGCGCGCCGCTGACATGCGATGTCGAGCCAGAGTTCAGATGCACGCCCAGAAAGTGGGACCTGATCCTTGCTGCGGCCCACGAACGTGGGTTGCGCGCTCGCGAACTGTAACCATTCAGAACGGAGCAGCCGCCGCCCCTGCCCCGCGATTTTCTGCGGGACCGGGACCTTGGTTGCATAGAGGCGTCATTCAGCCGGTTTCGCGGCCGCTGTGCCGCGCACCCGCTCGCGCAACCCCTGCATCACGGCATAAAGGACCGGCACCAGGATAACGCCCAGCACGGTGGCCGCCAGCATGCCGCCGAACACAGCGATGCCGATCGCTTTCTGGCTGGCTGCGCCGGCGCCTGAGGCCGCAATCAGAGGCACGACCCCCAACAAGAACGACAACGCCGTCATCATGACCGCCCGGAAACGCTGGCTGGCAGCCTCGCGCGCCGCTTGGACAAGCGTCTTGCCGGCGGCCCGCTGCTCCATCGCGAATTCGACGATGAGGATGGCGTTCTTGGAGGCAAGCCCGATCAACATGATCATGCCGATCTGGGTGTAGAGGTTGATGTCGCTGCCCACCAAAGCCACCGCGGCGACCGCCCCGAACAAGGCAACGATCACCGATAGTAAGATCGCGACGGGCATGGTCCAGCTCTCGTATTGGGCCACCAGGAACAGGTAGCCGAACAGGACTGCCATGCCGAGGATCACCACGACCAGACCGGCCGAGTCGAGCTGCTGCTGGGCAGTGCCGGTCCATTCAAAGGCATAGCCCGGCGGCAAGGCCGTTGCCGCCTCCTCCTGCATCACGCGGATCGCATCGCCGGTGGACAACCCCTCGGCAGGAACCGCCGTGACCGTTGCGGACCGAAAGATGTTATGGCGCTTGAGCAGCACCGGTCCGAGGATGTTTTCAACATCGATGAGTGTCGACAGCGGCACCATCTCTCCAGTTTGCGCCCGCACATGGAGGTTTCCGATGTCCTCGATCTTTTCCCGATGAGAGCCCTCGGCCTGCAGCAGCACCTTGTAGACCCGACCGAACAGATTGAAGTCATTGACGTAGTAGGAGCCCAGCTGTGCCTGCATGGTCTGGAACACCTCGGAGATCGACACATTCAGTGTCTTGGCTTTTTCCCGGTCAAGATCCACGAAGACCTGCGGCACATTCGCCCGGAAGGTCGTGTAGGCCTGGGCAATCTCTGGCCGCTGGTTCGCGGCGTAGACCAGCGCGCCCAACGCCTGGGACAGGTCCTGCGGGCTGCCGCCTGCCGTCTGCTGCACCGCCATCTCGACGCCGGCAGACATCCCCAGGCCCGGGATCGGCGGCGGGTTGAACGCCACGATGCTCGCGGCGGCCTCCTGGTTGGCTATCCCGTATATCTGCCCAAGGATGGCGTCAGGCTGCTGGCTGTCCTCGCCACGTTGGTCCCAGGGGGCAAGGTTGGCGATGATCATTGCACCATTGGCGCTTGCGCCGTTCAGCAGGCTGAACCCGTTGACCAGCACCGTACCTTCTACGCCGGGAATGGCGCGGATCTGCGCGTCCACCCGTTGTGTCACCTGTTCGGTGCGCCCCAAGGCCGCCGCATCGGGCAGCTGGATATCCACGAACAGATAACCATTGTCTTCGGCAGGCAGGAACCCCTTGGAAGACGCATTAAACAATCCGCCGGTCCCCAGCGCCACCGCCGCGATGATCGCAAGGCCGATCAGCGGCAGACGCAGGAATCGACTGACGACGCTGGTATACCCGTCGCGCAGACCGCCAATTCCCCGCTCGAACAGCGCCAAAGCGCCGGACGGGGCGCCCTTGCGGGGCTTCAGGATCAACGCGCACAGGGCGGGTGACAATGTCAGGGCATTGATCGAAGAGATCACCACCGCGATCGAAATGGTGACCGCGAACTGCGAATACAGCCGACCAGTGATCCCCGGCATGAAAGTGACTGGGACGAACACGGCAAGAAGCACAAGCGTGGTCGCAATCACCGGGCCGGTGATCTGGCCCATTGCGCGGCGGGTGGCTTCTGCCGGTGGCAAGCCTTCTTCGGCAATGATGCGTTCGACGTTCTCCACGACCACAATCGCATCATCCACCACGATGCCGATCGCCAGCACCAGTGCGAACAGCGAAATGGTATTCAAGGACATCCCCATCGCCAGCAGGAAGGCGAAGGTGCCGATCAGCGATACCGGAATGGCCACCGCCGGAATGATCGTTGCGCGAAGCGATCCCAGAAAGATGAGCACCACCGAGATCACCAGAATGAAGGTCATCACCAGTGTCGAGACAACATCGTTCAGGGACTGTTCGACGAAGTCGGTTGTGTTGAAGGGAACGGTATATTCCACATCGTCCGGAAATGCCGCCGACAGACGCTCAAGCTCTCCGAGAACCGCATCGGACACGGCCAGCGCATTTGCGCCGGGCGCCTGATAGACCGCGAGGATCGTCGAGGGCACACCATCGTTGAAGCCGGACGCGCTATAGGTGGATGCGCCCAGCTCAACCCGCGCCACATCCGAGAGCCGGACCGAGCTGCCGCCACTGCCGGTGCGGATGACGATGTCTTCGAATTCGCTGACTTCGGTCAACCGTCCCTTGGACTTGATGGTGTATTGAAACACCTGATCGCCCGGCACAGGTGGTGCGCCGACCTGGCCTGCCGAAACCTCGACGTTCTGTTCGCGAATGGCGCCGATCACATCGGAGGGCGCGATCCCCAGCCCGGCCATCTTGTTCGGATCCAGCCAGATGCGCATGGCATATTCGAAATTGGTCAGGATATCCGCCTTGCCGACACCTTCGACGCGCGACAAGGCATCCTTGATGTTGATGGCAGCGTAGTTCGACAGGAACACGTTGTCATAGGTGTTACCGGGTGAGGTCAGCGCCGCCACCAACAGCATGTTGGACGAACTTTTCTGGGTGACGACCCCACTGGCCGTCACTTCGGCGGGCAAACCGGCCATCGCCTGGGCCACCCGGTTCTGCACATTGACCGCCGCGATGTCGGGGTCGGTGCCGACTTCGAACGTGACCGCCAGAGAATAGCCGCCGTTGTCCGAGGAGGTGGAGGTCATGTAGACCATCCCGTCAACGCCGTTGACCTGCGCCTCGATCGGTGCGGCGACGCTCTTTTCAACGGTCTCGGCATTGGCCCCGGGATAGCTGGTGGAGACATTCACGACCGGCGGCGTGATCTCGGGGAACTGGGCGACCGGCAACGCCATGTAGCCGATCACGCCCATCACGGTCAGCACCAGGGAAATGACGATCGCGAACTTCGGCCGCGAAATGAAAATTGACGACAGCATCGGTCAGTCCCCCGCCTGCTCGGCCAGCACCGGATCAACCGCAACGCCTGGCCGGATCTTTTGCAGGCCTTCGACCACCACGCGTTCGCCCTGCGCCAGGCCATCCAGCACGATGATGTCGGCGCCCCGGGCATCGCCCGTCACGATGTAGCGCTGTTCGACCTGGTTCTGATCATTCACCACCAGCACGAACGGCCCCTGCTGGTCGCGCTGTACCGCGGCCTGCCGGATCGTCAGCCGGTCAACGGGCTCCTGGGATTGCAGGCCAACGGTCAGGAATGCGCCGTCCAGAAGCAGCCGGTGCTCGTTGGAGAATTTTGCCCGCAGGGTGACTGCCCCGGTTGCCGGATCGACGCGGTTCTCGGCAAAGGCAATGCGACCACGCTCTTCCAGCGGGGAGCCGTTCGGCAACACCACAAAGACTTCTGGCGCCTGAGTGCTATCAGAGCGGTCAATGCCGTCGGCGTCCAGCATCTGCAACACTTCAACGAATTGCTTTTCGTTGAGCGAGAACGACACGTAAATCGGCGCCTCGCGCACGAGGTTGACCAAGGGAGCGCCGCCGGGACTGATAACGTCGCCAAGGCTGACAGCAATACGCCCGATCCGTCCGGAAAACGGAGCGCGGATCTCGGTATAGCTCAGATCCAGCTCGGCCTGGCGAATGGCGGCTTTGGCTGCACGCACCTGCGCCTCTGCCACCAGCTCATTCGCCCGGGCGGTATCCCGGTCTGCCTCCGGCACTGAACCGCGCGCCAATAGTTCCTGCTTGCGCTCGAGCTCCAGCTTGGCCAGCTCGAGGTTGGCCTCAGCCTTTGCAAGGTCCGCACGACGGCTCTCCAACACGGCCTCGTAGGAACTGCGCTCGATCCGGAACAGCACGTCGCCCTCGGTGACTTCGGCGCCGTCCTCAACCAGGATCTCTTCCAGGTAGCCACTGACACGTGCGGTGATGTCCGCCTTGTCGATTGCCTCCCCGCGACCAATGAAATTTGCACTGTCCCGGATTGGCTCGATCACCGCCTCAGAAACGGAGACCCGCGGAGCCGCCCCCTGTTGTTGGGCCAATCCGGGATCTGCGCACAACAAGCCAGCTGCCAGTCCGACGGCAAGCACCCTGCGCGCGCGTCCGGCACCAGTACCAATGGATTTCATTTCATAGCCTTTCAAACAATCGGATAAATTCAGGCCACGACCCGTAGCCGTCGCGGCGTTCGCTCTATGTGTAGGTGCATTGAACACTTTGAAAGGTCGCTGCTGCAAGTACGTCGGACCCTGCGGCGAAAATCAGCGCCAATCGCGATGCCCGCGTGCCGCAGCACTTGAACGCGGCGGCAATATCCGAAAGAACCCAAGCGACGAACCCGGTGCTGCGCCGGCAAATGGAAGGATACCTGCAATGAAAGTGAACGGTACACATTACCGCTCCTTGTGGTGGAACGCCCAGCGTGACGTTCTGGAAATCATTGACCAGCGCTGGCTGCCGCATGAATGCCGCATCCAGCCCGTCGAAACACTGCAGGATTTTGCCGACGCCATCGTCGAAATGCGCGTCCGTGGGGCCCCGCTGATCGGCGCCACCGCGGCCTACGGCATGGCGCTGGCGATGCGACAGGACCCGTCGGATGCTGCCATGGACAAGGCCTGGACCTTCCTGAACGAAACCCGACCGACGGCCATCAACCTGCGCTGGGCGCTGGACCGCTGCCGCAGCCACCTGCGACCGCTGTCGCCGGGGCTGCGCGCGGATGCCGCGCTGGCGCTGGCCCATGCCATCGCTGATGAGGACGTCGAGATCAACCATCGCATCGGCGAACACGGGTTGGAACTGATCCGCGAGATCGCCGCCGAAAAACCCGAAGGGGAGCCTGTGCGGCTGCTCACCCATTGCAACGCCGGCTGGATTGCCACCGTGGACTGGGGCACGGCCACCAGCCCGATGTACCAAGCCCACGATGCCGGAATTCCGATTCACGTCTGGGTGGATGAAACCCGCCCCCGTAACCAGGGCGCGCTGACGGCTTGGGAGCTGGGCAGCCACGGCATCAGCCACAACTACATCACGGACAATGCCGGCGGTCACCTGATGCAGCATGGCCTGGTCGACCTCGTCATCACCGGGACCGATCGTACCACCCGCCAAGGCGACGTCTGCAACAAGATCGGCACGTACCTCAAGGCGCTTGCCGCGCGCGACAACGATGTCCCCTTCTACGTTGCCCTGCCCTCACCCACGATCGACTGGACTGTTCGGGACGGGGTTGCCGAAATCCCGATCGAGGAGCGCAGCGAAAAGGAGATCACCCATGTTCAGGGCAAAACGGCCTCCGGCGACGTCGATACCGTGCAGGTCACGCCGGACGGCACGCCGGGCGGCAACCCGGCGTTCGACGTTACGCCGAACCGTTTGGTGACCGGGTTGATTACCGAACGCGGGATCTGCGAAGCCTCTGAGGCTGGTCTGGCGCGCCTGTTCCCCGAGCTCGCGCAAGCAGAACAAACTTCGCAGGGAGGTACCCTGTGAAGCCCCCGTATAAAGACACCACTGCCGTGCGGCAGGCGGTCATTGATGCCTGCCTGCAAATGAATGCAGAAGGCATCAACCAGGGCAGTTCCGGCAATATTTCGGTGCGGGCCGGACATCAGATGCTGATCACCCCCTCCGGCGTTGCCTACGAAGCGATGACGCCTGATATGCTGGTGCAGATTCCACTGGATGGCAGCCCGGCGCCCGAGGGGCAGATGAAACCCTCCACCGAGTGGCCATTTCACCTCGCGATCCTGCAGGCCAAGCCCGCGGTGAATGCCGTTGTTCACGCGCATCCGGTTCATTGCAGCGCGCTTGCGATGAACAGGCAGAGCATTCCCGCCTGCCACTATATGGTCGCAGCCTTCGGCGGCACCGACGTGCCGCTCGCGGATTATGCCTTGTTCGGCAGCCGCCAGCTTTCGGACAACATCGTTGCAGCCTTGCAAGATCGGTCAGCCTGCCTGATGGCAAATCACGGCGCGGTCTGCACTGGCGAAAGCCTGCCGCGCGCCCTGTGGCGCATGGTGGAATTGGAAACATTGGCAAAGGGATACGCGCAGAGCCTCATGATCGGTGAACCGCATATCCTGACCCAGTCCGAGATGGACGAGGTGATCGCCGCTTTCGCGGATTACGGATTGAAGGACAGCCGTTGAATTTGCGCAAATACAAAGAAAAGCGGGTTTTTACGCCAAAGCAGCCCCCCAGAGGCTCGCTGGTTCATTTTGCTGGATTGCGGAAATGTGGTGCCCAAGGAGAGACTCGAACTCTCACGATGTTGCCATCGGGGGATTTTGAATCCCCTGCGTCTACCATTCCGCCACTTGGGCCACGACCTGTTCCTAGCCAAGCCAGAAGCCGAGGTCCAGAGGCAAAACAACCTACTGACGCGGAAAATTTGCGACCTGAATTTGCGGCATGGCAGAGGTTGACGGACGACTGCCCGCGTGTCACCCCGCTTCTGGATATTGGTTGAGAACGCAAGGCAGATAAGATGCTCAAACCACTGTACAACCAGACGATGGCCTTGGCCGATCACCCCAAGGCGCTCTGGTGGTTGGCGGCCGTTGCGTTCGTGGAAAGTTCGTTCTTTCCGATCCCGCCCGACGTCCTGATGATTCCAATGATCCTGGCCCGCCCGTCGCGCGCCTGGCTGGTGGCCCTGGTTGCACTGGTGGCCTCGGTTGCGGGGGGCGTTCTGGGGTATGTGATCGGGGCGTTCTTCTATGACAGCATCGGCCAACCCGTGCTCGAGGCCATGGGCAAAGGCGCGGCCATGGAGGAGTTCAACACACGCTTCAATGACTTCGGCTTCTGGGCCGTGTTGGGCGCGGGTGTGACCCCATTTCCCTACAAGGTCATCACCATCATGTCCGGCTGGACCGGGATGCCGTTGGGAACATTCATTGCGACCTCCATACTCGCACGCGCATTGCGTTTTTTCCTCGTGGCAGGTCTGCTGTGGCAGTTCGGCACACCAATCCGTGACTTCATCGAGCGGCGTCTGGGACTGGTCTTCACACTGTTCGTCATTCTCCTGTTCGGTGGCTTTCTGATGATAAGGTATCTCTGAATATGCATCGTATTCTGATCGTGATCGCGGCTGGCGGTTCGGCGGCATTGCTTCTGGGCGCGCTTGGGTTTCAGTACATCGGCCAGATGGCCCCCTGCGACCTGTGCTACATGCAGCGTTACCCCCACGCCGCGGCGGTTGCCATTGGCCTTGTGGCCCTGTTTCTGCCTTGGGCGCTGTTGGCCTATCTCGGCGCCGCCGCCGCGCTGACAACGGCGGCAATTGGCGCCTATCACACAGGTGTTGAGCGCGGATGGTGGGAAGGCCCGAGCACCTGCACCTCGGGCCCGGTGGGGAACCTGTCCGCCGATCAGCTGATGGAGCAGATCATGAGCGCGCCGCTGGTTCGTTGCGACGAGGTGCCGTGGGAGTTTCTGGACCTCTCCATGGCGAGCTGGAACGCCATAGCGTCTGTGGCTCTGGCCCTGATCTGGATCGCGGCAGGCAATCACGCGCGCAAGCAGGGCTGACACGAAAGAAGATCAGCCGAAGCCAGCAACGGCCTGGCTTCGCTGATCTTTTCTCTCTACGTATCTTTCTTGGTCGCCAGGAGAAGATTGGTCTCACTGCTCACGACACCCTCGAAGGTGCGGATCTTGGCAAGAGCCGTGTCGAGCGTTTCCAGCGTCTCCGTGCCCAGTTCGACGATCAAATCCCAGCGGCCATTCGTTGTGTGGATCGCCCGCACCTCGGGCAACCCCTGCAGCTGCCGGGTGATGCGGCTGGTGCCGCGCCCTTCGATGCCGATCAGCATCAGGCCCCGCACCGGATCACGCAGAACGTCCTCCTTCATCACCACCGTGAACCCGAGGATATCGCCCCGTGCCTGCAGCCGTTCGATTCGCGCCCGGACCGTGGTGCGCGACAGGTTCAGCTCCAGTGCCAGGTCCGATAGCGACGCACGCGCATTGTGGCGTAGTGCGGAAACCAGCCGCTCATCCGTTTTGTCCATATCCCACCTCAAATCGATCAGACGTCACCCAATATGGCCAAAATGACTGCTGGAATCCATCGCATATCGGAAGTTTTTATGAGGGCACTCGGATTTTTTTGAGAGGCACTCACCGTGACAAAGCAACATTGCATCCTTATCGGCGCCCCGGTCGACAGTGGCAAGCGCAGGGTCGGCTGCCTTATGGGTCCAGATGCCTATCGCACCGCCGGAATACGCCAGGCCTTGCAGAGCCTTGGTCACAGCGTCGCAGACATGGGCAACCTGTCTCCTGACCCCTATCCCGCAGACGACAACGATGGCCTCCTTCACGCGCCGAACGAAACGATCGCCTGGACCTCGCGCCTCGCCACCGTGGCCGAAGACGCCATGGAGCGTGGCCTTCCGGTCTTCCTGGGCGGAGATCACTCGCTGTCTTTGGGTTCGGTCGTCGGCGTGGCCAACCACGCTGCGCGCCAGAACCGTCCGCAGTTCGTGTTGTGGCTGGACGCCCATACTGACTTCCATACCCCAAAGACCACCGACAGTGGCAACCTGCATGGCACGCCTGTGGGATATTTCACTGGTCGCAAGGATTTCGACGGCTTTCCTGACGTGCCCAACCCCGTCCCACAGGAAAACGTCTGCATGATCGGGCTGCGCTCGGTCGACACCGAGGAGCGACTGGCGCTGGAGGGCAGCGTGATCCGCACCCATGACATGCGCGACATCGACGAGAACGGCATAGCCGGGCCGCTGAACCGCTTCCTGGAGCAGGTGGCCGCCGCCAACGGCATGCTGCATGTGTCGCTCGACGTGGACTTCCTCGATCCGTCCGTTGCGCCTGCTGTCGGCACCACCGTGCCGGGTGGCGCAACCGTGCGCGAGGCCCATCTGGTCTGCGAAATGCTGCATGATTCCGGCCTGATGACCTCGCTCGACCTGGTGGAGCTGAACCCGTTCCTCGATGAACGCGGCCGCACCGCGCATCTGATGGTGGATCTCTGCGCCTCGGCCCTTGGCCGCCGCGTCTTCGACCGCCCGACCCGGAGCTATCGATGAGCAGCCTGCAAGCCCCTGGCGCGGTGGTGATGATCCGTCCGCACCATTTCCGCTCCAACCCGGAGACCAGCGGAGACAATGCTTTTCAGACGCTTGCGCGCAACGATGAAAGTGCGACCGGGATCCAAGCCCTGGCCGAGTTCGACCAGGCGGTGGCAGCCTTGCGTGAAGCCGGGGTGACCGTTCACGTCTTTGACGACGAAGGCACCGAAACCCCGGACAGCGTGTTTCCGAACAACTGGTTCTCCACCCATGCCGGCGGCCATATCGCGATCTACCCGATGTTCGCGCCGAACCGCCGCAAGGAGCGGCGCTGGGACGTGATCGAGATGCTGAAACGCGACTACCGCGTGCAGGACGTGATCGACTATTCCGGCCTGGAACAGGACGGGCTTGCGCTGGAGGGCACCGGCGCCATGGTGCTCGACCACATCGGCCGCATTGCCTACACGGTGAAATCCAACCGCGCCGACCCGGTGCTGCTGGAGCGTTTCTGCACCCACTTCAACTTCGAACCCATGGTGTTCGAGGCCAAGGACGCGCAGGGCCGCGACGTCTATCACACCAACGTTCTGATGGGCATTGGCACCGAATACGCGCTGATCTGCCTTTCGATGCTGCCCGACGCACAACGCCGGGCCGAGGTCGCCGCGCGGCTGGAGGAGACCGGCCGCGAGGTGATCGACCTCACCCCCGAACAGATCGCTGCCTTCGCCGGCAATGCGCTGGAGCTCACCGGCAGACAGCGGCTGCTGGCGCTGTCCGCCCGCGCAGTTGAGGCGCTGAGGCCGGACCAGATCGCCGTGATCGAGCGCAGCGCCGAGCTGCTGCCGCTCTCCATCCCCACCATTGAAACCGCAGGCGGGTCGGTGCGCTGCATGTTGGCAGGCATCCACCTCAGCCCCCGTGAAAGGAAGACAGCATGACCCAACCTTCGGACAAGGCTTTGGTGCCTTTTGTAAGCGTCGACAATATGATGCGTCTTATTCATCACGTTGGGATCGAACAGATGCTGCGTGATCTGGCCGACTACGTGGAGGCCGATTTCAAGCGCTGGGAGCTTTTCGACAAGACCCCGCGCGTTGCCAGCCACTCGGATGTTGGCGTGATCGAGCTGATGCCGACGTCGGATGGCGAAGCTTATGGCTTCAAATACGTAAACGGCCACCCGAAGAACACTTCGGAAGGCCTGCAGACCGTCACCGCCTTCGGCCTGCTGGCGGACGTCTACACCGGGTACCCGGTGCTGCTGACCGAGATGACCATGCTGACCGCGCTGCGCACCGCCGCGACATCAGCCATGGCCGCCAAGTATCTGGCCCCGAAAGGCTCGGACACGATGGCGATGATCGGCAATGGCGCACAGTCGGAATTCCAGACGCTGGCGATGAAGGCTATCATCGGCCTGAAATCCGTACGTCTGTACGACAAGGATCCGGCCGCGACGGAGAAATGCGCCCGCAACCTGCAAGGGCTCGGGATCGAGGTGGTTTCCTGCAAAACCCCGGAAGAAGCCATCGAGGGCGCGCAGATCCTGACCACCTGCACCGCCGACAAGCAATATGCCACCATCCTGACCGACAACATGGTCGGCAGCGGCGTACACATCAACGCGATCGGCGGCGACTGCCCGGGCAAGACCGAGCTGGCAGCCGGTATCCTGACGCGTTCGGACGTCTTCGTTGAATACCCGCCGCAAACGCGCATCGAAGGTGAGATCCAGCAGATGCCCGAGGATTTCCCGGTGACCGAACTCTGGGAAGTGATCACCGGCAACAAGCCCGGCCGCAACAGCGATCGGCAGATCACCCTGTTCGACAGCGTTGGCTTCGCCATCGAGGATTTCTCGGCGCTCCGCTACATCCGCGATCGCATCAAGGATACCGACTACTTCATCGATCTGGACATGCTGGCCGACCCCGACGATCCGCGCGATCTCTTCGGCATGCTGCAACGGGCCAAGGGTTAACCTTAGAAACCCGCCCTTAGCCACTGTTTTACAAAAAGAAATGGCCCCCGCTGCACGCAGTGGGGGCCAGTTTTCACTGATCAGGTTCCTTCGTTGACTGCCCGTGTCCTATTCTTGCCTGGACCATCTCAGCGTTCAGGACAGGCGCACCGGTCCCGGATTAACATGGAAACTTGTAAAACACAGGCTTCCCCAAGCCCCCGCGACACACATTGATTGGAACAGTGCCGCGGAGGCGATTTATCAGCTACAGCCGGACGTACCGCCGCAGGTGTTGCATTTCATGCAGGTGCCGTTACGCACCAATGTGTAGTTTCCGCATTCGCCGCAGGCTTCGCCTTCATAGCCTTGCATTTTTGCCTTGGTGCGTGCGTCCATGCCGCTCGCAGCCGGTGAGGCGGAATCCGCGACTTCCGGGACCAGCGATTGCAGCGCCGCGATGGGATCGGTGCCTTGGGCCTGCCCGTCAGTCTGGCCGCCTTGCAAGACCACCAGCTCCTGCGGCAGACGCTTGCGCAGGTACCCCGTGGAGGAAATCTGCTTCAGGACTTCGAGAGACCGCGTTGCCGCGTTTTCGCTGAGCTCGGCCAGGTTGGAGACCCCCTCTTCCTCGCCGCGCCCCAGATCGTCAAAGGTGGCGCCTTCCGGCTTGACGTGCGCCAGATCGGTGCGATCCAGGTAGCTGACCGCCAATTCGCGGAACACGTAATCAAGGATCGAGGTCGCGTTCTTGATCGAGTCATTGCCCTGTACCATGCCGGCCGGTTCGAACTTGGTGAAGGTGAAGGCATCCACGAATTCTTCCAGCGGCACGCCGTATTGCAGGCCGACAGAGACCGCGATGGCGAAGTTGTTCATCATCGCCCGGAAGCCAGCGCCTTCCTTGTGCATGTCGATGAAGATCTCGCCGAGGGTGCCGTCCTCGTACTCCCCGGTGCGCAGATAGACCTTGTGGCCCCCGACAACCGCCTTCTGGGTATACCCCTTGCGGCGTTGCGGCATCTTCTCACGGTGGCTGCGAACCAGCTCCTTGACCACCACCTTCTCGACCACTTTTTCGGCCAGTGTGGCAGCCTTCTCCCGCGTCGAGCCGCTCTCCAAAATCTCCGCGGCTTCGTCGTCATCCTCGACCAGGGCCGCGGCCAGCGGCTGGCTCAACTTGGAACCGTCGCGATAGAGCGCGTTGGCCTTGATGCCGAGGCTCCAGCTCAGCTCATAGGCTTTCTGGCAGTCCTCGATCGTGGCCGAGTTGGGCATGTTGATGGTCTTGGAGATCGCCCCGGAGATGAAGCTTTGGGCCGCGGCCATCATGTAGATATGGCTATCAACACTCAGGAAACGCTTGCCTTTTTTGCCGCAGGGGTTGGCGCAATCGAAGATCGGGTAATGCTCTTCCTTCAGATGTGGCGCGCCTTCCAGCGTCATGGTTCCACATACGTGGTCATTCGCGGCATCAATATCTGCCTTGCTGAACCCCAGATGACGCAGCAGGTCAAAAGTGGGATCATTCAGTTTCGGTCCGGGAATGCCCAGCACGCCGGTGCAGAAGTCCTCTCCCAAAGTCCATTGGTTGAACACAAAGCGGATGTCGAAGGCCGTCTCGAGGGCGGCGTCCACCTTGGCCAGTTCGTTGGGCCCAAAGCCGTGACCCGCCAGAGAGGTGTGGTTGATCGCAGGCGCGTTTCCGATCGAGCCATGGCCGACGGCGTAGGAGACGATCTCCTGGATCTGCGCCGAACTGTAGCCCAGTTTCTCCAGCGCAGCCGGGACCGAGCGGTTGATGATCTTGAAGTAACCACCGCCCGCCAGCTTCTTGAACTTGACCAGTGCGAAATCCGGCTCGATGCCCGTAGTGTCGCAATCCATCACGAGACCGATGGTTCCCGTGGGTGCGATCACGGTGGTTTGCGCGTTGCGGTAGCCGTGCTTTTCGCCCAGTTCCAATGCCTCGTCCCAGGCGCTGGCGGCCAGATCCGTCAGCAGTACATCCGGGCAATTGGCGATATCCAGCGGCACCGGCTTGACCGACAGGCCTTCGTACCCTTCGGCGTTGCCCTTTGCAGCGGTGCGGTGATTGCGGATCACCCGCAGCATATGATCGGCGTTCTTTGCATAACCCGGGAACGGGCCGAGCTCCGATGCGATCTCTGCCGAGGTCGCATAGGCCACACCGGTCATCAGCGCCGTCAGCGCGCCACACAGCGCCCGCCCCTCGTCCGAGTCGTAGCTGTAGCCCATATTCATCAACAGGCCGCCGATGTTTGCAAAGCCGAGCCCCAGCGTGCGGAAGTCAAAGGACCGCTGCGCGATTTCCTTGGACGGGAACTGGGCCATCATGACCGAGATTTCCAGGGTCAGCGTCCACAGGCGACACGCGTGCATGTAATCGTCAGCCTGGAACTGCCCGTCCTTCAGGAAGCTCAAAAGGTTCAGAGAGGCGAGGTTGCACGCGGTGTCATCCAGGAACATGTATTCCGAACAAGGGTTTGAACCGCGAATTTCACCGTCTTCCGGGCACGTATGCCATTCGTTCACAGTGTCGTGGAACTGAATGCCCGGATCTGCACAGGCCCAGGCCGCGTGCCCCACCTTCTCCCACAGGTCACGCGCCTTGACCACTTTGGCCACTTCGCCGTCGGTGCGGTTTACCAGCTCCCAGTCCGCATCTTTTTCCACGGCGTGCAGAAACGCGTTGGTGACCCGGATCGAGTTGTTGGAGTTCTGCCCCGAAACGGAGTTGTAAGCCTCGGAGTCCCAGTCCGTGTCATAGGTCGGGAACTCGATCGAGGTGTGACCTTGCTTGGCGTAATCCAGCACCCGCTTGATGTAGGTCTCGGGGATGGCAACCTTCTTGGCTTCGCGGATTGCCTTTTTTAGCCCCTCGTTGACAGCAGGATCGTAGGCGTCCGCTTCAGCGCCGTCCCAGCTCCGGATCGCCTCGAAGATACCGTTCAGCATCTTCTCGTGCATTTTGGACCCGGCCACGATCGACGCGACCTTCTGCTCCTCGAGCACCTTCCACTGGATGAAATCTTCGATATCCGGGTGATCCGCATCGACGATGACCATCTTCGCCGCCCGCCGCGTGGTACCACCGGACTTGATCGCGCCCGCAGCGCGATCGCCAATTTTCAAAAAGCCCATCAGGCCGGAAGACCGCCCGCCGCCGGAGAGAGGCTCGCCCTCGGCACGCAGGTGGGAAAAGTTCGTTCCGGTGCCCGAGCCATATTTGAACAGCCGCGCCTCACGCACCCAGAGGTCCATGATGCCGCCATCCTTGACCAGATCGTCGGACACCGACTGGATGAAGCAGGCATGCGGCTGCGGGTGCTCGTAGGCGCTGTCGGACTTGGTCAGCTCACCCGTCTTGTAGTCGACGTAATAATGCCCCTGGGCCGGGCCGTCGATGCCGTAGGCCCAATGCAGGCCGGTGTTGAACCACTGCGGCGAATTCGGGGCCGATCGCTGCGTGGCGAGCATATAGCGCATCTCGTCGTAGTAGGCGCGCGCATCTTCTTCCGAGGAGAAATACCCCCCCTTCCAGCCCCAATAGGCCCATGCCCCCGCCAGGCGGTCGAACACCTGCTTGGAGGAAGTTTCACTGCCAAAGCTGGCGCCCTGTGCCGGAACCGAACGCCAGAGGAACTCCGGCACGCCCTTTTCGCGAACCTTTTTCAGCTTCGACGGCACGCCAGCCTTGCGGAAGTACTTCTGCGCGATGACGTCGCTGGCGACCTGGCTCCAGCTTTCGGGGATTTCGATATTTTCGAGCCTGAAGACGATCGTCCCATCGGGGTTCCGGATTTCCGAGGTCGCGGAAACAAAGCCGAGATCCGCATATGCATCCTGCCCGGCCTTGGTGAATTTGCGTTCGATCTTCATGCTCTGCCCCTTTGTCAAGCACTGGTCATTCACGTGTTACGGTGCCCCCAGCACCCGTTAACACCGGCCACCCAAAGCAGAATCCAACTCCTCACCACGACATGGCGCGTCCAAGACCTGCGAGGGCCAGACCAGATAGGTTGTCTGCTGTTATCAGCGTTGTTGCCGCGGCAATTAACCCCACCAGATTTAGTGCCAGTGCAACCGGTAAACACAATTTGACGTATTCCACCATAAAGGGTCAACGCAAAATTTACGCCTTTGAGGCCATCTTTGCTGTTGACGCTCTCAGCCGCATCGAGGGTCGCCGAAGCTGCGACGATTCATCCACAGATCGACACCAGAGCGGGGATGCAGGCGGTCGATCGAAGGAAGCCGTATTTCTTCCATCCGCCTAACAACTTGTCCGGAGCGCGTCAAATCCGTCCGCCTGCCCGCCAGGTGTGACCGACCGGAAATTGCCCGTTTGGGTCGCGAAGATGCGGTGGCGTAGATTTTACGCTGGCACCTCTTTGGTTTGACGATCGCGAATTTGAAGATGGCCGCTCGCGCCGCGCAATTGACGCCTTCTGGCGTCAGCCGGTTAACAAACCCCTAACAAGGGGTTAACAACCCCTTAACACCACCGCGCCGTTACACAGTGCACCTGGGCAGCAACAGAATCAGCCTGCCCGCCCCGAGAAAGGTGCAAACAAGCGATCTGATCATTTTGATGATAAGTGGTCGGGGCGGCGAGATTCGAACTCACGACCCCCTGTACCCAAAACAGGTGCGCTACCAGACTGCGCCACGCCCCGGACCGTGCGCTTTCCTATATCCGCCTGACTGATTTGAAAAGCCCTAACAGGGCCAAACTGCGCTATCTTGCGAAAAAATTTCGTGTTGCATCTGGCTGCCGACGGCAATGCCATAGCGACGCGCAAGCCCGGCGTTGATCTCCAGGACCGCAAACACCTCATTGCCACCATGTATCGGCGTCAGATCGCCGGGAACCGCGTCTTCGTGCACGCGCGTGACCCGCCCCTGCCTGTCCATAAAGATCAGATCCAGCGGGATCAGCGTGTTCTTCATCCAGAAGGCCACGGGCTGTGGGCGGTCGTACACGAACAACATCCCTGCCCCGCGAGGCAAGGTCTCGCGAAACATCAGCCCACGGGCACGCTCGGTCTCGGTGTCTGCGAGTTCAACGATGAACGAGGTCTGCCCCCAATCGCCCCGCAGCTGCACCTTATCGGCGGTGCAGCCTGCGAAGGTGGGTACGGCGGCGACGCTCAGGAGCGCTGCAACGGCCATGCTGAGCAAAGCGCGCCGCAGCCCCATAGCGTCAGTCCCGCGTGTCCGAGGACAGCGCGGCTTCCCACGCCAGAACTTCCACGGCCATCCGACCGCGTTTGCCGTCGATGACGCGCATAGCCAGCGCCTCACCCGGTTGCAGGTCCGCGAGGCCCGACTGGCGGAGCACTTCGACGTGCAGGAACACGTCTTCGTCCCGGCCAAAGACATTGGCAAAGCCGAACCCCTTGCCCTTGTCGAACCACTTGACCCGTGCAGGCTCCAGCGGCTCATCGCGCAGGCTGCTCATATCAAGATCGGCAAAATCGCTGAGCACCGGCGTGTCGCTGCGCTCGGGCGGCTGGATCGACAGAACCTCGACCGCTTGCACGCCGCGACCGGTCTGATGGGTCACCACTTCGATGCGGGCGCCGTCTGCCACCGAGCTTTGTCCGAAATTACGCAAGACATTTACATGCAGCAGAATATCCGGGCCGCTCTCGTCGGAAACCACGAACCCATAGCCCTTGGCCGGGTCGAACCACTTCACCAGCCCTTGTACCTGCTGCAAGCTGCTGAGATCTTCTGCCACTTAATGTTCCCACATATTTTTTATATTTTGACGCTGATCAGATGCGCGATTCTGACATTGGAGTTCAAGTTAAAAAGTCTTGAAATTGTCACGAATTCGCTATTGACCCACGGTTAACATTGGTTAATCCGATCAAGGATTCAAGCGGACAACCTCCCAATTCGCCGATAACTCCGTACGTCGCCAGCGAAAACGATCATGCAGCCGGAAGGCGCCATCGGCCCAAAACTCGATTTCCAGCGGTGCCAAACGATAGCCCCCCCAGAACGGCGGACGCGCGGGGTTTGGCCCCTGTTTTGCCGTTACCTTGGCAACTTCGGCCAGCAGGGCCGCACGGCTTTCAAGCGGCTGCGATTGCTGCGAGGCCCAGGCCCCCAGCCGACTTTTGAGTGATCGTGACCGAAAATATTCATCTGCCTTGGCCCCGTCCTCGCGGCTGATCAGGCCGCGAACACGGATCTGGCGACGCAGGGTCTTCCAGTGCATCACGAAGGCAGCCTTGCCCGCCTGGTCCAGTTCCCGGGCCTTGGCACTCTGGTAATTGGTGTAGAAGACAAAGGCGTCATCCTCGATCTCCTTCAACAGAACCATCCGGCTGTTCGGCAGGCCGGTTTCATCAACCGTGGCAAGCGCAATGGCGTTGGGATCGTTCGGTTCGCTGGTTTCCGCTTCGGCCAGCCAGGCCCGCGCGATGGCAAAAGGATCATCGCCTGCAAAAATTCCGGATCGGTCTGACATCGGACACCTCGGTTGAACTTTTCCCGCAACCTATGCAGCTTCCCGCCCCTCGACAAGGCCGTGAAGGCTTGATGCGGTGCGCCCGGCATATTAAACACCGCCTAATTCAATAGAACACAGGCGGAGTACCCTGCATGTCTAGTCAACTGATGGCCGGTAAACGCGGCCTCATCATGGGCCTGGCCAACGACAAATCGATTGCCTGGGGCATCGCCAAAGCTTGCGCCGAGGCCGGTGCTGAGCTGGCGTTTTCCTACCAGGGCGAGGCTCTGAAAAAGCGTGTCGGCCCGCTGGCCGAACAGCTGGGCAGCGACATCGTCCTGCCGTGTGACGTCTCTGACGAAGGGTCGATCGACGCTTTGTTCGCAGCGCTGGAAGAGAAATGGGGCAAGCTGGACTTCGTGGTGCACGCCATTGGCTTCTCCGACAAGAACGAACTGCGCGGCCGCTACGTCGACACCACCCGCGGCAACTTCCAGATGACCATGGACATCTCGGTGTATTCCTTCACCGCCGTTGCCAACCGCGCTGAAAAGATGATGAACGACGGCGGTTCGCTGCTGACGCTGACGTATTACGGCGCAGAGCAGGTGATGCCACATTATAATGTGATGGGTGTGGCCAAGGCGGCGCTGGAAGCCTCCGTGAAATACCTGGCCGAGGATCTGGGCAAGGACGGCATCCGCGTCAACGCGATCTCCGCCGGCCCGATCAAGACGCTGGCCGCATCCGGCATCGGTGATTTCCGCTACATCATGAAGTGGAACGAATACAACTCGCCGCTGCGCCGCAACGTGACCATCGACGATGTCGGCAAATCCGCGCTTTACCTGTTGTCCGACCTCAGCTCCGGCGTGACCGGGGAGAACCTGCACGTGGACGCAGGCTATCATGTCGTCGGCATGAAGGCCGTGGACGCGCCGGATATCACCAAGTAACAAGAAACCAGCCACTCCAGCCTGATCCGGCCGAGCTTCCCGGTTCAGGCACTCTGGCGCGACCTCGCGGGGAGCAAACACCATGACAGACCGTCTGCCACACGAAAAAGGCTTTCACATCAGCTGGGATCAGATCCACCGCGACAGCCGGGCCCTGGCCTGGCGCCTCGACGGCCAGGGGCCGAACGGCACCCCCTGGCGCGCCGTTGTGGCGATCACCCGCGGCGGCATGGCGCCCGCGATGATCGTCAGCCGCGAGCTGGACATCCGCACGGTCGACACCATTTCGGTGAAGTCCTACCACCATCAGGCCCAGGGGGAAGCCGAGGTGCTGAAGGCCCCGGATGCCAAGCTGATGGGCGACGGCGAGGGCGTGCTGATCATCGATGACCTCGTGGACAGCGGCAAGACGCTGGAGCTTGTGCGCCAGATGTACCCCAAGGCCCATTTCGCCACCGTTTACGCCAAGCCCAAGGGGCGGCCGATGGTCGATACCTTCATCACGGAAGTGAGCCAGGATACCTGGATCTTCTTCCCATGGGACATGGCGCTGCAATATGTCGAACCCTACCGCGGCAAGGACTAACCCCCTGCCCGGCCGACCAACCTGAGAACGGGGATGCGCCATCGTGGCGGCATCCCCGTTTTCTTTTAACGGAGCGCATTTGGTCCGCGCGGCCCGGTCTGAAACCGGATTTCCTGCGCACCTTTACAGCTTGAGGTACACCAGACGCCGTGTCAGACATGTCGCGCCGCAAGAGCACCAAAAATATTTCAACATTGCCGCCGACAGGACATTGCATGACGACCCCCCGCACACAGGCCACCTTTGTCTCGCCCATCGTCGAATCGCGCCGCTGGCTTGACGGCGTGGACTTCCCCAAGAACCGGCCCCTGCTGAACGTCAGCCAGGCGGCACCTGCCGAAGCTCCGCCCGAAGGGCTGCGCCGGGCCATGGCCGAGGCCGTCCTGCAGGACACCGCCGCGCATCTTTATGGGCCCGTGCTGGGCAACCCGGACCTGCGGCAGGCGCTGGCGGCACAGATCTCCAGCCATTACGAGGCACGGATCACGGCGGATCAGGTAGCCATCACCTCCGGCTGCAACCAGGCCTTTGCCGCCACCATATCGGCGCTCTGCGGCGAAGGGGACGATGTCATCATCCCGGTCCCTTGGTACTTCAATCACAAGATGTGGCTGGACATGACCGGCGTCCGCGCGCAGCCGCTGCAGGTCGGGTCGGGCATGCTGCCCTCGGTCGCCGAGGCCGAGGCTCTGATCACGCCCCGCACGCGGGCCATCGTGCTGGTTACGCCCAACAACCCGACCGGCGTCGAATACCCCGCCGAATTGCTCCGCGACTTCTTTGAGCTCGCGCGCGCCCGGAACCTCACGCTGATCGTGGACGAGACCTATCGCGATTTCGACAGCCGCGAGGGCGCGCCGCACGGGCTCTTTCAGTTGCCGAACTGGCCCGAGACACTGATCCACCTCTATTCGTTTTCCAAAGCCTACCGGCTTACCGGGCACCGGGTCGGCGCGATTGCCGCCGCACCGGCCAGGCTGTTTGAAATGGAGAAGTTCCTCGACACCGTCACCATATGCCCGGCGCAACTCGGACAGATCGGCGCGCTTTGGGGGATCGAAAACCTTGGCAGCTGGCTGGCAGAAGAGCGGCGGGAAATCCTCGCCCGGCGCGCCGCCATCGAAGCTGGCTTTCCCACCCTTGCCGCCCGCGGTTGGAAACTTTTGGGGTGCGGGGCCTATTTCGCCTATGTCGAGCATCCCTTCAAGCAAAGCGCCGAGGACATCGCGCGCAGGCTGGTCGCCGAGGCCTCGGTGCTGATGTTGCCGGGCTCGATGTTCATGCCGGCGGACAATCCCGACGGCGCACGCCAGTTCCGGATTGCCTTTGCCAATGTCGATGTCGACGGCATCGCCGAGTTGTTCGACCGGCTGGCGGCGTTCGACGCCTGAAGCGTTCCGGTCACGCCGCAATCACCTTGCTCCGCTGCGAGCAGCCGCGTATTCAGTCAGCGGCATTTATTCCCGCCGGGGCCGCTCCCCGCAGGACACATCACTAAAGAGGGCATCATGGCCGCAGGCATGAAAAAGCTATCAAAAACCTTTGTCTGGATCCTGATGGGGATGCTGATCGTGGGTCTCGCCGGTTTCGGCGCGGTGAACTTCACCAGCTCGGCGTCGTCTGTTGCCCGCGTCGGCGATCAGGAAGTCCGCATTGCCGACTACGTGCGCGAGCTGCGTCGCGAGCAACAGTCGCTGCAATCCCAGACCGGCCAGCCCGTCACCATGGCGCAGCTCAGCGCCTTCGGGATCGATCGCATGGTTCTTGGACGGCTGATCTCAATCGCTGCCCTCGATCACGAAGCGGCCGAACTGGGACTGTCGATTGGCGACGAAAACCTGATCAAGGAACTTGCCGCCATTGACGCGTTCCAAGGCGTGGACGGCAAATTCGACCGCGAGGCTTACAGCTTCGCGCTCAACAATGTCGGGTTGAGCGAAAACGAATTCGAGGCAGATCTGCGCCGTGAGGCCGCACGCACTCTGATCCAGGGCGCGATACTGGCTGGCGCTGACATGCCTGACACGCTGACGAAAACGCTGACCGACTACATCGGTGCGCGCCGCAGCTTCTCCTACGTGCAGCTGAATGCAGGCGACATTGCCCTCACCGCCGAGGTGCCGTCGGACGAAACGCTGCGGGAATATTACGGCGCGCATCAGGAGCGGTTCATGCTCCCGGAAACCAAGGTCATCACCTATGCAGCGCTGCGTCCCGACATGCTGCTGGACGAAATCGAAATCCCGGAGGAAAATCTGGAGAAACTGTTCCACGATCGTGCCGACCAGTACCAGCAGCCTGAGCGGCGGCTGGTCGAACGCCTGGTCTTCGCGGACGAAGAACGCGCCGCCAGCGCCAAGGCGCAGTTGGAAACCGGTGGCGCCACCTTTGAAAGCCTGGTCGAAAGCCGCGGCCTCAACCTGCAGGACATCGACTTGGGCGACGTTGCAATGGGCGAACTCGGCGCGGCTGGCGAAGCGGTCTTCTCGGCGGAAGTTGGCGATGTCGTGGGCCCGCTGCCCTCGGATCTCGGCCCTGCCCTGTATCGTGTGAACGGCCGCCTCGAAGCACAGATCACCCCGTTTGAGCAGGCGGAACCCGAACTGCGCGAAGAGCTGGCATCCGACCGCGCCCGTCGCCTGGTGGAAGCTCAGTCGGAAGACATCGACGATATGCTGGCCGGCGGTGCCACCCTTGAGGAACTGGCAACCGAGAACGGCCTGGAGTTGGCCCAGATCCACTGGACTGGCGAAGACAGCGAAGGCATCGCCGCCTACCAGGAGTTCCGCGCCGCTGCCGCCAAGGTGACCGAGGAAGACTTCCCCGAGGTGGACTTTCTCGAGGATGGCAGCCTGTTTGCCCTGCGCCTTGACGAAATTCTGCCCGAACGCCCGCAGCCCTTTGCCGAGGCCCGCGACAAGGTTCTCGCAGCATGGCAGGCTGATCGACTGGCTGCCGCCCTGCGCGACCAGGGCGAGGCAATCCTTGCCGCCGCCGAAGACGCCGGCAGCTTTGCCGAGGATGCGGAAGTCATCACCGAGAACGGCCTGACCCGCACCGCTTACCTGGAGAGCGTTCCGGCCGACCTGATGGAGCAGGTGTTCGAAATGCAGCCGGGCGAGTTCCGCCTTGTGCAGGATGAGAACTCCGTCGTGATCGTGCGTCTCAACAGCACCCTGCCGCCCGAGGAAAGCGATGACCTGGCCCTGCTGACCCAGGCCCTCGGCGCGCAGCTCGACCAGTCGCTGGGACAGGCGCTGTTCCAGGCTTACATGCAGGACGTGCAAACCCGCGCGGAGCCCCGCGTTGACCAGCAGGCGCTGAACGCAGCGCAGGCCAACTTCCAGTAACATAGGCACGGACCATGGCTCTGACCCCGGATTTCGACACATTTGCAAAGGCGTATGAGGCCGGTGAAAACCAGGTTGTCTACGCCCGCCTGGCTGCCGATCTCGACACCCCCGTGTCGCTGATGCTCAAACTGACAGGCGCCCAGAAGGACGCCTTCATGCTGGAGTCCGTCACTGGCGGCGAAGTGCGCGGACGCTACTCGATCATCGGCATGAAACCCGATCTCGTCTGGCGCTGCCATGGGGAGCAGTCCTCGCTGAACCGGTCCGCACGGTTTGACGCCGAGGCTTTTAGGCCGCAGGACGGCAACCCCTTGGACAACCTGCGCGCCCTGATCGCCGAAAGCAGGATTGACCTCCCCGACGATCTGCCACAGGCCGCGGCGGGTCTATTCGGCTATCTCGGCTATGATATGATCCGCCTGGTCGAGCACCTGCCGGACTTGAACCCGGACCCGCTCGGGCTGCCGGATGCACTGATGATGCGCCCCTCTGTCATCGCCGTGCTCGATGGCGTCAAGGGCGAGGTCACGGTGGTCTCACCTGTGTGGGTCAGCGAAGGGCAGACCGCCCGCGCCGCCTATGCCCAGGCGGCGGAACGGGTGATGGACGCCGTGCGGGATCTGGAACGCTCCATGCCGTCGGAAAGCCGCGATCTGGGCGACGCCGACGAGGTCGCGCCGCCACAGTCAAACTTCACCAAGGACGGCTACATGGCCGCGGTCGAGAAGGCCAAGGAGTACATCCGCGCAGGCGACATCTTCCAGGTGGTTCCGGCACAGCGCTGGACCCAGGAATTCCGTCAACCGCCGTTTGCGCTCTATCGTTCGCTGCGCCGCACCAACCCGTCGCCGTTCATGTTCTACTTCAACTTCGGCGGCTTCCAGGTGGTTGGCGCAAGCCCCGAAATCCTGGTCCGCGTCTTCGGGCAGGAGGTCACGATCCGTCCGATCGCGGGCACCCGCCCCCGTGGTGCAACACCCGAAGAAGACAAGGCGCTGGAGGCCGATCTGCTGGCCGACAAGAAGGAGCTGGCGGAACATCTGATGCTGCTGGACCTCGGCCGCAACGACACTGGCCGGGTTTCCAAGATCGGCACCGTGCGCCCGACCGAGAAGTTCATCATCGAACGCTACAGCCACGTGATGCACATCGTCTCCAACGTCGTCGGTGAACTGGCCGAGGACAAGGACGCGCTGGACGCCTTCTTTGCCGGTATGCCTGCAGGCACCGTTTCCGGCGCCCCCAAGGTGCGCGCGATGGAAATCATCGATGAGCTGGAGCCGGAGAAGCGCGGCATCTACGGCGGCGGTGTCGGCTACTTTTCCGCAGGTGGCGACATGGACATGTGCATCGCCCTGCGTACCGCCATCGTCAAGGATCAGAAGCTCTACATCCAGGCCGGGGGCGGCGTTGTCTATGACAGCGATCCCGAGGCGGAATACATGGAAACCGTGCACAAGTCGAATGCCATCCGGCGCGCCGCGGCAGACGCTGCGCGTTTCACTGGAAACGGCAACCGCTGAACGGTCGAAAACCGCATTGGCAGGTGTCTGTCGAGATTTATTCCGGCCAATAGCAACGGCGCCCAATCCGGGCGCCGTTTTTTTCATGGTTATTTGGGCGGCAGTTTGGCCAGCAGGCTGGCCGACACCGGTGCCAGGGCGACGCGGCTCGCCCGGTCCTGAAGCCCCCAGATCAGCAGGGCGGAAATCGTATCCGGCCGCAGCCGGCCCAACATGATCACCGCGCCCTCCTGCCCGGCCCGGAAGGCCGCCTGATCCAGGAAGCGCCGGATTGCACGTGGGTCCTGCCCGGCACCGTCGAAATCCCGGAACACCACGCCCGCGGGAACCCCGTCACGCAGCGCCAGTTTCTGCACCGTGTTCAAGCCGCTGTTCTGGGTCACCAGCCCGTAACCGGCTGATGCGGCCACGGCCGCAACCTGATCCGCCAGCGGGCGGTTTCCCTGCACCCCGGTCTCCACACCTTCGAGGATTGCCACCGCTTCGGGCAGTTGCCGCCGCCAGACCTCCAGCGCCGTTTCGGCATCCTGCGGCGCAGCGTCGCGGGGCAAGTCGGCCAGCATCAGGACTTCGAACCCGGCCGCGCGCCGCGCCGCCATCTTGGCGGCGGCATCGGGGTCCTCCGGGTCGATTGCAAAGCTCAAGGGATAGGGGAACTCCGCCAGCGCCTCGGCTCCGACAGCGCCCTCATCGTCGATCAGTACAATGGACATCAGCGGCCGCCCGTCCCGGTTCTCGAAGGGTTCGGAGTAAGCCGCAAAAGGCAGAACTCCGGATGCAACTGCGCTGATCCGCTCTTCGTCATCCCGTTCGGTCAAGGGCACCACCGGCGTTCCGATCTGCGGCGACAGGCTGGCGGTATCCTCGACCTGATCGGTCTCGGCCTCAGCTGAAGGCGTTTTCGCTTCAGGCAGGTCGGTGTCGCTTGCCTCGTTTTCCGGCACTGCGGGCGCAATGCCGATCACAGGCAACGTCGTGGCGCGCGGCGGGGTGCCAATGTCCGGAGCCTGCGACACAGCCTCACCAGAGGGCGGCGTGACAACCGTCACCGCATCGGATCGAGGGGCGTCCTCGGGTGCGACAACGGGGTCATCACTTGGCGGAAGTGTCGCCAGAACATCTTCCTCAACCGCTTCGCGGTCATCGGCGTCGCTTTCAACCGGCAGCGGCGCAGGGTCTGTCGCGGCGACAACGGCAGCCTCGGTCTGCGGCGCAGGCGGCACCTCGGGCTGTTGCAGCTGCGGCTGCGGCTCCGTTACCGTTTCTGCCCCACCGACCGCGGGCGCCTGCGCGACATCCGGTCCAGCCGTCTCGGCGATTGCCGTATCCGCGCTCACCTCGGGACGTTGCGTCGGCGTGGTATCTGCATCTGACAAAGCACTCAGATCGTCGGGGGCCACCAGCGAACCAGGGCCGGTCGGCTGCGCCTCGGCAAGGTCAGCGTCTCGCGCCAATTCTTGCGTCGGCGCGTCCTGTCCGCTTGGCGCGCCATTCGGCAGCTGTGGGGTGGCACCGGTTTCAGGCGCCGGGGACAGCGGCGCATCGCTTGCAGCGTCGCTGCTCGCATCCGCATTGTCAGTGGTCTCGACCATCTCGGGCGCAGGCTGCGACCTCGAACCGGCCTCCGCAAGGCCCGGGTCGAGATCACCTGTAGCGCCAACCGGCTGATCCGCCTTTGGTGCGCCAGAGGTCAGCCGCTCGGGCAATGGCACCGACAGCGACAACATCATCATCCCGCCTGCAGCCAGCAACGCTCCGACACTCACGCCGCCCAGAAATCCCCGCATGCCTGTTCTGCCTCTCAATCCGTATTGCCTGTGGCGCGTCCGACTGCGACTTCGACCGCGGGCCTGTTGCCGCCCGCTCCGGTCAATCGCCTTTCCTGCCCTTGACGCTGCCTCTTATCCCTGAACATGTATGTTGCAACGACTATACTGTGGCGCGGCCCCCGCCCGCCACCCTTAAAAGAGCCCGCCAAGATGCTGCTGCTGATCGACAACTACGACTCCTTTACCTACAACCTCGTCCATTACCTCGGTGAGCTTGGCGCGGAAATGGAAGTGCGCCGAAACGATGCCATCGACGTGCAGGAAGCCATGGCCATGAAGCCCGCGGGCATCCTGCTGTCGCCGGGCCCCTGTGATCCGGACCAGGCGGGCATCTGCCTCGCCCTGACAGAAGCCGCCGCCGAGACCCGCACGCCGCTGCTTGGCGTTTGCCTTGGCCATCAGACCATCGGACAGGCCTTTGGTGGCAAGGTGGTGCGCTGCCATGAGATCGTGCATGGCAAGATGGGCGCGATGCACCACAAGGATGTCGGCCTTTTCAAAGGCTTGCCCTCCCCGTTTGAGGCAACTCGCTACCACTCTCTGGTGGTGGACCGCGAAACGCTTCCCGCCTGCCTGGAGGTCACCGCGGAGTTGGAAGACGGGACCATCATGGGGCTTCAGCATCGGGACCTTCCGATTCACGGGGTGCAGTTCCACCCCGAGTCCATTGCCTCGGAACACGGCCACGCGCTGCTGAAGAACTTTCTTGACGTGATGAAGGTGCCGGCATGAGCGAACAGCTGAAACCGCTGATCGGTGCCGCCGCCGAACGCTCCCTGACCCGCGCGGAGGCTGAACAAGCCTTTACCCTGCTGTTCGAAGGCGAAGCCACGCCCAGCCAGATCGGCGGGTTGCTGATGGCGATGCGCACCCGGGGTGAAAGCGTTGATGAATACGCCGCCGCGGCCGCCGTGATGCGCGCCAAGTGCAACCCGGTCAAGGCCCCGGCCGGAGCGATCGACATCGTCGGCACCGGAGGGGACGGCAAGAACACGTTGAACATCTCCACCGCGACGGCCTTTGTGACCGCCGGCGCCGGGGTGGTGGTGGCCAAGCATGGCAACCGCAACCTCAGCTCCAAATCCGGCACCGCGGATCTGCAATCGCAGATGGGGATCAACGTGATGATCGGGGCCAAGGTCGTGGAGAAGGCCATAAACGAGGCCGGGATCGGCTTCATGATGGCGCCCATGCACCACCCCGCGGTGGCGCATGTCATGCCGACCCGGTCCGAGCTGGGCACTCGCACGATCTTCAACATTCTCGGCCCGCTGACCAATCCAGCAAACGTCAAGCGGCAATTGACCGGTGCGTTCAGCCGCGATCTGATCCGTCCGATGGCTGAAACGCTCAAGGCACTGGGTGCCGAGCGCGCATGGCTGGTTCATGGCTCCGATGGCACGGACGAGCTGACAATCACGGGTGTAAGCTGGGTCTCGGCACTAGAAGAAACCGGTGAAATCAACGACATGGAAGTCCACCCTGAACAGGCTGGCTTGCCCGTGCACCCGTTCGAGGCGATCGTCGGCGGCACGCCCGAGGACAACGCGAAAGCCTTCCGGGCCTTGCTGGCTGGCGACCCCTCCGCCTATCGAGATGCGGTGTTGCTGAACGCCGCCGCCGCCTTGGTCGTGGCAGGCCATGCCTCGGATCTGAAGGACGGCGTGGCCAAGGCTGCTGACTCCATCGACAGCGGTGCGGCCAAGGCCAAGGTCGAGGCGCTCGCCCGGATCACATCACAAGCATGACCGAGCTGCCGTCCGGGCTGGGCCAATGGGCGCAGCTTCCATTTTTCGCGGATCACTGGCCGGCCATTGCGTCTGCCTTGCGCGCGGATCAGCGAGACATTCTGCCGCCAGCGTCGCAACGGTTCGCGGCACTGGAGCTGACCCAGCCCGACGCCACACGCGTGGTTATCCTCGGGCAGGATCCCTATCCCACGCCGGGCCATGCGCATGGGCTGGCGTTCTCCACGGCACCGGACGTGCGTCCTCTTCCCCGCTCCTTGTCGAATATTTACAGGGAGTTGGAGGATGATCTTGGCATCCGTCGCCCCAATGGCGACCTGCGCGGTTGGGCGCAGCAAGGCGTTTTGCTGCTGAATACGGCGCTCACCGTTCCAGCCGGGGCGGCGAACGCGCATCAGAACCTGGGCTGGCAGCATCTGGTTCACCAGGTCCTGGCGCTCACCTCGTCTCGGCCGACGGCATTTCTCCTTTGGGGAAATGCTGCGCAAAAGCTTGAAAAACATATCAAACCGGGCGATCACCTGATCCTGAAAACCGCGCATCCCTCGCCACTGTCGGCGCGGCGCGGCTTCTTCGGCTCACGACCCTTTTCGCGGGTTAACACTTGGCTCGCCGCCCGTGGCGAAGATACCATAGACTGGAACGCAGGAACGGAGGCACCGGCATGACCGAAAACGTGCTCGACAAGATCAAGGCCTACAAGCTCGAAGAAGTGGCCGCGGACAAATCTGCCAAACCCCTCGAAGCAGTGGAGGCCGAGGCCCGCGAGGCCTCGCCTGTGCGCGGCTTTGCCCGCAGCCTGATGCGCGCAAGCCGGACCGGGTATGGCCTGATTGCAGAAATCAAGAAAGCCAGCCCCTCCAAGGGATTGATCCGGCCGGACTTCAATCCGGCCGAGCTGGCCAAAGCCTATGAGGCAGGCGGCGCGACCTGTCTTTCGGTGCTGACTGACACGCCCAGCTTCCAGGGGGCCAAATCCTTCCTGACCGAGGCCCGCGATGCCTGCGCCCTGCCCGCGCTGCGCAAGGATTTCATGTATGACCCCTACCAGGTCGCCGAGGCCCGGGCCCTGGGGGCGGACTGCATCCTCATCATCCTCGCCTCCGTGTCGGATGCCCAGGCGCAAGAGCTGGAGCAATGCGCCTTTGACTGGGAAATGGACGTGCTTCTCGAAGTGCACGACGAGCAAGAGCTGGAGCGTGCCTGCCTGTTGAAATCGCCGCTGATGGGCATCAACAACCGCAACCTCAAGACCTTCGAGACCTCGCTGGACACCACCCGCACCCTGTCGCGTCTGGTGCCGCCGGATCGCACGATTGTTTGCGAAAGCGGCCTGTTCACGCCGCAGGATCTGGCCGATATGGCTCGCTATGGCGCCCGCAACTTCCTGATCGGCGAAAGCCTGATGCGACAAGAGGACGTGGCCACGGCAACCCGCAAGATCCTGGACAACCCTCTGACGCCAAACGCGATGTAATTCAGGGAGTTACAGGATGAGCCTTACGCATTTTGACGCCAAGGGCGACGCCCATATGGTCGATGTCTCCGACAAGGAAGTAACCGCGCGGATCGCCACCGCCGAGGGCTATGTCAGCATGGCCCCGGCGACCTATGACATCATCGCGGAAGGCCGCGCCAAGAAGGGTGACGTCCTCTCCGTGGCGCGCCTCGCCGGTATCATGGGGGCAAAGAAAACGCCCGACCTGATCCCGCTCTGCCACCCGCTGCCCGTCACCAGGGTCGCGGTTGACCTGACCCTTGACCCCGACCTGCCTGGGGTGCGCATTACCGCCACCGTCAAGACCACCGGACAGACCGGCGTCGAGATGGAAGCACTCACCGCGGTTTCCACCGCAGCGCTGACCGTTTACGACATGACCAAGGCCGTGGACAAGGCGATGCAAATCGGCGGCATCCGCGTCACGCTAAAAGATGGCGGAAAATCAGGCAGGTATGAGGCTTAAATGATCTCGGTCGACGACGCGCGCACACAACTCCTGGCGCTGGTTCGCCAGCTCGAGGCAGAGACCGTACCCCTCGCCGAGGCCGCGGGCCGGGTGCTCGCACAGGATGTTGTGGCACGTCGTGACCAGCCTCCCTTCTCGGCCTCAGCCATGGATGGCTACGCCGTCAACGCCGCCGAGGTCGAGCGTCACGCCATGTTCAAGGTGATCGGCGAAGCCGCCGCCGGTCACGGTTTCCAGGGACGTGTCGGCGCCGGCCAGGCGGTGCGGATCTTCACCGGCGCGCCGGTCCCGGACGGCGCAAGTTCCGTTGTCATCCAGGAGGATGTGAGCCGCACCGGTGATCTCATCACCATCACCTCCGAACCCGGTGCGAACAGCAACATTCGCCCCCGCGGAGGCGATTTCATTGCCGGGCAGACGGTATCGTCGCCCCGGCGTCTGACCGCCGCCGATATCGCCTTGCTGGCTGCGATGAACATTCCATCCGTCCCGGTGACTCGCCGCCCCGAGGTTGCGCTGATCTCGACCGGCGATGAACTGGTGATGCCGGGTGATACCCCGGAAGCCGATCAAATCATCGTTTCCAACACCTTCGGACTGAAAGCGATGCTCGACGGGCTGGGCGCACGTGCGCGGATCCTGCCGATTGCACGCGACACCAGGAGCGCCCTGCGCACCGCGTTCGAACTGGCGGAGGGCGCAGACCTGGTGGTTACCATCGGAGGAGCCTCTGTCGGCGATCATGATCTTGTCGCGGATGTGGCCGCGGACCTCGGGTTGCAGCGATCCTTCTACAAGGTGGCGATGCGCCCCGGCAAGCCCCTGATGGCTGGCCGCCTGAACACCGCCGCCATGGTCGGCCTGCCCGGCAACCCGGTCTCGGCCATGGTCTGTGGCCATGTGTTTCTGGCGCCGATGATCCGCGCCATGCTGGGATTGCCCACGACCGAACCTGCGTTCCAAACAGCCCGATTGGCCAAGGCGCTGCCTGCCAACGGCCCGCGCGAGCATTACATGCGCGCGCAGCTTGACGCCGAGGGGTTGCAGGCTTTCGATAACCAGGACAGCTCTCTTTTGACCGTCCTCGCCAAGGCCAACGCCCTTCTCGTCCGCCCGCCGCATGACCCGGCGCGCAGCGTCGGCGAAATGGTCCGTTACCTCCCCATCTGACCCGCGCGTTCACCGCCGCCGAGCTCCTGCGTCTGGTTCTATCGGGCTCCTGTGTTGCCCGTATGTTCGTCAACCTGCGGCGGAGCGGTTGACACAAAACGGGAACATGAATAGAACAAAAGAAAACAGGACCCACGCCGCGGAGGGAGCAACGATGCTCACGAAAAAACAGCTGGATTTGCTCGAATTCATTCACAAACGCCTGCAACGGGACGGCGTGCCACCCAGTTTTGACGAGATGAAGGTCGCGCTGGATCTGCGCTCCAAATCGGGCATCCACCGGCTGATTACGGCTTTGGAGGAACGCGGCTTCATCCGCCGTCTGGCCCACCGGGCCCGCGCAATCGAGATTCTGCGCCTGCCTGAAAGCCTCGGCGGCGGCTCGGAACCGAAAAATGCCGGGACCGAGGCGCAAGGATTTTCCCCGACCGTGATCGAGGGCGGACAGGACCGCGCGCCTGCCCGCACATCGGCGCGGCACAGTTCGGCGGTGGAATTGCCGGTGATGGGCCGCATTGCCGCGGGCGTCCCGATCGAGGCTATCAGCCAGGTGTCACATCAGGTCACGGTCCCCGGCGGCATGATTTCCCCGAACGGCCAGCATTTCGCGCTGGAAGTAAAGGGCGACTCGATGATCGAAGCCGGGATCAACAACGGTGATATCGTTGTCATCCGCGAGACCGAGGCCGCGGACGACGGTGATATTGTCGTGGCGCTGGTGGAAGGTCACGAAGCGACCCTGAAACGATATCACCGTGAGGGCAGCATCATCGCGCTGGAAGCCGCGAACCCGGCCTATGAGACCCGCCGCTATCCCGAAGAGCAGGTCCGCATCCAGGGGCTTCTGGTTGGCCTGATCCGAACTTACTGAGAACTTGTTTCGCAACGGCAGGAAGTGACGCCGTTCACCTGCACCGGTCAGGAACAGGTTTCGACGACCCGGTAGAGGCCGTCCGACGTCTCATCTTGGTTCAGCCCCCAAAATTTCCCGCAAGCGCCGCACCTCGGCGCTTTCGGGTTGCCACTGCGTCCACAGCCGCGCGCCGGATAGGCTGCGCGCGGTTTGCAGCCGTCCCTCGGCATCGAGGGCAATACTGCCGGTCTGGCGCATCACCCTTGGATGCAGCACCAGGCAGTCCGCCCCACCGCCGCTCTCGGGTTCCACCGTGGTGACGACGATATCACGGTCATCGCAATCCGTTACGGACGCCAACTTTCGCTTCCCCGGCGCATGCCGCACACGCAGTCCCGCGCGCTGCCAGACCGGCAGCCCGTTCATTTTTTCCGACCAACGCGTCGCGGCCTCTGCCTGCGATGCGGCATCGCCATCATTTTCCAGCCAGATCCCAGCCGTGAACCCTTGCCCTTTGGCACGGGACAGCGCGCGGCCCTCAGGAGCCATCACACCGACCAGCCCTCCGCTGTCCGCGATCAGCAAAATGGGCCGACCGGCCGAAGGCCAGCACAGCAAGGCGATGACGGCGGGCAGAACGCCCAGAAGGCGCAGTCGCCCTTGCCAGAGGATCGCAACAAGCATGCCTGCGGTAAACACCGGAAGCATCCAGCCGCCGGGCGCTGAAACCTGTGAGATCGCGCCCTCCAGCGCCGCGACCTGTTCGGCAACCGTCAAAATCCACTCCAGCCCCAATTTCATCGGCGCCAGGCCGACGATCTCGAGCCCAAGGGGCGCCAGGCACAGCGCCAACACCGCTGCCGGAACAACCACCATCCCCATCACGGGAACCGCCAGAAGGTTCGCCAAAAGCCCGTAATGCGGCACCATGTTGAAATGCGCTGCGGCAAATGGGGCCGTCGCCGCCCCTGCCACGGCCGACGAAATCAGCAGCGCCACAAGCGGACGACACCAACCAGGTCCCAGCGGCACAGCGCCCTGGCGCAAGGCGTCAAAGGCGGCCACCAGCGCCGTCGTTGCCGCAAAGCTCATCTGAAAGCCGGGGCTCAGCAAACTCTCGGGGCGTCGCACCAGCACGATCACCGCAGCCAGCGCAACCGCGCGCAGTGTAATCGCGCGCCGGTCCAGCAACACGGCCCCGAACATCACGGAGACCATGATGAACGCACGCTCCGTCGCGACATATCCGCCGGACAGCACCAGATAGCCAAACCCCGCCAACAAGGCTGCTCCCGCAGCCAGTTTCTTGACCGGCCAGCGGGGACCGATCCAGGGCAGCAGGCAAAGGATCTGGCGGATGGCGGCAAATATGAAGCCGGTCAACAGCCCCATGTGCAGGCCCGAAATTGCCAGCAGGTGGGCAAGGTTGCTACGCCGCAGGTTTTCGAGGCTTTGTCGGTCAACGTTGCTGCGGTCACCCACGACGATCGCGGCGGCAAAGCCCGCCGCCCTGCCGTCCATCCCGCGCATCAGGAACTCGGATACCCGCCGCCGCAGTTTCGCCACCGCCAAATGATCGGTGCCCGCTTCTGCCAGCAGGATTGGCGCACGCGTGTAGCCAAGTGCACCCAACTGCAAAAACCACGCATGGCGACGAAAGTCGAAGCCCCCGGGTTCGCTTGGCCCCTGTGGCGGCAAGAGATGGGCGGTCGTCATCACGCGCGCGCCAGGCTCGGGTATCCGCTCAGCGGTCTTCAGCGAAATCCGCACCCGCGCAGGGGTGCGCGCGGGGGCAACTCCGGAGAGCCGCACATCCTCAAGCGTCAGCCTGACCGCATCGGTGGGCGAGCGGTCCACGGACACCAACCGCCCCTCCACGGGGCCGTAGTAGCGAAAATCCAGAACCGGGGCTGCCACCAGATGGGCACGCGCGGCCGCCAGGCACAGACCTGCGGCGACCAGCATCGGCGCCCAGGACAAAAAGGCAAAGCCCGCCCGGCAGCAGGCGACCACGCACAACACCACCGACAGCCCGGCAACCGCGGCCAGGTGGACCATGTCCGGTTCGACAGGCAAGGTGAAATAGATCCCGATCCCGGTGCCGAGAAACACCGGGCTCCACGGGAACAGATGCCCCCGCTGCGCGTTCAGCTGATCGGTGATCGCCGACATCGCTCGCATGCTTGCCCCCCGCCTTCTGGCCCGGTAGACAGGCGACAACTCTATGCCTCTGATGGTTTCCAAAAGGTAAATCCCGCACATGACCAAACCGGTTGTCACCCGTTTCGCCCCCTCGCCCACCGGCTTTCTGCACATCGGCGGTGCCCGCACCGCGCTGTTCAACTGGCTCTACGCTCGGGGCCGCGGCGGCAAGTTCCTGCTGCGCATTGAGGACACCGACCGTGAACGCTCCACCCCGGAGGCCACCGAGGCCATCCTGCAAGGCATGCAGTGGTTGGGGCTGGACCATGACGGTGAGGTCATCAGCCAGTTCGCCCGCGCCGATCGGCACGCCGAGGTGGCGCACCAGCTGCTGGCAGAAGGCAAGGCCTACAAATGCTTTGCGACCCAGGACGAAATCGCAGCCTTCCGTGAACAGGCCAAGGCCGAAGGCAAGTCGACCCTCTATCGCTCGCCCTGGCGCGACGCCGACCCGTCCACCCATCCCGATGCCCCCTACGTGGTGCGCATCAAGGCGCCGCAGGACGGCGTTACCGTCATCAAGGATGAGGTGCAGGGCGATGTGACCATCCGCAACGACCAGCTCGACGACATGATCCTGCTGCGCTCCGACGGCACCCCGGTCTATATGCTGGCCGTGGTTGTCGACGACCACGACATGGGCGTGACCCATGTGATCCGCGGCGACGACCACCTGAACAATGCCGCCCGCCAGATGATGATCTACGAGGCAATGGGCTGGGACGTTCCGGTCTGGGCCCATATCCCGCTGATCCACGGCCCTGATGGCAAAAAGCTGTCCAAGCGCCACGGCGCGCTGGGAGCGCAGGAATACCAGGCCATGGGTTATCCCGCGGCGGGCATGCGCAATTACCTTGCCCGGTTGGGCTGGAGCCACGGTGACGACGAATTCTTCACCGACGAGCAGGCCCGTGACTGGTTTGATTTCGATGGCATCGGCAAAAGCCCGGCGCGTTTTGACACCAAGAAGCTGGAAAACCTGTGTGGCCAGCACATCGCCGTTAGCGATGATGCCGCGCTGCGGCAGGAAATTACCGCCTACCTGGCCGCCGCCGGATTGCCGCCGCTGACTGACGTACAGTCACAAGGTCTTGAATCTGCGATGTATTGCCTCAAAGATCGGGCACGGACCTTCCCTGAACTGCTTGAAAAAGCGCATTTTGTACTGGCTTCACGCCCAATTGACCGGGATGAGAAGGCAGAAAAGGCGCTGGCGGCTGTATCCGATGGTATACTGGAAGAATTGACGCCGCAGTTGCAAAATGCTAGCTGGGTCCGTGACGATCTGGAGGCGCTTCTGAACGCATTTGCAGAAGCACATGATACCAAGTTCGGCAAGCTGGCTGCCCCTTTACGGGCCGTGCTCGCAGGCCGGGCGGTAACGCCTTCGGTGTTCGACATGATGCTGATTCTGGGCCGTGAGGAAACCCTCGCCCGGCTCGCTGACGCCACGGGCTGACCCCGGTCTTCACTCTCGGGTAAGCCCTTTATTGATACGACAAGCCCTGCGCGACACAGCGCAGGCGCTGCCCTGCACATCTCCGCCGCTTTCGGCGGAGGTCGTGCCTGCAACAGGAAGGGACATCTATGACCGAGACCAAGAAATCTGCCACGCTCAGCCTGGATGGCAAAACATACGAGCTGCCCATTTTCTCTCCAACGGCCGGGCCAGATGTCCTCGACATCCGCAAGCTCTACGCGCAGGCCGGCGTGTTCACCTACGACCCGGGCTTCACCTCCACTGCCAGCTGCGACAGCACCATCACCTATATCGATGGCAACGAGGGCATTCTGCTGCACCGCGGTTACCCGATCGACCAGCTGGCCAGCAAGTCGCACTACCTGGAGGTCTGCTACCTGCTGCTCTACGGTGAACTGCCGACCGCGACCCAGCTTGAGGATTTCGAGACCCGTGTGACCCGTCACACGATGGTGCACGAGCAGATGCACAACTTCTTCCGCGGCTTCCGCCGCGACGCGCACCCGATGGCGACCCTGGTAGGCGTGGTCGGCGCAATGTCCGCCTTCTACCACGACTCCACCGACATCTCGGATCCCTGGCAGCGCGAAGTGGCTGCAATCCGTCTGATCGCAAAGCTGCCGACGATTGCGGCGATGGCGTATAAATACTCGATCGGTCAGCCCTTCGTGTACCCGCGCAACGATCTGGATTACGCCGCGAACTTCCTGCATATGTGCTTCTCGGTCCCGGCCGAGGATTACAACGTCAACCCGATCCTCAGCCGCGCAATGGACCGGATCTTCACCCTGCACGCGGATCACGAGCAGAACGCCTCGACCTCGACCGTGCGTCTGGCCTCGTCCTCGGGTGCGAACCCGTTTGCCTGTATCGCGGCCGGCATTGCCTGCCTTTGGGGTCCGGCCCACGGTGGCGCCAACCAGGCCTGCCTGGAAATGCTCAAGGAGATCGGCTCGGTCGATCGCATCCCCGAGTTCATCGCCCGCGCCAAGGACAAGAACGACCCGTTCCGCCTGATGGGCTTTGGCCACCGCGTCTACAAGAACACCGACCCCCGCGCCAAGGTGCTGAAGCAATCCGCGGACGAGGTGCTGGAACTGCTGGGCGTCGAAGACAACCCGCTGCTGCAGGTTGCCAAGGAACTGGAGCGCACCGCGCTGAACGACCCCTACTTCATCGAGAAGAAGCTGTTCCCGAACGTCGACTTCTACTCGGGCATCATCCTCGAGGCGATGGGCTTCCCGACCTCGATGTTCACCCCGATCTTCGCGCTGTCGCGCACCGTCGGCTGGATCTCCCAGTGGAAGGAAATGATCGCGGACCCACAGAACAAGATCGGTCGCCCGCGCCAGCTGTACCTGGGCGAGACCGCACGCGACTACGTCGATATCGAAAAGCGCTGAATCGCGCCCTTATAGACGATCTGAACGCCCCGCTGATTGCGGGGCGTTTTTCATTTCAAGACCCGCTTTCTGAACAAAATCCACCGCCACGTCCCATTGTCCGGCACCCCGGGACAGTGACCACTCAAATTTGACATAAAATGTTCTGCCCCGTACCAATTATCGACAAGCCGCCTTCACAGTTGCCACTCAATTCCACGCGGCCGAAGGTAAAAGGCTGTTCGATGGTCGGGCCGGGCCCGGTTTATTTTTCAAAAGGACTTTCTTGATGGAATTGCTGATTTTGCTCTCGCTTGGCCTCGCCGTTGGACTTGGCATGGCAATCTTTGACGACGATGACGACGGCAGCGATCAAGCTTCCTCCGAAGAGACCGATCTCGAAACCAGCGACGAAGCCGATGTCGTGGTCGGCAGCGAGGAGGACGACGTGGTATTCGCCGGTGCGGGCGATGACCTGATCGAAGGGCGTGGCGGCGATGATCGGATGTTCGGGCAAGCGGGCAATGATTTCCTCACCGGTGGTACCGGCGACGATTTCATGCGTGGTGGCAGCGGAAATGATGCCATCCTCGATCACGAGGGCGCAGATACGATCTGGGGCGATCTGGGCGATGACACGATCGTGGCCACCAGCGCGATGGACGGTGAGGAAATCGCGGAAATGGCCCGTGAAATCACCGACGCACTGGAGGCCGGCCAAGAGCCCGATGTGACGCAGGACGACCTGCGGGCGCTGCTGCGCGCCAACGACGAAGATACCGACAGCGACGCGGACAGCGTTCATGCCGGATATGGCAACGATATCGTGATCGCGGGAGACGGTGACACGGTCACGCTTGGCGAAGGTTTCGATACGCTGGCCATCGGTGACTGGATGGAGGAGGATCACGACCCGGTGGTCCTGACCGATTTCACCAAGGGAGAGGACGTGATTGTCTACTCTCACGACGGTGAAGGCGCCCTGCCAGAGCTGGAGCTCGGCTGGGACGACGACGGCACCGGTGATGGCGCAGGCTCGGCTCTGATCTACGCGAATAAAACGCTGATCGCGCGGATTCCGGGCGCGGGCACCAGTTTGTCGGCCAGCGACATTTCGATTGTTGACCGCTCGTCCTCGCCGCTGATGTCCCTGTAAGGCGCCGGGGCAACAGCCCCGGCCCCGGCACAGCGACACCCGTCAGAGGCTCTCAGCGCCCCTCGAATTTCGCGGGGCGCTTTTCCATGAAGGCGGTCACGCCTTCGAGGAAATCCCGGCTCTTGCCGCATTGCCCCTGAAGGTGCGCTTCCAGTTGCAACTGCTCCGCCAGAGAATTCCCGTTGCTGTCCCGCAAGGCGGTTTTGGTGGCGGCAAAGGCCTTGCTCGGCCCGTTCGCGAGATAGGTGGCACGCGCCTGCCAATGGGCGGCGAATTCGGCATCCGGCACCGCCTCCCAGATCATGCCCATGGCGCTCGCCTCGCGCGCCGAGATGCGCTCGGCAAACAGGGCAGCTCCCATCGCCTTGGCCAATCCGATCTGGCGCGGCAGGAACCAGGTACCACCGGCATCGGGGATCAGGCCGATCTTCGAAAACGCCTGCATGAAGAAGGCGCTTTCGCAGGCGATGACCACATCCGCAGCCAGCGCCAGGTTCGCCCCTGCCCCCGCTGCCGCGCCGTTGACGGCGGCAACCACGGGAACCGGGCAGTCGTAGATTGCCTCCAGCATCGGGAGATATTCATCGCGCAGCGTGCGTTCGAGGTCGAGGTCCCCGCCGTTGCCCGCATCACTCAGATCCTGCCCCGAGCAGAAGGCATCGCCTGCCCCGGTCAAGACCACCGCACGGGCCTGGGCCGCGGCCTGCTGCATCGCATGGGTGATCTCCAGCCGCATGCGACTGTTCAGCGCGTTCTTGCGCGCCTCCCGGTTCAGGGTCACAACGGCCAACCCGTTCTCCAGCGAAAACAGGATTTCCTTATAGTCCATCGGCGCGCCTCATCTGTTGGAGCCTAGCAGCGACCGCGAAACGGCCCGCCCTTATGCCGCCATGTTGACCCAAAGCCCGCCTACGGGAAAGCCCAACCCGGCGTCACTCCTCGAGGATTTTGCGCAGGCGTTCCTGCTCTTCGGGGCTCAGCGACTTCTCCGCAACTTTGGGGGCACGCGCGCGACCGCGCACGTAGAACACCCCGATGACCAGCGCCATCAGCAGCATCAATGGTCCCGCCGCCCACAACAGCCAGTTCGCGCCGCTGATCGCCGGGCGCAGCAGCACGTATTCACCGTAGCGGTCAACGATGAAATCGAGCGCCTCGGTGTCGCTGTCGCCGGCCAGCAGTCGTTCCCTTACAAGGATGCGCAGATCCCGCGCCAATTCCGCATTTGAATCGTCGATGCTCTCGTTGCGGCACACCAGACAGCGCAGGCCCTCTGACAGGTGCCGCGCGCGCTGTTCCAGAACCGGATCGTCCAGAACCTCGTCCGGTTCAACAGCCCCGCCCGGCGCTGCTGCCAGAAGAGTAAGCGTGGTCAGCCCAACAACGATCAGGGATTTCAGACCTGCCAACCTCATTCTGCCGCCACTCCTGTTGCCGCGGTCTTGCGTGCGCCAGCCGCAACGCGGAAGCGCCGGTCACTCAGGCTCAGCAGCCCCCCCAGCGCCATCAGGATAGACCCGCCCCAGATCCAGTTCGCGAAAGGCTTGATGTAGGTACGCATGGTCCAGCCGCCGTCCTCCTGGCGATCACCAAGCACCACGTAGAGGTCTCGGGTGAACCGATAGTCGATCGCGGCTTCGGTGGTCGGCATTCGCGCCACCGGGTAGTCCCGCTTTTCCGGGTAGAGAACCGCCTCGAGGCGTCCGTTGCGCAGCACCTCGACATGGCCTTTGGTGCTGAAGTAATTCGGCCCCTGCTCGCGGCTGACGTCCTTCAGCACCAGCTCATACCCACCGACGGTGAAAGGCTCGCCCAGATTGGCAACGCGGATGTCTTCCTGCTCCCAGGCGGTCAGACCCGCGACGGCAAAAATCGTGATGCCAAGCCCCGCATGCGCGATGGCCTTGCCCCAATCGGCCCTCGGCAGGCGTGCGATCCGCTGCAAGCGTCCGCTTTTGCCGCTGCGCAGCCACAGGTCCGCCAGCGCGCCGAACACCACCCAAGTGCCGAGGAACAGACCCACAGGCCCCAGCGCACTGCGCCCGGTCTGCACCGCCCAGGCCAGCACGCCCAGAGACACCGCGAGGACGAACACGAAGCGCAGCTGCCAGGCAGCCCGCGCGATCTTGCCCCGCTTCCACGGCAGCATCGCGCCCACCGGCAGCAGCAGCCCCAGCACCACCATGAAGGGGGTGAAGGCCGAGTTGAAGAACGGCGGGCCAACGCTGAGCTTGCGGTCGAACAGCATCTCCGCAACGATCGGCCAGATGGTGCCGAAGAACACCACGAAGCAGCTGACCGCCAGCAGGATGTTATTTGCCACCAGCGCGCTTTCACGGCTGAGCACGCCAAACACGCCCTTGGCCTCCATCGCCTGGGCGCGCGCGGCAAACAGCGTCAGTGCGCCGCCCGTGAAGAAGGCAAGGATCATCAGGATGAAGACGCCGCGCTCCGGATCGTTGGCAAAGGCGTGCACGCTGGTGATGATGCCGGAGCGCACGATGAAGGTGCCGATCAGCGAGAAGCCGAAGGCGAGGATCGCCAGCAGGATGGTCCAGCTTTTCAACGCCTCGCGCTTTTCCACCACGATGGCCGAATGCAACAGCGCCGCCGCCAGCAGCCACGGCATGAAGGAGGCGTTTTCGACCGGATCCCAGAACCAGAAGCCGCCCCAGCCCAGCTCGTAATAGGCCCACCAGGATCCCAGCGCGATGCCGATGGTCAGGAATATCCAGGCCGCCAGTGTCCAGGGCCGCACCCAGCGCCCCCAGGCCGCATCCACGCGCCCCTCGATCAGGGCGGCCACGGCAAAGGAAAACGCCATGCTGAGGCCGACATAGCCGAGGTACAGGAACGGCGGGTGGAAGGCGAGACCGGGATCCTGCAGCAAGGGGTTCAGGTCCTGCCCGTCAAAGGGCGGCACCACCAGCCGCAGGAACGGGTTGGAGGTGAACAGGATGAAGGCAAAGAACGCCACGCCAATGGCGGCCTGCACCGCCAGCACCCGCGCCTTCAGCGTCGGGGGCAACCCGCCGCCGAATACGGAGGCCAGCGCCCCGAACAGCGCCACGATCAGCACCCAGAGCAACATGGAGCCCTCGTGATTGCCCCAGGTGCCGGAGATCTTGTAGAGCATCGGCTTGGCCGAATGGCTGTTCAGCACCACCAGCTTCAGCGAGAAATCCGAGGTTACAAAGGCCCACATCAGCGCGCCGAAGGCAAAGGCGGTGAACAGGAACTGCGCCTGTGCTGCCGGTTCCGCGACGGCCATCCATCCGGGCCAGCGTTTCTGGGCGCCGATCAGGGGCACCACCATCTGCACGATGGCGATCATGAAGGCGAGGATCAGGGCAAAGTGGCCGAGCTCTGTAATCATGGGGTCTCCTATTCGCATGTCTGCTATACGCCGCTCTGCCTGCGGGGCCAATGGCAATCGGCGCGCCACGCCGCCGCAGCAGCGCAAATGTGATCAGCCACGCCGTGCTTTCCACGCCTCTAGCGCCGGGTTTTCCACCGCCGCCACCGTGTCCAGCCGTGCCGCCGCATCCGTGCCGGTGGCGGCACTGCCCGGGCTGTCTGCGCGAAGGCCATTCAGCGCGGCGATGTTTTCAACAGCCTGCGGCAGACGCGCCATGCTGGCCGCCAGACCCTGTTGAAATTCCTGGGTTTTCACCTGATGCCGCGCGCCGAAGTAGAAAGAGACCACCACGCCCAGCAGCCACCACAGCGGCTCCGGCACCAGCGCAAGGCCCTGCATGCGGGCGGCAAACCACACCGGGTCCGCCAGCGCCGAGACAATCAGCCCCAGCGTTCCCAGCGCCAGCATGGGGCGCGGCAGGCGGTTTACCCCGTCCATGAGACGGTCAAAGCGGCCCTTTTGCGCCCGCTGGAACTCGGCCCCCAGCTGTGACAGCGCCGCGACCTGCACCGCATGGGCGCGCTGCGCGCTGCCTTCGGCGTTTTCGCGGAACACCTCTGCGGTTTCGCGCACAAGATTGCGACGGCTGCCGAACACCAGCGCCAAGATATCTGTAATCATTCCCATGCTGCGGTCCTTTGCTGAAATGCCTGCTGGCTGAGGTGGTACTCGGGCGACAGGAAGGCCTCGGCCCGGCGGATCCAGCCGCCCTTGGTGCCCGCACGGGTGCGCGCATATTTGCGGCTGGCCGGGCGCCGGTCGGCAAGGCGGAAGTAATAATTGCGCCGCGCAATCCCGTAAGCATCGCGGAAGGCCTGCGCATCCACCTCTGCCGCCTGTCGCGCGGCACCTGCGGTCTGTCGGCCGATCACGCCGTCCACCGTCACTTGGTAGCCCATCTGAACCAGCAACTGCTGCAGGATCCGCACCGCATTGCTGCCTGCGTTCACATACATGTCGAACACCGACGCCTGCACCGCCTGCGGCAGCGCGCCGATACCCGGCGCATCGAAATAATGGCGGATGAAGATCCGCTCAGCGTCTTCGGGGCTGAGGGCGCGCACGTCATCCACCCCGATCCGGCCGTCGCCGGTCAGATCCAGCCCCAGCCGCCGCAGGGTACCGATGGTGACGCCGTATTTGGTGGCGCCGCCGGGATCATCCGGATCATTCACAAAGCCGCCTTCGCGGGCGACGATCTCTGCCGCGATGTCCTGAACTGTCTGCATTGCACCTCACCCTTTTCCGGTTTGCCGGACGCGATGAGACTGCCGCGAAGCTGCTAAGATCCGCTGAGACCGGCGTGCGCTGCCTGCGCAACACCCCGGTGAGGCGCCGCCGCGCCGCGCGCAGCGCGGCGCCCGGCCCAACGCAAAACGCCTCCCGCGAGGGAGGCGACTTTGGGGCGGGAGCGCACCAGTCAGTTTAGACGGTCAACTCTCGGGCTCTTGGTAGACACCCTGTTCCTTCAGCGCGTCCACGACCTCCTTGGGCATGTAGGTCTCATCATGTTTCGCAAGAATTTCAGATGCTTCGAACACACCGTTCACGTAGCGACCGGTGCCGACCATACCCTGGTTCTCCTCGAACAGATCGGGCAGCACACCGGTGTAGGTGACATCAACGGTGGCCCCCCCATCGGTCACTGCAAAACGCACCGTCTCACCCTGCCCCCGTACCAAGGACCCCTCGGCAACCAGCCCGCCGATGCGGAAGACCTCGGTCGGCTCCGGAGGAGCCTCGACGACCTGACTGGGGGAGCGGAAATAGTTGATGCCATCCCGCATCGCATAGCCGATCAGGGCGGTGGCGACGATCAGCGCCACCGCCGCAAGGGCGATGACCTGAATACGGCGCTGTTTCTTCAGGTTCTTCATGGTGTCCTCTGGTCAAGACCCAGGAGCCGCGCTGACAGCGCCGCCCCGTCAGGGGAACAGCGGCGCCATCATCAGGCCACAGGTTTCCTCCTCACCTAACATCAGGTTTGCGTTCTGCAAGGCCTGGCCGCTGCTACCTTTTGTCAGGTTATCCAGCGCCGCGAACACGATGGCGCGGCCATCGATACGGTCCTTGGCAACCCCGATATGGCAGAAGTTCGAACCGCGCACGTGATGCGTGCTGGGAGCCTCGCCGAAGGGCAGCAATTCGATGAAAGGTTCATCGGCATAGGCCTTGGCGAAGGTGTCATAGATCGCCTGCGCGTCCCCTTTGACATAGGTGGTGGCCAGAATGCCCCGGTTCACCGGCAACAGGTGCGGCGTGAACTGCACCTTGACCGGACGACCGGCAATCTTGCTGAACTCCTGGTCGAATTCGCCAAGGTGCCGGTGGGTGCCACCGATGGCATAGGGGTTGTAGCCCTCGCTCAGCTCCGCGTGCAGCAAATTTTCCTTCAAAGCCCGGCCAGCGCCCGACACCGCGCATTTCAGATCCAGAATGATGTCATCCAGATCGATGACGCCCGCCGCGATCAGCGGCCGCAGGGCAAACTGCCCGGTAGCGGCGTTGCAGCCGGTGCCGGCCACAAGGCGCGCGGCCTTGATGTCTTCGCGGTAGAATTCGGTGAGGCCATAGACCGCCTCTTGCTGCTGCTCCAGCGCCGCGTGAGGGTTGCCATACCACTTTTTATACTCGGCCGGGTCGCGCAGCCGGAAATCCGCCGACAGATCAACGATCTTCAGGTCCTTTGGCAGCGCCGCGATCACCTCCTGGCTGGTCTTGTGCGGCAGCGCGCAGAAGCACAGGTCGATGGCGGAGAAGTCGATTTCCTCGATCTTGCAAAGGGTTGGCAGGGACATGTGACGCAGATGCGGGAACACCTCGGCCATGGTCATGCCAGCCTTGCGCTCTGCCGCGAGGGCCGCGATCTCGATGTTCGGGTGCTGCGCGATCAGCCGCACCAGTTCGGCGCCGGTATAGCCGGAAGCGCCCAGAATAGCCACTTTATGGGTCATGTCAGACCTCGTCTTTCAAATGTGATGAGCCATATCCGCAGCCTTCTGCGGAACATGTAACGAAGAAGTGGTGCCGCTCAGGCCAGACTGGCCGCAGGATTTTTGCAGCCGCCGACCGTCACGCCGAGCGAAAGGTGATTTCTCGTCGGAGAAACTGCGTTGCACGATCGCTGACACGGGCCGGGTTGCCGGTGGTGACGAAACCGCCGGGACCGGAGCCAAGCATATCCGGGTGACGCTCCAGGTAGTCCGCGAGGCTCTCCGCCACCAAGTTCCCTTGGCTGAACACCTTCACCTCGGGCCCCAGCGCAGCCTGAAACACATCCTGCATCAGCGGATAATGCGTGCAGCCCAGAATCGCGGCCTGCGGCTGCGGCATCTTGCGCTTCAGCGCATCGACATGGCTGCGGACCAGGGCTTCGGCCAGGATCTTGTCGCCATCCTCGATGGCATCGACCACGCCACCACAGCTTTGCGCTTCGACATCGACCCCGATGGCGCGGAAAGCCAGCTCGCGCTGGAACGCCCGGCTGGCAACGGTGGCAGGGGTGGCAAACAGCGCCACATGCTGCACCGCAACCTCACGCGGCGGCGAATTGTCCCCCCATTGGCGTTCGGTCAGGGCCTCGATCAACGGCACGAAGACGCCAAGCACCCGTTTCCCCTTGGGCAGACCGCCCTCCTGCATGCGACGCAGTGCCGCCGCCGAAGCGGTGTTGCAGGCGAGAATGACCAGGTTGCAGCCCTGGTCCCACATGCTGTGCACCGCCGCGCGCGTCAGCTGATAGATATCCTCGGCATCCCGCACGCCGTACGGGGCGTGGGCATTATCGCCGTAATACAGAAATTCCACATCCGGCAGCCGCGCTTGGGCCGCGTTCAGAACGGTCAGGCCGCCAAGACCTGAATCAAAGATGCCAACTGCCATTATGCTCTCTCAGGCGCGGTGTTTGTCCTCAAACTCATACCCGTGGGCATAAGATCTGAGCGGTACTGGAGACAGGTCATACGTGGCTTTGCGCAAGAAATCCATAAGCGCTTTTGCATCGCCCGCAAGTGGCGCCAGGTCGCCGCGCGCGATCGGCGCGCCGATCACCACGCGAACCGGGGTGTCGACCCGTTTGCGAAACTCCTGCAACAGCAGCCCCATCCGCAGGTTCACGTGCAAGTGACTGGCGATCTGGAACAGGCGCGATGTATGCCCCTCGAAGAACACCGGCACCACCACCGCATCGGATTTGGCGATCATCCGCGCGGTGAAGGCGCGCCATCCGGGGTCCATCGGGTGTTCAAACGGCCGCGCAGCCGTAGAGACAGTGCCGCCGGGGAAAATCCCGATCGCCCCTCCCTGCCCCAGAAACTCCAGCGCCGCCTTGCGGGTGGCAAGGTTGGTGCGCAACGCCTCCTTGGTTTCAGCAAAATCGACCGGCAGGATCACGCGGTTCAGATCCTCGGCCTTGCGAAAGACCTGATGCGCGAGAATCCGGAAGTCGCTGCGGGTCTGGGACAGGATATACCCCATCATCAGCCCATCAAGGATGCCATAGGGGTGGTTGGCAATCAGGATCAGTGGCCGGTCCCGCGGGATATTGCCAAGGCTTCCCCCCACCACGTCCAGCGTCAGACCATAGCGTTCGGCCATCACCGACCAGAAGCTGCGCCCGGCCGCGATGTCGCGTTCATATCCTTCCGCCCGACGCATCAAGTGCAGCCGCCCCGTGGCGTTTTCCATCAAGCGGATCAGCGCGCGACCCGGACGCGTCGCCGCGGAATGAGCATAGGATATATCTCGGGCAATCTGACGATCGTACTGCATCTTCTGTGTCGTCCTGAACGGCGGCTCCCGGCCAATTAGGGCCGGAAGCGCACCATATTCAAGCGACATGACACTGCCGTGACAGAATGGCGCCACCGCGCCGCGCGACAGCGCGGCGCCGGGCCCAACCGGCGTGGGGCCAGCGCCCGAAGGGCCGGACCTGCACCGGGCGGGAGCGCTTCGTTGGCGGTTACTCCGCCGCCTGCTTCACCGCCGTCCCTCCTTCACGAAGGACCGCGAGCAGCTCCTCGCGGCGCTTGGCGGCCTTTTGTTCGTTGGCTTGCTTCACCGGGCCAAATCCCCGGATCTGCAACGGCAACTCGGCCAGCGCGATAAGGGCCTCCATGGTCCCCGGTGTGGCTTTCGGCAGCCATTCCCGCATGTCGCGCTCATATTGCGCAATCAGCGCGCGCTCCATCTTGCGTTCCGCCGTATAGCCAAAGACGTCCAGCGGCGTGCCGCGCAGGCGCTTGAAACGGGTCAGCAGCCGCAGCCAGCGATCCAGCCCCTGGCTGAACTTGCGTTTCTTCGGCCGACCATTGGGATCCACTCCGCCCAGCATCGGTGGCGCCAGATGATAGGACAGTTTCAGGTCGCCCTCGAATTCCGCCTCCGCCTGGCTGCGACTGTTCAGCAGCAGCCGCGCGACTTCGTACTCATCCTTGTAGGAAAGGAGCTTGTGATAGCCCTTGGCCACCGCCTCCTTGAGCGCCGGATCACTGATGCCCTCCAGCAGTTGCGTGTAGCGTTTTGCCAGACCCTTTCCCTGGTAGGCGATCAGGTGGTCGACGCGGAAGGCGATCTTCTCGTCCAGTGTCTTGGGCTTGGCCACCACTTTCGGCTGGCTCAGCGCGGCGGCATCGGCGGGATACAGAACTGCCCAGCGGCCAATATCAAACGCGCGCTTGTTGGCCTCCACCGCGGCGCCGTTCATCTCGATCGCCTGCATCAGCGCCGCGTGCCCAACCGGCACCAGCCCGCGCTGCCAGGCCGCGCCAAAGACCATCATGTTGGAAAAGATCGAGTCGCCCATGGTGACACGGGCCAGTTCCGAGGCGTCAAACAGGTCCAGGCGCTCCCGCAGACGCGCCTGCAGGGCGACCTCGAGCCTGTCGGACGGAATCGCAAAGTCGGTGTTGCGGGTGAATTCCCCGGTGATGATCTCGTGGCTGTTGACAACGACCCCGGTGCGCCCCGCAGTCGTCAGCCCCAGCGTCTTGGCACCGGCACTCACCACCAGGTCACCGCCGATCAGCGCGTCTGCTTCACCGGTGGCCACCCGGATCGCCGAGATGTCCTCGGGGCGGTTGGCGATCCGGCAATGGATGTGCACCGCGCCGCCTTTCTGGGCGAGACCAGCCATCTCCATCAAGCCAGCCCCCTTGCCGTCGATCTGCGCGGCCTGCGCCAGCACCGCGCCGATGGTCACGACGCCGGTGCCGCCGACGCCGGTGATCACCACGTTATGGGTGCCCTTGATGGCAGGCAGCTCCGGTTGCGGCAGGTCCGGCAGTTCCAGCGTGGCAGTGGCCTCCTTGCGGATTTTTGCGCCCTCAACCGTCACGAACGAGGGGCAGAAGCCGTTCAGGCACGAAAAATCCTTGTTGCAGGAGGATTGGTCGATGGCACGCTTGCGGCCCAGTTCGGTGTCCTTGGGCACGATGGAGACGCAGTTGGACTGAACGCCGCAATCACCGCAGCCCTCGCAGATGTCGGGGTTGATGAACACCCGCTGGTCGGGATCCGGGAACTGGCCGCGCTTGCGGCGGCGGCGTTTCTCGGCGGCGCAGGTCTGGATGTAGATGATGGCCGAGACGCCCTCGATCTCTTCGAACTCGCGCTGGATCTTCATCATCTCGACGCGTTCGTGCATCCGCATGCCCGCCGGGAACAAGGACGGATCGACGTCCTCCTTCTCGTCATAGACCACGGCGATGGTTTTCACCCCCATCGCGGTAAGCTCATGCGCGATCTGATGCGCCGTCAGACCGCCCTCGGCCGCCTGCCCGCCGGTCATCGCCACGGCGTCATTGTAAAGGATCTTGTAGGTGATGTTGGTGCCCTCGGCCAACGCGGCCCGGATCGCCATCACGCCCGAATGGTTGTAGGTGCCGTCGCCGAGGTTCTGGAACACGTGCTTGCGCTTGGAAAACGGCGCTTCGCCGATCCAGTTCGCGCCTTCGCCGCCCATATGGGTGAAGCCGGTGGTCTCGCGGTCCATCCACTGAACCATGAAGTGACAGCCGATACCGGCATAGGCGCGCGCGCCGTCGGGAAGCTTGGTCGAGGTGTTGTGCGGGCAGCCCGAACAGAAATAGGGCAACCGGGTGGCGATTTCCTCGGCGTTGTCGGCGCGACGGGCCTCGTCGAGCTTGGCCATGCCTGCGCGGATGGCCTCGGTGTCGCGACCCTCTTCGATCAGGATGCCGCCGAGCTTTTCGGCGATCATGATCGGGTCCAGCGCGTATTTGGTCGGGAATAGTTCCTCGCGGTGCAGCGCACCGGCGCCGCCCTTGTACCAGCCATACACCCGGCGGCCGCGGCGGTTGTCGAACAGCGCCTCCTTGATCTGGATCTCGATCAGCTTGCGCTTTTCCTCGACCACAACGATCAGGTCCAGCCCTTCGGCCCAGTCGTTGAAGCCCTTCATGTCCATCGGCCAGGTCTGCCCTACCTTGTAGGTGGTGATGCCAAGCCGTTCGGCCATCGCCTCGTCGATGTTCAGAAGCTTCAGCGCATGCACCAGATCCAGCCAGTTCTTGCCCGCAGCAACCAGCCCGATCTTGGCGCCGGGCTTGCCCCAGACGCGCTTGTCCATCTTGTTGGCATGGCTAAAGGCCTCCGCGGCAAAGCGGCGATAGTCGATGATTCTGTTTTCCTGGCGGAAACGATCATCGTCCAGCCGGATGTTCAGTCCGTCTGGCGGCATGTCGAACTTGGGCGACACCAGCTGCACCCGGTCCGGGCGGGCATCGACAACCGAGGTGACCTCGATCGTGTCCTTCATGGTCTTCAGACCAACCCAAAGCCCGGAGAACCGGCTGAGCGCATAGCCATAGATGCCGTAGTCGAGAATCTCCTGCACTCCGGCGGGGCTGACGATGGGCAGGTAGCAATCCAGAAGCGACCATTCCGACTGGTGCAGCACCGTGGAGCTTTCGCCGGTGTGGTCGTCCCCCATGGCCAACAGCACGCCGCCATGTTTCGAGGTGCCCGCCATATTGGCATGACGGATCGCATCACCCGAGCGGTCCACCCCCGGCCCCTTGCCATACCACAGGCCGAAGACACCGTCGAATTTCCCCTCCCCACGCAGTTCCGCCTGCTGCGCCCCCCAGAGCGCGGTGACCGCCAGGTCCTCGTTCAGCCCGTACTGGAACTTGACATCAGCGTCACTCAGCTGCTTGGCGGCGCGGCTCATCTGGATGTCGACCGCACCCAGGGGCGATCCCCGATACCCGGTGACCAGACCGGCCGTGTTCAGACCTGCGGCCTTGTCGCGGTGCTTTTGCATCAGCATCAGCCGCACCAGCGCCTGGGTGCCGTTCAGCAGCACCGGCGATTTGGTCAGATCGTATTTGTCGTTCAGTGAAATCTTCTGCGTGCTCATCTTGGCCTCCCGCCCAAAGAATAGCTTGCTCTCTCCCGATTTGATAATAGGTCAGAAATACTGACCTGTGTAGCCGCTTTTTTTCGATTTTACTCGCTTGCACCGCGAAAACTGATACATAACTAAGGTTTCATCTACTGACCCCGAAATGCACGGAAAGTAACGGATATGGATTGGGACAAGCTCAGAATCTTTCACGCGGTCGCGGATGCGGGCAGTCTCACCCATGCCGGTGACAAGCTGAACTTGTCACAGTCGGCCGTCAGCCGCCAGATCCGCGCGTTGGAGGAGAGCCTGAACGCAACCCTGTTTCACCGCCATGCACGCGGACTGATTCTGACCGAACAGGGGGAATTGCTGTTCGACGCGACGCAGTCGATGACCAGCCGCCTCGACGCGGCCGCGGCGCGCATCCGCGACAGTGAAGAAGAGGTCTTTGGGGAACTCAGGGTGACCACGGCCACCGGCTTTGGCACTCTCTGGCTGGCGCCGCGCCTGACAAAGCTTTACGAGCAGTACCCGAACCTGAAAATCGATCTGATGCTGGAAGAGCGGGTGCTGGACCTGCCGATGCGCGAGGCCGATGTCGCCATCCGCATGAAAGAGCCGAGCCAGGCCGACCTAGTACGCAAGCGCCTCATGACGGTGCGGATGGCCCTGTTCGCCTCGCCCCGTTACCTTGAAAAATACGGTGTGCCGGAAACGATCGAGGACATTTCGGATCACCGGTTGATCTGCCAGAACCAGCGCGCCGCGCAGGTCAGTTCAGCGGCCGTCGTCATCCGCAAACTGATGTCCTACGAACCGAAGTCGCTGCTGACGGTGAACAACTACTTTGGTGTGCTGCAAAGTGTGGTGCACGACATGGGCATCGGCATCCTGCCAGACTACGTGACCGAAGAGTTTCCGGAACTGGTCGAGGTTCTGCCGGACGAAGGACAGAACACTGTCCCGGTTTACCTCGCCTATCCCGAAGAGCTGCGCCATTCACAGCGCGTTGGTGCCTTCCGGGACTTTGTCCAATCCGAGATCATGGCGCACCGCAAGCATATGAAAGAACTGGGCAAGCTGTAACCGGCACCGACATCGGCTAGACGCCTCATCTGCTGCCGCACACCCGCCACAGCCTTGCCGCGCGGCACTGGCTGCGCTGCTCTGTGCGCGCGCCCGTCTACCGGTGCACAGAGCGGGAAAATCGCCGCGCGCCTGCGTCTTTGGGTATCGGATGGCTGGGTTGTTCTCACGAAATCAAAGCCATGCAGAAACCGCATAGCAGCTTTGACGTTCATTTCGCATCTCGCCTCTTGAAGGGTTCGGCGCGCAGCCCTAAATGACCCTCATGAAGGCGGCGCTGACGCCCTCCTTCATACCTCCCTGTTGGACTTCGGCCGAGCTTAGTGCTCGGCCTTTTTTTTGGCCAGTCGCTGCCCGCGAGATACGCGTGCTTTGCCAGCCGCATCCCTTCGGTGCGCGCAGCAGGTGCGGAACAGCCCGGCACTGTGAGCTTTTTCTTTGACCTGCATAAGGCCCATCGGGTCAACTGGACGAGACTTCTGTTCCAATTTTCAGTCTCATTCAGGGGCAAAGAGATTTATGGCACCTTTATTTCAGCAGCTTGCCCGCTATTTGGGCGGTTTCTTCATCGCCTTGACCATCATCGTCGCCGCCGGAGGCAGCGCGGCCCGTGCGCAACAGGAGGCGACAACGGCTGATCTTCCGCCAGCTGCGTTGCACGAAATGGTCGCCCGGATGTCCGACAGCGAGGTGCGCGCCCTGCTGCTGGAACGGCTCGACGCGGTTACCGCTGCATCCGGGCAGCAGGACGAGCCGCAGACGCTGTCGGGGCGTGTTGCCCAGCTCTGGACTGCTTTCACCGAACCGGTGAGCGATGCAGTCCGCAAGTTGCCGGCCCTGCCCGCCGCGCAGGGCCAGTCTTTCCGGGTCTTTGGCGAACGCCATGGTGGCCTCACCGGCGTGCTGGAACTGTTCGCCTGGATTGCAGTCGTTCTCGGCCTTGGCATTCTGGCGGAATTCGTCGTGCGCAAGATCCTCGCACGCTCGCGCTCGCTGGAGGCTGACCCCGGTGCCTCGACCAGCCCTGGCGCGTCCCTTGCCGAAACGCTGATCTTTCTGGCACGCCGCTTCCTGCGGGAAATAATCGGTCTTGCCGTTTTCTACGTGGTGATCCGCACCCTAGGACGCGCCTTGCTCGAGGAGCAGATGATCGCGTTCGCCGCGCCGATGGTCACCTATCTGGTCTGGCTCCCCCGGGTCGCAGCAGCCGTCTCGCGCTTTGTCATGGCACCGCAACGGCCAGACCACCGGCTGGTGAACGCCTCCACCCAATGGGCAGATTTTCTGCATCTGCACATCATTGGCCTGGCCTTTCTTTCGGGGCTGACGATCTTTTCCGCGCATTTCAACAAGGCAAACGGCATCGACCCCGAGGCGATCCGGCTGAGCTATTGGCTCGACACCCTTGTCTATGCCTACATCATCTGGATCGCCTGGATGGCGCGCACGGGGCTGACGGACATCATGCGCGGCAGCGACCCGGACCGCAGCCGCTTTGACGAGGCCGCGGCACGCTATTACCCTTATTTCGCCATGGCTGTGGCGGCGCTGACCTGGGTTGCCGTGGGCACGCTGGTCGGGTTGGGCAAAACCCGGCATCTGGCGCAGGGTGCACATTATGTCACCATGTTCTGGCTGCTGGCCGCGCCCGCCCTCGACACCGCGATCCGCGGTCTCGTCAGACACCTGGTGCCCCCGATGTCCGGCGACGGGCACGTCGCCGCACAGGCCTATCGTTCGACCAAACGCAGCTACATTCGCATCGGCCGGGTCGCAGTCGCCGGGCTGGTTCTGATGATCATCTCGAACGCCTGGGAAGTGAACCTGATGGGCATTGCCACCAATGCGGATGGGATAGCCGACAACATCGTCGGTTTCCTGGTGACGATCGGCGTGGGCTATGTGGTCTACGAGGCAGTTTCCCTGTGGATCAACCGCCGCCTTGCGCGTGAGCAGACCACCCCGGATGACGCCGACCCGGGCGGCGAAGGGGGCGGCGCTGGCGGCTCACGCCTGGCGACGGTACTGCCATTGCTGCGGGTCAGCGCGCAGATCGCCATCGCCATCATCTTTGCCCTGCTGGCAATCGGAGCCCTGGGCATCGACATCACGCCGCTTCTGGCTGGCGCGGGTATTCTCGGGCTGGCGATTGGCTTTGGCGCGCAGAAACTGGTGTCGGATGTCGTCTCGGGCGTGTTCTTCCTGATCGACGATGCGTTCCGGGTCGGCGAATATGTCGAGGTCGAAGGCACCCGCGGCACGGTCGAAAAGATCTCGATCCGCTCGATGCAGCTGCGTCACCACCGCGGGCCGGTCAACACCATCCCCTACGGCGAGATCCCCAAGCTGACCAATTACAGTCGTGACTGGGTGATCATGAAGCTTCGCTTCACCGTGCCCTTCGATACCGATCCCAACAAGGTGAAGAAGATCTTCAAGAAGATCGGCGCCGAGATGATGCAGGACGACCTCTACAAGGAGGATTTCCTGCAACCGTTCAAGAGCCAGGGGGTTTTCGACTTCGACGATGTCGGCATGATCATACGGGGCAAGTTCATGGCCAAGCCGGGCACCCAGTTCACCATCCGCAAGGAGATCTACAACCGGGTGAAGGCGGCCTTTGCGGAGAACGGGATTGATTTTGCCCGCCGCGAGGTCCGTGTCGCGATTCCCGGGCTGGAGGACGCCGACCATCTGAACGATTCGCAAAAGGCAGCCGTCGCGGCCGCGGCCAGCTCCGCCGTGTCGTCCCAAACGCAGACAGAGAGCGACGGCAATGGCGGCAAGACCGGATAGACGAACCGCCTGCCCGGCAGATCACCCATCCCCCATGTCCCGGCCAGCCCGGGCATGGGATCCTCTTGCAGGAAGTTACGCAATACGGCACGTTTTCTGCGCTGTGACGCCCCAGATGCCCGGTCACAACGGCGCAGGCAGTGCGGTGAATGCGCAACCCCTCTTTCCCAACGGCAAAGCTTACTCTAAAAGGCGCGCAACCGCAGCCATTGGGGACGTTTACGGATGCAGGAACCCGCCATCACGCCTGAACTGATTGCAAACCACGGGCTGAAGCCCGAGGAATACGATCTGATCCTCGAAATCATCGGGCGGGAGCCAACCTTTACCGAGCTGGGCATCTTCTCGGCGATGTGGAACGAGCACTGTTCCTACAAGTCCTCCAAGAAATGGCTCCGCACCCTGCCCACCGAAGGCCCGCAGGTGATCTGTGGCCCCGGCGAGAACGCCGGTATCGTCGACATCGGTGACGGCGACGCGGTGGTTTTCAAGATGGAAAGCCACAACCACCCTTCCTACATCGAACCCTACCAGGGCGCCGCAACCGGCGTGGGCGGCATTCTGCGTGATGTGTTCACCATGGGCGCACGACCCATCGCCTCGATGAACTCGCTGTCGTTTGGCGAACCGTCCCACCCCAAGACCCGGCAGCTGGTCAACGGCGTGGTGGAAGGCATCGGTGGCTACGGCAACTGCTTTGGTGTGCCCTGCGTCGGCGGCGAAGTGCGCTTCCACCCGGCCTACAACGGCAACTGCCTCGTCAACGCCTTCGCCGCTGGCCTGGCCAAGACCGACAGCATCTTCTACTCCGCCGCCTCGGGCGTCGGCATGCCGGTGGTCTACCTCGGCGCCAAGACCGGCCGTGACGGCGTCGGCGGCGCAACCATGGCGTCGGCCGAATTCGACGACACCATTGAAGAAAAGCGCCCCACCGTTCAGGTCGGCGACCCCTTCACCGAAAAACGCCTGATGGAAGCCACGCTGGAGCTGATGCAGACCGGCGCGGTGATTTCGATCCAGGACATGGGCGCCGCGGGCCTCACCTGCTCGGCCGTGGAAATGGGCGACAAGGGCAAGCTGGGCGTGCGTCTGGATCTCGAAAACGTGCCGCAGCGCGAAGAGAACATGACCGCCTACGAGATGATGCTGTCGGAATCCCAGGAGCGGATGCTGATGGTGCTGAAGCCGGAACTCGAAGCCGAGGCCCGCGCCGTATTCGAGAAATGGGACCTCGATTTCGCGATCGTTGGTGAAACCATTGCCGAAGACCGCTTCCTGATCATGCACAACGGCGAAGTGAAGGCCGATCTGGTGCTGTCGAAACTGTCCTCCACCGCACCGGAATACGACCGCCCCTGGGTTCCGACCCCGACCCCCGAGCCGCTGGCGGATGAGGACGTGCCGACCATCGACCCGATCGATGGCCTGAAGGCGCTGATCTCCTCGCCGAACTACGCCGGCAAGCAATGGGTTTACGAGCAGTACGACACGACCGTGATGGGCGACACCCAGCGCCGTCCGGGTGCGGGCTCCGGCATCGTGCGGGTGCATGGAACCGACAAGAAGCTGGCCTTCACCTCCGACGTGACCCCGCGTTACGTCAAGGCAAACCCCTTCGAGGGCGGCAAGCAGGCGGTGGCCGAGGCCTACCGCAACCTGACCGCCGTGGGTGCCAAGCCGTTGGCGACCACCGACAACCTGAACTTCGGCAACCCCGAAAAGCCCGAGATCATGGGCCAGTTCGTCGGCGCCATCAAAGGCATCGGCGAGGCGGTTGCCGCGCTCGACATGCCGATCGTCTCCGGTAACGTGTCGCTCTACAATGAAACCGACGGCAAGGGCATCCTGCCGACCCCGACCATCGGCGCGGTTGGCCTGATTGCCGCGGGCGAAGAGCCGATCATCGGCGAGGTCCGTGAAGGCCATGTCGCCCTGCTGGTTGGGGAAACCTCCGGTCATCTGGGTCAGTCGGCCCTGCTGGCCGAGGTCTTCAACCGCGAAGACGGCGATGCGCCGCATGTGGATCTGGACGCCGAGAAGCGCAACGGTGAATTCATCCGCGCGAACCGCGACTTCATCAAGGCCTGTACCGACCTCGGCGATGGTGGTCTCGCACTCGCAGCGTTCGAACTGGCCGAGGAAGCCGGAGTGGGCGTGCAGATCGATGCCGGTGACACCCAGACCCTGTTCGGCGAAGATCAGGCCCGCTACCTGATCGCCTGCAACTTCGACCAGGCCGAGGCGCTGATGCTGGCAGCCGGTCAGGCCGGCGTGACCCTGACCACGGTCGGCAAGTTCGGTGGCGACAGCGTGAAGTTCGGCAATTCGGAGGCACCTCTGTCCGAGCTCACGGAGATTTTCCGCAGCAGCTTTGCCGCCGCTGTCGCTTGACGATCCTGCCCGGAGGCGCACCGGGCACTTCACACACGGGCGGAATGGCAAACGCCGTTCCGCCTTTTCCTTGGCCTGAGGGGGAGAGCCTAGGATCATGAAACTACCGGAGCTGTCCGAAGACTGCAGTCGCTGCGCGGCCTTGTGCTGCGTCGCCTATTCCTTTGCGGAGCACGAAGATTTCGCCATCCTCAAATCGGCGGACACGCCCTGCCCCAACCTGGGCGAGGATTTTCGCTGCTCGATCCATGCAGAGCTGAAACCACAGGGGTTCGGCGGCTGCGTCGCCTATTCCTGCGCCGGTGCCGGCCAACGCGTCACCCAGGAGCTGTTTGGCGGCGAGACATGGCGCGATGATCCGGACCTGCTGCCCCATATGACACGCGCCTTGCGGGTTCTGCGCCCGATCCACGAGGCCCTGCTGATCCTGCAGGAGGCCGCAGCCCTGCCGCTGCCCAACTACCTGTCGCGCAAATGCGCCGAACTGACGGACGCCCTATGTCCGGAAGCTGCCAGCAGCGTCTGGGACTTCACCGAGGAGCACGTGCAGGGCGCCTTGGAAGAACTGCCCGGCTTTGTCGAACTGCTGGCCCCCTTCGCAACGCCGCGCGACTAATCCTGCTTGCACCGCTCCGCGCGGCCACCTACATTTTTACCAAACAAGACAAAGGACTTCTGCGGATGCCCATGCAAGCCCACGAAATCGAAGAACTGCTGCGCGAATCTTTTCCGAATGCCGAGATCCAGGTCGGCGGCACCGATGGTGTTCACATGTCGGCGATGGTGATCGACGAGAGCTTTCGCGGCAAGAACCGCGTTCAGCAGCAACGCGCCGTCTACGCCGCACTGAAAGGCAAGATGGACGGCCCCGACGGCGAACTGCACGCCCTCGCGCTGACCACCAAAGCGCCGGAGTAAGGAGAAGGGACACGCTCAGCCCCCGTTGGGGAGGACTGCTGACTTGGCCCGATATCGACTCGAGAGGGGTTGTTTTTGAAACGTAATGACAAGCCTTTGACACGCGTATTCCCTTTCCTGCCCTCGGTTGCCCAGCATCCGGAACTGGAAGCCGACCGGGAATGGGAGAACCGAACGCAGGTGGTAACAATAATCACAGGTTCCGCTGACACATCCCTGATCCGCCACTGTGGCCCGTGTTGATGAGCACAGCCGCCTGTATCCTCATCGGAATTGTCGCGTTGGTTGCTGCCGCTATCGCCGTGGAAGCTTACCTGAAACGAAACCGGCGCCGGAGCCTCTCCAGCACACGACCCGTCCTTAAAACTGACGAGGTTGAATTGGGGCAGGAAGCCACCGACATCGAGCTGGTCAACAAGACCCATGCAAAGAACCAGAAAATTGAGCGCGAAAACCGCCGCCGAAGCCGGAGGCAGTTGTGACCAAAGGTCGGGACCGCAGGCATTGCCATGACCATCCGGGATGCCTGGCGGCCCGCGTTGCAATAGCTGCGCTTGCGGGGCTTACCTTTTTCGCGCTTCTCCCCTATATCGAAACAAACCGCGACCGGCGGAAACGCCAAGAGGAAATGGATAAATGACCGACGTAAAAACCCGCATCGACGAAACCGTCAAAGCCAACGACGTGGTGCTGTTCATGAAAGGCACCAAGGAAATGCCCCAGTGCGGATTTTCCTCGCGCGTGGCCGCGGTGCTGAACTACATCGGTGTAGACTACACCGACGTGAACGTGCTGGCCGACGAAGAGCTGCGCGCCGGGATCAAGGAATATTCCGACTGGCCAACCATCCCGCAGCTTTACGTGAAGGGCGAGTTCGTAGGTGGCTGCGACATCATCACCGAGATGGCGCTGTCGGCCGAGCTCGACGGCCTGTTTGAAAGCAACAATATTGCATTCGACAAGGATGCCGCAGACAAGATCCGCGAAGCCAACGCCTGATCCGCCTGCCCTGAAAAATGAAAAGCCTGCTGCAGAGCGATCTGCAGCAGGCTTTTGTTTTGCCTCTGGTCAGCTCAGGCGGCGTCGATCAGCACCAGATCCGCGGTGGTAAATGTCGCCGCAGCCCCTTCGACGCGCGCGACGAGCTGCCCCTGCTGCAGGATCAGCGCATCACCGGTTTCGGCGTCGGCCTCGACCGCGAAGTCCTCGGCCCCGAGGCTACCGCCGCCATTGTTGACGATCAGCTGGATCATGTCTTCGCCCGGAGTGTAATCGGTCACCGCGATGACGCCCTCCGCGTCCTGCGACATGAACAGCGCGAAATTGTCTTCGCCCAGACCACCTGTGCCGGTATCACCCGCGCCCATCAGCAGGAAATCATCACCCGCGCCGCCAATCAGCGTGTCCGCGCCAACGGCATCGTTTATGAACTCGACATTGCTGAGCTGGCCGTCCTCGGCGCCTCCCGCGTCCCCTTGGTCCCGCACGGCGGCGACCTCTTCGGGGGTCAGTTCACGGCTCAGGTTCACACCGCTCAGGGCGTCGTTCCCGTCACCGCCATCCAGCAGGTCGTCGCCGTTGCCGCCGATCAGGTCGTCATTCCAGGCGCCACCTTCCAGCGTATCGTCGCCATCGCCGCCGAACAGCACGTCAATGCCACCGTCGCCCTGCATGGAATCATCGCCGGCACCGCCATAGGCGATGTCATGATAATCGCCGCCCATTACGGTATCGTCGCCATCATCGCCGAACAGAACATCCTTGCCGGCCTCACCGGCGAGCATGTCATTCCCGGCACCGCCAGACAGGGAATCGTAGCCGGAGCCACCGGTCAGCGTGTCGTTCCAGGCGCCACCGTCCAGCGTGTCGTTACCTTCATCGCCGAACAACCGGTCGAGGCCACCGTCACCGGACAGGGAATCGTTGCCAGCACCGCCATAAAGGACATCGTGGTAGTCGCCGCCGGAAACCGTATCGTCGCCGTCACCGGCCAGCACGGTATCCTGACCTGCCCCGGCAGAGATCAAGTCGTTGCCAGCACCCGCGTTGATCCGATCAAAACCGCTTCCCGCGTCGATGACATCATCTTCGTCCCCAGAAACAATATCGTCGGGACCATCTGTCAGCAGGTACTCGGTCGGCCCGGAGCCGGTGTCCGGCTCACCAGTGTCTTCCACCAGTGTTTCGTTTTCGTCGTCATCAAGGTTGATGGCCAGGCCGGCAATCGCAAGGCTGCCCAAAATAAACGCCCCAATCATAAAAGTCCCCTAAAAGTAGCAAGAAAAAACTGCACGCAACCGAATTAACTCAATAGGAACAGTTTTTCCAGAATTTGCTTAGATTTTATCGGGCGCCCTGCGTGCATGCTCTGTCTTCGATCCGGAAACAAAGAAAAAAGCGTTGGCGCACAACGGGTTGCAATCCAACGCTTCTGCATGATGTGTGGCCTTTGGGGCTTTCGTTTGCCCGTTCGCCTGCCTGCCGCGCAGGCGGTCAGCCCGGCCGGACGTCAGGCAGCGCCGCTTGCCTTTGCCTCGATGTCCAGCGCCAGCGCTTCGGTGCGTGCGGCAATATCCATCAGGGTTTCTTCGACCTGCGGCGGGACCACGGGGATCTCGATGCGCTCGGGCTCGGGTGGCGGGGCTGATTTCAGCGCTTCCAGCTCCTGCTCACGCTCGGCCAGTTTCGCCTCGACTTCCTTGATCCGATCCTCGACCGCGGCGGTCTTGTCCGCCAGCATCAGGCCGGCCATCAGGAGCATCCGCGCCTCGGGCATCCGGCCGATCTGGTCCGACAAGACCTGCGCCTCGTCGTCGAGCATCTTGGCGGCGGAATGCAGATAGCTTTCCTCGCCCTCCTGGCACGAGACCTCAAAGCCACGGCCACCGATCATGATGGTTACTTCCGGCATCAGACTTCCTCCCCTTCGGGCAGTTTGGCGGCGGGCAGGCTGCGGGCATTGGCGAGCAGCGGCTCCAGCTTGGCCAACACAGCGTTCACCTGCGCCTTGTCGCTGGCCTGCGCCGCGCGCAACCCACTGATTTCAGCCTCCATCGCGGAATTGATCAAAGACGCGTCAGCCACGCCCTGGGCATTGGCGTCGCGCAGCGCCGCATTGACGGCACGCAACTCGTCATTGGCCTGACGCAGCTGCTGATGTTCGGCGTCAAGTCGCACCAGGGCCGCGGACGGATCTTCGGGCTGCGCGCTGACGTCCGCAGGGTCCGATCCACCGGACGCCCCGGACTGGGCCTGTTGCAACTGGGCCGTCAGGGCCTCGTTCTGGGCGGCCAGTTCCGCCAGCTCAGCCTTCAACGCATCGCGTTCGCCGGCCGCGGTATTGGCCGCCACTTCCAGCTCGCGCTTCAGACGGGCAACTTCGGCCCGCAACGCTTCCTTTTCGGCCGGATCGCCAGCTTCATTGCGCAGCAACTGGACCTCGGCCCGCAACGCCTCCAGCTCACCCGCGTCACCGGGGCGACCACCACCGGCCTCCTTCAGGCGAGCGTTCAGGACGCGCACACGCTCGGTCAGCTGAGCATTGGCCAGGCGCTCCTCGTCGAGTTCCTGCTCCAGCACCTTGCTGGCCTCACTCGCGGCGGCTGTTTCGGCCAGCCGCGCGGCTTCGGCCGCGGCTTCCGCAGCCTGCTGGCGGTCCGCCAGACGCGCCTCCTGCAACGAGGCAGCGCCATCGCTGATCCGCACCAGCGCAGCCTGGATGCGGCCTTGCAACTCTTCGATCTGGGTCATGCCTGCTTCCTCAGCCGTCCACATCTGTTCGATTTTACGCCGCCGCCTGCACGAATCGCGCCGGGCGCGGTTGACATGGGCCATGTTTCTCCAGTCTACGAATAAAACACCGCCCTTTGCGTTTCAACCACTTGCCACGACAACTTCGTGCGGCGCGGCGGACATATGCGCAACCCCGCTTGATCTTTGTGGCATCGCTGGTATTGAGCGCACCTAATGCCTGTTAACGCCAAAGGACATACCAAGTGGACCTGACAGCCCTGCGCACCGCCAATCCAGACCATTGGAACAAGGCCGCCGCCATTCGCGCGCTGGCCCTCGACGCCGTCGCCGCCGCCAACTCCGGACATACCGGAATGCCGATCGGCATGGCAGATGTGGCCACGGTTCTGTTCGAAAAGCACCTTAAATTCGACGCATCCAACCCGAAGTGGCCGGATCGCGACCGGTTCATCCTGTCCGCGGGCCACGGTTCGATGCTGATCTATGCGCTGCTGTATCTTGTCGGTGACAAGCAGGTCACCCTGGAGCAGATCAAGAACTTCCGCCAATCCGGCGCGCTGACCGCCGGCCACCCGGAGAACTTCCTGCTGGACGCGGTCGAAGTCACCACCGGCCCGCTGGGCCAGGGCATCTCCAACGCCGTCGGCTTTGCCATGGCAGAGGAAATGCAGCGCGCGCATTACGGCAAGAAGGTCGTGGATCACCACACCTATGTGATCGCCGGTGACGGCTGCCTGATGGAAGGCATCAGCCAGGAGGCCATCGGCCTCGCAGGCCGCCACCAGCTGGGCAAGCTGATCGTGTTCTGGGACAACAACAACATCACCATCGACGGTACGGTCGAGCTGTCCGACCGCACCAACCAGGTGCAGCGCTTCAAGGCCTCGGGCTGGCAGGTGCTGGAAATCGACGGCCACGACCCCAAGGCCATCGACGAGGCGATCACCGCCGCGAAGAAGTCTAAGAAGCCGTCGATGATCGCCTGCAAGACCCACATCGCCCTGGGCCACGCCGCGCAGGACACCTCCAAGGGCCACGGCGCGTTGACCGATCCCGATCAGCTGAAGGCCGCCAAGGACGCCTACGGCTGGACCGGCGGCCCGTTCGAAGTCCCGGCCGAGATCAAATCCCAATGGGAAGAGATCGGCGCGCGCGGCAAAACCGAGCGCGAAGCCTGGGAAGCCCGCTTTGCCGAGCTGTCGCAGCAAAAGCAGGACCGTTTCAACCGCGCCTACAACCTCGAGGCGCCGAAGAAGCTGTCCGCCACCATCAAGGCGCTGAAAAAGCAGATCTCGGAAACCCAGCCCAAGGTTGCGACCCGCAAATCCTCGGAAATGGCGCTGGAAGTGATCAACCCGATCATGCCGGAAACCGTCGGCGGCTCGGCTGACCTCACCGGCTCCAACAACACCAAGACCGGCGATCTGGGCGTCTTTGACACCGACAACCGCAAGGGCCGCTACGTCTACTGGGGCATCCGCGAGCACGGCATGGCCGCGGCGATGAACGGCATGGCGCTGCACGGCGGCATCCGCCCCTATGGCGGCACCTTCTTCTGCTTCACCGACTATGCCCGCCCGGCGATGCGCCTGGCGGCCCTGTCGAAGATCCCGACCGTGTTCGTGATGACCCACGACTCGATCGGTGTCGGCGAAGACGGCCCGACCCACCAGCCGGTCGAGCACCTGGCGATCTGCCGCGCCACCCCGAACACCTATGTGTTCCGCCCCGCGGATTCGGTTGAAACCGCCGAGGCCTGGGAGATCGCGCTGACCTCCAAGGAAACGCCGTCGGTGATGGCGCTGACCCGCCAGAACCTGCCCACCGTGCGCACCGAGCACAAGCTGACCAACCTGGTCGAAAAAGGCGCCTACGTGCTGGCCGAGGCCGAAAGCAAGCGCCAGGTGATCCTGATCGCCACCGGCTCCGAAGTGTCGGTCGCGCTGGAAGCCAAGGCCCAGCTCGAAGGCATGGGCATCGGCACCCGCGTGGTCTCCATGCCCTGCATGGAGCTGTTCGCCGAGCAGGACGAAGCCTACCGCCGCAAGGTGCTGCCCGCAGGCCCGATCCGCGTCGGCATCGAAGCCGCCGTGCGCGACGGCGGCTGGGACCGCTGGCTGCTGGGTGAGCGCGGCCAGGAGAAGAAAGCCGGTTTCGTCGGCATGGACCGCTTCGGCGCCTCCGCCCCGGCCGGTGAGCTGTTCGAGCGCTTCGGCATCACCGCCGAGGGCGCCGTGGCAAAGGTGAAAGAGCTGCTGGGCTGAACCTAGCTGGCAGATGATCAAAAAGGGCATCCAAACGGGTGCCCTTTTCATTTAGAACGGCCATTTTTTGGGAAATAACCGCCGTCGACGTATCTATGAGGCGCGGCCTATTTTGGGTATTAAGAAAAGCAGTTGTTCAGACTAGACCACTAGCAGGCCAATTTATCGATGCCCGAATTAGTTATTAAGAAGCTGGATAAGGAATTTCTCTTGAGATTGCTAACCGAGCAATCAGCGGGAGATGTTCAAGTCCCTGATCTAATCCACCGTTTTCACCCACGTTCAACAAGTCACCCCAATACTCTGTTCGCAAGTCTAAGCGAAGCAGAGCTTGAAATTATAGTCGATGCCCTCGGAGATGTTCTCGTTTCGTCAGGTCTGAATCAAAACGATGAGCCTAATGGTCTGGGGTATCGTATTGAATCTTACATAGACATTTTTTCGGAACCGATGCACTCATAGAGACATTCCGTTGAACTCAAGGTCGACAGAACGTTCACATCCTCAATGATCTGTCCTCTTCTCTCCAAACATCCCCAGAACCGGCCCCACAACCTTCGTCGCCAGCGGGATCAACAGCAGCCCCAGCGCCACGCCAAACACCCCGTCCATCGCCGCCTTGGCCGTCCACTCGGCAAAGCTTTCCCAGGCGGTAGGCACTGCATGTCCCACGGCATAAGCCCAGTCGTGTAAGGCTTTAAGGGCACCCGATCGGGTGCCCTTAAAGCCTCTTCGAATGACGGCATTGCTGAAGATGCTGCCGTTTCTAATCTATATCAAGCAAGTTAGCGTCTAGCCAAACATCCTCGTAAGCTCCGTCAGTTAAAAAGCGCCAGCCAGGCGGCAAGGACAGGAACTTTAAGGCTAAGGCGCATTTTAGTTCTAGGTGCGCCGTGTGAATGGGCATAAAGAAGTCGTCCTTCTGTGAAAGTTGCTCACCTCCCCAAATATACCAACCAGTTGTGCCGCTAAGTTCTGGGTGCCGCATACCATTAAGTGGAAGCTTACCATCCAAAGCAGTCTGAGAAATTCCAACTTTGTCACCAAGGTGGCATTCACAGACTTCCGCGCCAACTGCTTTGCAAACTTCAATTTGAGCCTGTCGTAGAACCGAATGCACCGGTGGATACCCTCAAATTTTTCAAACTTACTTGCTTGCTAAAGTCACAAGTAGCTCATAGCGGACATTTCCATCTGATAATACGCAATTTCAATGAGCCGTTTTGTTGCTCGCGAATTTCGCAATCGTCGGCATGATGACCTTGGTCGCCAGCGGGATCAGCACCAGCCCCAGCGCGAGGCCCAACACCCCGTCCATCGCCGCCTTGGCCACCCACTCGGCAAAGCCCTCCCAGGCTGCAGGCACCGCGTGGCCAACCGCATAGGCCCATTCGTGGATGTGGTGCCCCAGCCAGCCAAAGCCCAGCACCTCCAGCCCGTGGATGATGATCGAGCCGCCGACCCACAGCATTGCCGCGGTGCCGACCACTGACAGGATCTTCATCAGCACCGGCATGAACTTCACCAGCCCGCGCCCCAGCCCGCGGCCCAGCCCGGTGCGGGCATTCTCGGCCAGATACAGGCCGACGTCATCCATCTTCACGATCAGCGCAACCGAGCCGTAAACCGCCAGCGTGACGCCGATTGCGACCACCGCGAGCGTTGCCGCCTGCATCCAGACATTCGGCGCCTCGATCGCGGCCAGTGAAATGGTCATGATCTCGGCCGACAGGATGAAGTCGGTCTTGATCGCACCCTTGATCTTCTCTTCCTCAAGGTGGCCGGGGTCCTTCACGCTCATATCCTCGTCAATCGCGTGGCTGGCGTGGGGGAACAGCACGTGAAAGATCTTCTCCGCGCCCTCGAAGCACAGGTAGCAGCCGCCCAGCATCAGCAAGGGCGTGATCGCCCAGGGCGCAAAATTGGCCAGCAGCATCGCCACCGGCAAAAGCAGGATCAGCTTGTTGAACAGGGAGCCGCGGGTGATGCGCCAGATGATCGGCAGCTCGCGCGCAGGCGCGAAACCTTGCAGGTACTTGGGCGTCACCGCGGCATCGTCGATGATCACGCCGGCGGTCTTGGCCCCTGCCTTGCCCGCGGCCGCCGCCACATCGTCGACCGAAGCAGCCGCAACCTTGGCAATCCCCGCAACATCATCCAGAAGCGCCAGCAATCCGCTCATGCCAAATCCCTCAAATCTCAGCCCGCAGTTGATCCGCAATCTGCCTGCTTCCGCGCCGCAGCACAAGCGTTAGCGCCACCGCCCGGCAAGCCGCGATTTTCGTTAACGCCACCGGCGCCAGCCGTTATCGCCAACATGCATTTTTTGCGCTAACAGTTTCATATTGTGGCGCTTTTACCCCTTTAGACCACATAGGCAGCGGGCTATATGGCAGCCAAAGGTTTTTGCTCGCTTGGAGACACTCAGATGACCATCAAAGTCGGGATCAACGGATTTGGCCGCATCGGCCGCTGCACCCTGTCGCATATCGCCGCCTCGGGCCGCGACGACATCGAGGTGATCAAGGTCAATGCAACCGGCCCGCTGGAGACCGCAGCGCATCTGATCAAATACGACTCCGTGCATGGCCGTTTCCCGGGTGAGGTGACCATCGGCGACGGCACCATGAACCTCGGCCGCGGCGACATGCAGATGTTCTCGACCTACGACATGAACGAGCTGGACTGGTCCGGCTGCGACGTGGTTCTGGAATGCACCGGCAAATTCAACGACGGTGAAAAGGCCAAGGCGCATCTGGAGCGCGGCGCCGGCAAAGTGCTGCTCTCCGCCCCCGGCAAGAACGTCGACAAGACCATCGTCTACGGTGTCAACCATGACCAGCTGGAAGCCGGCGACAAGATGATCTCGAACGGCTCCTGCACCACCAACTGCCTTGCGCCGCTGGCAAAAGTGCTGGATGAGGCCTTTGGCATCGAGCACGGCATCATGACCACCATCCACGCCTATACCGGCGACCAGCCGACGCTGGACCGCCGCCATGGCGACCTGTACCGCGCCCGCGCGGCCGCCATGTCGATGATCCCGACCTCGACCGGCGCCGCCAAGGCCCTGGGTGAAGTGCTGCCGAACCTGAAAGGCCGCCTCGACGGCTCCGCGATCCGCGTGCCGACCCCGAATGTCTCCGCCGTGGACCTGACCTTCCGCGCCAGCCGCGACGTGACCGCCGAGCAGATCAACGCCGCAGTCAAGGAGGCCGCCAGCGGCCCGATGAAAGGCGTTCTGGGGTATGAGCCCGCGCCGCTGGTCTCGGTTGACTTCAACCACTCGCCCGAAAGCTCGATCTTTGCGCCGGACCAGACCCGCGTCGTCGATGATCGCATGGTGCGCGTCCTGGCCTGGTACGACAACGAATGGGGCTTCTCGGTCCGCATGGCCGACGTCGCCGTCGCCATGGGCAAGCTGGGCTGATCGCAGTCCAACAGCTTGAGATTTCACGCCTGCTCAGGTTATCTGGGCAGGCGTTTTCATTTGCGGCGGAGTTTTCATGACCAACCGGATTGCCATTGCCCTCGGCGTGCTCCTGACCCTCGCCGCAGTGGTCGACATCGCCCTGTTTGGAAACCAGCACATGGTTTTCCTCGGGAAAAAGCTGTTTGCCCTGATCCACTGGCTCGCCTTCTGGCGCTGAGCCCGCAGGGTACGTCCCGCCCCCTGACTGCACAAAGCCGGGCCCAATGAGCCCGGCTTTGTTTCAGGTGCAATCCAAATCGTCAGTTCAGGCGGATTTTCCCAGCTGCTGCAACAGCTTCTCCCGCACAAGCGGGGTGACGAATTTGGACACATCGCCATCCAGCCGGGCGATTTCCTTCACCAGCTTGGACGCGATCGCCTGATGGCGCGCCTCGGCCATCAGAAACACCGTCTCAACCGAGCTGTCCAATGCCCGGTTCATGCCAACCATCTGGAATTCATATTCAAAATCGGCAACAGCCCGCAGGCCACGGACGATGATCTGCGCGCCAACGTCGCGGGCGCAGTCGATCAACAAGTTCTCGAAGGGATGTGCAACGATTTCGGTGCCGGTCTCTGCGCTCAGCTTGGCGCATTCGGCCTCGATCATCTCTACCCGCTCCTCGAGCGAGAACAGAGGCCCCTTGTCGCGGTTGATCGCAACGCCGATCACCAGTTTGTCCACCAGCGCACTGGCGCGGCGGATGATGTCGATATGCCCGAGCGTGATCGGGTCGAAAGTGCCGGGATACAGACCTACGCGCATCTGCGGCCTCCTGCCTAGTCAAATTTCGCACACGCAAACACGTTTGACCACGCGATTGCAAGAGCGCAGAAATACGGAATTTTTCGCTACGGCCTCCTCAGGCGGCAGCGGCCCTCAATGGCCCATGATCATGTCTTGGAGCGCGTCTTTTTCCATCGCCACTTCCGCCAGCTGCGCCTTGACCGCATCGCCCAGCGTGACAATGCCGATCAACTTGCCATTCTCCACCACCGGCATGTGGCGAAAGCGACCATGGGTCATCTTGGTCAGGATCTCTTCGACGTTCTCATGGCTGGTGCAGGTGACCAGTTCGCGAGTCATGTAGTCGCGTACCGGCTTGTCGAGGCACCCCGAACCGCTGGCCGCCAGCTCCCGCACGATGTCCCGCTCCGACAGGATTCCTTCCGCGGTTTCCCCGTCGGCAGAGATCACGACAGAGCCGAATTTCTTTTCCGCCAGCAGCTTGGCAGCCTCGGCAACGGTGGCATCCGGTTTGACGGTCACAACGCCGGTGGTGGCCTTGGACTTCAAGATGGCCTGAATGAGCATTCTGCACCTCTTCGAAATTTTCTTGCGTGTAAACAAGGTTTGCCGCAATGCAGCTACAAGTCAAGGTGTCCGCGCGCTCGGCCATCTGCCCAGTTCAGGTCAGCGCCTCCAGCCGCGCAACTTCATCGCGAATCCCCCGCGACAGGGCTGCGGCAAAACGGTTCAGCCGCTCGCTACGCTGATCCCCCTGGTGCCGCACCAGGTGGAACCCCCGTGTCAGGCTTACCTTGTCGGTCAGGATTTTGCGCAGCATCCGATGCGATGGCAGGCTGAAGTCATGGGCGATACAGATTGCCGTACCCTCGGCCGCCATCTTGATCTGCACCGATACCGAATTGGACGCCAGGGCCACCCGCTCGACGCCGATGTCGTTCAGATAGTCGAGCTCCTTGTCGAAGATCATGTCGGGGATGTACCCGATCATCTTGTGCCCTTTCAGATCCTCCAGCGTCTGAATCGGCGGGTGGTTCTTCAGGTAGTGACGCGAGGCCACCAGGTGCAGCTTGTAATCACAGATCTTCTGGACCAGCAGCTTGCCCGCGGTCGGCGCGCTGACCGTCACCGCCATGTCCGCTTCGCGACGGCTGAGGTTGATGACTCGCGGCAGCGCGACGATCTGGATATCGAGGTCCGGGTTATCCTCGGAGATCTGGGCGCAGACCTGCGGCAACAGGTAGTTGGCCGCCCCGTCCGGCGCCCCGATGCGGATCTGCCCCGACAAGGTATCGCTGGGGCCGGTGAGCGCCTCGGTGCCCGCGCGCATCGCCTGTTCCGCTGCTTCGGCATGGACCAGCAGCCGGTCGCCAGCGGCGCTCAGCGCATAGCCTTGCGGCGATTTCACGAACAAAGGCGTCTCCAGCGCAGCCTCGAACCGCGCCACCCGGCGCCCCACCGTGGCAGGGTCCATCTTCAATGTCCGCCCTGCCCCCGACAGGCTCGCCTCGCGGGCGACCGCCAAAAACACCTTCATATCATCCCATTGCGGGTCCATCGCGCCGGATCCTCCGTACAGGCTACCATTCGACCGCCGCTTTGCGGCGCTGTGACAGCTGTTAACCTATTGCGTTACTGCAAAGCCTCTTTGAAATCTTTCCCCTTTTGCGACGTTTTTTGCAAGCCTAGGATTGACCTCAAATGAATAGAGGAGGATCCGATGAAAGAGCTCGGTCATTTTATCAACGGCAAGATCGTGTCCGGCACGTCTGGTCGTTTCGACGATGTCTTCAACCCTGCCACCGGCGAAGTGCAGTACAAATGCCCGATGGCCAGCGCCGAAGAAACCACTGACGCCATCAACAAGGCGGCGGCGGCACAGCCCAAGTGGGGCGCCACCAACCCGCAGAAACGCGCCCGCGTGATGATGGCGATGGTCAGCCTGATGAACCGCGACATGGACAAGCTGGCCGAGGCGCTGAGCCGCGAGCACGGCAAGACCATTCCCGACGCCAAGGGTGACCTGCAGCGCGGTCTGGAAGTGATCGAATACTGCATCGCTGCGCCGCAGATGATGAAGGGCGAGTTCACCGACAGCGCCGGCCCCGGCATCGACATGTACTCCATGCGCCAGCCGCTGGGTGTCGTGGCAGCGATAATGCCCTTCAACTTCCCGGCCATGATGCCGCTGTGGCACGTCGGCCCGGCGCTGGCCTGCGGCAACGCCGTGGTGCTGAAGCCCTCCGAGCGCGATCCCTCCGTGCCGCTGATGCTGGCCGAACTGTTCGTCGAGGCCGGTCTGCCCGAAGGCGTGTTCCAGGTCGTCAACGGCGACAAGGAAGCGGTTGACACCCTGCTCGACAACGAGACCATCCAGGCGGTGTCCTTTGTCGGCTCCACCCCGATCGCCCAGTACATCTATTCCCGCGCTACCGCCAACGGCAAGCGCGCCCAGTGCTTTGGCGGCGCCAAGAACCACATGATCATCATGCCCGACGCGGATCTGGATCAGGCCGCCGACGCGCTGGTCGGCGCTGGCTTCGGCGCGGCAGGCGAACGCTGCATGGCGATCTCGGTCGCCGTGCCGGTGGGTGAGGAAACCGCTGACAAGCTGATCGAGAAACTGGTGCCGCGCATCGAGAAACTGAAGGTCGGCCCCTACACCGCGGGCGATGACGTCGACCTCGGCCCGGTGGTGACCGCCGCCGCCAAGGAGCGCATCCTGGGTCTGATCCAGTCCGGTGTCGACCAGGGCGCCAAGCTGGTGGTCGACAACCGCGACTTCAAACTGCAGGGCTACGAGGACGGCTTCTTTGTCGGCGCCCACCTGTTCGACCATGTCACCCCCGACATGGACATCTACAAGCAGGAGATCTTCGGCCCGGTGCTGTCGACCGTCCGCGCCGCGACCTATGAGGACGCGCTGAAACTGGCGATGGACCACGAGTACGGCAACGGCACCGCGATCTTCACCCGCGACGGCGACACCGCGCGCGATTTCGCCCACCGTGTGAACATCGGCATGGTCGGCATCAACGTCCCGATCCCGGTGCCGCTGGCCTACCACACCTTTGGCGGCTGGAAGAAATCCATGTTCGGTGACCTGAACCAGCACGGCCCGGACAGCTTCAAATTCTACTCGCGCACCAAGACCGTGACCTCCCGCTGGCCCTCGGGCATCAAGGAAGGCGGCGAGTTCAACTTCAAGGCCATGGACTAACCGTCCGATATTGCGAAAATCTTCAGGGTCCCGCCATGGCGGGGCCCTGTTTCTTTGGGCTGGCTCCCACCCCACAGGCGGGATCCGGGCACCTGCAACATCCCGCGCACGTGCGCCGCTTTTGTCAGAAATTCCGTCTTTTTTACTTGCTCCACGCGGCAACTCGTCTATCCGGACGGTAACAGAACTATAACGGCAGGCGCATGAGCATTTCCACGACCACGAAACAGGCCACCCCGGCCACCAAATCCGCACGCGACTGGGTCAAGATCCTGGCCAAGTACCGGGACCCGAACCCCTGGCGCAGCGCCTTTGAACTGTTGGTCACCGTGGTGCCATTCCTGCTGCTGTGGGCCCTGGCCTGGTGGTCCCTGTCGGTCAGCTACTGGCTGACACTGGCAATCTCGGTGCTGATCGCCGCTTTCCTGTTGCGCCTGTTCACCATCCAGCACGACTGCGGTCACGGCTCGTTCTTTTCCAACCGCCACCTCAGCGATTGGGTGGGCCGCACCATCGGGGTTCTGACGCTGACACCCTATGACGTCTGGCGCCGCACCCATTCGATCCACCACAGCACCCACGGCAACCTCGGCAAGCGCGGCATGGGCGACATTCACACCATGACCGTCGCGGAGTACCGGGCCGAAGGGCGCTGGGGGCGGCTGATGTACCGGCTGTACCGCCATCCCGTCACCCTGTTCGGCATCGGGCCGGGCTATCTGTTCTTCCTACAGAACCGCCTGCCCTACGGGCTGATGGGACAAAGCCGCTACTGGATCAGCGCCATGGGAACCAATCTGGCCATCCTCTCGGCCCTGTCGCTGATCTGGTATTTTGGTGGCCTTGCCCCGATCCTGCTGATCTTCCTGCCCGCAACCCTCCTGGCCGCCACCGCCGGTCTGTGGCTGTTCTACGTCCAGCACCAGTTCGAGACCACCCAGTGGGAGCAGGACGCCGACTGGCAGCTGCATGATGCGGCGCTGCACGGAAGCTCGCATTACGTGCTGCCACCGGTCCTGCAGTGGCTGAGCGCCAACATCGGTATCCACCATGTGCATCACCTCTACAGCCGGATCCCGTTCTACCGCCTGACCGAGGTGCTGCGCGACCATGGCGAACTGGCCGAAGGCAACCGGATGACCATCCGTGAAAGCCTGGCGAACGCCCGCCTGCATCTTTGGGACGAAGACAGCAAGCGCCTGCTGTCCTTTGCCCACGCGCGCCAGCTTTACAGCTGACATCGCACCACTGCCGACGCGACACCGCCGCGTCGGCAGAAAGCCGCCAGAAACGGCCCACACAGGCAAACACATACACGTGATCACCCCTTTTTAGCCCTTCGCACGGGCTAGGAAATTCCGCGCACATGGCTATCTTGCGGCGATGAACGTGAACGAATGACTGAGGGTTGAGGACACCATGAGCAGATCTCCCATCACCCGCCGCGCCACCCTTCTGGGGTTGGGCGCCACCCTGGCCACCCCGGCGCTGCTGCGGGCACAATCGACCGATGCCTTCCCGCAAAACGAACCGGCAATCCGCGAGGAGATCCCGGTACAGCGCAATATTTCCGCCTTCAAGCAGCAGGACTGGCGCGACCACTTTGACGAGCTGGGCGTCGGCTGTCTGCTGGCGGACATCTCCTCCCGCGCGTTGCACTACTGGGGCGGCGATGGCGTCACCTATCGCCTGTACCCCTCTTCGGTCCCGATGAGCGAGGAGCTGACACGTCGCGGATATTCCCGCATCGTGCGCAAACGCGAAAACCCAAGCTGGACCCCGACCCAGAACATGCGTGAACGGGATCCCACCCTGCCGCAGCGCATCGAAGGCGGCGTGCCCGGCAACCCGCTGGGAACGCGGGCCATGTATCTCGACTGGCCGGCCTACCTGGTGCATGGCACCCATGACACCCGCAAGATCGGGCGGCAAAGCTCCTCGGGTTGCATCGGCCTTTACAACCAGCATGTCGAGGAACTCTACGAGCTGGTCCAGATCGGCACCCAGGTGCGGCTGCTGTAACCTCGACGCACTGGCCATAGATCGCCACGAACGGCGCCCATCCTTGCGGCGCAAGTGAAGTCAAAAAGGGGGCGTGCATCGGCTGCACGCCCCCTTTTCAGGTAAACTGCCATTCCGCCGCCCGGGCGGCCATCAGCGCAGGCTCAGGTGGTCCGGCTTCAATCCCACATTGAACCGCTGCAGCGCTTTTTCCATGAGCGCCTCGAAATTCCGGGTGAATGTCTTGGTGTCATACAGCGGGCCGGTCTCGATCCCCTGCTTCAGGCGGGCCTTCACGTCCGCCAGGTAGTCCGGATCACGGGCCAGCTTCAGGGCCAGCGCCTGGTACTGCTGGGTGGTCGGCGCCGCCAGTTCCGGAAGCCCCACCGCGTTCACGAGGCTGGTCGCCACCCGTGCGGCGAACTGCTTGCCCGTCTTTGTCACCACCGGCACCCCGGCCCACAGCGCGTCACTCGCGGTGGTATGGGCGTTGACCGCAAAGGCATCCAGGAAGACATCCGCCAGCGCCAGACGCGCCAGGTGATCCTTTTGCGCGGCAAACCCTGCAAACACGATACGTTCGGGACCGATACCGCGCCGCTTGGCCTCTTTCAGGATGTTCTTCTGGGTCTTTTCAAGCGGCGCGTAGAACCACAACACGCTGCCCGGCACCCGATCCAGCAACTTCATCCAGACATCGAATTCGTCGGGCGAGACCTTGTACGGGCTGTTGAAGGAACAGAACACAAAGGCGTCCTCGGGCAAGCCGACGTCCGCCCGCGTGGGCCTCTGCCCGGAGGCCTCGCGCAGGTCGTCATTGGGCTGATAACAGTCCGGCATGTAGAGGATCTTTTCGCTGTAGTACTTGCGCAGCGATTCCGGGATGATGTGCGGATCCGCGACGAGATAGTCCATCTCGTCCATGCCGGTCGTGCCCGGATAGCCCAGATAGCTCACATGTACCGGTGCGAGGCGGTTGTTGAAGATATTGAGCCGGTTGCCCTTGGTATAGCCCTTCAGGTCGATGGCAATGTCCAGCCCGTCTTCACGTGCAAGCCGGGCGATGTCGTCGTTCTGCAGGCTGGCCACCTGGCGGTAGACATCCGCGGCCTTCTCCGCCCGCAGACGGCCCTCCTGCTGGTTGGGGTCGCCGTAGTCGTAGATGAAGATTTCAAAACGCTCGCGGTCATGAAGCTCCAGCTGGCGCCCCATCAGGAACATGGTGGCGTGATCGAAGAAGTCGTTGGAGAAATAACCAAGCCGGATCTTGCGCCCCTCGGCCCGCGGCCTCTCGAACTCGCATTGATCCGCAGCGGTCTTTTCCAGCTGCGCCACCTTGACGGAAAACTTCTTTTGCAGGCCGGGATCATCGGTCATCGACAGGAAGGAGAACGGGTCGATGCAGACCTCGGTCTTGCGGAACACGCGAATGCGTTTTTCCCGGTTGCCAAGGTCGGTCCAGTCACAGCTGCGACGCCGCAGGTAGATCAGACGCGCAAGGGCCGTGGCATTGTTCGGGTCAAACTGCACCGCCGCCGCAAAATAGTTGATCGCCTCTTCATCCTGCCCCAACCGCTTCAGATAGCTGCCGATGTAAGACAGGCTTTGCGAATTGGACGGGTCCAGCTTCAACGCGTCGATATGCGCCAGAATGGCCTGCTCGTGTTTGCCCATCATCTCCAGCACTTCGCCGAGGGAGGCATAGAGCAGCCGGTTCTTGTCATCCAGTTTCAGCGCTTCACGCAGGAGGTACTCGGCATCCTTGTACTGACGCTTCAAGCCCAGTTCCCGCGCGCGCCGGTGCAAGGCCAGCGCCTGTTCCCTTGGCGAGCCGGCGGTCTGCTTTACCATACCGCACCGCATCGACAGCGCCAGGTCCGCCCGCGCGTTGCCCGCGACCGCCTCTGCAAAGGCCTGCTTGGTTTTGTCCCTGCCGCCAGCGCCCGCGGTTGCCAGAAAATGCTGCGCCCCAGAATTCGACACTGAGTCTACTCCTTTTGGAATGTCTTGGCAGGATTCCCCTGCGCGTGGTCCGTTTGCAGCCGACTGTCGCGTAAAGGGGTTAATTTTCCCCTCACCAACTTCGCCCCACTTGCCTGCCCTGCTGTGGTATTGCTGCACGGCGGCTTTGCATTTGCGCAGGTTGCTTCACCTCGCTGCGACAGCTATTAAATTAACAACCGTTCAATTCATCAGGCCCAGGGGAGGAGCTGCACATGGATTTCGCGCTGACGGAGGAACAACAGGCCATCTTTGACATGGCGCTGGCCTTTGGCCAGGAAAACATCGCCCCCCATTCCCGCCAGTGGGAGAAGGACGGAACCATCCCCAAATCGCTGTGGCCGCAGCTGGCCGAACTCGGTTTTGGCGGGCTTTACGTGTCCGAGGACTACGGCGGAACAGGCCTGTCACGGCTGGATGCCACGCTGGTCTTCGAAGCCCTCGCAATGGCCGATCCGGCGGTCGGCTCCTTCCTGTCGATCCACAACATGTGCGGCGGCATGATCGACAAGTTCGGCTCGGAAGAGACCAAGCAGAAATGGCTGCCCGCCTTGTGCTCGATGGAAAAGGTCTTTTCCTACTGCCTGACCGAACCCGGCTCCGGCTCTGACGCCGCGGCGCTGAAAACCCGCGCCGAGCGGACCAACGACGGTTATGTGCTGAACGGCACCAAGGCGTTCATCTCCGGCGGCTCCTATTCGGACGCCTACGTCGTGATGTGCCGCACCGGCGGCGATGGCCCCAAGGGCATCTCAACCGTGGTGGTCGAAGACGGCACGCCGGGTCTCAGCTTTGGCGCGCTGGAGGACAAGATGGGCTGGAAGGCGCAGCCCACCTCGCAGGTGCAGTTCGACGATTGCGCCATTCCCGCCGACAACCTGATCGGCGAAGAGGGCAAGGGCTTTACCTACGCGATGGCAGGTCTTGACGGTGGTCGGCTGAATATTTCCGCCGGCGCCCTGGGCGGCGCCCAGGCGGCGCTGGACCAGACCGTGCAATACATGTCCGAGCGCAAGGCCTTTGGCAAATCCATCAACCAGTTCCAGGCGCTGCAGTTCCGGCTGGCAGAATATGAAACCAGGCTGCAGGCGGCCCGCACCTTCCTGCGCCAGGCGGCGTGGAAACTGGACAACGGCGCCCATGATGCGACCAAGTTCTGCGCGATGGCCAAGCTCATGGTCACCGACACCGCCTTTGATGTCGCCAACGGCTGTCTGCAGCTCCACGGCGGCTACGGCTACCTCGCGGATTACGGCATCGAAAAGATCGTGCGTGACCTGCGGGTGCATCAGATCCTCGAAGGCACCAATGAAATCATGCGGTTGATCGTGGCGCGCCAGATGATCGCGGAGTGATCCGCGCCACCAAGGGCAAACAGCACATCCTGCCCGGCCGACCGCCGGGCCAGCCAAGGGGAGAGCCTCACCGTGAGTGACATCCACATCCGCAAGCAGGGCTTCGCGGGCCGCATCACCTTCACCCGCCCCAAGGCCCTCAATGCGCTGAGCTATGATATGTGCATGGCGATCGACACCGCCCTGCGCGACTGGGCCGGGGATGAGAGCGTAAAACTGGTGGTGATCGACGCAGAGGGCGAGAAAGCCTTCTGCGCAGGCGGCGACATTGCCGAACTCTACGAGACCGGCACCAAGGGCGATTTCGACTACGGTCGCCGGTTCTGGCGCGACGAATACCGGGTCAACGCGCGCATCTTTGAATACAAGAAGCCGATCATCAGCTTCATGCAGGGGTTCACCATGGGCGGCGGTGTCGGCATCGGCTGCCACGGCACCCACCGGGTGGTCGGCGAAAGCAGCCAGATCGCCATGCCCGAAACCGGCATCGGCCTGGTCCCCGACGTGGGCGGCTCGCTGATGCTGGCGCTGGCGCCCGACCATCTCGGCGAATACCTCGGCCTGACGGCGGTGCGCATGGGGGCGGATGATGCGATCCTCGCAGGCTTTGCCGACTATTTCATTCCGCAGGAGCAATGGCCTGCCCTGATCGCCACGCTCGAAGAAACCGGTCGCGCCGCCGCGGTGGAGGCCGCCGCCCAACCGGCCCCGGCAGGCAAGCTGCGCGAACAGCGCGCCGAGATTGCGACGCATTTCTCCCACGCCAGCCTGGCGGAGATTCACGCAAGCCTCAGCGCCGCGGACAGCGGTTTTGCGCAAGCGGCACTGAAACCGCTGAACCGCAACGCGCCCTTGTCGATGGCCTGCACGCTGGAGATGCTGCACCGTCTGCGCGCCGAAGGCCCGGCGATCCGCCGCGCGCTGGACCTGGAATACCGCTATACTTACCGCGCCATGGAACACAGCGATTTTCTCGAGGGCGTCCGCGCCCAGATCATCGACAAGGACCGCAACCCGCAGTGGCGGCACGAGGGGCTGGAGGTGCCCGCCGCCGAGGTTCAGGCGCTGCTGGCGCCCCTGGGGGCGGATGCGCTGACATTTGAGGAGGACAACACATGAAAATCGGATTCATCGGCCTGGGCAACATGGGCGGCCCGATGGCGGCGAACCTCGCCAAGGCGGGCCATGAGGTCACCGGCTTTGACATGGCCGCGGTCGAGATCGATGGCGTTACAATGGCCGATTCCGGGGCGGCGGCCGCCACCGGTGCCGACGTTGTCATCACCATGCTGCCCAACGGCGCCATCCTGCGGCACGTGGCGGCAGAAGTCATCCCGGCGATGACCAAGGGCGCCGCGCTGGTGGATTGCTCCACCGTCGACGTCGACTCCGCCCGCGCGGTGGCGCAGCAGGCGGCGGACGCCGGGCTGCTGTTTGTCGACGCACCGGTCTCCGGCGGCATCGGCGGCGCGGCAGGCGGCACGCTGACCTTCATGGCCGGCGGCACCGCCGAGGCCTTTGCCGCGGCGGAACCGCTGTTCGACATCATGGGCCAGAAGGCCGTGCATTGCGGCGAGGCGGGGGCCGGTCAGGCCGCTAAGATCTGCAACAACATGATCCTTGGCGTCACCATGATCGCCACCTGCGAGGCCTTTGCGCTGGCTGACAAGCTGGGTCTCGACCGCCAAAAGATGTTCGACGTGGTTTCCACCTCCTCCGGCTACAGCTGGTCGATGAATGCCTACTGCCCGGCCCCGGGCGTCGGCCCGCAGTCGCCCGCCGACAACGGCTATCAGCCCGGTTTCGCCGCCGAGCTGATGCTGAAGGACCTGGGCCTCAGCCAGCAGGCCGCCGAAAGCGCCGATGCCGACACCCCGATGGGCCAGCTGGCGATGGAACTCTACAAGCGCTTCGTCGAAGATGAAGGCGGCAAGGGCAAGGACTTCTCGGCCATGCTGCCCCGCTTTTCCGAGCGCGGCCGGAGCTGACACTCAACGACACTACCCCAACAGCCAAGGCACCGGCTTTCGGTTGCCTTGGCCAAAGTTGACGCCACGTCCCGCCCCTCGGCAGGCGGGACGGGCCGCAAGTTGCCACAATTTCGACTAGAATCTTTAATATTCCTTACTACATAGGCCCGACACCTTGGCCTATCGGGGAAGGAGTAACGGCATGGCAACGGCAACCGAGCTTGACATCAACACGAACGCCACCGCCCTCCAGATGGCGGAGGAAATCTTCGGTGCGGGTGTCCAGGTCGAGAGTGCCACCTACCGCGGCGACGCGCAGTCCTCGGGGATCTACAGCGGCGCCGACAGCGCCACGCCCGGCGTCGCGCCAGCGGATACCGGTGTGATCCTCTCCACCGGCCATGCACGCGACTTCACCAACAATTCCGGCACCAGCAACACCAACGAGCGCGACAACACCAGCACCAACACGAACGGCGTCGACAATGACGCCGATTTCAATGCGCTCGCCGGTGTCAGAACCCGGGACGCCGCCTTCCTCGAAGTGGACTTCATTCCCGAAGGCGACCTGCTGACGCTCGACTTCGTGCTGTCCTCCGAGGAATACCCGGAATTTGCCAATTCCCAGTACAACGACGTGATCGGCGTCTGGGTCAACGGCGTCGAGGCGCAGGTATCCATCGGCAACGGCAAGGCCTCGATCGGCAATATCAACCAAGGGACTGCCGAGAACGTCTATGTCGACAATACGAGCGACCAGTACAACACCGAGATGGATGGCTTCACCATCACTCTCACTTTCGTCGCGCCGGTGAACGTCGGCGAGGTCAACTCGCTCAAGATCGGTGTCGCCGATGTCGCCGACAGCAATTACGACACCAATCTTCTGGTCGCGGGCGGTTCCGTGCAGACCGGCGTGGTGGCGCAGGACGACGAGGCCGAGTTCGCAGTCGGAAAGACCCGGACCCTCGATGTTCTGGAAAACGACAGCGATGCCTCCGGCGGTGTGCTCACCATCACCCATGTCAATGGCCAGCCGGTCGCAGCCGGTGACACCGTCACCCTTTCGACCGGTCAGGAGATTACGCTGAACGCGGATGGCACCTTCACAGTGGTCACCGATGCGGATCTCGAAACCGTCCATTTCACCTACACCGCCGAAAACGATCAGGGCAATTCCGACACCGGCCTGGTCAAGCTGACACAGACCGTCCCCTGCTTTCTGCACGGCACCATGATCCGCGTCCCCGGCGGCGAAATCCCGGTGCAGGACCTGCGCCCGGGCATGCAGGTCATGACCTATGACCACGGCCCGCAAACCCTGCGGTGGATCGGCCGCCGACGCGTCACCTGCACGCCGGACACCACCCCGATCCGCTTTGCTCCCGGCAGCTGCGGCAACGACCGCCCGCTGCTCGTGTCACCGCAACACCGGATGTTGCTGCGTGGCAACCGCGCGGAAATGCTGTTCGGCACGCCGGAGGTCCTCGTCAAAGCGAAGGACATGGTTGACGATCACGCCATTCGCCCGGCCACGGATCTGGCCGAGGTCGAATATTTCCACCTCCTGTTCGGATGCCACCAGCTGCTGTGGGCCAACGGCGCACTCAGCGAGAGCTACCAGCCCGGACCTGAAACCGCGACAGGCTTTGACGCGGCCACCTTGGGCGAAATCCAGACTCTGTTCCCCGAGCTCTGCCCGGACACCGGACGCGGCTATGGCCCCTCTGTGCGCCCGGCCCTGCGCAGCTTCGAAGCGCGGCTTCTTGCCGCCGCCTGACCAGCAACCGGCGGCGTGCCGCCGGCGTCAAATTCTTCCCCTTGGAAATTGCGCAGGCCCGGATATGTGAAGGGCAGTGCAACAAGGAACCGTTGTTCATGGTAGCCCGTCATTTTGTTTCCCTTCTCCTCCTCGCTGCGGCCTCGGCCGTGATCGTTCCCCTGACCGCGGGATATGGCTCCGGCTCGGATGGCGACACCCGCGCCGAGAAGCCCGGTGCCCAGCCCATCGCGGCCACCGACCAGGCCGTCGCCACCGCCTGCCCCGGTGGCCTGCAACGCCAGGGCGGACGCTGCGCGCCGCACGGCCAGATCCGCAAGTTCTACCGCCGCGGCGACCGCATCGTCGAAGATTACCTGTGGATCCGCAGTCCCGGCGACTGGGCGCCGGACCCCTACGGCAGCTACGTGCAGGCCGGTGGCTATGTGTACCAGGTCAACCGCGAGACACAGAACGTGCTGCGACTGGTCGGTGCCATGGACAAGCTGTCGAACTGACACCGCCCCTGCCCGCGTCCCGGGCGCGCGCCCCGCGACGCCAGGCTGCCGCCCCCGCGGCAGCTTGAACACCCCGGTACAGCACAGCCCCGAGCCGCGCAGGAAACTGCGCCGCCCCCTGTTCACCTTTGGAAAAATACTCCGGGGTGAATTGGCCGAAGGCCAAGAGGGGCAGCGCCCCTCTACCTTCGCCCCACTGGCCCGCGCTACGCACTGGCCCCGACGCGCTACTCCGCCGCGACCTTTCGGGCGGCGAGGATATCTTTGAGATAGCGCCCGGTGTGGCTGCGCGGCTCCTCTGCCACCGCTTCCGGCGTGCCCGCCGCGACGATCTCACCGCCGCCGTCGCCGCCTTCGGGGCCGATATCGATGATCCAGTCCGCGGTCTTGATCACATCCAGGTTATGCTCGATCACCACGACCGAGTTGCCCTGCTCGACCAGCTCGTGCAGCACCTCCAGCAGCTTCTTCACATCCTCGAAATGCAGGCCGGTCGTCGGCTCGTCCAGAATGTAGAGCGTGCGCCCGGTCGAGCGTTTCGACAGTTCCTTGGACAACTTCACCCGCTGCGCCTCGCCGCCCGACAGCGTCGTCGCCTGCTGGCCGACCTTGATATAGCCAAGGCCCACCCGCATCAGCGCATCCATCTTGTCCCGGATCGCGGGCACGGCCTGAAAGAACGCCTGCGCATCCTCCACCGTCATGTCCAGCACATCGGCGATGCTCTTGCCCTTGAACTTGATCTCCAGCGTTTCGCGGTTGTAGCGGGCACCGTTGCAGGTCTCGCAGGTGACGTAAACGTCGGGCAGGAAATGCATTTCCACCTTCAGCACGCCGTCACCCTGGCAGGCCTCGCAGCGGCCGCCCTTGACGTTAAAGCTGAACCGCCCCGGCTTGTAGCCGCGGGTTTTGGCCTCCGGCAGGCCGGCAAACCATTCCCGGATCGGGGTGAAGGCGCCGGTATAGGTCGCGGGGTTCGACCGCGGCGTGCGCCCGATCGGGCGCTGGTCGATGTCGATCACCTTGTCCAGATGCTCCAGCCCCTTGATGCTTTCGCAGGGCGCAGGCGTCTGGCGGGCACCGTTCAGCCGCATTGAGGCGGTCTTGAACAGGGTTTCGATCGTCAGCGTCGACTTGCCACCACCGGAAACCCCGGTGACGCAGACGAACTTGCCCAGAGGGAATTCCGCCGTGACATCCTTCAGGTTGTTGCCGGTGGCCTTCACCACCTTGATCTTCTTCTTGTTGCCCTTGCGACGCTTGCTGGGCACCGGGATCTCGCGGGTGCCCGCCAGATACTGCCCGGTGATCGAGTTGCTGTCGGAGGCGATCTGCTGCGGCGTGCCGTGGCTCACGACCTCGCCACCGTGGACCCCGGCGCCGGGGCCGATGTCAAACACGTAATCCGCCTGGCGGATCATGTCCTCGTCATGCTCGACCACGATCACCGTGTTGCCCTGGTCCCGCAGGTTCTTCAGCGTGGTGATCAGGCGGTCATTGTCGCGCTGGTGCAGACCGATGGACGGTTCGTCCAGCACATAGAGCACGCCCGTCAGACCCGACCCGATCTGGCTGGCCAGACGGATCCGCTGGCTTTCGCCGCCCGACAGGGTGCCGGATGAACGTGACAGCGTAAGGTATTCAAGTCCCACGTTATTCAGGAAGCCGAGGCGCTCGCGGATTTCCTTCACGATGGCGCGGGCGATCTCCTGCTTCTGCTGGCTCAGGTGGTTCGGCACATCCTCGATCCAGGCCAGCGCCTCGCGGATCGACAGCTGCACCACCTGCCCGATATGCACGCCCGCGATCTTCACCGCCAGCGCCTCGTCGCGCAGACGGTAGCCCTCGCAGTGATGGCAGGGACGGTTGTTCTGGTAGCGCTCGAACTCCTCGCGGATCCAGTTGGAATCCGTCTCACGGTAGCGGCGCTCCATGTTCGGGATCACGCCTTCGAAGCTGCGTTCGACCTGGTAAACGCGCCCCCCTTCGTCGTAGCGAAACTGGATTTCCTCATCACCGGAGCCGTAAAGGAACACCTGCTGCACATGCTTTGGCAGGTCTTTCCAGGCGGTGTTCTTGTCAAACTCGTAGTGCCGCGCGATGGCTTCGATGGTCTGCAGGAAATAGGGCGACTTGCCCTTGCGCCAGGGCGCCAGCGCGCCGTCATAGACCTTCAGGCTCTGGTCCGGCACCACCAGCCGCTCGTCAAAGAACAGCTCGACGCCGAGCCCATCGCACTCCGGGCAGGCCCCGAACGGCGCGTTGAAGGAAAACAGCCGTGGCTCGATCTCCGGGATGGTGAAGCCGCTGACCGGGCAGGCGAAATTCTCGCTGAAGGTAATCCGCTCCGGCTCGCCCTCGCGCGGGGCGGTCTCCAGGATGGCGATGCCGTCGGCCAGATCCAGCGCGGTGCGCAAGCTGTCCGCCAGCCGCGTCTCCAGCCCCTCGCGCACCACCAGGCGGTCGACAACGACGTCGATGTCATGGCGGAACTTCTTGTCCAGCGTCGGCGGTTCGTCCAGCTCGTAGAACTCGCCGTCCACTTTCACCCGCTGGAAGCCCTGCTTGCGCAGCTCCAGCATCTCTTTCTTGTACTCGCCCTTGCGGTCGCGCACGATCGGCGCCAACAGATAGCCGCGGGTGCCCTCCTCCAGCATCATGATCCGGTCGACCATGTCCTGCACCTGCTGTGCCTCAATCGGCTGGCCGGTGGCGGGGCTGTAGGGGGTGCCTGCACGGGCAAACAGCAGGCGCAGATAGTCATAGATCTCGGTGACCGTGCCAACGGTCGAGCGCGGGTTCTTCGAGGTCGTCTTCTGCTCGATCGAAATCGCCGGAGACAAACCGCTGATGTGATCCACATCCGGCTTTTCCATCATGTCGAGGAACTGGCGCGCATAGGCACTCAAGCTTTCGACGTAGCGGCGCTGGCCCTCGGCATAGATCGTGTCAAACGCGAGGCTGGATTTGCCCGAGCCCGAAAGGCCGGTGATCACCACCAACTCATCGCGCGGGATATCCACGTCGATGCTCTTCAGATTGTGCTCGCGCGCGCCGCGCACTTCGATGGATTTCAACTCAGCCATAGTGCCCCCGTACCCGCGCCCGCCAAACCTGCGGCGGACGTCCGCCCTACAGATAGGCAAAGCAATTATAAACGCCAAGCCCCAAATGAGAACATTTCACGAACTCGCAAAAGTTTGCCGCCATCAACTGACAGTTTCCGCCTGCATCCCCGCACCGCGGCGTTACGCGACTGATCGCCTGCGCTGCGCTGCCAGCAGCTGATGCGCAAGGATACCGGCCAAAAACAGCCCGCAGACCACCAGCATCATGCCGCCATAGCCCGCCATCCCGACCGCACCCAGCAGCAGCGGCGTGCCGATCACGTTTCCGGCATTTCCAGCTTGCGACATGGCTCCGTTGGCCTCGGCCTGGTCGACGGCGCTGTCGTTCAGATGCGGCACCGCCGCAAAGCTTCCGCTTTGCACGAGACCAAACGCCAGGGCGAGCGCAAAGCAGGCCAGCCAGTCACCCGGCATCCACCACAACCACAGCCCGGCGAGCAGACACAGGCCAAACCCCAGCTGCGCCAAATGCACGGGCGGCATGCGCCAGCGCAGCAGCGCCACCCCCAGCAACATCGACGACAGGATGGAGACCAGCGGAAACGCTCCCATCACGAGCGCCCGCTGCGCCTCGGGCAGATGTGGCGGCAGAACGGTCATCAGCGCAACGAAACAACAGGTGTAGAACAGCCACCCCGCTGCGGGCGCCAGCTTGAACGGCGAGCGGTAGATCCGCAGATGCAAACCAGGCAAGGCCGCCAGCGCGGGCAACGGCTGGCGGGACGGCACCGGCAGATCCCGCAGCGCACGATGCAACAGCAGCGCCAGCGCCGCCATCACCCCGGCATGGGCCCCGAACAGCGCAAGCACGCCATGCTCTGCCACCAGTGGTAGCCCCACCCAGTTCAACACCGCAAAGGAGACGCCGAAAAAAGTGCTCCAGATCGTCAACGCCGTGCCCCGGTGACCCGGGCTGGCCAACAGCGCCATCAGCGTCGGCCCGGCCACCACGATGCCAAGATGCGACATCCCCTCGATCACGCGGGTCAGCAGGAACAGACCATAGGGCAGATGCAGCGCCTGCAACGCGGACATGACCGCCCCCACCGCCAGTGACCACACCAGCGTGCGCCGAAACCCGAGGGACGCCACGAACAAACCAGCCACGACGCCCAGCAGGATCCCCATCAACCCGGTCATCGAGACACTCAGGCTGAGCCATGTCCCGGCACCCGGGTACAAGGCGGCGATCCGGTCGAAGACCACCGAGACCTTGCCGTATTGCGCCGCCGCGCCCAGGCCAGCGGCCCAGACCGCCAGGACCAGCCCCCACCGGGTATTTGCCAAACCGGTCATGTGCAGCGCCTCCCGAAAACAGCAAAAGGCAGGCGCAGCCCGCGCCTGCCTTGCAGAACTATTCTCTCGTCCCCGCCGCGTCCGCAAGCGGGGATTGCGCGGATCACATGTGGATCACGCGATCAAAGGCATCCAGAACGCTTTCGTGCATCATTTCCGACAAGGTCGGATGCGGGAAGACGGTGTTCATCAGGTCTTCCTCGGTGGTCTCGAGCTGGCGGCCCACCACGTAGCCCTGAATCATCTCGGTCACCTCGGCACCGACCATATGTGCGCCCAGCAGCTCACCGGTCTTGGCGTCAAAGATGGTCTTCACCATGCCCTCGGCCTCTCCCAGCGCGATCGCCTTGCCGTTGCCGATGAAGGGGAAGCGGCCGACCTTGATGTCGTAGCCCAGCTCCTTGGCCTTCGCCTCGGTATAGCCGACCGAGGCCACCTGCGGGTGGCAATAGGTGCAGCCCGCGATGCTTTCGGGTTTCACCGGATGCGCGTGCTTGCCCGCGATCAGCTCTGCCACCATGACGCCCTCGTGCGACGCCTTGTGCGCCAGCCAGGGCGCCCCGGCAATGTCGCCAATGGCATAAAGCCCATCGACGCCGGTGCGGCAGTATTCGTCGGTGACAACATGGGTGCGGTCGATCTTGACGCCGAGCTCTTCGAGCCCCAGCCCCTCGACGTTGCCGACGATTCCCACGGCCGAGATCACGGTGTCGAACTCCTGCTTCTCCACCTTGCCGCCGGTCTCGATATGGGCGGTCACCTTGCCCTTGCCGCGGTCCAGCTGCTTGACCATGGCTTTCTCCATGATCTTCATGCCCTGTTTGACAAAGGCCTTCTTGGCAAAGGCGGAGATTTCCGCGTCTTCCACCGGCAGCACCCGGTCCATCACCTCGACCACGGTCGTGTCGGCACCCAGGGTGTTGTAGAAGCTGGCAAATTCGATGCCGATGGCACCAGAGCCGATGACCAGCAGCTTCTTCGGCATCCGCACCGGATCCAGCGCGTGCTTGTAGGTCCAGACCAGATCACCGTCGGCCTCCAGCCCCGGAAGTTCCCGCGCCCGCGCGCCGGTGGCCAGCACGATGTTCTTGGCGGTCAGCTCCTGGCTGCCCTTGTCGGTCTTGACGCTGACCTTGCCCTTGGCTGGGATCGTGGCCTCGCCCATGACGACGTCGATCTTGTTCTTCTTCATCAGGTGGCCGATGCCCGAGGACAGCTGCTTGGCCACCCCGCGCGAACGCTTCACCACCGCGTCCAGATCATAGCCGATGTTCTCGGCCTTCAGCCCGAAATCCTTGGCCCGCTCCATCAGGTGGAACACTTCCGAGGAGCGCAGCAGCGCCTTGGTCGGGATACAGCCCCAGTTCAGACAGATGCCCCCCAGGTGCTCGCGCTCGACCACGCAGGTTTTCAGCCCCAACTGTGCAGCCCGAATGGCGGCAACATAGCCCCCCGGTCCTGCCCCGATTACGATCACGTCATAGGTTTGTGCGGCCATGGTGCTCCCTCGCCCCTGAACAGGTTCAAAAAACTAGTTTACCGTTAAACTAATTGCCAGCACACTGCAATCACCCAGTACTGCGGCATTGCGGCCGGGCAAGAATGCCCCAGTTTGCGCTTGGCAGACCTACATTTGCGAGACAGCATAGGCACAATTTTTTCCGGCAATCCACAGATGGACACCAAAATTTCATGGCCCGTATCCTTTTTGATCTTCTCAAGGCCTGCCTCAACGCCACCTTGATCCTGCTGGCGCTGTGCCTGTTCCTGGGCTGGAAGCTGCTGGCCGCCACCGAGGGTGTCAGCGCCAATGCCGCGGAAATCGCGCAACAGCTGCAGCCGCTGCGCGATGCGGTCCGCAACCTGCAACAGGATGTGGCCGGGCTGCGCAATGACATACGCACCGGCGACGGTCCGCCGCCCTCTGCCCGACTGGCGCGGCTTGAACAGCAGCTGTCAGAGGTGCAGGACCGGCTCGCAACAATCCAGACGCTGCCGCAGCAGGCCGCCGCCAGCGCGGCCCGTGCCGGGGCCTCCGAGCTGGCAGCCCGGCTGATCGCCGCCACACCCGGTCTTGGCACGGAAGAGACCGGCTGCCTGCCCCCCGGCAGCTGACACGGCTCAGCCCTGCGCGGCGTAGGCTTCCAGAAGCGCGCCGAATTCCTCCATCGGGGGGAAGGCGTCATAGCTGTGCTCGACCGCGACCGAGACCGAGACCGACGGCAGGCGCGTCGCGGTCCAGGTCTCGATGAAGGGCGTGAACCAGCTGCTGTCCTCGAACATCACCGGCCGAACATTGACGAAGTCGTCAAAGCCGGTGATGCGCGTGAACATCCAGCTCAGGCACTCCGGGCAGCAGAAATGGGTCAACTCCTCGCCCTTTGCGCCGCCCGGCACCGGGTCCCCCTGCACCACCCTGAAGGCCGCAGACGGAAACATCGCAGTCAGGGAAAACGCGCTGGCGGTCATTTTCTGGCAGCCGCGGCAGTGACAGGCGGCGGTCAGCACCGGGGCGGCGGAGGCTTCAATCACGGTGGCACCGCAACGACAGCTGCCGGTCAGCGGCAGGGGCGGTTTGGACATATTCGGACCTCAACAAACAATTGAAAAAATGGGCAAGAGTCTTTGCCGCCCCAGCAATGCAACAGTCGGCGGCCCGACACAATCCTGCCGTGTGGAAATTGCCTGCATCCTACCGGCCCGGAATCAAAAAAACCGCCGCGCCCGATCCCGGACACGGCGGTCAAAATCATCAGGCGGCTGGCGTCAGCCCGCGGCCTGCACCTGGCGCACGGTTTCCCCGTAGCCCCCCGACATCACATAGTCCCGCTCCGGCGCGGTGCTGGGCCGGTGCAGCGCCTCATTGCGGTAGGGAAAGCGCCCGAACTGGCGGATCACCTCGCGGTGCGCGCGCGCATGCAGCAGGTTGCTGCCGCCGGTCTCCGGCATCCGTTCCATCATCAGGCGGATACAGCGTTCCTGGTCGCAGAGGTTCTCGGAATGCATCAGCGGCAGGTAGAAGAACTGCCGCGCCGGCTCATCGATCTTCAGATCCCATTTCTTGTTGATCGCGACCTTGGCCGCAGCCAGCGCCGCCTGGTCGGAAGCGAAGGCGCGCGCCTCGCCTCGGAACATGTTGCGCGGGAACTGGTCCAGCAGGATGATATAGGCCAGCGTGCCACTGGGATAGGTCAGCCAGAAGGAAAACCGCCCGTCGCAGGCCGCCTCCCAGGTGTTGAGAAACTTGTCGCGGATCTTCTGATCCAACTCCTCATCCTGCAGATACCATCCCTTTTCTCCCACCTCATCGAGCCAGAATGAAAGTATCTCTTCGGGACCAGCCATCGGTCTTTTCTCCAAGTGTTTTCCTGACGCCCACAACAGGACATTTTCTGCTGCCTTTACAAGTAACCTTGGGTCACAATTTGCAACAGGCAAGGGCAGCTGCTGAAATAAACCTCACAATCCCGGCGGGTTAGCGCAATCAATTCTCGCCAGCGGCGGTTTCTTGCTCTTCCAGTTCGGTTTCGATGGCGTATTCCTGGGCAAATTCCACCGCCACCGGTGTCGCGGCGGGCGACATCGCGGTGAAGGTACCGGTCTCCTCGACAGGGATCGAGGCACGCTGAGTCGTGCGGTACAGAGCATAGGCCGCGGTCAGGAACATCAGCGCCGCCAGCAGCGCGAAGAAACCCGGCGGTCCGAAAACCGCATCGCTCATCAGCCAACCGGTGATCACCGGACCGGCGATGGCGCCCAGACCGTTGATGAACACCAGACCGCCCGAGGCCGCCGCCATGTCGTCATGCTCGAGGTAGTCATTGGTATAGGCGATCAGCAGCGAATAGAGCGGGTTCGACAGGCCGCCGATGAAGAAGGCCGACAGCAGCAGCATGTAGAAATCGCCGCCAAAGACAAACCCGGCCACCGCGCCGATGCCGCCGCCAAGTGCCACGAACATGATCAGCACCCGCCGGTCCATCCGGTCCGAGATCCAGCCCAGCGGATATTGCATCACCGTCGCGCCAACGTAGAACGCGGCGATGAAGACGGACAGCTGGCTCAGGCTCAGCCCGGCCGCGGTGCCGTAAACCGCGCTCATGCCGAACTGGGCCGAGAAGACGCCGCCGAGAAGGAACATGCCGACGCAGCCCAGCGGTGAAATATTCATCAGCTGTTTCAGGGTCATCGGCTTGGTGGTGTCAAAGGCCGGGGTCGGCGAAATCGACAGCAGGATCGGCCCGAACGAGATCGAAACGAGGATCGAGGCGATGATAAAGGCCTCGTAGCCGCCCGGATCCCCCACCAGGATAAGCCCCTGTGCGGCGATGATCCCCACCATCATCACGATCATGTACAGCGACAGCGCCTTGCCGCGGTTGGTATTGTCAGCGGCATTGTTCAGCCAGCTTTCGGCGGTGACATACACGCCGGAAAAGCAAAAGCCGATGATGACCCGGCCAAGCCCCCAGGCAATCGTGTTGGGCAGGATCGGATAGAGGATCATCACGGCCGAGATGAAGGACGCAAGCGCCGCAAAGACCCGCACGTGACCAACCCGGCGGATCATCTCGGGGGCCAGACGTGACCCGCCAAGGAAGCCGACGAAATAGGCCGCCATCACCAGCGACATCTCGAACGAGCTGAACCCCTCGAGATCCCCGCGCACACCCAGCATGGTGCCCTGCAACCCGTTGCCTACCATCAGCAGGCAGACCCCCAAGAGAAGCGCCCAGGCGCTCGACAGCACTTGCAGCATTCGCATGCCTCCTGACCAATGCAACACGGCCCTCCACGCGGGACGGGCCGGGTCTGGTTTCATCTCGATGTACCGCCCGTGGCGGCCCTACGCCCGCGAGACGCGGTCGCAGAATGACGTATTGCCCGCTGGCGCAACAGGCGGCAGCGGGACAATGCGGCGCTTTTGCGCGGATTCGCGTCCGTTTTCTAAGGCGTAACCGCCTTGCCGGGGATCAAAAGCGACGCATCCCCATAAGAAAAGAACCGGTACCGCTCAGCAACCGCATGGGCATAGATCCGCCGGATGCGCTCCTGCCCCATCAACGCCGAGACCAACATCATCAGCGTTGATTTGGGAAGGTGGAAATTGGTCATCAAGGCATCGGCCACCTGAAAGGTGAAGCCGGGATAGATAAAGATATCCGTATCGCCTTCCCATGGATGGATCTGCCCGTCGCGCACCGCGCTTTCGATCAACCGCAGCGCCGTGGTGCCAACGGGTATCACCCGGCCTCCCGCCGCCTTGGTCGCCGCGATGTCCGCCGCGGCCTGCTCGCTCACGCGGCCCCATTCGGCGTGCATCCGGTGGGTGGTCACATCCTCGACCTTGACCGGAAGGAAGGTCCCTGCCCCCACATGCAGCGTGACATAGGAAATCTCGATCCCCCGCGCCGCCAGCGCCTCCAGCAACGGTTCGTCGAAATGCAGCGAGGCGGTCGGTGCCGCAACGGCGCCGCTGTTGCGCGCCCAGACGGTCTGGTAGTCGGTCTTGTCGCGCTCGTCCGCAGGCCGTTTGGCAGCGATATACGGCGGCAGCGGCATGGCCCCGGCCTCGGCCAGGGCAGCGTCGAAATCGGTGCCGGAAAGGTTGAACCGCAGGTGCCCCTGGCCCTCGGCCACTTCTTCCAGCGTTGCGCTCAATGCGTCGGAGAAGATGATCTCCTCGCCCGGTCTGATCTTCTTCAACGGCTTCAGCAACGCGGCCCACGTCCCATCGGCGCGCGGCTCGAGCAGGGTGGCCTCAATGCGGGCGGCAACGGGACCCTGCGCACTGTCGCGGTGACGCTGGCCGCTCAGCCGGGCCGGGATCACGCGGGTGTCGTTCAGAACCAGCCGGTCGCCGGGATTGAGCCACTGCACCAGATCGGTCACGCGGCCGTCGTGCAGGGTGTCGCCTTCGGCCACCAGCAGACGGGCCGCGCTGCGCGGGCTCACAGGGCGGGTGGCGATCAGGTCGTCGGGCAGATCGAAGTCGAAATCACTGAGTTTCATGGCCGCGCTATAAGCCTTCACGGCGGGAAAATCCATGGGGATTTTTCGCGGTTTCGCCCGGGTCAGCGCCCCGTGCAGCTGCGGCGCCGGTCAGAGTGTTTTCACATCTGACAACACCCGAGGCCACAGAAATAATGGCGCGCGCTCCTAGCGTTCACTCCCTGTCAGCGGACGCGGATTGCGCCTCTCTTCGCCTTGTGCGCCACTTGCCCCGTTGTCCTGCGATTGCCCCGGCGCAGTCGGGGCCGGACCACGGAAGATCTCGCGCAGGAAGCCGGGGGCCAGCCCCGCCAGCGGGTTTACCGAAACCGAGGGATCCTGGGCCGTCCCGCGCAGCGTGAAGGTAAAACCGATCAGCCCTTCGCCATCCCGCGGCGACAGGATGCGGCCGATGGCATTCAGCAGGTAGATCGGCGACAGCACCCCGCGCATGTTCAACCGGGTGCTGGCAAGGTCATAGACCCCATCCAGCGACAAGCCCATCGACGGGCCAACCGCGCTGCTTTCATGCAGCACAAGGTGATTTTCGCTCAGCCGGAACCGCGCCTGCATATTGGTGAACAGGATGCCCTGCCCGGTCATTTCGTCGAGCAGCCCAACCAGGCTGATCGCATTCAGCAACGCCGCCATCGACGGCGCATTGCGCACCCGGATGTTGCGGACATCCACCCGACCGTCGTACTGGCCTGCCTCCCCTGTCGGAACCAGTGTCATGTCAAAACTGCCGCCCCGGCCGTGGGCAAACACCCCGGCAGAGCGGAACACTCCACCGGCATCGCTGGAGCGGATCCGGGCGGCGGTGCCGCCATTGCTCGGCACCAGCGTGCCTTCCACCGCCGTCTGCCCGTTCAGTCGCGCGGTAAATTCACCGTTCACGCCGCCCTGCGTCGAAAGACGCCCCCGAAAGTTCTGCAAGGCAATGCTGTCCGTCACCTGCAAAGTCCCCAGTTGCAACGAGACCGGCACCGCCGCACCCGCGCCGGAGCCCGCAGAGCCGACACTGCCTGAGGCTGAAAAGGGTGACCGGTTCAAAGCCAGCCGTCCAGACGGCACCTCGATCGCTGGCGCGGCCCCCTCTCGCCCACGGAAGGTCACTGCGCCACGGAACCAGTTGCCGACCTGCACCGAAGTAAACTCCGCCGCGTCCAGCCCGCCGCCTGTGCGCGTCGTGATCCGCCCCGAGGCTTGCAAGCCCGGCGCTTCCAGCTCCAGCCGCTCGACCGAAGCGGGCGCTTTCAGCACCGCTTCAAGGTCCAGTCGCCCGGTGGCGGCTTCGCCCTTCTGCCACCCGATTTCCGCGATGCGCAGGCCCACGCCCTGCAAATCCGACTGCAGATGCAACCGCGGCGGCGTATCGGGCCGCAACTCCACATGATACTGCCCCACGCCGCGGCCGAAGATCGCGCCGGGCGGCAGACCCAGATTGAAGGCCTCCACCGCCTCTGCCGAGAGTTCGATCGTCCCGTCGACCCGGCTGCCCGCAGCAGCGGCCTTGCCGACAGCCTGCTGCCAGCTGGCGCTCAGCGGCACACCCGACAACTGGCCATCGCCATAGATCCGCACCCGGCCCTGATCGCCCTCGACCGTCAACACCTCCGCAACGACCTCGTGCCCCGGCACCAGCCTGTCACTTTGCACATCCCGCAGCTCGGCCTGGTAGTGATAGCGGATTTCCTCCACCGGCACTTTCTTCTTGAGCGGCAGCGACAACGTGCCCGTCGCAGCAACGCGCCCGTCCGCCAACGCAACCGGCAGATTGGCCTTGTCCATCACCTGCAAGGGCGGCCGGTTCAGCAAGGACAGCGCCGCCGTGACGGACCCGCTGGCCACCGCCCGGACAATCCCGGGTGTCCCCTCCTTCACGGTGATGTCGGGGATGATGAAAGCGGTGCCGGTCACATCGACGTCGCCGCCCTCGTCCGCCGTCACCACGCCTTTGGAGGCCGTCGCCACCAGCCGGTTGCCGTAAAGGCTCAGCTGACCTTCGGCCTGCCGCAAAAGCGGCATGTGCTTCTGAAACCGCGCCTCGACCTCGGCGAAACTCAGGTCCAGCCCGATGAACGGTTTGCCACTGCCACGCCCCCGCATGTAGACGCCCGCGTCCCGCACCACGCCCGAATGCAGGTTCTCCCGCAGCCACTGGCGCGGCTTGGGGGCCACCGCCTCGGGCCAGAGCGACTTGATCCGGGCCACACTGACCTGATCGACCCGACCGTTCAGATCGTAGTCCCATCCCTCAGCCCCCACCGCGATTTCACCGTCCAGGTGAATGCGGCTGTCGCCGTCACGCACCAGCATCTCCCCCAGCCTCAGCCGGAACGGCTGCAGCTGCAGGTCGAAATCCGCATCCACGCCCGGCAGGCGCACCGGCGCCTCGAACATCCGTCGCGGGTTCAGATCCAGATCCGAAAACCGCAACTGCCCCACCAGCCCCGTCAACTGACCGTTCTCGATCCCCGACAGGCTGGCCTGCCCCCGCATCACGCCCGAGCCCCAGCCGCTTTGCACGCTCAACTCGCTGAAGGTGATCCTCTGCCCCTTGGGATCGTAGGTGAAGTAGCTGCGGGCCCCGCTGATCGGCACCGGGCGCGTCTGCACCGCTGGCTGGATCACGCCCTCGCCAATGCGCAGGCTCGCCTGGATCGGCTCCAGCGCGCCATCAGCGGCCACCGCCCCCCGCAAGGCGCCGGAAATCGGGGCGCGCAGAACCCCCAGCCAGCCAAGAGCCGGGCTTTGCAAGGCGATGTCCTGGCTCGGGATGCCGGAAATCAGGATGCCGAACTCGGCCGCTGGGCTGCCCAGAACCGAGGTATAGCTCGCTTCCAGCTGCCCCACCTCGCCGCGCCCGCTGAGCACCGAAAAACCGGCCGCCACGGACAGCGCGTTGCCCTGCCGGTTCAGGCGGATCTGGCCACCGTCCAGCGTCCAGCCGCGGCCGAGCCGATCATCGGTATAGGACAGCGTCAGCGCCGTGGTCTCCAGCTCCGTCAGGGCGGCCAGCACCGGCTTCTGCAACTGGCTGTCCCACTGCTGGATCAGCTCTACCAGGGTTTCGGCCCGTCGTGTCGGTGCGGCGTCACTGGCGAGGCTCAAGGCAAGCGAGCCATCCTTGTTGCGCCGAAGGGTCGCGAACAACCCATTGAGCGTGATCTGTTTCGGCTGGATCTGCCCGCGCAGCAACGGCTTCATCGCAAGGCTGGCCTGGGCATCCGCCAGCTGCGCAAACGGCGCACCATCCGCATGGCGCAACACCACGTCGCGAAGGCTGATCCGCGGCCGCCAGCCCCGGTTGACCACCAGGTGGATGGCCCCGAATTCAATCTGCAACCCGTTCAGATGTCGCTCGATCCGGGTTTCGACCCGCTGGCGCACCCACTCCGGCGCATCAAGCCGGGTGCCGATGCCGAAATAGATCGCACCGGCCGCAAGGAAACTCAGCACCGCCAACAGCCAGACCGCCGCACGCAGCACGCGCCAGCGGCGGCGGCGGCGACGGCGGCGCGGTGGCGGCGCGACCGGCACGGCCTCTGCGGACCGCTCGGCCTCTGGCCCCGGCACTGGAACCGCGGCGGCGGCGTTCCGGTCGGTGTCACCCAAGGGGTCGATCTCGGCTTTCCCTTTGCTGCTCATGGGTTATGTTGGCCGCCAGTAGCACGCAAAGTTTGCCGGAGACAGACAGATGTTAGACGTATCAGACCCTGCCCCTTCCTTTACTCTGCCCAGCACCGAAGGCGGCGAGGTCAGCCTCGACAGCCTGCGCGGTTCCGCCGTGGTCCTGTTTTTCTATCCCCGCGATGATACTCCCGGCTGCACCAAAGAATCCATCGGCTTTTCCGAGGCGCTGCAAGCCTTTGCCGATGCCGGGGCCAAGGTCTACGGGATCTCCCGCGACACCATGGCCAAGCACGAGAAATTCACCGCGAAACATGGGCTGACGACACCACTGCTGTCCGATGCCGACAGCACCGTCTGCGAAGATTATGGCGTGTGGAAGGAAAAGAACCTCTACGGCAAGAAGCACTGGGGCATCGAACGCTCCACCTTCCTGATCGATGCAGAGGGCCGCATCGCCCGCATCTGGCGCAAGGTCAAGGTGCCCGGCCATGTCGAGGAGGTGCTGGAGGCCGTCAAAGCGCTCTGACCGCCCGCCCCGACAGCCTGTCCGTCAGGCAGCGCAGCGGGAGGCTCCCGCCCGCTGCCGCCGCCCCTGGTCAGGGGCAGCCCCAGCCGTTGGGCCGGGCGCCGGGCCAGCGGCCCGGCGCGCAGCGCGCCGCAGGCGCGCTGCCATGCCCAACTGCGCCAGGTGGATCAGCCCGCTGATCCGCCGCGCAGGCGGGAGCGCACCGCCCGCGTCGGCACCGCACCGTCTGGACAATCGCTGCCAAATCGGGTGAACCCGCCCGAAAACGCGCTGCAAACCCGCCGCCCCGCCGCCACAAGGAGACCGCATGTCCAACCCGCCCCTGACGCTTGCCCAACGCGCCGCCGAGGTGCTGACCACCGCAGACGGACGCGCCAAGACTGCCCTGTCGCGTCGGCACGCCGCCGAATGGAAGGCCTATCGGCGTGGCGAGGCTCCCGAGATCGCCATCGGCACCGCCAGCCCGCCGCTGCACCCCGCACGCCCTGCCGAACCGGAACTGCGCGACCCGCGCGACGTGCCCAAACGCAAACCCGGCTCGCCGCAGGGGCGCATCGCGCTGCTGCACGCCGTCGCCCATATCGAGCTCAACGCCGTGGACCTGCACTGGGACATCATCGCGCGGTTCTCGCATGTGCCGATGCCCATGGGTTTTTTTGACGACTGGGTGCAGGCCGCGGACGAGGAATCCAAGCACTTCAACCTGATGTGCGACTGTCTTGAAGCGCTCGGCAGCCATTACGGTGCGCTGCCTGCACATGCGGGCATGTGGCGCGCCGCCGAGGACACCGCCAATGACCTGATGGGGCGGCTGGCGGTGGTGCCGATGGTGCTGGAGGCGCGCGGCCTCGACGTGACCCCCGGTATGATCGAGATCTTCCGCAAGGCGGACCTGCCCCAGGCCGTGGACGCCCTGGAGATCATCTATGCCGAGGAAGTCAGCCACGTTGCCTATGGCTCGAAATGGTTCAACTTCCTGTGCGGCCGCGACAACCTCGATCCCAAGGAAGTCTTCCACGGCCTCGTGCGCAAATACTTCCACGGCGCCTTGAAGCCCCCCTTCAACGAGGAAAAACGCGCCGATGCCGGGCTGCCGCCTGACTTCTACTGGCCGCTGTCCGACCAGGAGCGCCCGCTGCCAGGCAACTGAAGACAGCCGTTTTCGGCAGAAACCCGCCTATCCACGCCGCTTCCGGCCCGCCGGGCGGCGCATCGGGTCAACACACTTGCCCAATAGCGTCACCCTGTCTATTCACGTCGCCAGTATTCGGCAGGCCCGCGCGCTGCCGACAGGGAACGGAATGAGGGAACCGTCTTTTGCGCACATTGCTCGCGGTCAGAATTCACAGCTTTCTCGAACGTCGTTTCCCGGAACGGCGGGTCTTTCTGAAGTCCGACACCGACACGCGCTTTATTCGGCTCCGATCTGAAACCCAGCTGGTGGCGGTTGCCGGCATCACGCTGTTCACCGCCTGGAGCATCGTCGCCACCGCCATTGTGCTGATGGACAGCATCGGCTCGGGCAACTTCCGGGAACTGGCCAAACGCGACCAGCAGACCTACCGCGAGCGGCTGAACGCCATTTCCGCCGAGCGCGACGCCCGCGCCGAAGAGGCGCTGGCGGCGCAGGAACGTTTCAACGCCGCCCTGACCCAAATTTCCATCATGCAGTCAGAACTGCTGGCCTCGGAAACCCGCCGTCGTGAGCTGGAGACCGGCATCGAGGTCATCCAGTCGACCCTGCGCGACACCATGACCGAACGCGATCAGGCGCGCCGCGAACTGGCCGCGCTGAAACAGGAAACCAGCAGCGAAAACACCGCCCCCGCCGTGATTGCCAGCGCCGCAACGCAGATGGAGCTGATGGCGGCCGCGCTGGACGATACCGCCGCCGAGCGCGACCAGATCCGCGCCGATGCGGAAACCGCACTGGATGAACGCGACGCCCTGGAACTCGAACTGCAGCTGATGGACGAGCGCAACGACCAGATCTTCCGCCAGCTGGAGGAAGCGGTCGCGGTCTCCGTCACACCGCTGGACAAGATGTTCCGCAGCGCCGGCATGCCGACTGACCGGATCCTCGAACAGGTGCGGCGCGGCTACAATGGCCAGGGCGGCCCGCTGGAGCCGCTGGCGATGTCCACCCGCGGCGAACAGCCCACCCCCGAGGAACGCCGCGCCAACAGCATCCTGGCCAAGCTGGACCAGCTGAACCTCTACCGCCTGGCCGCGGAGCAGGCCCCCTTCGCGACGCCCGTCAATCTGAGCCAGGTGCGCCAATCTTCCGGCTTCGGCTATCGGCGTGACCCCAAGACGGGCGGTCGGCGGCTGCACAAGGGCGCCGATTTTGCCGGCCGCACCGGCACCGACATTCTTGCCACCGCCGATGGCGTCGTGACACATGCCGGCTGGCAGTCCGGCTACGGCAAGATGGTCACCATCCGCCATGCCTTCGGCATTGAAACCAGATACGCCCATAACTCGAAACTCCGCGTGAAGGTTGGCCAAAGGGTCTCGCGCGGCGATCACATTGCTGATATGGGTAACACCGGACGGTCCACCGGGACCCACCTCCATTACGAGGTCAGGGTCAACGGGCAACCCGTAAACCCCATGATCTATATCAAGGCTGCGAGAAATGTTTTCTAAGAGCAAAATCAACGAGCCCGGACCGAAACAGGCCGAAACCAACCCGGCTCCCTCTGCCGCGCCTGCGGCGCCTGTCAGCGACTACAAGAGCAGCGCCCCCAAGCCCAAGCCGGCCGCATCGCTGCTGAGCTCGGATCTGCACGTCACCGGCAACGTCAAGACCACCGGCGACATCCAGGTCGAGGGCACCGTCGAAGGCGACATCCGCGCGCATCTGCTGACCGTGGGTGAGACCGCCACCATCAAGGGCGAAGTGACCGCCGATGACGTGGTCATCAACGGTCGCATCGTCGGCCGCGTGCGCGGTCTGAAGGTGCGCCTGACCTCCACCGCACGGGTCGAAGGCGACATCATCCACAAGACCATCGCAATCGAATCCGGTGCCCATTTCGAAGGCTCGGTGCAGCGCCAGGACGACCCGCTGAACCCCGGCGGCCGCAAATCCGCCCCGGCGTCGGCCGTACCTGCAGCCGCCCCCGCGCAGGCGCCCTCCGCCGCCGTTCAGGCCGCAACTGCCGCGCATAAGGCCGAAGGCTAAGAGCCGCGCCTGCGCGCAGGTCGCCCCGGTTACAGCCGGACAGGCCTGCCCCGACTTTTAAACACGCTGCAGCACTCGCTCGCAGCGTGTTTCCTTTTCAACACACTACCGCCAAAGCGACTTGCACAACCGCAGCGGATCGCTCATTCAACGGGCAGGTTAAAAGGTTGAAAGCCGACGACATTTCAACAACAGAATTTCGACAAGGAGCCTCGCATGGCAATTTTTACCGTCAATGACTCCAGCCGGGGCTGGGATGTAGAGGATCTGCACTCCTATCGGATTTTTAATGCGACACCGACGACGGCAAACAACAGTCAGATTGTGCTTACGGGAACCAATTCAAGCGGGCAGCCGCTCAAGGTGACCGTCACCGGCTATTTCTATTCTTCTGGCCTCTCGGTTAACGGCACTGTCAACACGATCCGGTTCGAAATCAACGGCTCTACGGCGATCTCCGCCGCAGGGCTGGATGTGTCGTTTTCCAATTATGGCACCATCTCCAGTACCGCGTTTGTTCGGGACGCGACCAAAGGTAATGACCAGTTCTCTGTAACCTCTACCCAATCAAGCAACTGGGATCTCGGAGCCGGGAACGACACGATCACCGCTGGTACGGGCAACGACACGATTGATGGTGGTTCCGGATACGATACTTTTGTCGCACGCGGGGCAAAAGCAGACTACACATTCACCGATTACGGCAGCAGCGTTAAAGTTTCCCGAAGCGGAGAAGCCGACTATCTGCGCAACATCGAGCGGATCCAGTTCAGCGATGGCATCCTCGACCTCCGCAGCGGCAGCTATGGCGGCGATGCGCTCACACTCGCGAACACAAATATCGGCGGCAGGATCTTCGGCCTGGCCGGCAACGACACCCTCACCGGCGGCAATGGCAACGATACCCTTGACGGTGGCAGCGGCTCCGACCGTTTGTCCGGCGACCTTGGCAGTGATGTTCTGATCGGCGGCAGCGGCGATGACCAACTCTTTGGCGGCGCCGACAACGATACGCTGCTGGGCGGCGATTACGATGATACCCTGAAGGGCGGAACCGAGGCCGACAGGTTGGTGGGCGGAAGCGGTGATGACCGCCTGCTGGGCGAACACGGCCACGACGTGCTGTTGGGCGACAGCGGTCGCGATCACCTCATCGGCGGTTCTGGCTGGGACAAGCTGAAGGGCGGCAGCGGCGACGACACGCTGATCGGCGAAGATGGCCGCGACCGGCTCGCGGGTGGACGCGGCGCCGATGACCTGTCAGGCGGCAACCACGAGGACGCGCTGCTGGGCGGCGGCGGCGATGATGACCTGCGCGGCGGCAATGGCCGCGACACCCTCAGCGGTCAGTCCGGCGACGACAGCCTCAACGGCGGCAATGGCAACGACCGGCTGGCTGGGGACGGCGGCAAGGACGTGCTGATCGGCCACAAGGGCGACGACCTGCTCACCGGCGGCAAACACGCCGATGTCTTCGTCTTCCACCGGGGGCACGGCAATGACACGATCACCGATTTTGAGATCGGCAGGGATCACATCGAAATCGGACGCGGTGCCTCACGGTTTGGCCAGCTGGACTTCACCCAGCAGGGCGAGGACGTCCTGGTGGCCTTTGCCGACGTCACGATCTTGGTCGAGGACACCACCCTGGCCCAACTTCAGGACGCCGACAACTTCCTGTTCTGAACCCTCGCCCCCAACGGCGAAACACCACACGGGCGCGCCTCTCAGCGGCGCGCCTTTTTCGGTCTGACCAGCGCGATCAGCGCAACATCCACTTGCCGTCCGGCCAGAAGGCGTGAAAGGCAAAGGCGAACATCACGTCATGCACCACGTCGCGCCCGGCCCTGTCGCGCACCCGGACCGAGCCGATGTCACGTCCCTGCGCCAACGCCCCGGTGTCCAGCGCCGAGGCTTGTCCGGCACGCCAGCTCAGCACGACGCCCGCCTCGCGGATCTCTCCCGCCTTCGCCAGTCGGCTCAGCGGCCAGGCGCGGTTGCCCACCCGGACCACCCGCGCCAGCGGTGCAAGCCCGTGCGGCGGTGGCGTGCCATCATAGAGAAACGGCCAATCCGAGGTGTCATAGCCGCGGTAGGGGTTGCGCCCGTACTGGCGGTTGTAGCCCGGCTGCGCCATCACCACCCCCTCGGGGTTGCGGGCGGTGAAATCCGCCCAGCTCTCGACCCAGCTGGGCAATACGGTCAGCTGTACGCCGCTCATCGCGCCAACGATCCCCTCGCCGCTGGCCTGCTGCCACCAGCTCTGTGTTTCGCGATCATACATCACCATGTCCGAATAGCGCAGCTTGCCGGTGACGCCAAAGCTCAGAACCCGCGTTGCGCCCCCGGCGCGCACGCGCCGATCAAAGGTCACCGCGGAATTGCACAGCGGGCAATAGGTCACCGCCACCGGCACCCCCGCCACGGTGTCGTTGACGATTTCGTGCCAGGTCAGGTAGCGCAACGGGTAGGCCCGCGGCTTTGCCCCGGCCAGCTCCAGGGTGACAACCGGCTCTCGCGGGGTCAGGTCCCGCACGCCACCAGCGGACCGGAACCGCGGCGCATCCAGCGCCGGAATGCCATCCTTGGGCACCCCGCCCGAGCGGATCTGCCGCCAGTCGGGCACCGTGGTGCGGCTGAAGTCCGTCTGCGGCCAGGCCTGCCCCCACTGCGCCGGCTCGGCACTGGCAGGCGCGGCGAGAACGGGCATCAGGACCACCGCGACAAGGCGTATCAGGTGTTTCAGCATGGCTGATCTCCCCCTTGCCAGCATTCTACCTGCGCCCCGCCGCCCCGCGCCAGAGGCACACACGCGCTTGTGACGCAGATGTGACGCAGCTTCAGCCGCGCCGGTCGGCAGCCTTCCTCGGCGCAGTCACCAAAGACGGCCCGCCCCTGCCAAGCAGGAGCGGGCCGCCCTTCAACATCCCGAGCGGGATGGATTACTCGGTCACGCTGACCTTGGTCATCACGTCGGGCTGGCCAACCACGGCGCCATTGCCGCCGGTGCCGCGCTTGATCGCGTCAACCACGTCCATGCCTTCGGTCACCTTGCCGACCACCGTGTACTGACCGTTCAGGAAATGACCGGCGTCGAACATGATGAAGAACTGCGAGTTGGCGCTGTTGGGGTTCTGCGCCCGCGCCATCCCCACCACGCCGCGATCGAACGGCAGGTCGGAGAACTCGGCCGGCAGGTCCGCGCGCGCGGAGCCGCCACGACCCGCCATGCTCATGTCGCCGCCCAGCTTGCCGAATTCGACATCGCCGGTCTGCGCCATGAAGCCGTCGATCACGCGGTGGAACACCACCCCGTCGTACTGGCCTTCCTCGGCCAGCGCGGTGATCTGCTCGACATGCTTGGGAGCCACATCCTCGAACAGGTCGATCTTGATGGTGCCATTGGCCTCGCCCTCGACCTGGACTTCCAGGCCCGTCGCGCCCGCAGGCGCGCCATTCAGCAAGCCAAAGGCAGGCCCCGCCGCCAGCAGGGCCAGTGCTGCCAGCGTCTTACGCATCCGCAGCCACCTTGACCGAGATCATCCGGTCCGGGTTCGCAGGCGGCTCGCCGCGGGTGATCGCGTCGACATGCTCCATGCCCTCGATGACGCGGCCATAGACGGTGTACTGGCCGTTCAGGAAGTGGTTGTCCTTGAAGTTGATGAAGAACTGCGAGTTGGCCGAATCCGGGTTGGCGGACCGCGCCGCGCCCAGGGTGCCGCGATCATGCGGCAACTTCGAGAACTCGGCCGGCAGGTTCGGCAGGCTGGAGCCGCCGGTGCCCGCCATGCGGATGTTGAACCCATCTTCCATGTCGCCATTGGCCACGTCGCCGGTCTGCGCCATGAAGCCGTCGATCACGCGGTGAAAGCAGACGTTGTCATACTCGCCGGCGCGCGCCAGTTCCTTCATGCGTTCGCAATGTTTCGGCGCCACGTCGGGCAGCAGTTCGATAACAACATTGCCGTCCTTCAGTTCGATGATGACGGTGTTTTCGGGATCCTTGATCTCGGCCATGAGGCCCTCCTGTCGTCGAAATTTGCCCCGATTGTTAAGGCCAGCGTCGGCAAATGCCAAGGGAGCATTGACTGATGAGCAAAAACCCCCGAAACAACGCCCGAATTCAACCGCTATTTCACCATAAGGGGGCTCGAGATGGGCTGGAAGACGCTCGACGACATGGACCTGAACGGCAAACGCGTGCTGGTGCGCGTGGACATCAACGTGCCGGTTGCGGATGGCAAGGTCACCGACGACACCCGCATTCAGCGCATCACCCCCACGGTGCGCGACATCCTGGCGGCTGGCGGTCGCCCGATCCTGCTGGCCCACTTCGGCCGCCCGGGCGGCGAGCGCAAGGCCGAGCTGTCGCTGCAACAGCTGGTTCCGGCGCTGGAAGCCGCCTTTGACTGCCCGGTGATGTTTGCCGCCGACTGCGTGGGCGCAGGCGCCGCGGCGGCTGCCGAGGCGCTGAAAGCGGGCGAAGTGCTGCTGCTGGAGAACACCCGCTTCCATGCCGCCGAGACCAAGAACGACGCCGATCTGGCCGCTGGCATGGCCGCCCTCGGCGACATCTACTGCAACGATGCCTTCTCGGCCGCGCACCGCGCCCATGCCTCGACCGAGGCGCTGGCCCGGCTGCTGCCCGCCTGCGCCGGTCGCCTGATGCAGGCAGAACTGCAAGCGCTGGAAGCCGCGCTCGCCAAGCCCGAACGCCCGGTCACTGCGGTGGTCGGCGGGGCCAAGGTGTCGACCAAGCTGGACCTGCTCTCCAACCTGATCGAAAAGGTCGACCACCTGGTGATCGGCGGCGGCATGGCCAATACCTTCCTGCAGGCACAGGGCCACGCGATCGGCTCCTCGCTGGCCGAGGCCAGCCTGACCGACACCGCCTCCGAGATCCTGACCAAGGCCAAGGCGGCGGGCTGCGAGATCATCCTGCCCAGCGACATCGTGGTGGCGCGCAAGTTCGAGGCCAATGCCCCGCATGAGGTCCTGCCGGCCGACGCCTGCCCCGACGACGCGATGATCCTGGATGCAGGCCCCGCCAGCGTCACCCGCATTGCCGAGGTCTTTGCCAGCAGCAAGACGCTGATCTGGAACGGCCCCCTCGGCGCCTTCGAGATGGAACCTTTTGACGCCGCCACCAATGCGGCGGCGCTGAAAGCGGCCGAACTGACCCGCGCGGGCACGCTGATCTCGGTTGCGGGCGGCGGCGATACCGTGGCGGCGCTCAACGCCTCCGGTGCGGCGGCTGACTTCAGCTATATCTCCACCGCCGGTGGGGCGTTCCTGGAATGGATGGAAGGCAAGACCCTGCCCGGCGTCGCCGCGCTGGAACAGTAACCTTCTGCCCTTGGGGCCCGGCAGCCTGCCGGGCCACCCTTCCCCGGTATTTCCAGCCCAGTATTTCGCCCTTGTGGACAGTTTTGGAATTCACAAGCCGAATCGCCTGTGGCATAGTGGTTGCAGACGTCGGCAAACGGCGCACCTCCAGAAGACTTGAGCAGTAGCATACAGGCAGCTCCCACGTGACCCGTAACGCCCGCCCTTCCATCGGGGCGATTGCATTCTTTGCGATTGCCTTCGCGCTCAGCGCCTACTTCACCTTTGCCGCTGTGCAGGGCGATTACGGATTGTTCCGCAGGGTCGAGATTCAGGCCGAAGCCGAAGAGCTGCGCCTGGAACTCGGCCGCCTGCAGGCGCAGACCGCGGAAATGGAAAATCTCACCCACCGCCTGTCCGATGATTACCTGGATCTCGACCTGCTCGACGAACAGGCCCGCAGCGTCCTGGGACTGGTGCGCGCGGATGAGATCGTCATTCACTGATCCCCTGCCACTGATCCCCTGCAAGACCCCGCACTGATCCAGCGCAGGCCCCGGCGCGGCTGACCGCCCCACCCCACTTCGATTATTTCCTGACATTCAAGGACCGGTCGCATGCATGTGCAACCGCAAGCCCCCTGCGCGCCGTGCGTGTCACGCGCCCGGTCGGCGAACTGCGTTGCATTTGCCTGTCTTCTCCGGTTGCAAACCCCGCGTCACAATAACACTATTCAGCCGGAGCCAAACCGTGTATCAGTTTGTTTAACACTAAACTATCTAGCCCACAGGAGGAGCTGACCACCATGGCCGCTAGAAAAAGCGCAAAGAAACCAAACGTTTCTGCCGAGGAACTGACCAAGTACTACCGGGACATGCTGCTGATCCGCCGATTCGAAGAGAAATCGGGCCAGCTGTACGGCATGGGTCTGATCGGCGGTTTCTGCCATCTCTATATCGGCCAGGAAGCCGTTGTTGTCGGTCTTGAGGCCGTGGCGGAAGAAGGTGACAAGCGGATCACCTCCTATCGCGACCACGGCCACATGCTGGCCTGCGGCATGGACCCCGATGGCGTCATGGCCGAGCTCACCGGGCGCGAGGGTGGCTACTCCAAGGGCAAGGGCGGCTCCATGCACATGTTCTCGAAAGAGAAGCATTTCTATGGCGGCCACGGCATCGTCGGCGCGCAGGTGCCGCTGGGTGCGGGCCTTGCCTTCTCCGACAAGTACAAGGGCAACGACCGCGTCACCTTCACCTATTTCGGCGATGGCGCTGCCAACCAGGGCCAGGTCTACGAGACCTACAACATGGCGCAGCTCTGGGATCTGCCGGTGGTGTTCGTGATCGAGAACAACCAGTACGCCATGGGCACCTCCGTCCAGCGCTCCACCAAATCCCCGGCGCTGTGGAAGCGCGGCGAGGCTTACGGCATCGCGGGGGAAGAGGTCGACGGCATGAACGTGCTGTCGGTCAAGGAAGCCGGTGAACGCGCCGTGGCCCACTGCCGCGCGGGCAAAGGCCCCTACATCCTCGAGGTGAAGACCTACCGCTACCGCGGCCACTCGATGTCGGACCCGGCCAAGTACCGGACCCGCGAGGAAGTGCAGAAGATGCGCGAAGAGCGCGACCCGATCGAGCAGGTCCGCGAGATGCTGCTGACCGGCGGCCACGCCAGCGAAGACGATCTCAAGGCGATCGACAAGGAGATCAAGGAGATCGTCAACAAATCCGCAGAATTCGCCAAGGAGAGCCCGGAGCCGGCCCTCGACGAACTCTGGACCGACATCTACGCGTAAGCTGCTGACCTGAAAGGGAAGAACAAGACATGGCAACTGAAATTCTGATGCCCGCCCTGTCGCCGACCATGGAGGAAGGCACCCTGGCCAAATGGCTGGTCAAGGAAGGCGATACCGTGAACTCCGGCGACATCATGGCCGAGATCGAAACCGACAAGGCGACGATGGAATTCGAAGCTGTCGACGAAGGCATCGTCGGCAAGATCCTGATCGCGGAAGGCACCGAGGGCGTGAAGGTCAACACCCCGATCGCCGTGCTGGTCGAGGAAGGCGAAAGCGCCGACGACTACCAGGCCAGCGGCGGCGCCAGCAGCGATGACAGCGCCCCCGCCGAGGCTCCGGCCAGCGACGCGCCCGCCGCCGCCGCGCCCGAAAAGGCCACGGCCCAGCCCGCCAAGGTGCTGGAACCCGACTACCCCGAGGGCACCGAGATGGTGCAGACCACCGTGCGCGAAGCAATCCGCGACGCCATGGCCGAGGAAATGCGCCGCGACGAAAACGTCTTCCTGATGGGCGAGGAAGTCGCCGAATACCAGGGCGCCTACAAGGTCTCGCAAGGCCTGCTGGACGAGTTCGGCTCCAAGCGCGTGATCGACACCCCGATCACCGAGCACGGCTTTGCCGGCATCGCCACCGGTGCGGCCTTTGGCGGCCTGCGTCCCATCGTCGAGTTCATGACCTTCAACTTCGCCATGCAGGCGATTGACCAGATCATCAACTCCGCGGCCAAGACGCTGTATATGTCCGGCGGCCAGATGGGCGCACCGATGGTGTTCCGCGGCCCCAACGGCGCCGCCGCGCGCGTGGGTGCCCAGCACTCCCAGGACTATGCCGCCTGGTACATGCAGATCCCGGGCCTGAAAGTGGCGATGCCCTACTCCGCCGCCGACGCCAAGGGTCTGATGAAGACCGCGATCCGCGACAACAACCCGGTGATCTTCCTCGAGAACGAGATCCTCTACGGCCGCGCCTTCGACGTGCCGAAGCTGGATGACTACACCGTGCCCTTCGGCAAGGCCCGCATCTGGCGCGAAGGCTCCGACGTCACCATCGTCTCCTTCGGCATCGGCATGCAGTACGCGCTCGAAGCCGCGGACAAGCTGGCCGAGGACGGCGTATCGGCCGAGGTCATCGACCTGCGCACCCTGCGCCCGATGGACCTGCCGACGGTGATGGAATCGGTCAAGAAGACCAACCGCCTGGTCACGGTCGAGGAAGGCTGGCCGCAGGGTTCCGTCGGCAGCTACATCGCGTCCGAAGTGCAGCGCGAGGTGTTCGACTATCTCGACGCCCCGGTCATGGTCTGCACCGGCAAGGACGTGCCGATGCCCTATGCCGCAAACCTCGAACGCCACGCGCTGATCACCACCGACGAGGTGATCGAAGCGGTGAAACAAGTGACCTACCGGTAAGGGAGCGCAAAGATGCCAACAGAAATCCTGATGCCCGCGCTGTCTCCCACGATGGAGGAAGGCACCCTGGCGAAATGGCTGGTCAAGGAGGGCGATACCGTCTCCTCCGGCGACCTGATCGCCGAGATCGAAACCGACAAGGCCACCATGGAATTCGAAGCCGTGGACGAAGGTGTCGTCGGCAAGATCCTGGTGGCCGAGGGCTCCGAAGGGGTCAAGGTCAACACGCCGATTGCCGTGCTGCTGGAAGACGGCGAAAGCGCCGATGACATCGACAGCGCCGGTGCCGCCCCGGCCGCGGCCAAGACCGAAGCGCCCGCCGAAGCCGCAGCTCCGGCCAAGGCCGACGCCCCCAAGGCTGACGCCAAGCCCGCCCCGGCAGCCCCTGCCGCCGCAGACGGCAGCCGCATCTTTGCCTCGCCCCTGGCGCGCCGCATCGCCGCCGACAAGGGTCTGGACCTCGCGCAGATCAAGGGCTCCGGCCCGCGTGGCCGCATCATCAAGGTGGACGTGGAAAACGCCCAGCCGCAGGCCGCCAAGGCTGCCGCCCCGGCGGCTGCCGCGGCCCCCGCAGCTGCTGCCGCGCCCGCAGCTGGCCCCTCCGCCGATCAGGTTGCCCGCATGTACGAGGGCCGCGACTTCGAAGAGGTCAAGCTCGACGGTATGCGCAAGACCATCGCTGCCCGCCTCACCGAGGCCAAGCAGCAGGTGCCGCATTTCTACCTGCGCCGCGACATCCAGCTGGATGCGCTGCTGAAGTTCCGTGCCGAGCTGAACAAGCAACTCGAGCCGCGCGGCGTCAAGCTGTCGGTCAACGACTTCATCATCAAGGCCTGCGCCCTGGCGCTGCAGGCGGTGCCGGACGCGAATGCGGTCTGGGCCGGTGACCGGGTGCTCAAGATGAAAGCCTCCGACGTGGCGGTTGCCGTCGCGATCGAGGGCGGTCTGTTCACCCCGGTTCTGCAGGACAGCGACACCAAATCCCTCTCGGCGCTGTCGACCGAGATGAAGGATCTGGCCGCCCGCGCCCGCGACCGCAAGCTGGCCCCGCATGAATACCAGGGCGGCAGCTTCGCGATCTCCAACCTCGGCATGTTCGGCATCGACAACTTCGACGCCATCGTGAACCCGCCACATGCGGGCATCCTGGCCGTCGGCGCTGGCGTCAAGAAGCCGGTGGTCGGCAAGGACGGCGAACTGGCCGTCGCCACGGTGATGTCGGTGACCATGTCGGTCGACCACCGCGTCATCGACGGCGCGCTTGGCGCCGAACTGCTGAACGTCATCAAGGACAACCTTGAAAACCCGATGGTGATGCTGGCCTGACCGGCAGCCGCCTTGGGCTCTAGACCTTGACGCAGGCCGGGGACTTCCCCGGCCTGTTTTCGTTGTGGGCCTCGCCTCCTCCACCGCAGCCCGACACACGGTCGGCAACGGGCTGGAAAACCGTCGATATTGCGGCCCGCACACCGCCCTGGATGAAGCTTTCATGACAATCGGCCCTGGCCGCGGCGGTGTTTACGTCGCGTTCAGCTCTGGCTTCCTACTGCAAGGACATCTGTCATTTGCAGGAATTCTGTCATGTCCTTCGCTCTCCCGCAGTTCCGCCTGCCGCGCCGCTCGGGCGCTGCCCGCGCCGACTCGTCCAGCGGCTTTGCCTGGCGGTCGCTCAACCTGCGCATCGCCCTCCTGGTGACTGTCTTTGCGCTGCTGACCGCGCTGCCGATGGCCTACCTCGCCGCCCAGCGGCTGCAGACCCAGGCCCTCGACAGCCTGCGCCTCTTGCAACGCGAGCTGACCACCGCCACCGCCCGCGAAATTGCCCAGCCGATGAAGCTGGGCTTCTCCGGCTCCGTCGAGCAGCAGATTGCCGATGTCATCGAACGGGCGGGCAGCAGCTTTGCCTATGCCCGCGCGGTCCGCGCCGACGGGGTGGTCATGGCCGAGGCCGGCCAGCCCCCCGCGGCCACGTCAGCGCTGCCCGATCTTGCCGCCATCAGCGACAGGGTGATGGCCGACGAGCAACCCTGGCAATCCTCCGATGGCCACACGCTGGTGCTGCCGGTGACATCGCGCAAGGGGGCGATGCGCGGCGTGCTCGTTATGGTCTGGGATCCCGCCGCCACGCTCTCGGCCCTGCGGGCCGGGCTGCTGCGCGACGCTGCACTCGGCGCGGTGATCCTGCTGGTCTCCCTGCTCGGTTGCCTGGTGATCCTGCGCCGCCTGCTGGGACGGCCGCTGCAGCAGCTCACCCGGGCGCTGGAGCGGATCACCTCCGGCGACTACGGCTCGCGCCTGCCGCTTGCCACGCGCCGGGACGAGCTGGGCCGCATCGCCCGCCGCATCGACATGTTGCAAACCACCCTGGACGAGGCCGCCGCCGCAGCCCGCACACGCGCGCGCGACCAGCAGGCCCAGGCCGACGCCGTCGAGCAGCTGCGCGGCGGGCTGGATGCACTGGCCCGTCGCGACCTCAGCCACCGGCTCCACCAGCCGCTCGCCCCCGCCTACGAGCCGTTGCGCCGCGATTTCAATGACGCCCTCGACAGCCTCGCACGGATGATGACGCAGGTGCTGGGCACCGGCCACATGATCCTGTCGCACAGCAGCCGCATCCGCGGCGACTCCGCCACCCTGGCCGGGCGCATTACCAGCCAGGCCGCCGACCTGGGCGAGCTGTCGCTGGCGCTGAACGATCTCAGCACCGCGCTTGGCGCCGCCGAGGAAGAGGTCAGCGCCGCCAATGGTCTCGCCGCCAGCGCGGTCGAGCAGGCCGAGGCCAGCAATGCCGTGATGACCAGCGCCGCCGCCGCGATGGAGGGCATCCAGCACAGCGCCGCCCGCATCGGCTCGATTACCGGGGTGATCGACGACATCGCCTTCCAGACCACGCTGCTGGCGCTGAACGCCGGGGTCGAGGCCGCACGGGCGGGCGAGGCCGGGCGCGGGTTCGCGGTGGTCGCCAGCGAAGTGCAGGCACTGGCACAACGCAGCTCCGAGGCCGCAACCGAAATCCGAGCGCTGATTTCCAGCACCAGCCAGCACATCAGCCAGGGCGCCGAGGAAGTCGGCAAGACCGGTGCGGTGCTGACCCGCATCATCGCGGATCTGGGCGAAATCTCCGGCTGTGTCAGCGGCTCGGCCCGCGGGCTCAGCCACGAGGCGGCGGCGCTGCGCGCGCTTACTACCCGGCTGACCGCGCTGGAGGGCACCACCCGCGGCAACACCGATGTGGTAAACCAGACGGTGACCGCGATGTCCGGCCTGTGCCGCGATGCCGAAGGGCTCAGTCAGCTGGCCGCAACCTTCCGCCAGCCGCCCTCACAGGCGGATCAGGACGGCGCGCAGCCCGCAGACCGCACCGCGGGCTGGCGCGCCGCCGGCTAGCTGGCGGGCTGCCCGGCGCCTTGCGCTTCCGCCTGTCCGGGCGGCGGCGTGGACGCACGGCGGCGGCGCAACGCGCGGATCAGCAATTGCGCCTCGGCGGGCGGTGCCTGTTCCACCCGGCGGTAGCCGCTGCCGTCGCGCCGCCGGGTCAGCAGCCCGCAGGAGATCATCGTGCGCCGCAGCGTTGCCGGATCGTCAAACAGGTGCAGCCGGTTCAGCTGCGCATTGACCTGCCGCTCCGCCATTTCCTGCCCCGCCGGCAGTTCGGCCCACAGCGAAAACAGCGCCAGCGTCTGCACCGCGCGCCGCGAGGGCCAGCGCAGCAGTTGGCCCTGGCCATCGAACTGGTTCAGACAGCGTTCCAGCAGCCGGTGGTCAGCCTGCGCCTGCACCGCCTGCGCACCGGAGGCCACTTGCTCCCTGCGGCGGCTTCGCGCCTCCGCCGCCTGCAACGCGCGCATATGCTGCAGGTTCTGATAGCCGCCCGCACGCGCCAGCATGTTCATCAGTTTCAGATGCCCGGGACTACTTTCGCCCAGCTGGCGGCCTAGTGCGCGGCAATAGGCGGAAAGATCCTCCACCGCCAGGCTCAGGGGAAGTCTGCTCATCACATATCCATTTCTGGCGCCTGCCAAACCGCTGGCCGCTGTCTTGACGGAAACCGGCGCCTGTTTCGAAATGGAAAGGGCCGAATGCTGGGCAGGTTTAGCACCCCGTTGCGGGGCAGCGGCGCCTCGGTGTCTGCCGACCGTGCCCCGACCTTAGCCAAGACATCGCGCCGCGCCAAGCCTTTAGCATTCCCGCACGGCCAGCTGGCCCGGCAGCAAAAAGGGGCACACCCGCCCCCTCACCTTTCTTCAAATACTCAAACTCCGCCGCGCCCCCTCTGCACAACGGCCCGCGGATCAGCCGCCGTGGTCTTTGCCCAGCACCTGGTTCATGCTGATCGACGGCTGCGCGCAGCCCGCCTCGCCCACGATCTTGGCCGGCACGCCCGCCACCGTGGTGCAGGGCGGCACTTCCTCCAGCACGACCGAGCCAGCGGCAATGCGGCTGCAATGGCCCACCTTGATGTTGCCCAGCACCTTTGCACCGGCCCCGATCAGAACGCCGTCGCCGATCTTGGGATGACGGTCCTCTTCTTCCTTGCCGGTGCCACCCAGCGTCACCGAATGCAGCATCGAGACGTTGTCGCCCACCACCGCGGTCTCGCCGATGACGATGGAATGGGCGTGGTCGATCATGATCCCCTTGCCGATGCGCGCGCCAGGGTGAATGTCGATGCCGAAGATCTCCGAGGTCCGCATCTGGAAGAAATAGGCCAGGTCCAGTTGCCCCTGGTTCCACAGCCAATGGCTGACCCGATAGGCCTGCACCGCCTGGAACCCCTTGAAATAGAGGATCGGCTGCAGCAACCGGTGGCTGGCCGGATCACGCTCGTTGATCGCCACCAGATCGGCGCGCGCGGCCTCCACCAGGTCCGGGCGGGCGGCATAGGCGTCATCGACGATCTCGCGCAGCACCATCATCGACATCTCGTTCGAGCACAGCTTGGCCGAGATCCGGTAGGACAGCGCCTTTTCCAGTGATTTGTGGTGCAGGATACAGGCATGGATCAGCCCGCCCATCAGCGGCTGGGTGGCCACGGCCTCCTCGGCTTCGCGGGTGATCCGATCCCATACGGGGTCGACCGGGGTAATCGCCTGGCGCGTCTCGATCATGGCTCAGCATCCTTTATTCACTCGGCCCAGAATAGCCATCTAAGCCGGAATGGCGCAAACGCAAACCCGTGATCGGGCATATTTCCGATCTGAATAGGTCGTCTCGCGCAAAGGTGAAGCCGGTTGCGCCGCCTTCGGCGGTGTCGCTTCGGGCCCGGCCCGAAGCGATCCGCGCCGCCAGCCCGCAGGGCTGGCGGCGCCCGGCCCAACCGCAGGCCATGCAGGTTTCCTGCAGGGATCAGCGGGCGGGAGCTGCCCCTCTGGCCTCGGATGTTCCCGCCAGCGCAGCGTCCAGTTCACGCAGCACCAGCCGGGTGCAGGCAAGATAGGCGGGATCATCCAGAAACGGCTCCTCCGCCAGGGCAAACCGTCGCGCCGCCGCACTCAGCGTGCCGTCGCCCCAGCGCGGATGCAGGCGGTGCAGAAGATCGGTGTGGGCCCGCGCCTCTGCCGCCATACCGAAAATGCGGCGGCACAGCGGCTCCCTGCGCTCTGGAGGCACCAGCAGCAAGGCCCGCGCCACGGCCGAGACATCGCCCGGCAGCACCGGCCGCCTCATGCCAGCACCCGCCGCGCCGCAGGCCCCGCGCCGTAGCGCGCCGACAGCTGCGCCACCTCCAGCACGTCGCCGGGCTGCACACCGTCGGCGGCCTGCGCCGCAGCAGCATAGGCCCACTGCGGCGCCGCAACCGTGGCCTCGCGCAGCAGCGTCTCCCCGCGCAGCACGCGGATGCGGTAGGCCTCCAGTTCTTCGCCCAGCGGCACGTCCGACAGATCCCAGCTGTCGCCCTCGATCCGGGTGCGGCGGATCCAGCCCGCGACCATGTCCCCGCCCAGCGCGCCCTGCAGCCGCAGATGCACCGGCGCATAGGGGCGCAGCCCGTTGCCGTTGAAGCTGTGCTGCTCATGCACATAGGAGGGATCCTCCAGCGCCCCCTGCGCCGGGCCGATGCGGTAGTGCCGGGCGCGGCGGCGCTGGTCCGGCGCCAGCGCCAGCTGTACCGCACTGCCGTCCAGCAGCACCACATAAGATCCCGCAGGCCAGACATCGGGCATCAGCGCATCCGTGCCGAGCTGACCGCGCAGCCGCCCGCGCAACAGGTAGGTCTGCGGCGCGATCAGCTCCGCCTCGCGGAACTGGAACAGCTCCCAGTTGCCGGGGGTGCCGTCGCCGATGGCGGCAGCGTTGGCCCCGTTCAGCACCGCCTCCAGGCTGCGGCTTTCCAGGCTGCCCCAGATCAGCCGCAGCTGCAGATCCGCGCCGCGGTCCCAGATCCCGGCCCGCGCCGCCGCCAGCGGCGTCTCAGTAATGCCGATCACCTGACGGGCGGCGATCACCTGCTCCAGCGCGTAATTCTCATCCGTGGCAGAGCCATAGACCGCAACGCTGCCCGGCCATCTGGCGGCGGTCAGCGCCAGATGCGGCGCCTCTGGCACCTCGTCGCCGCGCATCAGCGGCAGGTCCAGGAACAAGGGCAGCACCGGCCCCGGCGCGGCAAAGGCGCGGACGTGGGGCAGCTCTTCGGCCGCATCGGCAGTGTCATAGACGCCGGGCTCGATCCGCACCGCCTCGACCAGTTGCGCCTCGGCCTGTTCTACCCGGTCGATGCGGTAGCTCTGCGCTCCGCCCTCCAGCGGCAGCGAGACCACGTCGCCCGCACCCAGATGCAAAAGCGAGGGCGGCAGCGAGAACCGCAGCGTGTCGCGCGAGATCCGCGCCTCGGCCAGCCAGCGCGCCACCACCTGTCGTGCCTCGGCCCGGGTCAGCGCCAGCGGCAGCGCGTTCTGGCTGACCGCATGGGTGGCCTCGTCCGGCAGCACCGCCTCGACCGCGCCAGCGGCATGGTCGCCGCCCCATTCGGTAAACCGCAAACGCACCCGACCTGCCAGCTCCGCCTCGCTGGCGCGGGCGGCCTCCAGCCGACTGCCGACCTCGGCGTGTTCGGCCAGCTGGTCCAGCGTCAGCGCCTGTGCTGCCGTGCCCTTGCGCATCACAAAGCGCAGAACCCCATCGCGTTCCACCGCGTCAAATCCGTGCCGCAGCATCAGGGGCTGCAGCGCGGCGCGGGCATCGCCGAGATCGGCGATCACCTGCCCGTGCACCACGCCATAAAGCTGCGAGACATCGATCTCCTCCAGCCCCGCGCGATGGCAGATCTCCTCCACCACCGAGGCCAGGGTGCGCTGCCCCGTCCGCCCGTTCAGCCAATGGCCGCGCAGGTAATTCTCGCCGTCGTTCCAGATCTCCAGACGGCTCGGGAAGGCGGGAAAGGGCCGCGCATCCCAGGCCCAGACATAGGCGTTGGCCATGTCCAGCATCGGCCCGCCATATACCTCGGACACCGGGTTGTTCGCCGCCGCGCCCCAGTAGCCCAGCACTGCGCGCAGGTAGTGGATCTGGATCAGGTCGTCGCGCTGGCCGTTGGAATATTTCGGCAGCTTTGATTCCGAGCTTTTGGGGTCGAGGAACTTGTTGGGCTGGTTGGTGCCTTTGTCGATCGCCGCACAGCCCAGTTCGGTGAACCAGATCGGCTTGGATTGCGGCACCCAAGGCGTCGGCACAGCCTGGCGCACACCGCCGATCCGCTCGTGATGCTCCTGCGCCCACCAGTTGCGGATATCCTTGTAGCGCCACACCCAGGGCTCGTCATGCGCGCCATCGGTGATCGGGGTGCGGATCTGTGCCGCCTCGGCCTCGGGGGAGTGGTAATACCAGTCATAGCCCTCGCCGCCCTCGATATTGCTGCGCAGGTAGGCGGGATCGTAGATCGCGGGTACGCCCGCCTGCGCGTCAAGATGATCGTCGCCCTCGCGCCAGTCGCTGAGCGGCATGTAATTGTCGATGCCGATGAAATCGATGTTTTCATCCGCCCACAGCGGGTCGAGGTGGAAGTACCGATCGCCCTCGGGCGACTGATAGCCCCAATACTCGGACCAGTCGGCGGCATAGCCGATCCTTGTGTCCGGGCCCAGCAGCGCGCGTGCCTCGGCGGCCAGCGCCTGCAGCGCGGCAACCGCCGGAAAGCCCGCAGCGCCGCGGATCTGGGTCAGCGCCCGCATTTCCGAGCTGATGCAGAAGGCCTCGACCCCGCCCGCCGCCGCACACAGGGCGGCGTAGTGCAGGATGAACCGGCTCAAGCTCCATTCCTGCGGCCCTGTATAGGTCACGCTGCCCTCAGCCACGGTGAAATCCGCCGCCGTCACGGTACCGAAGAAGGCCGCCACCTCCGCATCCGCCGCTGCCGTGCCATCGGGGGAGCCGGGCTGGCCGGGCGCTGCCGACAGGGTGATCCGCCCCCGCCACGGCAGATGCGGCTGGCTGGCGGCACCAGTCCAGGGGTCGGGCAGCGCATTGCCCTCGGCCTGATCCATCAGGATGAACGGGTAGAACATCACCCGCAGCCCGCGCGCCTGCATTTCCCGGATCGACTGGATCACCGCGGCGTCGGCGGGTGTGCCGCCATAGAGCGGCGTGCCGTCCTGCGTCAGCACCGCCTCGGCCGCCGCCCGGTCCAGCCCGCTGACCCGCCAGGGCAGGCTGCCCTCGGCGCTCTTATGTTCAACCTTCGGCTTCAGGCTGCACGTCCCGCAGCGCAGATCGCCGCCGAACCAGGAGACGATCAGCGAGGCGGCACCGCAGGCCGGCAGCTCCGCCTCCAGCGCGTTCAGCGAGGTCTTGAGGTCCGACAGCTCGGATGGCGTGTGCTGGTTGGCAGGCTTGGCATCGCCCGGACCGCCGGAATATTGCACCACATCCGCCGCCAGCGTGTATTCACCGGTGCCGGGCATCAGCGCCACCCCCTGCACCAGCTGGCCCAGATCCTGCGCGTGCGTGCTGCTGCCGGGCTGCTCGGCGCGCAGCACATCAAAGGAGAACTGCGGCACCCGGTTGCCAAAGCGGGAGAGATCCAGGTTCTCCATCACCACATAGGCGGTGCCGCGGTAGGCGGGCACCTGGCCTGCGCCCTCCACCGCCTCCATCACCGGGTCAGGCAGCTGGTCCGGGCTGCCGGTGTAGACGGTCATGTTCAGATCTCTTGGCGAGACTTCCTCGCCATCGGCCCAGACGCGGGCGACATGGGCGATCTCGCCCTCGCACAGGGCAATGGCCAGCGACACCGAATAGCTGTAGCTGGTCACCTGCGGCTGCGCCGGGCGGCCCTTGCCGCCACCGCCGCCGCTGGTGGTGGCAGTTTCCAGGAACTGGGAGGCCCAGATCACCTGCCCGCCCAGCCGCATCCGGCCAAAGACCTGCGCCACCGGCGCGCCGTCGCTGGCCTGGGTCAGGCGGAAGCGGTCGACCTTGCCGGTCTCCACCGGGTCCGAGCCCGCCCCCAGCAGCCGCTCATCGATCATCCGCCCGAAGGTGGCCCCCACCGCGCGACCGATGACGGCCGAGGACAGCCCCGCAACCGTGCCGCCGATTGTGCCGCCGATCGCCGCACCGGCGGCGGATAGAAGTATGGTTGCCATCAGATCTGCTCCTTGGGGAAGTGAAACCGCGCCACGATGCGGCGCTGCCAGGGCGGGGTCAGCGGGCTTTCGACCACCCCGTGGCCTGCGTAGGCGTGGATGAAGGCCGGGCAGCGCCCGTCCGCCCCCCGGGGCGGGCGCATCACGCCCACCCGCGGCCGGACGCTGCCCTTTCCGCCAGAACTCGCCACTATGGACTGTACCCCCAGATGCTTGGCCACCGATCCCGCGCGCATGCGGAACAGGATCACGTCACCCGGCGCAGTCTGCTGCAACGGCTTGGCCGTCAGATGCCGCGCCGCCGCCTGCCACAGCGCCTCGCTGCCCTGGGGTTCGGACCAGTCCATCGTATAGGCGGGCGGCAGCTCCGGCTCGGCGCCCAGCAGCTCGCGCCACAGACCGCGGATCAGCCCCAGGCAATCGCAGCCCGCGCCGCGGCAGCTGGCCTGATGCACATAGGGCGTGCCGATCCAGCGCCGCGCCGCCGCGACCACCCTGCCCGCCGCCGCGCTCATCTCCGGCTCCCGCCGCCATTGACACCAGAGCGGCGCGGCACCGCCATCACCCAATCCTCGCCGGGGATGTCGGGAAAACCCTGGAAGTTCAGCAGGTTGTTGAACTTCAGCCGACAGGTCTCCAGCCGCTTGTCGCAGCCCGCCTGCAGGCGGATCATGTCGCCCGGCGCCACCGCGGCGCGGATCGGCTCCCACAGGGTGATCTCACGGCCCCTGGCGCCGCGCCGGTCGGCCTTGACCGCCGCCCACAGCCCCGCCGCCGCGCCGCTGAGGACCGTCAGGCGGCCATGGGCAAACCAGCCCGGCTGGAACCCCGGCAGATCCTCCCAGTGGAACCGGTCGAGGCGCGGGACCTCTGCTGCGGGCAGGTCGGTCGCGTAGCCGGGGGTGGTCAGGTCAAAGCCGCAGCCGGCATCGCCCAGCACCGCGGTGCAGGGCTTCTGGTAGACCCGGCCCTGCGGCTGGTTCAACGCTTCGGTCAGCCCGCGCAGCTCTGCCTCGAATGCGCCGCCGGCGCGGCGGATCTCCCCCAGCGTGCCGCGAAACTGCAGCCAGCGCATCGTGACGTCGCGCCAGTTGACCAGCCAGCAGCGCAGCTCGGCCCCGTCATAGCGGCCCGCCTCGATGTCAGCCTCGGTCACGGCGGCATCGGACAGCACGCCCAGTGCTTCGCTATTGTCGACCGACAGGCCGGTGGCCTGGCTCATCGCCCGCGCCGTCAGCCCGCTGCCGGGGCGGAAGGTGATGCCGTCGAAGCTGAGAGCGCAGTCATGGTCGGTGAACCCCAGCTGCACGCCATCGCGCCGCCACAGCGCCCAGGCCCGGCAAACGGTCGTCACACCGGTCTGAAGATGAGCGCGGAAGGCATTGGAAAGACTGCTCATACCCGCAGCTCCACCACCGGCACCGCCGGTGCTTCGCCCGCCTGAAAAGAGGCGACGCTGGTCTGGATGCTGGCGGTGTCGAACCGCACCGGCACGTCGAACTCAAACCCCGCGCGCAGCACCAGGCCTTTCTCCGGCGGATGCGACAGGGTGATCAGGCCGGTGGCGGTGTCGAGCATGTAATCGACGCCCTCCTGCAGCGCGTCCTGGTCGATGCCCACCTGCACCGTGCCGGCCACCGGCTTGGTGATCGGGCGCTGATAACTGTGGCCGCCGGAGCGGTAGGTCTTGGCCAGCTGAAAGGTCACCGTACTGCCGTCGCCGGTGGCAATGTCCTGATCGTCAAAACGCACCTCTGCGCTGGGGCGGGCGGATTTGTAGTCGCTCCAATCCTTCCAGCGAAAGCCATAGAGCTGCCCCTGCCGCGCCTCGAAAAAGGCGATCAGCGTCTCGATGTCCTCCAGCGCGCGCAGCCCCAATCCCGCGTCATAGCGACGGCGCGAATGCGCCCAGGGGGTGTTGCGCTCCTCGAAACCATTGGCGAGCGTCACCACATCAGTGCGCCGCTCCGGGCCGCCGACCGAGCCGAAGCTGAGCGAGGCGGGAAATCGGACTTCGTGAAAATTCATATGCTTACCCTCCGATCCTAACGATTGCGCCCGCCGCGGGACAGCGCCCGGGACAGTTGTGCGGCGATCTGGCTGCGGCTGCGTTCAAAGCCCTGCACGTCCGGGGTGGAGACATTCATCACCACGTGCACCGCGCCGCCGCCCTGGGCACGCACCCCCAGCGCGCCGTCGGCACCGCGGGTGAGCGGCAGGATCGCCTCCGGCCCGGCCTCGCCCATCAGCCCGGTGGCGCCGCGCATCGGAAAGGCCACCGGCCCGCTGACCACGCCGCCCTTGGCAAAGGGCATCACCCGGCCCTGGCTGAAGGCGCCGCCCTCGGCAAAGGGCAGCAGCCCGCCGACGAGCGCGCCGAACCCTTCGCTGAGCAGCCCCGCGGCATGATTGGTCACCGGCTTCATCGCCGCGTTGTAGGTGGTGCGCACCAGGCTGCGGGCCAGCGTGTCTATCGCCTGTGACAGGCTGTTGCCGTCGAACACCAACCCGTCAAAAGCACGCCGCAAACCCTTGGAAAGACTGCGATCCAGCACCTGCGCGTCACGGCCGGTTTCGGAAAACCCCTGCTTGACGCGGCCCAGCACCTCGGCAAATCCCGCCGCCATGTCCGAAGCCCCGTCCAGCGCCTCGCCCAGGGCTTCGCCCTGCAGTTCCAGTTCCGCCATCGAAGATGTGTCAGTCATCTGTTGCCTCCTTCTTCGCAGGCGTGTCGGGATAGGCGCGCATCAGGTCCGCCAGCCGCGCCCGCTGCATCGGTTGCGCCTGCGTGCCTGCGCCCAGCATCAGCTGCAGCTCGGCCGGGGTCAGCAGCCAGAAGTCGCGCGGCAGCAGCCGCAGCCCGCCGATCCCGGCGCGCATCAGCCCTGACCAGTCCAGCCCGGTCATGGGGTTTGCGGCGGGGTGAAGCTGCGTGTCAGCAGTTCTGCCGCGACCCGTGCCGCCTGCATAGGCCCGCCCTCAATGCTGCCCGCCGCCAGCGCCTCGCGGCAGAGATCATGGCCGCCGCCGCGCAAGCCCGCGGCCAGGAGCGCAAGCACGTCGCGGGCGGAAAACCGGCCTTGTTCAAACCGCTGCACCAGCGCAATCAGACTGTCCTCGCCCAGTAGCTGCTCCAACTCCGCCAACGCGCCCAGCGTCAGCTTCAGCGCGTAAGGCGTTCCATTCACGACCAATTCCGCCTCGCCCGCCTGTGGGTTCACCATTGGATCACACCGCGACAAAGCTGAGCGCACCGGCGCTGGCCAGCGACAGCTCATAAGTGGCTTCGCCATTGTGGCTGCCCGCGTATTCCAGCGCGGTCACCTGGAACGGCCCCTGCACGATCCCGAAATCGGGAATGATGACCTGGAACTCAGGCGTCACCCCGTCAAAGAACAGCTGGCGGGCGCGTTCATCCGTTGCCTCGTCACGGAAGATGCCGGAGCCGGAGATATTGGCAGAGCGCACCCCGGCCCCGGCCAGCAGTTCGCGCCAGCCACCCTGGCTTTCGAGGCTGGTCACATCGACGCTTTCGGCGTTGAAGCTGATCCGCGTGGCGCGCAGCCCCGCGATGGTTTCGAACAGGCCGGCGCCGTTCATGTCGACCTTGACCAGAAGGTCCTTGCCGTTTTGTACAGTCATGGGTTTTCTCCGAATAAAGTGTCATGGGGCGCTGATCGCCGCGGAGGTCACACGTCCTCCAGCCGGGCGCGGAAGCGCAGGGTGATCTGCCTGCCGCCGCCGGTCAGCCGTTCGGCGCGGGCGCGGTCGAACCACAGCCCCGCCAGCCGTCCGCGCGGCAGCGGCACCGCCGCGCCGACCAGCGCATCGCAGACGGCGGCGGCAGCGGATTTCGCGGCGGCAAACCCGGCCGCATCGCTGGTGACGGTCACGAAAAAGCGGTGCTCCGCGCCGCTGCCGGTTATGTCGGAGCGGTCCAGAACCTCTTCGCCGCCGAGCGCCACATAGGTCTGCGGCAGCGTGCCTGCGGGCAGCGCGTCATAGATGGCGCTACCGACCAGTTCTGCCAGCGCCGCATCGCCGCTGAGATGGGTGTAGATGGCGGATTGCAGCCCGCCAGCCAGGGCATAGGTCATGCTGCCACCTCCTCGACCGCGAAACAGGTGAGGTAACGGCCCGCGGCATCGGTTTCTGTAACCGCATCAATGCGGTAGATCCGGTTGTTGTCACGGAACCGCTGGTCCGGACGCGGGCGGGATGCAAAGCCATCCGGTGCTGCGCGCAGTGTGATACGGTATTTCTGCAAAGACAGCCCATCGCCCGCGAGACGCCCGGACAGCGGTTTCACCTCTGCCCAAAGGGTTCCGAGGGCGACCCAGGTTTCGCTAAACCCGCCGGCGCCGTCGGGGCTGCGCTGGGGGTCCTCCAGCACCAGCGCGCGGCTGAGATCGGGGAGCCGTTTCATGCCAGCCCTCCCGCCACCAGCCGCAGGCTGCGGTAACGTTCGATCAGGCTGGTGACGCCAAAGGGCATGCAGCCGCCGTGCAGTCCGGTGTCGGAGCGGTGTTCGTAGTAATGCGCCGCCAGCACCATCACCGCCTGGCCCAGATCGGCCGGCAGGCTGCCCCAGTCCGCCGCCATCCCGGCCTGCAGGGAAATCCGCGCGCTGCCGCCCGCGGGAATGGCAGGTAGCAGCGCAGCCGCCGGGCACAGCCGCGGGCGGTGGCTGTCGGCCTCCAGATGATAGGACGCCGGATCCAGCAGGGTCTCCGTCCCGGCGGCGTCGCGCAAGTGTACGGCGTCGATCGTCGCAACCGGAGCAATCGGCAGCAGCATCCGCGCGCGGTCGCGCCAGTGCCGGAGCTCCAGCAGGAATTCACGTTTTATCAGTGCCTTGCCGGTCCTTCCTTCGATCGCAGCCAGGGCCGCGCGCAGGAAACCGGACAGCACCGGATCCTGCAGCCCCGCCTCGCCAAAGCCGGTGCCGAGGCGCAGATGCGCCTTGAACTCGGCCAGGGGCAGCGCGGTATCCGGCACCGGAGTCACTTCGCTCAGCATCATCATCTTACTCCTGTGGCCTCCCCCGTCGTGGTCCCGGTCTGCGGGCGGTGAAAGATGCGGCAGGCACGCGCCATCCCTTGCCGCTCGGTCGGAGGGGGAGCAGCTGGACGACAAGGGAAACGTCGGGCGTGCCTGCCGGCGGAGCGGGCTGCCGCCCCGCCATCGGTCCTGACGGTCAGGTCAGGCCGAATTTCATCAGCTTGATCGCGGCAAAATCGCTGACGTCGCCGCCCACCCGCTTGGTGGCATAGAACAGCACATGCGGCTTGGCGCTGAACGGGTCACGCAGCACCCGCAGGTCGGGCCGTTCAGCGATGGTGTAGCCCGCGCCAAAGTCGCCAAAGGCAATGGAGTAGCTGTTGCTGGCCGGATCGGGCATGTCCTCGGCCACCAGCACGGGATAGCCCATCAGCCGCGCAGGCTCCCCCGCGGCGAGACCGTCGGACCACAGGAAGCGACCGTCGGCGTCCTTCAGTTTTCGCAGCATTCCCGCGGTCTTGGAGTTCATGATGAAGGTGGCATTGGCGCGGTATTCCGCCGCCAGAGCATAGACGAGGTCGATCACCGCATCGCCGCTGCCGACGTCGCCGTCCACGCCCGAAGCCACATAGCCGATGCTGCCCCAGCTCCAGCTGGTGTCGTCCACCTTGGGATGGAACAGGAAGCCCTTGGGCTTGTCGATGCCGTCGCCGTTGACGAAGGCCGCCGCCTCGGACCGGGCGAACTTGCCGGCGATGCGGCCGGCCAGCCAGCCCTCGATGTCAAAGGCGCTGTCATCCAGGAGCCGCTGCGAGGCCTTGGGCAGCGCGCTCAGCTCGTGCAGCGGGATGGTGATGCGGTCGATGGTGCCGGTGCCGGTCTCTGCCGTGGGATCGGTCTCGGTGGCCCAGCCGGCGCCCAGCTCGCTGTGGTCGATCAGCACGTCGTAAGAGGTCGCTTCCACATGGACCACCGAGGCCACCGCGCGGATCGAGGCGGAGGATTGCAGGACGGTCTTCACCGTCTCGGCGGTCTGCGGGTCGACCAGGTAGCCGCCGTCGCTGCCCACGGCAGTGGACATCGCCTTGCCCTCCAGCTCCAGCCCGCGCAGGCCGTCGTCGTCACCGCTGCGCAAGTAAGCGTTGAAGGCTTTCTGATGCGGCGCCGCATTGTCGCGGGCGGCGGCCAGAGGGGGGCGGTTCTGAGAGATTGTCTTACGGTCCAGCATGGTCACTCGCTTTTCTGCCTGTTTCAGCCTTGATTGCACGTCGGTTTGGAACCCCTTGAATTCCTGAAGAAAGCCGGACATGGCCTGCTTCACTTCATGGACCAGAGGAAGGGTGTCGCCGGACTGGTCCGGCTGGGTGTCTGTGCTCATGTGCTTTGTCCTGTCTTGAGGTCACGGGTGATCTGGCGCAGGCCGTCGGCCAGGGCGCGCAGGGCATCGCTGCCGGGCTCGGCCGCTTCGCCGCCGGGGGTGTCGGCGCTGGATTTGCCGCTCACGCGGGCGGCGGGCAGCATCGGGAAGGTGACCAGCGAGACCTCCCACAGCTCCACCTGGCACAGCTGGCGGCAGCCGTCGGCGCCGCGGACAGCCTTCTGGGTGCGGTAGCCAATCGACAGCCCGTCAATGGCGCCCGCCTGGATCAGCGCGGCGACCTCGGCCCCCTTGGCGGTGGCGGTCAGGATGCGACCCTTGACGAACAGCCCGCGGCTGTCCTCGCGCACCTCGTCCCAGACGCCGATCGGCTGTGCCGGGTCGTGCTGCCACAGCATCTTGACGCTGCGCCCCTCGGCCGCCAGCGCCGCCAGCGAGGCCGCATAGGCACCGGGCTGCACCACGTCGCCGCCCCGGTCGGGCCGGCCGAACAGGCTGGCGTAGCCGCTGATCGCGGCGGCGCCGGTCAGCGCCAGATCCTTGCCGAAGCTGGCGAATTTATGTTCGAGCGGGGGAATGTCCTGCATGACATGTGCCTCATAAATGTTTGATTTCACGGCAGCTGCACCGCCAGGAAGGATTGGAAGGCCTGCGCCAGGATCACCGCGGCGACACCGTAGACGGTGAGCCACAGGCGCTTTTCCAGCCGCTCCATCATCTGCTCGATCCGGTCGAGCCGGCGGTTCACGGCCTCGTGCTGGATCTGCGCGACCCGCTCATGCGCCGACAGGCGCAGCCCCGGCGAGCAGTCAAAAGCGTGCATCGGGTGTTCAGTCATCCGGCTGGCCCTCCGTCTGGACTGGCGCGGCGGCCTCGGCCGGCAGGCCGAGCAGCTGGCGTTTTTCCGCGGTGGTCAGGAAGTCCGCCGCGGCCACCCGCCGCCACTGCGCCTCGCGCTCGGCCGCAAGGGCGGGCAGCTGGTCGAGATCGGACTTCAAGGTCAGCGCATCGCCGCTCCAGCCGGTCAGCCAGTCCGCCAGCGCGCCCGCGACCTTGGAGACCAGGGGCAGCACCGTCAGCCGGTAGAAGGCGCGGTTGGCCTCCTGGTAGTTGGCGTAGGTCGCATCGCCCGGAATGCCCAGCAGCATCGGCGGCACCCCGAAGGCCAGCGCGATCTCGCGCGCGGCGGCGTCCTTGGTTTTCTGGAACTCCATGTCGGAGGGGGAAAAGCCCATCGGCTTCCAGTCCAGCCCGCCCTCCAGCACCATTGGGCGGCCTGCGTTCCTGGCGCCCTGAAAGTTGGACTGGATCTCATCGCTCAAGATACGGAACTGTTCCTCGGACATGCGGCCATGGCCGTCCGAGCCGCTCCAGACCAGCGCGCCGGAGGGGCGCGCGGCGTTGTCCAGCAGCGCCTTGGACCAGCGCGAAGCGGCGTTGTGCACGTCGATCGCCATCGCCGCCGATTGCAGCGCCGACAGGCCATAATGGTCGTCCTGCGGGTGGAAGCTCTTGATGTGGCAGACCGGCGACTGCGCCGTGTCCGCCGCGAAGCGGTGCTTGCGGCCGCCGACCACGTAGTCAAAGCCCGCGGGCCAGCCATCGGGGCCGGGCACCACATGCATCCGGTCCGAGCGCAGCACATGCAGTTCTGCCGGGGTGCCGTCCTCTGCCGCGGCCATTTCGACATAGGCATTGCCGGACAGCAGCAGGTGGCCATAGAGCGCCTCGAGGAACTCGGCGCCGGTCTGGGCCGGGTTGGGCCGCGCCAGCAGCGACAGCCAGGGGTGGCTTTCATAGCGCTGGTGATTGTCCTGCAGCACCAGCGGCACCGCCGCGGCGGCCTCGGCGATCAGGCGGATCACCCGGTGGCCGACCGGATTGCCGACAAAGCCGGAGCGGGTCAGGGAAACGCTGTCGCGCGGGCTCCAGGCGGTGCGGCCGGTGCCCTGCCAGGAGACGACGCGGGCGGTCTGGCTGGCCTTCCGCTCGGGAGGTTCCGGTGATTTGCGCCGCAAGAGGTCAAAGACCATGATCCGCTCCTTGTTGTTCAGGATGACGCGGCGGCCCGGTGGCGGGCGGTGCGTCTTTGCTGGGGATGATTGATGCCAGAAAGCCCTGAAGATTTGCGAAGCGGTGCGTACGCAGGGGGTGCAACACCCAGCTTCAAGAGATTGATAAAAAACAGAAACCGCCCGTTGCGCGAACGGGCGGCTCCGTGGTTTTAGCGCCCCGAAAGGGCCAGAGCGGGCGCTTACAGCACGCGCACCTGCGGCAGGCGCAGATAGGCGGCTGGGGCCAGGATCAGCTCGTGCAGCGCCCAGACCAGCGCGTCCAGCCGGTCCGGCGAGCCCTGCCCCAGATAGCCCTGCGGCGTCATCTGGCACATCTGGCCCTCCAGCTCTCCCAGGCCCGGCAGATGCCGCACCCGGCCCTGTTCATAAAGCGCGGCCACGGGTTCTGCCCGGGCGGATTTGGACTTGCCCGCATGGAGGGCGCGGAATGGCACCAGCGGGTCGGCCTGGCGCAGCAGCGTTTCCACCAGCGCGCCGCCCTGGTTGACCTCTGCCACCACGCGCTCGGCGCCGAATTCGTCGCGGGCGGCGATCACCGCCCTGGCCCAGGCCAGCGGCCCCACCCCCTGCACGGTGCGGTCGGCCAGCACATAGGCGCGCCAGTCCTGCGGGCGGCCGCGGGTGACGGCGCCCGCCACCACGATGCCGCAGGCGTCGGAGGCCTTGCCTGCGCTCACCGCAGGGTCCACCGCCACCACCACCCGGTCCAAGGGTGGTGGGTTGGCCTGCTGCTGGCCCGCCAGCGTGGCGCTGGTCCATAGCGCGCCTTCCACATCGGCCAGCATCACGCCATCCAGCTCTTGCCGACCAAGGCGGGTGCCCGCGTAGCGGGCGCGGACCTCCTCGAGGAAGGAGGGGGCGAGATTGGCGCGGTTGGCCTCGGTGGCGGCATGGGTCTGCACCGTGCTGGGGGCGGCCAGCAGCCGTTTGAGCGCGGGCGCATTGCGTGGCGTGGTGGTGACGCAGACGCGCGGGTCCCGCCCCAGCCGCAGCGCGAATTGCAGCATGTCCCATGTCTCCTGCCCCTTTTTCCACTTGGCCAGCTCATCCGCCCAGGCGGCGTCGAACTGGGGGCCGCGCAGTGCCTCCGGGTCGTGGGCGGAGAAGGCCTGTGCCTCGGCGCCGTTGGGCCAGATCAGCCTGCGCTCCGACGCCTTCCACTGCGGCCGCCGGTCTGGCGGCGAACAGGCGAGGATGCCGCTGTCGCCGTGGATCATCACGTCGCGCACCTGGTCATAGGTTTCCGCCACCAGCGCGATGCGTCGGGCCCGGCCCGGATCGCGCGGCCGCGGCCCTTCGGCCAAGGAACGCACCCATTCCGCCCCTGCCCGCGTCTTGCCCGCGCCGCGCCCGCCCAGGATCACCCAGGCGCGCCAATCGCCCGGCGGCGGGCGCTGGTGATCCAGCGCCCAGATGTCGAACAGATGCGGCAGCGCACAAAGCGTGCGGCGGTCCAGCTCATCCAAGAACCAGCTCAGGATCGAGGGCGGCACGCAGGCCAGAAAGTCCGCGTTCGACAGCCGCGCGCGCCGCGACGAGATCGAGCTCGTTTTCGGATTTGAACAGGTCGGCGAATTCACTGCTTTGTTCTGCAAGGACTCTCTCCACTTTCTGGCATTCCCGGATCAGCTGCTCCAGCTTGCTGACCTGCCCCTTGGTGCCGGTCACCTCGTCAATTCCGTTGGTCTCCAACTGTTCGCGCAGCGCCTCTGCCTCGTTGCGCAGGCGGTGAATGCTCTCTTGCAGCGAGCGCAAGAGATCGGAGGTATACAATACCTGTCGCTTCAGGTGGCTGCCGCCATCCTGGTCCGGTATCTGGTCTGTCATGAAAACCTGGCTGCCTTATGCGTTTCTTGATCCGCACAAGAGAGAAAGACAGGCCGCCGCAGAACGCGACGCGGCCTAGTGTTTCTTCCAGCTGCAATGCAACCTTTACGTGAAAATAACGCAAAAGTCAAGCTCGGCAGGAACGACGCGCAACGGGCACAGAGCGCACTACGGTCCTGATGCGCAACAAAAAAGGGCGCCAGTCGGCGCCCTTTTCCATATTCTCTGAGGTTGCAGCGATCAGTTGTTCTGCTGCCGCTCGGCCTCGATCTGGCGCCATTTGGCGACGTTGCGGTTGTGCTCTTCCAGCGTTTCGGCAAAGGCATGGCCGCCGGTGCCGTCCGCCACGAAGAACACGTAGTCGGTTTCTTCCGGGTTCACCGCCGCCTCGAGGCTGGCCATGCCGGGGTTGGCAATCGGCGTCGGCGGCAGGCCTTCGATCACATAGGTGTTCCACGGGGTTGCCCCGCGCAGCTCGCTCTGGCGCAGACCACGGCCCAGAACGCCCTCACCCTTGGTGACGCCGTAGATCACGGTCGGGTCCGTCTGCAGCCGCATGCCGCGGTTCAGGCGGTTGGTAAAGACCGAAGCGACCAGACCGCGTTCCTCGGCAACGCCGGTTTCCTTCTCGATGATCGAGGCAAGGATCAGCATTTCCTCGGGTGTTTTCACCGCGGCCTTGTCCGAGCGGCCTTCCCAGGCGGCATTGATGCGCAGCAACTGGCGTTCCTGCATTTCCGCCAGCACCGCGGCCCGTTCGGTGCCCGGTGTGACCTCGTAGCTGTCCGGGGCGAGCAGACCTTCGGCCGGACGTTCGCCGGGATCGCCTGTCAGCACATCCATCGCCTTCAGCGCCTCGACCACCTGCCAGCTCGTCACACCTTCGGCAACCGCGATGCGGTAACGGGTGTCACTGTCCTGACGAGTCTCGGTATAGGCTTCGGGGACTTCTCCCTCACCAAGGATGAACTCCGCCTTTTCGACGAACTTGTTGGTGGCCGGATCGAGTTCGCGTACCTCGGCCTGGGTGCGGGTCACGCCGATGCGATAGACGACCTCGGTGCCGCAAGTCGATGCCGCGGAGGTGGTGATCTGGTTGGTGATCTCCTCCATCGAGGCGCCCGGCTCCACCAGGAAGCTGCCGGCCTTCAGCTGGCCGGTCTTTTCGCTGTACTTGGCGCCGAGACGGAACAGGGTCGCCGAGGAGACCGCGTTCTGTTCTTCCAGATCGCGGCTCACCCGTGTCATGTTCGATCCCCGCTCCACCCGCAGGCAGATCGCCGTGTCCAGCGGGCCTTCGGCGGTGTACTGCGATTTGCCCCACAGGATGACGCCGCCCAGAAGGAACAGCGCCACGATGAGGATCGACAGCATGTTGGAAGCGAGGCTGCGCCACATCAGCTGGATTTCCCGAAGATCACCGACGCGTTGGTGCCACCAAAGCCGAAAGAGTTCGACAGCGCCACGTTGATTTCCCGCTCACGCTTGGCGTTGGGGGCGAGGTCAACCGGGGTTTCAACCGCCGGGTTGTCCAGGTTGATGGTCGGCGGTGCCACCTGGTCGCGGATCGCCAGGATCGAGAAGATCGCCTCGATCGCGCCCGCCGCACCCAACAGGTGGCCGGTGGCGGATTTGGTCGAGGACATGGTGACATTGGCCGCGTGATCGCCCAGCAGACGTTCCACCGCGCCGAGTTCGATCGTGTCGGCCATGGTCGAGGTGCCGTGGGCATTGATGTAGTCGATCGCGGACGGCTCCAGACCGGCGTTTTTCAGCGCCGCACGCATGGAGCGCTCGCCGCCTTCGCCGTCCTCGGAGGGCGCGGTGATGTGGTAGGCGTCGCCCGAGAGGCCATAGCCCAGAACCTCGGCATAGATCTTGGCGCCGCGGGCCTTGGCGTGCTCGTAATCCTCCAGCACCACGATGCCGGCGCCTTCGCCCATGACGAAACCGTCACGGTCGGCGTCATAGGGGCGCGAGGCCGCCTTGGGGTCATCGGCGCGCTTGGTGGACAGCGCCTTGCAGGCGTTGAAGCCGGCAATGCCGATCTCGCAGATCGCCGCCTCGGCGCCGCCTGCGATCATCACGTCGGCGTCGCCGGATTTGATCAGCCGGGCCGCGTCGCCGATGGCATGGGCGCCGGTCGAACAGGCGGTCACCACAGAGTGGTTCGGGCCCTTGAAGCCGAAGCGGATCGAGACCTGGCCGGAGATCAGGTTGATCAGCGCACCGGGAATGAAGAAGGGCGACACCCGGCGGGGGCCTTTCTCCTTGATCATCACGGCGGTGTCGGCGATCGAGGACAGGCCGCCGATGCCGGAGCCGATCATCACGCCGGTACGCAGGCGGCTTTCCTCATCCTCGGGCGTCCAGTCGGCGTCGCGGACAGCCATGTCCGCGGCGGCGATGCCATAGAGGATGAAGTCGTCGATCTTTTTCTGTTCTTTCTTGATGACCCAGTCATCCGGGTTGAACGTGCCCTCAGACCCGTCGCCGCGCGGAACCTCGCAGGCATAAGTGGTGGCGACGCCGCTGGCTTCGGCGTCAAACAGGGTGATGGGGCCGGCGCCCGACTGTCCATCCAGCAACCGGGACCAGGTTTCTTCGACTCCGCTGGCCAGCGGGGTGACCAGGCCCAGTCCGGTGACTACTACTCGGCGCATTCCTTGCTCTCCTATGCCTCGGCAATCCGTCCGTTCAGATAGCTTGGAATGGCACATGGGCGCAAGAGCGGGCTGGGACACGTATTTCGAGCGCAACTGGCCGTTTTTTGCGCAAAAGTTGCGAAAGAGGAAGTTTTCGTTAACACTTCACCTGTAGGTTGAACTCACCTTCAAGGAAATACTCGGCATCCGGTCAGACGGCTTGCCACAGCGGGTTGGAGCATCGGGCCAATAGTGTCTCCAACCCGCTTTTTTCCTGTGCAGGGAAAGGCCGTTCTCCCGTGCCTTAGCCAAGCAAATCGCTGCAGCCGCACTGGCGGCGTTAACCGCAAATTCGGAAATTTGCCCCATTGTTGCAGCTGCACGTAACAAGGGACCACCCTCGCCATGCAACGATGGCTTTTGATACTCGCACTGTTGCTGACCGGCCTGCTGCCACTGCGCGCCGAGGCCAGCTGTGCCGTACATCAGGACCTGTCCAACTTGCACCGCGCCTCCCGGGGCGTGCTCTCCTATCTTGAGACCGGCGAAGGGGCTTATCACCTGCAAGGATTGCGCAGCTGGATGAGCGTGCACCCGCCGCAACCGCTGCTGCAGCGGATGCGCGCGGTCGGAATCACCGCAGCCGCGCCCCCGGCGATGGAACTGTTGAAACGGCATCAGGCCTTGCTGCACATCCACGCCAGCCAGGGCCGTATCGCCGCGCGCGACAGTGCGCGCCATCTCAAAGTCGCCGAGCTGGTGGCCGAGTTCGGCCTGCTGGTCGAAGCCCTGCCCTGTGACCAGGTCAAGGAAGAGGGCTTTGGCAGCAAGCTGGTCGCGGTCGCGGCCGAAGATGCCCGCATGCGCCAGCAGATCATCAATGCGGGCATTGCCTGGGTTTCCTTCCTGGTTCTGGGCGGCAGCATTCTCTATTTCCTCGATCGCATCGGCATCCGTCGCATCCGTCGCACCAAGCGGTTTCCCTGCGCGGTGCCCTGCACGCTTCAGGCCGGCAGCCGCACCCTGCGGGGGCATCTGGTGGACCTCAGCCGCGCTGGCGCCAAGCTGCGCCCCGACGTGCCGCTGGTGGTCTCGGGCCGGGTCGGGCTGCAATTCGGTGGCTACACGGTGACCGCGCAGGTCCGCTGGCAGACGGCTGACTACATCGGCGTGCAATTCACCAAGGATTTCAATTTCATGCAGCTGCACCGGTTGCTTGAAGCCTATCCGATGGAAGCCCTCGACACAGGCGATGTGAAAGGTGGCGCCCGACTGGCCCACTGAGCGCGAGTGCCATCTGGCCTGCCTGCTTCTCCCATCAGCACTTACACCATCCCGGACGCGCCTGCGCCGTCATTTATCCGGCGCCTGCGGCAAACGCTCGCGGGAAAATGGCTGCCCGGCCCCAACGGGGCGGGGATCTGGCGCGCCTGCCGTCAATGCTTTTACGACAATTTGACGGTTCTTTCTCGCGGCCTTTAACACCTTTTGCGCCCTCCTGTGCGACACTTCCGGAGACTAGAATACGACTGAGAGACTGCCCCAACCTGCAAAAAGAGCCCCGCCATGACATTCCGGTCCCTGATGCTGACAGCACTCCTTGCAACCAGCGTGGCCTTAGCCAGCGCGGACAGGGTCGCGGCATCAAGGGCCACCTGCATGCTGCAATCGGATCTTGTCACCTTTCAGCACGGCGCTCGCGGATTCCTGGAGCATCTGAAAAACGGCAATGCGCCCGGGAACGTCACGCTTCTGCGCCATTGGCTGGAACAACATTCCGTGGTGAATTTGCGCATGAGCATGCGGCGGGCCGGGCTCGAAACCTTCGAACCCCTGGCGGTTCGGTTGATCACCCAGCAAAAAGGCCTGCTGCAGATCTACGATCGTAATGGCACCGCCGCCGCAATGAGCAGTGCCGAACGGCTGAACACCGCAGCGCTTCTGAACCAATTTGCACGGCGCATCATTCCGCTTGCCTGTGACTTGCCCGCAGGGGAGGTCCGGGCGGGATCTGGTGGAAACGGTGCCGGGGGCGAACAGTGGATGTCGCGGGAGACGGCCATTGCGACCTCGTTCACCGCGCTGATCCTGGGCGGGGCCGGGCTGGTCATCGGAGAGCGCCTGGCCCGCCGACACCGGCGCAGAAGCAAACGCTATCCCTGCTCCCTGCCCTGCAGTCTGCAAACCAACCAGCAGCTGCTGCGCGCCAAGCTGGTCGACATCAGCCGAATGGGGGCCAAGGTCCGCATCTGGAACCTGTCCGGCAGCCCGCTTCCCGCGGTGCGAAGCGCGGTTACCGTCGCCTTTCCCGCCGTGGATGAAATCCAGGCGCAGGTGATCTGGCAAAGCGCCGACTACGTGGGGGTCAACTTCACCAAGCCGATGTCCCGCGAGACGCTGCAGACGCTGCTCAAATGGTCAAAGCGCGGCCCTTCGGACCGCGACGCACAGGCCATTCCGAACCAGATCCCACCTGCCGCGCCGGACGCTCCCACGTTCTGAGAGGCTGGCCGCCGCAGGCAGACCTGCGGCAGGCGACAGTTTTGGCGCGGGCCAGACCCGCGCCAATCGGTGATCTTACTGGAACTCCGCCACCGGCTCGGGTTCCGGGCGCGCCACCGCCAGCGCTTCCTCGACCGTCAAGGTCTTGCGGAACAGCGCCCGCCCCACCAGCGCACCGGAGATGTTGGAGATATACTTCAGCCGCGAGATATCATCCGATCCCCGCACGACACCGCTGGCGATAACCGGTGCCCGCGCCTGTTCGGCGAGGCCGGAAATCAGGCCCAGCTGCGCTTCGACGTCGGACATGTCGCTGTCGATGTCGGTCACCAGGATGCCGGCCAAGGGCGCGGAATCAAAGGCGGCGATGAAATCCTCGGGCGAGATCGCCCCGGCCTGGCGCCAGCCATCGGTCATCACCTGCCCCTGGTAGACGTCGACCGCCAGCACGATCTGATCGGGGTGGTGTTTGGCCAGTTCCTGCACCAGCTGCGGATCGCGGGCAGCGAGGGTGCCGATCACGATGCGCCCGGCGCCGCGGTCAATCCAATGCTCCACATGTTCGCGGGTGCGCATGCCACCGCCCAACTGCACCGGAATGCCGACCGCACGGATGATCTCCGCAATCAGGTCCTCGTTGCTGAAATCACCTTCGATCGCATTGAAGTCAGTGATGTGCATCCATTCGGCGCCAGCGGCCGCAAAGCTGCGGGCGGTTTCCACGGGATCCACGTGCCAGATCTGAGGTTCGTCCAGGCGGCCCTTTTCCAGCGTCACGCATCGGCCATTCTGAAGTTCCATCGTGGGGTAGATCATCATTGCACCAGTCTCCTCTGATGTTGCCCGTATCAGAGGTAGCTTAGCACGGGATGTGGCGCTGGCTGACGCCGTTTCCTGACCGTTTGCAGTCTGATTGCGGCGCAGGTTCCACGATTTGGCCACCGCGACACGCCCGTCGCGGGTCAAACCTCTGGCAGAGATTCGCGGTACCGACCTGCCGCGCCGGGACGGCTTCCCCCAAAAAGAAAAACGGCGCCTTCCCAAGGGGAAGACGCCGTCTGACCGGTATCCCGGAAACGTCGATCAGGACGCTTCGGAGATGAATTTGACTGCGTCGCCAAAGGTCTGGATGGTCTCGGCTGCGTCGTCCGGGATTTCGATGCCGAACTCTTCTTCGAAGGCCATGACCAGCTCAACGGTGTCCAGGCTGTCTGCGCCCAGATCGTCGATGAAGGAGGCGTTTTCGGTGACTTTGTCTTCTTCAACACCCAGGTGCTCAACAACGATCTTTTTAACGCGATCTGCGACGTCGCTCATGTCTCTTCCTCGTTTTTCAGGGCACTCTGCCCGGTTCTGCCCTTGCCCCTGCGGGCGGCGTGGTTGTTGCCCGGAGCGGGCGGTGTCATCCCCGCGATGCGGGAACGGTGCGGCGTGCCCCAACGGGAAGTCCACCGCGAATATGCGCCGCCTATAGCATAGACCGCAGCCAAGGCAAACGGTTTCGCAAAGAGACGCCTGCCCGGCCAGCCTGCACCTGGCGGCTATGAAGCGTGCAGATGGCGCTGCAATCAAGCCCTTGCAAGTCTACAGGGTAACTTTTTTTCCAAATGGTCAGCTTTTCAAGCGGTTGACCACGGGTTCTGGTCCGATCCGGACGCCATCACACTATGGACAGGCTGCGCGGCGGTACCGCGAAGCCTTGCTAGATGCTGGTCTCAGACCAATCAGATCATCGCCATGCCGCCGTTCACGTGCAGCGTGGTGCCGGTGACATACCCGGCCTCGGGGCTGGCCAGATACAGCACGGCGGAGGCGATTTCCTGCGAATCTCCCATCCGGCCGGCCGGGATCTGGTTCAGGATCGCTTCTTTCTGATTGTCGTTGAGCTTGTCGGTCATCGCGGTGGCGATGAAGCCCGGCGCAACAGCGTTCACGGTGATACCGCGATTGGCGACCTCATAGGCCAGCGACTTGGACATGCCGACCATGCCCGCCTTGGAGGCGGCATAGTTGCCCTGGCCCGGGTTGCCGGTGGCGCCGACGACGGAAGAGATGTTGATGATGCGGCCCCAGCGCGCCTTCATCATGCCGCGCAGCACGCCGCGGCACAGCCGCATGGTGGAGGTGAGGTTCACGTCCAGCACGCTCTGCCATTCCTCGTCCTTCATCCGCATGAACAGGTTGTCGCGGGTGATGCCCGCGTTGTTCACCAGAATGTCGACCGAGCCCATCGCCTCGGCGGCCTGTTTCGGCAGCGCCTCGACCGCCTCGGCGTCGGACAGGTTGCAGGGCAGCACGTGGGCGCGCTCGCCCAGTTCCTCGGCCAGCGCCTTCAGCGGCTCTTCGCGAGTGCCGGACAGCGCCACGGTGGCGCCGGCCTTGTGCAGGGCGCGGGCGATATCGCCGCCGATGCCGCCGGAGGCGCCGGTAATCAGGGCATTCTTGCCAGTCAGATCAAACATGTCATTTCCTCAGTTAATGGTCGGCCCGTGGAACGCCGCGTTGCACGGCGCGCGGCACAGGCCGAAAGTCTTGCAAAAGGGCGATTACCCGGCGGCCAGCGCCTGCACGTCCTCAGGGGTACCGGCCTGGCGGCTGGTCAGGGAGCGGTCGATCTTGCGGATCATGCCGGACAGCGCCTTGCCTGCACCGATTTCCCAGAATTCGGTGACGCCCTTGGCCGCCATCGCCTGCACGCTCTCGCGCCAGCGCACCGAGCCGGTGACCTGCTCGACCAGCAGCTTGCGGATCTCGTCCGGATCGGTCACCGCATCGGCGCGCACATTGGCAATCAGCGGCACCGCGGGGGATTTGATCTCAACACCGGCCAGCGCCTCAGCCATGGCATCGGCGGCAGGCTGCATCAGGGCGCAGTGGAACGGGGCGGAGACCGGCAGCATCACTGCGCGCTTTGCGCCCTTTTCCTTGGCGATCTCGGCGGCACGCTCGACCGCGGCCTTGGCGCCGGAGACCACGACCTGGGTCGGGTCGTTGTCATTGGCCGCCTGGCAGACCTCACCCTGCGCGGCCTCGTCGGCGACGGCGCGCACGGCCTCCAGATCGAGGCCCAGGATCGCTGCCATGGCGCCTTCGCCCACCGGCACGGCGCTTTGCATCGCACGCCCACGGGTCCGCAACAGGCGCGCGGTATCCGCAACCGAGATGGCCCCGGCAGCCGCCAGTGCGGAGTATTCACCCAGGCTGTGCCCCGCCACGAAAGCGGCCTTTTCGATCCCCAGACCTTCGGCCTCCAGCGCGCGCATTGCCGCCAGCGAGGTGGCCATCAGCGCGGGCTGCGCATTCTGGGTCAGGGTCAGCGTTTCGATGTCGCCCTCCCAGATCAGCTGGCTCAGGCTTTCCCCCAGGGCCTCGTCGACCTCGTCGAAGATGGCCTTGGCGGCCGGATACGCCTCGGCCAGCGCCTTGCCCATGCCGATGGTCTGGGCACCCTGTCCGGGGAACACAAATGCGATCGTCATTGATGACCTCGTCTAATTGAACGTTTTGCCTGATGTAGCGGCCCTTGACGCGGCGTACAAGCAAAGCCGCAGCCTGCGCACCAAGACTGTGCGGGGATATGGCCCTGCCGCGTGTTGCGCGCCGGGGCGGGGTTGCTAGGTTTGAGACAGCAACGCACATCAGAAGGACTGCCGGAAAATGCCGCGCCAGAACACCACTCACAGCTATGGCAGCGTCGCCAAGACCTTTCACTGGCTGACCGCCCTGCTCATTCTGTCGGCCTTTCCCCTGGGCTACATCGCCAACGACTTGGCGCAGCAGATCCAAGGCCCCGATTTTACCGGCGATGCCGCGGTTATCGAACGCGCGACATTGCTGTTCTCGGTGCACAAGACCCTCGGCGTAGCCGTGTTCTTCACCGCCGTGTTGCGCATCCTCTGGGCGCTGAGCCAGCCCAAGCCGGGCCTGCTGCACCCCGATCGCAAGGCCGAAGCGCTGGCGGCAGAAACCGTACACTGGTTGCTGTATGGCTCGCTGGTGGCGGTGCCGCTGTCCGGCTGGATCCACCATGCCGCGACCACCGGCTTTGCGCCGATCTGGTGGCCCTTTGGTCAGGATCTGCCCTTTGTGCCGAAATCGGACGCGGTGGCAGGTGTCTTTGGCGGCCTGCACTGGCTGCTGGTCTGGACCCTGGCGGCGGCGCTGGCGCTGCATATTGCCGGTGCGCTGAAGCATCACGTGATCGACCGCGATGCCACGCTGCGCCGGATGCTGCCGGGCCAAAATCGCCTGCCGTCCGTGCCGCCGCAACGCCACAGCATGCTGCCTCTGCTGGTGGCTGCGCTGGTCTGGCTCGGCGTGCTTGGTGGTGGCGCAACCCTTGGCGTGCTGGATCGCCACGCGCCCGAACAGGCGCAGGGGATCGCAACCCCGGTCACCGCGCTCGAGACCGCAACCGCAGAGGACGCTGCGGCGAGCAACTGGCAGGTTCAGTCGGGCACGCTGGCGATCTCGGTCACCCAGATGGGCAGCGCCGTCACCGGCAGCTTTGCCGAATGGTCAGCGCAGATCCAGTTCGAGGAGCCCGCAACGCCCGGTCCGGCGGGCGAGGTAGAGGTCACGATTGCCATTCCGTCGCTTGAGCTGGGCTCTGTCACTCAGCAGGCAATGGGCGCGGATTATTTTGACAGCGCCAGCTATCCGACCGCCCGCTTCGCGGCGCAGATCTTCAAGCTGGAGACCGGGTACGAGGCACGCGGAACGCTGACATTGAAAGGCCAGGAGGTGCCGGTCACCCTGCCCTTTACGCTGGACCTGGACGGGGACACCGCCCGGATGCAGGGCGGGCTGCCCCTGAACCGGATGGACTTCGGCATCGGACAAAGCCTGCCGGATGAAAGCTCGCTCGGTTTTGCCGTCGAGGTCTCCGTCGACCTGGAGGCGACGCGCAAACCGTAAGCAAAAGCCCCAATCATCAGAGATTGCCCCCGGCCCTTGGCCGGGGGATTTTTTTTGCTCCCCGCTGCTGCGCCCTGCACGCCCCCGGACGGATGGGCCGCGCGGATGCCGACGGCGGCGCGGACCAGAATTCGGCGGGGGGCCTGACAAGAGAATCCTGACAAAAGGAAACCGCCGGTTCCAGACGGAACCGGCGGTGCAGTGTTTATCAATCTGATGCGATCAGAAGCGCCGCGATTACTCTTCAGCTTTCATCGCCTCGATCGAGATCTTCACATTGACCTCGTCGCTGACGAAGGGCGCGAACTGGCCGAGGTTGTACTCGGAGCGCACCAGCGTGGTGGTGGCGTCAAAGCCGGCCCAGGGCTTTTTCGCCATCGGGTGTTCGCCCGCCTTGTTCAGCTTGGCGTCCAGCACCACCGACTTGGTCACGCCGTTGAGGGTCAGGTCGCCGGTGATCTTGGCGGTGTTCCCGCCCGTCACTTCGATCGCGGTGGAGGTGAACGTGATGGTCTCATCCTCGGTGGCGTCGAAGAAATCCTTGCTCATGAAATGGTCAAAGCGCTTTTGCCAGCCCGTGAGCATGCTGCTCAGCGGCATGGACACAGACACGCTGGAGGCCGCCGGATCTTCCTGGTCGAACATGATCTCGCCCTCGAAGCCCGAGAACATGCCGTAGGTGGTCGAATAGCCGAGGTGGTTGTAGTCGAAGATGACCTGGCTGTGGCCGGAATCGAGGACGTATTTCTCCGGTGCAGCGGCGGCGCCGGTTGCGGCGATTGCGGCCAGTGCGGCGGCAAACAGGGTCTTTTTCATCGTAAGGCTCCGTTTCATGAATTCTTGTGCCACCAGATGTGGCGCATGCCCCCCTGCAAAGGGAAGCCCACAAAAACCAACAGTATCTGTGAGCGCACGAACACGAAACCCGGCGCATTGTGCGCCGGACCTAAACTCGCGAAAACGTGATGAAAATCAGGACAGGATGCGAACCAACCCGCTCAGCTGATCACGCAGCTGGCTGCGCAGGGCGGTCGAACAGATCGGCAGTTCCATCAGCAGGCTGCCGTCGGCTTCGTAGATTTGCACCGTGGCCGCGGTAAAGCGCGCGCCGCCCAGCCGGTCATAACTGCGTCGCAGGATCGTGCGCGGGCGGCGGTAGGCGTCGCATCGCAGAAGCCGCAGCTCCTTTCGGATCGGGTCAAAACAGGCCTCCGGGCGGCCGGCAGCCTCCCGCACGCTCAGCAGAGCGAGCCCGACCAGCACCAGCGAGACCGAGATCCCCAGGCGCACCAGCGTCAGGTCATAGCGCTCTCCGGCCTCGGGCATGAGCCACAGCCCAACCGCGCTGAGCATCATCGCAGCCCCGATGAACCGCTTGAGCACCAGCCCGAGGGTCCAGTTGGCGTCGAGGCGCAAGCTCAACGAGACCGTCTCCGGCAGGCCGCCCCCGCCGCCCAAACCGACGCGGCGAGGCATGGCGGCTCCGTAGCCCTGAAATTGATCCGTCATTGCCATTGCGCTGCCCTCTCCCGTTCTGCCACCCAACCACTTGGCCGAGGCGGCCTGACGGAGGGTTAATGTTTCGTTAACCAAGATGAACGGCACATTCGGGCAGGATTGTGTCCGCGACGGGGTTTTGCTGCGGCTGCCCGGACCGTGCCTCCCAGCGCCCTTGCAGCGCTGGACCGCGACCGCACGGTGGCGCGCGACCTCCGGCAGCCGCGGCCCTTTTGCCTTGCTCTTTCGGCCCCAGCCTGTATAGGAGGCCCTGCTTTCGCACTTTATTCGATCCGCGCAGCCTCTCGTGACCCGGCAGCGGAAGCAGCAGATGCCAGGTCTATGAAATGCGCCTAGACACAAACAGGAGTTCGCATGCCACTCTATGAGCATGTCATGATTGCGCGTCAGGACCTGTCCAACTCGCAAGCTGAAGGCCTCATCGAACACTTCGGTGCTGTTCTGTCCGACAACGGCGGTAAGCTGGTCGACCAGGAGTACTGGGGCGTCAAGACCATGGCCTACAAGATCAACAAGAACCGCAAGGGCCACTACGCCTTCCTGCGCACCGATGCTCCGTCGTCGGCGATCCAGGAAATGGAGCGCCTGATGCGCCTGCATGACGACGTGATGCGCGTTCTGACCATCAAGGTCGACGAGCACGCCGAGGGCCCCTCGGTCCAGATGCAGAAACGTGACGAACGCGACAACCGTCGCGAGCGCCGCTGATCGAAGCTTGAGAAAAGGACGCTAAATCATGGCAGCCAAACCGTTTTTCCGCCGCCGCAAGGTGTGCCCGTTCTCGGGCGACAACGCGCCGAAGATCGACTACAAGGACACCCGTCTGCTGCAGCGCTACATCTCTGAGCGCGGCAAGATCGTGCCTTCGCGCATCACCGCCGTTTCGGCAAAGAAGCAGCGTGAGCTGGCCCGTGCAATCAAGCGCGCCCGCTTCCTCGCCCTGCTGCCCTACGCCGTGAAGTAAGGAGATAAGCAGATGCAAGTTATCCTTCTTGAGCGCGTTGCGAAGCTGGGCCAAATGGGCGACGTCGTTGACGTGAAGCCCGGGTTCGCCCGCAACTTCCTGCTGCCGCAGGGCAAGGCAAAGACCGCTTCCGAAGCCAACATCGCTTCCTTCGAAGCCCAGAAAGCGCAGCTGGAAGCGCGCAACCTGGAGACCAAGAAAGAGGCCGAGGCTCTGGCAGAGAAACTGGACGGACAGCAGTTCGTCGTGATTCGCCAGGCCTCCGATGGCGGCAACCTCTACGGCTCGGTCACCCCGCGTGACACCGCCGAAGTGGCCACCGAAGCCGGCTTCTCGGTTGACCGCAAGCAGGTCATCATCCGTGAGCCGATCAAGGTCCTGGGCCTGCATGAAGCCGAAGTGCACCTGCACCCGGAAGTCATGGCCGTTGTCAAACTGAACGTTGCACGTTCCGCCGAAGAGGCCGAGCTGCAGGCGTCGGGCAAATCGATCCAGGAGCTGGCCGCCGAAGAGGAAGCCGCTGCCGAGTTCGAGATCTCCGAACTGTTCGACGACATCGGTTCCGCTGCGTCGGACGATGACGACGTGGCACCGGCCGCCGAAGCCGCTGGCGAAGACGAAAACAACTGATCCTTCCCGGATCGGTGACATCTGGAAAGGCCGCCTGACCGGGCGGCCTTTTCTTTTTGGCCCAATAGCTTGCAACTAAGGGATAAATGCGCGTCATTTTCCGCACTTCCCCCTAACCCTCCCTTTGCCTGTCTCTGCCAGCATGGCTGCGGGAGACGAAAGAAGGGGGAGCCCATGAGTGACAGAAACCTGGAGCGCGAAGAGCTGGCCCTGCGGCGCAGACTGCTGTTCCGCCTGCTGCGCGGCCATCAGTTCGACCAGCCGAAGTTCCGCACTGAAGCGATTTCGGAGACCGTGCGCAGCGGCATGATCGCGCCCGGCCTCGGCCTGTTCGGCGCTTCAGCCGAACGCCCGAACAGCCGCCCCTCGGCCCGCAGCTAGGGCCGGGATCAACGCAAATCGGGGACCGCGAAATTTGGGAAACAGCCGCGGCCCCCACTGCCCGATCTGGTCAGTCAACCCCACAGGCGTTCGGGGTCGGCTGCCTGAGGGTCGTATTGCCTCAATGCGCAACCTCAATATGTAGGGGTTGGACATATTTAACAAACGTTGAATTGTTAAATTTTGATAAACCGGGTTTGGCGGATTTTTGCAGGCCGTGGGCGGTTCGTCGCCCGCGCCTGCGAGCCCTGCATCACGCGGATTGCGACGCCGGGCAATCTGGCTAGGCTCGCCCCGATATTCCACAACATCGGAGGCTGCATGAACCGCCGGACCTGCCTTATTTCCATTGTTGCAACCGCAACCCTTTCCGCCTGCGGCAGCACTGCCGCCACCCCGGAGCCGGCGGTGTTTGATCCGCCGCTCTATCCCAACGAGACGCCAGAGCTGCGACGCAAGATCAACCGCTGGGCAGATCACTACGAGCTGCCGCGCAGCCTCGTCCACCGCCTGGCCGTCCGCGAGAGCACCCATCGCCCCTGGGCCGTGAACCGCCCCTATTACGGGCTGCTGCAGATCCTGCCCGCGACCGCCCGCTCGATGGGCTTCAAGGGCCAGCCGAAAGATCTTCTGGATGCGGACACCAACCTCAAATACGCTGGCAAGTACCTGCGCGGGGCCTGGTTGCTGGCGGACGGCAGCGAGGCGCAAGCGGTGAAGCACTATTCGCGCGGCTACTATTACGAGGCCAAACGGCGCGGAATGCTGGAGGAAACCGGTCTGGGCTGAGGCGGGGAAAACGGCGATTGGAATGCCGTCTCCCCCTCGGGCGCAACGCAGGTGTTACATCTGTCGACTACCGCAGGGGCCAGGATTTTGCCCTGCGGATCCAATTATTGACAAGGAGACGTCCATGCCCATCACCCTAGACCGCCGCTCGTTTCTGGCCGGGAGTGCCGGATTGATAGCCCTGCACCCGTTTTCCGTTCAGGCCGCCGCAGGGCAGGTCCACCTGCGCCTGATGGAAACCACCGACCTGCATGTGCATGTGTTTCCCTACGACTATTACGGCGACCGCGAGGTTGACACGGTCGGGCTGGCGCGCACCGCCAGCCTGATCGAGGACATCCGCGCCGAGGCCACCAACGCGCTGCTGCTGGACAATGGCGATTTCCTGCAAGGGAACCCTATGGGCGATTACATCGCCTATGAGCGCGGCATGAAGGAGGGCGATCTGCACCCGGTGATCGCGGCGATGAACACTGTCGGCTTTGATGCATCGACCCTGGGCAACCATGAGTTCAACTATGGCCTGTCCTTTCTGGAGAAATCCCTGGCCGGGGCCAAGTTCCCGGTGGTCTGCGCAAACGTGGTGAAGAAGGCGGGCGCCACCCCGCGCGACGACGAGACCCTGCTGCCGCCCTACCAGATCCTTGAGCACACCGTCACCGATGGGGCCGGAAACGCGCATCCCATTCGCATCGGCATCATCGGCTTTGTTCCGCCGCAGGTGATGAACTGGGACCGCCGCCATCTGCAAGGCAACGTGCAGGCCCGCGGCATTGTCGAATGCGCCCGCGCCTATGTGCCTGAGATGAAGGAGAAAGGTGCCGACATCATCCTCGCGCTGTCGCATTCCGGCATCGGCGCCGCCACCGGCGGTGAGGATATGGAAAACGCCTCGGTGCCGCTGGCGGAGGTGGAGGGTATCGACGCCATCATGACAGGGCACAGCCACCTCGTGTTCCCCTCCTCCAACTATGCGGATTTTGCCGCGGTCGATGCCGACAAGGGCACGATCCACGGAAAACCCGCCGTGATGGGCGGCTTTTGGGGCAGCCACATGGGGCTGATCGACCTGATGCTGGAACGCGACGGTACGGGCTGGCGCGTGGTCGGCCACGCGTCCGAGGCACGCCCCATCTCCAAGCGTAACGAGGACCGGTCCGTCACCGCACTGGTCGCCAGCCAGCAGAAGGTGCTGGACGCGGTCCAGGCCGAGCATGACGCCACGCTCGCCTATGTGCGCCGGGCCGTGGGCAAGACCGACGCGCCGCTGCACAGCTATTTCGCGCTGGTGGCAGACGATCCCTCGGTGCAGATCGTCTCGCAGGCGCAGACCTGGTATATCGAACAGATGTTGCAAGGCAGCGCGTTTGAAGGCTTGCCCATCCTGTCAGCCGCGGCTCCGTTCAAGGCCGGTGGCCGGGGTGGCCCGGAGTATTACACCGACGTACCGGTCGGCGATGTAGCGATCAAGAATGTCGCCGACCTGTATCTTTACCCCAACACCGTGCGCGCGGTGAAGGTGACCGGCGCCGAGGTCAAAGGCTGGCTGGAACGGTCGGCCGGCATGTTCAACCAGATCGAACCGGGCAAGCCTGATCAGGTTCTGCTGAACCCGGCGTTTCCGTCGTATAACTTCGATGTGATCGACGGCGTTACCTATGAAATCGACCTGAGCCAACCATCGATGTTCACCCCCAAGGGGGAGCTGGCGAACCCGGATGCCAACCGCATCGTGAACCTGTCCTACAACGGCAAGCCACTGGACCCCGAGCAGGAGTTCATCATCGCCACCAACAACTACCGTGCTGAAGGAGGTGGTGATTTTCCCGGCGCCAAGGGCGACACCGTGGTCTTTGAAGGCCCGGATACCAACCGCGACGTGCTGGTGCGCTACATCGTCGAGCAAGGCACCGTCAGCCCCAAGGCGGACGGCAACTGGCGCTTCGCCCCCCTGCCCGGCACCACCGTGTTGTTCGACACCGGCCCCAAGGCGGCGCAATACGCAGATGCGGTGCCCGGCGTCAGCATCACCCCGGCAGGCGAAGGCCCGGATGGTTTCGCGCGCTTCCGCATAGAGCTGTAAAGGCTCTCTGCTTCCCACACCCCAAGGCCGCGTAGCAATTGCTGCGCGGCCTTATTCTTTTCGGCTTGCACGCCTGAACGCCACATGCCCGCCTGACAACGAAAAAGGCCGCCCTGAGGGCGGCCTTTCCGAAATCTTTGAGAAGAGGACGATTACTCGTCTTCCAGAGCCTCAACCGCTTTTTGCAGGTCGTCCTTGGAGATTTCTTTCTCCTCGACTTTGGCCTGCTCGACAATGTGGTCAACAACCTTGTCTTCAAACAGCGGTGCGCGCAGCTGCTGCTGCATCTGGGCGTTCTTCTGGATGAATTCGAAGAACTGGCGCTCCTGGCCCGGGTACTGACGGGCTTGCTGCATGATTGCCTGGGTCATTTCGGCGTCGGTCACTTCGACCTCGGCTTTCTGGCCCAGTTCGGCCAGCAGCAGGCCCAGACGCACGCGGCGCTCTGCCAGCTTGGTGTGCTCCTCGGTCGGCTCGATCTCACCGTGGTCGTGGCCCTGCACTTCCGGGTTTTCCTCGTGCCACAGCTGATGCGCGATCTGCTTGGCTTCGGCTTCGACCAGCGACGGCGGCAGGTCGAAGGACACCAGGCCGTCCAGCTTGTCCAGCAGGGCGCGCTTCATCACGGCACGAGCGGCACCGGCGTATTCGGCTTCCAGGCGTTCGGCGATCTGTGCCTTCAGACCTTCCAGGTCTTCCGAGCCGAATTTCTTCGCCAGCTCGTCGTTGATCTCGGCCGCTTTCGGGGCTTTGACCTCTTTCACCTTGCAGGTGAAGACGGCTTCCTTGCCGGCCAGATGCTCGGCGCCGTATTCCTCGGGGAAGGTCACGGTCACGTCTTTTTCTTCACCGGCCTTGGTGCCGACCAGCTGCTCTTCGAAGCCGGGGATGAAGGAGTTGGAGCCCAGAACCAGCGGATAGTCGTCGCCTGCGCCGCCTTCAAAGGCTTCGCCGTCGACCTTGCCGACGAAGTCGATGACCACCTGGTCGCCGTCCTCGGCTGCTGCGCCGTCTTCGCGGGCTTCGAATTCCTGGGCGGTTTCCGCCAGGTTGTTCAGCGCCTCGTTCACGGCATCTTCGTCTGCCTTGACCACCAGCTTTTCCAACTCGATACCGGAGAAGTCGACGTCCGGGATTTCCGGCAGCGCTTCATAGGACATCTCGACGTTGATGTCGTCGCCCTCTTTCCAGTCTTCGTTGGTCATCTTGACTTCCGGCTGCATCGCCGGGCGGTCGCCGCTGTCTTCGAAGTGCTTGTTCATCGCACCATCGACGGCTTCCTGCATGGCTTCGCCCATCAGGCGCTGGCCGAACTGCTTTTTCAGCAGTGCCATCGGCACCTTGCCCTTGCGGAAGCCCTTCATTTCAACTTCCGGCTGGGCTTCGGCCAGCTTCTCGTTGACTTTCGCCTCCAGCTCGGCAGCTGTGACGGTGATGGCGTAGCCGCGTTTCAGACCTTCGTTCAGCGTCTCGGTGACCTGCATCCTATACCCCATAGAGATTCGGGGCGCGTGCGCGCAGGCGCCCCCAGACAATTTGCGGTCTTCTATTTCCCCAGAGGCGGCGGCGCAAGGGGCATTGCCCGCCAGAGACGCGAAATGGCGGTTTTTGCTCCCCGCCCAGCTGTTTTCCCTGCCGCAAACGCAAAAACACGCCCCACAAGGGGGCGTGTTTCCGTTCTGACCGCGAGGGAGGAGACGATCAGAATTTCCAGCGGGCACCCGCCAGGATCACGTCGGCATCCTGGTAGCTGGTCGCGCTGTTATCCGCGTAGGAGTAGTTGCGGTAGCCCAGGTAAGCCTCGACGTTATAGGCGTCGATCTTCTGAACAGCGGCAACGCCCCAGGATTCCGCGCTGTCACCGTTGGTGACCATGTCGGAGCCGTCGTAGTAATCCACGGAGAAGGCGGTGGAGCCGGCCGAGATCAGGTTCGCTTCATAGCCCAGCTTGGCGTAGGCGTAGCTGCCTGCGATGTCGCGCTCACCGGCGGCGACGTTCAGCGACAGACCGGTGTCCTTGTGCAGAACGCCGAAGGAGCCGGAGATGTCGCGGCGATCTTCCTCGCCGGTCCGCTCGGTCCAGGCTGCGCCGATACCCGCATCAATCGCGAAAGCGCCGACCTGATCGTTGGAGTAACGGACGGCCACGTCATAGGTTTCGCGGTCGTTGTCCTCGTTCAGGATGTCGGTACCGTAGGAGGTCGACAGGGTGAAACCGGCCAGTTCCGGCGAGTCATAGCGCACGCGGCCAAGACGGCTGCCGTCGTAGTCATTGAAGACATCGCCGATCGAAACCGTGCTCAGAGCGCCGGTGCCAGTACGGAATGCATAGCCGCCAGCCGGGTCGGCAACCGCGACGCTTGCGCCCAGACCGGTGCCCGAGAAATCTGCGCCGGTGATTCCGTCACTGGCCATCGAACCCTGACCAGCCGAGAAGCGGCCGTAATTCGCGGTGTCGAACTGCAGGTCGACGTGGCGGATGTTGGTACGGTCCCAGCTGACATTGTCGCCGGTGGTGACCTGGTTCACGCCATCGCTGCTGCGGAAACCAAAGGAGGTTTCAAACCGGAAGCGCAGGGTGTTCTCGCCGAACTCCTGGTTCAGCCAGAAGCCGATGCGCGAGCTGGAGCCGGAGTTGTCTACCAGACGGTTGTAGTCCTCCACACCGTCGTCGAACGACTGGAAGGACGGGTTGAAGTGACCGTACCAGCTGAAGCTGCCGCCGGTGTCGTTGGTGTAAGTCGGTCCGGCAAATGCCGGCGCTGCGAGGGCTGCTGCAGCCAGGGACGCCGCGCCCGCCCGTGCCTTGAATTTGGTGCTCATGATCTGAGTCTCCTGTTCCATTGGCCAGCTGGCCCCTCCATCCCTGGAGCCGCTGGTTGCTGCTAGAGGTAATGTGCGCGGATTTGAGGTTTGAGGGGTTGAAAACCGCTCAAACCTGCCGTGGCGATTTCATCGGCGGATTTACGCCTATGGCTCTGCACGATCGGCCAATACTTGCCTGAATTTCGCGCCCTATGTGATCTTCATCACACTGAATTAAAACGATAAAACATATCAGCCATGCACCAGGCGCAATCCATTCGCGTCTGCCGGAGCTGCGAAATGAAATCTTTACAGCCGCAATCCTGCAACAGTCGGCGCAGCAACTGCCCCTAAGTTCGGAGGCCGAGGCCCGTGGCGGTCAGGCTGCGCGTTCGGGCATGCCAAACCGGTTTCGGTCGCCTTCGCTGTTGCAGGTCCACGCCAGCCGTCGGCGGTTGCCCCGAAAAGGTTTTGTTAACCTTACCATCATAGGCTGAAGGTGGATCAGTGATAACAAGTGGTGCGGCAGCATGGTGAAATCTAACTCGATCTTTCGGCGGGCCGAACCAACGGAACCCCGGCTCCCCATCGACCTTCCTTGCCTCCTTCATCTGGATGGCGGACCGCTCTCGGCAGACGTTTACAACATCAGCTACAGGGGCATGGCGGTTCGGCTGGAGGCGGAAAAGAACACCTTTGACCTGAAGACGCTGACCGGAATCCTGGTGCCCGCCATCGGCGAATTCCTGGTTCTGGCGCGCTGGCGAAAGGCCGGGTCCATCGGGTTTTCCTTCACCAACAAACGCACCGTCCGGCCCTTGCTGGACGCCTATTTTGCGCAAATCGGGCGTTACCCGGACTAAACGCGGATGATGTCCGGATCCGGACATTGGATCACGGCGTCAGGGCGGCGACCAGTGCTTCCAGAAGACGGGATTGCCTGCGCGACGTCGCAAGGCTCGGCGGCCAGGTCAGCCAATACCCATCCACTACTGCAAGCTGCGGGGCTGGCACGCAACACAGCTGTTCGGTCTGCAACAATTTCCACGCCAGGACGCAAGATCCCAACACCACGCCCTGCCCCAGCCGCGCAAGCTCCAGCGCGTGGGACATCGAGTCCACCGAAATGCTCGCAGCCGCAGGCTCATCTTCCCCTGTGACGCGGGCCCATTCCGCCCAGCCCGGTCGCTCCCCCCGCAGTTCGATCACGGGGAGGTCTTTCCAGTCCGTCAGAACCTGCGGCGCAACCATCGGGCGCAGGACTTCATTTCCCAGCAAGGCCGCGTCGCGGCGTTCCCATTTTCCGCGACCATAGCGGATGTGCACGGCATCCTCCGCCGCATCGAATTCCAGGCGTTTGGGCACGGTTTCGGTCACCAGCCGCACGCCTGGATCGACGGTCGAGAGCTCCCGCAACCGGGGCATCACCAGCAACTCGAGATGGCCGGGCAGCGCCGCGATGCGCAACTCGCGAAAACTGTGGTCGAAGAGATTTCGGGTGCCCTGCGCCAAGGCAAGCAACGTGTCCTGCACCAGCGGCAGATAGCTTTCCCCCTCCACCGTCAGGGTAACCCCCCGCGCCATGCGCAGAAACAAAGGGCGCCCCAGCCATGTCTCCAGATTACGGATGCGCTGGCTGACCGCCGCCTGACTGGTGCCCAGCTCCTCCGCCGCGGCAGTGAAATTCCCGTGGCGCCCCGCCGCCTCGAACACCCTCAGCCAGTCCAGCGGTGGCAGCCCGGGTCGTTTGGCTTTGTCTGACATAAGATTTCCTTGGCCTTACACCCTCAAATACGTGGTTCTCTTGATGACTGTACCGGGCTAGTCAAGCAAGCAGGAACCTGACAACCGGAGGCCCCGATGCCCGCCACCCTGAGCACTGACACTTCAGGCAAATTCCTGACCCTGACCTTTGCGGACGGAAGCCAAAGCCGTTTCCATGCCATATGGCTGCGCGACAACGCGCTGGATGCAGAGACACGCGCCCCCGGCAACGGTCAGCGGTTGATCACCCTCGGCGACATTCCGCAGAACAGCCATATTCGCGACGCCGCGCTGAAGGAGGATCATCTCGAAGTCTGCTTTGCCCCCGAGGAGAAGACTGTCACCTTCCCGCTGCAATGGCTGCAGGACCATCGTTATGACCGGTCTGACAAGGCGGCCTTCGGACGTCTTCCGCAGGATTGCGAGACCTGGGACGGCTCCCGCGCGGCCCCGACGTTCGACTGGCAGCAAGTCCAGACTGACGCCAAGGCCAAGCGCGACTGGCTTGACGCCGTGGCGCGATTGGGTTTTGCCAAGCTGGCCGGCGGTCCGGTGCGCGAAGGCGCGCTACTGGACTGTGCCGCGATGTTCGGTTTCGTCCGGGAAACCAACTATGGCCGCTATTTCGAGGTCCGCACCGAGGTCAACCCGACCAACCTCGCCTATACCGGGCTGGGCCTGCAGGCGCACACCGACAACCCCTACCGCGATCCGGTGCCGACCTTGCAGATCCTCTATTGCCTCGAGAACTCGGCCGAGGGCGGCGACAGCATCGTGGTCGACGGTTTCCGCGCCGCGGAACGCCTGCGCGACCTGAACCCCGAGGGGTTCGCGCTGCTGGCAGGCTACCCCGCACGGTTCGAGTACAAGGGCTCTGACGGCGTTCATCTGCGCTCGCGCCGCCCGATGATCGAACTCTCGCCGGATGGGGAACTGAGCGCCATACGCTTCAACAACCGCTCCGCGGCACCGCTGGTGGATGTTCCGTTCGAGCGTATGGACGCCTATTATGCCGCCTACCGGCAACTGGCCGAAATCATCGACGACCCCGAGATGGGGATTGCCTTCAAGCTGGAGCCCGGCGAAAGCTTCATCGTCGACAACACCCGCGTGCTGCACGCGCGGCTGGGCTATTCCGGCAGCGGATCGCGCTGGCTGCAGGGATGTTACGCCGACAAGGACGGCCTGCTGTCCACCCTCGCCGTGCTGAACGCCGAACTGGAAGGCTGACCCATGAGCAAGCCCGATTTCAGCACCCTGACCCGCGACAACATCGTGGCCTTCCTCGGTGACATCTTCGACCGTCGGGGTGACGAGGAATACCTCGGCGAGCCCGTCACGATGACCGAGCATATGTTGCAGGGCGCAACCATCGCAGAGCAGAACGGCCAGCCAGAGGAGATCATCGTCGGCGCGTTGCTGCATGACATCGGCCACTTCACCAGCGAATTCGGCACCTTCAGCATGGAGGACACCGAAGATCGCCACCACGAGGATGCCGGCGCCGAGGTTCTGGAGCGGTTCTTTCCCAGCGTGATCACCGATTGCGTGCGGTATCACGTTGCGGCCAAACGCTATCTTTGCGCCACCAGGCCCGAGTATTTCAAGCGCCTGTCGGACGCGTCGATCCATTCCCTGAACCTGCAAGGTGGCCCGATGAGCCCCGAGGAAGTTGCGGCCTTCGAGACAAATCCGAACCTTCCGCAGATCATTGCCGTGCGCTACCTGGACGAAGCCGGCAAGCGGCCCGACATGCAGACACCTGACTTCTGGCATTTCGCCCCGATGGTGCAACGGATGGTCGACCGCCACATGCAAGGCTGAGGCCCGGAAACAGAAAAGCGGCGCCCTTGCGGGCGCCGCTTTTTATTGGGATGCCCCCGTAATCATGCGCGGCCTGTTTCAGGCGAACAGGTCATGCGCCAGTTCCAGCGCTTCGATCAGCGTGTCGACTTCCGCCTTGGTGTTGTAGAGGCCAAATGACGCCCGGCAGGTCGCCGATACCCCCAGATGGTCCATCAGCGGTCCGGCGCAATGGTGCCCGGCGCGCACCGCGACGCCCTTCTTGTCCAGGATGGTGGAGATGTCATGGGCATGGGCCGCGCCCTCCAGCGTAAAGCTGAAGATCGCCGCCTTTCCAGGAGCCTGCCCCTGGATATTTACCCAGTTCAAACCTTTGAGCCGCGACATGGCGTAATCGCGCAGGCCCGCCTCATGCGCGGCGATGTTCGCCATTCCGAGGTCCATCATGTAATCCAGCGCAACGCCAAGGCCGATGGTCTGCACGATGCCGGGGGTCCCGGCTTCGAACTTCATCGGCGGATCATTGTAGATCACCTGATCCTTTGACACTTCGCGGATCATGTCGCCACCACCGATGAAGGGGCGCATCTCGGCCATCCGCTCGGGCTTGATGTAAATGGCGCCGGACCCGGAGGGACCATAGAGCTTGTGACCGGTGATCGCGTAGAAATCGCAGCCGATGTCCTGCACGTCGACCGGCATGTGAACCGCCCCCTGAGAGCCGTCAACCAACACCGCCACACCCTTGGCCTGGGCGGCCGCGGTAATGGTTTTCACGTCGACCACGGTGCCCAGCACGTTGGAGCACTGGGTCACCGCCACCAGCTTGGTCCGCGGGGAGATGGCGTCGATCACCTTTTGCGGATCCAGGCTGCCGTCGGCCTCGGTGTCGACCCATTTCAGCACCACCCCCTGGCGTTCACGCAGGAAGTGCCAGGGCACGATGTTGGCGTGATGCTCCATCACCGACAGGACGATCTCGTCGCCCGCCTCGAACCGCGGCATCGCCCAGCCATAGGCGACCAGATTGATGCCCTCGGTGGTGCCGGAATTCAGCACAATGCTGTTCTCATCCCCGGCGTTCAGGAACCGCGCAACGGTACCGCGCACCGCCTCGTATTTCTCGGTCGCCAGGTTGGACAGGTAGTGCAAGCCGCGGTGAACGTTCGAATATTCCTCTGCGTAGGCACGCGTGACGGCATCGATGACCACCTGCGGTTTCTGCGCCGAAGCGCCGTTGTCGAGATAGGTCAGCGGCTTGCCGTTCACGGTGCGCGACAGGATCGGGAAATCGGCGCGGATTTTTTCCACATCATACATGTTCGGGAAATCCAAGGTTGGTGGGGCCGATCAGGCCCAAGAGGAAAAGAAGGGCAAAAACCAGGATCAGGCTGGCCATCAGCACCACACCCAACGCACGCCAGATGCTGTCAAAGCCATGCGCCGCCTTGACGAAATGCAGCAGGATCACAAAGACCAGAATATTCACCCCGATGTTCACCAGCGCAGCCAAGGACGGCAGCGCCAGGAACATCACGATCAGAGCCGTGTTGAGCCCGGCCTGCATCAGTTGCAACCAGGTAATCACCGCAAGCAGCGCAAGAAAACTGCCCTGCCCGCCCAGCCAGCGACCGGTCGCAGACAGCATCGCGACAAAGGCCGCCTGCACGGCCAGTACAACCACGAAATAGGCGCCCGGCGAGAACCGCGGCAGCAGCACCTCGGGGGGCAGCGGGAACAGGATCTGCTGAAGCGCATAGACGCAGCTGTTCAGCACCACCGACAGCAGGAAAGCGGTCCACACCACCTCCCGCGGCCAGGACGCCGACAGGATACGATCCGCCGCCAGCTGAGGCGAACGCACCGTGAAAGCAGCAAATTCAAGCAGCGATTTCATCTGTTTGCCCAGTATCCTTGAACCATCCCCGAGGCGAAGAACCAAAAGAACACCACGCACCACAGCAGCCCGACGCTGTCCAGCGCGGCCCCCGCACCGATGAACCCGGCCACCAGCCCATGCAAGAGCATCACGGGACTCGCCGCCAGAAACGCCCAGAACAGCGCAAGCCGCGCCTGATGGGCCTCCCCGACGCCGCCGAGGGCGCGGGCCAGCCAATGGGCAATAAGCGCCAATGCGTAGAACAACAAAGGCGCGATGAAGACGATGCCCAGCAGCGCACCGCCCAATAGCATGTTCAGCTCCTGCCCGGTCAGATGCGCCTCGCGGGCGAGCTTCGGCATCTGCGCAACGAAGGCCAGCACGCAGCCGCTGAGCAGGAACACCAGCAGCCGGTCTTCCCGCGCGCCCATGCTGAGAAGCCGCGCAAAAACCTTGCGCGGCCCCAGGTAGGTTGCCGGAATATCCGTGGTGACCGACATCAGTGACGCCGGGCCAGCCAGCCTTGCAGCCGGGCGATGATCGCATCCGCCACGTCGCCGTCCTCGATCTCCTCCACCGCTTCGGCCAGGAATGCGAGTGTCATCAGGTCGATTGCCTCGGCCTTGGGCACGCCGCGGGACCGCAGGTAGAACAGGCCTTCCTCGTCGATCGCACCGGAGGTGGAGCCATGCGAGCAGGCAACGTCATCGGCATAGATCTCGAGCTCAGGCTTGGCCAGGAACTGGCTGTCGTCGTCCAGAAGCAGCGACTGCGAAATCTGGTAGCCGTCGGTCTTCTGCGCGCCTTCCTTCACCAGGATCTTGCCCTGGAACACGCCGGTGGCCCCGTTGCGCAGAACCTTCTTGAACACCTGGCGGCTTTCGCAGTTCAGCGCGTCATGGGTGATGAAGACGGTGTCATCGTGGTGGAAATCACCATCGCCGACACAAGCGCCCGCGATATGGGCCACGGCATCATCCCCGGTCAGCTCGATCACGGCTTCGTTGCGGGTCAGCACGCCATTCACTGTCAGGGTGAAGGATTTGAAGACCGATTCCTTTCCGAGACGGGCAAAGAGGTGCGTCGCAGCCCGGCGCTCGTGGTCACGCCCCTGGGCGCGCACCAGGTGCAGGCTGCCGGTGTCGGCGACGTCGATCTCCATGCATTTGTTGAACCGTGCGGCTGCCGGGCCATTTTCGAGGATCGTCGCCTCGGCACCGGCATCCACGCGGATCACGTGATGCAGGATCGCATCCGACCCGGTGTCGGCATGACGGTAGATCAGGTTGATCGGTTTCGACGGCTTGCCCGTCACGTGAATGACCACACCATCGGTGGCAAAGGCGCTGTTCAGCGCTGCCAGCGGCCGCTGCACCGGGGTTTGCCCACGCGCCTCGAGAACACCGTAGAGGTCCTTGGCCCAGTGGATGTCCTTCTTCTCGGCATCGGCCAGACGCTCGATGGTGATGCCTTCCAGCGACAGATCGTCGGAGGCTTCGGCATCGAACACACCGTCAACGAACACCACCTTCAGGCGGTCGAAGTCGTTGAACATCGGCGGCTCGCCGGTCTCGAAAACCGCGGCTTCGGGCACATCCGCCTGCACCAGCGTGTCCGGACGGGTGTATTTCCAGTATTCGTCACGCCGCCCCGGCAGACCCATGGTCTGCACCCGCGACAGCGCGGCATGGCGCGCGGCGGCAAGACAGCCGCCCTCGGGCAGCGTCAGCGCGGCCAGCCGCGCCTCGGTTGCGGTTTGTTTTGCTTCGGGAAGTGCCATTACGCGTCCACCTCGGCCAGGATGCCGGCATAGCCGTTGTTTTCGACTTCCAGCGCCAGCTCGGGGCCGCCGGTCTTCACAATGCGGCCATCCGCAAGAATGTGCACCACGTCCGGTTTGATGTGGTCCAGCAGACGCTGGTAGTGGGTGATCACCAGGAAGCCGCGGCCCTCGTCACGCAGCGCGTTCACGCCATCGGCCACCAGCTTCATTGCGTCCACGTCGAGGCCGGAGTCGGTCTCGTCCAGGATGCAGAGCTTCGGCTCGAGCATCGCCATCTGCAGGATTTCGTTGCGCTTCTTCTCACCGCCGGAGAAGCCGACGTTGACCGGGCGTTTCAGCATGTCGGCGTCGATCTTCAGGGTCTTTGCCTTGGCGCGGACCTCTTTCAGGAAGTCGGAAGCCGACAGCTCTTCCTCGCCGCGGGCCTTGCGCTGTGCATTCACCGCGGTGCGCAGGAAGGTCATGTTGCCAACGCCGGGGATTTCGACCGGGTACTGGAACGCCAGGAACATGCCCGCCGCGGCGCGCTCTTCCGGCTCCAGCTCCAGGATGTCCTCGCCCAGCAGTTCCGCCGAACCCTCGGTCACCTCATAGCCATCACGGCCGGACAGCACGTAAGACAGCGTTGATTTGCCCGAGCCGTTGGGGCCCATGATGGCATGCACCTTGCCGGCCTCGACCTTGAGGTCCAGACCCTTCAGGATCTGCTTGTCTTCATCTTCAAGTTTGACGTGCAGGTTTTTGATTTCGAGCATTTTTTCCTCGTGTCGCATTCTCTGGCGAGCGCGTGGCCCGCGATATTTCAATGGCCTTTGAAGGGCCTGCTCATTTCTACGCCAGCACCACAGCGGTGCCGCTTGCCGAAACCATCAACATGGAGTCGGCGATGACTTCATAATCCAGGTCAACGCCCACAACGGCGTTGGCCCCGGCAGCGCGGGCGCGCTCTTCCAGCTCGGCCAGGGCGGTTTCGCGGGCGTCCTGAAGCTTGCTTTCATATGCCCCGGAGCGGCCGCCGACGATGTCGGTGACCGAGGCAAAGAAATCGCGCACCACATTGGCGCCCATGATCGCCTCGCCCACCACGATGCCCTTGTAGTCGGCGATCTGGTAGCCTTCGACGGAAGGGGTGGTCGTGACGATCATTTCTTCCAATACTCCAACATTTTTTGTCCTTGCCGGGAGGTGAACCCCCAAAGCAACAAAGCCGGGCCTCCGAAAATCGCAATGCAAAGCAGCCCAGCGGCGACACCGTTAACGGCAAAGGCCGTAATAACGGTAATCAAGGACAAAGAGAAAAGGGGGTAGGCAATGCGACGCAAGAACCACATGAACGCAACGGCGCGAACGCCTTCTTTCGCGTTGTACTCAAAGGCCTTGACCTCTGCATCTGCCCCCCTCTCCAAGCTCACGAATTACCCCACCGAGCCTTCCAGCGAGATCGCAACCAGCTGCTGCGCTTCCATGGCGAACTCCATCGGCAGCGCCTGCAGCACGTCCTTGCAGAAGCCGTTGACCACCAGGGCCACCGCCTCTTCCTCGTCCATGCCGCGCTGACGGCAGTAGAACAGCTGGTCGTCGTCCACCTTCGACGTGGTCGCCTCATGCTCCACGCGGGAAGAGTTGTTCTTCACCTCGATATAGGGAACCGTGTGGGCGCCGCATTTGTCACCGATCAGCAAGCTGTCGCACTGGGTGTAGTTGCGCGAGTTCTTGGCCTTGGGGTGCATCGACACCAGGCCGCGATAGGTGTTCTGTGCCTTGCCGGCCGAGATCCCCTTGGAGACGATGCGCGACTTGGTGTTCTTGCCCAGGTGCACCATCTTGGTGCCGGTGTCGGCCTGCTGCATGTTGTTGGCAATCGCGATCGAGTAGAACTCGCCCTGACTTTCATCACCACGCAGGATGCAGGACGGGTATTTCCAGGTCACGGCAGAACCGGTTTCCACCTGGGTCCACATCACCTTGGCGCGGTCGCCGCGGCAATCGGCGCGCTTGGTCACGAAGTTGTAGATGCCGCCCTTGCCGTTCTCGTCGCCCGGATACCAGTTCTGGACGGTCGAGTATTTCACCTCGGCGTCTTCCTCGACGATGATCTCCACCACCGCGGCGTGCAGCTGCGCGGTGTCACGCTGCGGTGCGGTGCAGCCCTCGAGGTAGGAGACGTAAGAGCCCTTGTCGGCGATGATCAGGGTGCGTTCGAACTGACCGGTGTTTTCCGCGTTGATGCGGAAATAGGTCGACAGTTCCATCGGGCAGCGCACGCCCGGCGGCACGTAGACGAAGGAGCCGTCCGAGAACACGGCCGAGTTCAGCGTTGCATAGAAGTTGTCGGAAACCGGCACCACGGAGCCGAGGTATTTCTTCACCAGCTCGGGGTGCTCGCGGATCGCCTCGGAGATCGAGCAGAAAATGACGCCCGCCTCTTTCAGCTCTTTCTGGAAGGTGGTGCCGACGGAGACGGAGTCGAACACCGCGTCAACCGCCACCTTGCGGCCTTCCTCGGGGGTGTCGCCTGCGCCTTCGACGCCGGCCAGGATCATCTGTTCCTTCAGCGGGATGCCCAGCTTTTCGTAGGTCGCCAGCAGCTTGGGATCGACTTCGTCCAGCGACTTCGGCTTCACTTCCATCGACTTCGGACGGGCGTAGTAATACTGGTCCTGAAAGTCGATCTCGGGATAGCTGACCATGGCCCAGTCAGGCTCGTCCATCTTTTCCCAGCGCTCGAAAGCCTGCAGGCGCCATTCGGTCATCCATTCCGGCTCTTCGTTCTTTTCCGAGATCAGCCGGACGATGTCCGGGTTCACGCCCTTGGGGGCGTATTCCATCTCGATGTCGGTTTCCCAGCCGTATTTATAGGCACCACCTACTTCACGGACCGCATCCACGGTTTCCTGGTCAACACCTTCCTTGACTTGGGTCTGGTCCAAAGCGGCCATTGTCATCTCCTCATTCACGCCGCGCGGGCGCGATGTTTCTTTTCTTTTTGCAGCCACGCCTCGGCAAAGCGCAGCACATCTTCTTCCGTTGTCTGAGGCCCAAGCGACACGCGCACCGCGCCTTGTGCCGTGGCCTCGTCATATCCCATCGCGGTCAGCACCGCACTGGCGCGCACCTTGCCGCTGGAACAGGCACTGCCCGCGCTGATGGCAAACCCCGCCAGATCCATCTGCATGACCTGGGTTTCGCCCTTCCAGCCCGGTGTCGCAAAACACAAAGTGTTCGGCAGGCGCGTCTGATCCTTCCCGACAAAAATAGTATGGCTTGCGCCAGACACAAGCGCCTTTTCTAGAATATTTCTAAGTTCTGCAACCCTGTCCCAGACACCATCGGCCAGATCTTTTGCGGCAGCCTCGGCTGCGGCCCCGAACCCGGCAATTCCAATGACATTTTCGGTGCCGGACCGGCGCCCCATCTCCTGACCGCCGCCCTTGATCTGCGCAGGCAGGTCCGTGCCACGGCGCAGGACCACCGCGCCGATCCCCTTGGGGCCGCCCAGTTTATGCGCCGAAATCAGCGCCATCTGCGCGCCCAGCCAGTTGAAGGCGACCGGCAGCTTGCCAAAGGCCTGGGTCGCATCTGTGACCGCCAGCCCATCTGGGAGCGTCTGGACGATCCCAGTTTCGGAATTCGCAAGCTGCACCGTCGAGGCCGCAGGGTCAGAAACCTGCACCACCCCATCGGCGCCGACCGGAAGGTCTTCGACCGTCCAGGCCCGCACCGCGTCATGTTCGACCGGTGCACCGTGCAGCTGGCGCCCGGCAAGCGCCAGCGCCGCGCCCTCGGTGGAGCCGGAGGTGAACACGATGTCGGCCCCGTCTGCGCCAAAGGCAGCCGCGACCTGAGCCCGCGCCTGCTCGACCAGGGCCTTGGCGGCACGCCCTTCTGCATGAACCGAGGAGGGGTTGCCGCAGACATCCATCGCGGCCACCATCGCCTCCCGCGCTTCGGGGCGAAGCCACGCTGTGGCGTTATGGTCCAGGTAAACACGTGTCATGGAGTCATCTTTTCAAAGTGGTCCCGTCTCATACGCGGAATAGCCGCCAGCGCAAAGCCCCTGCGCCAGCGGACCTTTCGGTTTCAGTCGTCCACAACCGCGAACAGGTTCGGCACCGCCGGACAGGGCGCCAGGTCATTCTCGATCACATCGGACAGGCGGGTCTGGTGCAGGAACACATAGACATGCGCGCTCAACCCCTCCCACAGGCGGTTGGTCAGCGATTGCGCCCGGCTACCGGACAGCGCACCCGAGGCCCCGGCCCCCTTGTGCATGGCATCGACCGTCTCATCCACTGCCGAGAGAATGTCGACCACGCGAATTTCCGCGGGCGGCATCGCCAGCCGGTAACCGCCTCCCGGACCACGCACGGATTCGACCAGTCCCGCACGGCGCAGCTTGACGAACAGCTGCTCAAGGTACGGCAGGGAAATATCCTGACGCCGTGAAATATCGCCGAGCGGCACCAGAGTGCCCGTCGGCTGCAGGGCGATATCTGCAAGGGCGACCATTGCATAACGGCCTTTGGTGGAAAGTTTCATGTTTCATCCCTCGAAATCGCCTTGGACGTGCGAAAACATTGACCTTGTCGACGTCTGTGCGTATCTCAGCCTGACGGTGCGCGGCTTGGCCCACGCCGTGATTAGAACTGTTCTAAGATGCCTGACGGAACCCGTCAAGTTTTCTGACGGCAGACCCGACAAACGACAGTAGGATTTGAACCGCCCATGCCCGAGGTCATCTTTCCCGGACCCGAAGGCCGCCTCGAAGGCCGCTATCACCCGCAAAAAGAAAAAGACGCACCGATTGCCATCGTGCTGCACCCGCACCCGCAGTTCGGCGGGACGATGAACAACAAGGTCGTCTACAATCTGCATTACGCTTTCTACAACATGGGCTTTACCGTGCTGCGGTTCAATTTCCGCGGCGTCGGGCGCAGCCAGGGCGAGTATGACCAGGGCGTGGGCGAGCTGTCCGATGCGGCCTCGGCGCTGGACTACCTCCAGTCGATGAACTCCAACTCCAAGCATTGCTGGGTTGCGGGCTTCTCCTTTGGTGCCTGGATCGGCATGCAGCTGTTGATGCGCCGTCCGGAAATCACCGGCTTCATCTCGGTGGCACCGCCGGCCAACATGTATGATTTCTCCTTCCTGGCACCCTGCCCCTCCTCGGGCCTGATCATCAACGGCACCGCCGACCGCGTGGCACCGCCCGCCGACACCGCCAACCTGGTGAACAAGCTGCACGAGCAGAAGGGCATCACCATCACCCACAATGAGATCGAGGGCGCGGATCACTTCTTCCAGGAGCCGCATATGGACACGATGATCAGCAGCGTCACCGATTACGTGAAACGCCGCCTGACCGAGACCAGCCGCTGATGGGCACAATCGAAACGCTGGCCCAGAAACTGGCGATCGATACGCTCAAGGTGCAGGACGCCACCGGCGAAGAGCGACTGTACGTGGAGGTGGGCCAAGTTCTCGGCGCCGCCTCCCAGTCGCTGGAGGAGGCCTTCCTGACCGAAATGCGCGTTCGCCTGGCCGAGCGCAAGGCGCGCGCATTCCTGAACGCCAAGATCGAACAGGTCAAGGCACAGCTGGACGCGAAGGGTCAGCCATGAGCCGTCTCGATGCGCAGTTCGCCTTCCTGCTCGAGGCCGACAAGCTGCGCACCATCGAGCGCCAGAATTTGATCCTCGACTGCAGTCGCCGCGAAAACTCGGCGGAACACAGCTGGCATCTGGCGCTCTATGCGTTGGTGCTTGCACCGTTCGCGGAGCCACAGGTCGACATCTTCCGTGCCATCCGCATGCTGCTGCTGCATGATCTGGTGGAAATTGACGCAGGCGATCACCCGATCACTGCCAAGGCCGACTGGGCCGCCGTGGCCGCCGCTGAGCAGACTGCGGCACAACGTCTGTTCGGCCTGCTGCCTGAGGATCAGGGGGCGGAGTTCCTTGCGCTGTGGCAGGAGTTCGAAGCGGCGGAGACGCCGGACGCGCAATACGCCAAACAGGTCGATCATTGCCAGCCGATGTTCCAGACCGTCTATGGCGCAACGCCGCTGGACTGGCATCTCGACGTGGTGCGCCAGAACCTCGACGGTGGACGCGCCGCGGCGCTGAGGCACAGCTTTCCTCAAGCCTATCACCATGCGCAGGCCAAACTGGGCCGCGCCAGCGACATCGATTGCAGTCAGCTGACGACCCGGCTCGCATTCCTGAACGAAGCGGACAAGCTGAAGCAGATCACCCGCGCGTCGAAACTGGGAGATGGCTCGCGGCACGAAAACTCCGCCGAGCACAGCTGGCACATCATGCTTTACGCCTGGGTCCTGGCCGAACACAGCACGGCCCCCGTCGACGTCGACCGGGTTCTGCAGATGCTTCTGCTGCACGACCTTGTCGAGATCGATGCCGGCGATGCGCCGATCCACGGTGTCCTTGACCCGCAGGAGCTTGCTGCAATCGCTGACAAGGAACAAGCTGCGGCCACCCGCCTGTTTGGCCTGCTGCCCGCGGACCAAGGCCGACCGCTTTATGAGATTTGGCAGGAATTCGAGGCAGCCGAAAGCCCGGACGCCGTTTTTGCCAAGTCGATCGACCGGGTGCAGCCCGTCCTGCTGAACCTGCTGAACGGCGGCGGGAGCTGGCTGGACTACGACGTCAGCCTCCCCCAGCTGGACGCGCGGGTCGGCGCAAAGATCCAGCGTGGCGCACCGCGGGTGTGGACCTACGTGCGATCCCGCGTCGAACCCTGGTTCCGAGAGGCTGGACGGTTGTAACTTCGATCCGGGCAGCCTCTCGCTGGCCGGATCCCCGCCCCGGAACAGAGAACTGTTTCAGGGGCACTCAACCAAAAGAAATCTCATCGCGCGGGCGAAAATGCGCCTGACGCGCAATTTCGCGTCTTTTCGACCTGCGGTGAATGCGCTAGGCGACAATGGCAGGTCATCTCCTGTCAGCCTGCCAGAACGGAGGGATCCGATGCCAGTTCACTATATCTACCTGATCATTGCGGTCGCGGCAGAGACGATCGGCACCACCGCCCTGCAGGCCAGCCAGCAGTTTTCCCGGCTCGGGCCGTCGCTGATCGTTCTGGTGGCCTATGGGTTCTCCTTCTACATGATGGGGCTGACGCTGAAGTTCATGCCCGTCGGCGTGGTCTATGCAATCTGGTCCGGCCTTGGAATCCTGCTGATCGCGGTGATCGCTTACCTCGTCTTTGGCCAGAAGCTGGACCTGCCCGCCGTGATCGGGATGACCCTGATCATGTCCGGAATCGTCATCATTCACCTGTTTTCCAAGACTTCAGGCCACTGATCGCCGATTGCTGGCGGTCCGGGGTAGTTTTCCTCTGGCCTTTGATCGGGGTTCGGGCTATGCGCGGCGCAACTTCCTTACAAAGGCGAACGTCATGGACCTGCGCAACATTGCGATCATTGCTCACGTCGACCACGGCAAAACCACCCTGGTTGACGAGCTGCTGAAACAATCCGGCGCTTTCCGCGAAAATCAGGCTGTGGCGGAACGCGCCATGGACAGCAACGATCTTGAGCGCGAACGCGGCATCACCATTTTTGCCAAGCCCACCTCGGTGGAGTGGAACGGCACCCGCATCAACATCGTCGACACCCCCGGCCACGCCGACTTTGGCGGCGAGGTTGAGCGGATCCTGTCGATGGTCGACGGCGTGGTGCTGCTGGTGGACGCCGCCGAAGGCCCGATGCCGCAGACCAAATTCGTGACCTCCAAGGCACTGGCCCTGGGCCTGCGCCCGATCGTGGTGCTGAACAAGGTCGACAAGCCCGACGCCGAGCCCGACCGTGCGCTGGACGAATGCTTTGACCTCTTTGCCTCGCTGGACGCGACCGAAGACCAGCTGGACTTCCCGCATATGTATGCCTCCGGCCGCAACGGCTGGGCCGACATGGAGCTGGACGGCCCCCGCAAGGATCTGCACGCGCTGTTCAACCTGATCGTGAACCACGTGCCCGAGCCCAAGCAGATCAAACGCCAGAACGAAGATTTCCGCATGCTCGCGACCACGCTGGGCAGCGACCCCTTCGTTGGCCGCCTGCTGACCGGTCGGGTCGAATCCGGCACCCTGAAGGTTGGCGCGACGGTTCAAGCCATCAGCCGCATCGGCCAGAAGATCGAGCAGTTCCGCGTCACCCGCATCCAGGCGTTCCGCGGCCTTGCACAACAGGACATCGAAGAGGCCCAAGCCGGTGACATCGTCTCCATCGCGGGCATGTCCAAGGCCACCGTGGCCGACACCATCTGCGCACTTGCCGTGGAAGAGCCGCTGGACGCCCAGCCGATCGACCCGCCGACCATCACCGTGACCTTCGGCATCAACGACAGCCCGCTGGCGGGCCGCGATGGCAAGAAGGTACAATCCCGCGTCATCCGTGACCGTCTTCTGAAAGAAGCCGAAAGCAACGTCGCGATCAAGGTTGAAGACACCCCCGGCGGCGAAGCCTTCGAGGTCTCTGGCCGCGGCGAACTGCAGATGGGTGTGCTGATCGAAAACATGCGCCGCGAAGGGTTCGAGCTGTCGATCTCCCGCCCGCAGGTGATCATGAAGGAAATCGACGGCGTCCGCATGGAGCCGATCGAGGAAGCCACCATCGACGTCGATGACGAATACTCCGGCGCGGTGATCGAAAAGCTGACCGGCGCCCGCAAGGGCGACCTGGTGGAGATGAAACAGGCTGGCGCAGGCAAGACCCGCATCATCGCCCATGTTCCCTCTCGCGGGCTGATCGGCTACCACGGCGAGTTCCTGACCGACACCCGCGGTACCGGCGTGCTGAACCGCGTGTTCCACGGCTGGGCACCGCACAAGGGCCCGATCCCCGGTCGCCGTGCCGGTGTGCTGATCTCGATGGAGAACGGCCAGTCGGTCGCCTATGCGCTGTGGAACCTGGAAGAACGTGGCAAGATGATGATCGGCCCCCAGGCGGACGTCTACACCGGCATGATCATCGGTGAGCACAGCCGGGACAACGACCTGGAAGTGAACCCGCTGAAAGGCAAGAAGCTGACCAACGTGCGTGCTTCTGGCAGCGATGACGCCGTGCGCCTGACGCCGCCGATGACATTGTCGCTTGAAGAAGCGATCGCCTATATCAACGACGACGAACTGGTCGAAGTGACGCCGAACAATATTCGCCTGCGCAAGCGTTACCTGGACCCGCATGAGCGCAAGCGGATGTCCAAGGCTGCGCAGTAAGCGTCCGAAATCAACAAGACCTTGCAGAAGGGGCGCCATGTGGCGCCCCTTTTCGCTTTCCCCCAGTGTCGCCACGGCGGTCCGGGGCCGCAACCCGGTGCTGCCAAACGAAAAGGGCGCCCCATCGGGCGCCCGTTCCTAACGTTGCTTACCCGCCCCTTTGCGGGCGGCAGCAAAATTACTCGCTGGTTTCCACCACCATCAGTTCCCGCTCGGAAGCGTCGCGCGCATGGCTCAGCGCTTCCTGGTATTCGGGGCTGTTGTAGCACTCCACCGCAGCTTCGACGCTCGGAAACTTGGCCACGACATTGCGTGGGCGTTCCTTGCCCTCCAGCTGCACGAACTTTCCACCCCGAGCGATGAAGCTGCCGCCGTGCTTGGCGATTGCCGGGCCTGCCAGCTCGGCGTATTTGCCATAAGCCTCGGCATCGGTGACGGTTACATGGGCAATCCAAAGTGCGGGCATCGCAGCCTCCATAGTTTCTGATCTTCCCGGCAGATTAGGGGTTTTGCCGGAAAGACCAAGCTTTTTTTGACCAAATGGTCAGGAAGCCAGCAGCGCCTCCGCTGCCTCGATTGCGGCCTGAGCGCCGGAGAAATCCTTGCCGCCGCCCTGGGCCATGTCGGGACGACCACCGCCGCCCTTGCCGCCCACCGCGGGCACCGCGGCCTTGAGCACGTCCACGGCCGAGATTTCACCGGTCAGATCATCGGTGACACCGGCCGCCACGGCGACCTTGCCGTCGTCCTCTGCGATCAGCAGGATGACGCCGGAGCCGAGGTTCTGCTTGTGCGCGTCGATCAGGCCACGCAGATCCTTGCCGGACACCCCCTGCAAGGCCTGCGCCAGGAACGTCTTGCCGTTGATTTCCTTGGCCTCTGCGCCGTTGCCGCCGGAACCGCCCCCCATTGCGATTTGCTGCTTGAGGTTGGAAATCTCGTTTTGCAGCGCCTTGCGTTCATCCATCAGGGCTTTCAGCCGGTCCATGACATCCGCAGGCTGTGCCTTCAATGCCGCCGCAACCTCGGCCATGCGGCCAGCCTCGCGTTCCAGATGCGCAAATGCCGCGGCCCCGGTCAGTGCCTCGATACGGCGCACACCGGCGGAGGACGCGCTGTCGCCCAGGATCACGAAGGTGCCGATGTCACCGGTCTGCTTCACATGGGTGCCGCCGCAGAGTTCGATCGAATAGGTTTCCCCATCGTGGCCCTTGCCAGTGGGCGCACGCCCCATGGAGACGACACGCACCTCTTCACCGTATTTCTCGCCGAACAGCGCCTGCGCGCCCAACGCACGGGCATCATCCGGTGTCATGATCCGGGTCGAAACGGGCGTGTTCTGCCGAATGAAATCGTTCACTTCGGCGCCAACGCGGCTCAACTCTTCTGCGCTCAGCGCCTTGTTATGGCTGAAATCGAAGCGCAGCCGGTCCGCTGCGTTCAGCGAGCCCTTCTGCGCCACATGTTCGCCAAGCGCATTGCGCAGCGCCTCATGCAGCAGGTGGGTGGCCGAGTGGTTGGCGCGGATCTGGCTGCGCCGGTCGTGGTCGACCTCCATTGTCGCCCCGGCCCCGACGGAAATCTCGCCGTCGATCACTTCGGCGATATGCAGGAACAGGCCTTCGACCTTCTTGGTGTCGATGACACGCGCCGCGCCGCCGTCCACCGTCAGGGCGCCAGTGTCCCCCACCTGGCCGCCGCTTTCGCCGTAGAACGGGGTCTGGTTCAGGATGATCTGCACCGTGTCGCCCTTGCCCGCGGACTGCAGCTGCGCGCCATCCTTGACGATGGCAACAACCTGGCCCTCTGCCTTCTCGGTCTCGTAGCCAAGGAAATCGGTCGGGCCAGCGGCATCCAGGATATCGAAGTAGACCTTCACGTCCGCGGCCTCGCCAAGACCGATCCCGCCAGCGCGGGATTGCTCCTTCTGCGCTTTCATCGCGGCGTCGAACCCTTCGGTATCGACTTCGATCTCCTTGGCGCGCAGGGCGTCCTGGGTCAGGTCCAGCGGGAAGCCATAGGTGTCATAGAGTTTGAACGCGGTTTCGCCCGGCAGCACGTCGCCTTTGCCCAGATCGCTGGAGGCCTCGTCCAGCAGCTTCAGACCGCGGTCCAGCGTCTTGAGGAAACGGGTTTCCTCCTGCTCGAAGGTTTCCTCGATCAGCGCCTGGCCCTGGCTCAGCTCGGGGTAGGCGGCCCCCATCTTCTGCACCAGCGACGGCACCAGCTTGTGCATCACCGGGTCCGAAGCCCCCAGCAAGGACGCATGGCGCATCGCGCGGCGCATGATCCGGCGCAGCACGTACCCGCGCCCCTCGTTCGAGGGCAGCACACCCTCGGCAATCAGGAAGGAGCAGGAGCGCAGGTGATCGGCGATCACCCGGTGATGCACGTTCTGATCGCCGAAAGGATCGGTGTTGGTCACATTGGCCGACGCCTCGATCAACGATTTGAACAGGTCGGTCTCGTAGTTGTCGTGGGTGCCCTGCAGCAGCGCGGCGATCCGCTCCAGGCCCATGCCGGTGTCGATCGACTGCATGTCCAGATCCACCATCGAGCCGTCGGCAAAGCGCTCGTTCTGCATGAACACGAGGTTCCAGATCTCGATGAAGCGGTCGCCGTCTTCCTCGGGCGAGCCCGGAGGGCCACCCCAGATGTGATCGCCGTGGTCATAGAAGATCTCGGTGCAGGGGCCGCAGGGGCCGGTATCGCCCATCTGCCAGAAGTTGTCCGAGGTGGCGATGCGGATGATCCGGTCCTCCGGCACGCCCATCTTCTTCCAGATTTCAAAAGCCTCGTCATCGGTGTGATAGACGGTCGTGTACAGCCGATCCTTCGGAATATCGAACTCCTTGGTGATCAGTTCCCAGGCAAAGGGGATCGCCTCGTTCTTGAAGTAGTCACCAAAGGAGAAGTTGCCGAGCATCTCGAAAAACGTGTGGTGGCGCGCGGTATAGCCGACATTGTCGAGGTCGTTGTGCTTGCCGCCGGCGCGGACGCATTTCTGCGAGGTGGTGGCACGTTTGTAGTCACGGGTCTCGACCCCGGTGAAACAGTTCTTGAACTGCACCATGCCTGAGTTGGTGAACATCAGGGTGGGATCATTGCGGGGCACCAGTGGGCTGGAGTCCACCACCTCGTGACCCTGTTTGGCGAAATAGTTCAGAAAGGTCGATCTGATGTCGTTGAGCGTCGGCATATGCGGGATCTCTTCGGCTTTGTCTAAGCGTTCCGGGCAGGTGTAGCGCCCTGCCCGCGCACTGTCCACATCGACCGTTCCGCACAGCCCATGAAAAAGGGCGCAGCCGTCGCTGCGCCCCGCAAATCCCGGGATTTGATCAGACTATCCGGCGTTCAGGCCTCGAGAATATCGTCAGCGTCATCCACGTCGGGCCGGTCGAACTCCAGACCATGAGCGGCGCGGATCTTGTCTTCGATGTCGTAGGCAATGGCCGGGTTCTCGCGCAGGAAGGTCTTGGCGTTTTCCCGCCCCTGGCCAATCCGCTCATCCCCGTAGGAGAACCAGGCACCGGACTTGTTGACGACCCCGGCCGCCACGCCCAGGTCCAGCAATTCCCCCATCTTGGAGATGCCTTCACCGTACATGATGTCGAATTCCACCTGCTTGAACGGCGGCGCCACCTTGTTCTTGACCACCTTGACGCGGGTGGAGTTGCCAACCACCTCGTCCCGGTCTTTGATCGAACCGATGCGGCGGATGTCGAGACGCACCGAGGAGTAGAATTTCAGTGCGTTGCCGCCGGTGGTGGTTTCGGGGGAGCCGAACATGACGCCGATCTTCATGCGGATCTGGTTGATGAAAATCACCATGCATTTGGAACGGCTGATGGAGCCGGTCAGCTTGCGCATTGCCTGGCTCATCAGGCGGGCCTGCACGCCGACGTTGCTGTCGCCCATGTCGCCCTCAAGCTCGGATTTCGGCGTCAGTGCCGCAACCGAGTCGACGATCACCATGTTCACCGCGCCCGAGCGCACCAGCGTGTCGGTGATTTCCAGCGCCTGTTCGCCGGTATCGGGCTGCGAGATCAGCAGCTCGTCCAGGTCGACGCCCAGCTTGGCCGCATACTGCGGGTCCAGCGCGTGCTCCGCGTCGACGAAGGCACAGACGCCGCCCTTTTTCTGCTGTTCTGCAATGCAATGCAGCGTCAGCGTGGTCTTGCCCGAGCTTTCCGGGCCGTAAATTTCAATGATCCGCCCCATCGGCAGACCGCCGATGCCAAGGGCAATGTCCAGCCCCAAAGAGCCGGTTGAACTGGCCTCGATCTCCTGCATGGCACTGCCGTCGCCGAGCTTCATGATCGAGCCCTTGCCAAACTGCCGCTCGATCTGGGCAAGCGCGCTGTCCAGCGCCTTCTGCTTGTCACCGCTTACTTTGTTCTTCATGGTCAAAAGATCCGCCATAGTCCCTTGTCCCTTTCTATGTGTCACACACCGGGGCGCGCGGCAATCACTGCTTTGTTCACCTCTTGTTCCTTATCGGATCAAAACGGGAACATTGCAACAGAAAACTGCTGTACCCACTGCGCGGGCAAGATGTTAAGGAAGTATTTACGATAAACGGGCGCTACCAGTTTTTACCGGACGGTTTATGAAATGATGATATTTTACAAGGAACGGCTGGCGTTGTTGTCAGTCCCCAAGACCGGCACCACCGCCCTGCAGGAGGCATTGCGCGACCGGGCCGATCTGATCATTTCCGATCCGCCGCAGCTCAAACATGCGCCGCTTTACCGCTACAACCGCTGGATTCGGCCCATGTTCGACAAGGTCTGCGGCGCGGAGCTGGAGGTGGTCGCCGTGATGCGCGAACCGATCAGCTGGCTTGGCAGCTGGTTCCGCTATCGCCAGCGCCCGGCGCTGGATGGGCATGCCAACTCCACCCGCGACCTCACTTTCGACGCCTTCGTGCAGGCCTACTGCAAGGGCAAGCCGCCCGCCTACGCCAACGTCGGCAGCCAGGCGAAGTTTCTGGAAGCCCAGCCAAACGGCTGCAAGGTCGACCACCTGTTCCGCTACGAGGACACCGATGCGCTGCGACTGTTCCTGGAGCACCGCCTGGACACCGACATCCGGCTCGAACGGCGCAATGTCAGCCCGCAGGCGGCGCTGACCCTCACGCCGGAAGCAGAGGCGCATCTGCGACGCAAACGAGCGGCGGAGTTCGACCTCTATGACAGCATCCCGGCCGCGAACCAGCCGGTGCAATCCGGCTAGGCCGACAAGGCGCAGTCAGGCGACGCGCTCACCACTCAGTGCAACTGAGCGTGAACAGTTTCCGTCAACTGATTGAGAGAGAAGGGTTTTGGCAGGAAGACCGAGTTCGGCACTTCGGGGTCGGCTTCGCCGAAGGCACCCTCGGCATAGCCGGACACGAAAACCACGCGTGTGTCGGGGCGCTCTTTCAGGGCCTGTCGCACCCAGCTGGGTCCGTCCATCCCGGGCATCACCACATCGGTGACAAACACATCCACCGTCAGCCCCGGATCCTCCAGCGTGCGCAACGCGTCCTCGGCGGATTCGGCCTCGAGAACGGTGTACCCCCGCATCCGCAGCGCACGGGACGCAAAGGCGCGCACCGGCGCTTCATCTTCCACCAGCAGCACCACGCCCTCGCCGTGCTGCGCATTGCCGCCGCGCTCGGCCACATCTGCTGGCGCTTCCGCAGCCTTGGGCTCGGCCTGCGGTTTGTAGACCGGGAAGAACAGCGTGAACTGGGTGCCTTGCCCCTGCACGGAATCCACGAAGATGTAACCGCCCGTCTGCTTGATGATGCCGTAGGCGGTGGACAGGCCAAGACCCGTGCCCTCACCGGTGCGCTTGGTGGTGTAGAACGGCTCAAACACCTTTTGCAGCTTGTCCGGCGCGATGCCGACGCCCTCGTCCGAGACCTTGACGGTGACCCAGTCGCCGGCCGGAACTGTGGCGCGGTTGCGCTCGAGAGGTTTGTCGAGCGACAGAACCTCGGTCTCGACACGGATTTCGCCCCCTTGTGGCATCGCATCGCGGGCATTCACCACCAGGTTCATCAGCACCTGTTCGAGCTGGCGCTTATCAGCCCGGATCGATTTCATCACCGGGTCATGGCTCAGCGTCAGGGTGACCTTCTCGCCGACCAGACGGTTCAGCAGATGGGTGAGATCCGACAGGGTGTCGCGCACATCCAGCGTTTCCGGCTGCAGTGTCTGCTTGCGCGAAAAGGCCAATAGCTGGCTCACCAGCGAGGCAGCCCGGTTGGCGTTTTCATGGATCTGGATCAGGTCGCCGTAATCCTGGTCGCCCTGATCGTGACGCAGCAGCAGCAGGTCGCAATGGCCTGAAATCGCGGTCAGAAGGTTGTTGAAATCATGCGCAACACCGCCCGCCAGCTGACCGATTGCCTGCATCTTCTGGCTTTGGACAAATTGCGCCTCGAGCGTCTTCAGCTCGGTCGCATCGTTCAGCACCGCGATCAGGACGGGCTCACCCTCTTCCACCGTGCGGGTCAGGGTGACCTGGACAAACACCTCCTTGTCGCCACGCGACAGGCGCAGAAACTCGGACTTGTTCGGCGCCAGACCATCGGCCGTATCGCGCAGCCAGTCCGACATCGGCCGTCCCAGGCCCTCCATCAACTGGCCCAGTTTCAGATTGGCACAGCTGCTGACACCCAACAGGCGCAGGGCCATCCGGTTCGCGCTCAGAATCTCGCCGCTCGCCGCCACCTTCAGGAAGGGAACCGGCAACGCCTCCAGACCGGCCTGGCTGGAGTTGAGGCCGCTTTCATCGACTTCCATAAGGAACAGCTCGCTGCGACCCTGGGTGCGGTTCTTCTCGCTGACCAAAACGGATACCGGCCCGTTCTTGGTGCTGAGCGTGTTGATCTGCCCCGGCAGAATCGGAAGCGACGGAAACAGGCGGTCCGTCGATTTCACGCGCTCGCCGATCAGGGTGCGCGCGGCTTCGTTCATGAACAAAACCGCCCCGGTGCGGCCCACTGTGATCATCGGCACCGGCATTGCATCGGCACCGCGCCCGCTGCTGCTGCGCTCCTGAATATCCTCAACCCGCCACAGGAAGCTGCCGCCGGTCATCTGGTGCACCGCCAGCCGCACATGGCCGCGGCGCGTGACGATATCCTCGCGCGCGGCACCATCCACACGTGCCCGGCTCTGCAGCCGGTAGAGCACCGCGGAAGGGTTCGCCAAAACCGAGCGCAACGTTCCCGCCAGCGTGTCGCGGGTGGCATCCTGGAACCGCTTCACGGCGGCACCGTTGCAGGCGTGGATCACACCGTCGTCATCGGTGACGAAACTGGGGGTGGCGTCTTTCTCGATAAAGCCCGTCAGCAGCTCGGCGGCCATCGCGCGCGCATTCAGCCGCAGCCGTGTCTGCACCATCATCAGCACCGCCACGGCAATCAGCGTCAGCCCGACCATGATGAAGCCGCGCCCGATCCATTCCGGCAGGGGCAACAACCAGGGGCTGGCGATCAACATAACCGCGAGCAGAACGGTCGCTGCAAGCCGGGCGTGCTCAGGCGCGTGAACGCGCAGTTCCGGAACGGAGGTTTCTTGGCGACCGGGCATTAGGGCTCCGCTACTTTTGCTGAGATGCCGCCATAACGCGGCGGTTCAGGTTAAAACCACGTTAAGAATACCAAAACTTTTCCAGCTGGAACCCTAGCAATCGCCGGTCTGGCGCGTCAACACGGCAACATGGAAACCATCGGTCCCGTCCTGGACCTTCCAGCTCCGCTCGCAGACCAGTTTCCATCCGGCATTTTCCTGAAGAAACCGTTGAACTTGCTCGGTATTTTCCCCGCGCAGCATTGAGCAGGTCGCATAGGCCAGATAGCCGCCCGGCGCGGTCAGCCGCGCGGCCTCACGCAGGATGCTGGCCTGCACTTGATACAGGTCTTGCAACCGCTCAGCCGTCAATCGCCATTTACCTTCGGGCGCGCGACGCCAGGAGCCGGACCCGGAACAGGGGACATCGCACAACACCAGATCGAACGGGCCAGCGCTGTCGAGAGCATCGGTCGGAAGGCAGCTCACCTTAGCGCCCGCCCGTGCAGCCCGCTGTGGCAGATCCTTCATCCGCCTGCGGTCGGCATCATGGGCAAACAGGTCAATGTCGGCCTGTGCGGCCATGGCCAAGGACTTGCCGCCGCCACCCGCACAATAGTCCAGTACCTTCATGCCGTCGCTCAGCGGCAGTTGTTCGACCACCGCCTGGCTGGCCGCATCCTGCAGTTCGACCAATCCGCTCTGATAGGCCTCGGCATTGCGCAACCGCCGCGCGCCCTCGACCACTTCAAGCGCCATCCGTGCTGCGGGGTGCTCTGTGGCCTCGATACCATCCGCCCGCAGACGCTCCAGCGCTTCCGCCACGGACCCCCGGCGCGGGTTCACGCGCAGGTGCACCGGCGCGCGGGAGCGTAGCGCCCGGGCCGCGTCGACGGCCCCTGCCCCAAGGCTGGCGCGAAACTCCGGCCACAGCCAGTCGGGAATATCAAGCGCTTCGGCGCTGTCGGCCTCCAGCGGTGCAGGCAATTGCCGCTCCTCGGCCGTCAGCGCTGCGGGAGCGTGCCCGACCGCGGTAAAAACGGAATCGGGGTCGGTGCCCGCCTCGCGCAAAGCGCCCAGGATCAGGCCGCGCCCATTGCGGGCGCCGCCAAGAGCAGCATGCGAGCGCAGGCAGCGCAGGGCGGTAAACACGTGATCGCGAACCGCCGCGCGGTCCTTGGAACCGGCAAAGCGGCTGCGCCGCCCCCAGGAGGTCAGCGCCTTTTCCGCCGCTTCCCCGGCCAACACCTGGTCGAGGATCTCAATGGCCGCCTGCAGGCGGGCGGCGGGGGTCATGCCCCTGCCCCTTGGTCACATGCGGCCATCATCGTCTCAGCCCACCCGGTAGTTCGGGGCTTCGCGGGTGATCTGCACGTCATGCACGTGGCTTTCCTTGAGGCCGGCGCCGGTGATGCGGACAAAGTTGCAGTTCTTGCGCATCTCGTCGACGGTGGCGCAGCCGGTGTAGCCCATTGCCGCGCGCAGACCGCCCACCAGCTGATGCACAACCGCGCCTGCGCCGCCCTTGTAGGGCACCTGGCCTTCGATCCCCTCGGGGACCAGCTTGTCGCTGGCGGCATCCTTCTGGAAATACCGGTCGGCAGAACCGCGCGCCATAGCGCCCATCGAGCCCATGCCGCGGTAGGATTTGAACGAGCGGCCCTGGTACAGGATCACCTCGCCCGGCGATTCATCGGTGCCCGCAATCATCGAGCCGACCATCGCGCAGGAAGCGCCCGCCGCGATCGCCTTGGCAAAATCGCCCGAGAACTTGATGCCGCCATCGGCAATCACCGGTACGTCGCCCGCCGCGCCTGCGCAATCCATGATCGCGGTCAGCTGCGGCACGCCCACGCCCGCCACCATGCGGGTGGTGCAGATGGAGCCCGGACCGATGCCAACCTTGACCGCATCGGCCCCCGCGTCGATCAGCGCGCGGGTGGCTTCGGCAGTGGCCACATTGCCCGCAATCACCTGGATATCACCGTATTTCGCCTTGATCCGCTTGACCGCGTCGATCACCCCGGCCGAATGACCATGCGCGGTATCCACCACGACGACGTCGACGCCCGCATCGATCAAAGCTTCGGAGCGTTCAAAACCGCTGTCGCCAACGGAGGTCGCCGCGGCGACCCGCAGACGGCCCAGTTCATCCTTGCAGGCGGTAGGGTTCAGAACCGCCTGTTCGGTGTCCTTCAGGGTCAGCAGGCCGGTCAGCTTGCCATCCTTGTCGGTAACCAGCAGCTTTTCGATCCGGCGCGCCTTCATCAGGGACTTGGCTTCTTCCAGGTCCGCGGGCTCATGCAGCAGCGCCAGGTTGTCGGAGGTCATCATCACCGAGACCGGCGTGCTGTCATCCGAGGCAAACCGCATGTCGCGGTTGGTGACGATGCCGACCACGCGGCCAGATCCATCCACCACCGGGAAGCCGGTGACCCGGTAGCGTTCCTGCAGCGCCTTGGCGTCGGCCAGGGTCTGATCGGCGGTCAGGGTGATGGGGTTGTAGACGATGCCGGAGACAAAGCGCTTCACCCGGCGGACTTCCTGCGCCTGTTCTTCCACGTTCAGGTTCTTGTGGATCACGCCCATGCCACCCGCCTGCGCCATGGCAATCGCCATGCGAGCCTCTGTCACCGTGTCCATCGCAGAGCTGAGCAGCGGGATGTTCAGCGACACCGACTGCGTCACCCGCGTGCGCGTATCAGCCGTATTCGGCAACACGCTGGACGCGCCCGGAACCAGAAGAACATCATCAAAGGTGAGAGCCTCACGAATCTGCATTTGTCATCCCCATGCATAACCCCGTTTGGCGGTGACCCTATGGCACAGAACTGGACGATGGGAAAGAGGCCCGGGGCAGAAATCCTGCGCTGCAGCATCGCACGCGACCCGCAACGGCATGCCTGCCGGGCCGATTTTCCGTTAAGCCCGTGCTGAAACCTGCAAAAATGCCGCCCGCAGACCTGAAAATGCCGCGCCATGCCTTTCGCCCGCCGCAAAAGCCCATATGCTCCGCCGAAACTGCGGAAGTGAGAAGGCCACCGGCATGACTGACGAACCCCTCGTTGTGTTTACCCCCTCCGGCAAGCGCGGACGTTTTCCCGTAGGTACGCCGATCCTGACGGCGGCGCGTCAGCTTGGCGTCGACCTGGATTCTGTCTGCGGCGGCCGCGGCATCTGCTCGAAATGCCAGATCACGCCATCCTATGGCGAGTTCCCCAAACACGGCGTCACCGTGGCAGAGGGCGCGCTGAGCGAGTGGAACAAGGTCGAACAGCGTTACAAGGACAAGCGCGGGCTGATCGATGGTCGCCGCCTGGGCTGCCAGGCCACGGTGCAGGGCGACGTCGTGATCGACGTGCCGCCGGAAAGCCAGGTCCACCGCCAGGTGGTGCGCAAACGCGCCGAGGCCCGGGACATCGTGATGAACCCCTCCACCCGGCTGTTTTACGTCGAGGTCGAAGAACCCGACATGCACAAACCCACCGGCGACATGGAGCGGCTGATCGAGGCCTTGGAAACCCAGTGGCAGCTGAAGGGTGTCAAGACCGACCTTCACATCCTGAGCGTCCTGCAACCGGCGCTGCGCAAGGGCGACTGGAAAGTCACCGTCGCCGTCCACCTCGGCGACGAAAGCCACCCGCCCAAGATCATGCACATCTGGCCTGGCTACTATGAAGGCACGGTTTACGGGCTGGCGGTCGACCTCGGCTCCACCACCATTGCCGCGCATCTGTGCGATCTGAAAACCGGCGAGGTCGTCGCCTCCTCGGGCATCATGAACCCGCAGATCCGCTTTGGCGAAGACCTGATGAGCCGGGTGTCCTATTCGATGATGAACAAGGGCGGCGACCAGGAGATGACCCGCGCGGTGCGCGAGGGCATGAACGCGCTGTTCACCCAGATCGCTTCGGAGGCGGGGATCGACAAGGCGCTGATCGTCGATGCCGTCTTCGTCTGCAACCCGGTGATGCACCATCTGTTCCTTGGCATCGACCCGTTCGAACTTGGCCAGGCGCCCTTTGCGCTGGCGACCTCCAACGCGCTGGCCTTGCGCGCGAACGAGCTGGATCTGAACATCCACCCGGCTGCCCGTGTCTACCTGCTGCCCTGCATCGCAGGCCATGTCGGCGCCGATGCCGCGGCGGTCGCACTGTCGGAAGCGCCGGACAAGTCCGAGGATCTGGTGCTGGTGGTCGACGTCGGCACCAACGCCGAGATCCTGCTTGGCAACAAGGAAAAGGTTCTGGCCTGCTCCTCCCCCACCGGGCCGGCTTTCGAGGGCGCGCAGATCTCCAGCGGCCAGCGCGCCGCCCCCGGTGCCATCGAGCGGGTGGAAATCAACCCGGAAACCAAGGAGCCGCGCTTCCGCGTCATCGGTTCCGACGTCTGGTCGGACGAGGACGGCTTTGCCGAATCCATCGCCACCACCGGCATCACCGGTATCTGCGGCTCCGGCATCATTGAAGCAATTGCCGAGATGCGGCTGGCGGGCGTGCTGGACGCCTCCGGTCTCATCGGCTCGGCCGAACAGACCGGCACCAGCCGCTGCATTCAGGACGGGCGCACCAATGCCTATCTGCTCTGGGACGGATCTGCCGATGGCGGGCCGACCATCACCGTCACCAACCCTGACATCCGGGCGATCCAGATGGCCAAGGCGGCGCTTTACTCCGGCGCGCGGCTGCTGATGGACAAGTTCGGCGTCGACAAGGTCGACCGGGTGGTGCTGGCCGGTGCATTCGGTGCGCATATCTCGGCCAAGCACGCGATGGTGCTGGGCATGATTCCCGATTGCGAACTGAACAAGGTGACCTCCGCGGGCAACGCGGCCGGCACCGGCGCCCGGATCGCGCTGCTGAACACCGATGCGCGCGCCGAGATCGAGGAAACCGTGCGCCGTATCGAGAAGATCGAGACCGCGGTTGAGCCGCGTTTCCAGGAGCATTTCGTCAACGCCTCCGCAATCCCGAACTCGGCCGAACCCTTCCCGATCCTGGAAACCGTGGTGACCCTGCCGCAGGTCAACTTCAACACTGGTGGTGGCGAGAGCGGTGCCGCGGGCGGTGGCCGCCGCAGACGCCGCCGCGGCTAAGGCCAAACCTGTGGAAAACAGCAGCGTCGCCCTTGACCTCATTGGCGGCGCAGCATAATTCTTCGTTCCACAGGCGGGTATGATGTAATGGTAGCCTGTCAGCTTCCCAAGCTGAACGCGCGGGTTCGATTCCCGCTACCCGCTCCAGTTTCCTTTCTTCTCTGCACCGCCTAAGCATCAGGCAGGCTGCCGCGATGGCACGGATCCCGTAGGCCTGGTGCCGCGGCGTCGCACCAAAACACACCGGATGTGCTAGACTGCCCGCGTGCACCCGATGGTCGGGTCACGTGGTTGAGAGGGTATTGGTATGGCACAGTTTGGTTCGATCAGTGCGTTGGTCTGCATCCTGACGGCGGGGACCGCCCTTGCTGGAACGACCTGGGACCAGGGCGGACAAGGCATGGGCACCTCAAGCAGCACGGTGACGCAAATCGCCGACAATCACATGGTGATGCAGGTCAGCAGTACTTACGAAAAAGTCGACATGGAAAGCCCCGACCACCCGATGAACGGCGCATCAGGCCCCTGCTTTGGCGCGGTTGAGGTCTCCGCAGGCGCCGCCTCGGGTGGTGGCATCTGCGCTTTCAAGGACAAGGCTGGCGACAGCGTCGTCCTGCACTGGGACGCCGAGGCCATGGAGGCAACCGGCGCCCTCACCGGCAGCTGGACGATCAGCGGCGGCACCGGCCCCTGGGCCGAGGCCAGTGGCGGAGGTCGCTTTTCCTCGTTGACGGATCCCGCGAGCGGGAATTTCGTCAATACGATCACCAGCAACCTTACGCTGCCTTGACCAAGGGGGTCCGCGGTCGGTTTTGCGGCCAACTGGCAGCCCGAGGCCAGAGCTGACGATCGCTCTCAGGTCACGTCTCAGGGCGCCCAGTGCACCCGCGCCTCTGAGAGCACGGCCTGAATAGGCGCTTCCTCCGGCGGCAGGGTCATCGCGCGCTCCAGGGCTGCGCGTTTCGCGTCGCCGAAGATCACGAGATGCTTGGCAATCGCCGCATCCAGAACCCGTGCGGTCAGGCTGATACGGGCTTCGGGCTGGCTGTCCGGGCGCATCACCGCAAAGGCAGGCGCATCGGCCGCCAGCGCCTCCGCCAGCCCGTCTGCACCGGGAAACAGCGAGGCCGTGTGCATGTCTTCCCCCATGCCCAACAAGACCACCGACAGGGGCAATTTATCCTGCAGTTGCCGCTCCAGCTCGACTGCGGCCACGGCGGGGTCCTGGCCGGGCAGGTAGAAAGGCATGAACTGCGCCGCCGCGGCACGGTTCTGCAGCAGCCGTGCCCGGATCATCGCCGCGTTGGAGCGCGGATTGTCCTCTGCCACCCACCGTTCATCGGTGGCCATGACCTGCACCCGCGCCCAATCGATGTCCGCGGCACAGAGGTCATCGAAAATCGGCGCCGGCGTGGTACCGCCTGCAACCGCCAGCGACACCAGATCATTGTGCAAAAGGTGGGTCTTCAGATCGCCCGCCATTTCATTGGCGACCTCGATCGCCAACATGTCTCGATCAGCGTATTCGTTGAATTTCATGGGTTTATTCCCCTCCACTCACGCCCATCGCGGCGCATTAACAAATCAGCGTCACCGGGTCCGGTGCTGCCGCTGTCATATGGTTTCGGCACGTCGCCGCGGGATTCCCACCCCGCGATGATGGGGTCGGTCCAGGCCCAGGCCGCTTCGACCTCGTCGCCACGCATGAACAGCGTCTGGTCGCCGCGCACAACGTCCATGATCAGCCGTTCATAGGCATCCGGCGGAGTGCCCCCCTCCGAGCCCAAGGCCTCGGCAAAGCTCATGTCCAAGGGCACGTCAATCAGGCGCATGCCCCCCTGCCCCGGCTCCTTGATGGTCACGCTCAAGGTGATGCCTTCGTTGGGCTGGAGCCGGATTTTCAGATGGTTTGCGTGGCGTCCGGCTTCTGCACCAAAGATGGAATGCGGCGCATCCTTGAACATGACGTTGATCACCGAAGACCGCGCAACCAGCCGCTTGCCGGTGCGCAGATAAAACGGCGTGCCCGCCCAGCGCCAGTTGCTGATATGGGCCTTCAACGCCACGTAACTCTCGGTACGGCTACGCGGATTGCCGACCGTATCGCGGTAGGACGGATGCGCCTGTGCGCCCCCCTCGGCCGCCTGCCGCGCCTGATATTGACCGCGCACGATGTGATGCGGCTCGACCGGGTCCAACGCCCGGATCACCTTGAGCTTTTCGTCCCGCACGGCATCCGGGTCGAACTTGGCCGGAGGTTCCATCGCGATCAGGCACAGCAGCTGCATCAGGTGGTTCTGCATCATATCGCGCATGGCACCCGAGCGTTCGTAATAGTCTTCCCGCCCCTCGATGCCGACGGTTTCGGCCACGGTGATCTGGATGTGATCCACATACTGGCTGTTCCACAATGGCTCGAACAGCATATTGCCGAACCGCACCGCCATCAGGTTTTGCACCGTTTCCTTGCCCAGATAGTGATCGATGCGATAGATCTGCCCCTCGTCGAAATGACTGGCCAATGTACGGTTGAGCGCCTTGGCCGTCTGGAGGTCGCGACCAAAAGGCTTCTCGACCACGATACGGGTATCGCCATTGGTCAAGCCGTGACTGTGCAAGCGCTCTGCCAGCGGTGCAAACAGGGCCGGGCCGACCGAGAAGTAGAACAGACGAACCGGCACCTCCGCGCTCGGCCGCAGTTGCGCGGCGAGCTCTTCCCAGCCCTGGGTGCCCATTCCGTCAAGCGCCACGTAGCTGACGCGCGACAGGAAACTGGTCAGCTCTGCATCATCGACGGCCCGGGGGCCACAGTGCTCGCGCAGGGCCGTCGCCACGATATTGCGATAATCGGCACAACTCAGCCCTGCCCGCGCGGCGCCTATGATCCGTTCCGATCCCGGCAACTGTCCGGCACAGTGGCGCCGGAAAAGCGCAGGCAGGATCTTGCGCTGCGCCAGATCCCCCGTACCGCCAAAGATCACCAGGTCGAAGGGGGCGACCGGTATGATACGCGAAACCATCGTTGCTCTTCCCGCTTGTTGCTCGCCCTGCCTGGCGTGGCCCAGGCACACTGACGCTCACATCCGTGTCATGTAAAGGTCCGGCGGCTTTCAATTCCCGCATAGTATAAGGTAGCTTGCGCGGAAGGGAACTGCTGCAAAGGATATCCGCATGAAAGATCTGCAAAAACCCGCTGCAAACACGGGCAAGTTCCAGGATCCTTGTATAACCGCAGACGGGCAGCCCCGTGCATCGGTCCCCCTCAGCAATCCGCAGACCCTGTGGTTCAACACCGGTACGCTCTGCAACATCGAGTGCGACAACTGCTATATCCTCAGTTCCCCGACAAACGACGCGCTCGTGTATCTGACCGCCGCCGAGGTCGAAGACTATCTCGACCAGCTTGAGGCACGCGGCTGGCCGGTGCAGGAAATTGGCTTTACCGGCGGCGAACCCTTTATGAACCCGCAGATGATCGCCATGGCGCGCGCGGCATTGGAGCGCGGCTACAAGGTCCTGATCCTGACCAACGCCATGCGACCCATGATGCGCAAATCGGTGCGAGCGGGGCTGCTCAGCCTGCAACAGGCTTTTGCCGACCAGTTGACCCTGCGCATCTCGGTCGACCATCACAGCGAGGCCCTGCACGACAAGGAACGCGGCGCAGGCAGTTTCGCCAAGACCCTCGAAGGCATGCAGTGGCTGCGTGACAACGGCTTTTCAATGGCGGTTGCAGGCCGCACGCTCTGGGGAGAGAGCGAAAGTGACGCGCGTGCGGGCTACGACGCGCTCTACCGCGCCCATGGATTTGCAATCGACGCCTTCGATCCCGGCCAGACCGTGCTGTTCCCGGAAATGGACGAAACCGTTGAAGTGCCGGAAATCACAACCGCTTGCTGGAACATCCTGAACAAGTCACCGGACAGCGTCATGTGCGCGTCCTCGCGAATGGTGGTGAAGCGCCGGGGGGCTGAACGCCCGGCCGTGCTGGCCTGCACCTTGCTGCCATATGCGGAGGAATTCGAGATGGGCAGCACCCTGGCCGACGCCGAGCGGGCGGTACAGCTGAACCACCCGCATTGTGCCAAATTCTGCGTATTGGGCGGCGCAAGCTGTTCCGCCTAAGCTGCCCCCCGCCCGGGCAGGAGGCCCGAGCAGGAGGTTCAGTCATCCGGACGTAACGTCTGCCGGGATCAGGCGAAAAACGCCCACTCGCCGACCGAGAAGTTGTCGGCGGTGAGGGTGACGTCATTGCTGAATTCAACCAGCACATTGTCGCCGTAGTAGAGCTTGTCCGCGTCGTTATCCATGAACAGGCGATCCTCTTCCGCATCCTGCCATTCCTGACGGTCAAAGGTCACGGTCGCATCGCGCGGCAGCAGCTCCCTGGCTTCCTGCTGGTCGAACACGAAGACATCCTTGTCGGCGTCAAAGTCCCGGACAACCGCGACGGTGGAATAGGCATCCAGTTCAACGAACAAGCGATCCCGACCGCCGCCCGTCTTGATCGTATCGGGCGCGTTGGCAAAGCTTCCCGTCAGAACATAGATGTCATCGTTTCCACCGCCTGCGGACACGAACTCGCTGTGCATCCCTTCCAGAACGATGGTATCCTTGCCGCGGCCGGTGCGGATATCCACATCCAGATCCTGTGCATGGCTCACCGTCGAGCCGTGGATCACCACCGTGTCATTGCCATTTCCGGTATTGACACGAACGTCGGCGGACACCGCCCAGCGGGCGCTGAAATCGAAGTAGTCATGCCCGCTGCCCGTTGCGACATTCAATTGCCCGATGCTGTTGTAGGCCTTGTAGATCACCGCATCATTGCCCTTCAGGGTGCTAATGTCGATCTCTGCCCCCGAGCAGTTCTGATACTGCGCGATCTTCAGCGTATCATCCTGAGTGCCAGCGACGATTGCGAAGGTGCCACTGTTGAAAGTGGGCATGGCCGAGCTGTAGTTGCCGAGGGAGATATCGTAGTCCCAATGCTCCACCGACCTTACGCTGGTTTCGATCAGGCTCAGCTCCAGTCCGCCCTGATCGACCGCATTGATCACAATGTCGGATGCGACGGTGTCATAGCCCCGGCCACCATCAAAGCTGATCTGCCGGTAGTCGCTGTAATGCGCGACATATCCCTCTTCGCTGGTGAAATCGAAGTGCAGCGTTTCGAGGGTGTCATCCCCGCTGCCGCCAAAGAACCGGTCGGACTGGTCGGGGCCGAAAACCCGGTCGGGATCATTCTGGTCGAAATCGTGATGAAAGATCTCGAAGACATCATCCCCGCCGCGGCCATAAAAGCTCTCGCGGATTTCGGTGGTTGCCTTAAACCGGTTGTCAATATCTGTGCCGTAAACGCGTGTACGCATGAGAATTTGCCTTGCCTCAATTCTTTACCATCGGCACCGGCAGGCATTGCACCAAGGGGGCACAACCTGAACACCTGCCGAAACCTGTGGACGCGACCCTATTGCGCGAGTCGGAACGCGGCAATTTAAAAACAACGCAAATTCGCCCTGATCCCATCAATCAGCGCAGTGCGGCGTTTGGCAAGATGCGGTCAGTGGATCGGGAATTCTCCCACCACGTTTCGCCATTCATTGGGACCGATCATCTTGCGATGGCTGAACCGTACTGAATGCAAGGGTCCGTCGATCTCGCGTTGCCAGAACTCGATGAATTCGAACAGGCGTGGATGATCGGGCAAAAGGTCGTATTGCTGCCACACGAAGGTGTTCAGCACATGGGTGTAATCCGGCATGTGGTAGGTCAGCTCCGCCGTGGTCAGCCCATATCCCTTCAGCATCAGTTCAGTTTCAGTTGTCTCCATAATTGTCCTCCAATTTTATCCCCCTTCCCATGATGCTAGGAGGCAATTGGTTAATTTCTGTTAAAACCTGCATCATACCGTAAAATCGGTCTCGCCTGCGGACCGCCGGGCTGTGTGCTTGCGCCTCATATGCGGTATCTGATAGGGTGCTAACACAAGATATAGAGCCAGAAGAAAGAGCGGGCAGCCAACGTGAGCGATACGCCGGAAACTCCTGAAAATATGGATGAAAACCTGCCGGAACGGCCAGTCTATGACGGTCCCACGGTCTCCATCGAGTCCGAGATGCGCAACTCGTATCTCGATTACGCGATGTCGGTCATCGTCAGCCGCGCGATCCCGGATCTGCGCGACGGGCTGAAACCGGTGCACCGGCGCATTCTCTATGCAATGCATGAGTCCGGCAACACCCACGACAAGCCTTACCGGAAGTCGGCCCGCCCCGTCGGCGACGTGATGGGTAAATACCACCCGCACGGCGACAGCGCGATCTATGACGCGCTGGTGCGGATGGCGCAGGACTTCTCGATGTCGCTGCCCCTGCTGGACGGCCAGGGCAACTTCGGCTCGATGGACGGGGACAACCCGGCGGCCATGCGTTACACCGAGGTGCGCATGGACAAGCCCGCTGCGGCGATCCTGGCGGACATCGAAAAGGAAACCGTCGATTTCCAGGACAACTACGACGGCAAGGACCGGGAACCCACGGTTCTGCCCGCGCGGTTCCCGAACATGCTGGTCAACGGCGCCGGCGGTATTGCGGTTGGTATGGCCACCAACATCCCGCCGCACAACCTGGGCGAAGTCGTTGATGCCACGCTGGCGCTGATCGAAGACCCGGACCTGACCAGCGAACAGCTGATCGACTACATCCCCGGCCCGGACTTTCCGACCGGCGGCGTGATGCTGGGTCGCTCGGGCGCGCGCAAGGCATACCTCGAGGGCCGCGGCAGCGTCATCATCCGTGCCAAGACCCGCGTGGAGGAGATCCGCAAGGATCGCTATGCCATCGTCGTGGACGAGATCCCCTACCAGGTGAACAAGGCCGCGATGATCGAAAAGATCGCCGAGCAGGTCCGCGAGAAGAAGATCGAGGGCGTCGCCCACGTGCAGGACGAATCCGATCGCAACGGCGTGCGGGTCGTGGTCGAGCTGAAGCGCGATGCAACGCCCGAAGTGGTGCTGAACCAGCTCTATCGCTTCACCCCGATGCAGACCTCCTTTGGCTGCAACATGCTGGCCCTGAATGGCGGCCGCCCCGAGCAGCTGACCCTGCGCAAGTTCCTGACCTCCTTCATCGAGTTCCGCGAGGACGTCGTTGCCCGCCGCACCGCTTACGAACTGCGCAAGGCGCGTGAGCGCAGTCACATCCTGTGTGGTCTGGCCGTCGCGGTCTCCAACGTCGACGAGGTGGTCGCCACCATCCGGGCCTCGGCTGATGCCGCGGAAGCGCGTGAAAAGCTGATGACACGACGCTGGCCGGCCGCCGAGATCGCGGACTACATCCGCCTGATCGACGATCCGACCCACACGATGAACGACGACGGGACCTACAACCTGTCCGAGACCCAGGCCCGCGCCATCCTCGAACTGCGTCTGCAGCGCCTGACCCAGATCGGCGTCAAGGAAGTTACCGACGAGCTCGAAGAACTGGCGCGCAAGATCAAGGAATACCTGGAAATCCTGTCCTCGCGTGAGCGCATCATGGGCATCATCGCGGACGAGCTGCGCGAGGTGCGCGACAACTTCGCCGTGCCGCGCCGCACCGAGATCGTCGACTGGTCGGGCGACATGGAGGACGAGGACCTGATTGAGCGCGAGGACATGGTGGTGACCGTGACCTCCGGCGGCTACATCAAGCGCACCCCGCTGGCAGACTTCCGCGCCCAGAAGCGCGGCGGCAAAGGCCTCAGCGGCATGCAGACCAAGGAAGAGGATGTGGTGACCACGCTGTTCGTGGCCAACACCCATACCCAGCTGCTGTTCTTCACCACCGACGGCATGGTCTACAAGCTGAAGACCTGGCGCCTGCCGCAGGGTGGCCGCACGTCGAAGGGCAAGGCGATCGTCAACATCCTGCCGATCCCGCCGGGCGTGTCGATTGCCGCGATCATGCCGGTCGATGTGCCGGACGAGGAATGGGAAAACCTGCAGGTGGTCTTTGCCACCTCTGGCGGCGACGTGCGTCGCAACCGGTTGTCCGATTTCACCAACGTTCGCCGCAACGGCAAGATCGCGATGAAACTGCCCGAGGACGGCTCGGTTCAGCTGGTCAACGTGCGGATCTGCTCGGAAGACGATGACGTGATGCTCTTCACCAACTCGGGCCGCGCCATCCGATTCCGCTCCACCGATGTGCGCGTGTTCAACTCGCGCGAATCCACCGGTGTCCGCGGGATCAAGCTCACCGGAGAGGATCGGGTGGTATCGATGTCGGTCATCCGCCATTCCAAGTACACACCGGAGCAGCGCACGGCCTACCTGAAGATGCGTCGCGCCATGGCCGGTCTGACCGACGACGCCGAGGCTTCGGATGAGGACGCGGTGGAAGATCCCAACTTCTCGACCGAGCTCTATGCCGAGATGTCGGCAGCCGAAAACCTGATCCTGACCATTACGTCGGGCGGTTCGGGCAAGTTGTCGTCCAGCCACGACTACCCTGTCCGCGGCCGCGGCGGTATGGGTGTCACCGCGATGGACAAGGCTATGCGCGGTGGCGAGATCGTCGCGTCCTTCCCGGTGGAGATGGACGACCAGATCATGCTTGCAACCTCCAAGGGGCAGTCGATCCGGGTACCGGTGGAGGGAATTTCCTTCCGCTCCCGCTCTGCCGGTGGCGTGCGGGTGTTCAACACCGGCAAAGGCGAAGAAGTCGTGTCGGTCGCCTGGATCGCGGAGAACGGCGAGGACGAAGAAGAGAGCTGAAGCCCTATTCACAATGCATCAACGACAACGCCGCCCCGAAGTTCGGGGCGGCGTTTTTTTGGTGTTTAACACACTGCTAACTCTTCTGTGCCAGCCTCATCCTGTGGTTGACCATCTGCGAGGAGACGCCTGATGAACCTCTATCACTGTGCCATCGATCTGCACCACGAGGCCAAGGCCCTGAGTTTTGCCAGCGCGGTTGACCAATGGCTGGGCTACCTGCAGGAACGCGGCGTGGTCCAGAAATGGCGCTTGCTGCGGCGCAAGTTGAACCTGGCCAGTGGCGAGTCCCGTGATTTCATGCTGGAGATCGAATTTACCGACATGACCCAGCTGGATCAGGCCTTCCGCGTCCTTGGCGAACATGACGAGCAAGTGGAGCGGCTGTATTCCAACGTCTCGGCATTGATTGCCAGGGCCGACTACGGCCTCTACCGGCCGTTCCCCGACCCGGAACGGGCCGAACGCATGGCATTGATCTGACCGCCGAGCGAATTCAGATCAGCGACGGCGCCAGAACGAAGCTGGCAAAAAGCAGATAAGCTACGGCTGTGTGCATCTTGTTACCCTCTCAACTCACCACGTTCTGAGAGGATACCCCAACAATACGGCAATTCCGGGGCAACCGCTGCGCGTCACCCCGGACCCCTGCCCGCCCCGATTCACAGATCGTAGATCAGGCCGAATTTTTCGTTCAGATACGCCAGCAGCGGCTCATGCCCCGGCTCCATCCCGGACGCATGGATGATGGTGTCGCGCGGGCTGCGCAGGCCACCGAAGTTTTGCAGGTTCTGGCGCAACCAGCCAGTCGCGGCCGAGGTAACGCCTGACGCCAGCTCTGCATCCAGGCCCGGCACGTCCCGGCGCAGCGCCTGGTACAGGCAGCCGGAGTATACATTGCCAAGGGCATAGGTCGGGAAATAGCCAAACAGGCCGACGGACCAGTGCACATCCTGCAAGCAGCCATTCGACGGCTTGTCCACGGCATAGCCGAAATCCGCCTCGAAGCGATCGTTCCACGCGGCTTCAAGGTCGGCGACCTCCAGATCCCCCCGCATCAGCGCGCGTTCCAGATCAAAGCGGAGCATGACGTGCAGGTTGTATTGCAGCTCATCCGCCTCGGTGCGTATGTAGCCTTTGTTGACGCGGTTCACCGCTGCATAGAAGGCATCCGCATCGGCGATGCCGAAGTCGCCAAAAATCTCCTGCATCTGCCCGAACAGCCATCCCGTGAAGGCGCGGCTGCGCCCGATCTGGTTCTCGTAGATCCGGCTCTGACTTTCATGCACCCCCATCGACACCCCGCGTCCCAGCGGTGTCAGCAGGAACTCGCGTGAGATGTTCTGCTCGTAGGCGGCGTGACCGACCTCGTGGATGGTGGAGTAGATGCAGTTGAAGGGATCGGTGGCACTGGTGCGCGTGGTGATGCGCACATCCAGCCCGGAGCCGGAGCTGAACGGGTGAACCGCCTTGTCGACCCGGCCATGGCGCAAATCATAGCCGAAGGTTTCGGCGATCTTGACGCTCAGCTGCATTTGCTTGGCTTCGTCGAACTTGCCTTCGACGGCCTTGGGGGCGGGACGGTCCAGCACCTTGGCCCGCAGCTCGACCAATCCGGGGCGCATGGCATCAAAGATCTCGGCGATCCCCGCGCCGCTCATGCCGGGTTCATAATCCTGCACCATGGCGTCATAGACATCGCCACCCGCAGCCAGCGCCTGGCCTTCTTCGCGCTTCAGAGCGACCACTTCCGCCAGGACAGGCAGGAAGGCGGCGACGTCCTCGGCGGCGCGGGCCTCGGCCCATTTGCCCTGTGCCTCGGACGTGACCTGGGCAAGACGCTTGGCTAGATCGGCGGGGACCTTCACCGTGCGCTCGTAGCTGCGGCGGATCTCGCGCAGCTGCGCCGCTGCGACCTCATCCGAAGCGTCGGCCTGCTCCAGCCATTCGGCCACGCGCGGATCGCTTCGGCGGGCATGGAGCACCGCTTCGATCGCGGCCATTTCCTCGCCCCGCTGCGGTGCCGCGCCCCGGGGCATCACGGTTTCCTGATCCCAGCCGAGACGGCCCGCGATCTGCGCCAGCGCCTGCGTTTCGCGTTCAAACGCCATCAATTCGTCAAATGCGGTCATGGTCTCAATGGTCCTTGATCGAAGTTGCAATCGGATAGGCCGACAGGTAGCGGGCGCGCAGGATCAGCACCCAGACGACAATCGCCACCAGCTGGTGCGTGATCGCCGCATGCAGCGGCGCCGCGTAGAGCACCGTCACAATCCCCAGCACCACCTGAACCGACATCGCGGCGATCACCGCGTTGAAGGCAAACCGGGTCCGCGCATGGGCGGAACCGCGCCCCCGCAGCCAGGCGACCACCGCAAAGGCAAACAGCAGGTAGCCCGCCACCCGGTGGATGAACTGCACCAGGCCGGGATTTTCAAAGAAGTTGCGCCACAGCGGCTCGACCATGAACGGGTTCGGGGGGAACACCTGACCGCCCATCAGCGGCCAGTCGGTATAGGAGCGCCCCGCGTCGATCCCGGCCACCAGCGCCCCCAGCAGGATCTGCAGGAAGGCGAAATGCATCAGGCCGGTGGACAGGCTGAACAGCTTCGCCTCCTTGGCCCGGCGCGCCTGCATCAATTCCCGCTCCTCGCGTCCAAGCAGCAGCACGTACCATGCAATGTAGCCGAGGATCACAAAGGCCAGCCCAAGATGCGTCGCCAGACGATAAGAGGCGACAGAGGTCATGCCCTCTCCCTGAGTGACGCCAGAGGCCACCATCCACCAGCCGATCGCGCCCTGCACCGCGCCCAGCACACCGGGCAGCAGCAAGCGTCCGGTCCACCCTGCCGGGATCTTCCGGGCGACCAGGAAGCCAAAGAAGCCAAGGGCCCACACCAGACCGATCACGCGCCCCAGCTGACGGTGCCCCCATTCCCACCAGTAGATTTCCTTGAAGTCCGCAAGCTCCATCCACTGGTTCTGGATGCGCCATTGGTCGATCTGCTTGTACTTGTCGAACTCGGCCTGCCATTCGGCCTCGGACATCGGCGGGATGGCACCGGTCACCGGTCGCCATTCGGTGATCGACAACCCGCTGTCGGTGAGCCGGGTCAGCCCGCCGACGACGATCATGGCTACCACCAGGCCAAACAGCACCATCAGCCACGCGCGAATGGCCCTGCGCGCGCCGGAACGGCCACGATCGATCACCCCGGGCTGTACCACGGGCGCGTCAGATTTCTCGCCCTCGACTTCTTGGAAAATGCTACGCTTGCTCATGCTTGCCTCGTCAACTTTGCTGCCAAGCTAGGGGTGGTTTCAGCTGTGGTCCAGTGCGGCTTATTGGCCGTCCCGTTCCTTCCAGCGCACCATCTGCCGCATGATGCCATGCAACATCTGCACATCAGAGCGGGTCATCCGCATGCGGGACCAAAGGTTGCGCAGGTTGGTTTTCATTCCCTCGGCCTTTTCCGGCGGGAAGAAGAAACCTGCCTCATCCAACCGCTGCTCGTAATGCTCGACCAGCTTTTCCACCTCGAGCCCGGTGGCCCATTCGCCCTTGCGGCCGAGATCGGTGGTTTCATGCACCACTTCCGCGGATTGGCGCATCCATTCATAGCCGGTCAGCAACACGCATTGACCGAGGTTCAGCGAGGCGTAGAGCGGGTTCACCGGCACCGAGATGATGGCGTTAGCCTTAGCGATGTCCTCGTTCTCCAGGCCTGCGCGTTCGGGGCCGAACATCACCGCGACCTTCTCGCCTGCGGCGATCTTCTCCGCCGCGATCTGCATCGCGCGCTCGGGGCTGTAGACCGGTTTGGTCAGCCCGCGCTGGCGGGCGGTGGTGGCGAATACATAGGTGCAATCGCCCAGCGCCTCGGGCACGTCCGCGCAGAGCTGCGCCTCGTCCAGCAAGCGACCCGCACCCGACGACATGGCCACGGCCTTGGGGTTGGGCCAGCCGTCACGGGGCGCCACGATGCGCATCCGGTCCAGTCCGAAGTTCCACATCGCCCGGGCTGCGGCACCGATATTCTCGCCCATCTGCGGGCGGACAAGGACAAAGGCGGGTTGGGGGTTTTCCGTGGGCATCTTCATCTCCGGCAAAATCGGCACAGCTCTACTGCCCACAGCGCTGCGGGGCAAGGTCCAGCGCCGCCTGACCGCCCTTTTCCTGCCCCAGACACAGCGCAAATCCTTGCGTCCCGCAGCAAATCGGATAAATACCGACCAATTCCCTGAATATTGGAGCGCCACGATGGAAAGCCCTGCAGACGCACCGGAACAGCCGCAGATCTACCTGATCTCCCCGCCCAGTTTCGAGCTGGGCAAATTTCCCGGTCAGCTGGCACGGGTTCTCGATGCGGTCGAGGTCGCCTGTGTGCGGCTGGATCTGGCGAGCCGTGACGAAGACACGCTGAGCCGCGCGGGCGACGCCCTGCGCGAAGTGACCATGGCGCGCGACGTGGCGCTGGTGATCTCCGACCACCAGATCCTGGCCGAGCGCCTGGGGCTGGACGGCGTCCACCTGACCGATGCGTCAAAATCCATCCGCACCGCGCGCAAGGCGCTGGGGCCGGATGCCATCGTCGGCTCCTTTTGCGGCGCGTCGCAACACGACGGAATGGTCGCGGGCGAAGCGGGCGCGGATTACGTCAGCTTCGGTCCGGTCGGCACGTCCGGTCTGGGCGATGGCGCCCAGGCCGAGGTTGACCTGTTCCAGTGGTGGTCCGAGATGATCGAGGTGCCGGTCGTCGCCGAAGGCGGACTGACCGAAGACCTGGTGCGCCAGGTCGCGCCCTTCACCGACTTCTTTGGGATCGGTGATGAAATCTGGCACGCTGAAGATCCCCTGGCGGCGCTGAAGACGCTGACCCGGGCCATGGGCTGATCCGGGCCGACCCAGCGGAAAGTGGGCGCCTTACAGGACCAGGCGCTCAACCACCCAATAGCCGCCGACCACCGCGATGGTGAGCGAGGCCGGGATCGCCACCCGGCCCCGGTATTTCGGGTGCCGCCCGAACCACAGGCGCACCCCCAGATAGGCCACGGCGACCACCGCAATCTGAACCGCCGCCACACCCAGGCTGAAGCCAACCAACGCGGGTGACACCGCGCCCGGGGGCAGCCCGGCTTGCGTCAATGGTTGGGCAAGCGCAAAGCCGTGCAGCAGGCCAGCGACCACGACCAGCACCACGCGCCAATAGTGCAGGCGACGGACAAAGATATTCTCCACCGCCACCAGAACGATGGTCAGCGCGACCAAGGGCTCGACCACTGCGAAATTGACAGCCACAGCCCCCACAGCGCCCAGCGCGAGCGTCAGGCTTTGCCCCGCAAGGAACAGGCTAGCCTGCAACATCAGCGGCCACAGGCGCGGGCTGAGCAAGAACAGTCCAAGCACGAACAGCAGGTGCTCCACTCCCTTGGCCGGAACATGGGCCATTCCGAGACGCGCATAATCGGCAAGGACCTCCATCGGGGCGCCGACAGAGCCGCCGCCGATCGGTATCGCGACGGACCGCTGCCCAGCCTTCAGAAAGCCGGTATAGGGCGCCTCTACGGAATTCTGGCGCAGCACCACCCCGCCGGATCCGGTCGGCCATGAGATGCGCAAGCTGCGCGCATTGGCTGGCAGGGATCCGACCAGGCGCAATGTCGACGCGCGCGGCACGGTCGTATCACCGACATCCGGGATGAGTACGGTCTCCAACGCCAGCTCTACGGGGCCATTGGCAGTGACCGAGAGGTCGTTCAACCAATCCTCGGCAAAGAGACGCACCATCGGTTCAATCTCTGCCGGAGCCAGCGCCCGAAGTTCATCGTAATCGGCGGATAGCGGGCTTTCCTCGGTATTCGCCAGCCGATCCAGATCCATCCCCGCCACGAAGGCTTCCGCGTTCATCCGCAGCTGCAACGTGATCCGGCCTTCCGAAACGGAGAAATCCACGATCGTGGGCGTCACCTCGTGGCTTCGAGCAGGCGAGGCAACAGCGGCAAAGGCGCAGATCACAAGCGCGACGCATATCCGCAGCCCTTTCAAACAACGCCGCAATCCGGAGGACAACGTCATGTCATCTTGCCTGTACCACTCCCCATTGCTTGTGCCGGACGTCGCGCCCCTTCCGACGCAATTTACCCGATGTGGTCCCACGAGTGTTGGATAGCGCTCTCAAGATAGCAAGCACCTTTGTGGCGACACCTGCACCGTCGTTGCCCCGCGATGCCTGCGCCAATGCCAGCAGCGGCCGCACTCGCTGACCTCTTGCCCTGCGACACCCGCCTGCCAACCGCCAAGGCAGGATGCGCCGGACCTTTACGGCCACGGCGCGGCGAACACGCTTGCGAAGTTTTGCCAAAGGCGGCAATAGGTTTCCATGACACAAGCGCCAAACACTTCAGCACCTGCCATCCTCTGCATCGGATCGGTCCTTTGGGACATCATCGGCCGCTCGAGCATGGAAATGCAGCGTGGCTCCGACATGCCCGGTCGCATCACCCGTCTCCCCGGCGGGGTGGCGATGAATATTGCGATGACCCTCGCCCGCTTTGGCATGACGCCTGCCCTGCTGACGTCGGTGGGGCGCGACCCGGAAGGGGACGAACTGATCAATGCCTGTGGCCACCTTGGCCTCAACACCGACTATATCTATCGCTCCGAGGACCTGCCGACCGATCGCTACATGGCTGTCGAAGGCGCCAACGGGTTGATTGCCGCCATCGCCGATGCCCATTCCCTCGAAGCGGCAGGGGACAAGATCCTGCGGCCGCTGTCCGACGGCGCGCTTGGCTCTGCCCAGGCCCCCTATGAAGGCCAGGTGGCCTTGGACGGCAACCTGACCCTCTCGCTACTGGACGAGATCGCCGCCAGCCCGGCCTTTGCCGCCGCCGACCTGCGCGTGGCCCCTGCCTCCCCCGGAAAGGCTGAACGACTGCGCCCCTTCCTCAGCCGCAGCCGCGGCACGCTCTACGTGAACCTCGAAGAGGCCGGCATCCTGTGCCAGGCTGAGTTCACCGACAGCGAGACCGCCGCAAATGCCATGCTCGCGCGCGGCGCGGCACGGGTGCTGGTGACCGATGGCGGCAAATCCGCAACCGAGGCCAGCGCCGCTGGCGCCATCACCCTGGAGCCGCCCCGCGTTACCGTGGCCCGCGTCACCGGGGCGGGCGACACTTTCATGGCGGCGCATATCGCCGCCGAAGCCGGCGGCGCCGACCGCCGCACCGCATTGACCGCGGCGTTGAAAGCCGCCGCCACCTACGTTTCAGGAGAACCCCCGCTGTGATCGACATCCGTTATTCCGCCGAAGTCCAGTCCGCCAAGGATGAGGGCCGCGCCATCGTGGCGCTGGAGAGCACCATCATCACCCACGGCATGCCCTACCCGCAGAATGTCGAGGTCGCCGCCCAGGTCGAGCAGGACATCCGCGATGCAGGCGCCGTGCCCGCCACCATGGCCGTTCTGGACGGCGTGCTGCACGTTGGCCTCGAACCCGAGCAGCTGCAGGCGCTGGGCCAGGCCAAGGGCGTCGCCAAGATTTCGCGCGCCGACATGCCCGCCTGCATCGCCACCGGCGGCACCGGCGCCACCACCGTAGCCGCAACCATGATCGCCGCTCGGCTGGCGGGCATTTCGGTCTTTGCCACCGGTGGCATCGGCGGCGTGCACAAGGGGGCCGAGACCTCCTTCGATATCTCCGCCGACCTGCTGGAGCTGGCCCAGACCCCGGTTACCGTGGTCGCCGCCGGCGCCAAGGCCATTCTTGACGTCCCGAAGACCCTGGAAGTGCTGGAAACCCAAGGCGTGCCGGTGATTGCCTATGGCCAGGACAGCTTCCCCGCCTTCTGGTCGGCGCAATCCGACCTGAAGGCGCCGCTGCGCATGGATGACGCCGCCCAGATCGCCCGCGCCCACGCAACCCGGCAGGCGATGGGCCTGCCCGGCGGGCAACTGGTCGCCAACCCGATCCCGGCGGAGGACGAGATCGCCGCAGAAGACCTCGCCCCCGTGATCGCGCAGGCCCAGTCCGAAGCGGATGCACAAGGCATCGCGGGCAAGGATGTGACGCCGTTTCTGCTGTCCCGGATCTTTGAATTGACCGAAGGACGTTCGCTGACCGCGAACATCGCACTGGTGCGCAACAACGCGCGACTGGCGGCCCGGATCGCCCAGGAACTGAACAAACTGGCATAATGACTTGATTTTGGGGGCGGCCCCCATTGCTCCGCCCCCATTCAATGCCTAGGTTCATTTGGAAATTTCCGCAAAAGCTGACCAGATGACAACGCCCTTCGACGAAGAACCCCACCGCCGCCCCGGACTGTTTTCAAGGCTGCGCGCCTCTTTCTTTACCGGCATCGTGGTGATTGCCCCGGTTGGCCTGACAATCTGGCTTCTGTGGTCCGTCATGGGGTGGATCGACAGCGTGGTGCTGCCGCTGGTGCCGCATACGTTTCGTCCTGAACAATACATCGGGATCAACCTGCGCGGCGTCGGGCTGATCATCTTCCTGTTGTTTACGGTCATCGTCGGCTGGATCGCCAAGGGCATCATCGGCCGGTCGATGATCAGCTTTGCCGAAAGCCTCGTGGACCGGATGCCGGTGGTGCGTACCGTCTACTCGGGCATCAAGCAGATCTCCGAAACCGTGTTCGCCCAATCCGAGCGCAGCTTTGAAAAGGCCTGCCTGGTACAATACCCGCGCAAGGGCATCTGGGCGATCGGCTTCATCTCCACCACGGCCAAGGGCGAGATTGCAAACCGTGCGGAAACCAGCGGCAAGCTGATGAGCGTCTTCCTTCCCACGACACCGAACCCGACCTCGGGCTTTCTGCTGTTCGTTCCCGAGGAAGACGTGATCGAGTTGGACATGTCGGTCGAGGATTCCGCGAAACTGGTGATTTCCGCGGGCCTCGTCTACCCCAACCCCAAAGATCCCAGCCAACCGCTGACAGCGGACAGCGGCCGGGGCGCGCGAAAGAGCGCCTAACTGAACATCTCCGGCAGATCGACCGAGGACCGCTCCCCCAGGTTGCCCCAGTCGCGCTCCAGGAACTTGTCAGCGGCGTCGCGCCCTGCCTGTTTCAACCGCGCCAGGATCTGCGGCACCGGCACCAGCTTGGTGGTCACGGACAACTGAGTCATCAACGCATCGTCGGAAATCATGTGGACCCGGACCGCCTTCATCCGCCCCGGCTCCAGCGTGCCATCCGCCAGCAGCCGCTGCACGAAGTTGATCGCCCGCAGTTCGCGCAACAGCGAAGAATTGAAGCTGATCTCGTTCACCCGGTTTCGTATCTGTTGCGGCGTCTTGGGGATTTCATCACGTTCCAGCGGATTGATGTTCACGATCACCACGTCGCCGGGCAGGTTTTCGCGAAATAAAGGGAACAACGCGGGATTTCCGGTGTAGCCACCGTCCCAATAGGCCTCGATCCGGCCCGTCCGGGGATCCTCGATTTCCACCGCTTGAAACAGATCGGGAAGACATGCCGAAGCCAGAATGGCGTCGGTCCCGAGCTCCTCCCCCTGGAACACCCGGATCTTTCCGGTCCGTACACAGGTCGCGCAGACAAACAGTTCCGGCCCCTCATCGGCACAGACATTGGCAAAGTCGAAAGCTTCGACCACGTCGCGCAGCGGGTTGCGATAGAACGGGCCATAGTGGTACGGCGAGACGACCTGGCTCATCGTATCCATAGGCGAGAACGGCACCATCGCCTCCCAGGTGCTGGCCAAGGCCACGGCATCAAAGCGCGTCAGCCAATGGGCAAAACGCATATCGCCCACGGCGCCCATCTTGCGCCACAACCTGTCCAAGGCGGCCTTGGCACCTTCGCGCCCGCCCTGCACCATGCCCGACTTGAACGCGGCACCGTTCAGTGCGCCGGCAGAGGTGCCGGTGATCGCCGCCACCTCCAACCGCTCTTCTTCCAGCAGGCGGTCGAGAACGCCCCAGGTAAAGGCCCCATGGGCGCCGCCGCCCTGCAGGGCAAGATCAATCCGTTTCACCATCGCGTTTTCGCCCCTTTCGCCTGTGCCGCCTCAGAGCAGGCAGGAGGGGCAAGACAGCGCCGCCCCTCTCCCGCCTGCCGATCGCGCGCCCTTAGAGGGCGGTCCAGCCGCCGTCGACGCTGATCGTCGTGCCGGTGATCTGCGCTGCCGCGTCAGAACACAGGAACACGGCGGTCCCTCCCATCTGCTCGACAGTGGCGAATTCGCGACTGGGCTGGCGCTCCAGCATCACCTTCTTCACCACATCCTCGCGGCTCATGTTGTATTTTTCCATCGTGTCCGGGATCTGGGCCTCCACCAGAGGTGTCAGCACGTAGCCCGGGCAGATCGCGTTACATGTGATCGGCTCCTCCGCGGTTTCCAGCGCGACAGTCTTGGTCATGCCCACGACCCCGTGCTTGGCCGCCACATAGGCCGATTTGTAGGGGGATGCCGTCAGGCCGTGGGCCGAGGCGATGTTGACGATCCGTCCCCAGCCTGCCGCCCGCATCTTCGGCAGCGCCGCCGCCATGGTGTGATAGGCCGACGACATATTGATCGCGATGATCGCGTCCCACTTTTCCTCGGGAAAACTCTCGATCGGGGCAACATGCTGAATGCCCGCGTTGTTCACCAGGATGTCACAGGCCCCGGCCTGCTCAATCAGGGCGCGGCACTCGCTCCCCTTGGACATGTCGGCCTGAATGTAGCGGGCACCAACGCCGAATTCGGCCGCAAGTTGACTGGCAAGCTCATGATCCTCGGCACGATCCGTAAAGGAATTCAGCACCACATCGGCGCCAGCCCTGGCCAGTTCGCGCGCGATGCCCAACCCGATCCCGGAGTTCGACCCGGTGATAACGGCGGTTTTTCCTTTCAACGACATTTGGCTATACCCCTCAGCTGTCGGTTTCTGGCCGCACTGTGCCATGCTGCAACTGCAAAATAAACGCGTAGGAGTACGGAAAGATCCACACGTTTTGCCGCGCGGACAGCCTAGGCAACCGGAGCCGTGTCACCAAAAAAAACGCCCGCGCGAGGCGGGCGTCAGTTATTGAGGCAGGTTTCATACAGGCAAGAAACCTATCGAGCAGTGACCCCTTTATAAGCAATTTCCCAGTTTCATCCAAGCTAAAAGTTTGAAAAGACGGTGGAGCGCGCCTAGCGTGATCGCGCAGGAAAACAAGGGCCGTCGGGGATTGTAGGCAAAATGAGAAAAGAAAATTTCCGGATTTTTCGGGCTGCATGGGCAGGAATCACCTTGGCTTTTACCGCCAATTTCGCCTTGGCAGAATCAGCTCATGGCATAGCTATGTATGGGGACCCGGCTCTACCACCGGATTTTGTGTCCCTGCCCTATGCCACCCCCGACGCGCCCAAGGGCGGACGGGTTGTCTTTGGCAACACCGGTGGCTTCGACTCGTTGAACCCGTTTCAACTTAAAGGCACCGTCCCCTGGCAACTTCGCTACTGGAGCTATGAGAGCCTGATGGGTCGTTCCTGGGACGAACCCTTCTCCCTTTACGGGCTGCTGGCCGAATCGATTGAGGTTCCCGAGGATCGATCCTGGGTCGAATTCACCCTGCGGGAGGAAGCGCGATTCTCCGACGGAAGCCCGGTTACCGTCGAAGACGTGATCTGGTCCTACGAGACCCTGGGAACCAAGGGGCACCCCCGCTATCGCGGTTTCTGGACCAAGGTCGAAAGCATTGAACAGACCGGCCCGCGCAAACTCAGGATTGCCTTCAACACGCAGGATCGCGAGTTGGCGCTAATTGCCGGAATGCGACCGATCCTCAAGAAGGCCCAATGGGAGGGCAAGGATTTCGCCACCGACTCCGTCGACGGCGCGCCCATCGGGACCGGCGCCTACGTCGTGTCGGACTACGAAGCCGGGCGTTACGTCACGCTGCGGCGCAACCCCGACTACTGGGGCGCCGATCTGCCGTTTCGCGCAGGAACACAGAACTTTGATGAAATGCGCATCGACTTTTTCGGCGATGAGACCGTCCTGTTCGAAGCCTTCAAGGCGGGTGAGCTGAGCGCGGTGCGCGAATTCAATGCCGACCGTTGGCAGGTCGCCTATGATTTCCCCGCCGCGACACGTGGCGATATCGTGAAGACCGAAATCCCTCATCAGCGACCCTCCGGAATGACCGGCCTGGTGATGAACACCCGCCGCGCGCCCCTTGACGATTGGCGCGTGCGCGAGGCGCTGTTGCTGGCGTTCAATTTCGAATACATCAACGGCACGATCACCGGCGGCAGCCAGCCCCGCATTCAGTCCTATTACTCGGGCTCGGTTCTGGGCATGCGCCCCGGCCCGGCAGAAGGTGCCGTACGCGAGCTGCTGGAACCCTTCGCCGACAACCTGCCTCCCGGCACACTGGAGGGCTATAGCCTGCCCGAAGGTGATAGCAGTGAACGAAACCGAAAGGATCTGCGGCGCGCAGCCAAGCTGCTGGCAGAGGCTGGCTGGACCGTGCAGGACGGCGTGCTGCGCAACGACGATGGAACACCGCTGGAACTGACCGTTCTGATCCGCCAGGGTGACAGCGAGATGGACACGGTGATCGGTATCTATGGGCGCGCATTGGAGCGCCTCGGCATATCGCTTAAGGTGGAGACCGTCGATAACGCCCAATTCGTCGAGCGCGAGACGAATTACGATTTTGACCTCACACGCTACCGCCGGGAACTGTCTCTCAGCCCGGGCAACGAACAGCGCTATTACTGGGGAAGCGAGGGGATTACCGAACCCGGCAGCCGCAACCTGATGGGCATGAACAGCCCGGCCGCCGAAGCGATGATCGATGCGATGCTGACGGCCAAGGAGCCGGAGGATTTCGTTCACGCCGTACGCGCGCTGGACCGGGTGTTGACCGCTGGTCGCTACGTGATCCCCTTCTGGACCTACGACGTGGGCAGGATCGCGCATAAGAAAGAGCTGCGCTTTCCCGAGACACTGCCGATCTACGGCGACCGGACCGAATTCATGCCGCATGTCTGGTGGTATCAGCCAGAGTAAAGCACATGGTGTCGCCGCCACTGCCCCTGCAGGGGCAGATAGGGCGGCGACACCTCTTCTCTCCGGATTACGTCCCTAACACCCCCGCCCTTGCATTTTCGCAAAACGATCCTGTGCACATTCTGGCGTTTAAGCACCTCGAAACCGCTCCGAACGGCGGGTGAGATATGAGCGTTGATTTGCCCCTCGGGCACACCGCCCAACGGCCCAGGCAACATCCGACAACGTCAAACTGTCACCTTGGATAGCCCCCAACGCAGCGGTGCTTCGACACGCAGCCGGCGAACCGATCGGACGACAATGCGCTAGCCCCATCGCGCGCGGCCCGGAGCACCAGCTGCCGCCAAAGCACCGCAAACGAACCATCGCATCCAGCCATCTTTCGGCGTCCATCGGACTGTGAATTCGGCCGGGTGACCGGCGACTTTGAGGGCGGGCCACGCCGCTGCGCTTGACGCCCTGTTATCAGGTCGTCGAAAAAATGTTAGGATGGGCATCCAACCATCGTGAACCGTTTGTCAGGGAGTGCCCCCCAATGCCTGTACAAGCAGCAGCTGCCAGCTGGATTGACAGGATGCCACGCATCAAACAGCGCTTTCCACATTTGAAGGCCAAGAACGCCCCATCGCTATTGGATGACCGGGACAAATTCGTCGCCTATCTGGCCCGCACCCATCACCTCACGCTCACCGAGGCACAAGAAGAGGTCGATGACTTCCTCTATGTCGAAAGCCTGCTGCGCGAGTTGGACGGCCAGCCGCAACATTAGCGAAGCTGGTCCACTGGCCCCGAAGTGGATCAGGCCAGCGAGGTTACCCAGAGGATCATTGCATCTTCCGGGCTGGTGGAAATCACGTTGTGCCCCATGGCAGCGTCGTAATAGGCGCTGTCCCCACGACGCATTTCGATCGGCTCGTAAAATTCCGTGTAAAGCTTGATCACACCGGTGAGCACGTACAGGAATTCCTCGCCGTCGTGGCGCACCCAGCCGTCGAATTCCTCCATCGACCGCGCGCGAACACGGGCACGGTATGGCAGCATCTGCTTACGGGACAGGCCGTCCGCCAGCAGCTCATGCTCGTAGGTGGCAGTGGCATGGGCCGCGCCATCGCCGGACTTGGTCACCGTCATCCGCCCGTTCACCTGGTCCCTTTGCGGCGGGGTAAACAGCTGCGGCACGGAGATTTCCAACCCTTCGGCCAGCTTCTTCAACGCCTCGTAAGTCGGTGACATCTGGCCATTTTCGATCTTGGACAATGTCGAGCGCGCCAGCCCTGCCTGATTGGCCGCGTATTCCAGCGTCCAGTCCCGCGCCTTGCGCAGTTCGCGCACGCGGGCTCCCAGATCCAAGGGTTCAGCGGTCTCGTCCGAGCCGCTGGCGCGGGCAATGGTAATCAGGGATTTCGGGTCACGAGCTTTCATGCGCTCTCTATAATCCGCGCCAACGCCGCTTGCAACGCAGGAGCGCGCGGGCTAGCCAATTGTGATGCTATCCATTTCCGACACCTCCGCCGCGGCGGTGCCCTGCCCGACGCCGTTCAACATGGCCGCCCATGTGCTGCGCCACGCCGCAACGCAACCGGACAAGACCGCGCTTTCCATCGCGGATGGCCCGCGACATACCGACTGGAGCTACGCGGAACTTGAGGCCGCGGTCCGGGGCACCGGCACCGGCCTCCTTCAGGCCGGGCTGCGCCCAGGTGACGTGGTGCTGATGCGGCTCGGCAATACGGTGGAATTTCCGATCGCTTACCTGGGCGCGATTGCCGCCGGGCTGGTGCCGGTGCCGACCTCGGCCCAGCTGACGGAACCGGAGACCACGCGAATGATCGCGCTACTGAAACCGGCAGCGGTGCTGCGGGATCCAGCCATTTCCTGCGCGAGTCACCCCTGCCAGATCACGACCGAGTCTCTGGTGGCCATGCGGGATCTGGCCCCTTGCGACTACGACATGGGCAGCCCGGACCGGTCGGCTTATGTCGTCTTCACCTCCGGAACCAGCGGAAATCCGCGCGCCGTGCTGCATGCCCATCGGGCGGTCTGGGCGCGGCAGATGATGGTCTCCGGCTGGTACGGGCTGAGGCCCGACGACAGGCTTCTGCATGCGGGCGCATTCAACTGGACCTTCACGCTTGGCACCGGGTTGATGGACCCCTGGGCCGCCGGGGCCACCGCCTTGGTGCCCGCGCCCGGCACCAGCCCCGAAGCACTCCCGCAAATGCTGCGAGACCATCGCGCCACGCTCTTTGCCGCCGCGCCCGGTGTCTATCGGAAGATGCTTCGCGCCGACCTGCCGCCCCTGCCGGATCTGCGCCAGGGGCTTTGCGCAGGTGAAAAGCTGAACCCCGCGATCTTGGCGCAATGGAAACGGGCAACCGACCGCCCCCTGCACGAAGCCTTCGGCATGTCGGAGTGTTCCACCTTCATCTCATCCTGTCCGGAGCAGCCCGCGCGCGACGGCAGCCTTGGGCAGCCCCAACCCGGACGGCGGGTCGCCATCCTTGGCGCCGAAGGTCCAGTACAAAGGGGCGAGCCCGGCACCATCGCCGTCCACCGCAGCGACCCGGGACTAATGCTGGGATACCTCCATGCCGAGGCCGAAACCGCTGAACGGTTTCAGGGCGACTGGTTCCTGACTGGTGATCTCGGCGTGATGCACGCCGACGGCCAAATTCACTATCTCGGCCGCGATGATGATATGATGAACGCGGGCGGGTACAGGGTCTCTCCGATCGAAGTTGAAACCGCATTGGCTGCGCATCCCGGCCTCTCGCAGGTCGCGGCTGCTGCGGTCGAGATCAAGCCCGGCGTGGAGATCGTCGCCGCGTTTTACACCGGTCCCGAAGAAGTGAGCGTTTCCGAGCTGGAGGCCTTTGCCTCCGCCCGGTTGGCGCGATACAAGCAGCCCCGCGCCTATGTCCATCTCGACAGCCTGCCGCTGGGCGCCAACGGAAAATTGCGCCGTCGCGCCCTGCCCGCTCTGTTCAAAGGAAACCCAAGATGACCACTGTCAAACTCGACATTCTGTCCGATCCGATCTGCCCCTGGTGCTATATTGGTAAGACACATCTGGACAAGGCCCTGGCAGACGTTCCGGATCACCCCTTCGTGATCGAATGGCACCCCTTCCAGCTCAATCCCGACATGCCACGCGAGGGCATGGACCGACGCGAGTATCTCGAGCGCAAGTTCGGCGGCAAGCAAGGCGCGGTGAAGGCCTATGCCCCGGTTGTAGAACACGCCGAGAAGGCCGGGCTGTCGATCAACTTCGAAGGGATGACGCGCACGCCGAACACGCTGGATGCACACCGGTTGATCCACTGGGCGGGCATCGAAGGCAAACAGTCGCTGATCGTCGATGCGCTTTTCGAGGCCTATTTCGTAAAGGCCAGGGACATTGGAGACCGCGATGTGCTGACCGAACTGGCCGAGGAAGCCGGTCTGGACGCGGCCGCCATCCGGCGGCTTCTCGAAGGTGACAGCGACGTCGAAACCATCCAGAGCCGTGATGCGCACTCCCGCAAGATGGGGGTCACGTCGGTGCCGACCTTCATTGTTGCCAATCAGCACGCGGTTCCGGGCGCCCAGCAGCCCGAGCTGTGGAAACAGGTCATCGCGGATATCCAGCAACAATTGGCCAACGCGGAATCCGACTGACACCATCTGTGGAAACCTCGCCACGGCGGCGGGAAACTGCTTAGCATCGCAACAATGCACAGCGTTTTGTGCGGCTCGGGATATGGCCCGGTTGTCGCATTCATGCTAGCGGAAACGCAAGGCTCGCAGACCGGCGCCGATCCCCGGTGCCGCCTGTAGCCCCGTTAGAGGTTTCAGATGAATATTTCCGCCAAGCCCGGCGTCTCAAAAGCCGAGTTCATCGCGCTTATCGCGATGATGTTTGCCACCATTGCCTTTTCCATCGACGCAATGCTGCCTGCCCTGCCCGAAATCGGCCAGGCCCTCAGCCCCGAAGACATCAATCGCGCCCAATTGGTTCTGACGGCATTCGTGCTGGGCATGGGGATGGGCACCTTCTTTACCGGCCCCCTGTCAGACGCATTTGGGCGCAAGCGCGTGATCGCAGGCGGCGCCATCCTTTACATCGCCGCGGCGCTGGTCGCCTGGCGCGCGCAGTCGCTCGAGCTGTTGCTGGCCTCGCGCGTGGTGATGGGCCTCGGCGCTGCCGGGCCACGGGTGGTCGGTCTGGCAATTGTGCGCGACCTGTTCTCGGGGCGCGAAATGGCGCGGATCATGTCGATCGCGATGATGATCTTCACGCTAGTCCCCGCCATTGCGCCGATGCTGGGCGCGGGCATCATCGCGGTTTCCAGCTGGCGTGCCATCTTCCTTGCGTTCACCCTGTTTGCGCTGGTGATCATTGCCTGGATGGGCCTGCGCCTGCCCGAAACCCTGCCAAGACAGAACCGCCGCCCCTTCCGCATGCCACTGCTGATGGGCGCGGTGCGCGAGATGTTCGCCCATCCCAGCGTGCGCCTGTCCATCATGGTGCAAACCCTGTGCCTTGGCATGCTGTTCACGATGCTGACGATGGTGCAGCAGGTCTACGATGTCATCTTCGATCGCGGGGCAAGCTTTCCGTTCTGGTTCGGCTTCGTGGCGCTGATGTCTGGCAGTGCCAGCCTGCTGAATGCCGCCATCGTGGTGCGTGTCGGCATGCGCCGAATTGTGACCTGGTCGCTCGGAGCCCAAATCCTGTTCTCCGCCACCATGCTGCTGCTGAGCACCCAGGCGCTGCCGCAAACCTTGATGTTCGGCCTGTTCGTGGCATGGCAGACCAGCGTTTTCTTTCTGGCGGGCACCACGCTCGGCAATCTGAATGCCATGGCGATGGAGCCGATGGGCCATATTGCCGGCATGGCGGCCTCGGTCACCGGAGCGGTTTCAACCGTACTGGCAGTAGCCATCGCGGCTCCGGTCGGGCTGTTGTTTGATGGCACCCTGCTGCCGCTTGGCACCGGCTTGCTCACGATGACCTGCCTGGCCTTTACGCTGATGCTGCGCATGGCCCATATCGAGGCCCGCCTGCCCGCGGAATAACCCTGCATCGCGACCTTCGGTCAGCGGTATGCGCAGGAATGAAATGGCCAAGGAAACCCCGGTTTCCTTGGCGCCCTTCAGGCCTAGGCTTTTGCCTTGGCTTTTTTCTTTTCCGCGACAACCTTTTCGGCCAGATCGCGGGCGATGGCGAACGCCCCCTTGATCTTGTCGCTGTCCTTTTTCCAGTCACGGCGGACAACGATCTTGTTGTCCTTCACCTTGGCCAGACCGTTCTGCGCCTGGATGAATTCCACCAGGCCTTGCGGCGAAGCGAACTTGTCGTTGTGGAACTGGATCGTTGCCCCCTTGGGGCCACCATCCATCTTGGCGATGCCTGCGCGTTTGCACATCGCCTTGATCCGCACCACCAGCAGGAGCGTGTTGACCTCCTTGGGCAGTTTGCCGAACCGGTCGATCAGCTCGGCCGCAAATCCTTCCAGCTCCACCTTGGTCGAAAGCGACGACAGGCGGCGATAGAGCCCCAGACGCACGTCCAGATCCGGCACATAATCCTCGGGGATCAGCACCGGCACGCCGAGGTTGATCTGCGGCGCCCATTGGTCGTCGGTGTCGGCCAGCCCTTCGGCTTCGCCCGATTTGATCTTGGCGATCGCCTCTTCCAGCATCGACTGGTACAGCTCATAGCCCACGTCGCGCATCTGGCCGGACTGCTCTTCGCCCAGAAGATTGCCTGCGCCCCGGATATCAAGGTCTTGCGAGGCCAGCGTAAAGCCCGCGCCCAGGGTGTCGAGCGAGCCGAGAACCCGCAGGCGTTTCTCGGCGGCAGGAGTCAGCCGCTGGCGCGGCTGGGTGGTGAGATAGGCATAGGCGCGGGTTTTGGAACGCCCGACCCGCCCGCGGATCTGGTAGAGTTGCGACAGGCCGAACATGTCGGCGCGGTGCACGACCATCGTATTGGCGGTCGGAATATCCAGCCCCGATTCCACAATCGTTGTGGCCAGAAGCACATCGTACTTGCCATCGTAAAAGGCATTCATGCGATCATCGAGCTCACCCGCGGCCATCTGGCCGTGCGCCACCACGTAAGTCAGCTCCGGCAGCTGCGCCTTCAGGAATTCCTCGACCTCCGGCAGATCGCTGATGCGCGGCACCACATAAAAACTCTGGCCGCCCCGGTAGTGCTCACGCAGGAGCGCTTCGCGGATGGTAACGCTGTCGAACTCGCTGACGTAGGTTCGGATCGCCAACCGGTCCACCGGCGGTGTGCCTATGATCGAAAGATCCCGCACGCCGGTCAACGACAGCTGCAACGTGCGCGGGATTGGCGTTGCGGTCAGGGTCAGCACATGGATGTCACTGCGCAGCTGCTTCAGACGCTCCTTGTGGGCAACGCCGAAATGCTGCTCCTCGTCGATGATCAACAGGCCGAGGTTCTGGAACTTGATGTTCTTGGCCAACACCGCGTGGGTGCCGACCACGATGTCGACAGTGCCCTTGGCCAGTCCCTCTCGGGTCTGGCTCGCTTCCTTGGCTGTAACAAACCTAGACAACTGCCTGACTTGCAATGGAAACCCGCGGAACCGCTCGGCAAAGGATGCGGCGTGCTGGCGCGCCAGCAGAGTGGTCGGAGCCACCACGGCCACCTGCAGCCCCGACATGGCGGCGACGAAGGCCGCACGCATTGCCACCTCGGTCTTGCCGAAGCCCACGTCGCCGCAGATCAACCGGTCCATCGGCTGACCCGAGTGCAGATCCTCCATCACATCCTCGATGGCGCGCAGCTGATCGTCGGTCTCCTGATAGGGGAAGCGGGCCGAGAACTCCTCCCAGGCATGCGGCGGCGGATCCATCACCGGGGCCTTGCGCAGGGCGCGCTCGGCGGCGATGCGGATCAGCTTGTCCGCCATCTCGCGGATGCGTTCCTTCAGCTTGGCCTTCTTGGCCTGCCATGCGCCACCGCCCAAACGGTCCAGCAACCCTTCCTCGTGGCCGTATTTGGACAACAGCTCGATGTTTTCGACGGGCAGGTAGAGCTTGGCCTGTTCGGCGTATTCCAGCAGAATGCACTCATGCGCGGCCCCCGCCGCCGTGACCACCTCCAGCCCCTTGTAGCGGCCGATGCCATGGTCCACGTGCACCACCAGATCACCGGGGCTGAGCGATTGGGTCTCGGTCAGGAAGTTCTCTGCCTTGCGGCGCTTTTTCGGCGCGCGGATCAACCGATCGCCCAGCACGTCCTGCTCCGAAATCACCGTCATGTCCGGCGCTTCGAACCCGTGCTCCAGCGCCCAGACCGCCAGATGCAGGCCGGACTTGCCGATGCGGGTACCGTCCATCACAGGGATCGCCTCGGCCAGACCCTCGTCCTCGATCAGCCCGGCCAGTCGTTCACGCGCGCCTTCGGAATAAGAGGCGACAACCACCGGCCCGACTTGCATCCGCGCTTTGATATGCTCGGCCAAAACCCCGAAAAGGCTAATCTTTTCCTGCTGTCGCTCGGGTGCGAAATTGCGACCGATGCGTCCCCCCGCATCCACCGTGCCCGGACCGGAGGCCTGCGGCAAGGGGTGGAATTGCACCACCCGGTGGTTGCTGGTGGCCTGTTCCCAGGCGCCGTCATCCAGATACAGAAGCCCGGGCGGCGTCGGCTTGTAAACGGTGTCGAGCCGCCCTTTTTGCGCCATGGCATGCTTGCGGGTCTGGTACTGATCCTCGATCGTGTCCCAGCGCGCCAGCCGCGCCGGTGTCACCTGGTCGTCCAGCGTGACCGTGGCCTGCGGCAGGTAATCGAACAGGGTTTCCAGTTTTTCGTGAAAGAACGGCAGCCAGTGTTCGATGCCTTGATGTTTGCGCCCGGCGCTCACGGCCTCGTACAGCGGGTCATCCGTGCCGGCGGCACCGAATTCGATGCGGTAATTCTGACGGAACCGGGTGATCGCCGCCTCGTCAAGGATCACCTCCGAAACGGGCGCCAGCTCCACCACCTCGAGCTTTTCGGTGGTGCGCTGCGACACCGGATCGAACCGGCGGGCACCGTCCAGAACGTCCCCGAACAGGTCCAGCCGCACCGGCCCGCTTTCCCCCGGGGGAAAGATGTCGATGATCCCCCCCCGGATGGCGTAGTCCCCCGGCTCCATCACCGTCGGGCTTTGCGTAAATCCCATGCGGACGAGGAACTTGCGCAGCGCGTCTTCATCGACCCGCCCGCCGACCCGCGCGGTGAAGGCGGCTTCGCGCAGCACGGATCGCGCAGGCACCCGCTGGCTGGCCGCGTTCAGCGTGGTGAGCAGCACGAACTGCCGGGGCATCTCATGCACGAGGGCCGCCAGCGTCGCCATACGGGCGGCAGAGATGTCAGCATTCGGAGACACCCGGTCATAAGGCAGGCAGTCCCACCCCGGAAAGACGAACACCGGCATATCGGGCGCAAAGAAGGCCAGCGCCGCACGCATCGCCTCCATCCGCTTGTCGTCGCGCGCCACATGCAGCAACGGCGCGCCAGAGCTTTGCACCTCTTTCAGGATCAGCCGGGCATCAAAGCCTTCGGGCGCACCGCCCATGGTGATTGCACGCTGTGCCATGCCGTTTTCCTCTTCAAACCCTCGAACCCACCCGGCTTACGCCTCGGTCAGAATGCGCCGATAGTCAGGTTTTGATACATGCCCCAGAAGGCGGTTATGATAATCGCGACGACACCGACCATCTGGATATACAGTCGGCAAAAGGCCAGACGCCGCCGCAGAACCCGGCCCGTCGCGGCTTCCCGCGCGATGCGGCGCGCGGTGGCAAAGGTGATGACGCTCACGATGGCCATCGGGAACAGCAGCAAGAAGACCGCCTGTGCGATTTCCATGAAGTAGCCAAATCCCAGAACCGCCAGCCCGCTCAGGAGGAAACAGGACAGCGCCACCAGCCACGGGCCGGACACCTCGGCGATATAGAGCATCCGGTTCACATTGACCCGTGTGATATCCTCCAGATCGCGTTCCGCCTGGCCGCCCTTGCGCGCGGCCCTGTGCACCATGTCGTAGGGCACCCCCAGGATCCAATGACTGGCCGAGGACCACAGGACCGCCAGCGCGATCCAGTACCACAGGTTGGAAAACGACCGCAGCTCAATCATTTCGTAGATAATCTGAAGAAGATCCACGCCTGCCCCCTTCTGCGGCCCCGGAAATTCGGACCGCAATTGCGTCAACCGGCCCTATATCAACTGCCCGGCCCGCGCAGGCAAGACCATGGCGTCGATAACTTGAAAGCCGCGGCCAAACCGCACCTTGCCAGTTCAGCCGCTTGTGCGCCCAGCGCAGGTATGCCACCCATGGGCCAATCAACCTGAGAGTCCACCATGAAGCCTACCGTTGCGCCCTTCCCCGCCGCTCGCCTGCGCCGCACCCGTGTCAGCCAGCCCATCCGCGACCTGGTGCGTGAAAACGCCCTGACCACTGCCGATCTGATCTGGCCGATCTTCGTCCGCGAGGGCGAAGGCCAGATGGAGCCTGTCGAGTCGATGCCCGGGGTTCTGCGGCGCTCGGTCGACAAGGTGGCGGAGGCTGCGGTCGAGGCACAGGCGCTGGGGATCCCGGCGATCTGCCTGTTTCCCTATACCGATGCGTCGCTGAAAACCGAGGACTGCGCCGAGGCATGGAACCCGGACAACCTGACCAACCGGGCCATTCGCGCCATCAAGCAGGCGGCACCGGACATCGCGGTGATGACCGATGTCGCGCTGGATCCCTACAATATCAACGGCCATGACGGTTACGTGGTGAACGGCGAGATCGTCAATGACGCCTCGGTCGAAGCCCTGGTCAAGATGACCTTGGCCCAGGCCGAGGCGGGTGCCGACATCATCGGCCCCTCCGACATGATGGACGGGCGTATCGGCGCCATGCGGCGGGCCCTGGAGCAAGCAGGCCATCCCAACGTGACGATCCTGTCCTATTCCGCCAAATACGCCTCGGGCTTTTACGGTCCGTTCCGCGATGCGGTGGGCGCCTCGGGTGCGCTGAAGGGCGACAAGAAGACCTACCAGATGGATCCCGCCAACAGCGACGAGGCGCTGCGGCTGATCGAACGCGACCTGATGGAAGGCGCGGACATGGTAATGGTCAAGCCGGGTATTGCCTATCTGGATATCTGCCAGCGCGTGAAGTCCACCTTCGGCGTGCCCACCTTCGCCTACCAGGTGTCCGGGGAATACGCGATGATCCAGGCTGCGGCACAGAATGGCTGGATCAACGGCGAGCAGGTGATGATGGAAAGTCTGATGGCCTTCAAACGGGCAGGCTGCAACGGCGTGCTGACCTATTTCGCCCCCGAGGCCGCGCGGCTGCTGAACGGCTGAGCCCACCTGCACGTTTCAGCGGGAAGCCGCCGCCCACGTCTGCCCGGCAGATGACAGGCAGCGGTTTTCCGCGTATAACCGCGCCAGCGCCGGAGCCAACCGGCCATGGCACAAACCATTACAGGCACCCGAGAAAATGAGCAGCTCATCCTCCCCCACCCTGACCCGCCGCAGCTTTGCCCTTGGCGCGCTGGCCGCCACTGGCGTCACCGCCGCCTGTGGCAACGGCGTCGGCACCAAGAATGGCGCGATCATCGACGCCCGCGCAGATGCAACCCTTCGGCAGATGTACAGCCAATATCCCAACACCCGCACCCTGGCCGATAAGGCCAGCGGCATGCTCGTGATGCCCCTGGTCACCGAGGCGGGCTTCATGCTGGGTGGCGCCTACGGACGCGGCGTGCTGCGCATCGATGGGGTGACGGTGGACTACTATTCGGCCATCAAGGGCAACGCTGGTCTGCAACTGGGCGCCCAGCAGCATTCGCATGTCCTGTTTTTCATGACCCCCAAGGCGCTCGCCGACTTCCGCCGCTCCAGCGGCTGGGTGGCCGGTGCCGACATCGAAGCCGTGGCGAACAACGAGGGCGAATCCGTCACCGCCGACACCAATACGCTGACCTCGCCCGTGCTGGCCGTGGTCTTTGGTCAGGCCGGCTTCCGCATCGGCGCAACCGTGGAAGGAACGAAATACACCCGGATCATCCCCTGACCGTGAGGATGTCGACCAGGCCCAAATCGGCCTGATCCGGGCACTCTGACAAAGCTATGGCCTTTCCTTCGGGAAAGGCCATTTTGGTTTTGGGTATCTCGGTTTCAGGTGTCCTGCGATCAGCCCAGTTCGCGCAGCCGCTTGAACAGCGACGAGGTGTCCCAGCGACCGCCGCCCATCTTCTGAACATCCTTGTAGAACTGGTCCACCAACGCGGTCACCGGCAGGCTGGCACCAATCTCGTCAGCGGCGTCCAGGCAAATGCCCAGATCCTTGCGCATCCAGTCTACGGCAAAGCCGTGTTCGAAATGATCGTCCAGCATCGTCTCGTAACGGTTCGACATCTGCCAGCTGCCCGCCGCGCCCTGGCTGATCACCTCGACCACCGCACGCCCGTCCAGTCCCGCCTTCTCGGCAAAATGGAGCGCCTCGCTAAGCCCCTGAACAAGACCGGCAATGGCGATCTGGTTGCACATTTTGGTCATCTGCCCTGCGCCGCTCTCGCCGATCCGGCGGCAGATTCGGGCGTAGGCATCCATCACCGGCTCCGCCCGCGCATAGGCGTCCGCATCGCCGCCACACATGACCGACAGAACGCCGCCCTCGGCTCCGGCCTGACCGCCCGAAATCGGTGCATCGACAAAGGCGATGCCCCGCTCGCGCCCTGCCGCGTAAAGCTCGCGGGTCACCTTGGCCGACACGGTCGTGTGATCGACGAATACAGACCCCTCGGCCAGACCAGCAAAAGCGCCATCTTCGTCCAGGCAGACCGACCGGAGATCGTCGTCATTGCCAACACAGGCCATGACGAATTCGGCCCCGTCCGCAGCCTCTCGCGGCGTCTTGGCAAAGCCACCGCCGTGCTCTGCGGCCCAAGCCTCGGCCTTGGCCGTGGTGCGATTGTAGACGGTCACCTCGTGCCCTGCGGCCTGCAAGTGCCCCGCCATAGGATAGCCCATCACACCGAGACCCAGAAACGCGATTTTCGCCATGTGCTTTTCCCCTGTTCAGACTTCGCATATGTTGGCGACGACACTACCACCCGGCCCTCCGCGTGCAATCCGCTGGAGGCCGGAAACAACAAATTGAACCGGAAAAACACTGCTGATGCGACATCTCTTTCGCTGGCTTCTGCGCCTGACCGCAGGCCTCATCCTGCTTTGCGTTCTGGCAGTTGCCCTGGTCTACTACCTCGCCTCGCAATCGCTTCCGGACTATGACAAGGATATCGCCCTGCCCGGCCTGTCCTCCCCGGTCGAAATCGTCCGCGACAACGCCAACGTTCCGCATATCTTCGGCAGCTTCGGCGCCAGTGATGACAGCGTGTACTATGGCCTCGGCTATGCGCACGCACAGGACCGGCTGTGGCAGATGGCGGTGCTGCGCCGGACCGCACAGGGCCGCCTGTCCGAGGTCTTCGGGAGACGGACGGTGGAGACCGATACCTACCTGCGCCGTCTGGACCTGTACCGGCTGGCGCAGCAATCGGTCTCCGTCCAGTCCCCCGAGGCGATGGCGGCACTCACCGCCTATGCGGCCGGCGTCAACGCCCGCCTGCAGGAGATCAATGAAAACGCGCTTGGCCGGGGCGCGCCGGAAATGTTCCTGTTCAATATGCCGATGGCCCCGTGGCAGCCCGCGGACAGCATCGCGATCATGAAGTTGATGGCGCTGCAGCTCTCCGGCCACATGAAAGAGGAAATCCTGCGCGCCCGCACCTCTCTGGCGTTGCAGGACGGCGATCGGTTGCGCGACATCCTGCCCGATGCACCGGGCAGCGGCCTGACCGCCCTGCCGGAATACGCCGAACTGGTCCCCGGCGCAGGCCTGCTTCAGGCGTCCAGCCGACGCGCAGCACGCACCTATACGACCGAGGACAGCCTGCTGTTCCCTGTCGCGCCACGCGGCCTTGCCGGGGCGTCGAACGCCTGGGCCGCAGCCCCCAGCCGGTCGGCCGCGGGCGGCACGCTGCTTGCCAATGACCCCCACCTGGGCCTGTCGGCGCCCGGTGTGTGGTATCTCGCCCGGCTCGAACTGGGCACAGGCGCGGTGATCGGCGGCACCATCCCCGGCATCCCGGCGGTTCTGACCGGTCGCTCTGACAGCCTCGGCTGGGGGGTGACGTCCTCCTACCTCGATGATCAGGATCTGTTCATCGAACGGCTGAACCCGGACAACCCGCAAGAATACCTGAGCGTCGATGGCTACAAGAAATTCGTCACCCGACCGTCGATCATCCAGATCAAGGACCAGCCGCCGGTCACCCTGACCCTGCGCTGGACAGACAATGGCCCCGTGCTGCCGGGGTCGATGTTCAACCTCGCAGACATCACCCCGCCCGGCCATGTCGTTTCGCTTGCCTGGACCGCGCTCAGCCCGCGCGACACGTCGATGACCGCGGCCCTGGCGCTGATGCGCAGCGGCACGGTGGCCGAAGCCATCGATGCGGGCAAGGATTTCATCGCTCCGTCGCAAAACCTGACGCTGGTGGATCGCGAGACCATCGCGCTCAAGACCGTGGGCGCCTTCCCGCAACGCGACGCCGCCCACCAAAGCCGGGGCCGCATGCCAAGCCAGGGCTGGCGGCCAGAGAACCGTTGGAAGGGCCGCGCGCCCTACGAGGACAATCCCCAATTCGTCTCCCCGCAGGGCGGGATCCTTGGGAACACCAACAACAAGATCCTCGAACGCCCCTTCCCCAATCACATGTCTTATGATTGGGGGGACACCCAGCGCATCCACCGGTGGCACAAGCTTATGCAGACCCGCGAGGTGCACACCCGTGACAGCTTCATCGAGGCGCAGCTCGACACGGTGTCCTATACCGCCCGCAGCCTGTTGCCGCTGATCGGTGCCAACCTGTGGTTCACCGGTGAGGCCGCGCCCGCTGGCACACCGGAGCGGCAGCGCCAGATCGCCTTGTCACTACTGTCGGAATGGAACGGGGAGATGAACGAGCACCTGCCGGAACCGCTGATCTACGCGGCCTGGCTGCGCGCCCTTCAGGCCCGGCTGATCACCGATGACCTTGGGCCGCTGGCCAAGAGCTTTGGTCATGTCGAGCCGCTGTTCATCGAGCGGGTGTTTCGCAACGTCGATGGGGCCTCTGCATGGTGCGACGTCCGCCAGAGCGCGCCCAGGGAGACCTGCGAGGACATGGCCCGGCTGGCGCTCGACGACGCATTGGTCTGGATCTCGGAGCGCTATGGCAGCGCGCTGGAATCGCTGCGCTGGGGCGACGCGCACCAGGCCACACAAGACCACCCGGTGCTGGGCGAGGTGCCGCTATTGCGCTATTTCGTGAACATCCGCCAGTCCACCAGCGGCAGCGACAACACCCTGCAACGGGGCAAGACCTCGGGGCGCGACCCGGATCCGTTCCACAACGTCCATGCTGCCGGCTACCGCGGCGTTTATGATTTCGCCGATCCAGACAGCTCTGTGTTCATCACCTCGACCGGGCAGTCCGGCCATCCGCTGTCGCGCTATTACGACGACATGGCGCAGCTGTGGCGCCGCGGCGAATACATCCCGATGTCCCTGGATGAGGAGCTGGCCCGCGCCGCCGCCGTGGGGGTCACGCGGATCACGCCCCGAGACTGAGAATAAAAAACGGGCGCCGCGGCGCCCGTTTTCATGTCCAGACTATCGTCAGGATCACAGTTTTCGATACCGCGCCTTCTGCCGGTCGGTCCACAGAACGGTGACCACGAACCCGCTGTCGGTCTGCTCCTCTTTCTGGACCAGATCCTCCTTGAACAGCCAGGCACGCTGCTTGCCTTCGGCAAAGCTGAGGTTGAGAACCTCCTCGTGGCGCACCCCCTGAAGCTTCTCGGCGATGTCGCGCAGAAGGTCGTCCAATCCCTCACCGGTCAGCGCCGAAATCGCGTGGATACCCTCCTCGCGCGCGGCGCGCTGACGGCGGGCCTCCGCCTCGTCTTCAGGCAGCTGATCCAGCTTGTTCCAGACCTCGATACGGGCGCGGTTGTCCTCCACCCCGAGCGACGCGAGAATCGCCTCGACATCTTCGGCCTGATGCTCGCTCTCGGCATGGCTGATGTCGCGCACATGCAGCACCACATCGGCGGCCAGAACCTCCTCCAGCGTGGCGCGGAAGGCGGCGACCAGCTCGGTCGGCAGATCCGAGATGAAGCCCACCGTGTCGGACAGGATCACTTCCGGCCCATCCGGGATCTGCACCCGTCGCATGGTCGGGTCCAGCGTGGCGAACAGCATGTCCTTGGCCATTACCTCGGCGCCGGTCAGCCGGTTGAACAGCGTCGATTTCCCGGCGTTGGTATATCCTACCAGCGCGACGATCGGATACGGCACCTTGGCCCGCGAGGCGCGGTGCAGCGTTCGGGTCTTCACCACCTTGTCGAGCTGCCGACGCAACCGCACCAGCTGGTCGTCAATGGCCCGCCGGTCGGCCTCGATCTGGGTTTCGCCGGGTCCGCCGACAAATCCAAGACCGCCGCGCTGACGCTCAAGGTGGGTCCACGCCCGCACCAGGCGGGTGCGCTGATAGCTCAGCGCCGCCATCTCGACCTGCAGAACGCCCTCGCGCGTAGCCGCCCGGTCGGAGAAAATCTCCAGAATCAACCCGGTCCGGTCGAGGATCTTGACCTTCCACGCCTTCTCGAGATTGCGCTGCTGAACGGGTGTGACCGGCCCGTCGATCAGAACCAGTTCGACCTCGTTCTGTTTGAAGACACCGGCCAGTTCTTCGATCTTGCCGGAGCCGAATAGCATGCCCGCGTGCGCCTTGGGCAGGCGCACGACGTTTGACCCGACCACGTCAAGGTCGGGCAAGGCCGCTGCCAGAGCAACGGCTTCTTCCAGTGCGGGACCGGCATCGCGGCGCCCGCTGTCTGACTTGATTTCCGGATGCAGCACCCAGGCCCGGGTACGCTTCCTGTCATGCTCCATCAATTGGAGTCTTCACCCTCATAGAGACTGATCGGCTGGGCCGGCATGATGGTCGAAATCGCGTGTTTATAGACAAGCTGCGACTGTCCGTCGCGGCGCAGCAGCACGCAGAAATTGTCGAACCAGGTGATAACACCCTGCAGCTTGACCCCGTTGATCAGAAAAATTGTGACCGGAACCTTGGTTTTGCGAACGTGATTCAGGAAGGCATCCTGAAGATTCTGTCTGTCCGAAGCCATTTTTTATTATCTCGCCTTTGTTCTTGCAGCGTGCTGCGGACCAGCACGCATGTTGCAGTCGATTATGGACCCAGAATTGGCAAGTTTCCACCACAAAAACACTTTCCGGCCTCACCCGCGCTCAGCTGCGCCACAGATTCGGTGACAGCAACGCGATGAAGGCCAGGGTTTCCAGCCGCCCCAGTACCATCGCGAAACACAGGATCAACTTGGCCGGCGTGGTCAGAAGCGCCAACACGATCGGCTCGCTTGCGGCGGCTTCAGTCAGCGGCCCGGTGGTGGACAGCGCCGCAATGGCCAGCACCAGCGACTGCTCGAAATCGGACCCCACCGCCGCCAGCGCCGTACTGATCACCGCCAGCGACAGGGCAAACAACATGAAGAACAGCCACGCCACGAAGGCACCGTTCTTCTGCAGCCTGCGCGTCCGGTCCCCCTCGCCACTGACCGAGTGGGGGTGCACCAGCCGCTCCATCTCGCGCAGGCCATTCAGATACAACGCATAGACCCGAAGCAGCTTGACCCCGCCGGCGGTCGTCGCGACGCCGCCGCCGAACACCGCCAATCCCAGCAGGATCATCCCCGGCGTTTCCAGCCCCGACCAATCCCGTGCCGCCTGCCAATGGGCGCTCTCGAACCCCGTGGTGGACAGGAACGACAGCACGGTGAAGATGGTCCCCCAAAGGGCTCGCAGGGCCTGCGCCACATCCTCGCCCGCGTCGACCTCATAGGCGGCAACCCAGTGGCGCAGGAACAGAAGCAAGGGCACCCCGAAGACGATCATCAGCCCGGTCCGGAACTCGGGATCGCGGTCGAGGCGCCCCTGCCCCGCCGTCACCGTGTCGCTGGAAAACGTCAACCGCGACAGGGCGAAGAACATGAATAGAAACATCACCATCTCGCCCGCCAGGCCGCTGGCCGCACGTTCCACACCACCGACGGCAGAGATGCCGGAGGTCGCCATCACCGACATGGCATGGCTCAGCCCGATCAGCGCCTGTTCCCCGGTGATCATCAGCAGAACCCACAGCACCAGCGTCAGGCCGATGTAAATGGGCGACAGGGTCCGGGTTACCAGCACCAACTGGCGGCGCGGATCCGCCCGCTCCATATGTGCAGGCGCGGCGGTGCCGCCGCCCGGCTGGCCTCTTGCCGTGACCTCGAACCCACCCAGCGACATCGGCGCCAGAACCGCCGATGCGGCAATCCACATCAAGAGACCCCCGAGCCAGCCGACCATCGCGCGCCACAGATGCACGCTGGGCGGCAGACGCGCCGGATCGGCCCAGATGTCAGCGCCGGTGGTGGTGATCGCACTGACCATGTCGAAATAGGCATTCAAATAACGGGTACTGACCAAGGCGTCCTGCACCGGCACCGCAAGGAACAGTGGCAGCACCGTGAAGGTCGCCAGCAGCGACAGCAACTGACCCGTCATACTGTAGCGCGGCACCTTGTTGCCCAGCGCCAGCGCGATCATCACCACCAGCGTCAGCCCCAGGATGCCAGAGTAAAAGAAGCTGCGCGACGTGTGGTGGTCGTCCAGCACCAGCGCATGGATGGCCGGCAGCCACATCGCCAGCGAGGCAATACCCGAGATCAGCAAGAACAGCGGCAGCCGCAGCACCCCGACCGGGGCTTTGACCGATTGTCGCATTCTAGAAATAGTCGATCGAGACCTGCAGCAGGCGCTCGACCTCCGGCACGTCATCCGCCATTGCAAAGAGGGCGATCACATCCCCCTCCTCGATCCGCATCTCGCCGGAGGGGCGCAGCATCTCGCCATCCTTCAGCACGCCGCCAACCAGAACGCCTTCGGGGAAATCCGTCTCGCGGATCATCTGACCGGCGATGGGCGAGGTCGAGAGCACTTCGGCCTCAATCATCTCGGCCTCGGCGTCACCCAGCGAATACACCTGGCGCACCCGGCCATAGCGGATATGGCGCAGGATCGAGCTGACGGTGGTGGAGCGCGGGTTGATATAGGCGTCGATCCCAAGATGCGGCAGAAGCGGCACCAGCGTGGGATCGTTGATCAGAGCAATCGCCAAGGGGCAGCCCTCGGCCTTGGCACGCACCGCCGCCAGCATGTTGGTCTTGTCGTCATCGGTCACGGCCAGCATGGCGTCAGCCTTGTCGATGCCCGCCTCGATCATCAGCGCCCGGTCCAGCCCGTCGCCATTCAACACGATCGTGCGCTCCAACTGTTCGGCCGCGCGTTCGGCGGAGCGGCGGTCCCGCTCGATCATCTTGGCGCGAATGCGGGTCGTGCTGGCCTCCAGTGCCTTTGCCACCTCAAGCCCAACATTGCCGCCCCCGACCACCACCACGCGGTCCTGGCGCTTTTCGTGCTTGCCGAAGACCTCGATGGTGCGCGACACGTCATCGACATGGCAAAAGACATAGCAGCTGTCGCCGACGAACAGCTGGTCACCCGGTTCCGGCGCAAACAGGGTCCCGTCCCGACGCACACCGACAACAATCGCGCGCAGGGTGGAAAACAGGTCGGTCAACTGGCGCAGGGGCGTGTTGACCACCGGGCAGCCCTCATCGATCTGGATGCCCAGAAGCTGTGCCTTGCCGTCCATGAACGTTTCGGTGTCAAACGCCGCAGGCGCCGACAGCCGCTGCATCGCCGCCGCAGCGACTTCGCGCTCAGGACTGATGACCACGTCGATCGGCAAGTGCTCTCGCTGGTACAGATCGGAATAGATCGCGGTCAGGTAGCTCTTTGCCCGCAGCCGGGCAATCTTGCGCTGGATCTTGAACACCGAATGCGCCACCTGACAGGTCACCATGTTGACCTCGTCCGAATGGGTCGCGGCGATGATCATATCCGCATCCCGTGCGCCCGCGCGCTGCAACACATCCGGGTAGGACGCGAATCCGTGGATACCTTGCACGTCCAGCGTGTCAGTGGCGCGACGCACCAGATCCGGATTGTTATCGACAACCGTGACATCATTGTGTTCGCCGGACAGATGCCGGGCGATCTGCCAGCCAACCTGGCCCGCACCACAGATAATGACCTTCATAGACGTGTTCCTTGGCGAAGTGAGGCGCAGAGTTTCGCGCACTGTGCATGACAGAAGCCGCATTCACGGTCAAATTAATTGTAAAATCCTCTGCTTGCCCCCATCTTCCCCATATGATCGATGCATTTTTCCGCTCCCTGGGCGCCGCCGGGTTGCTGATGGTCAGCGCTTGCGGCCCTCTGCCCGCCTATTACAAACCCGGCGCCGAGGTTTCGCGCCTGGAAGCCGACACCCTGAGCTGCGAGACGCGCGCCCTGAAGGACGCCCCGGTGGCGACCGAGATCCGCCAGCGCCCGGCGGTCTTCTACCCCGGTCACCGCTATTGCAGCGGCGGACAATGTTACTATCGGCCCGGCTACTGGGCTGATGGCGGCACTTACACCGTCGACACCAACCGGCAGCTCCGCCAGCGACTCGCCAAGGCCTGCATGGCCGACAAAGGCTATCAGCAGATCGAATTGAAACGCTGTACAGGGGCAAGCACGGCAGGCGAAACCGTTGGCCAGACATTGCTTGGCCCTCTGGACGAGACATCCTGCGCCATCCGCAATCGCGATGGCACGGTCAGTATCCGGACCAAAGGCTGACCAGCCCTATGTGCTGCAGCCCCGCGGGCTGCAGTGCCACAGCCCGGGTTGCGTCGAAACCACCTGCGCAGCGCTTGGCGGCCTGACATCTCCGTGCAACAGCTCGTCCGCCGCTTGGTGAGCGCAGCGCCCGCAGCAGCTGCGGGCGCCATGCAGGCTGGTTCAGACCTGCTCTTCTTCGGCCTCGACATGGGCCACGCGCGCGCCCGCTTTGTTCGAGGTCACCACCCCCAGCGATTTCAGCTTGCGGTGCAGCGCCGAACGTTCCATGCCCACGAAGGACGCAGTACGGCTGATATTGCCGCCGAAGCGGTTGATCTGGGTCAACAGGTATTCGCGTTCGAAGGCTTCACGCGCCTCGCGCAGCGGCAGGGTGGCCAAGGCACCGGAGAGCACCACGCGACCATCCTCCTGCGGCTTTTCCTCCTCGCGCGGCAGGTCCTTTGCCTCGATCGGGCCGCTGCCATCGCCAAGGATCAACACCCGCTCCACCAGGTTCTTCAACTGACGCACATTGCCGGGCCAGAGCATTGTCTGCATCAACGCAACGGCCTCCTCGGTCAGCTCGCGCAGCGGCAGACCCTGGGTTTCGTTGAAATGCGCAATGAAATGATTGGCCAACAGCGGGATGTCCTCGCGCCGATCCGCAAGGGACGGCACCTCGACCGGCACCACGTTGAGGCGATGATAGAGCTCCTGGCGGAAGGTGCCGGCGGCGATTTCGGCCTCCAGGTTCTTGTTGGTCGCGGAGATCACCCGCAGGTCCACCCGTACCTTGTCGTTGCCACCGACCCGCTGGAACTGCTGGTCCACCAGCACGCGCAGGATCTTCGACTGGGTGCCCAGGGGCATGTCGGCGACCTCATCAAAGAACACGACACCGCCATGCGCCTGCTCCAGCAGCCCCGGTTCCACGCCGCGCTCGGTGGACTCGCGGCCAAACAGAACCTCCTCCATCCGATCAGGCTCGATGCTGGCGCAGTTCACTGTCACGAACGGCGCCGACGCGCGGCTCGAGTTGGCGTGAATGTAGCGGGCCGCGATCTCCTTGCCGCTGCCGGCAGGCCCGGTCAACATCACCCGGCCGTTGGATTTGGTCACTTTTTCCAACTGGCCCAACAGGGTCCGGAAAGCGGCAGAGGTGCCAATCATCTCGGCCGGGCCGCTGTCGCGCCGTTTGAGGTCGGTATTTTCCCGGCGCAACCGCGACGTTTCCATGGCGCGGCGGATCACCACCATCAACTGGTCTATGTTGAAGGGCTTTTCGATAAAGTCATAGGCCCCCTGCTTGATCGCGGCGACCGCGATTTCCACGTTGCCATGCCCCGAGATGATGACCACCGGAATTTCCGGGTTGTCGCGCTTGACCGTCTTCAGAATGTCGATGCCGTCCATCTGGCTGTCCTTGAGCCAGATATCCAGGATCATCAGCGCAGGCTGAGCCTCCTCCAGGCGCGCCATACATTCCTCTGACGACCCGGCCTTGCGGGTGGCAAAGCCTTCGTCCTCCAGAATGTCCGAGATCAGCTCACGAATATCGCGCTCGTCATCTACAATCAGAATGTCACTCATGTCAGACCTGCTTTCACTGTATTCTTGTTCGGCGCTGCCGTCATGGCCGCGGCGGGTAGACGGATCACCGCCATGGCCCCGAAATGCGCCTGTCCTTCAAACACCGGGGCGTCTTCCAGCGTCAGCGTGCCCCCGTGCTCCTCGATGATCTTCTTGACGATCGGAAGCCCCAACCCTGTGCCCGCATCGCGGGTGGTCACATAGGGTTCGAACAACCGTGCCCGATCCTCCGGCAGGCCGATACCGTTGTCGGCGATGCGGACTTCATAGGCATTGCCCTCCTTGCGGGCTGACACACGGATTTCCGGTGCCAGATCCTGCGGCGGGTTCTTGTTTTGCAGGCTTTCGATGGCTTCACCTGCGTTCTTGATGAGATTGGTCAGCGCCTGACCGATCATGGTGGCATCCAGATCAGAGCGCATCGGCTCCTCAGGCAGATCGGCCTTGATCTGAACACCCGGCTGGCCCTGCTGTTGCAGCACAACCGCGTCGCGCACCAACCGGGCCAGATCCTCTTCGCGCCGCTCCGGTTCCGGCATGCGGGCGAACTTCGAAAACTCGTCAACGATGCGGCGCAGATCATTCGTCTGGCGCACGATCACATCGGTCATCGCTTGCAACTGGTCGCTATTTTCCTCGCCGAGCTTGGGCGCGAACTTGCGCTTGATCCGTTCGGCGCTCAGCTGGATGGGGGTCAACGGGTTCTTGATTTCATGTGCGATCCGTCGGGCAACATCGCCCCAGGCCGCCATGCGTTGGGCGCTGACCAGATCGGTGACATCGTCAAAGGCCACCACGTATCCTTCAAGGCCTCCCTCCTCTGAGCGGCGCGGCGACATGCGGACAAGCAGGTTTTCCAACCGCCCCTGACGCGTGACCTTGATCTCCTCCTGAGCCACATCGGCGCCGCTTTCGGCCAGTTCATCGAACAGGGGACCGAACTCCGGCACTGCCACGGCCAGAGCAAGTGACTGCTGGTCCTCGCGCCAGTCCAGCAACCGTTCGGCCGAGCGGTTCACAAAGGTCACACGGCCTTCGGCGTCGAGCCCGACCACCCCGGATGTCACCGAGGACAGCACCGAATCGAACAGCCGACGACGGCGTTCGATCTGCCGGGTGTTGTCCAGCAGCCGCTCATGCTGGGCTTTCAGCTCGCGGGTCATCTGGTTGAAATACTGGCCCAATTGCGCGATCTCGTCGCCGCCATCATCGACCGGCACCTTGACGTCGAGATTACCCGCACCCACGCGCTGCGCCGCCACCGTCAGCCGTCCGACCGGCCGCGAAAGCCGTTCCGCAAACCACATCCCCAGCCACATCGCCGCAAGGATCAGAATCACCGCAAAGCCGATGTAGAGCAGGGCAAATTCAAACAGCACCCGCCCCCGCTCGCTTTCGAGCTGCTGATACAGATGCGCGGTTTCCTGGGTATCGTCGAGCAGGTTCAGAAGCTCGCCATCCACATCCCGGCTGATGTACAGGAACCGATCAACAAAAGCGTTCAGCCGGACCAGCGCCCGAAACTCGCTGTTGGCCCAATCCTCGATCAGCAACAGCCCTTCTTCGCGCGCGACCTCGATCTGTCGGCTGTTCGGCTTTTCAAAGTCGAACTCATACGAGCGCTCACCGCGGGCCCGGATCAATCCGGCGCTGTCGACGATATAGGCTTCACGCAACCCACGCTGGATTTGCAGCTGCCCCTGTGCGAGCACCTGCCGAAGCTCCGCATCGTTGATGAAGAAACTGCGCGCCCGGCTGTTGTCGAGGTAACGCGCCAGCGCCCGTGCGTCCTCGCTCAGATCGTTTTTCTGCTGGGTTTGATAAGCTTCCGCCGCAGCCAGAGAACTGCCGATGACCTGACGCACCCGCTGCGAGAACCAGCCCTCGAGCCCGACGTTCACCGTCAGCACGGCAAAGACCGCGACGATCACGGTCGGGATCAGGGCCAAAAAGCCAAACGCGCCGATCAGCCTCAGGTGAAGCCGGGAACCCGCGGATTTCGAGCGCCGCGCCGCAAACAGCCGCAGGATCTGCGCCAGCACCAACGCCGCAATTGTCAGGATGTAAACAAGGTCCGCCAGGAGAATCAGCCGCAGCGAGCGCGACGACGCCCCCTGGCCCAACGGTCCGATAATGAGGAAGGTCACGAGCGCCAGGATCGGCCCCAGCAGCACCAGTCCGATGGTGCCGATATTGCGCGCCCGACGCGTTTTACGCCAGCGGTCCAAAGCCGCAAACGGCCCGTATGCCGCCCTCAGATGTGACTTATGCGCCACTGACTGCCCTCATCCCGATGTGTGACTCAAAACGAGTCACCGCCATATATCGTGGCCCTGCCGAGGAAAATCGCAACGCGGCCACATTTCTGTGGCGATATTACATCAGTTTGCGGCGGCGTGTCACCTCAATATCCAGATCGGTGATTTTCTTGCGCAACGTATTCCGGTTGATCCCCAGCAGATCGGCACATTTAGCCTGGTTTCCCCCGGTCGCAGCCAGGGCGATTTCGATCAGCGGGGTTTCCACCTCGCGCAGCAGCCGCATGTAAAGGCCCGGCGGCGGCAACATGTCGCCATGCAGATCGAAATAGCGCTGCAGGTGACGCCCCACGGCTTCGGACAGCTTCTCGTTGGCAAAACCGGCGCTGCTCGGCTCCGGGCCGGAGTGCGGGCCAAGAACCGCATTCACGTCGGCCTCGGTGATTTCCTCGCCCCGTGCGGTCAGCGCCAGTCGACGCACGGTGTTCTCCAGCTGCCGCACGTTGCCGGGCCAGCCAAAATGGCGCAGCGCTTCGCGCGCGGCCTCGTTCATGCTCCGATGCGGCGCGCCCTCATTCTCGGCCCGCGTCAGGAAGTGTTCCGCCAAAAGCGGAATATCCTCCACCCGCTCTCTCAGCGCCGGCACATGCAAGGCAGTGCCACAGATGCGATAGTAGAGATCCTGCCGCAGCTCACCTGCCTCCATCGCCGCGGCCAGATCACGCTGGCTGGAGGCAAGGAACCGTGGTGCGTGATCGCCCGGCGCATCCATCATCCGTACCAGGCGCGCCTGGGCTTCCTCGGGCAGATCGGCCAGTTCATCAATCACCAACATGCCGCCCTTGGCCTGGGCCAGCAGCCGCGCCGGGCCTTCCAGCTCGATCAGCGACGCGCCATCCACATGGACGAAAGGCAAGGTCCGGCGATCGGAAAAGTCATGAATGGCCCGTGCAATCAGCGACTTGCCTGTCCCGCTCTCGCCCGTCACCAGCAGTGGCAAATCGGTGTTCATTACCCGCGCAATCAGCCGGTACAGGGTTTGCATCACCTCGCTGCGGCCGATCAGCGGCAACTCCTCGGGCCGCTCCTGCGTCTCTTCCCGGGCGGGCGCTGACGCGGTCCGCTTGGCCGACAACGCTTTGGAGGTACGCTTCATCAGCTCGGGCAGGTCAAACGGCTTAGGCAGGTAGTCATAGGCCTCGGCCTCCTCCGCACGGATCGCCGTCATGATCGTATTTTGCGCGGAAATCACGATGACCGGCAGGCCGGGCCGGTCGGCCTGGATCTTGGGCAGCATCTCCAAACCGTTCCCGTCGGGCATCATGACGTCCGAAATCACCACGTCGCCCTTGCCCTCTCCGACCCAGCGCATCAGCGTGGTCAGGGAGGACGTGGCATGCACCTTGCAGCCGGCGCGGGTCAGCGCCTGGGTCAAAACGGTGCGAATGGTGCGGTCGTCATCTGCGACCAGAACGGTGCCATCCATGGATCAGCTCTCCTGCAGTTCTACGTCGCGCGGGACGCGCGACAGCGACAGCCGGAACACTGTGCGCCCGGGAACCGAGCTTACCGAGATCCAGCCATTATGCTCCGAGACGATCTTGCTCACCAAAGCAAGACCGAGCCCGGTGCCGTTTTCGCGCCCCGACACGAAGGGGTCGAAAATATCGTCCTTTATTTTCTCCGGCAGGCCAGGACCGTCGTCGCAGATCTCGATCTGCAGCGGCAGCAGCTTGCCAGTTCCGTCACTCCGACGAAGCCGGAAGGAATGCTCGTAATAGGTGCGAATGTGAATGTTTCCGCCTTTCTTATCAGCAGCTTCCGAGGCATTCTTCAGAAGGTTCAGCACCACTTGCAACAGCTGGTCGGCATCCCCCCACGCCATCGGCAACGACGGATCGTAGCCTTCGGTGATGGTCATATGCGCGCCGAACCCCAGCAGCGCCGAGCGCCGCGCACGATCCAGGACATCATGCAGGTTCACCGGCTTGAAATCCGGCTCCGACAGGTTGCCGAACTGCTCCACCTGTTCCAGCAGCTTGACGATGCGGCGGCTCTCGCTAACGATCAGATCGGTCAGCTCCAGATCCTCGCCCGACAGGTTCATGCTGAGAAGCTGCGCCGCGCCGGTGATCCCCGCCAGCGGGTTCTTGATCTCATGCGCCAGCATCTCGGCCATGCCGATGGCCGAGGCGGCGGCGGATTTCGACGAATGGTTCTGCGTCAACCGCCCGGCCAGTTCGCGCGGCGTGACCATCATCAGCATGGTGCCGTCCTGCCCCTGCAAAGGCGCCACCTGCACCCCGCACTGCAGCGGCGCCCGGCTGCCAGAGCCGACGTCGATGTCATTCACGAACAATGGCGTGCCCTGAACCCGGGCACGGGCAAAGGCGCTTTCGATCGGCGCGTCGATGGCCAAGGTATCCCAGACCGGCTGCCCCAGCAGCGCCCGGCGAGAGGTGTTCAGGAACCCTTCCGCCGCGGCGTTGACATCGGCAATCTTGTCCCAGGCATCGATCAGAAAGGCCGGAACCGGCAGCGAGGCCCAGAGTGCGGAACTGTCGCTCATGCTGCGACCTCCACCGCGGTCGGCATCAGCGCTTCAGGCAGCAGCGCCAGCACTTCCGCCGGAGATTTCTCGGTCAGGACGCGACGGCGCATTGCCGGTCTGGTGCCTGCGTAGTCCATGTACCAGCCCAGGTGCTTGCGGCTGACGCGCAAACCCAGATCCCTGCCGTAAAAGGTGAGCATTGCCTCGTAATGATCTGAAACCATTTGCACAAACGCCGCCCCTTCAGGGATGGTCGGCGCCGGGGACCCCCACAGCTCATGCGCCACCTGGGCCAGAAGCCAGGGGCGACCTTCGGCCCCGCGGCCGATCATCACGCCATCTGCGCCGGACAGATTCAATGCCTGCCGCGCAGTCGCGGTATCCACGATGTCCCCATTGGCCAGTAGCGGCACCGGCACGGCGTCCTTCACGGCGCGGATCGCCGCCCAGTCGGCGGAGCCCTTGTAGAACTGACAGCGGGTGCGGCCATGGATCGTAACCATCTTCACACCGGCATCGGCGGCACGTCGGGCGACATCCGGAGCATTCAGGCAACGGTCATCCCAGCCGAGCCGTGTCTTCAACGTCACCGGCACATCCACCGCGTTGACCACGGCCTCGATCAGCCGCAGCGCGTGATCGGGCGTCTTCAGCAGGGCTGATCCGGAATAGCCGTTGGTCACCTTCTTGGCCGGGCAACCCATGTTGATGTCGATGATCCGCGCGCCCTGCCCGGCCACCTGCTTGGCGGCCTCGGCGATCCAGTATTCATCGCGTCCCGCCAGCTGCACGGCAGTGTTCTCGACATCCGCGCTCAGCTCCGCCCGCTCGCGCACGCCCGGCTTAGCCTGAACCATTTCCTGGCTTGCCACCATTTCGCTGACCATCAGCCCCACCCCGAAGGAGCGGACCAGATCCCGGAACGGGCGGTCGGTGATTCCAGCCATCGGTGCAAGCGCGATGGGCGGGGTCATGTCGGTGGTTCCGAGGGTGAAGGACAAATGCCTAATCCTTGTGCAGTTGATCTGTTTTTACCCGAAGCCCCTGCTATGCAGCAATGAAATCGCCCTGTTCAAGGCCCGGCAAAGCGCCATTTGCCCAATTTTTGGGCGCTTCACCCCAGGTGATTGCCTAAGCCCGCGCCACCCCATAAACAAAGCACGTCTGTCCCGCAGGAGGTTTCCCATGACCACAGCCGCCCTGATCGTCGCCGCCGGCCGCGGCACCCGCGCAGGCGGCGGGCTGCCCAAACAGTGGCGGCCGCTGAAAGGGCGACGGGTCATTGACTGGACCCTGCAAGCCTTTGAAAAGGCGGGGGTGGAGCATATCGCGCTGGTTCTTTCGCCCGACGATACCACAGCCTGGCAAGAATTCGCAGAGCGGCCCGGATTGACTTTGGCAAAAGGCGGGGCGGAGCGCGCCGCCTCGGTGCTGAACGGGCTGCTGGCGCTGGCACCGCTGGAGCCGCACAAGGTACTGATCCATGACGCCGCCCGCCCCTGTGTCAGCCCTGACCTTGTTCACCGCATAACGGGCGCGCTGGACGACACGCCCGCCGCCGCGCCCGCGCTTGCCGTCAGCGACGCCCTGTGGACCGGTGCCGAAGGCAGCGTGACCGGCACCCGCGACCGCAGCGGGCTTTATGCGGCACAGACACCGCAAGGTTTTCACTTCGAGGCGATCCTGGCCGCGCATCGCGCCCATCCCGGCGGCGCCGCCGATGATGTCGAGGTCGCCCGCGCCGCCGGGCTTGACGTGCGCATCATTCCGGGCGAGCCGGACAACATCAAAATCACCCGCCCCGAGGATTTTGCCCGGGCGGAACGCATTCTGGGGGCAGATATGGATATCAGGCTTGGCAATGGCTACGACGTGCACCGGTTCGGGCCCGGCGACAGCGTCATCCTCTGCGGGGTGGAGATCCCGCATGACAGAACTCTGCAGGGCCACTCCGATGCGGATGTCGGCATGCATGCGGTGACGGACGCGATCTATGGCGCCCTGGCCCAGGGCGACATCGGCCGCCACTTCCCCCCCTCCGACCCGCAGTGGAAAGGTGCCGCCAGCGACATTTTCTTGCGCCACGCCGTCGAACTCGCACGCGGCATGAGCTTCACCATCTCCAACGTCGACTGCACCCTGGTCTGCGAATACCCCAAAGTTGGCCCCCACGCCGCGCGGATGCAGGAGGTGATGGCCGACATCCTCGGGATCGACGCCAGCCGCGTGTCGATCAAGGCGACCACGTCGGAACGGTTGGGCTTCACCGGCCGCGGCGAAGGTATCGCAGCTCTCGCCACCGCGGCCTTGGTGAAATCATGACTGCCGCACAGCTGATCGGAACCGTTGGCGGCATCGGCTACTTGCGGCCCGCGCCCGGCACCTGGGGCTCGCTCGCGGCGCTGCCGCTGGCCTATGGACTGCACCAGCTTGGCGGCTTTCCCCTCTTGGCGCTGGCGACGCTGCTTTGCATCCCCGCCGGGCTTTGGGCCACGGCGCAGATGACCGCTGGAAGCGACGACCACGACCCGTCGGAGATCGTCGTCGATGAAGTGGCCGGCCAATGCATCGCGATCTGGGCGGTGTCTCTGCCGGCCTGGCTGCATGGGTTGCCAGTCACCGCGTTGTGGCCCGGCTGGATCGCCGCCTTTGTGCTGTTTCGCCTGTTCGACATCTGGAAACCCGGCCCCGTGGGCTGGGCCGACCGCAAGCAGGGGCCGTTCGGCGTGATGATGGATGATGTCATCGCGGGCATCCTGGCGGCCATTGGCGTCGTACTGCTTGCAGGCTTTTCACACGGGGTCCTTGGGCTATGACAGAGGCGACAGACCTGATTGCCCGGGCCACGGCGTCGGGGGTCACCATTGCAACGGCCGAAAGCTGCACCGGCGGCCTGATCGCCGCGGCGCTGACGGACGTTCCGGGCTCCTCAGCCGTGGTCGACCGCGGTTTTGTCACCTATTCCAACGCGGCCAAGATGGAGATGCTGGGGGTGCGGGAAGATACCTTGAAATCCCATGGAGCCGTCAGCGAGGAAGTGGCACGCGAGATGGCCGAGGGCGCCTTGAACCGCTCTGGCACCGCATTGGCGGTATCCGTCACTGGCATCGCGGGTCCGGGTGGCTCCGAGTTCAAACCCGAAGGGCGGGTATGCTTCGGCCTGGCCGTGAAAGGCGGCGCAACCCAGACCGAGACTGTCGAGTTCGGTGCCCGGGGCCGCGCCGAGGTGCGTCGTGCCGCGTGCGATCATGCTCTGAACCTGCTGGGCAGCGCGCTGCCCTGAGCCACTTTGCAGCGGCGACCTCACCCGCCACTGCAGTTCCTCCCGCCCCGGACACTCTGCACCGCGCGGTAGCGGCGGCACCTCAATGCCGCCCAAGCGATCGGAAAAACGGCCCGTGGGCGGGCCGTTTTATGTCTCATCCCTGCTTCGTGTCCGGCGTCAGACCGCGCGGTTGGCAGCCTGCACCTCCGGCCCCGGAGACACGGCAATTGCACCGAGGCTTTCGACATAGCGCGCAACCATCGGTGCGCCATCGGCTGCCGCCTGCCCTGCAACGAGCGCTCCGAGATAGCCTTCGTTGTTCTGCGGCGTGGCCATGCTGCTGATCAGCGCCATGGCGCGGGCATCATCAAGCGCCGCCTGCGCTCGTGCCCGCGCCTGCAGGTCCCGCGCCGACGTGCGCGGCTCGTCAGCGGGCTGGTCTGTATTTGCCGCCACCCGGCCCGCGGCGCGCATCTCGGTGCCCCGACGGCCGCCCCGGCGCGCGCTGCCAGTGTCGGCGGCCTGCCCTCCGGACTGCCCGCCGTCCGCCTGCCCCCCGCTGGCTTCACCCGCACCGCTCGGGGCAGCTGGACCGGCTTCCTGCGGGGCAGGCTCCGGTTGTGGCTGAGGTTGCGGTTGTGGGGATGCCGGAATAATTCCACCTACGACCATCGTTTCAAAACTCCTAACAGAAAGTTAATTCTGCACGCGGAGGTGCTCCCGAAATAAGGCAGGAATCCGGCAAAACCTGAGCAATGCCGGGTTTCCCGGGAGCGTGGTAAACGAATGATTAACAGATGGTCAGGCAGCGCCCTTACCGGCCACCATAAAGCTCCGCCGCGCGACGCTCGAATGCGCGCACGATACGCTGCATCGCTTCGTTGAACACCACGCCGATGATCCCCTGCAGCACGGCGTTCTTGAACTCGAAATCAACAAAGAAGGACACATCGCAGCCCCCGTCCTCACGCGGGGTGAACTGCCAGTGGGATTTCATGTAGCGAAACGGCCCGTCCAGGTACTCGGTGTCGATCTTGTGGGCGTCCGGGTAAAGAGTGACCCGGCTGCCGAACCGCTCCCGAAAGACCTTGAAGGAGATCACCAGATCCGCCTCCATCACTTCGGCCTCGCCCAACGGCGCGCGGCTGCGAATGCGGGCGGCGGCGCACCACGGCAGGAATTTCGGATACTGCGCCACGTCTGCCACCAGATCGTACATCTGCTGGGCGGTATAAGGCAGCGGGCGGGTTTCCGAATGGGTTGGCATGTCTGCGTCGAATTTCCTGCTATGATCGTGGCGCGTCATGTCCTATGAACGCGCGGAAATTTCAAGGGGGCAGCCATGTCACAGCGTCCATATGTCATTGATGTGATGATCTCGGCCAAGGCCATCGCGGCCCGGATCGAAGAGCTATGCGGTGAAATCCAGCGCGAATTCGGCGATACCGACAAGCTGGTTGTCGTTGGCCTGCTGCGCGGCAGCTTCGTTTTCATCGCCGATCTGGTGCGTGAACTGGATCTGCCGATCGAGGTCGACTTCCTGGAAGCCTCCTCCTATGGCGACGCGATGGAAAGCAGCCGGGAAGTGCGCATTCTCAAGGACTTGCGCGGCGCCATTGAAGGCCGTGACGTGTTGGTCGTGGAAGACATCGTCGACACCGGTCACACGCTCAACCACGTCACCCACCTGCTGCAAAGCCGCAACCCGGCGCGGCTGAAATCCATCGCGCTGCTGGACAAGCCGTCCCGGCGCGAGGTGGATTTCCGCTCCGATTGGGTGGGCTTCGAGATCCCGGACGAATTCGTCGTCGGCTATGGAATCGATTACGCCCAGCGCAATCGGAACCTGCCCTATATCGGCAAAGTGCGCTTTACCGACGCGGGCTGACCTGAGCCCTCCGTGACCACGCCCGGTGCGCCACTGTCGCGCCGAGGCCACAGAGAACACCATTGACACCCACCATGGGAACCGGCGTCATCCCGCCGGTTCCCGGTATAGGCTCGGCAGATTTCGGCAATGCCGATTTGCCTTTTGCCTGCGCCTCTCCCATGTCTCTGGAAACAGCAGAATTCACTGGAGAGATGCCATGTTCAGACCCCTGCTTGCCACCGTGGCCACCAGCATTGCCTTGTCGGCTGTTGCCGCTCACGCAGGCCCGCCGAAATGGGCCCCCGGGCACAAGAACAGCGCCGCACATTACGCGCCCGGTCAGGTGAAGAAGCGCCACAGCGCCAAGCACGGTCATGTTCACGGCGGCGATTGGGTCCGGGTCGAGGACTACGACCGCTGGGGCCTGAAACCACCGCGCGACGGCCATGATTACATCCGCAAGGACGGCAAGATCTACGAAGTCGTCAAGGACACGCTCGCCATCATCGGCGCGGTGGCCGTGGTCGACGCGCTGACCAACTGACGGGGATTACCCTGATCGGTCAGCCCAGCAGGGTCCGTAGTGCTTGCAGAAAGATCCCGGTTCCGACCGGGATCGCCGCATCGGGGAAGTCATAATCCGGGTTGTGCAGCTGCGGCTGGGTGACGCCAGAGCCAAGCCAGAACATGGCGCTCTTGGCGTGGCGGGCGAATTGCCCGAAATCCTCGGACCAGCGTTGCGGCAAATCGCTGAGCTGCGCCGGATGGCCGACCTCTGCGCAGGCGTCCTGCAAGATCTGAACAGCTTCGGGGTGGTTGGTGCAGGCCTCGAACACGTCATCGAATTCAATATCCAACATCAGCCCGTGATCCGCGCAAGCGCGGCGCGCCAACGCGGTCGCATCAGCGACCAGTTGCTCCATCCGCGCGTCGGTGACGGTGCGCAGGGTCACCCAGACCTCGCCCACTCCGGGTGCAATGCCGAATGTCGCTTCGCCCAGCCGCGCGTGGGTCAGCGTGACCAGCGCATAATCCGCGTCGAGATCACCGCCCTGCCCCAGGTCCGGCAGCCCGGTCATCAGCTGCGCCATGGCTGCGGCGGGTGAGATCCCGTCCTGCGGCGCGGCCGCATGCGAGGTGCGCCCGGTCAGCCGGATTCGCATGCCGCGCGAGGCGCAGTTGGCTGCACCGGAACACAGCCCCACCTTGCCCACCGCGAGGCCCGGCAGATTGTGCAGCGCAAAGGCATAGTCCGGCACGATCTGCGCGAACGCAGGGTCGGCAAGAACCGCCGCCGCCCCCTTGCCGGTTTCTTCGGCAGGTTGGAATAGCAGCACGGCCCGCCCCCGGGCCGGACGCCGCGCGGCCAGCTCTGCTGCCAGCCCAGCGACCATGGCCATGTGGCCATCATGGCCGCACAGATGGCCGCGCCCTTCGTGCCGAGAGCGGTAAGGCTGGTCGGAAAGTTCGGCGATGGGCAATCCGTCAAGCTCACAGCGGATCAGGACCGTGGGCCCTGCCGCCAGCCCGTTGTAGACCGCTGCGACCCCATGGCCGCCAAGCCCGGTCAGCAGCTTGTCAGGAGCAAAATCTCGCAGGTAGCCCGCCACCATGGCGGCGGTCTTTTCCTCGGCACCTGAGACCTCGGGGATCTGGTGCAGGGCCTGGCGCAGCCGCGTCAGCTGCTCCAGGCGTTGCGGCGTCATGCAAGCCCCAGCTTCTTGTTGCGGGCCTCGCGCAGTCGCGCAAAGTCATCGCCCGCATGGTAGGAAGACCGTGTCAGCGGCGTCGCGGAAACCATCAGGAAGCCCTTGCCATAGGCCGCTTTCTCGTAGGTTTTGAACTCTTCCGGTGTGACGAACCGGTCCACCGCGTGGTGCTTGGGTGTGGGTTGCAGATACTGGCCGATGGTCAGGAAATCGACATCCGCCGCGCGCATGTCGTCCATCACCTGTTTCACCGCCTGCGCGTCCTCGCCCAGGCCAACCATGATGCCGGATTTGGTAAAGATCGAGGGGTCCAGCTCCTTTACCCGCTGCAACAGGCGCAGCGAGTGGAAGTAGCGGGCACCGGGGCGAACCTCGGGGTAGAGGCCGGGCACGGTTTCCAGGTTGTGGTTGAACACGTCCGGCTTGGCTTCGACCACCTTTTCCAGCGCGCTGGCATCGCATTTGATGAAGTCGGGTGTCAGGATCTCAATCGTCGTCCCGGGGGAGCGATGGCGCACGGCACGAATGGTCTGGGCAAAGTGATCGGCGCCGCCGTCCTCGAGGTCGTCGCGGTCAACGGATGTGATGACCACGTGATTGAGGCCCAGCTTCTGCACCGCATGGGCCACCCGGCCCGGCTCGAAGGCGTCCAGCGTGTCGGGTTTGCCGGTGGCGATGTTGCAGAAGGTGCAGCCGCGGGTACAGATCTCGCCCATGATCATCATGGTGGCATGACCCTGGCTCCAGCATTCCCCCACGTTGGGGCAACCGGCCTCCTCGCACACGGTGGTCAGGTTGTTTTCCCGCATGATCTTGTGGGTTTCGGCATAGCCTTTGCCGCCCGGCGCCTTGACCCGGATCCAGCTTGGCTTCTTTGGCTGAGCGTTATCGGGACGATGCGCCTTCTCTGGGTGGCGCTGCTCCGGGATCTTTAGGTCTCTCACGTGGGTTTCCCTTCCGGCCTCTGGCTTTCTAGCGGGTGTAGCACAGCTGATCTGGCTTGGCACGAGCATATCGTCAACCCGGCATTGCGCCGCAGACATGGCTGCCCGGCGATTACATCTGGGATTTCCGGGGGATTTCTGGCCATTTTTACCGGGCCAGCCCGCGGTTTTTTCCGCATCCAAAGCAGTCCGGAGGCGCTGCGACGCCGAGGCGCATCGGCACGTGTTGCTACCCGCTTAGAATCATTTTAAGCCTGCGCGCCGAAACGAACATCCACATTTTCAGGAGCATCCCGATATGAAAGCTGGCGTTAAGCTGCCCGACGTGACCTTCCGCACCCGCGTTCGTGACGAGTCCATCGAGGGCCCGAACCCGTTCCGCTGGGAAGACAAGACCACCGCAGACTATTTCGCAGGCAAGCGCGTCGTTCTGTTCTCGCTGCCCGGCGCCTTCACCCCCACCTGCTCCACCTACCAGCTGCCGGGTTATGAGAAGGGCTTTGCCGACTTCAAGGCCGAGGGCATCGACGCGATCTACTGCATGTCCGTGAACGACGCGTTCGTGATGAACGCCTGGGCGCGTGACCAGAAGCTGGAAAACGTGCAGGTGATCCCGGATGGTTCGGGTGAGTTCACCCGTCGCATCGGCATGCTGGTGGCCAAGGACAACCTGGGCTTTGGTGCCCGCTCCTGGCGCTATGCCGCCATCGTGAACGACGGCGTGGTCGAAGCCTGGTTCGAAGAGCCCGGCCTGTGCGACAACCACAACGAAGACCCCTATGGCGAATCCGCACCGGAAAACGTGCTGAAGTACCTGAAAGAAACCCAAGCAGCGGTTCCGGCCTGAGCCGAAGCCGATCAGCTGGGCTGATTGCAACGGGTCCACCATGGGTGGGCCCGTTTCCTGTTGCGCCGCCCAGCGCCGCATCCCTCATCCGATCATCGCATCCGCCGAGGCGCCATCTTCGCCGTAGTGTTCCGCAAGGTGCTGCAAGGCAATGCGCAGCACAACCTTGCCCGAACGGGCAGGCCAGCCGAGGTTCCGCTCGGCCGTTTCCAACCCCTCCAGGTGGCAGCAACAGCGCAAGGCGATATCGCTCAACCCCATGCCAAGCGCCTGCAATGCGCGGGTCAGTCGCGCGCGCGCCTCTGCGCCCGCCGCATGGCTGCCGGAACACAGCAGCTGGTTGTCCGCGCTGTAATGGCGCTGATCCTGATGCAGGTGACAGCTGATCTGCGCGAGTTCGAAATCCTCCCGAAGACGCTTCCCCGCTCGCACCATCGCCGCGGTCAGGAAGGGGTTGCCGTTCCGGTCGCTCAGGCGGGCAAGCATTTCCAAGGGCGTTTCCGCACCGCCATAGCGCGACTTGCGCGCCGCGTTCCCCCCGCCGTTGTCAGGGGCCAGAAACGGATCTTGGGCCTCGGCAAAGCCGCCCTCCAGCCGGGCGCGGGCGCGGTTTTCCTGATCCGCGATGATCCGGTTGAGCGCGTTGCGCCCAGCCGTGGTGATGACATAGCGGCAGATCCGCCCCTGGCGGCTGCAGGTGATCCAGCCGGACAGCGCAAGCGCACCTGCCAGCGGTCGCGACACCGCAACCCTGTGCCGGTCCGGCTCCGCGCCCTCGCGCACCACGACCGCCATCTCCATGCCCTCGGCAACCGCCAGAACTGCCCCGCCCCGACTCAATAGGGTCAACACGCCCGTTGCCTCCCGCTCGAAACCCGACATCAACCCTCGGGCAGGTTGGGCCGACGCCTGCGAGGGCGGCCCAGCACGCTGAGTGTTGCCCGCCCCCCTCCGGTAAGGCGCGGACAGATAGGTGAGCACCTCGTCGATCAACGGATCATCCCGCAGGGTCTCCACCCGTCGCACCTGGCGCGAAATGGTCGACGGGTGACAACCGGCCTTGCGCGCGAGCTGACGAATGGACCGGCCAGCCTCTGTGTGCTGGAGATAACGGCTGGCTTCTGGCGGCACCCAACCTGGCAAGGGCGACTGCGGACTGTTGTGCATGGTTCAACCCCGGTCGTCAGCGAATGCCACCGTACGGGCCAACTGCGTCCCCTTCGGCCCGTGCAGAAACATCCGCCAGACAGTCAACAATAATTCAATTCAGGCAGGGATGTTTCCAAAAAATACATAATCTTCCTCAAACGGACCGTTCGCCAATATCGCACCCGGCGCAACACTACCTGAGGTTGTGTTATAGCAGAGCCTGCACCAAGAGAGGAAAGGAGACTGGAATGCAGGATCTATTCAGCCGGGTGAGGTTGCTCCGCCGTCCGCGCATCCTGGCGCGCGCGGCCCGATTGGGGGCCCAGAGCTATTGCAGGCAACGCGACCTACGCCGTGTCCTCGGCCATGGACAGCTTCCCAAACCCGCCGTCGCCGCCCTGCGGCTGCTGGAGCTGGAACAGGACCTCAACACCGCCCGCAAGGCGGATGACCCGGGATATTCGATGATCCGCCACGTTGACGTGCTGATCGCACTGGTCGGCGAAGCGGCTTGCCTGGGCGGCCCGGCGCGCCGCAGCCAAGCCAAAACAGAAACGGCGGCCTCGAAAGACCGCCGTTGTCCGCCCGCACCCGTTTCCGGGCCGGAAGATATCGCGCCAATTGGCCCGTTTACATGAAGGCGTCCGGCATCGACGCTTTCTTCTTGGCGACGTATTCGTCGAGCGCCAGCTTGATCGCCGGATCGAGAGCCGGCTGCTGATAGGTGTTGAGCAGATGCTCAACCCGGTTGGACGCCAGCGCATAGGTGTCGCGGCTGCCCTCTTCTTCCCACTGCTCGAACGGCTTGTAGTCGAGGAGGTCGGATTTCCAGAAGGCCGACTTGAAGTTGGCCTGGGTGTGCGCGCATCCCAAGTAGTGGCCGCCGGGGCCCACCTCGCGGATGGCATCCATGGCCTGATGATTTTCGTCAACCATGACGCCTTTGGCCAGCCCGTGCAGCGCGCCCAGCTGGTCGGCATCCATCACGAACTTCTCGAAGTCGGCCACCAGGCCACCCTCGAGCCAGCCGCAGGCGTGCAGCATGAAGTTCACGCCCGACATCAGCCCCATGTTCAGCGAGTTCGCGGTTTCATACGCGGCCTGCGCGTCCGGCAGCTTGGAGCCACAGAAGGACCCGGCCGAGCGGAACGGCACGCCCAGGCGGCGGGCCAGCTGGCCAGCGCCATAGGTCACCAGCGACGCTTCGGGGGTACCAAAGGTCGGCGCGCCGGAGTTCATGTCGATCGAGGACACGAAGGCGCCGAAGATCGCCGGAGCACCGGGCCGCACCAGCTGGCTGTAGGCGATGCCCGCCAGCACTTCCGCCAGCACCTGGGTCAGCGTGCCCGCCACCGACACCGGCGCCATGGCACCGCCGACGATAAAGGGCGAGATGATGCAGGCCTGCATGTTCTTGGCGTAGACTTCCAGCGAGCCCATCATCACGTCGTCGAAGGTCATCGGCGAGTTGATGTTGGTCAGCGAGGTCATCACCGTGTTGTTCTGCACGAAGTCCTGACCGAACAGGATACCCGCCATGTCGACGGAGTCCTGCGCCCGGCTGGGTTCGGTGACGGAGCCCATGAACGGCTTGTCGCTGAGGGTCATATGCGCCATCAGCATGTCCAGATGGCGCTTGTTCACCGGGATGTCGGTGGGTTCACACACGGTGCCGCCGGAGTGGTGCAGCCACTTGGACATATAGGCCAGTTTCACGAACTTGTTGAAGTCATCCATGGTGGCATAGCGGCGGCCGCCATTGGCGTCGCGCACGAAGGGCGGGCCGTAGACCGGCGCCAGCACCAGGTTGCGGCCGCCGATGACGACGGATTTCTCCGGGTTGCGCGCGTGTTGGGTGAATTCCGCAGGCGCGGTTTCGCAGAGCTTGCGCGCCAGGCCGCGGGGGATGCGCACGCGCTCTCCCTCGACGTCAGCGCCCGCTTCGCGCCAGCGCTCCAGCGCGGCCGGGTTGTCAACAAAGTTGACGCCAACCTCCTCAAGGATGGTATCGGCGTTGTGCTCGATGATCTCCAGCGCCTCGGCGTTCAGAACCTCGAAGTTCGGAATGTTGCGCTCGATGTACTTGGCCGTCTCGATCTTGACGGAGGACCGTTCGGCGCGGCGGGCGGCGCCACCGCCACCCCGGGCGCGACGGCGCGGTGCTGCTGCTTCTGTCATGGTTTATCCTCACCACAGGCATTTCATTGCCAAGGGTATTATAGGCCGCCTGCCCTGCCGCGCCGCAGGATTGCGTCCTTTCACGTTGAAAAGCGACATGCCCTGCGCATTTCAGCCCCTCGTGGCCGGCGATGGCATACCGGGCAAGCATCGACGCCCCGGCCGGAAAACCCGATGCCGCGCTGTCAAAGCCTCTTGCGGAAATGGTCGTCCTGCCCTATGGCGCGTGCATGACAGAGACATCCCATGACCGCCTTCTCATCATCGACTTTGGCAGCCAGGTCACGCAGCTGATTGCGCGCCGCCTGCGCGAGCTGAACGTCTATTGCGAAATCCACCCCTATCAGAATGTCACCATGGACTTTGTGCGCGAGATGGCGCCCAAGGCGGTGATCTTCTCGGGCGGGCCCGACAGCGTGACCCGCGAAGGCTCCCCCCGTGCGCCGCAGGAGATCTTCGATCTAGGCGTGCCGATCCTGGGCATCTGCTATGGCCAGCAGGTAATGATGCACCAGCTGGGCGGCAAGGTGGAAAGCGGCCATGGCACCGCCGAATTCGGCCGCGCCTTTGTCACCCCCACCACTGCGCGTCTGCCGCTGCTGGATGGCTGGTTCGCCAATGATGGCGATCGTGAACAGGTCTGGATGAGCCACGGCGATCATGTCAGCCAGATCGCGCCGGGTTTCGAGGTTTACGGCACCTCCCCCAACGCGCCTTACGCGATCACCGCAGATGTCAGCCGCAACTTCTACGCGGTGCAGTTCCACCCGGAGGTGCACCACACTCCCAACGGTGCCAAGCTGTATGAGAACTTCGTCAAGCTGGCGGGCTTTACCGGCGACTGGACCATGGGCGCCTACCGCGAACAGATGATCGAGAAGATCCGCGAGCAGGTTGGCGACAAGAAGGTGATCTGCGGGCTGTCCGGTGGCGTCGACTCCTCGGTTGCCGCGGTGCTGATCCACGAGGCGATCGGCGACCAGCTGACCTGCGTCTTCGTTGACCACGGCCTGCTGCGCAAGAACGAGGCCGAGGAAGTTGTCACGATGTTCCGCGACAACTACAACATCCAGCTGATCCACGCCGATGAGAGCGAACTGTTCCTGGGCGAGCTGGAGGGGGTGTCCGACCCCGAAACCAAGCGCAAGATCATCGGCAAACTGTTCATCGACGTGTTCCAGAAGCACGCCGACACCATCGAAGGCGCCGAGTTCCTGGCACAGGGCACGCTATACCCGGATGTGATCGAATCCGTTTCCTTCTCGGGTGGGCCTTCCGTCACCATCAAGTCGCACCACAACGTCGGCGGCCTGCCGGAAAAGATGGGCCTGAAGCTGGTGGAGCCTCTGCGCGAGCTGTTCAAGGACGAGGTCCGCGCCCTGGGCCGCGAACTGGGCCTGCCCGACAGCTTCATCGGCCGCCACCCCTTCCCCGGACCGGGCCTGGCCATCCGCTGCCCCGGCGAGATCACCCGCGAAAAGCTGGAAATCCTGCGCGAGGCCGATGCCATCTATATCGACCAGATCCGCCGTCACGGCCTGTACGACGAAATCTGGCAAGCATTCGTGGCGATCCTGCCGGTGCGCACCGTTGGTGTGATGGGCGACGGACGGACGTATGACTACGCCTGCGCCCTGCGTGCCGTGACCAGTGTCGACGGCATGACCGCGGATTACTACCCGTTCAGCCACGAGTTCCTCGGTGAAACCGCCACCCGGATCATCAACGAGGTCAAGGGCATCAACCGCTGCACCTACGACATCACCTCGAAGCCTCCGGGCACGATCGAGTGGGAATAAAGCGCATACCGAAACCCCGGCCCTATCGGCCGGGGTTTTCTTTTGAAGTTGGTTAATAAATCCGTCAGGGGTATCTGGAATCTGTCGGCAATGACGGAACGCCCGAAGGACGCGGTGATCATTTGCCACCCGCTGAAGCTGATCTTCATCAAGACCAAGAAGGTCGGCGGAACATCATTTGAAATTGCCCTTTCCAGCTTTTGCGACGACGACAGGATCATTACCCCGATTTCACCTGCGGACGAGCAAATGCGCGCAGGCCTGGGCTATCGGGCGGGCGCAAAATGATCGCAGGCACGTCTGGCCGAGCGGAACCAAAACCGAAGCGCATTTCTACAATCACATTCCGGCCGGGCGCACGGGCACGGCGTGGCTGGCGCAATTCCTCGGCGAGAATCTGAACGTGGCGTCGAAACATGAACCCCTCGGGGTGTTGGATTTCGGCACGCAGATGCCGGAAATCAGCCATATGCGCCGGTTCAACACCTTGGGCATGGACGCCTCCATGAAGACCTTCTGGCAAAACCAGCTGGCCTCATTGCAAGCCCCCTATGCGGAATCCAATCACACCCCTGGCAAATGCGGCCTGATCGAGGCGCTGGCCGAAAGCGATCTGGCTGACCGAAGCACCGTGATCATCCTGGACCGCGACCTGGCAAAACAATGTGCAAGCTACGTCAGTCGGAATGATTTCCAGAACATCACCATTGCCTGGCAATGGTATCTGGACATGAGCTATCCGAACATCATCGTGAACCCCGCGATCCTGCGCCCGATGGGGCAGATCGGCTGGGCCCTCTGGTACGCTCTCGAGATGGAGACGCGATACGCCTACTACCTTCTGAAATTCAGCGATCGGATAAACTTTGTCGAAACGCGCCTTGAAGAAGCGACAACACCACGAGGCGCGACAAGGCTGCTGGCGGCGTTGGGACACAAAGCCGAACCAATTCTGCACCCCAAACAGAATGCCACACGGCTCAACATTGAAGTCACCGAGGCGCTGACGGCGGAAATCCGCAGCTTGCTCAATCGGATGAGGTTCGATCCGGTCGCCTTGGCGTCGGACTACATCAGGTCGGGAAAATCGCTGTCCGCCCCGGCAGCGCAAAGCGCATTGGCCGCCTGAGGCAAAGCGACAAGCGCCAAAGCCACCGCAAGCGTGTCTGCCCGCCGCACGATGCCCGCGGCTGAGGGCATCCCGTCTTGACCCGGCCGCGAAATTGCCGCTCTGTGACCGCCAGAAAGCGGGGAGGCGCATTAATGGAACAGGCAGAACCTCGCGCGGGCCGCGCCGCGCTGTGGATGTTGGGGGCAATCGTCTCCTTCTCTGCGATGGCGATTGCAGGGCGCGAGGCCGGTCTGACACTGGATACCTTCGAGATCATGACCTACCGTAGTCTCGTCGGGGTTCTGATCGTGGTGGGCGTACTCACCTTCACCGGCCGCTGGCATCAGGTCAGCCGGGCCAGACTGGGCGTGCATCTTCTGCGCAATGCCTGCCATTTCACCGGCCAGAACCTGTGGTTCCTGGCGGTGACGCTGATCCCCCTGGCGCAGGTCTTTGCGCTGGAATTCACGTCGCCGCTCTGGGTCATCATCCTGTCGCCGCTCCTGTTGGGCGAGATCCTGACCCGTCGGCGGATGCTGGCCGTGGCGCTGGGGTTCATCGGCATCCTGATCGTCGCGCGCCCCAGCCCGGAAACCGTGAACCTGGGCGTGCTTGCGGCCGCGGCCTGTGCGGTGTTCTTTGCGCTGACGGCGATCCTGACCAAGCGGTTGACCCGCAAGGAGCCGACCGCCTCGATCCTGTTGTGGCTCACCGTCATGCAGCTGGTCATGGGCCTGCTCATGGCTGGCTGGGACGGCGACATGGCGCTGCCGTCCGCTGACGTCGTGCATTGGCTGGTGCTGATCGGCATTGCCGGTCTGACGGCGCATTTCTGCCTCACCACCGCGTTGTCGCTGGCCCCTGCAAGCGTCGTCGTGCCGATCGATTTCGCCCGTCTGCCAACCATCGCCGTGCTGGGCATGGTGATCTACGGCGAGGCGCTGGATGCCTGGGTGCTGGGCGGTGCGGCGGTGATCTGCGTGGCAAATTACCTCAATATAGTTGCGCCCAAACCGCGTCCAACCGCCCTCAGCTGATGTATTTCGGCAAGTTTCCGTTCCGTTAACATTGATTTGGCAAAAAATCGGCGGTTACGGTTCTATGACAAGAAGCCGCACGTCGGCTTTTTCTGAGGGAGGAACAATGAAACGCTATCTTGCAACGTCAGCCGCGCTGGCGCTGGTTTCGGGCGGCGCGATGGCCAGCGGTCTGGACCGCACCGGCCAGCCCATCGGCATCATCTTCGAGGAAGGCTCCTACGTCGAGTTCTCCGCCGCGACGACATCGGTAGACCTGTCGGGCAATGACCGCACCAACCTGAACCCAGCAGGCTCAGCCTCCGGCGATGTCGGGGAACGCTTCAACATGTTCGGCGCAGGCTACAAGCGAGACATCAACGAGCAGCTGTCTTTCGCGCTGATCTTCGACCAGCCCTGGGGCGTGGATGTAAACTACCCTGTCGGCGGCTCCGCACTCTTGGGCGGCACCACCGCACAGGCGGATTCCAACGCGCTGACCGCCTTGCTGCGCTACAAGTTCAACGAACGTTTCAGCGTCCACGGCGGTATCCGCTATCAGGAGATCGACGGCGAGATTAACCTGGCAGGCGCCGCCTACACTTCGATCGGCGGCCAGTACAACGTACGAGTCAACAAGGATGGCGCTTTTGGCTGGGTTGCCGGTGTGGCCTACGAAGTCCCAGAAATCGCTCTGCGGGCGGCGCTGACCTACAGCTCCGAAATCGAGCATGACTTCGACCTGAACGAGACCTTTGCCACCGGTGCCACCGCCGCAACCTCCACTAAAACCAAGACGCCACAATCGGTGAACCTTGATCTGCAGACCGGCATCGCGAAAGACACGCTGTTGTTCGGCGGCATCCGCTGGGCCGAACATAGCGTGACCGATCTGGTCGTGCCCGGCCTGAGTGGACTAGCACGGCGCTCCGTGGACCTGATCGATCTGGACGATTCGATTACCTACACTCTGGGCGTGGGACGCAAGTTCAACGAGAACTGGTCCGGCTCCCTGGCATTGATCTATGCCGATGTGGACGGCGACCAGCTGGTGTCTCCTCTAGCACCGACGCATGGCTATGAGGCGATCCGTTTGGGCGTCCAGTACAAGCAGGACCAGATGACAGTGTCTGCCGGCATCCGCTACACCGATCTGGGAGATGCAGTTGCATCACCCGGCGGCAACCCGGTTGCCGACTTCCGCGACAACAAGGCGATCAGCATTGGCGTGAAAGTCGGCTACCACTTCTGAGCCAAAGCGCGCACCGAACTGACAGCCCCGCCCCTGCGACAGGTGGCGGGGTTTTTCATGCCCTGTACCCGGCCCCGTCTGCGGCACGGGCGCGCATGGAATTGACCGCGCCTGCTCTGACGATTAGCAAGACGCGACACCTTCAGCGACTTTGAGACTCCGATGCTTTATTCTTCCGCACAGGACTGGCGCGACGCGCCCAACAAACGGGTGCTGTTCTTTGGCATGTCCGGGCTTGGCAAAACTTATGTCAGCAACATTCTGCGCGGCGCGGGCAGCTGGTTCCACTACTCCATCGATTACCGCATCGGCACACGCTACATGGGTGAATACATCGCCGACAACGCCAAGGCCGAGGCGATGAAAGTGCCCTTCCTGCGCGAACTGCTGCTGTCGGATTCGATCTATATCGGTTCCAACATCACCTTTGAAAATCTCACCCCCGTCGCGGCCTACCTCGGAAAACCGGGCGACACGACCAAGGGCGGTCTGCCGATAGATGAATACCGGCGGCGCCAGGAGCAGTTCCGTGTGGCGGAGATCCGCGCCCTGCTCGACACCCAGTATTTCCAGACCCGTGCGCAGCAGCTTTACGGCTATGACAATTTCATCTGCGACACCGGCGGCTCGATCTGCGAATGGGTCGATCCGGATGACCCCAATGACCACATCCTGTCGGAATTGTCGAAGCACACGCTGATGGTGTGGATCAAGGGCGATGAAAACCATACCGCGGAGCTGGTGCGCCGGTTCGACCGTGCGCCCAAGCCGATGTCCTACCAACCCCAGTTCCTCGACCGGGTCTGGCAGGAATATCTCAAGGAAAACGGTTTATCAGAATCTGATGTGGACCCCGACGCCTTCATCCGCTGGACCTATGCACAGGCGCTGGCACACCGTCAGCCGCGCTATCAGGCGATGGCGGACAACTGGGGCATCACCGTGACCGCCGACCAGATCTCGGCCGTGCGCGACGAGGCCGGTTTCGTCGATTTGATCGCCACGGCTCTTGAGGACTGCCACTAGGTCGCCTATTTGTCAGCCTCCGCTATATCGTACACACATCCGCAAATCAGGACAGAACCATGCCCATCAAGATCCCCGCAGACCTTCCCGCCTATGACGTTCTGACGAACGAAGGCGTCATGGTCATGTCGCCGGATCAAGCGGCGCGTCAGGATATACGGCCATTGCGGATCGGGCTTTTGAACCTGATGCCCAAGAAGATCCAGACGGAGAACCAGTTCGCCCGGCTGATCGGTGCCACGCCCCTGCAGATCGAGCTGAGCCTGATCCGGATGAGCGAACACCGGACCCGAAACACCGCCGCCGAGCATATGGCCGAGTTCTATCGCCCCTTTCAGGATGTAAAACACGAGAAGTTCGACGGGCTCATCATCACCGGCGCGCCGATCGAACATCTGGAATTCACCGATGTCACCTACTGGGATGAAATGCGTGAGGTGTTCGACTGGACCCAGACCAACGTGCATTCCACCTTCGGCGTTTGCTGGGGGGGCATGGCGATGATCAACTATTTCCATGGCGTGAAGAAGCACATGCTGGATCACAAGGCCTTTGGCTGCTTCCGCCACCAGAACCTGGCGCCCGCGTCCCCCTACCTGCGCGGATTCTCGGATGATTTCGTGGTGCCGGTCAGCCGCTGGACTGAGATGAAGCAGTCGGAGATCGACGCGGTGCCGGGGCTGAAGACGCTGCTGGGCAGTGACGAGGTCGGCCCCTGCCTGGTGGAAGACACCGCCCATCGCGCGCTCTACGTGTTCAATCATTTCGAGTATGACAATGACACGCTGAAGCAGGAATACGACCGCGACGTGGCAAATGGCACCGCGATCAACGTACCCGGAAACTACTACCCGGATGACGATCCGAGCCGCCAGCCACAGAACCGCTGGCGCAGCCACGCGCATCTGCTTTACGGCAACTGGATCAACGAAATCTATCAGACCACACCGTATGAGCTGGAGCGGATCGGCTGCTGAAACAGCTGCCGACGGGCCGTCATTTGCGTAAAGGCATTTAACATTCCATAGTGCCTTCCCATATAAAGGGTTGAGGACAGAGGGGTTTTGCTTATGCAACTGCCATTTGACGGCGCCATCAGCAGCTATTGCAAATCGGGCGCGCCCGAAGATATCCGCAAGGCGATCAAGACGGCGGACAAGGATGAAATCCTAAGCCCCAGCTATCCGTACCGGGAGCGGATGAAGCGCAAGACCTACGAGCAGGAACTCGAAGAGCTTCAGATCGAGCTGGTCAAACTTCAGGACTGGGTGCGGCGCAGCGGCACGCGGGTGGCAATCCTGTTTGAAGGTCGTGATGCCGCCGGCAAAGGCGGCACCATCAAGCGTTTCCGCGAGAATCTGAACCCTCGCGGTGCCCGCGTGGTTGCCCTCTCCAAACCCAGCGAGGCCGAGCGGAGCCAATGGTATTTCCAGCGCTACGTGCAGCATCTGCCCTCCGGAGGCGAGATCACCCTGTTTGACCGCAGCTGGTACAATCGGGCGGTCGTCGAAAAGGTGTTTGGCTTCTGCACGGACGAACAGCGCGAACACTTCTTTCACCAGGTTCCCGATTTTGAAAACGCGCTGGTTGATGACGGGATACTTTTGTTCAAAATCTGGCTGAACGTTGGTCGCGCCGAACAATTGCGACGGTTCCTCGACCGGGAATCCGACCCCTTGAAGCAATGGAAGCTGAGCGCGATCGACGTGCAGGGGTTGCAAAAATGGGACGCGTATACGGCCGCAATTTCCGAGACATTTGCCCGCACCCACAGTCCCCAGGCTCCGTGGACGGTCGTGCGCTCCGATGACAAGCGCCGCGCCCGGCTGGCCGTCATTCGACGGGTGCTCTCGGCGATCGACTACGACAACAAGGATCCCGACCGCGTGGGCGTTGCGGACCCGAAAATTTGCGGAGGCCCGGACATCTGGGATGCCTAAACGCGGCTATCATCACGGAAATCTGCGGCAAGCGCTGGTCGAAGCGGCGCTGCAACTGATTGAATCCAAAGGCCCGACCGGGTTCACCCTGTCAGAGGCTGCCAAGCAGGCGGGCGTCACACCGGCTGCGGTCTATCGACATTTCAAGGGACGCGAGGACCTGATCGCCGAAGCCGGACGACAGGGCTATGTGATGTTCGCCGACCTGATGCAGCACGCCTATGAAAAATATCAGCCCTCGGCGCTGGCAGCCTTCGAAGCGACCGGCCGGGCCTATCTCGCCTTTGCCCGCAAGCACCCCGGCCACTACATCGCCATGTTTGAAAGCGGAATTTCCGTGAACCGCACACCGGAACTGGCTGATGCCGCGGCCCGGGCCAGATCCATCCTGGAACGTGCGGCGGCGGATCTCAGCCAGCATATTCCGGCGGAGAAACGTCCACCAGCCTCGATGTTCTCGGCGCATGTGCTGGCGATGAGCCACGGCGTGGTCGAGCTTTATGCGCGAAACTCGCCCGGTGCGGCATCGCCCTTCCCGGCCGAAGACCTGCTGGAAAGCGGCATCGGCATCTACCTGCGTGGGCTGGGTCTGATCGAACCGGACAGCTGAGGCACGCCCCGGCCCTCTCAGGCCGCGGCGTCATCCGAGAAGGTGACCAGGTCGTCGACGATGGACTGCAGTCCCTCAATCAACTCCACGGTGGGCTGCGCGGTCAGCAGCGGCGCCATCTCCCGGATCAGGGGCACGGGCAGGTCCCACCAGCGCAACCGTTGCAGCTGCGCGCAGACCGCGTCGTCAAATCGCTTGCGCATCCTTTGCGCCGGGTTGCCGCCCCAGACCTCGTAGGCGCCGACATCTTCGGTCACCGTGGAATTAGGTCCGATGACCGCACCATCCCCAATGGTGACGCCTGCCAGCAGGGTCGAGTTGGCCCCGATCCAGACATCGTTGCCGATCACCACATCACCACTGCGAGGCGCGGCAGGGTGCACGTCCGGGCCGCCCATTTCCTCGGCAAAGACCGCACCAAACGGGAACGCCGTCAGACACTCGACCTGTGGTGCTGCCTCCATGAGGATCTGCACCCCCTCGCCGATCGTGCAGAACGAACCGATCGAGACATTGGTGCCGCCGCCTTGCCCGCGGATCGACATGTCTTCATAGCCATGCGTAAAGCGGCCGATTTCGAGAGTACCATCGCCAATCGGCGCGGTTTTGAAACTGTCTGCTGATACCATTTATCCGGTCCATCCTTACGATCTGCATGAAAGTGCCGGACACAGTTTATGCAAACTTTCTAAAAGAAACCTGAAAATTCCCACCTGTGGTTGTCGACCACCCAAAGCTATCGCCCGTCGCCAGGGGCCAGAATGCGAAAAGGCCCGCCAAGCGGCGGGCCTTTCCAAAAACTGTCTCGCTGCGAATTAACGCTTGGAGAACTGGAACGAACGGCGGGCTTTGGCCTTACCGTATTTCTTACGTTCCACCACACGGCTGTCGCGGGTCAGGAAGCCTGCCGCTTTCAGCGCGCCGCGCAGGGACGGATCGTACAGCTGCAGCGCCTTGGAGATGCCGTGCTTGACCGCACCGGCCTGACCGGACAGACCGCCGCCCTTGACGGTGGCGTAGACGTCGAACTCGCCTTCCACACCGGCAACCTGGAACGGCTGGCGCAGGATCATCTGCAGCACCGGACGGGCGAAGTACTTGTTGATTTCCTTGCCGTTCACCTCGACCTTGCCGGAGCCCGGCTTGATCCAGACGCGGGCAACAGCGTCTTTACGCTTGCCGGTGGCATAGGCGCGGCCCAGCTCGTCACGAACCGGCTCACGGGTGATGGTTTCTTCGGCCACTGCTTCCACACCGGTTGCAGCTGCGAGCTCTTCGAGAGTGTTGATCTGATCAGCCATCGATATCAGCTCCGGGTGTTTTTCTTGTTCATGGACTTGACGTCCAGAACTTCGGGGGCCTGGGCTTCATGCGGGTGCTCGGCACCGGCATAGATACGCAGGTTGGTCATCTGCTTGCGCGCCAGACGGTTGCCCGGCAGCATGCGCTTGACGGCCTGGAACACAACGCGCTCCGGGTGGGCACCTTCCAGGATTTCCTGTTTGGTGCGCGACTTGATGCCGCCCGGGTGGCCGGTGTGCCAGTAGAAGTGCTCGTCGCGCTTCTTGCCGGTCATCTGCACCTTGTCGGCGTTGATGATGATGACGTTGTCGCCCATGTCCATGTTCGGAGTGAAGGACGGCTTGTGCTTGCCACGCAGGCGCATGGCAACGATCGAGGCAAGACGGCCCAGAACAACGCCCTCGGCGTCGATCAGGATCCACTTCTTCTCGATATCTGCCGGAGTAGCAGAGAAGGTTTTCATGGCAGGTCAATCCTGTTTGTCGTGAAGGCAGAATCCCAAGGCGGGAGCGCCTGAATGCGATGGAGGGTGTTTACGGCTATCCACAGATCACGTCAACAGAGACAATCCACATAAAAACGTTCATTTTCAATAGCTTAAAAATTAGGTACTATAATACCCCAAACCTAGACACTGATCTGCTCCGGCGGATTGTCCAACAGGGCGCGCAGCCGCAGCATTGCCTCTTCAAACTGTTTCAGCGGCACATGGGCATTGACCGCGATGCGGACCGCATGCGGCGCTCGCCCGTCGCGCAGGGCAAATTCATCCGCCGAGCGGATCTGCACCCCATGTGCCTCGGCCGCGCGGGTGAAAGCCGCGGCACGCCACCCCGACGGCAGCCGGAGCCACACGAAGGGCACGTCCGGGTTCCACGTCAGGTCGAAGGCCCCCAGCACATTCACCGCGACACGGACATAGCGCGCCATCTCGGCCCGCACCGCCGCCATCAGCTCCGGCATCCGCGGATCGCTGAGCAGAATGCGAACCAGTTCCGCAAGCGGCTGGGCCAGCCCGAAATACCCATATTCCGCCACCCTGCGCAGATCCGCCGCACGCCCTTCCGGCGCCAGGGCAAATCCGACCCTTAAAGCCGGCGTCAGGAGCTTGGAAATTGAAGACACATGCCAGGCCAGCTCCGGCGCCAGCGCGCGGTAGCCCGGGGCCCGGGCCTCGCCCAGGCGATAGCAGTCATCCTCGATGATCTGCACGCCGTGGCGCCGGGCAATCTCGACGATCTGCTTGCGCCGGGCCAAGGGCGTGAACTGGCCGGTGGGGTTGTGAACCTCCGGGCTGGTGCACAGCACCGTCGCGCCACTCTTGCGGATTGCCAGCTCCATCGAGTCGGGGCGGATGCCCTCCTCGTCCATCGCCACGCCGACGACCTGCGCGCGCAGAAGCTCTGCCGCGCGCCGAAACCCCGCATAGGTCAAGTCCTCGACCATGATGACCGGTTGCGGCCCTTTCAGAATTGCCTGCAGAACCACCATCAGGCCGTTCTGCCCGCCGTGCGTCAAGACCACGTCATTTTCGCTGACCGGCCCTACCGGGGATTGTGACAACCACCTGGTGGCCACTTCGCGCACCGGACGGTAGGCATCGCGGGTGGGATAGTTCAGCAGCTTGTAAGCGTCACACTCGGCGACTTTCTGCAAGGTCTCGCGTACCGCGGCGACCTGCCCCATATCCGCGATCCGCGGACTGAACAGGCTGACATGTCCCGGGTCCTTTGCCTCCAGCAAGTGCAGCTGCCGCGACCATACGTCATCCTGAACCGGCGTCTTCCTGTCCGCTACAAATGTGCCGCGGCCGACCTCGGCCTCCAGCACGCCCTCATCCGTCAGGATACTATAGGCGCGGGCCACGGTGCCGGGCGTGATCCCCAGTTGATACGCCAGTTCGCGCACGGGGGGCAGTTTTGTACCAGCCGTCAGGGCGCCGCTCTGAACTGCCGAACGGATTGTATCGGCGACCTTTTTATACTTGGGCCCTTTGCTGTCCCCAAGACTTTGTGGCCAAATTGTACCCATTACAATCGTTCCTTGGACAAAGTGTGTCGCAATTTGTATCAGAACAACACGACAAATCAACAGGATTGTACCAATACAATAGCAAGGAATATCCCATGGCACAGCATCTGACCACCGCACAATCGAACATGTCCTACCTGGCCGGCCGCCGCGCGATGCCGGTTCTGGCACAATGGGCGGTGTCCTTCGCGGTAATGCTGACCAAGTGGAGCCTGCGCCAGCGCAGCCGCCGACAGCTTAAGCAGTTGAGCGACGCGCATCTGAAGGACATCGGGCTGACCCGCGAGGACGCCCATCATGAAGCCACTCTTCCGTTCTGGCGCCCGTGATCCCCTGGGCAAAGGAACTTCCTGACGGCCGGGGTTCGCCCCGGCCTTTTTTTTCGCGCAGTCCTGTCCCAGTCGGCAGGCAGCCATGCGTCCGGCGGGATGGCTGAAATTAGGTGTTGATCGAATCTGCCATGCATCCTAAACGCCGCCTCACTTTCGGTACCGATCCCAACCCCGGACTCTTATCCGGGGGGGCGCTAAGGGCCGGCTGGATTGTCATCTACTGGAACGAAGGGGAGTGTCATGACGGACGCCAACCTCTTCCAACTGGGGATCGGTCTGGAGACAGGCGCCCATGAGGAAGATACCGCCCGCGGTGTAAACACCGCTATTGCTGATTCTCTGGTCGACAGCGACCGCGAGGACCACTTTATCCGCAAGAACGGCAAGGTCTTTGCCGGCACACACCTGATCATCGAAGTGATGAAAGGCACCGGCCTGGACTGCGAGGAGCGGATCCAGAAAGCCTTCCGCCGCATGGTCGAGGTCTGTGGCGCCACCTTGCTGCACATCCACACCCACAAGTTCTCGCCGCAGGGCGTGTCCGGCGTGGCTGTGCTGGCCGAGAGCCACATCTCCGTCCACACCTGGCCCGAGATCGGCTATGGCGCGTTCGACGTGTTCATGTGCGGCGACGCCGAGCCGTGGAATGCGGTTGATGTCCTCAAGGAAGCCTTTGCCACCGACATGGTCGAGGTCCGCGAACTGCTGCGCGGAGAGGAGCTGATCGCCAAGGAGATCGCGGCATGAGCAACACCGACAAGCAGGAGTGGATGACCGAACGGTTGCATGACCACTACGCCCAGTCCCTGCGCGTGGATGAAATGCTCTATGACAGCAACACCGAGCACCAGCGCCTGAAAGTGTTCCAGAACGGTCAGTTCGGCCGCATCCTGACGCTCGACGACGTGGTGCAGACCACCGAAGGCGACAACTTCATCTACCACGAGATGCTGACCCATGTGCCTATCCTGGCGCATGGGGCTGCCAAGCGCGTGCTGATCATCGGCGGCGGCGACGGCGGCATGGCCCGCGCGGCGCTGCAGCACAAGTCGGTCGAACATGTCACCATGGTGGAGATCGACGCCGGCGTCGTGGATTTCTCGAAAGAGTATCTGCCGATGCTGAGCGACGGCGCCTTTGACGATCCGCGCCTGAACCTGGTGATCAACGACGGTGCGGTCTTCATGAAGGAGACCTCCGAGAAGTTCGACGTCATCATCGTTGATTCCACCGACCCGATCGGGCCGGGCGAGGTCCTGTTCACCGATACGTTCTATGGCCACGCCGCGCGCGCACTGACCGAGGATGGCATCATCGTGACCCAGAACGGCGTGCCGTTCATGCAGGGCGATGAGCTGACCGGCACCCTGCGGGCCTTCCAGGCGCTGTTTGCCGATGCGTCCTGCTACCTCGCCACCATCCCGACCTATGCGGGCGGGCCGATGGCCTTCGGCTGGGGGAGCCATTCGGACAAGGCGCGCAACGTCAGCCTCGCCGATCTGGAAGCCCGTTTCGCCGCCGCCGGGATTGAGACGGACTACTACAACCCCGAAGTTCACAAGGCGGCCTTCGCCCTGCCGAACTACGTGAAGAAATTGTTCCCGTAAGGGTGTGAACCAGGGGGCGGCGGCCCCCTTTTTCATGTCCCGCTTCCAGCTCTCAAAACAAGTGACGCGCGGACGCTCCGCGTCCGGGCCGTGCTCGTCCAGCCCGGAGAGCGGGCACGTTTTGCGCGCCCGGTGCTAGCGCACCCTGCGGCCTCAAAAGCTCCACCGGAGCTTTTGCAAGACGGCCTCCGGCCCCTGGACGGCCCCGGCCATGGGCGGTCCTGCCGCAACCCTGGCCAATCCCCTCTTGGCCTGCCCGCCCGGTTTTGCTAGGCGACGCGGCAGCAAAACCCACATATGGCGGATTTCATGCAGCACCAGCCCATCCTTGTCGTCGACCGCGCCACCGGCGAAACCTTCGAAGAGGCCGTGCTGGGGGAAAAATGGATCCGCTGGGCCTACCAGAGCGCCAGTGCCCGGCCGGTGGAGAAACTGCTGTTCCGCTCCGCCCTGGTGAGCCGCCTGATGGGGGCGTGGTTCGACTCGCGACTGTCGCGGGCCAAGATCGCCAGGGTCGTCGAGGAACTGGGCATAGACATGAGTGAGGCCGCGCAACCGCAGGACAGCTTCACCTGTTTCAACGATTTTTTCATTCGCCACCTGAAACCCGAGGTCCGCCCCTACAGCGATGATCCAAAGGACATCGTCTCTCCCGCCGACGGGCGGGTGCTGGTGTTTCCCGAACTGGCCGAAGACGTCTTTGTCCCGGTGAAAGGCCATCCGATGTCGGTACGCAGCATGCTGCCCGGCATCGCAGACCGCTTCATCGGCGGCGCGCTGGCCATCGTGCGGCTGTGCCCGGCGGATTACCACCGCTACCACTTCCCCGCCGACGGGCGCATCACGGACGCCCGCGACATAGACGGCGCGCTGCATTCGGTGAACCCGATCGCGCTGGGCGCCGGGCCGGATGTGTTCGGCGAAAACAAGCGCAGCTGGACCCTGATCGAGACGGACACCATCGGCAGCTACTGCTTTGTCGAGGTCGGCGCCTTCGGCGTCGGCTCCATCGTCAACACGCGCACCTCAGGCGCGGTGCGGAAGATGGAGGAAAAGGGCTATTTCAAATTCGGCGGCTCCACCGTTGTAGTGGTGTTCGAGCCGGGCAAAGTGCGCTTTGCCGAGGATCTGGTCGAAAACAGCGGCAAGGGCCGGGAGACGCTGATCAAACTGGGCCAGCCGCTGGCCACGGCGATTTAGCGCTTCGGCGGGATCGAGTAGGTCATCGAGGCGCGCGCCACCGGCTCGGCCTGCCCTTCGGAATACATCAGCACATCCGCCACCGCCAGCACCCGCCCCAGTTTCAGCAGCCGCGCCTCGGCGATCATGTCAGTCTTGGCGGCAGGCTTGCGCATGAAATCGATGCTGCAGTTGGTGGTCACCGCCAGCGCCTCCGGCCCCAGCCGCGACAGGATCAGCGCATAGACCGCGCAGTCGGCCAACGCGAACATCGACGGCCCCGACACCGTGCCCCCCGGACGCAGGTGGCGCTCGCCGGTCAGCAGCCGCATCCGCAGACTCTGCCCGTCCATCGTTTCAATCGCGAAGTCATCCCGCACCTGCGGGAAAATCTCATGCAGGTACTGTGCCAGCCCCGCCACGTCAAAAGCCAGCGTCATGCTTTTCCTTTCGCCTGTGCCCGCATAATGTTTCCGCAAGCCAGAGGAGGAGAGCAAGATGGCAATTCTGGAACGTTGCGACACAGGCCGGATTGCCCGGCTGACCCTGAACGCGCCCGAGCGGCTGAACGCCCTGTCGGACGAGATGCTGGCCGCCCTGCAGGAGCAGATCGACGCCCTGCGCACGGACAGCCGCGTCAAGGTGGTGATCCTGTCCGGCGCCGGCAAGGGCTTTTGCGCCGGGCATGACATCAAACAGATGACCGCGGGGCGTCAGGCGGAAGATGGCGGGCTGGCCTATTTCCAGGATCTGTTCGCGCGCTGCACCGATGTGATGACAGGTCTGCAGTCCCTGCCCCAACCGGTGATTGCCCAGGTCCACGGCATTGCCACCGCGGCAGGCTGCCAGCTGGTCGCGAGCTGCGACCTGGCGCTGGCGGCCGAAGACACCAAGTTCGGGGTCAACGGCGTCAACATCGGGCTGTTCTGCTCAACACCGATGGTGGCGCTGTCGCGCAACATCCCGCGTAAACAGGCGTTCGAGCTGCTGACCACCGGCGAATTCATCAACGCCCCCCGCGCCGCCGAGCTGGGGCTGATCAACCGCGCCGTGCCGCTGTCGGATCTGGAGGAAGAGACCACCCGCATGGCCGAGGTCATCGCCGCCAAGCTGGGCGCCGCGGTCAAGATCGGCAAGGAGGCATTCTACCAGCAGCTGCAAATGCCGCTGGATCAGGCTTATGCCTATACAAGCAACGCGATTGTCGAGAACCTGATGCACCGCGATACGGTCGAGGGCATGGCCGCCTTCATCGAGAAACGCGCGCCCGACTGGCAGGATTGAACCGCCAAAGCCTTTACTGCGATTTTCCGGAAATTTTCCTGAAGTTTTCGGAAATTTTTAGGCTTTGTTTACCAATCGCAACTTATTGTTTCCATAAGACGCCAGCCAACTGCCTTTCAATCTGGGCGGAAAGATGGCAAAGATTGGGCAAGGCCAGACGGCCTGCACAATTTGGGCTGCTGCTGCGGAAGGGTCCCTCCAGCCGGTTCTCTCTCACCGGTGTACCTGTTCCCGCAGCGGCGGCCCCAAATCCCCCTCAATCCCCGACATGACATCACGCCCGGCAGTCGGCGGCGCTTTTGGCCATCCGAATAGCAATAAAGCCCAAGACGCCCCGTGCTCGCCAAGCCTATTGCACGCTCCCGCGCCCTGCCCTATGTGGCGGATCATGACAGATCATTCGGCACAGACATTGCATATCGTGGGCGGCGGCATGGCCGGGTCCGAAGCCGCCTGGCAGGCGGCGAACATGGGCGTGAAAGTGGTGATCCACGAAATGCGCCCCAAGGTGGAGACCTTTGCCCACCAGACCGGCAACCTGGGCGAGATGGTCTGCTCCAACTCCTTCCGCTCGGACGACGACGAGCAGAACGCCGTGGGGCTGCTGCATTGGGAAATGCGCGCGGCGGGCGGCCTGATCATGGCCACCGCCGATGAACACCGGCTGCCCGCAGGCGGCGCGCTGGCCGTGGACCGCGAGCCCTTTGCCGAAACTGTCACCGCCAAGCTGAAGGCGCATCCGAATGTGTCGGTCTCCTACGAGGAAATCACCGAACTGCCGACCGAGGGCCATTGGATCTTTGCCACCGGCCCGCTGACCTCGCCCGAGCTGGGCCAGGCGATCCAGGCGGAGACCGGCGCCGAAGCGCTGGCCTTCTTCGACGCCATTGCGCCGATCGTCTACGCCGAGTCGATCGACATGTCGCAGGCCTGGATGCAGTCGCGCTATGACAAGGGCGACACCGAGGAAGAGCGCACCGCCTACCTCAACTGCCCGATGACCAAGGACCAGTACGAGGCCTTCATCGACGCACTGCTCGCCGCCGACAAAACCGAGTTCCACGAGGGCGAGACCGCGGGCTATTTTGACGGCTGCCTGCCGATCGAAGTAATGGCCGAACGCGGGCGAGAGACCCTGCGCCACGGGCCGATGAAGCCTGTGGGCCTCACCAACCCGCACCAGCCGGATCAAAAACCCTACGCCGTGGTGCAGCTGCGCCGCGACAACGCGCTGGGGACGCTGTACAACATCGTCGGCTTCCAGACCAAGATGAAGTACGGTGCGCAGACTGAAGTCTTCCGGATGATCCCGGGGCTGGAGAATGCCAGCTTTGCCCGGCTGGGCGGTATTCATCGCAACACGTTCCTGAACTCGCCGACGCTGCTGGATTCGCAGATGCGGCTAAAGTCCAAACCGCATATCCGTTTCGCGGGGCAGATTACCGGTGTCGAGGGCTACGTTGAAAGCGCCGCCATGGGCCTTCTGGCAGGACGAATGGCCGCTGCCGAGATTCTGGGCCGAACCTTGCCCGAGGTTCCACAGGACAGTGCCATGGGCGCGCTGATTCATCACATCACCGGCGGTGCCGAGGCCAAGACCTTCCAGCCGATGAATGTGAACTTTGGCCTGTTCCGCCCGGTGGATGGCCTGAAGGGTGGTCGCCGCGGCCGCAAGGACCGGTACAAGGCCTATACCGACCGCGCAAAACAGGTCTGGCAGGAGTGGTTGAGCAACTTTTCCTAGACGCTGCGCCGCCTGCAGGTCTAACATCCAGCGTATGAGCGACAAGTTTCTCGACAAGTCCTACGGATTGGACGGCCCCGAGGCGATCCGCAAGCACTATGAAAGCTGGGCCGCCTCTTACGATTCTGAAATCGCGGAAAACGGCTATGCCACGCCGGGGCGGATCGCGACCGCGCTGAAGAAGTACCTGCCCGATCCGCAAAGCCCGATCCTTGACTTCGGGTGCGGCACCGGCCTTGCAGGTCTTGCGTTGCGCGCCGCTGGCTACGAGGTCGTGGACGGGCTGGATCCCTCGCCCGAAATGCTCGCCCAGGCCCGCACCAAGGGTGCCTATCGGCACCTGTCGCAATTGGACACCAGCGACAAGACGCCGGTAAAGCCGGGCACCTATCGGGCCATCGTGGGCTGTGGCCTGCTCAGCAAGGGGGCCGCGCCGCCGACCACCTTCGATGTCATCATGCGTGGGCTGGATCGCGGCGGGCTTTTCGTCTTCTCCTACAACGATCACGCCTTGGAAGACCGGGCCTACACCGGCAAGCTGAACGATTGGCTGGACTGTTCCGCCGCGCGGCTGCTATTTCGGGAATACGGCGACCACCTGCCGGGCATCGACCTGAAATCAACCGTATATGTAATTGAAAAAGCGTGACATTCACCACCCGTTTTGCGCCTTCTCCAACCGGACCGCTGCATCTGGGCCATGCCTATTCCGCGCTGCTGGCGCATGACATGGCGCAGGCCCACCGCGGCCGCTTCCTGTTGCGAATAGAAGACATCGACCAATCCCGCGCCCGCCCGGCGTGGGAGCGCCAGATCTACGAAGACCTCAACTGGCTAGGCCTCGACTGGCCGCAGCCGGTGATGCGCCAGTCTGACCGGCTCGCGCGCTACCGCGCGGCGCTCGAGCAGCTGACCGCCATGGGGCTCACCTACCCCTGCCGTTGCAACCGCGCCGATATCGAGGCCGCCGCCGGAGCGCCGCAGGAAGGCGTTCCGCAATTTGGCCCCGACGGGCGCATCTACCCCGGCACCTGCCGCAGCCGCCCCATGGCTGGCAGAACGCCGCAGGACGTGGTGCGGCTGAACATGGAAAAGGCGATTTCCGCCGTTGAACTTCGCAGCTTTTCGGAAAGCGGGTCGGAGTTCAACGGCACCTACGAACTCGATCCCGAACAGCTGCTTTCAGCGGTCGGGGACATCATCCTGGTTCGTCGCAACATGGGCAGCTCCTACCACCTGTCGGTGGTGGTGGATGACGCGGATCAGGGCATCACCCATGCGGTGCGCGGTGCCGACCTGTTCGAGGCGACCCAGGTCCACGTGCTGCTGCAAGCGCTGTTGGGGCTTCCCACGCCTGAATACCACCATCACCGGCTGATCCGCGATGAAACCGGTAAGAGGCTGGCGAAACGCGATGATGCGCGCGCCATTGCCAAATATCGCGCTGAAGGTGCCCGCCCGCAGGACATCCGCGAGATGGTCGGATTGCCACCTTCCTCTTGCTGACATCCAGCGCGGGCAGCCCCGTCCGGTGCCAAGCCCTTGCGCGCCAGGATCACTCCATCGGCTTCATAAGCTCGACCTCTTCCCCGTCGCGCACGGCTGTATAGAAACAGGTCCGACGGTTGGTGTGGCAGGCTGCGCCCGTCTGGCGCACAACTGCCAGCAGACAGTCCCTGTCACAATCCACGCGCAGGTCCACCAGCTCCTGCACGTGGCCTGACGTTTCCCCCTTGATCCAGAATGACTGGCGCGAGCGCGACCAATAGGTCACGCGACCGGTCTCCAGCGTGCGTACGACAGCATCGGCGTTCATCCACGCCATCATCAACACCTCCCCCGAGGTCTCGTCCTGGGCGATGCAGGGGATCAGCCCTGCTTCGTTGTAGGACAGCGTGGCGGGATCAAAGCGCGCGGAAAGGGACATGGTGAAAAACCTTTTGCATCTGTTGGTCGGCTCCCTATGTATGAGGAACGAACTAGCAGGGAAAGCCCGGTATCGATGTCTGGCGAAAGCGATCTGATCAAGCTGTATTCCACCCGCATTCTGGCGCTGGCTGCGGATATTCCGCATCTCCAGCGGCTTGACTCGCCGGATGCGACCGTCAAGAAGCGCTCGCCCCTTTGCGGATCGACCGTGACGGTGGATGTCGAGGTGTCCGATGGCCGGATCAGCGCCTTTGGCCAGGACGTGAAAGCCTGCGCGCTGGGGCAAGCTTCTGCCGCCGTCGTCGGCGCCAACGTAATCGGCCGGTCGCTCGAGGAAGTGGAAACCGCCCGGGACCAGTTGAAAGCGATGCTGACCGCAGGCGGACCGGTCCCTGACGCCCCTTTCGATGCGCTCGAGGTCCTGCAACCCGCCAAAGAGTTCAAGAACCGCCATGCCTCCATTCTGCTGGCGCTGGAGGCCACGCTGGAGGCCATGAAGACGGCCACAAAGGCCCAGTGCGCCTGAGCGGTCGACGCCCGCATCCATGATAAGGCAACCTTGGCAACCTGCCCCGCCGCCGCGGGTCGGGTGCCTTGTGCAGCCATGAAAAAACCGCCGCACATCCGGGCAGATGGCGGCGGCAGTCATGCTCTGCGGTGCGGGATCCGGGTCGGCCCGGCAGGATCTTGAGGCAATCCAGACGGGGATCGGGACAGGCGGGTGACCCCCAGGCAATCCGGGACGGGATCTTGGCCAACCCGGCACCGCAGATGCAATCAGGAAAATCGATTAGCGACGGTCAAACCGGCGCAGCGACGAGCCGTCAGAGCAGGCTCGGCAGGTGCAAGGCCGCAACCAGCATCACCAGCAAAGAGGCTGCGCCGATGGCGTCCTGCACAAGCGTGGAATGAGCATTCTCAATCGTGGTCTTGATCTGTGAAATCATGGCGCGGGCCTCCTCCAGTCTGATTTTTCGCTCTCTGGCAAATTTGTTGCCCCTTTGTTCTCATTTCCAGGCGCACCTGTAAAGAACTTTTTGAGAACATCCGCGAGCAAACTGGAACACCGGCCTCCCAAGACGGCGCGAAGGCGTTTTAACCCACTGAAATCAAACGGATTGCCTGATCCCGTTTCATCAACCAAAGAAGAACGCGCGCCGCCTGCCCGCGGTCGCTTTGCAGGTGCGGATCCGCGGCGAGTAACGCCCGTGCGTCGCTCTGCGCCACCGCCATCAGCCCCGCCTGCCGTTCAAGGTCGGCGACCTGGAATCGCGGCAAACCGGACTGAGCGGTTCCAATCATGTCGCCGGCGCCGCGCATCTGAAGGTCGGTCTCGGAAATGCGGAAGCCATCCTCGGTTTCGCGCAAAACCTCCAGCCGCTTGCGGCCGCCTTCCGTCAGCGGCGGCTGATACATCAACAGGCAGGTCGATTCCGCGCTGCCCCGGCCAACCCGGCCGCGCAGCTGGTGCAGCTGGGCGAGACCGAAGATCTCTGCCCGCTCGATCACCATGATCGAGGCATTTGGGACGTTCACCCCGACCTCGATCACCGTGGTGGCGACGAGAACCTTGGTTCTCCCATCCTGGAAAGCCGCCATCGCCGCATCCTTGTCGGCAGGCGGCATCTGGCCGTGTACCAGCCCCACGGCATCGTCCCCCAGGATCGCGCGCAGATGTTTGAAACGTTCCTCCGCCGCCGTCAGGTCGCTCACCTCGCTTTCATCCACCAGCGGGCACACCCAGTAGCACTGCCGCCCCTCGGCGATTGCCTTGCGGAGGTGATCCACCACCTCCGACATGCGCTCGGTACTGACGACGGCAGTCTTGACCGGTTTGCGTCCCGGCGGTTTCTCATCCAGGACCGAAACATCCATATCGCCATATTGTGCCAACGCCAGAGAGCGCGGGATCGGCGTCGCGGTCATCACCAGCACATCCGCCCCCTTGCCCTTTTCCGCCAATTCCATCCGCTGGCGGACGCCGAACCGGTGTTGCTCGTCGACGATGGCCAGCCGCAGATCGCGAAAGGCGACGTCCTGCTGGAACACCGCATGGGTGCCGACCAGAATTTGAATGTCGCCGCGCGCCAGCGCCGCCAGCTTGGCCTTGCGCTCGGCTCCCTTGTCACGGCCGGTCAGGATCTCGATCACCACCCCCGCGTCTTCGGCCAAGGGGGCCAATCCTTCGAGATGCTGCTGCGCCAGGATGCCTGTCGGGGCCATCATCACCCCCTGACCGCCCGCTTCGACCGCGACCAGCAGAGCCATGAAGGCAACCAGGGTTTTGCCAGCCCCCACATCCCCTTGCAGCAGCCGGTTCATGCGCTTGTCGGAGGCCATATCCTCGGCGATCTCCTCGATCGCGCGGGCCTGGGCGTTCGTGGGCCGATACGGCAGCGCCGCCAGCACTTTGGATTGCAGACGGCCCGTGGCCTGGCTTTGGAGGCCGCGAACCCTGCGTTCCTTCTGGCGGGCCAAGGCCAGAGTCAGCTGATGGGCAAACAGCTCGTCATAGGCTAGCCGCGCCCGTGCGGGTGACTCGGGCATCAGGTCCGCAGTTCCCTGTGGCGCATGTACGGACGCGATGGCCTCAGTCCAGGACGGCCAGCCCTCCCGCGTCACTTGCCCCGGGTCGATCCATTCCGCCAGCGACGGGGCGCGCTCCAACGCACCGCGCACAGCCTTGAAGATGGTCTTTTGCGTCACGCCCTGGGTCAGATGATAGATCGGCTCAAAGGCGGGAATGTCGTCCGCCTCGGCAAGGGGCACCATGTGATCTGGGTGAACCATCTGCGCGACGCCGTCGAACAGCTCCACCTTGCCGGAAACGACGCAGCGGGCCCCCTCGGGCAGCTGCGCCTCCAGATAGCGGCTGCGTCCGTGAAAGAAGACCAGCTGGAATTCGACCTCGGCATCCGTCACGTGGATGCGGTAGGCCCCGCCACGGTTCCTTGCCGGCCGATGACGCCCAATGGTCACCTCAACCGTCAATGTGGCGGGCAACTCCGCACCCTTGATACTGCTACGGCGACGTCGATCGATCACCGAATAAGGGAGCGAAAACAGCAGATCGCGCGGCGTTTCCACGCCCATCTGGGCAAGCGACTGCGCTGTTTTCGGCCCCACCCCCGGCAGGGTCTCCGCCCCCGCGAACAAGGGGAACAGGATCTCGGGACGACCGCTCATGCGCCTGCAATAAGCTCCAGCCAGCCGTCTTCGTCCAGCGTCTGGATCCCCAGTTCCGCCGCCTTCTTCGCCTTGGAGCCGGCCCCCGGCCCCGTCACCAAGATATCAGTCTTCTTCGACACCGAGCCGGAAACCTTGGCCCCCAGCGCCTCTGCCCGTGCCTTCGCCTCGGCCCGGGTCATCTTTTCCAGCGATCCGGTGAACACCACCGTCTTGCCGGCAACCGGGCTGTCGGCGGCGGGGGCGTCCGGGGCAACGATGGTCAGCTTCGCGACCAGCCGGTCAAACGCCGCCCGCTCATCCGTGTTCGCAAAAGCGTCGGAGAGGGACAAACCAAGCACCGCACCAATGCCATCGACGCCGATCAGGTCGGCCCAGGCAGCGGCCGCGGCTGCCGGGACATCGCAGGCCGCAATCGCGGCCGCACGGGTGTCGGATATGCGCGCCCGGCGACCTTCCTTCTGCGCGGCCTCGCGCTCTTGCCCTTCCGCTTCATCCGCCGCGCGATGCGCGAGGGCCGCGGGGCGCGCGGTGTCGATCGCCTCTGCCATTGCGGACCAGCTGCGGTAATGCAGCGCCAGATCACGAGCCGCGACCTCTCCCGCGTGGCGAATGCCCAAGGCAAAGATCAGCTTGGCCAGCGGGATGGTGCGCTTTTCCTCGATCGCGGCAAAGAGGTTCTCAGCCGATTTTTCGCCCCAGCCCTCACGGTTCCTCAACTGTTGCAGGCCGGACCCGTATTTCTCTTTCAGGTCAAAGATATCGGCGGGTTCCTTGATCCAGCCGTCGGCATGAAACTGCTCGACCTGCTTGGCACCGAGCCCCTCGATGTCAAACGCCGCGCGGGAGACGAAATGCTTCAGCTTCTCCACCGCTTGTGCCGGGCAGATCATGCCACCGGTGCAGCGTCGGACCGCGTCCCCCTCCTCGCGCACGGCGGGACTGTTGCAAATTTCGCAGGTCTGCGGGAACTGGTAGGGCTGTGAATCCGCGGGACGTTTGGACAGGTCGACATCCGCCACCTTCGGGATCACGTCCCCTGCGCGGTAGATCTGGACCCAATCACCGATCCGGATGTCCTTGCCGCCGCGGATTTCCCCGCCCGTGGAATCACGGCCCTGAATGTAGTCTTCGTTATGAAGGGTGGCGTTGGAGACAACCACACCGCCAACCGTGACCGGTTTCAACCGCGCCACCGGGCTCAGCGCGCCGGTTCGACCCACCTGGATGTCGATCCCTTCCAGCCGGGTCCATGCCAGCTCTGCCGGAAACTTATGCGCAATCGCCCAGCGGGGCGTCGTCGAGCGGAAGCCCAGCCGTTCCTGAAGGGACAGGTCATTCACCTTGTAGACAACGCCGTCGATGTCATAGCCCAACGTCGCGCGCTGTTCCTCGATCTGGCGGTAATGGGCAATCATCTCCTCGGTTGAAGCACAGAGCCGGGTCAGCGGATTGGTCTGAAACCCCAGCGCTTGCAGCCGCGCGATGGCCTCCATCTGGGTTTCAGCCAGCGGCGCGCTCAAATCTCCCCAGCTGTAGGCAAAGAAGCGCAAGGGGCGCGCACGGGTGATTTCCGCATCCAGCTGGCGCAGGGACCCCGCCGCGGCGTTGCGCGGATTGGCAAAAATCTTGCCCCCACGTTCGGCGTGGCGCGCGTTCAGCGCCTCGAAGTCCTCATGGCTCATATAAACCTCGCCACGCACCTCCAGAACCTCGGGCGCGCCTTCGATCTGCTGCGGAATATCCGCAATGGTGCGCGCGTTGGCGGTGACATTCTCGCCGATGCTGCCATCGCCGCGAGTGGCGGCCTGAACCAGCTGGCCCTGCTCATAGCGAAGCGAGAGCGACAGGCCATCAATCTTGGGCTCGGCCGTGTACTCCAGCGGCGCATCGGCCCCGAGCCCGAGGTACTTGCGAATGCTGCGATCGAAATCGGCGACATCTTCATCTTCGAAGGCATTGCCCAGGGACAACATGCGGACCACGTGGGTCACCTTGCCAAAGCCCGAGGCCGCAGGCGCACCGACGTTCTCCAGCTGCGTGGCCTGCTCGGCGAGGTCCGGATGCGCCGCAACCAGTTCACGATACCGCCGTTTCAGAGAATCATACTCGGCGTCGCTGATTTCCGGCGCATCCGCCTGGTGGTAAGCGATATCCGCAGTTTGCAGCTGCTGTTCCAACGCCAGAAACTCTTCTCGCGCCTCGTCTGCCGTCAGCTCTGCCACGTCTTTTTTTTGAATGTCTGCCACGCGCGGTCCCTCTTCGTTCTGGCCCAAGGTGATACGGTGCCGCGCCCGTCGCGTCCAGCACCTGTAATGCCCCTGCACCGTCCCTGCATAATGCCGCGTACCACAAACAAAAAGACCCGCCGCAAGGCAGGTCTTTCAGAACCGGCGGAGCCTGGCTCAGGCTCCGCTGGGATCCTCACGCTTTCAAGCGCCCACGGCCATCCTCTGATCGCCGCCCATCTGGTCCTCCTGCGGATCGCGCAGCACGTAGCCACGGCCCCAGACAGTTTCGATATAGTTTTCGCCGCCGGTCGCCGTGCTCAGCTTCTTGCGCAGCTTGCAGATGAAAACGTCGATAATCTTCAATTCCGGCTCGTCCATACCGCCGTAGAGATGGTTAAGGAACATCTCCTTGGTCAGCGTGGTCCCCTTGCGCAGGCTCAGGAGCTCCAGCATCTGGTATTCCTTGCCGGTCAGGTGGATGGACTTGCCACCGGTTTCCACGGTCTTCGCGTCCAGATTGACGGAGATCTTGCCGGTCTTGATGATGGACTGCGAGTGTCCTTTCGAGCGGCGGATGATCGCGTGAATCCGGGCAACCAACTCCTCGCGATGGAACGGTTTGGTCAGGTAATCGTCGGCACCGAACCCGAAACCCTTGATTTTGTTGTCGGTATCATCGGCACCGGACAGGATCAGGATCGGAGTTTCAATACGGGACATGCGCAGCTGGCGCAGAACCTCGTGGCCATTCATGTCCGGCAGCCCCAGATCCAGCAGGATCAGGTCGTAGTCATAAAGTTTGGCCAGATCGATCCCTTCCTCACCCAGATCTGTCGTGTAAACGTTCAGATTCGCGTGGGTCAGCATCAACTCGATGCTCTTTGCCGTGGTTGGATCATCCTCAACCAAAAGAATGCGCATATTGTTTTCTCCGCCTGTACACTGTTTCCCTCAGGTCTCGTTAACCTTGCTGGAAAAAAGTTAATGGCCCGTTACCATGATGGTTAATTTATGAATTCAACTCTTGGGCGTCCTTCTATTTCGCCTCTCTGTTGCGGAATTTTTTGAGCTGTGTCGTTTTGAGCGCTTCCTCGCCGTGGTCTGCAACCGCGGCCACCCAGCTGCGAAACTCCTCTTCGCTCAGCCCATAGCGGCGCATCGCCTCGCTCTGGGGCAGCAGACCATACAGCACACCGCGCACCACCGCGGCCTTGCGGGAGGCCACCCAGCGCCGGGTCTTCTCCGGCGGCAGATCCGCTCGTGTCATGATGGTACCATCCGGCAAGGTGACCGCACGCGGTCCGTCAACTTTCTTCAAGAACATCCGTCTTCCCCCGAAGATCTTATTCATTGGACATTGGCGCAAGAATTTCCCATCAGGCTTAACGGCGCGTGAACCACGCCCCTTGAGAGTCCTTAGGATTTTCATATATTCTGCGACGCCTGCCCCCTTGCCTTTAGGAGCTGCCCCATGGCGCTGGACCAAGACCCGCAATTGAACTCGCTCGGCTTTGCCAAACCGCCCTCGGAAACCCGCGTGGTGGTCGCCATGTCAGGCGGCGTCGACAGCTCTGTTGTGGCCGCCCATCTTGCAGATCAGGGCTATGACGTGGTGGGGGTGACGCTTCAGCTTTATGACCACGGTGCGGCGCTGGCCAAGAAAGGTGCGTGCTGCGCCGGTATCGACATCCACGATGCCCGCCGCGTCGCCGAAGAGCGCGGCTTTCCCCATTACGTTCTGGATTACGAGAACATTTTTAAGGATGCGGTGATCGACGAGTTCGCCGACAGCTACCTGGCCGGCGCAACCCCGGTGCCCTGCATCCGCTGCAACGAGCGCGTGAAGTTCAAGGACCTGCTGGAAACGGCCCGCGATCTTGAGGCCGACTGCATGGCGACCGGCCACTACATCCAGCGCAAGATGGGCCCCAACGGACCCGAGCTGCATTCGGCCGAAGACGCCAACCGCGACCAGAGCTATTTCCTGTTTTCCACCACCCCGGAACAGCTCGAGTTCCTGCGATTCCCGTTGGGGCACCTGCCCTCCAAGGACGCCACCCGCGAAATGGCGGCGCAATACGGTCTGGCCGTGGCGGACAAGCCCGACAGCCAGGACATCTGCTTCGTGCCCAATGGCAATTACGCAAGCGTGATCGAAAAGCTGCGCCCCGGTGCCGCAGAGCCGGGCGAGATCGTACATGCGGATGGCCGGGTGCTGGGCACCCATGATGGCGTCATCCACTACACCATCGGTCAACGCCGCGGGTTGGGCATCGGCGGCCTGTCAGAGCCATTGTACGTCGTAAAGCTCGATGTCGACAAAAAGCACGTCGTGGTAGGCCCCAAGGAACTGCTGGCCACGCGCACGATTCCTGTGCGCGAAATCAACTGGTTGGGAGACGAGCCCTTCACCAGCCGCGAGGAATGGCATCTGAAGGTCAAGGTCCGCTCGACGCGCCCCCCGCGTGAGGCGATCATCCGCCCGCTCACCGACACCACCGCCGAGGTGGAGCTGCTGACACCGGAAGAGGGCGTCTCCCCCGGCCAGGCTTGCGTCTTTTATGCAAGCGAAGGCAGCCGCATTTTTGGCGGCGGCTGGATCTGGCGCGGCTACTGAAGAAACGGCCCGCACGCCGTTCCTGCGGGCCTGATAACTTTCGCCATCTGATCGCCAGCGCCCTTCACCGCGGCGCTGGCGGTCACGTTACTGCAGATCGGTGCCGCTGTTCAGCAGGACATAGATTCCCGCGGCGATCATGGCGAATGGGCCGATACGGTCGATCCTGGCGGCCCAGGCTCCAATCGGGCCCGCTACCTTGGCTGTCATCGCAGCTGCGCCTGCCAAGCCTGCGACAGCGCCAGCCGCGCCGCCAAACGCCCAGGGCCGGTAGCCCGGATGACTGTCCGCAAGCAGCGGCGCCATGACCGCCAGGCTGTCAAACGACAACGCCAGAAACAGCGCCGCAATGCCAAGCACACCGGCACGCGAAGACAGCTGAACATCAGCAGCGCCGGGCTGGCGCGTCAGCATCCGAACAAGCCCGCGCAGACCGATCGCCAGTGGGATGAGCCCAAGGTAGCCCGCCAGCCCACCGGGCATCGAGTGGTCCGCCCCCAGTGCAAATCCCAAGGCCACCGACAACATAAGGGCTTGCGACAGGAGATATCCCGCGATCGCCCGCCTCTTTCCAACCGTCAGCAGCAGCGCCAGAAGCACCGCGAAGTTATCGAGACTGGTCGCAATCTGTGCCGCAGCCGCGGTAAGAGCAAAGGCAAGCTCGTCCAGCAGCATTCAGCCAAGCCGCTCCAGCACGGCACGCGCCGCCCGCAGGCCGGGTGCCTCCCCGCCTGCCCCCAGGCGTTGCATCGTCAGCGCCATCGCGTCTTGCTGCGCGTCAGGCTGTGTCAGCACTGCATCCAGTTGCGCGGCGATGTTTTCCGCCGTGCAATCGGGACCAAGACATTCCGGCACCACCCGGCTGTCGCTGACCAGGTTCACCAGCGTCACCGTATCGATCAGCGCCATGCGCTTCATGATCTGCCAGGTCAACCACTGGAACCGATAAGCGATCACCATCGGAGTGGCGGCGGCGGCGAGTTCCAGCGACACGGTGCCAGAGGCCGCCAGCGCCAGATCCGCCCCGGCGAAAGCCGCGCGTTTATGGGCCTTGGCCCGCTCTGGCAGAAACCGGCCCGGGTCGATCATCACCGTGTTCGTCGGCCAGTCCACCAAGGCTTTCTGCACCATCGCGGCGACCGGCGCAGCGGCTGGCACAACTACGCGGTACTCGGGATGCTGAGCCACAAAACGTTTGAGGGCCTCACCAAAGACCGGCGCCAGGCGCCCGACCTCGGACCGGCGCGAGCCGGGCAGCGCCAGCACGAAAGGCGCATCTGCGAGCCCGAATTCCGCCCGCAGCGCGGCGATCTCATCGGCTGTTGCCTGCGGCTCGGCGACCACCGGGTGCCCGACGAAATCACAGTCCATGCCGGCGGCTTCCATATAGGGCGGCTCAAACGGCAGGAGCGCCAGCACGTGGTCGATCACTTCAGCCATTTTTCCGGCCCGCTTGGGCCGCCAGGCCCAGACCGAAGGTGCCACATAATGCACGGTACGGATGTTGCTGCGCGCCTTGACCAGCCGCGCCACGCGCAAGGAGAAATCCGGACTGTCGATGGTGATCAGCACATCCGGCTTGGTCTCCAGCACCGCATCGGCGGTTTCCCGGATCCGGCGCTTCAGGTGCCGGTACTTCGGCAGCACCTCTGCCAGCCCCATCACCGACAGCTCATCCATCGGGAAACGCGACACCAGCCCCTGTTCCGCCATCAGCGCGCCGCCGATGCCGTCGAACTGCACCCCCGGCGCCAGCTGCCTGAGCCCCGCCATCAGTGCTGCGCCCAGCCGGTCGCCCGAAGGCTCCCCCGCCAGGATGAACACCCGCAGGCTCATGCTGCGCGCAGCCACAAGAACAGGCCGAGCCGGTCGCAGGCGTCGATCACCGCCTGCTGGTCCAGCACGATGACGCCGCCCGCTTCCAGTACAATGCCGGAGAGGCCAGCACGCGCCGCGGCCTCGACCGTTTCGACGCCGATGGTTGGCAGGTCGGCCCGCCGGTCCTGTGCGGGCTTCGGCGCCTTGAACAGCAATCCGCCCTGCCCGTCTGGGCGCTGCGCCAGTGCCGCCAGCATCCAGTCGGTGCCAAAGACATTCTCGACCGCGATCGCCTGACGCTTGCGAACCGCACAGGACTGGCCGATGTCCGCCGCGCTCATCGCCGCGACGATTTCGGCACCGCGCTCGGCGTCCGCCTTGTCCAGCTCCCCGGGTTGCACCTGGGTCGGCACCCCCTCTGCCATCAACAGATCCGGAGCCACGTCATGCGCCGCGCGAACGGTGAAACCCGCCTGTTCGAAAATTCCGATGACGGCGCGCAAGGCTCCATCGTCGCCCGAGGCCAGCGCACCTTGCAAAACCGGCACCAGCGGCAAGGTCGCCGCATCAATCGCCGCAGGGTCGATGGCGGGGCGTTTCACTGCGCCCGCCAGACAGATCTCCGTGACCTGCGCCGCCTTCAGCCGTTCGATGAACGAGCCCAACTGTTCCAGGCGAAAGGTGATTTCGGGGTCGACCTGGTCAGGCTCCGATCCCGCCATGGCGCAGATCAGCGGTCGCCCCGGCGCGCACGCCGCAACCTCGGCCGGCAATTGGCCGGTTCCTGCAATCAGTGCCAGCATCGCATCAGCCTCCGGGCGTCAGGAAGGAACGGTCGCTTTGACCGGTGATGAAGGCAACGATTTCCTGAACATAATCGCTGTCGGTCTCGTCGCCGAGCCGCCGCGCCCGTTCCTGAAAAGTGCCTTCGCCCTGTGCCAGCATCTGGAACGCGGCACGCAGCGCGGTGATGTCACTGCGGGTCACACCGCGACGTTTGAGGCCAACGAGGTTCAGCCCGTCCAGTTCGCCGCGCGGGGCCTGCACCAGCCCGTAGGGAATCACGTCGTTGGTCACCATCGTCACCGCGCCGATAATGGCGCCGCGACCGATGCGCACCCACTGGTGGATGCCCGACAGCCCGCCGATGATGACATCATCCTCCAGCACGCAATGGCCCGCAACGGCGGCGGAGTTGACCACGATCACCCGGTCCCCCACCTGCGCATCATGCGCGATGTGGCAGCCAGCCATGAACAATCCATCGTCGCCGATCCGGGTGATGCCGCCGCCGCCTTCGGTGCCGGCATTCACCGTCACATGCTCGCGGATGCGGTTGCGCTTGCCGATCACGGTTCGGCACTTCTCGCCCTTGAACTTCAGGTCCTGCGGGATCTCCCCCAGCACGGCGAAGGGGAACACGACCGTATCGTCACCGATCTCGGTATCGCCGGTGACGATGACATGGGACTTCAGCACCACCCGGTCCCCCAGAACCACGTCAGGGCCAACCACGCAGAACGGGCCGATTTCGCAGCCCTCTCCGATCTTGGCTCCGTCTTCAATTATGGCGCTCGGGTGGATGCTGCTCATCTCAGGCCTCTTCGCTTTGGCGGTCGACCATTGCGGTGAATTCGGCCTCTGCGGCGGTTTCGCCGTCAACAGTGGCACGACCGGAAAACTTGAAAATCTTGCCGCCGGGTTTGCCGCGGACGGTTTCCACCTGCATTTCCAGCACATCGCCCGGCACCACCTTGCGGCGGAATTTGCACTTGTCGATGTTCATGAAGTAGATCAGCAATTCGGTGTCGACCATGTCCATGCCAACGCCCAGCATCACGCCGGCGGTCTGCGCCATCGCCTCGACGATGGTCACGCCCGGCATGATCGGCGTGCCGGGAAAATGGCCCTGGAAGTGCGGCTCGTTCATCGTGACGTTCTTGATGCCGCGCGCCGACTTGTAGCCGTCGATATCGACCACCTTGTCGACCAGCAGAAACGGATAGCGGTGCGGCAGGATCCGCTGGATCAGTTGAATGTCAGCGCTTTGCAGCTCGGTGGTCATGCGTGATTTCCCATGTTCGTCAAATATAGTTCGCCGTGCCTAGCAAGACAGCGGCGCTTGGGCAAGTTTGCGCGCTCAGGGCGCATCCTCATCGGTGTCGACGCCATCGCCCAGAACCTCGTCGATCCGCGATATGGCGAGCCCGGTGATATCCGCAGCTTCGGCGCTGAGAAAAACAGACGAGTGATCCAGAATCGCACCTGCCCCGGTTTCCGCCAGGATCTGCTGCAGCACCGGCAGCGACGCATTCAGGAACTCGCGCCGGGCCTCCTCGCCCATCTGGTTGATCTCGCGCAATTTCTGGTCCTGACGGCGGCGGGTTTCCTGAACCTTCTGATCGAACGCATCCGCCAAGGCGCGAAAGGCGTCAGGTTCCATCTCGGCACGCCGCTTGGTCAGCTCCAGTTCCTCGGCCCGCAGCTCCGCCTCGATCCGGCGGTTTTCCGCAGTCAACACCGCGCCTTCGGCCTCGATCTCACGCTCAACCCGGCGCCCAAAGGCGCTTTGCGAAAACAACCGATCCGGCTGAATTGTCAGGATTCCGCTTTGTGGCAAACCCAATTGGTAGTTGCTTGCCGTCGCCAGCGCCAATGGCGGCCCCGGCCTTGGACCTTCATCAGATGCCTCCTGCGCATGGGCCAGCCCGGCTGACAGGAGCGCAACTGCCCCCGTCAGCCGGATTTTGCCCAGGAACGCCCGCACTGGCACCCGATCAGAACCGCGCCTGCAAGGTGAGGTCAAAGTTCTGCTCCTCGTCAAAGTCCTCTTTTTCCAGAGCCTTGGAGAAGTTGAACCGCAGCGGACCAATGCCGGTGGTCCACAGTAGCGACACCCCGATCACGTGCCGGAAGGATTGCTGGTTCCCGACGACATTGCCAGCCGAGGTATTGGCGTTTTCCAGCCCCCACAGGCTTCCGACGTCATAGAACAGGCCCCCGCGCATGCCGATTTCTTCGGGCAATCCGAGCGGGAATTCCGCGTCGAAGCGCGCCACCGCATAATAGTTGCCGCCCAGGAAGTCATTGTAACCAGCCGACTGGTCCCGCGGGCCAATACCACCGGGTTCGAAGCCGCGCATGATCGACGGTGTGAGAATGAAGCGGTCCACCGAACGGCTGAAACCGTCGCTCTTCCAATGCAGCGATCCGGCTTCCAGAGTTGCGCGCAGGGTAACTTCTTCGTTGAAAACACGTTTCTGCGCCACCATTTTCGTCGTGGTCTTGAGGAACTTGGAATCGCCGCCAAGCCCGGCATAGTCCGCGCCGATCTCAACCAGGAAGCCAGCATTCGGGTCCAGCCCGGTCAGACGGCTATCGTAGCGATAGGTCAGCCCGATGGCGCTGGACGTGCGCGCGCCCTGTGCAATTTCGCTGCGGACGATTGGTCCGGCCAAAAAGTCGCCAGTGCGCGTGCCAGCAACGATTTCCCGATCATCTTCGGTATAGCGCATTTCATCTTCGGCCCAGGTGTAGCGCACCTGCAGCGTCGTATCCTCGCCCGTGGCAAAGGTCAGCGCCGGGCGGAAGAATATCCGCTTGGTCTCATACTCTGAGTAGCTCGAGTCGGTCTCGTTCAACCCAAGATCCAGATCGAAGCGCAGATCCCGCCCCAGAAGATAGGGTTCCGAGAAGCCGAGAACATAGGAATCCGCTTCTGTCGCGGTGGCGAGCTGAAACGACAACCGCTGTCCGCGCCCGAGGAAGTTGCGCTCGCTCAGCCCCACATTGATGCCGAACCCGTCATTGACCGAGTAGGAGCCGCCGAGGTTCAGGGAGCCGGTTGGCTGCTCTTCGACGTCTACATCGACGATCATCTGGTCCGGCGCGCTGCCCTGCCGGGTTTCCACGTCGGCATTGGCAAAATACCCCAGCGCGCGGATGCGTTCGGCGCTGTTGCGAATGGCGCGCGGGTTGAAGGGATCGCCTTCTACGGTCCGGAACTGCTGGCGGATGACCCGATCCAGTGTCGTGGTATTGCCTTCGATGTCGATCCGTTCAACGAAAACCCGCGGACCGCGTTTCAGGACGAATTCCACATCCAGCGTCAGATCACGGTCATTGCGCGTGATCCGCGGCTCCACCCGCAGAAAGTCTATTTCCTGTTTAACACCCAGCCCTTCGAGACGGTCGATGGAGTTCTCGACCAGCGTCGGAGAATAGACCACGCCCGGCTTGATCTTCAGCACAGAGCGGAACAGATCCGCATCCGCTTCGGGCAATTCACTGCTGACGGAGATGTTGCCGAAACGGAACTGCTGACCCTCGGTGACGTCAACCACGAGGAAGACGGCATCACGCTCTTGCGTCACCTCGGCGTTGGCACTGTTGATCCGGAAATCAACATAGCCGCGCGACAGGTAGAAATCGCGCAGAACCTGCTTGTCGAACTCCAGGCGGTCTTCGATCAAGGTATCGGAGCGGATGAAAGTGCGCAGCAGGCCTGCCTGCTTGGTTTCCAGCACACGCCGCAGACGGCGGTCGGAATAGACCCGGTTGCCGGTGAAGGACACGCGCTCGACTTCGATGGTGTCGCCTTCGGAGATTTCGAACACCAGGTCGACGCGGTTGTTGCTGCGGCGAATGATGCGCGGTGTCACCCGCGACGCGAGGCGCCCCTGCGCGCTGTAGAGTTCGGCAATGGAAGCGGCATCGCGTTCCGCCACCGACGGGTTGAATACCCGCCGCGGCGCCGACTCGACCACCTGCGACAGGGCGTCGTCCTTGATGCGATCGTTGCCCTCGAAGCTGATCTGGCTGATGGTGGGGAACTCGGTCACTTTCACCACCAGCGTATTGCCGCGGGGAACCAGCTCGACCGTCTCAAATACACCACTGTCAAGGATGCGTTGATAGGCGTCGTTCAACTCGCCTGCGCTGACGGTCTGACCACGTTCAAGCCCGGTATAGGCCACGATGGTGGAGGTCTGAATGCGCTGGTTGCCCTCGACCTGAACGGTATTGAAACGATAGCTCTGCGCCTCGGCCATCTGTGGTGCAAAGGCATAACCCAAGGCAACGGCCAGAGAAATTGCAGAGACTTTACGATACAAGATGTTGACGCCAGTGTTGCGCGCCCCACAGGACTTGCCTGCGTTTTTCCCCCAAACCATTTTTCAGAACCCGATTATTATAGCAGCTTTGGCATGTGCGTAGCGGGTTTGAATGCGGTTGTCAAAACCAACCAAGACGCTTGGAGATTGCAACCTGAACCCAATCGCAGGGCTCGGGTTGCAGGGAATCACAAGGTGGCCAGCCAGGTCCCGGCCGTCAATGCGCCAAAGATTGCAAACCCGGCCAGCGCCCGATCCCAGTTCAGCCGCACCAACAGCCCCAAGCCACGGCAGGATTGTGTCAATGTTTGCATGTCTTACCCCCGGTCTCACCCTCCCGTCCACGGTCGCAGCGCGCACCGCCAACGGGTTTCCAAAAAGTTAACCGCGGAATATGGCGTCAATTGGGCACCAACATGGCCGGGATTGGCCGTCGGCGCCCAATCGGGCACTGTCAGCAGAACAGGTCGTTGCCGACTGCAAAGAGCATCAGAGAAAGAACGATGGCGATGCCAAAAGTCATCAAGACCCGGACTGCGCCATCGCTGGGCGGACGTCCTGTTACGGCTTCATAGGCGTAGAACACCAGATGACCGCCATCCAGCGCCGGCACCGGGAAGAGGTTCAGAAGCCCCACCGCCGTCGACAGCACCGCGATGAACCGGATGAAGCTTTCCGCACCCTGGCTCGCCATCGCACCAGAGGCCTCGGCAATGCCAATCGGGCCGGACAGGTTGCAGGTGCTGATCGCGCCGGTGATCATGTGCTTCAACCCTGACAGCGACGTCTCGACCACGGCCCAGACCTGGTAACTCCCCGCGGCAAGCGCTTCCCCGAAACCTGCCGCATCGGTTGCAGGCTCGAACGCCATGCCGCCGATAATGCCGATCCGCCAGCTCGTGGCAAAACTGCCATCAGGCTGCGGCTCATCCGTGCGACGGGGAGCCAGCGCCATTTCGACCACCTCCCCCTCGCGCCAGACATCCAAGACCAGCACGCGACCGTCCGCGGCCTCCACATGGTCCTTCAGCTCATCGAAAGACACCAGCGGAGTACCGTCAACTGCGACGATCACGTCGCCCGGTCGCAACCCAGCGTCAGACGCCGCGCTGCGGGGGGCCACGCCGCGCACATGGGGGGGATACAGGTACGGCCCGTCCACCGTCATCTCGGTGCCATCGCGCCGCACCAGGTACTCCAGCGGCTGCTGCTGCGGCACGTTATCGCGGAAAGCATCCCAGGCCGCACTGTCGTCGTAGCTCGGCACCGGAACCCCGCCTGCGGAGATCAACTCATCGCCCGGCTGCAGGCCCGTCGCCGACTGCGGCAGACTCGCCAGCTGGCCCACCGTCAACGGGTCACGCATCACGCCTTGCGACAAGGCCACCGCGGTAAAGATCACCGCCGACATCATGAAGTTGAAGACAGGCCCCGCCGCCACGGTCGCCGTACGGGCCCACAAGGGAGCGCCATGCATGGTCCGTCGCAATGCGACCGGATCCGCAGCCGCGCTCTCCATTACCGCCGCGTCCTTGCCGGAGGCCGCGTCCGCATCACCGAGGAACTTCACGTAACCGCCAAAGGGCAGCGCCGCCACCTGCCAACGGGTGCCGCGCTTGTCTACCCGGCTCCACAGCACCGGCCCAAACCCCAGCGAGAACACTTCGGCATGGATGCCGGACCAGCGACCGACGATGTAATGGCCGTACTCATGCACCGCAACAATCACCGACAGCGCGATGACAAAACTGGCGATGGTATACAGAAAACCGCCAAGCTGCGGCACGAAAGCGACAAGGTCCAAGGGATCTATCCTATGCGTTCTGCAGCAGCATGAGCTGCCTGTTTGCGGGCCAGATGGTCAACCCGGCCGACGTTATCAAGGGTCATTTCAGCGTCAATGAGATCACTTTCGCCTGACATCTGCTCCAGCACGGTTTCAACGACCACCGCCATGTCAGTGAAACGGATGCGCCCGGCGATGAAGTCGTCCAACGCCTGCTCCTTGGCGGCATTGAAGGCGGCGCCCATCATGCCACCTCGGGCCATGACCTCATTGGCCAGCCGCAGCGCCGGGTAGCGCGCCGGATCAGGCGCGCGGAAATTCAGCTGCCCGATACGGGCCAGGTCCAGACGTTCGACCGGCAGGCTCTGCCGCTCGGGCCAATGCAGCGCGTAGCCGATTGCGTGGCGCATGTCCGCCGCCCCCAGATGCGCCATGATGGCGCCGTCATTGAAGCCGACCAGCGCATGCACCAGGGATTCAGGATGCACCAGCACTTCGATCTGCTCCGGGCGAACGCCGAAATACTCCTTGGTTTCAATAACCTCCAAGGCCTTGTTGAACATTGACGCGCTGTCGATGGTAATCCGCTGCCCCATGTCCCAATTGGGATGCGAGGACGCCTGCGCCAGGGTGGCCTTGGGGAGATCTTCCAGCGGCCAATCGCGAAATGCGCCGCCGGATGCGGTGATGATGATGCGCTCCACCGCCGCAATATCTTCGCCCACCAGCCCTTGGAAAACCGCCGAATGCTCGCTGTCCACCGGCAGCAGCCGGGCGCCATACCGCTCGGCCGTCTGCAGCAACAGCTGGCCCGCACAGACCAGCGATTCCTTGTTGGCCAGCGCCAGAGTGGTGCCATGCTTCAGCGCTTCGAGGCCGGGCGCGAGACCTGCGGCTCCGACGATGGCGGACATGATCCAGTCCGCCGGGCGCGCCGCCGCCTCCAGCAGCGCCGTCTGCCCGGCCGCCGCCTCGACACCGCTTCCCTGAAGCGCCGCCTGCAGGGCGGGCAAGTGACGGTCATAGGCCGTGACAGCAATATCGGCGCGCAGGGCTATCGCGTCCTGCGCCAGCCGCTCGATGTTGGCACCGCCGGTCAGCGCCACCACGTCATAGCTATCGGGTGCGCGGCGGATCAGGTCGATGGTGTTTTGCCCGATCGACCCCGTTGCCCCGAATATCGAGATTTTACGCATGGTAGATCCTGTCTGGTCAGCCCCAGAATGCGGTCACGACCAGGAACATGGCCGCAGCCCCCAGCATGCCGTCGAACCGGTCGAACAGCCCGCCGTGCCCCGGGATGAGATTGCTGGAATCCTTGACGCCCATCTTCCGCTTCAAGGCGCTTTCCGCGACATCCCCTGCCTGGCTCGCCATCGACAGCAGTACCGACAGGACCACCATCCCTGCCCCCTTGTCCAGCCACACGGCAAATCCGGCACCAACAGCCGCCGACGCCAGCCATCCGGCGGAGGTGCCGCTCCATGTCTTCTTTGGGCTGACACGGGGCCAGAATTTCGGCCCGCCAATAATCTTGCCTGCGAAGTAACCGGCAACATCCGTCACCACGACGACGCTGACCAGCCACAGCATTCCCAGCAGGCCTGTGTCCGGCTGCCCACGCAGCCAGATGAATCCGAAACCGGCCAACATCACCCACAGGGCAAACCCGGTGAAATGCTGCCTGTTCTCGCGGATCTGGCCAAAGCCGACCGTCACGGGCGCTGCAAGAACCGGCAATACCCAGGCCACCGGCAGAAAGGATGCCAGAAGCACTGCCAAGCCAGAGACGACGCCTAGTTGCAAGGCCATCGCGGGCCGTTGCGGTGCCAGCATCCGCATCAGTTCCCAGATCATGCCGCCACAACACACGGCGATCAGCGCATCAAAGACGATGCCGCCGACCCAGACCGCCCAGCCGCCGAGGCCAACCATGACGACCGCCGACAACAGTCTTGGCAGCAGGTCCGCCCAACGATCCTTGGCCGCGCCGCTCATGTCTTCACCGCTCCGAAACGGCGGTCACGGCGTCCAAAACTGCGGCACAACCGCGCCAATTCCTCGGCCGTGAAGTCCGGCCAGAGCGTATCGATGAATTCATATTCGGCATAGGCTGACTGCCACAGCAGGAAATTCGAAATCCGGGCTTCGCCGCTGGTGCGGATCACCAGGTCCGGGTCCGGCAACACGCAGGTATCAAGGTAACGCGGCAGCGTCTCGACATCGACATCCTCGGGGTTCAGCCGCCCCTCTGCGACGTCACGCGCCAACCGCTTCGTGGCCCGAGCGACCTCGTCGCGTCCTCCGTAGTTCAGCGCGATCGTCAGCTGGGTGCCATCGTTCTTCTCGGTTTTCTGTTCCAGCTTGTCCATCAGGTCGATCAGCTTGGCGTCCAGGCGCACCCGGTCGCCAATGAAGCGCACCCGGACATTGCGCTCTGCCAGGGCATTCATCTCCTTGGAGATATAGCGGCGGAACAGGCTCATCAGACCTGCGACCTCGGTCTGGGTGCGTTTCCAGTTCTCGGTCGAGAAGGCAAAGATGGTCAGATATTCGACGCCCAGATCCGGGCAGCACTCGACAACTTCACGCACTCTGCGCGCGCCCGCGTGATGACCAAAGAGGCGTGGACGACCCCGGGCCTGCGCCCAGCGTCCATTGCCATCCATGATGATCGCCACGTGGCGCGGACCGGTGCGCGCTGTCGGAGCTTCGCCGACAGCACTCACTCTTGGATTCGGATCATGCGGCATACTGTGCCGTCAGACCTGCATGATCTCGGCCTGCTTGGCCTCTAGCGCCTCATCCACGACCTTGATCATCTTGTCCGTCAGCTCTTGGACCTCTGCTTCCCAGAACTTCTGGTCATCCTCGGACATCCCGTCGGCCTTGGCCTTCTTGATCTGGTCCATGCCGTCGCGGCGCACGTTGCGGATGGCGACGCGGGCGTGCTCGGCGTATTGGCCTGCCACCTTGCCCAGCTCGCGGCGGCGCTCTTCGTTGAGCTCCGGAATCGGCAACATGATGATGGTGCCATTCAGCTGAGGGTTGATCCCCAGGCCCGACTCACGGATCGCCTTTTCGACCTTGCCGACCAGGCCCTTGTCCCAGACGTTGATGGTCACCATGCGCGGCTCCGGCACGTTGACGGTGCCCACCTGGTTGATCGGCGTCATCGACCCGTATGCGTCCACCATCACCGGCTCCAGCATCGAGGCCGAAGCCCGGCCGGTGCGCAAGGAGGCGAATTCGGTCCGCAGATTGGCCATGGCGCCATCCATGCGGCGTTTCAGATCGTCGGTATCCAGTTCAAATTCATCAGACATGCTGCTCTCTCCCCTTATTTGAGGCGGTCTTCCCTTGGCTCATAAGCCATTGCCGGGCCGATGTATAGCGATCATGGCGAGGATTCGCAGCCAAGACCCTCCGCCGCGCCACCCCGGCCCGTCTCTACGCGTAAGATAGGCCGACGCCGAGAAAGGTCCTGCCTTTACCCCCCAAGGGGCGAGTGTCGGCCTGCGCGCCGCAGACCGCGGAAAAGACAATGCGCGTGACGGTTCTCCGCCACGCGCATTTCAACTGGCCGAAATAGACCCGGCGGCAGGCAGGCCCAAAATTGCCCAAACCGGATCACCAGAACACCCTGCCGCCACCCCGGACACTAACGGGTCCGCATGACACCTGGATGACACGCGCGCACCCGGTCGCCACGACAAATGGCGCGCAGCGAAACCGGCGCGATCGCCCGGTGAGGGTCAGCCGTGTACCTTGGTATAGGTGCCCTTGCCTGCCAGAATGCCGCGGAATCCGCCGGGCTCATCCAGCGGGAAGACGATCAGAGGCAGGTTGTTGTCGCGGGCCAGGGCGATGGCCGAAGCGTCCATGACCTTCAACCGTTTAGCAAAGACGTCGTCGTAGCTGACCTCATCGTAACGCACCGCGTCGGTGTGCTCCTTGGGATCCTTGTCATAGACACCGTCCACACCGTTCTTGCCCATAAAGATCGCCTCGCAGGCCATTTCATTGGCGCGCAGCGTCGCGGCAGTGTCGGTGGTGAAATAGGGGTTGCCGGTGCCTGCCGCAAAGATGCAGACCCGCTTCTTTTCCAGGTGGCGCACGGCGCGACGGCGGATATAGGGCTCGGCCACCTCGTCCATCCGGATCGCGGAGATTACCCGTGTGAACACGCCCAGACCTTCCAACGCCGACTGCATCGCCAGCGCGTTCATCACGGTCGCCAGCATGCCCATGTAATCGGCGGTGGTGCGCTCCATCCCCTGGGCCGAGCCGGACAAGCCGCGGAAGATGTTGCCGCCGCCGATCACCATGCAGATTTCGACCCCCATGTCGTGCACGGATTTCACCTCACGCGCGATGCGCTGAACCGTCGGCGGATGCAGGCCGAACCCCTGATCCCCCATCAAGGCCTCACCGGAAATTTTCAGCATGACGCGTTTATAGGCGGCGGCCGGATCGAGCTCCGGCTTGTCTTGCGGTTGAGGCATGTTGCGCTCCAGAAGATGTGAGGGTTAGTTTGGCCGCAAAATGGATCAAATCGCCGTGGGATTCAATGCACGCGGCGCGGTTTGACCGCAGTTTTGCGCAAGCCGCCAGAGAAACGGAAAATACCAAGATGCAGCTGCCCGAAATCGCCCCGGACCTGCCGGTCCTGATCGCCGGGCCCACCGCCTCCGGAAAATCCGCGCTGGCACTCGAAATAGCCGAGCGCCACGGAGGGGTGATCGTCAATGCCGACGCAAGCCAGGTCTACGACTGCTGGCGGGTCATCACCGCGCGCCCGTCTCCGGAGGAGGAAGCCATTGCTCCGCATGCGCTCTATGGGCACCAGCCCTATGATGCGCCCTACTCCGCCGGGCACTGGTTGCGTGAGGTGCTGCCCCTGCTGGACGCACGAGAGCGGCCGATTATCGTGGGCGGAACAGGGCTGTATTTCACGGCCTTGACCGAGGGCATGGCGGAGATTCCCGCCACGCCTGCTGCGGTCCGGGCCGAGGCGGACAGCATGTCGCTGGATGCGCTTCTGGCCGGGCTGGATGCCGAGACCGCCAGCCGCATCGACCTGCAGAACCGCGCCCGTGTCCAACGCGCCTGGGAGGTGCTGCGCGCCACCGGTCGCCCCTTGGCCGGCTGGCAGGACGACACCCCCGCCCCGGCGCTTGCGCTCGAAGACTGTACCGCTCTGGTGTTGAACTCAGACAAGACATGGCTCGAAGCCCGCATTCGCCGACGTTTTGGCCAGATGCTGCAACAGGGCGCCCTCGAGGAAATCGAAGCGATGCGGGACCGCTACGACCCTGCCCTGCCGTCCTGCAAGGCGATCGGCGTGCCGGAACTGATGGCCTATATGGCCGGAGAAATCTCCATCGAGGACGCCGAGGAACGCGCCGCAATCGCCACCCGGCAATTCGCCAAGCGTCAACGCAGCTGGTTTCGCGCCCGCATGAAGGCTTGGACCCAAGTGACACTCGGCTGAGGTCGCCGCTTGATCGGCAGCGCGCTGAAGCCTCTTGGCTGGCGGTGACAGCCCGCCAGAACACCCCTGCAAATTCCATTCAAATTTTCACCTCATTTGGTGAAAACTTGCCCGAATCACCCGTTTCATGGCTGGTTTGAGGCATCTTTTTCTTGACGCGATACGAAATGCCATTTGATCCCAGCTTCTCCAGGGACGTTCATGTCATGCCGCTCATTCGGCTCGCGCCAGACGGCGCATGGCAAACGGGCCTGTCCCACACCCGGAGCAGCCACCTGCTGATATGGATCACCCGCGGCCAGGGGCGCATCTGCGTCGACGGCTCCCAGCGGGGCTTCGGCCCCCACCATGCTATCTTCATTCCGGCTGGCACCCTGTGGTCCGCGGACTTCTCGCGGCAGTGTCTTGGGCAGGTGCTCGAGATCACCGGCCCGCCGTCGCCGCCGTTTCCGGAGCATGCCACGCACAAGCGACTTGCCAACCTGCAGGAGCAAAGCCGTCTGAGCGTGCTCCTGGAGACGATCAACCGCGAGCAGGCGGCGCAAGAGACACATTGGCAGCGTGCGGTACATGCCCTCAGCCAGCTAGCTGCCATCAGCCTCCAGCGCCAGGCTGACGCAACCCCGGAACCGGCTCGCAGCTCGGCCGCGCGTCGGCTGAGCCGCGCCTATTGCCGCCGGATCGCGAAACATCCCGGCGCGCAGATCTGCATGGCCGACCATGCCGCGGCGCTGTCCGTGACCCCCACCCATCTCACCCGTGTCTGCAAAGCCGAAACCGGCCGAACCGCCGCGGCCCTGCTGACGGAGCATCAGCTACATGCGGCACGGGGTCTGCTGATTTCCACCGATCTGCCGATCCGGGACATTGCTGGCCGCCTCGGCTTTGGCAGCGCCGCCTACTTCACCCGCTTTATCACCCACCACACCGGCAAGACGCCCAGCGCGCTGCGCAAACAGGCCCAATCCAGCGCCGACTGATCCCCCGGGCAGTCGGACGCCCCGATTCCCGGCCCTCCCCGTCCTGCGTTGCGAGTTCCGCCTGTCGCTCCGAGAGATTCTGTACACAAGTGAACAGAAGTGGGAGTTGAAACCCCCCAAACCGCAGAAAACGACAGGAAAAATGTCGTTATTCGCCCCCAAAATACCGAAACTATGGATTGACGAAATAAAATATCTCTGCCCGAATGGAGCCATGGGGAAACTTTAACACAAAGAAATCTCACAGCCGCCCATCCAACGGGGCAGCTGAGCATGTCTATCGTGCGACACGAAATTTCCAGACAAAACCAGGGAGACCCACATGACCAAGGACATCCGTACCGCCGCCCCGATCCACTGGGCCGCCAAGATGCACGCCAGGGAAGTTTTGGACGGCAAGCTGGACCGGCGTGAATTCCTCAGCCGGGCCACGGCACTGGGGGTTAGCGCATCTGCGGCCTATGGTCTGCTGGGCATGGCAGCCCCGGTTCGTGCCGCCGAAGACGCCAAGCAAGGCGGCACTCTGCGCATGCAGATGGAAGTGCGCGCGCTCAAGGATCCGCGCACCTACGACTGGACCCAGATCGCCACGTTCACCGCGGGCTGGCTGGAATACCTGGTGGAATACAACAGCGATGGCTCGTTCGCGCCGATGCTGCTGGAAAGCTGGGAGGCCAACGACGACGCCACCGAATTCACCCTGCATGTGCGCAAGGGGGTGAAGTGGAACAATGGCGATGACTTCACCGCTGAAGACGTCGCCCGCAACATCACCGGCTGGTGCGACAAGAGCATCGAGGGCAACTCGATGGCGGGCCGGATGGCCTCGCTGATCGACAACGAGAGTGGCAAGGCCGCCGAAGGGGCGATCACCGTGGTCGACAGCCACACCGTGGTTCTGCGCCCGCAGACCCCCGACATCACCCTGATCCCCGGCATGGCCGACTACCCGGCGGCGATCACCCACGCCAGCCACGACCCGGCGACCATGCTGGAGAACCCCATCGGCACCGGCTACATGCTCCCGGAAAGCATGGAAGTTGGCGTCAAGGGCGTGCTGGTCCGCAACGAGAACCACGAGTGGTGGGGCTATGAGGCCGGAAAGGGCGGCTACCTCGACCGTATCGAGTTCATCGACTACGGCACCGACCCCGCTGCCTTCCTCGCCGCCTATGAGGCCGAGGAAATCGACATGAACTGGGAATCGGTGGGCGAATACGTCGATATCTTCGATGGCATCGGCCTCACCCGGTCGGAAATTCCGTCTGGCTTTACCATCGTGATCCGGCCCAACCAGCAGGCCGAGGTCGACGGCAAGAAACCCTATGCCGACAAGCGCGTACGCCAGGCGCTGGCAATGGCGGTGGATAACGCCGTCTGCCTTGAACTCGGCATGTCGGGCTATGGCGTCGTCGCCGACAACTGTCACGTGGGTCCAATGCACCCCGAGCATGACCCCAGCGTGACCCGCCTGCCCTATGACCCGGAAAAGGCACGCGCGCTGATGGAAGAGGCAGGCATGCTGGACTACGAGCATGAGCTGCTGTCCATTGATGACGACTGGCGCAAGAACACCACCGACGCGGTCGCCGCGCAGCTGCGCGACGCGGGTTTCAAGGTCAAGCGCACCATTCTGCCGGGCTCGACCTTCTGGAATGACTGGGCGAAATACCCGTTCTCCTCGACCAACTGGAACCACCGCCCACTGGGCACACAGGTGCTGGCGCTGGCCTATCGCTCGGGCGAGGCCTGGAACGAAAGCGGCTTTGCCAATGAGGAGTTCGATGCCCTTCTGGCCGAAGCCAACTCGATCGCGGACGCAGACAAGCGGCGCGAAGTGATGGGCAAGCTGCAAGCCATCATGATCGAGGAAGGCGTCACCATCCAGCCCTACTGGCGCACCGCAATTCGGCACCACACCGATGCCGTCACCGGCGTCGACAAGCACATTGCCGATCTGCCGCAGATCTACAAATGGGCGCGCAAAGCCTGATCTGACCCAACCGGTCGCCCACGCCGGGCGGCCGACCGCTTCTGGACGCAAGTCGCGCCCTTTGCCTGACCGGCATATGCCGGTCAGACCCGGACTGTGCGCAAAGCCACCAATGGGAGCAATCCATGGGAGTGTTCATCCTCAGACGGGTCGGTGTAATGCTGCTGACCGCGCTCTGCCTGACCTTCGTCGTGTTCTTCATGACGAACCTCTATCCAAACCTTGAAAAGCTGGCCAAGACCCAGGGCAACTTCCGCATGTCGGACGAGGCCGTGGCAACCTGGCTGGAACGGGGCGGCTACCTGCAATCCACCCCCAAGAAGTACCTGGAGTGGATCGGGCTGGCGCCGTCCTACCGGCACGTCGCCGAAGATGGAACGGTCACAGGGCGCTGCATCCAACCTGGCATGACGGCAGAGGAAGCCCCCCGCTACTGCGGCATCCTGCAGGGCTACTGGGGCTATTCGACCGTGTTCCGCGACGAGGTCGGCAATATCATCGCCACCCGTCTGGGGCTGACCGGTTACCTGATGTTCTGGGTGATGCTGATCATGGTGCCCTCGGCCCTCATCCTCGGCGTGCTGGCCGGGATGCGTGAAGGCTCGGCAATGGACCGCTCCCTGTCGACGGTGGCGATCACCACCACGGCGACACCGGAGTATGTCTCGGGCGTTCTGTTCATCGCCATCTTTTCCTCCTCCGCAGTGGGGCTGAAGTGGTTCAAGGGCACCGCCACCAGCGCCATGGAGAACCCGAATTTCGAGAATTTCACCCTGCCGGTGCTGACGATCGTGCTTTACGGCATGGGGTACATCGCCCGCATGACCCGCGCCTCGATGACCGAGGTGATGACGGCGCAATACATCCGCACCGCGCGGCTGAAGGGCGTGAGCTTTCACAACATCGTGCTGAAACACGCGTTGCGCAATGCGCTGATTGCCCCCTTCACCGTCATCATGCTGCAGTTTCCATGGCTGCTGAACGGCGTGGTGATCGTCGAAACCCTGTTCAACTACAAGGGCTTCGGCTGGACGCTGGTGCAGGCAGCCGGCAACAACGACATCGAACTGCTGCTTGGGGTTTCGGTGGTCTCGGTCCTGGTGGTTCTGATCACGCAGCTGATTTCCGACATCGGCTACGTGTATCTGAACCCCCGGATCCGGATTTCTTGAGGGAGGCCGCAGATGGAACCACTTGGCACGTTTGAGATCACCCTACGGATCCTTTACCAGCTGTCGCCGGTCTGGGTCACGCTGGTCATCCTGTTCATCTTCTCCATCGCCTTCAAGCGGCGACTGGGGCTCTATGGCAAGCTGTTCGACAGTCCGATTGGCATGATCGGCTTTGGCATGGTGATGTTCTGGGTTTTCACCGGCATCTACGGCGCCATGGACATGATCGTGACCCATGATCCGCTGGCGCAGCTGTCCGGGATGAAAAACAAGGCCCCCGGCACCCCGCTGCGCAACCCGGAGGAAGGCAGCTACCCCTACTATCTGCTTGGCGGCGACAACCTTGCACGGGACGTGTTCAGCCGTCTGGTCAAAGGGGCCTGGGTGGTGGTGCAGATCGCGCCGCTGGCAACCCTGTTCGCCTTCATGGTTGGCATCACCCTTGGCCTGCCCGCGGGCTACTACGGCGGGCGACTGGATGTGTTCCTGTCCTTCCTCGCGAACCTGATCCTGGCCTTCCCGGTGATCCTGCTGTTCTACCTCCTGGTCACCCCGGAGATCGTTGCCACCGGCGTGCCGAACTACATGGCGATCGTGCTGTTCCTGTTCCCGATCGTCTTTGTCACCGTATTGCTGAACACGCGCTATTACACCCGCCCCAAGCTTCGCAATCCGCTGCTCGCCGGGGTGCTGGTGATCGCCTTCTGGCTCTACCTGCAAACGGTCTCCAATGGCGGCTACCTGGTGAACACGCCGACCTTTTCCCTTTGGGGCTTGCCCCGCGTGCTGGATTTCTTTGACATTCCCGGCGGCATCCTGGTGGTGTTTGTCTCGGTCGTCTTCGTCAACTCGCCCACCGTGTTCCGCATCGTGCGCGGGCTGACGATGGACATCAAGACGCGCGACTATGTCGCCGCCGCCCAGACCCGTGGCGAGGGACCGTGGTACATCATGCTGTGGGAGATCCTGCCCAATGCCCGTGGGCCGCTGATCGTCGATTTCTGCCTGCGCATCGGCTATACAACCATTCTGCTGGGCACCTTGGGCTTCTTTGGGCTGGGACTGCCGCCGGAAAGCCCTGACTGGGGCTCGACGATCAACGACGGGCGCAAGCTGCTGTCGGTCTACCTGCACCCCGCCCTTGCGCCGGCCTTTGCGCTGCTGACGCTGGTGCTGGGGCTGAACCTGCTGGCCGACGGGTTGCGCGAAGAAAGCCTGAAAGACTGATCCGTACCGACGGGACCGGGGGCGTGCCCTCCGGCCCCTCGGCGACTTGGGGCAAACGGAAAGACAGGTTTCCAGCTCCGACAGGGAGAATTGAACATGAGCAAACTGGCGGACTACGACGGCCCGATCCTTGAAATCGACAAACTGTCGATCTCGTTCTTTACCCGACTGCGCGAGATCCCGGCGGTAATGGACTTTTCGGTCACTGTTCAGCCGGGCGAAGCGGTCGGCCTGGTCGGGGAATCCGGCTGCGGCAAATCCACCGTGGCGCTGGGCGTGATGCAGGACCTCGGCAAGAACGGCCGGGTGGTCAGCGGCAGCATCCGCTTCAAGGGACGCGACCTGGCCGAGATGACAGCCGAAGAGCTGCGCGACATCCGCGGCAACGAGATCGCGATGATCTACCAGGAGCCGATGGCCAGCCTGAACCCGGCGATGAAGATCGGCAAGCAGTTGATGGAAGTGCCGATGATCCACGAGGGCGTCGGCCAGAAGGAAGCCTATGCCCGCGCCTTGGAGGTGGTGACCGACGTCCGCCTGCCCGACCCCGAGCGGATGCTGAACTCCTATCCCCACCAGCTGTCGGGCGGCCAGCAGCAGCGCATCGTCATTGCGATGGCGCTCATGTCGAAGCCCTCGCTGCTGATCCTGGACGAGCCGACGACCGCGCTTGACGTGACGGTCGAGGCCGCGGTGGTGGATCTGGTCAAGGATCTCGGCAAGAAATACGGCACCTCGATGCTGTTCATCTCGCACAACCTCGGCCTGGTTCTGGAAACCTGCGACCGCCTTTGCGTGATGTACTCCGGCGAAGCGGTCGAGCGCGGCTCGATCCATGACGTCTTCGACGAGATGCAGCACCCCTATACCCAGGCACTGTTCCGCTCGATCCCGCTGCCCGGAGCCGACAAGAACGCCCGTCCCCTGGTGGCAATCCCCGGCAACTTCCCCTTGCCGCATGAACGCCCGCCGGGCTGCAACTTTGGGCCGCGTTGCGACTACTTCGAGGCCGGGCGCTGCGACGTGGATCAGGTCATTCCGATGCGACCGGTGCCGGGGAACGACCGCCACGAGACCCGGTGTCTCCGGTTCGAGGAGATCGACTGGAACGCCCCGCTGACCCTTGCCGAGCAGAAGGAGAAATCCGCCCCCGGCAAGGTCGTGCTGAAAATGGACAACCTCAAGAAATACTACGAGGTTGCCGCCAACGCGCTGTTTGGCGGCGGCGAAAAGAAGGTCGTGAAGGCGAACGAAACGCTCAGCTTCGAGGCCCGCGAATCCGAAACCCTTGCCATCGTCGGCGAATCCGGTTGTGGCAAATCCACCTTCGCCAAGGTGCTGATGGGGCTGGAAACCGCGACCGAGGGGGAAATTCTGCTGGATGGCCGCAATATCGAGCAGACCCCGATCGAAGCCCGCGACACCCGCACCATTTCAGACGTGCAGATGGTGTTCCAGAATCCCTTCGACACGCTGAACCCCTCGATGACGGTGGGACGTCAGATCATGCGGGCTCTGGAAATCTTTCAGGTCGGCAATTCCGAGGCAGAGCGACGTCAGAAGATGCTGGAACTCCTCGACCTGGTGAAACTGCCCCGCGCCTTCGCAAACCGCATGCCCCGGCAGTTGTCGGGCGGTCAGAAGCAGCGTGTCGGCATTGCCCGCGCCTTTGCGGGCGGCGCACGGATCGTGGTGGCGGATGAACCGGTCTCGGCGCTGGATGTGTCGGTGCAGGCCGCCGTGACCGATCTGTTGATGGAGATCCAGCGGAAGGAGAAGACCACGTTGCTGTTCATTTCGCATGACCTCAGCATCGTGCGCTATCTCAGCGATCGCGTCATGGTCATGTATCTCGGGCATGTGGTGGAACTGGGCGACACCGAACAGGTCTTCTCGCCGCCCTACCACCCCTACACCGAGGCGCTGCTGTCCGCCGTGCCGATCGCCGACACCTCGGTCGAGAAGGAGCACATCGTTCTGGAAGGCGACATTCCCTCGGCGATGGATCCGCCGCCGGGCTGCCCGTTCCAGACGCGCTGCCGCTGGAAGTCCGAAGTGCCCGGCAATCTGTGCGAGCGGGAGGTGCCACCGCAACGCCAGCTGGGCAAAGGTCACCAGATCAAGTGCCATCTGGACGATGCAACGCTGGCACGGATGACACCAGTCATCAAAACCGCGGCCGAGTAACCGAAACTCCGCCACGATCTGCCGGGCGCAGGTGACATGGATCGCACCCGCGCCCGGCGATAAGTGTTCGGCTGCAGCGAAAAGGCGGGCGGTCCGTTCAGCTCAGCAGCAGGACGACGATCATCAACAGGTTCATCGAGGCAAATTGCATCAACCGCGGCGTCTTCCTGCCCTGCCAGGCCGCCGCTATGGCCGCCGTCACCGACAGTGCAAGCCCAGCCAGCGACAGGCCGCCGCCGATCATCCCGGCAAGCCCCGTTCCCGGCCCCCAAGGCGATCCCTCCAGCGTCATGCCTTTCAGCCCGACACCGATCAGCAGGCCGGTAATCGCCGCTGCGAGGCTCAACACGGCGCTGCGCGGCCGTCGTGGCAGGCGCGCGCCCAGCATGTTGTCGATCAGCGCACGGCTCGGCACTGCCGTGGGGCGCCACTCGATCCGATGAACCCGTTCCTCGAAGCTGTTGACATACATGGGTTAAATCTCCTGGCAGCGTGTATTTTCAGCCGAGAGATTCATGAAAAATTTAGACAAATACGTGGCAAACCCACGGAGTTAACGGGGCATTAACGGATCTTACCCGAAGATTAATGCCCAACGTCAGCCGACAAGCGCGGTTAGCTGCCCCAGATCTTCTTGACGTAATTCTTCGTCTCTTTGTACGGCGGAATGCCGCCGTATTTGCGCACCGCCTCAGGCCCGGCGTTATAAGCGGCCAGGGCCAGCCGCCAATCCCCGAACTTGCGATACTGCTGCGCCAGGTAGCGCGCGCCCCCTTCCAGATTCTGTCGCGGCACCGCCGGGTCCACCCCCAGCGCCCGCGCCGTCGCGGGCATCAGCTGCGCAAGTCCCAGCGCGCCCTTGTGCGACTTGGCGGTCGGGTTCCAGTTGCTTTCCTGTTGCACCAGCCGCAGGAACAACTCCTCGGGCACATTGTGCTTGCGCGCCGCGTCGCGCGCCATGGTCAGGAACTCGCCCCGGTACTTGCCATTGTAGCGCAAGGTCGCCGCCGCCGAGGGCACCTCGTAGGTTTTGGGCTGCAACCTGACCGAATTCCTGTACTGGCTGGCCGCGCGACCATCCAGCACCCGGGTATGGGCGGCAAACAAGGCCTTCCGATTCTTGCTGCTTAGTACATCGGCGATGGCAGGCTGCCCTACCCCGACAATTGCAATAACGAACCCAGCAACGGCTTTTCGCATGTCCGCTGTCCTGACACTGTCCCACTCGCGGGGACTATACCCGATGCGCCACAAATTTAAAGCAATCGCGTCGCAAATCCGCCATTCCCCGCCACCGCACGGGATTTCCTCCACAGAGACCGGGTTTCCTCACCCCGCATGGGCCTATACTGTGCATGCAACCGGCGCGGCGGGATTCGCCCCGCACCGCTGCCGAACCGGAACACCAAAAGACTCATAAAGACAAAGGACCGAACCCTATGGCCGGCTCACTGAACAAAGTCATGCTCATCGGCAACCTGGGCCGCGACCCCGAGGTGCGCACCTTCCAGAACGGTGGCAAAGTGTGCAACCTGCGCATCGCCACCTCCGAGACCTGGAAGGACCGCAACACCGGCGAGCGCCGCGAGCGCACCGAATGGCATTCCGTCGCGGTTTTCAGCGAAGGCCTGGTGCGGGTCTGCGAACAGTATCTTCGCAAGGGCTCCAAGGTATATGTCGAGGGCCAGCTGCAGACCCGCAAATGGCAGGACCAGAGCGGCCAGGACCGTTACTCCACCGAGATCGTTCTGCAGGGCTTCGGCAGCACGCTGACCATGCTGGACGGCCGCGGTGAAGGCGGTGGCGGCGGCGGTCAGGGCGGCGGCTATGGCGGCGGCAGCCAGGGCAGTGGCGGTTACGGCGGCGGCTATGACAGCGGCCCGCAGGGCGGCGGTCAGGGCGGCGGCTTCGGCGGTGGCGCCTCGCACAACATCGACGACGACGAAATCCCGTTCTGAGAACAGGATCGCAGTTATCAAAAAGGGCAGCCCAGTGGCTGCCCTTTTCAGTTTCAGGATGAAATTTCCCTCACGCGCCGGCGTCGCGCAGCACATCCAGCACGGCCTCAGGCGGCACATCGCCAGTGACAAGCGCCTCGCCGATGCCACGTGCGAGGATAAAGCGCAGTTGGCCCTCGACCACCTTCTTGTCCTGCCCCATCAGCTCCAACAGAGCCTCGGCGTTCGGCAGCTCGCCGGGAATGTCGGCCAGATCGGTCTTCATGCCCATCGCCTTCAGATGCGCGCGCACCCGGCTGGGATCCTCCTGCGAGCACAGGCCCAGCCGCGCCGACAGCTCAAACGCCAGGGCGCAGCCGATTGCCACGCCTTCGCCGTGCAGCAGCCGGTCGGAATAGCCGGTAGCGGCCTCCAGCGCGTGACAGAAGGTATGGCCCAGGTTCAGCAGCGCGCGGTCGCCCTGCTCGGTCTCGTCGCGCACCACGATGGCGGCCTTCATCTGGACCGAGCGCGCAACTGCCTCAACCCGCGCGGCCATGTCGCCCGCCGCCAGCGCCGGGCCGTTGTCCTCCAGCCAGGCAAAGAACTCGGCATCACCCAGCAGCCCGTATTTCACCACCTCGCCGTAGCCCGACAGGAAATCGCGCGCCTCCAGCGTGCCCAGCACGGCGGTGTCGGCCAGCACCAGCGAGGGCTGGTGGAAAGCCCCGATCAGGTTCTTGCCCTGCGGTGCGTTGATACCGGTCTTGCCGCCGACCGAGCTGTCGACCTGCGCCAAAAGCGAGGTCGGGATCTGCACGAAACGCACGCCACGGCGCAGCACCGCAGCGGCAAATCCCGCCAGGTCCCCGATGACGCCGCCGCCGAAGGCCACCACTACATCGCCGCGCTCTACCTTCTGGTCCAGCAGCCATTCCACTGCGCGGCTGAACTGCGGCCAACCCTTGGTGGCCTCGCCCGGCGGCAGCGCCAGCGCGCTCATTTCGATGCCGTCCGAGGCCAGCCCGGCGCGCAGTGCATCCAGGTGGTGCGCCGCGACGGTCTCATCCGTCAGCACCGCCACGCGCGGCCGCTTCAATAGCGGCGCAATCCGCTTGCCCGCCTGCTCCAGCAGGCCGGGGCCGATCACAACATCATAGGCGCGGCTATCCAGCGGCACATGAACCTTGCGTTCCATCATTTCCACTCCAGCACATCGGGGCGCGACTGCAAGGCCACAAGCACCCGGTCAACCATGGTTTCAATCGACGCCTGCCCATCCGAGACCACCGCCAGATCCGCCTTTTGGTAAAGCGGCACTCGGTCGCGGTACAGGGCGCTGAGGGTCGCATGCGGATCCGGGGTGCGCAGCAGGGGTCGCGTATCGCGATGGCGCACCCGATTCCACAGCACCTCAAGATCGGCGTTGAGCCAGACCGCAACCCCCTTGGCCGAGATCACCTCGCGGTTCTCCTCCGCCAAAAAGGCGCCGCCGCCGGTCGACAGCACGCCGCGCTCCTCCTCCAGCAGGCGCGCGATCACCTGCCGTTCTTTCTGGCGAAAGAACGGCTCTCCGTCGCGCGCGAATATCTCTGGTATCGTCATGTTGGCAGCGGCCTCGATCTCGTGGTCGCTGTCCAGAAAGGGCACCCCGAGCCGCGCCGCGAGCGCGCGGCCCACGGCGGTCTTTCCTGCGCCCATCATCCCCACCATCACGATGGTCTTCTTCAAGGTTCCCGGCACCTGGCCTGCGGCCTTCTGGCCTCTGCTTTGCTCTTTTTCGCTCATTCTTCAGTGAATGACGTGATCTTGCGGAAAAGGGAATATATAACTTCCGCAAAAGAGCAGGAAACAGGCACTGGATGACCCATGGGGCGATTGTTCAAATATCTGATCTACTTGGTGGTTCTGGCGGCAGTAGGGCTCGTTGCCTATACCTATGTCGGGCCGTGGTTCGGCGCTGATTTCAGCGCCCCGAGCACCGAGGTGCGCAAACCGGTGGTGCTGAATGCGGATTAAGTCGGCCGTCGCCGCGGTCCTGCTGGCCGGGCCTGCGCTCGCCACGGAACCGCTGACGGCCATCGACTGGCTGAACAAGCCGCAGCCACGCAGCGAACTGCCCGGAACCGTGCTTCTGGAACCACCTGTGACCGGCACCGCCGCGCTGCCGCAGGTTTCGGTCACGCCGCTGGAGGCCTTGCGGCCTCCGGCCGGGCTGGTGCCAGCCTCGGCGACCGGCCTCCCAACGGACTTGTGGCGGGGCAGTGATGCCGGTGACATCAGCCAGTTGATCCGCACCGTTCCGGTGCGCCGCAGCCCGGCGATGCAGGCGCTGCTGTTTACCCTCTTGTTGTCGGAGACCCGCGCACCGGAGGACGGTGGCGACCAGATCCTGCTGGCCCGGCTTGACCGCCTGCTCGCACTTGGGGCGACGGACGCGGCGCAGGCGCTGGCCGAACAGGCGGGCCCAACCGCCACACCGGCGCGGTTTTCCCGCTGGTTCGATGCCACCCTGCTGACCGGCGGCGAAGATGCCTCCTGCATGGCGCTGGCTGCGGATCCGCATCTGTCCGACAACTACGCAGCGCGGATCTTCTGCGCGGCGCGGCGCAGCGACTGGTCCACGGCGGCGCTGATGCTGGAGACCGCCATTGCGCTGGAGCTGCTGCCCCAGGCCCAGATCGATCTGCTGGACCGGTTTCTAAATCCCGATCTCTATGAGCAGGCGCCCCCTCTGTCGCGCCCTTCGCAACCTGATCCGCTGACCTTCCGCCTGTTTGAAACCATTGGCGAGGCAATGCCGACCGCACCTTTGCAGACCGCCTTTGCCGCTGCGGATTTGCGGGACATCGCCGGCTGGAAAGCCCAGCTGGAGGCTGCCGAACGGCTGGCGCGCGGCGGCGCATTGAACCCGAACCAATTCCTGGGGCTGTTCAGCGCCCGCAAACCCGCCGCTTCGGGCGGTATCTGGGATCGGGTTGCCGCTGTTCAACGGCTCGAATCGGCGCTGAACGGCACCGACCCCGAAAAGATCACGGAGACCCTGGCCGAGGCTTGGAGCGCCATGCAGGCGGCCGGCACCGAAACGGTGTTTGCCGACCTCTTTGCCGACCATCTTGCCCGCGCCCCGATCAGCGAGCCGAGAACCGCGGCGCTGGCCTGGCGCATCAGGCTGCTGTCGCCGCAATACGAACTGGCCGCGCTGGATGCCCCGGCAGAAGATGACAAAAGCCGCTTCCTGGCCGCGCTTGCGCAAGGTCGCCCCGACGCCGACATCGCTCCTGACGCCACCGCCCGCGCCATCGCGCTGGGGTTCACCTCTCCCGGCCCGGTACCCGCCCGCATCCGGCAGCTGCTGGACGATGGCCAGCTGGGCGAGGCCATTCTGCGCGCGATGGTGCTGTATGGGCGCGGCGCCAACGGCAATCTCGGCGATCTCAGCGCGGCCCTGGCCGCCTTCCGCGCGGTCGGACTGGAGGATACGGCCCGACGCGCCGCCCTGCAGCTGCTGCTACTGGAGCCGCAGTGAGATGACGGCACCGCGCGACAACTTCCAATGGATTTCAACCTTTCTCGACGCCCAGGCCGCCGAGACTGGCGCCTCTCAGAATACCTTGCTGGCCTATGGACGTGACCTCAAGGACCTGAGCGGCTGGCTGGAACACCGCAACCTCGACTTTCTCAGCGCCAGCCAGGACGATCTCGAGGCGTATCTGATCAGCTGCGACGCCCAGGGGCTGGCGCGCGCCACCCGCGCGCGCAGGCTTTCGGCGACCAAGCAGATCTACCGCTTCGCCTTTGAGGAAGGATGGCGCGCGGACAATCCGGCCATCCAGATCCGCGGTCCCGGACGGGACAAACGCCTGCCCAAGACACTGGACGTCAGCGAGGTCGACCGCCTGCTCGACGCGGCCCGGCAAACCGGCCGCAGTGTTGCGGACCGGCTGCGCAACACCTGCCTGATGGAACTGCTTTATGCCACCGGCATGCGGGTGACCGAGCTGGTGTCCCTGCCGGTCTCTGCCGCACGTGGCGATCCGCGTATGCTCCTGGTGCTGGGCAAGGGCGGCAAGGAGCGCATGGTGCCGCTGTCGCCGCCCGCCCGCGAGGCGCTGGCGGTCTGGCTGCAGGAACGCGATGCCGCGGAGGAACTGCGCGAAGCGAAGGGCCAGCCGCCCTCTCGCTTCCTGTTCCCCTCGCGCGGCAAGTCCGGCCACCTGACCCGTCACCGCTTCTACCTGCTGATCAAGGAGTTGGCGGTCACCGGCGGTGTCTCGCCGGACAAGGTGACCCCGCACACGCTGCGCCACGCCTTTGCAACGCATCTTTTGGCCAATGGGGCCGACCTGCGCGCCATCCAGGCACTGCTGGGACACGCCGACATCGCCACCACCGAAATCTACACCCACGTGCTGGACGCGCGGCTGCAGGAACTGGTGCTTGAGCACCACCCGCTGGCCAAGGGCAACTGATCCTCCTCCAGCGCTTGAAGCGCGCGCTCCAAGCCCCCATAACTGCGGTAAACCTTCCACAACCGACCGGATTTCAGACCCACCATGGACACAGCCTCCACCGTATTTGACAGCGCCTTCTGGATCACTGCCGGGGCGATCGTTCTGCTGCTGGTGCTTTCGGGGTTTTTCTCCGGCTCTGAAACCGCGCTGACAGCCGCGTCTCGCGGCAAGCTGCGCAGCCAGGCCGACAAGGGCTCGCGCGGGGCGCAGACCGCGCTTACCGTTACCGAGGACAACGAGCGACTGATCGGTTCCGTTCTGTTGGGCAACAACCTCGTCAACATCCTCGGCACCTCGCTGGCCACCGCCCTGTTCACCCGCGCCTTTGGCGAAAGCGGCGTTGCCCTGGCGACCTTGGTCATGACCCTCCTGGTGCTGATCTTTGCCGAGGTTTTGCCCAAGACCTATGCCATCTCCAACGCCGAAAAGGCCGCCGCGGCGGTGGCGCCGGTGATCTCGGTCCTGGTGACCGTTCTGGCCCCGGTGGTTGGCCTGGTGCGGCTTCTGGTGCGCGGTGTGTTGCGGATCTTCGGCGTACAGATCGACCCCGACAGCCACATCATGGCGGTGCGCGAGGAGATCGCCGGCGCCCTGCACCTCGGCCACTCCGAGGGCGTTGTGGAAAAGGAGGACCGGGATCGGATCCTTGGGGCGCTCGACCTTTCCGAGCGTTTCGTCGAGGAGATCATGCTGCACCGTTCGCACATTCAGATGATCGATGCCGATGCCGATCCCGAGGCAATCCTGGAACAATGCCTGCAAAGCCCCCACACCCGCCTGCCCGTGTTCCGCGGCGAGCAGGAAAACATCATCGGCGTTGTCCATGCCAAGGATCTGTCCCGCGCCATGTACGAGCAGCTCGGCGGTGCCGGCGGCGATGCGGACCGGCTGAAATCCTTTGACATCACCCAGGTCGCCAACGCGCCCTACTTCGTGCCCGAAACCACCACGCTGGATGAACAGATGCGCCAGTTCCTGCGCATGCGCTCGCATTTCGCGCTGGTGGTGGATGAATATGGTGCCTTGCAGGGGCTCATCACGCTGGAGGACATTCTCGAAGAGATCGTTGGCGAGATCACAGACGAATTCGACCCGGCCGAGGGCAACATCGCCAAGAAGACCGCCGATGGATCATACCTGGTGGAAGGCGCGACGACGATCCGCGATCTCAACCGGGCAACAGACTGGAACCTGCCGGACGAAGAGGCCAACACCATCGCCGGTCTGGTCATCCACGAGGCCCAGACCATCCCGACAAAAGGGCAGGTCTTCTCCTTCCATGGCTTCAGGTTCGAGGTGACCGAACGGGAAGGCAACCGCGTCACCGCCCTGAAGATCCGACCGCTTTACTGACCCCTTCGGGTTCACCCCAACCTCAGCCCCCCTGTCATGCCGTGGATCGCCGGTACAAATTCGGCGGTCCGCGGCATGCTGTGTCGTTTTCTGACTGGACTACTGTTCACATATGTCCAGAATGAAGGCGACGGTTCAAGAGGGAGGCCAAGATGAAAACCACCACCCGCGTGGCAGTGATCGGCGGCGGCGTTGTCGGCTGCTCCGTTCTTTACCACCTGACCAAGCTCGGCTGGTCCGATGTCATGCTGATCGAACGCTCGGAGCTCACCTCCGGCTCCACCTGGCACGCGGCGGGCGGCTTTCACACGCTGAACGGCGACACCAACATGGCGGCGCTGCAGGGCTACACCATCAAGCTCTACCGCGAGCTGGAGGCGCTCACCGGCATGTCCTGCGGGCTGCACCACGTCGGCGGCATCACCCTCGCCGACAACCAGGAACGGTTCGACATGCTGATGGCGGAGCGCGCCAAGCACCGCTTCATGGGGTTGGAGACCGAAATCATCGGTCCCGAAGAGGTGAAGAAGCTCTCCCCGATCACCAATACCGACGGCATCCTCGGTGCGCTCTACGATCCGCTCGACGGCCACCTCGACCCCTCCGGCACCACCCACGCCTACGCCAAGGCCGCGCGCATGGGCGGCGCCACGATCGAGACCCACTGCAAGGTGATGGAGACCAACCAGCGCCCCGACGGCACCTGGGACGTGGTGACCGAAAAGGGCACCATCCACGCCGAACATGTGGTGAACGCCGGCGGCCTCTGGGCGCGCGAGGTCGGCGCCATGGCCGACATCTACTTCCCGCTGCACCCGATGGAGCACCAGTATATCGTCACCGACGAGGTGCCCGAGATCGCCGCCATCATCGACGCGGGCGGCGAACACCCGCACGTGATGGACCCGGCCGGCGAAAGCTACCTGAGGCAGGAGGGCCGCGGCCTCTGCATCGGCTTCTACGAGCAGCCCTGCAAGCCCTGGGCGGTGGACGGCACGCCCTGGGACTTCGGCCACGAGCTGCTGCCCGACAATTTCGACAAGATCGAGGACTCCATCGCCTTCGCCTACCGCCGCTTCCCGGCGCTGGAGCGCGCGGGCGTCAAATCGGTGATCCACGGCCCCTTCACCTTCGCGCCCGACGGCAACCCGCTGGTCGGCCCGGTGCCGGGGATGCGGAACTACTGGTCCGCCTGCGCGGTGATGGCGGGCTTCAGCCAGGGCGGCGGCGTCGGCCTGATGCTCGCGCAATGGATGGTCGAGGGCGAATGCGAGCGCGACACCTTCGCGATGGACTGCGCCCGCTTCGGCAGCTGGATCACCCCGGGCTACACCCGCCCCAAGGTGATCGAGAACTACCAGAAACGCTTCTCCGTCGCCTACCCGAACGAGGAGCTGCCCGCCGCCCGCCCGTTCCGCACCACACCGATGTACGACATCTTCGATCGCATGGGCGCGGTCTGGGGCGCGCAATACGGGCTGGAAGTGCCGAACTACTTCGCCGCAGACGGCGAACCCCGGTACGAGACCCCCTCCTTCCGCCGCTCCAACGCCTTTGACGCCACCGCGCGCGAGGTGAAGGCCGTGCGCGAAGCCGTTGGAATCAATGAGGTTCACAACTTCGGCAAGTACCGCATCACCGGCCGCGACGCCCGCGCCTGGCTCGACCGCATCATGGCGGGCCGCGTGCCGCAGCCGGGCCGCCTGTCGCTCACCCCGATGCTCTCCCCCCGCGGTCGGCTGATCGGCGACTTCACCATCTCCTGCCTCGCCGAAGACGAGTTCCAGCTCACCGCCTCCTACGGCAGCCAGGCCTATCACATGCGCTGGTTCCAGCAGCACGCGCAGGACGGCGTCCGCGTCGAAAACATCTCCGACAGCCGCACCGGCTTCCAGATCGCAGGCCCCCGCGCCCGCGACGTTCTGCAAGCCTGCACACGGCAAGACATTTCGGACATGCGTTTCATGGAGGTGCGCCGTCTCACCGTGGGTATGGCCGACTGCATCGTGCAGCGGGTCAGCTACACCGGCGGGCTCGGGTATGAAATCTTCTGCGACCTGCCCAGCCAGCGCGCGCTCTGGACCGCGCTGTGGGAGGCAGGCCAGCCGCACGGCATGAAACCCTTCGGCATGCGCGCGATGATGTCGCTCCGGCTCGACAAGTTCTTCGGCTCGTGGCTTCGGGAATTCTCCCCCGACTACACCGCCGCGGAAACCGGGCTCGACCGCTTCATCTCCTTCAAGAAGCCCGTGGATTTCATCGGCCGCGCCGCCGCCGAGGCCGAGCGGGACGCCGGACCTGCCCGACGGCTCTGCGCCTTCGAGGTGGAAACGGACGACGCCGATGTGGTCGCCTATGAGCCGATCTGGCTTGAGGACGCCGTGGTCGGCTTCTGCACGTCGGGTGGCTACTCTCATCACGCGCAGAAATCCGTTGCCCTGGGCTTCGTGCCGACGGACCGCATCGAGGACGGTCTGCAGGTCGAAATTGAAATCCTGGGAAAGCGGTACAAGGCGCGCCTGATAACCGAGCCGCTGTTTGACGCCGACGGCGCCCAAATGCGTGGATGAAACCGCCCCGGGCAGGTCAACAATGCTGACCTGCCTGCGCGCCGTTGCCTCAGCGGCGCGCGCTCCCCGCTGAGTTGGCCGCAACGGATACGTCAGGGCCGCTACCCGAATGTTTCGCGCGCGAAACATCTGGTCATCGGTGCTGACCTATCCACGGCTACCGCCTCTCGGCTTGCACCTATCCGCTATCGCTGATTTCCTCGGTGCCGATTACGCCTGCCGCGAGCGCAGGGCCGTGCCACCGGTTGCCAAGGACCCGATACAGATGACCACGATTTCCATCCTCCTGCTCGCCGCCGGTGCCTCCTCTCGCATGAAAGGACGTGACAAGCTGCTGGAGGTGGTTGACGGGCAGCCCCTGTTGTCGGTGATGTGTCGCCGGGCCACACTGACGGGACTGGTCACCTACGTCACGCTGCCTGGCCTCGACCATCCGCGTGCTGACCACATCGGCGCGGCGCGGCCCGTCGAAGTCCCCGACGCCTCAGACGGCATGGCAGCCTCCATCCGCCGCGGTGTGGCGGCGCTACCAGTGGCGACCGATGCAGTGATGATCCTGCCTGCCGATATGCCGGAGATCACCACTGATGACCTGCTGTCCATCGCCGCGAAAGCGCAGGAGCATGACGGACAAATCCTGCGCGCCTGCACGGCAGAGGGAAAACCGGGGCACCCCGTCCTGTTTCCCCGCCGCTGCTTTGCCGCGCTGCAAGGCTTGCAGGGCGACCAGGGCGCCCGCCCGCTACTGGTTCATGAGACGGTTCATCTCGTGCCCCTGCCCGGCAACCGGGCGCTGACGGATCTGGACACGCCCGAAGACTGGGCCGGATGGCGCGGTACTGAACAGCGCTGACCCGAGCCCCCCCCGACACACGCGCGGATCACCCAAGACGACAATACGGAAAGGGCGGGACCTAAGGCCCCGCCCCGCCACATCTTGCCAGCTGCCGCAACCTCCCCCAAGGCTGCGACTGCACCTTTCAGTGCACCAGAAGATGTGCCTCATGCTTGCGCAGCGCGCGGCGTGCGGCGGCGTAGCTTATCCGGCCCTGTTCAGACTGCAGTTCCGGGAACAGTGCCAACAATTCGTTGCGCTGCGCATTGTCCAGTCCACGCAGGGAATGGTCGCCCGGCTGGAAGCTTTCGGTCCAGGCCCCGTCAGACAACACCACTTCGTGCTGGTCGAACATGAAGTGGATATAGGTCACTTGCGAGGTCGCCACCTGGTCCACACCATCCAACCCGGTGAGATGCTTGGCCGCCACCAGAACCTCGCGATCTTCGAAATACAGCGCGGTCTTGTCGTTCGCGATCAGCACGCGGTGGTTGGGGCTGACCATCATGTCACGTTCCGGCAACCCGTTGCCCAGAGCGCCCTGACGGATCAGGACCGGTTGCAAATGCTCCGCGTCCGCCAGGTCGGCGGCTGCCAGGGCGCGGGTTCCGATCCAGCGGATCTCCTGGATGCCGTTGTCACGGGTGATGACCCGGTCACCGACCTTCAGCTCTTCGACACGGCGTTCACCATCGGGGGTCGCGATCAGAGTCCCGGGCGTAAAGCAGGGCACCACCACGCGTTCGATCTCGTAGAACTCCGCGCTGCCGGTGGCGTGGCCCTCGGCGTCGAAAAAGGTCACCGTCCCATTTTCCGGGTTGCTGGCATCATAGGTCACGCTGAGGCTGCCACCGGGGTTCTGCGCCTCGGCGGCACCGGTCAGATCCAGGACGTCGTTGTCGGACCCATCCGGGTCCTCCCCGCCATAAACGACGTCACCGGCACTGATCCCGGTAAAGCTGTCCGACCCGACGCCGCCGTAGGCGCGGTCTTCGCCGTCCCCCGCGCCGAGGTCGATAGCGTCATTGCCGCGCCCACCGCGCAGCAGATCGTCGCCCTGCCCGCCGCGGATGACGTCATCGCCGCTGCCACCAAAAACGGTGTCATCGTCGATGCCCGCGTCGATGGTGTCATTGCCGCTGCCGCCCCGGATCAGGTCGTCATCGTCCTGACCATAGATCACGTCGTCCCCGGCACCGCCGTGGATGATGTCCCGGCCATTGGTCGGGTCCGGATCCGCAGGGCGTCCGTCGCTGCCATCATCGGTGATGTTCAGCCGATCCGAAACTGACGGATCCAGGCCACCGTAAATGGTGTCGTTGCCGCTGCCGCCAACAAGCGTGTCAGAGCCTTCGCCGCCGATCAGCACATCGTCGTCTGCGCCGCCGTCGATACTGTCGTCGTCGATGCCGCCATCAAGCACATCCATGCCGCTGCCGCCATCGATCACATCGGCGTCATCGCCCGTGGTGACGGTGTCATTGCCGGCACCGGCAATGACCGTATCGCGATCATCGTAGGGGTCACCATCAGCAGGCACATAGGGGATGTTCGGATTGGTCCCGCTGTAGCCCGGAAAACCACGATCGGGCAGCGCGTCGCCGCCGGACGTGTCGATGACATCATCCCCGGCCCCGCCTTCAACCGAATCGGAGCCGTCGCCGCCCTCGACGGTATCATCCCCCGCGCCCGCGATGATGGTGTCGTCACCCTCGCCGCCGACAAGGCTGTCGTCGCCGCCATAGACCGCGCCTTCGGGATCGGAGGCATAGTCATAATGCGCGTTGTCGAACCGCGTCCCCGAGGTTCCGAGGTCGACGGTCAGCAAGACGTCGTCGTAATCCTGGTCGCCCAGATTGGCCATGTCCTCGAAACCGATCGAGACCGAACCGTCCGGGTTCTGGCCGAAGCCACCGGTGTGCGGCAGCCCATCCGAGTTCAGAGATGCATTCGCACCATAGCCGGAGGAATAGAAGGTGCCACCCGGCCCGGAAATGCCGATCCCGACCAATGCACCTTCCGGGGCGTGATAAGTGAAGACCTGACCGACATTGTCCTTTGCACTGGCGGTCAGCTCGACGATATCGCCGATTTCGCCGGTCGCAGGATCGATCGTATAGGCAAAGACACTGTTCACGTACCCGCCGTTGTTGGCGTCTATGCGAACGCTGATCGCGCTGGAGCCGCCGGAGTGTCCATCGCCGTGGATCACGTCATCACCACTGCCGCCGTACACGGTATCCTGCCCGGAACCGGCATAAACGGTGTCATCACCGCTACCGGCCTCGATCACGTCATCGTCGGGGCCTGCCGCAGGGTCGATGGCATCGCCATTATCGACCATGTCGCCTTCAGGGTCGCCGGTATAATCCCCATCAATCAGGTCATTGCCGCCGGTCCCCTCGACGATTCCGTCGCGACCGTTCTCAGGCTCGTCAACAATCGTGGTCATCAAACACTCTCCTTACCGATCTGGCCCCAAGCCCCTTCCCGGGACCAGCCGAACAGCCGCACGCTTATGCGGAACCCTGAATAAAATCCGCTCATCCAAACCGGCGTTCTGCACGAAGCCACCGCGCCGCGCATCAAAACCGGCGCGCGGTGGCGATACCTTAACCTGCCGTTCCTTGACCGCGAAAATTCAACCAGACGAGCGTCCGGGCGTCTTTGCGGGCCGACAATCCAGCAGCGTACAGCGCTTGCCCCCCAGATGGGCTGAAACATGCTTACTTGAGCCTCGCGGCTCCACAAAGAATAAAAATTTCCTTAAACCTGCATTAACTGGGGCCGCAGCCAATCCCTTTCGCGTTGCGTCCGTCCTGGCGGTCGCCATTGTTTCCATATTGGAACCAACGACGGGGAAATTCCAAAAGCAATCGACGCTTATCGACTGAAATCCGGGAAATCCGGACCCTGAGGGCGCTCAATTGGCCAAAAATTGGAAACAGACCTCAAAGCCTGACCAGGCGGAACGCAGATCAGTCAATGGTTAACAGCACTTTCCGTAAAGTCACTCATCTCCGCCCAATTGGGAAAAATAGCATGCTTTGTTTCCAGAAACGGAAACGCTGCGGGCTGGGCTCACGAATCAGTCACAAGCGAAAACGGTCAAGCGCAAAGAAAAAAAGTTGAATACTTTAACAATTGCCGCGCGGGAAAACTCAAAGTCGAGTTGGGCGCACCATCCCATAATCGGCATCTTGCGTATCCCTGACAGAAGGTCGCCAAGCCCCCAAAGCAGCCGGTCAGCACTGCATGACCAGCGGTGGCGCTGAAATCGGATCGCGATGATTGGGGTTATGGCGGAGAGACAGGGATTCGAACCCTGGAGACGGTTTCCCGCCTACACACTTTCCAGGCGTGCGCCTTCGACCACTCGGCCACCTCTCCGTTGAGGGGGCTTTTGAAGGATTGCGGGGAGAAATGCAAGAGCTGAATCAGCAAAAAATTCACTTATCCCCGAAAACCGTCTCAGCCCTCCAGATGCAGGTATATCCTTCGGTTCTGCTTGCCTTTTTTCTCGATCTTCCCGATCCGGATCCGACCAATTTCTGCAGTACGTCCGACATGGGTGCCACCGCAGGGCTGCAGGTCCACCTGTTCATCCTCGGTACCGATACGCACCAGGCGCACCCGGCCCGCTCCGCGGGGAGGTGCGACGGACATGGTTTTGACAAGCTGTGGATTTGCATCGAGCTCGGCGTCGGTGATCCAGTCATCGCCGACATCCAGATCGCGGTCGATCAGCGCCTGCAGTTGCTCTTGCACCGCCTGTTTGTCGGCCGGGGCTTCGGGCATGTTGAAGTCGAGCCGCCCCTTCTCGGCGGTGATTGCCCCGCCCGATACCGGGAAGGGTATCACGACCGAGAGGAGGTGCAGGGCCGTGTGCACGCGCATGTGGCCATAGCGCCGCTGCCAATCCAGCGTCTGGGTGACGGTCGCGCCGACCTCGGGCGGTACGTCGCCGTCTGCCAGCACCAGCACAATACCGCCCGCCTCGCCCTTCTGGGTGGTCGAGACATGGCATTGCCCGCCCGCCCAGCTGAGCTGCCCGGTGTCGCCGGGCTGACCGCCGCCGGTGGGATAGAACAGGCTGCGGTCCAGCACGACTCCGATCTGCCCGTCTCCCAGATCTACGTGGGCCTGCACCCGCCCCTCTGCGGTTCGGGCATAGGCGTCGCTGTCAAACAGCCTTTCACTTGTCGACATCCGAATCCCCTTCGTCAGCGTCGTCCGTCAGGTTCAAATCCTCCGCATCCGGTTTCAGAGGCGCCGAGGATGGGGGCATCGCGCGCCCGCCTGCCCCAGCCACGCCCGAAGCGGCCAGCGCCTCGGGGTTGCGAATCCAGATGTCGCGTTGTGCGTAGGGAATTTCGATCCCTTCTTCCTGGAACCGTTTGGCGATCTCGTAGTTCATGTCGGATTTCACGGACAGAACCCAATTCACATCGCGCAGGATCGCACGGATCTCAAAGTTGAGACTGTCGGCACCAAACCCTTGGAACACCACCGAGGGAGCAGGGTTCAGCAGCACCATCGGGTGCGCACGCGCGATCTCGCTCAGGATGGCCTCGACCTTGCGGGGATCAGTGTCATAGGCCACGCCGACCGGAACGATGACCCGCCCGACGGTGTTGCCGCGGGTGAAGTTGGTGACGGTGCCGGAAATCAGGTCTGAGTTGGGCACGATCACATCCGAGCGATCGAAGGTCTCGATCCGGGTTGAGCGGACCGAGATATCCCGCACGTAGCCCATCAGGCCACCGACCTCGATCCAGTCGCCCTTGGAGATCGGCCGCTCGATCAGCAGGATGATGCCCGACACGAAGTTCGAGACAATGTTCTGCAGGCCGAAACCGATACCGACCGACAGGGCACCCGCGACATAGCCAAGCGCCGTGAGATCAATGCCCGCGCTGGTTATCGCGGCCAGAGCGGCGAGAAAGATACCGACGTAGCCCAGCCCGGCGGTGATCGCATTCTGCCCGCCGGCATCGATTCGGGTTTTGGGCAGCAACGAGTTGCGAAGCGACCCCTGCACCAGCCGGGTAACCGTATAGCCCGCCCCAAAGACGATGGCGAAGGTCAGAAAGGCCGTCGGCGAGATCTGCACATCGCCGACACTGAAACCGGCCAGGAACTTCGACCAAAGCTCTGTCAGGTCCGCCACCCGGGCGCCCCAGATGAGCGCGAGCAGCGGCAACGATACCGCCGCCAGCGCAAAGCCGAGCATGACCGAAACCAGCGATTCGCGGGCGTCCTGCCCCTGCCCCGACAACCAGCCATAGAGGTCATCGAGGAACCGGTGCACCACCAGAAGGGCCGCGAGCAGCGCCAGGGTGGACACCGCCGGGAAGATCAGCGCCTCGGCAGCGTTGACATAGCCAAAGGCTGCCAGAACGGGCGCGATGAACCCCAGAAGATAGCTGCCGCGGCGCACGATCGAAATGACGCGGTTCGCGCCCGCCGTGAGGGCGCCATCTTCCTCGGTATCGGTTTCGGCCTGTTTCTGGCGCTGCTTGACGCCGATGCGGTGCAGGCGCAGCAGAACCAGGGCCGCCGCCAGGATGAGCGGGAAGCTGAGCGCCGAATGCGCCTCCGGCGGCAGGTTGTCGATGACCTCCAGCTGTCTGAGCACATCCTGCGCCACAAGGATCAGCGCCAGGATGTCCACCATCAGTCGGGTTTCATTCAGCCGACCTTCCTGTACCGGCACCAGTTCGTTTTCGATGCGGCTGGAAAACAGCTGATTGCCGAGCCAATGGAACGACAGGATCAGCAACGCCCAGCCCGGGACGTAATCCAGCAGGATCGAGCCGCGGATCCCCAGAACACCCGACAGGTTGACAGCCGCCACAAGGCAGATGATTCCGACGAACGGCAGAATGACCTCCAGCAGCGATACCACGAAGGTCCACACGCCGCGGCCACTGCTGCCGAAGCTGCGCAGGTATTCGCCCGCCCGATGCGCCCAAGGGCGCCCGCGCAGCAACAACAGAAGCGAGATCGTCAGCAGGAAAAGCAATGCCGGCAGGCTGTTCTGAATGCGTTCCCGCGTGGTGGCGCTGCCGATCTTGTAGGCGGTTTCGTTCCAGAGCGCGGTGCCCGAGCGCGCAAGCGCCCGCCAGGCCTCCCCCCAATGTTCAGGGTTGAGCGGCGACGGGCCGCGCTCCAGCAAGGTTCGGGTGCGGCGCTCGCGGATGATCTTGTCGATTTCCGCGATCAACCCGTTGGCCCGGTTATAGGCCTCTTCGGAGACGATGCGCGGTACTTTCAGCTCGTTCAGCTGGCTTTGCAGCGATGCCCGCAGCTGGGCGATGTCCTCGGGTTCGGTTTCCCCCTCCCCGGGGGCCGGTCCGAGGGCCTCGAGCTGACTTTCCAGGGTGCGGATCCGGTCACCGTTGTCGGTCCGGGCCTCAAGAAACTCCTGGCGGTAACTGGTCAGCTCCAGCCGCAGGGCTTCCATTGCGGCGCTGGAGGCGCGGTTGGCATCAATGACCTCTTCGGCGCGTTCCGCGGTCTTGAGCCATTTCTGATAGGCGGCCCGCGACTCGTCGCTCAGCTGGGCCATGGCAGGCATGACAAGGCTGGCCATCAAGGCCAGCCCCAGCAGCAATGCCCGCAAAGCGGTTATGATAGGTGTCATACGTCCTCAAAAACGCCGGGAATCGAGGCGGGTGCATGGGTCATCCACTCCGGCACCGGCAAATCCTTTTCCCGCAGGAAGTCCGGGTTGAACAGTTTCGACTGGTAACGGGTGCCGTAATCACACAGCACCGTGACAATGGTCTTGCCCTTCCCCATGTCCTTGGCCATGCGCACGGCACCGGCGATGTTGATCGCGGACGAGCCGCCAAGCACCAGGCCTTCTTCGTGCAGCAGGTCAAAGACATAAGGCAGCGCTTCAGCGTCAGGCACCTGATAGCTGAAATCGGGCGTAAAGCCTTCGAGGTTCTTGGTGATGCGGCCCTGGCCGATGCCCTCGGTGATCGAGCTGCCCTCGGACTTCAATTCGCCCTCGGTGTAATAGGAGTAGAGCGCCGCGCCCAGCGGATCGGCGAGACCGATCTTGACGCCCTTGGGCTGCAATGCCTCGGCAACGCCTGCCAGCGTGCCGCCGGACCCAACGGCGCAGACAAAGCCGTCAACCTTGCCCCCGGTCTGCTCCCAGATCTCCGGGCCGGTGGTTTCCACATGGGCCTGGCGGTTGGCGACGTTGTCGAACTGGTTGGCCCAAATCGCGCCGTTCGGCTCGGTCTTGGCCAGTTCCTCGGCCAGCCGCTGGGAATAGCGCACGTAGTTGTTGGGGTTCTTGTAGGGGGCCGCAGGCACCTGAACCAGCTGCGCGCCAGCGAGGCGCAGCATGTCCTTTTTCTCTTCCGACTGGGTTTCCGGTATCACGATAACCGTCTTGAACCCCATCGAGGCCCCAACCAGGGCCAGGCCGATGCCGGTGTTGCCGGCGGTGCCTTCGACAATGGTGCCGCCCGGCTTCAGCTCACCACGGGCGATCGCATCCTTGATGATGTAGAGCGCGGCGCGGTCCTTGACGGACTGGCCGGGATTCATGAATTCCGCCTTGCCCAGGATCTCGCAGCCGGTCTCTTCGCTGACGCGGTTCAGGCGGATAAGAGGTGTGTGGCCGATGGCATCAGCCAGATCGCGTGCAATGCGCATGGTATCCCTTTCAATCGTTCCCCTCAGGTGTAGCCAAGCCATCAGGCGACCACAAGCAGCGAAGCGGTCACAGATGCATGGCGCGCAGACGTTCCCGGTGGCGTGACAGCCACAATGCGCAGATCATCAGCGGCAAATCCTTGTAGGCCTGCTCGTCGACCCTCTGCATCAGCGTGTCGTAGCTGATGATCTCGCTGCGGATGTCTTCTCCCTCCCCCGCCATGCCGCCACCTCCGTTGAGGTCGGACAGATCACACAGGCCGACAAACACATGGATGAATTCGGCCAGCGCGCCGCTGGAAGGATAGGCCCGCGTCACCACTTCGAGCTGCCGGATGGCAACGCCTGCCTCCTCCTGCGCTTCGCGAATGGCCGCCTGCTCTGCAGTTTCGCCCGGATCGATGACCCCGGCCACCGGCTCCCACATCCACGGGGAGGTGTCGCCCATGATGAAGGGCGGTGCCCGGAACTGTTCGACCAGCAGCACCTGGTCCCGCTGGGGGTCGTAGGGCAGAACCACCGAGGCATGGCCGACCATTGCGGCGCCGCGATTGATGACCGGGCTGAGGCTGCCGTCATAGCGACGGAACTGCAGGTCCATTTCCTCCATCGCAAAGAAGTTCATGTAGGCGCGTTTGTGATCATGCACCACGACGTCGCGCGCCGGATCATGCGCCGGATCGGCCGGGCGGGCCTGTCCCGCCAACCAGGCCGCCGCGCGACGGCGGATCGAGGGAAAGACGCGGGCCACTTCCTGCGCGGTCATCCGTCCCTGATAGGCCATGACTTCCTCGGCCGCGCGCAGGGAAAGCGCCCCCCATTGCCGCACCCATTCCTCCAGGTCCCAGGGATCGCCGGTCTGCCACAACCCCGGCTCGGGGAAATAGACCTGCGCGACAGCCTCGCTGCCATCGGCAAGCTGCACGGTGACACGCTCCAGCGCATAGTCGAACCCGCCTTCATAGAAGTTCAACGCGGCCAGGTCCGCATCAGACAGCCCCCGCGCAAGCAGGCCATCCGCGCTGCATCCGGCCCGCGCCTCGATCGCGGGGAAAGGTTGATCCTTGACCCAGAAAACGCCGTAGCCGGGCAGCTGCGCGGGCACGGCATCCAAATCTTCGCCTTTGCGCCCCAGCACCAGTTCGAGCAGCGGGAGATGGCGCAGCGTGCCATAGAAAAACAGATCAGCCACGTGTCAGAACCTATTGATAAGTTGTTAAAATCAGCGCCAGCGTCGAAAGGCGTTTTCAGTCACCAGGCCCGCCAGGATGCCGCCCGTGATCAAGGTCAGCATGACGCTGGGCACAGCGATAACAAAGAAGTACTCCAGCGCAATAACAAAAATTGCCGAAAGCGCTTCGAACGGGCCATCGTAGCGATGGCGCATAGCCAGGCGAAACATCTCCCATGTGCCCTGCGCGAACAGCGCCCAAAGCACCATCACCGACATGCCGGTGAGACCGTTGTTGATGGCAGGCACCACCCCGCGTCCGGCGCGCCGCCCCATGAAGATCCAGCCAGACAGCAGCCCCAGGGCGACATTCACATGTACGAAATAGCCAAAATCCGTGCCCTCCGGCAGCAGCGGCATCACCAGGTAGGACACCACGAAAGCCACCGCGCCCAAGGATATGGCGGCGATCAGGCGGGCGGCTGTAGGCATGGGCGCGGTTCCGTTGTCAGGCCTGCCCGGTTCAGCGATGGGCCAGGGTAATCTGCGTTACGTCGCAATTTCCCGTTTTAAAGGCTGCCGCGCAAGAGGTCAGGTAAAAGTTCCACATTTTGTGGAACCGCTCGTCAAACCCCAGGGCCGCAATCTGGTCCCAGCGTGCATTGAAGGTCTCATGCCAGCGCCGCAATGTCTGGTCGTAGCTGTCGCCAAACTCGATCGTGCGCACCACCCCCAACCCGGCCTGTTCCACCTGCTCGCGCAGCGCTGAAGGCGAAGGCAACATGCCACCGGGAAAGATGTATTTCTGGATGAAGTCCACGCCGCGGCGGTAGACCTCCCATCGGCGGTCGGCAACGGTAATGATCTGCAAGGTGGCCCGTCCGCCCGGTTTCAGCCGGTCACGCACCGCGGCAAAATAGGTCGGCCAGTATTTCTGCCCAACGGCCTCGAACATCTCGATCGAGGCGACGCCGTCAAACTGGCCCCGGCAGTCGCGGTAATCCTGCATCCGCAGTTCGACCTGATCAGAAAGCCCGGCATCATCAATGCGTTGACGTGCAAAGCTCAGCTGTTCCTTGCTGATTGTCAGGCCGGTTACCCGCAGGCCGCGTGCGCGGGCCGCATATTCCGCGAACCCACCCCAGCCGCAGCCGATTTCAAGCACGTGATCGCCGGGCTTTACGCCCATCTGATCGACGAGGGAGGCGTATTTGGCGATCTGCGCCGCTTCCAGACTTTGCTGGCCGCTGGTGAACAGAGCGCTGGAATAGGTCATCGTGTCATCCAGCCACAGGCGGTAGAAGTCATTCCCGAGGTCGTAGTGATGCGAGATGTTCTTGCGCGCTTGGCGACGGTGATTGCGGTGCAGCCAGAAACGCAGCCGTTCATAGGCACGCAACAGGGCGCGGCCCTGGAACCCGTCATAAACCGTGTCGGCGCCCATATGCACCAGATCCATGAACGCCTGCAGGTCCGACGTGCTCCACCATCCGTCGAGGTAGGCATCCGAGAATCCCAGATCACCTTCGCGGATCAGCCGGGTGAAGCAATCCGGGTTGTGAATGCGAAGATCCGCGGCCGGGCCGGGGTTCGCCCCCACGGTCCGAAAGATGCGACCATCGGGCAAGTGGATGTCCAGCTGTCCGACCTCCATCCGCTGCACCTGCGCAAAGACCGGTGCAAAGTAGCGCGGCAGATCGCTGTGGCCTTCGGTCTGTGTGAAGATCATTCCGCACCTCCTCGGCATCCTTACAAAATGCTAGGGCGCGGAACGCTTTGTGGCAAGAAAACTGTGCGTTAGCCCGCGTTGCGCATGTTCTGATAGGCTGCCAGCGCGCGTTCACGTCCGTGCTGCAGGCTGATGACGGGGGTCGCGCGCGCCATGTCGGGCGTCAGGTTCCAGCTGCGCGGCACGGCGTCGAAAAAGGCAAGAGCCTCCTCGGGCGGCGCGCTCTGTCCTTCGGCGATCCAGCGGCTGGTATAAACGCCCTTCGCGTCGAATTTTTGCAGCTGGCCATCGGGGTTGAAGATGCGGAAGAACGGCGAAGCATCGGGGCCGCACCCCGCCACCCATTGCCAGCCCATCGCATTGCTGGCCGGATCCCAGTCCACCAGTGTTTGCGCGAACCAATCCATTCCACATTTCCAGTGGATCATCAGGTGTTTGGTCAGAAAGCTGGCAACGATCATCCGCGCACGATTGTGCATCCTGCCGGTCACGTAGAGTTCGCGCATGGCGGCATCCACGAAATCATAGCCGGTCTGGCCGCGTTGCCATGCGGCCAAATTGTCCCTGTCCTCCTTGCGCCAGGGGAATTGGCCCCATTCGTCGCGCCAGCTACGGGTCAGGATATGTGGTGAATGATAGAGCAGATGGTAGGCGAACTCGCGCCAGACCAGTTCCTTGAGGAAGGTCTCGGCGCCCTGCCCGCCGCGCTGCATGGCCGCGCGCGCCTGATGCCACATGCGATGCGGGCTGATCTCGCCCCAGGCCAGGTTCTCGGACAGGCCAGAGGTGGCGTCCTCCGCCGGAAAGTCGCGGCGCTCCTTGTAGGCATCCACCCGCTGCTCGAGGAAGTCCGATAGCCGGTTCAGCGCGGCCGTCTCACCCACGTGACAGAAACGGGCGACTACGTCGCCCCCGCGCGACATGCCCGCATCGAGCGCCCAATCCGCCAGCGCCTCGCTCCTGGGCCACGCCTTTGGCGCGGGCAGACTGTTCGGGGCGGGCAAAAGATCCGCAACGTCGCGGCTGCGTACCGATTTCCAGAACGGCGTATAGACCTTGAACATGCCGCCGGCCTTGGTCTCGACCGTCCATGGTTCAAACAGTATTCGACCGCCAAAGGATTTTGCGTCGATCCCCTGCGCCTTCAGCAGCTGTTTCGCCTCGCTGTCGCGCGCGATGGCCTCTGGATCATAAAGACGCGACCAGACGACCATCTTCGCGCCAGTCTCGGCGCACAGTTTCTCCAGCACCGCGGCGGCGGCCCCACGCCGCAGGATGAGACGCGAGCCGAGCGCTTCCAGAACCTGCTGGAAATGCTCCAGCCCCCGCCCCAGACGGAACTTGGGCGCAGCGCCCAGCGCCTCTTCCTGCGGATCCAGGATATAGACGGGCAGCACCGGCCCGCCGTGCTCGAGCGCCGCCTTCAACGCCGGGTTGTCATGCAGGCGAAGGTCGCGCCTGATCCACCAGATCACGGGAGGGCAGCTGCTCATGTTCTATCCTTTGGTCTTGGTGCGTTAGAGCACGCGGTCCAGCGCCTCGGTCAGCGTCTCGACCTCGGCGCTTGAGGTGTAATGGGTGAAACTGATACGCAGCACGCCCTGCGCCGGATCAACCCCCATAGCCTCCAGTGGCCGTTGGGCGTAAAAATCACCGCCGCCCGCCATGATGCCGAATTCCGCAAGATGCGCCGCCACCGGTTCAGCCGGGCGGCCCAGCGCCAGCGCCACAGTGGGCGCGCGCCGGGTGGCGTCCGAAGGCCCCAGAAGCCGCAGATCATTCCGCGCCACCAGCCTGTCCAGCAAGGGCTGCAGCAAATCCACCTCGTGAGCGCGCATCAGGTCGTGAACAAAAGCCCCGGTTTCGGCGGCATCGCCCTGATGGCCGTGATGGGCCGCCAGCGCCTCGAAATAATCCGCGATCCCTGCACAGGCTGCGACCTGGGCGTGGTCCGGGCCCGCGGGCGTGAAGCGTTTGTACAGCGTGTCGCCATTGAAGTGATGCGCCTGGTTCGGCAGCAGCTCCCCCAGCGCCCGGCGGATCACCATCACCCCCTGGTGCGGCCCATAGGTCTTGTAGGCGGAGAACAGGTAAACATCGGCCCCCAGGTCGTCCACGTTCGGCAGACCATGCGGCGCATATGACACCCCGTCGACACAGACAAAGGCACCGGCGGCATGGGCGATGGCGGTGATTTCGGCAACCGGGTTGATCTCTCCCACGACGTTGGAGCAGTGCGGAAAACAGACCAGACGCACCTTGTCATCCAGCAGGTTTTCAAGCTGGGCCGGGTCCAGGCTCCCGGTCTGCGGATCGATCTGCCATTCGCGGACCTCGATGCCTGCGTCCGCCAGCCGCCGCCAGGGGCCGCTGTTCGCCTCGTGGTCCTGGTTGGTGACGACAATCGCCTCGCTCGGCTTCAGGAACTGGCGGAACGCCTGCGCCAGCACATAGGTATTCTGCGTGGTCGAAGGACCAAAGCTCAACTCCTCGGTCGCAACGCCCATCAATGCGGCCAACCGGCTGCGGGCCTCGTCCATCTCGGCCCCTGCCAGACGCGAGGCTTCGTAGGGGGCATAGGGCTGCACCTTGCGCTGGGTGTAAAAGCGGGTCAGCCGGTCGATTACCTGTCGACAAGTGTAGGAGCCGCCCGCGTTTTCAAAGAACGCCTGCCCCTGAAGGGGTGGCTCGGAAAAAGCGGGGAACTGTGCCCGTACGAAATCAATATCCAAAACGCTCATCGCATGTCTCCTCAATCGCTGCGGGTCGGGGGCCGACTGCACATGTCAGGGGCACCCCGGGCATGGCAGGTCTTCCAGCCGAGCCGCGCTCCCGCATCAGGATTGAGGGACCGTCGGCAGTCCTGCAAGTCAGAAACGCCAGACCAGGACACAACCTGCGTAGCGGACTCGCCGCCCGGCGGTCAACCGGGATTGCGCGGCATGCGTCGCCGCGCCCGGGCACCGGGAGCAGCCGACACGAAAAAGACCCCGACGAACGCCGGGGCCTTTCTGGTTACGCGCGATGGGCCTGCTTACTTGAGGCGTCGCTCACGGGCCAGGCCAATGAAGACCGACACGCACATCAGCACCAGCACGATTGCGAAGGGGAAACCGGTCGCAATGGCGGCGGCCTGAAGCGCGCCGAGGCCGCCCCCCAGCAAAAGCACAACGGCGATGGCCCCTTCCAGAATGCACCAGAACACACGCTGGGCGGTCGGCGCATCGGTCTTGCCGCCGGCGGTGATGGTATCGATCACCAGCGACCCGGAGTCGGAGGAGGTCACGAAGAACACAACCACCAGGATGACACCGACGAAAGACAGAATGCCGGTCAGCGGGAAGGTCTCGAACAGTTTGAACATCTTCAGCTCGAGTGCCGCATCCTGCAAGGCCTGGCCGGTTTCGCCCATGACCAGATCCAGTGCCGCACCGCCAAAGACGCTCATCCACAGGGCGCCGACAACTGTCGGGATCAGCAGAACGCAGGTGACGAACTCCCGCACCGTACGCCCGCGCGAGATACGCGCGATGAACATGCCAACGAAGGGCGACCAGGAGATCCACCATGCCCAGTAGAAGGTGGTCCAGCCCTGCATGAAGTTGGTGTCATCCCGGCCAACCCAGTTCGACAGTTCCGGCAGGTAGACCACGTAATCCACCAGATTGGTAAAGAAGCCGGAGAGGATCGCCACAGTCGGGCCAACGAGGAGAACCAGCACCAGCAGAACGGCTGCGAGAATCATGTTGGCTTCGGACAGACGCTTGACGCCCTTTTCCAGGCCGGCCACCACGGAGACCAAGGCAAACAGCGTGATTGCCACGATCAGCGCCACCTTCATACCGTCGGTCAGCGGCACGCCGAACAGGTAGTTCAGACCGGCCAGCGCCTGCGACGCCCCCAATCCGAGCGAGGTTGCGAGGCCGAAAATGGTGGCGAACACCGCCAGCACATCGACGATGTGCCCCATCACGCCCCAGGTCGCCTCGCCGAACAGCGGGTAGAACACCGAACGCATGGTCAGCGGCAGGCCACGGTTGAAGGAAAAGAAGGCAAGCGCCAGGGCAACGATCGCATAGACCGCCCAGGGGTGCAGGCCCCAGTGGAAAATAGTCGATGCCATCGCCAGAGAGCGCGCCTGTTCCGGGTTCTCTGCGGCGGCGCCGAGCGGCGCCCAGTCGGTGCGCAGCCCATCCTCGCCAACGGCGGTGCCGCCGACGGAGGCGCCGAAATGCGAGATCGGCTCTGCGACGCCCCAAAACACCAGACCGATGCCCATGCCCGCAGCAAACAGCATCGCGAACCACCCGGCATAGGAGTAGTCCGGCCGTGCGTCATCGCCGCCGAGGCGAATCTTGCCGTAGGGGGACACCACCAGGAACAGCGAAAACAGCACAAAGATGTTCGTCGAGATCATGAAGACCCAGTCGAACTTGCTGGTCAACGTCGGGCGCAGCCAGCCAAAGAATTCGGAGGCCTGCTCCTTGAACACCAGCGAAAAGAAGACGAATGCGACGATGGTCACAGCCGAAATGGCAAACACCGGGTTATGTACATCCAGTCCCAGTACCTGGATATTGTCCTGCCCGACCTCATAGTCGGCATCGGACTCAGTAGATTCTGTCGTCATGACTTGTCTCCCCGTTTAGTCAGTCCTTCTGTCATCCGCAGGATCCGCCGCCGACGGAGCCGAAATTGAGACTCCAATCCGCGAAAAAGCGACATTGCCACAGATTTGTGACAGACCAGCCCCGTGGCGTGTGCGCAAACCTGCGCATCCATGCCGCAATCCTATGGCCATCACGCCCGTCCACCGCCGACAAAATACAATCAAAGCGCGATCTCCACGCCGCACGTCGGCTAGGACAGGACGGCAAAAGCCTCCTGCGAGCGGGCTACCTAACAGCAATGATCAGGATCGTAAAACAGACAGCCCGGGATCGGGCTGAACCGGCTTCTGCCTGCGGCGCAACGGCGTCAGGACGCTGTGTCGAAGCGCGCCGTGGAAGCAGCGACGAAAAGAGCCGGGGGCGGCCCAAAAGACCGCCCCCTGTCAGATTTATGCAAATGCGGTGCGTGTCGCGTCAGGCGTTCACGTCGACCACGACGCGGCCCTTGACCTGCCCCTTGAGAATGCCCTTGCCGAGTTCCGGCAGGTCCGCGAGCGTCGCGGGCTGCACCATCGCCTCGAGCTTGTCCATCGGCAGGTCGCTGGCGATGCGTTGCCAGGCGCGCTGGCGGTTGGCGAAGGGCTGCATCACCGAGTCGATGCCCAAGAGGTTCACGCCGCGCAGGATGAAAGGCGTGACCAGCGCGCCGTCGATGGCGGCACCGCCTGCAAGGCCGATGGCTGCAACCGAGGTGCCGTATTTCATCTGCTTCAGCACCCGGCCCAGCATCGCGCCGCCCACGGCGTCGACACAGCCCGCCCAGCGCTCGCTTTCGAGCGGCTTGCGGGTCACCTCGGTCAGCTCGTCGCGGGCGACGATTTCCGATGCGCCGAGCGATTTCAGGTAGTCGGCCTGATCCGGGCGGCCGGTGACGGCGGCGACCTCGTAGCCGAGGTTGGCGAGGATCGCGGTGGCAACCGAGCCGACACCGCCGGCAGCGCCGGTGACCAGTACCGGACCGTGGTCCTTTTCCATGCCCTGATCTTCCAGCGCCATCACGGCCAGCATCGCGGTCAGGCCCGCGGTGCCCACGGCCATCGCCTGGCGGGTATCCAGCCCCTCGGGCAGCGGCACCAGCCAGTCGGCCTTCACCCGCGCCTTCTGGGCGTAGCCGCCCCAATGCGCCTCGCCAACGCGCCAGCCGGTGAGGACCACCTTGTCGCCGGGCTTGTAGCGGTCATCCGAGGAGGCCTCCACGGTGCCGGCAAAGTCGATGCCCGGCACATGCGGGTACTTGCGCACCAGACCGCCGCCCGGCCCGATGCAGAGCCCGTCCTTGTAGTTCACGGTGGAATAGTCCACCGCCACGGTGACGTCAGCCTCAGGCAGCATGTCCTCGGTGATGTCCTCGACCGCGGCAACGGGCTTTTCGTCGCCTTCCTTGCGTACGACCAGAGCTTTCATCCTGTCTCCTTTCCGCGGGGCTTTCCCGCTGTTTCCGATTGGCGCCTGCGGGCGCCGTCAAATCCAGAAGCCGGGCTTCACCTCGGCCCGGCGCATGCCCAGAGGCGTCTCCACCTCCAGTACGGTGCCCGCATCCCAGTGCGAGCGTTCGACCATGGCGATCGACACGTTGGTGGCAAAGTCCGGCGACCAAGTGGCGGTGGTGACCTGGCCGACCTGCTTGCCATCCGCCATCAGCGGCCAGGGCGCGGTGATCGGCGGGATCTCCCCGCTGATCTCCACCGGGCGGATCTGCTGCTTCGGCTCGGACCGGGCCATCAGGCCCGCTTTGCCGATATAGTCGCGCGGCGAGTTCACGAATTTGCCCAGCCCGCATTCGAAGGGCGTGTTCTCGCGCGTCATGTCATTGCCGTAGCTGAGCAAGCCGCCCTCGACCCGCTCCATGGTGGAGGGGCATCCTGCGCGCACCTCGAGGTCCGCGCCCGCCGCAAACAGCGCGTCCCACAGCGGCATGCCGTAGTGGCTGCCTTCGACATAAATCTCGAAGCCGCCCTGCCTGGAGTAGCCCGAGCGCGCCACCACGAAGCTGGTGTCCTGGAACCCCAGACGCTTGTAGCGGAAGAAGCGGATGCTCCGCGCCTCTTCGCCGAAGACGCGGGCCATTAGCTCATCGGCCTTCGGCCCTTGGACGGCCAGCGGGCTCACGTCCGGCTCCCACACCCGCACATCCAGCGCCAGCGCATCGGCGATGCCAAGCACGTAATGCAGGTAGTCGCTGTCGGCGACCGAGATCCAGTAGTGGTCCTCGGCCAGCTTCACCAGCACGGGATCGTTGAGCATGCCGCCGTCGCGGTCGATGGCGGGCATGTAGTAGCACTGGTCCGCCGCCATGCCGTCGAGGTCGCGCGGGCTGATCAGGTCGAGCAGCTTGCGCGCGTCCCGCCCCTGCACCGCGACCTGGCGCTCGCAGGCGACGTCCCAGACCTGCACATGGGTCTTCAGGTGGCGGTAGTCCTCCTCCTGGCTGGCAAAGACCGACGGCAGGATCATCCGGTTGTAGACGGTGCAGACTTTCATGCCCGCCGCCTCGACGCCGGGGGAGAAGGGCGTGCGCCGGACGCGGCGCGAGGGGAAGATGCTGGCCATGCCCTGCCCTCCGCCTACTTGGGCCCGTGCCAGTCGATCTGGCAGATCTCGGCCGAGCGGCCGTCGAAATCCCAGACCCGGCCAAAGGCGCGCACGCGGCCCTTGGTGGCCTTGGCCACGGTGATGTCGGGGCCCATCCAGTATTCGGTGTTGGTGACGACGATGTCCTTGCCGTCCTTGCCCTCAACCGGCACCACCGATCCCTGAATCTTCTTGCCCACCATCAGGCGGCGCTCCTTGCCTTCGGTCTCAAAAACCACCGGGGCGCGTTCGGCGCCAAGGAACTCGCTCACCAGCATGGAGAACAGCCCGGTGGTGCCGCGGGCAGCCCCCGAGAAGATATTGACCAGCCCGTTATAGGCAGCTTCCGAGGCGCGCTCGTCGATGAAGGCGGCGGCCTTCCAGTTGCCGCGGCCCATGTTGCCCGGGATCTCGAGAAACAGGCCGACGTTCAGGCCCGAGAGGTCCTCTTCGCCGTAGCTGCCTTCGTCGATGCGCACGCCCGCCCAGGCCTGGCAGTGGCCTTCGGTCGGCGGGTGCTGGCCCAGCGATACCACGCAGGGGCAGAAGACGGTGCAGTTGCAGTTGAGGATCAGCTCCCCCTTGATGGTCCAGGGCACGGTGCCCACTGCTGCGTCGAGTGCCATTTCTTTCCTCCCTAATGTTCAGACAATTCCTGCGGCCAGCGCCAACGCCATTACCACCAGACCCGCACCCAGCGGTTTGGTGACGTAGCGGCCCAGCTCCGGCAGCTTTTCCAAAATCATGATCACCGTCGCGAGCCCCATGAAGGCAAGGTTCATGGTCCCGCCGACAAAAGCCAGCAGCATCAGCGCCCAGCAGCAGCCCAGGCACACCAGCCCCAGTCGCACCCCGTTGCGCAACGGGCCTTCTGCCCAGTGCTGCATGAAAAACACCAGCGGACGACGGCACTTGCTGAGACAGGCTTCCTTCATCGGCGAGAACTGGTAGCCCCCCGCGATCAACAGCAGCGCTGCTGACAAGTAACGGGAATTGCTGTCGCCGAAGGCGGTAATCAACTCCGCCCGGAACAGCAGCAGCTGCAACAGCCCCGCCAGAGCGGAAAAGCCGCCCCACACCGCCAGATAGCCGCCGACCAACCGGGTGAAGTCGGTATCGGGCGCCGTGTGGGACAAATCTTCGTAGGTGGCAAAGGCCGGCAAGGCCGTCGGTGCCATCATCGCGGCCGACATCAGCGCCCACATCATCGCCATCTTCGCGAAACCCGCCGCATCCGGAGTCAGGGTGCAGAAATCGCGCCAGAAATCCGGCCCGTAAGCCGCACTCGCCTGCCGCAGCTCAGCCGGAACCGACATCGCGTAGAGAACGACCCAAGCCCCCAAGATCAGCCCGAAGAGGGCCAGCCAATGCCAGCCTGCCATGGTCCTGATGCGTTGTGCCAGAATGGCTTTCATGGCGCGCTCCGGGTAAGAGGGTCTGCGACTCACGTCTTGAGTTTTAAATGTCAGACTTTTAAATGTCAGACAAATGATTTCTGGCCGGGCCTCTCCCGGCGTAACGCAGCGTCAGGGCAGTCACATGCGGATCGACCCAAACAGTTCCGCCGATCTATCGGTACAGATCGCTCAGGCGATCAAGGATGCCATCATATCGGGCGACTTGAACGTGGATGAGCGCCTGCCTTCCGAGGCAGAGCTGTCCGAGCATTTCCAAGTCTCGCGGCCAACCGTGCGCGAGGCCCTGAAACGCCTCGCGGCGCAGTCACTGATCCGCACCCAGCGGGGTGCCACGGGCGGCGCTTTTGTAAAGCGACTGAGCTTTGAAGACGCCTATGCCCAGCAGATCACCACCTCGACCCTGCTGCTGAGCATGAACGCGGTGAGCTTTGACACAGCCTGCGAGGCGCGCTACGCGCTCGAACGCGCTTGCGCGCCACTGTCGGCCGCTCGCTGCAGTGCCGATCAACTGGCGACGATGCGGGCGGAGATCTTTCGCCAGCAGCAGCCGGGTTTGACCGATGAGGCGTTCTGCGCGTCCGACGTTGCGTTTCACCGCGCGCTTGTGGATGGCGCCGGCAACCCGGTGCTCTCCTACCAGCTGGCCGGTGCGGTGGAAGCCATGCAACCGCTCATGAACATGATCACCTTTAGCGCCCGCGACCGCGCCACGATCACCGCCCTACATGGGCGTATCGCCGATGCGATCGAGGCGGGAGATGGCGCGGCCGCGGTGGCGGGGCTTGAGGATCTTGAGGGCGAAACCCGCAAGCTCGCCGCGGATGTCTTTGCCGCACGTGCCGCCCGCAGCGCTTGAAGCGAACACCCGGCCCGCATTCAGCCGCCCCCCGGGTAGCGGCCGGATCATGAATTGTTCTGCAAGCAAGTAGAGCTGGATGAATAAAGGCCACCGGAGCTTTGAATAGCCTTTCGCGCTTGGCCACGGCCACTGACAATTCCCGTCTAAAAATGCGGATCGAAATCCGCACGCCCCCTTTGCAACCCGTAAAAAGCGCACTATATAGCCCGTGTTCCCTCGTGGAACTATGGACATAAACGCGCTCGTAATAAGCGGATCGGACCCGGGGGCGGTACCCGGCGGCTCCACCAATATCCTTCGTTTGGGGATCATGGGGCCGAAATAGGATCGACGGACGTCTAAAGGGGTTAGCTTTGTCTCGGCTGTCTGCCACCGTTACCGGCGAAAACAGTACAATTGCAAACGACAATCGTGCTCCGGTTGCTCTGGCTGCGTAAGCAGTTCGAGTAATCGAAATCTAAGCCCTTGCGCCTAGCCGCGTAAGGCGGGGTTCGCAGGTACCTGGCAACAGAAACCTGCACTTTCCCCGAACGCGCCAATTATTCTGTTCGAGGTATGCCGGACTGCCTCGTCGCGTAATCGTAATTCAGATGTTTTCAATCCGGCCTCGGCACTGTATGGCGACCGCCAAACTGGCAGAAAGCTGTTTGAACTGTGACCTCGCCCATGACCAAGACCGAAATCCTGCAAGCCTGGTACGATCAGGCCTGGAGCCGTGGCGACCTGAGCGATCTGGAGCGTTTTTACACGGCTGACGTCACCGCCACCGGTGTGGTCCCCTCCCTGCCCCTCAATCGCAACGACTTTCAGGATTTTGTGGCGGCGCTGCGCCATCAGGTTAAGCAGATTGCAATCTCGATCACCCAAGCTGTGGAACAGGGCGAGTGGCTGGCCGCACGCATTGAATTCAACGGCTGCTGCGCTGCGACGGACGCTCCCATTCAGACAACGGGACAGGTGATGATCCGGTTCAAGGACGGAAAGATGGCGCAATCCTACGGCCAATTCGACTACATCACCCTGTTCGAGCAGTTGGGACAATTGCCACAGGACACCATTGCCGCCTGTCTGGCGGGTCAGGGGCTGACATGGCGGTAAGAAAATCGACGGATCACGCGCAAGACGAACCCCCGGCGACGCAACGCGCCTTGTTGCTCGCGGCCTCGTTCGACCCTGAGCAGACCGCGGACATGCCGCTCACCGCGGTGATACAGCGTTGGTTCGACGAGGTGTGGTGCAAGGGCAACCTGAAGGCCGTCTCGCAATTCCTGACGCCGGAAACTGAAATCTCCGGCGCCGTGTCCGCGCTTGCAGAACCAGAAACGGAATATGCCGAAGTGGTTGCAGCGGTGCGCAATCTGCTGGGGCCGATCAGGGTCACGATTACCCATGCGATGGAGACAGAGGATTGGGTGTCCGCACGCCTGATCGCCTTCACCAGCAACCCCGAAGACGGCACGCCCTTTGAAATTTCCGGCCAGGTCATGGCGCGGATCGAAAACGGCAAGATCGTCGAAATGCATTCCAACATGGATTACTTCCACATGTTTGAAATGCTGGGGCAATTGCCGCCGGACGCGATGGCGATCTGCATGACGGGCGAGCGTCTCAAGTAACCGGTACCGCCCGCCCGCTGCACCTCTCTTGACAGCCCCCTGCCCGCGTGGGACGCACGACAGCAGATTCCGGTGACGGTGCCGGACATCCAGCGAGGCAGGCGCATCATGGTGGCACGGAACCAGGCGGAATTCCCCGGCTCCCCTTCCGAGAGGGCTTTCACCAATCCCGGCTGGGGCGAAATGCTGCGGGTCTTCGGCCGCATCGGCCTCCTCAGCTTCGGCGGACCAGCCGCGCAAATCGCGCTTATGCACAAGGAACTGGTCGAAGACCGCCCCTGGCTGAGCGAAGACAGCTTCCTGCGCGGCCTGTCCTTTTGCATGCTGCTGCCGGGACCCGAGGCGATGCAACTGGCCACCTACACCGGCTGGCGTATGCGCGGCACGCTCGGCGGACTGTTTGCTGGGCTTTTGTTCGTGATGCCGGGGGCCGTGGTGATCGGCCTGCTGGTCTGGCTTTACGCGCAGTTTGGCACAATGCCCGCGGTTCAGGCCGCGTTCCTGGGCATCAAGGCGGCGGTGGTGATCATCATCCTGCAGGCACTGCGACGCCTGTCGGCAAAGGCGCTGCACAATTCTCTCGACTGGCTGCTGGCTGGCGGCGGATTTGCGGCGCTGTTCTTTCTGAACGTACCGTTCCCCCTTGTGGTTCTCGCGGCCGCTGTCATCGGCCTCTTGCGCCGCCCTGCCACCGACGCCGCCCCCGCCGCCACCCCGGCCCCGTTTCGCGCCGCCGCCACGCTGTCCACCGTTGCCCTGTGGGGGGCCTTGTGGCTGCTGCCGCTGTTGGCGCTGGAACTGACAGGCGCGGATTTCCTGAGCGATCTGGGCTGGTTCTTTGCCAAACTGGCGGTGGTCACCTTTGGCGGTGCCTATGCGGTGCTGGCCTATATCAGCCAGACCGTGGTCAGCCAGTTCGGCTGGATTACCGCCGGACAAATGATCGACGCGCTTGGCCTGGCCGAAACGACTCCCGGCCCGCTGATCCTCGTGACCCAATTCGTGGCAATGCTGTCCGGCCTCACGCAACAGGGCACCGCCCTTTTCCTCGCAGCCGGTGCCGTCGCGCTCTGGGCGACATTTGTTCCATGCTTCCTGTGGATCTTCGCCGCCGCCCCCTACGTCGAGCGTATCGCCACGCATCCGCGGCTGGGACAGGCGCTGAAGGCCGTCACCGCCACTGTCGCCGGTGTCGTCCTGAACCTGTCGCTGTGGTTTCTGATCCACGTGGTCTTTGAACAGACGCGGACATTGGAGCATGGGCTGCTGCATCTTCCTGTCCCGGTCTGGAGCAGCGTGGACCCCGTTGCAGCCGCCCTTGTGCTGTTGGCGCCCGCGGCCGGATGGATCTGTCGTGGCAACCTGCCGGCGCTTCTGCTGGCGATGGCGGTCGCGGGTCTTGCCCTGGCGCAATTCCCGTTTACAATCAGCTGACTGCACGGGATTAGCAAGCAATAGTACCGGGGCAAAAAAATCTCCGTCAGCGTCGCAGGCTGCCCTTTTGTTTCCGCCAAAATCTCTTATGCTTAACGCAAAATGAACAAAGGGTGACTGCATGTCCCGTGAAATTGACTATGGCAACCTGATGCATTCTGCGATGCGCGGCCTGATCCGGACCGTGCTGCAGGACGTTTCCGAGAACGGCCTGCCTGGCAACCACCATTTCTTCATCACCTTCGACACCGATCACCCGGACGTGGAACTGGCAGACTGGCTGTCGGACCGTTATCCGGGCGAAATGACGGTCGTCATGCAGCATTGGTTCAACAATCTTGTCGTCGATGAGGATGGCTTCGCGGTCACGCTGAATTTTGGCGACTCTCCCGAGCCGCTCTACATCCCCTATGACGCAATCCGCACCTTCGTGGATCCGTCCGTGGAATTCGGCCTGCGGTTCGAAAGCGCCGAAGACGAGGGCGAGACCCCGACCACACTCCCGGACTCCGAAGCGCCCTTCGAAAGCGAGCCTCCGGCCCCGGCGAGCGAAAAGAAAGACGCCGACGTGGTTTCGCTGGACAGCTTCCGCAAGTAAATCGACCTGCCGCACTTGCTGGGCGATCCGTTGGCGGTGGGCGCCGATGGCCTTGGTCAGACCGGGTCACAGGCAAGTGTGCGCACGGTACCCGGGCACCCACTGCCGCGCCAATGGCGGGCATCGGAACTCGACAGCCGCCACCGGCTGGTTACAGGCGGGTCAGAAATGCCTCTATTTTGCGCCGGATCTCGCCGTTCAGCCGGGAGACGTAGACTAGATCCAGTCCGCCTTCGGCCAAGGTCCTGTCATATTGCTGGATCTCGTAGTCGCCGTTGGGGTGGATGAACATCGAAAACACGGTCAGCGTGTCGCCGTCGATCCGTCCCCAGACAAAGGGCTCCCCTTCCATCGGGTCCAGCGGCACCGCGTGGCCAAAGACGTTGCGCCGCATCGCCGCCGAGAACACCCCTGATCGGTTGCTGGGCTGAAACTCGATCTCGTAGCTTTTGGTCTTTCTGCGGCCATCGCCTTTTTCCGTGGTCGCAACCCATTTCAGCACGAACCCCTTGGAGGTCTCACGGATCGTGACGCTGATGTCCCGCGGCACTTGCTGTCCGTCAGCGGCCTCGATCTCGACTGATCCCGAATATTCCCCCGCGAACTGACCAATCTCGGCTGCGCAGACAGAAATCGGCGCCCAGACCACCGCCAGCGCCATCACATGTGCCACGATGCGCAGGCGAACGGCCATGCCACGAGCCTTCAGCCACGAGCGCATGTTCCGCAGGCTCGCGCACATCTGGGGGGACCCTGTCAAAGAACGTGGCACGTCAACTCCTTCCTCACCTTCCAAAAGATACCCGCCGTCACATACTGCGCCGTGACAGGCATCAAGAACAGGGCTCTGACCCCGCAGGCCCGATGATTATGCGAGATTTCTGAACACTTCGCAAAATGCGCGCCGCAAGGATCATAGCAGATATTCCCTGACTTGCAGGGGGTGCGATTGCGACAATTGCACTCTATACCTCGCGGGGCAAAACACTATGCTGCGCGCGACTGGCCAATTGCGCCTGTGCAGCGCGCAGGCTAAACGGCATACAGACGCATACAACGAGAGAGGCGACGGATGACCGGCACCCGTACCGAAACCGACAGCTTTGGCCCGCTTGAGGTCCCCGCAGACAAATACTGGGGCGCGCAGACGCAGCGCTCGATCATGAACTTCCCGATCGGCTGGGAAAAACAGCCCGTGGCCATCGTGCGCGCGCTTGGCGTGATCAAGCAGGCCTGCGCCATGGCCAACAAGGCGTCCGGCAAGCTGGACGCGAAGATCGCCGATGCCATCATTCAAGCCGCCAGCGAAGTTGTCGCAGGCAAGTTCGACGACAACTTCCCGCTGGTCGTCTGGCAGACCGGTTCGGGCACCCAGTCCAACATGAACTCGAACGAGGTGATTGCCAACCGCGCGATCGAGATCCTCGGCGGCGAGATTGGCTCCAAAGATCCGGTACACCCGAACGATCACTGCAACATGGGCCAGTCCTCGAACGACACCTTCCCGACCGCGATGCATATCGCCACCGCGATGATGGTGCGCGACGTGCTGGTGCCGGGGCTGACCAAGCTGGCGGAAGGGCTGGAGCGGAAGTCCGAAGAGTTCAAGGACATCATCAAGATCGGCCGCACCCACACCCAGGACGCGACCCCGCTGACGCTGGGCCAGGAGTTCGGCGGCTACGCGCATCAGATCCGCCAGGGGCTGGCACGGGTCGAGGCCGCGATGCCCGGCATCTACGAGCTGGCACAGGGCGGCACCGCGGTGGGCACCGGCCTGAACACCCAGAAGGGCTGGGCCGAAGAAGTGGCCGCCAACATGGCCGAAATCACCGGCCTGCCCTTCGTGACTGCTCCGAACAAGTTCGAAGCGCTGGCAGCGCATGATGCGATGGTGTTCCTGTCGGGCGCGCTCGCGACCATCGCGGGCAGCTGCTACAAGATCGCCAACGACATCCGCTTCCTCGGCTCCGGTCCCCGCTCGGGCCTGGGCGAGCTGATCCTGCCGGAGAACGAGCCGGGCTCCTCAATCATGCCGGGCAAGGTCAACCCGACCCAGGCCGAGGCCCTGACCCAGGTTGCCGCGCATGTCATGGGCAACGACGCGGCCATCAAGTTCGCAGGCTCCCAGGGCCACTTCGAGCTGAACGTCTACAACCCGATGATGGCGTACAACCTCTTGCAGTCGATCCAGCTGCTGGGTGATGCGGCCGACAGCTTTACCGAACGCATGCTGAATGGCATCCAGGCCAACGAGCCGCGCATCGAGAAACTGATGAAGGAAAGCCTGATGCTGGTGACAGCACTGGCACCGACCATCGGCTACGACAACGCGACCACCGTTGCCAAGACCGCGCACAAGAACGGCACGACGCTGAAAGAAGAAGCGATCAAGCTGGGCTTCGTAGATGAGGCCACCTTTGACGCGGTGGTCCGCCCCGAACAGATGATCGGTCCCAAGGACTGATGGGCAAGCCGGTCAATCTGAACCGGTACAGAAAGACAAAGGCGCGGGCCGAGAAAAAGGCCCGCGCCGACCAGAATGCCGTGGAATTCGGGCGCTCCAAGGCGGAAAAGGATCTGGCCAAGGCGCGCAAGGCGCAGGACGTCCGCCGGCTCGATGGCCACAAGCGTGACGAATGACCGGGCGGCCCAAGAAACACTCGCTCACCCTGCGCGGCCACCGCACCTCCGTGTCCTTGGAAGACGAGTTCTGGGACGCTTTCCGAGAAATCGCCGCGCAAGATGACCGTGCGATCAACGACCTGGCGGCTGAAATCGACGAAAGCCGTGGGGACGACTGTGGTCTGGCATCGGCCATCCGGCTTTTCGTGCTGCGTCGACTGAGAAGCGGTTGAGACTGCCGGGCGTCTGATCGTCGCCCGCCTTTCCCCGGCACCACCCCTCGCCTGAATCCACCAGTTTCTCCGGCTTCTCCCGGCTCAGCGTTTTACAATCTCCAGCCATATGCCGTTCTTGGACCGGACCGTCAGGTGGGCGGCGGGGATCGGTTCCCGCCCCGCCACGGTGCGAACGCGGAAATGGCGCAGGATCATCGACAGGATCAGCACGCCCTCCACCATCGCGAACCCCGCCCCCGGGCAGACCCGCGGGCCGGCCGAAAACGGAATATACGCGTCGCGTTGGCACTGCTTGCCGTTCGGAGTCTCCCACCGGGACGGATCGAAACCATCCGGGTTGTCCCACAGCCGCTCATGCCGGTGCAGGTGCCAGGGACTGAGCACCATCTGCGATCCCGTCGGGACGTCCCGGTTGCGAAAGCGCGCGGGACAGGCCGCCTCGCGCACCATCATCGGCACCGGCGGATAGAGCCGCAGCGCCTCACGAAAGACATCGCGGCTGCGTCGCAACTTCGACACGGCCGCAAAACTGTCGTCCTCGAGCGCTTTGGCCTCCTCCGACAAGACCTCCTGCCATTCGGGATACAGCGCCACGAGGTAGAGCGCCCAGGCCAAGGCGGAGGCGCTGGTCTCATGCCCTGCCAGAAAGAAGATCGCCACCTGATCGACCATTTCCGCTGCATCAAACGCCCCCCCGGTCTCGGGATCCCGGGTTGTCATGATCTTGGTTGCAAGATCATCCGGCGCTTGTCCCGCGTGGATCGCACGCATCCGCTCGTCGGTGAGCTGCGCGATCAGCCCCCGAATGACCGCGGCGTTGCGCCGGGTGCCGCGACGAAAGAAGCGCGGCATCCAGCCTGGCAGGCGCACAAAGGCTGCAAGATTCAGGATCGGCTGGCTGCGCTGGTAGTCGCGAAACCGGTAAAAGACCTCTGCAGCGACCTCGTGTTCGATGGGGATCGAAAAGAGCGTGCGAAAAATCACATCGGCCGCGACATGCGAAGCCTCGGCCTCGATCTCGACCTGCCCCTGCCGATTGCGCAGCCGTGCCACCATGGCCTCTGCAGCCGCGCGCATCGCCGGATAGGTATCCTTCAGCCGGCCGCCCTCGAAAGCTGGATCGATGATGCGGCGCTGACGTTTCCATTCGGACCCGTTGGTCAGAAACACGGATTGGCCCAACAGCGGCTTCAGTCCTTCCGCAATACGGTCCGATTTCGGAAAGTCCTCAGGGCTGTCCTTCAGCAGCCGTTTCACCAGATCGGGCTCATTGACCAAAAAGCTGCGAAAGAAAGGCGTGCGAAACTCCGCCATCCACGCGCGATACAGGCGGGCCGGCTGCGCCGAAAGGATGTCCTGGCGGAACAGGCGCGCGTAGCGCCAGAGCGACACGCGGTCCGCCCGGGCGGCGGGTTTGGGTGGCTGGGGTGCGCTCATTTGGCGGCCACAGAGGTGAATTTCGACACCGGCACCTCGATGCGCGAGCGAGAAGGTTTGCGGCCCTCGAAGCGCTCGGCCAGCGTCAGCGGCCCTGCCGTGATGCGGAAATAGTCGTAGTCGCCGGGCTGGTCGAAAGCACACAGGTACTGAAAATGCAGCCGAAAGAAACGCCAGCGCAGTTGTTTCCAACGCGCCGGGCTGAGCGTCTGGGTGAAGGCGGCAGAAATCACCAGTGGCCAGCGTTTCGCCTCGGGCGCGACGCCGCTTACCGCGACCGGATCACAGAGCGCAAAGGCACAGCCATCGCCGGGCGCTGTGACATCGACCCACGTCAGCTCAGCTCGCTGCGACAGGTATTGCAGGTCGGCACGCAGGCGCTGCGCGCGTGGCAGGAACGAGACCATCGGCACGACCTGCCCGAGGCTCAGGAACCCCAGGGCCGGGCCATCCTGCGGCCTCCCTGCCCGGAGCACGTCCGCCAGCACGGAGACCCCCACATGCGCGCCGGAGGAATGGCCGACCACCAGCACCTCATCCAGATCGGGGTCCTGCAGTGCGGCGGCGATCCGATCGCCGAACGCAGCCATTCTTTCTTCCATCTGCGGTGCAATCGCGCCCTTGTCGGCGGCAGCATGTGCATAGTCATGCATCAGGTAGTAGGCAAAGAACCTGCCGTCCTGCTTCTTGAACCAGCGTAGCAACACGTACCCTGCCGACAGTCCAAGGCACCATCCCAACACCGCACTGGCGGTCCCATGCACCCCTACCGCCCCCGCCAGCAGCCCGATCATTTGGGCCACACCCCAGGCCAACAACAGCGCAAGCAGTGCCTGCAGCAACAGCATTCCAACAGGATAAAGCGCGGCGATCACCGGCCCCTTGCGCAGCCGCATCAGCCGCCGCAAGGCGCCTGTTGAGATATAGATCCAGGCCGTCTGCAAAAGTTGCCAGTACGTCCCGGGGATTGTCGCGGTCATGCTGTGGCGGACGATGTCCGACCAGACCAGAACCTCGACCTCGGCCGCGGTGACACGGCCATCGATCTCCGCCTGAACGTCCCAGCCGAAACCGCCGGGGCCGCTTTTCCCTTGCACCGCAAGACGGTAGCCCGAGATCTTCGCCTGAGCGGCACCTTCCTTGCGGTAAAGCTCCCGGTAGCGACGCGGGTGAATAGGGTCATAGCCGGGAATGTAGAACACCCGCCGCCTGCGCACATGTTGCTGAAGGGAGCTGCCTTGATCCACGCCCTGCCCTGAACTCTTTTCGTTGCCCTAACTGCCTGCGCACCAGCCTAGCAGCGGTTTTCGGCAAGAGTAAGGCCCACAGTGACCCGCGAGCGCGCAGCGTCAGCCCAGAACCGCAAGTGCCGGGAACGTCTCCAGCAACCACCATGAAAAGGTGGTGAACAGGCCGGTGACCAGCATCACCCCGACAAACAGCAGCAGCCCGCCCATTGCCTTCTCAATCACCCCCATGTGGCGCTTCATCCGGTTCATCAAAACCATCGAGCGGTTGAGGAATATCGCCGCCAGCAAGAACGGCACGCCAAGACCTGCGGCATAGACGCCCAGCAAAATCGTGCCCCGACTTACCGAAGCCTCGGAGGCGGCCAGCGACAGGATCGCCCCCAACTGCGGGCCAATGCAGGGGGTCCAGCCAAAGGCAAAGGCGAGCCCCAGGACGTAGGCCCCCAGTGCCGAACCGCCGGATTCGCCCGCCTCCATCCGCGCTTCGCGGTCCAGCAATGGAATGCGGAAGACAGACAGGAAATGCAGGCCGAAGATGATCACGACAACACCGGAGACTTGGGCAAACAACTCTTGGTTCTGCAGCACAAAGGCGCCGAAGGCCGAGGCCGTGAAGCCAAGCAGCAAGAATACCGTCGACAGGCCGAGGACAAAGAACAGCGCCGCAATGATCGCCTTGCGTCGGGCGGCCACGGTGCCCTGCATCTCGCCGATGGTCACGCCGCTCATGTAGGCCAGATAGGGCGGCACGATCGGCAGCACGCAGGGCGACAGGAAACTGATCACGCCGCCCAGCAGCGCCACCAGCATGGCAGGGAGCAGCCCTGCGTCGATGATCTCGATTCCAAACATGCCCCGACTCTTATTCGAGCAATCGGCCAAGGTCACGCGACCGGTGGTCACATCCTTGTGGACAGCTTGAAACTTCCCGCTTATCTGGACCGCATGAGCGAGATCGAAGAAACCCTGGATGCCATCGGGCTGCTGTGCCCCCTGCCCGTGTTGAAAGCGCGTAAGCGGTTGAAATCCCTGCAGCCAGGTGCGGTTCTGCAAGTTCTGGCGGATGACCCGGCGGCGGTGGTCGACATGCCGCATTTCTGCCACGAGGCGGGGCATGAGTATCTTGGGCAAAAGGACGGCGGGACCCATCAGGTCTACCTGATCCGCAAAGGCGGCTAAAACCACCGCAAAGTCACAAAGTATGATTGGCGAACCGAGGCTCGAAGGCTTGTCGGACCAAACGGCTGTGCGTCGACCAGAGGCGTCGCATCCGACGTCTGCGCCAAACCAATAGACCTCAACTATCGGCACAAAAAAGGCAGGCCCGCAGGCCTGCCTCTTGAAATCGACGTGGATCCTTCGACGGTCTAGCGATTAGCTTCCCATCGACCACCAGCCGCGGCGCTTGGGCTTTGGCGGGGTTGCCGGTTCGGCTTCCGCCCCCGCGCCTGCCAGTGCCGGTTCCGGCGCTTTTTCTTCCGCCTCAGGCTTGGCTTCAGGCTCGACGCTCTCAGCCTCAGTCGGAACACTGACGTCTTCTGCAGACGGCTGGGGCTCTTCTTCTGCCGCGGTCACCTCAACGGTTTCTTCTTCAGACGCAGCGGCCTCTGCCTGCTCGGTCGCCTCGGGATCAGCTGCCGTTTCGGCCTGCTCCGCCTCCGCGTCACCCGGCTCATCGTCGCCCTGCGCGTCTGCACTGGCCTCTGCGGTTGGCGATGCCGTCGTCAGATCAGCGTCCTCGGCAGTTGCGACCTCACCTTCCGAAGCCTCTGCAACTTCAGTCACCTGTGCCTCTTGCGCGACTTCCGCCTGCGAAGACGCATCGGCCTCTTCAGCCTGCTCGGACGGTGCGTCCATGCCCGCCGTTTCGGCCTCAGCCTCGGTCGGTTTCGGCTTGGACCTGCGCGACCGGGTCCGGGTGCGTGTCGGCTTTTTCTTTTCCTTCACCTCGTCGGCAGTCTCGCCTTCCGGGGCGGAGGTGTCTTCAGCCGCCTGCGTCTCATCTGCAGCTTCCTCAGCGGAGCCCTCGGCCGTGTCGCCAGATTGATCCTGGCTTCCAGCGGCCTGATCGCCATTGCTCGCCTCACCGTTGCCGGACTTGCGGCGACGACGGCGACGACGCTTGCGCTTGGGCTTGTCTTCCTGCGCAGCCTCTTCCGGCACCTCGGCAGCGGCTTCAACCACGTCTGCCGGTGCCTCCTCTTCCGCGCTGGAAGCCCCTTCGGCGTCGACCTGATCCATGATCGAGGTGTCCACCGACACCACGGGTGCCGTGGCCGCCGGGACGGTGCGCGACGCGGTCTTGAACTTTTCAAGAACGAAGTCAGGGCTGACCAGATGCGGATCGCCTTCAATGCGCACGGACAGGCCGTAACGCGCCTCGATCTGGGCGATATGCTCGCGCTTCTGGTTCATCAGGAAGTTGGCGATGGAGACCGGGCAGCGCACCAGCACCTCGCGGGAGCGGCGGCGGGTGCCCTCTTCCTCGATCTGGCGCAGGATCGACAGCGCCATGGAGTCGTCGGAGCGGATCAGGCCGGTGCCGTGGCAGTGCGGGCACGGCGCGGTGGTCGCCTCGATCATGCCGGGGCGCAGGCGCTGGCGCGACATTTCCATCAGACCAAAGCCCGAAATCCTGCCCACCTGGATGCGGGCGCGGTCGGTCTTCAGCTTGTCCTTCATGCGCTTTTCGACGGCAGCGTTGTTCTTGCGCTCGTCCATGTCGATGAAGTCGATGACGATCAGACCGGCCAGGTCGCGCAGACGCAGCTGACGCGCCACTTCTTCGGCAGCCTCCAGGTTGGTCTTGAGCGCTGTCTCCTCGATCGAGCCTTCCTTGGTGGCGCGACCGGAGTTCACGTCGATCGCCACCAGCGCCTCTGTCACGCCGATCACGATGTAGCCGCCGGACTTCAGCTGAACGGTCGGGTTGAACATGCCAGCCAAATAGCTCTCGACCTGGTAGCGCGCGAACAGCGGCAGCGCTTCCTGGTAGTGCTTCACGTTCTTCGCGTGGGACGGCATGATCATCTTCATGAAGTCCTTGGCGATGCGGTAGCCGCGTTCGCCCTCGACCAGGACCTCATCGATCTCGCGATTGTAGAGGTCGCGGATCGAGCGTTTGATCAGATCACCCTCTTCATAGATCTTGGCGGGCGCGATGGACTTCAGGGTCAGCTCGCGGATCTGTTCCCAGAGCCGCTGCAGGTATTCATAGTCGCGCTTGATCTCGGCCTTGGTGCGTTTCGCCCCGGCCGTGCGAACGATCAGCCCCGCGCCGGTCGGCACGTCGAGTTCCGTCGCAATATCCTTGAGCTTCTTGCGGTCGGCCGCGTTGGTGATCTTGCGGGAAATGCCACCGCCGCGCGCGGTGTTGGGCATCAGCACGCAATACCGGCCTGCCAATGACAGATAGGTGGTCAGCGCCGCGCCCTTGTTGCCGCGCTCTTCCTTCACGACCTGCACCAGCAGAACCTGGCGGACCTTGATCACTTCCTGAATCTTGTAGCGACGCGGACGCGGTTTGCGCGGCGGACGGATGTCTTCGCTGTCATCCTCGTCGGCAACAGATTCGATGCTGTCATCCTTGGTGGCGGCATCGGCGCGCTGCCCTTCGGCGTCGTCTCCGACTTCCTCCGGGTCGACTACGTCGCCGATGACGTCATCAGCGGCAGGCGCAGCCTTGCCGCGCGACCGCGAGCGGCTACGCGACCGCCCCTTGGGCTTGGCAGCGACGGCCTCTTCGGCCTGTGCGTCTTCAACCGGTGTGTCTTCAGCCTGAGCTTCTTCGCCCTCGGCCTCATCGACCTGGGGCTCTTCGGCATCCGATGCCGGGGCACTGTCAGACGCCCCCTGATCCTCGGCTTCGGCGATACTGGCATCGCCAGCCTCTTCGCCCGCCGGGGCGGATGCGTCGGAAGCCGCCTCGGCTTCGCCCGCGTCGGCGGTCTCCACAGCGGGTGCGCTGTCTTCGACAGGCGCGTCAACGCCGGCGTCCTCAGGCACCTCCGCCAGCTCCGCGGTCGACTCGTCCGCGGCTTCGGTGCTCTCGGTCAGGTCAATGGTTTCCATCCCGGCGATTTCAGCGCTGTCGCTGTCCGGGGTTTCCACGTCCTTCGTTTCCACCGCGTCGTCAGACGACGCATTGGCTGCCTTGGAGGCCGGTTTCGAGCGGCGGCTCCGCTTGGGCTTGGCGGGTTTGGTCTCATCTTCCTCGTCGCGTGCGCGCATCGCCTCGGCGTAAGCGCGCTCCTCTTCCATCAGCGCCTCGCGGTCGGCGACGGGGATCTGGTAGTAATCCGGGTGAATTTCGGAAAACGCCAGGAAACCGTGGCGATTGCCGCCATAGTCCACAAACGCCGCCTGCAGCGACGGTTCGACGCGCGTTACCTTGGCGAGGTAGATATTGCCAGCAAGCTGGCGCTTGTTCTCAGACTCAAAGTCGAATTCCTCAACCTTGTTTCCATCCACCACCACAACGCGGGTTTCTTCCGCGTGGGTGGCGTCGATCAGCATTTTCTTGGCCATTGGTCCTTGGTGCATCTACCCTGCGCGCCCGCAGGCCCCTGCTACCAGGTGGCCGCGCGCGTTTTGGGTGATGTCTTGTCAGGGCGATCTCGGACGGCGCGGTGCAGCAGGTGGTCCCGGAAACAATGCCCGGCCTTCCTGCCTCAGTGCTTTTCGCTCTCGCGCGCGTCATCGCGGTTCTTCTCCGGCAGGTGGGTCATGCCCGGCCCTGCCACATTGTCCCTTTGCCGGTTTTCCCGGCTTGGGCGTGAAACTGCCCTCTGCGTCAGAGGGCCAATCGGTCTGACAGTGGTGATCGCGGATTATGCCGGAGGACTACCAAAGTCAGCGAAACTCATCAGAACGGGGCGAACCTCGATGCGGTTCGCAGCCCGTTGGATCAGCATAAGGCCTGTGGATAGGTAATGACAATGGGCATTCGTCACCGGCAGTACTTAAAATGAAAACAGCCCATCCTTACCGGACAGGCTGTTAAAGTTTGCTCAATTTTCAGACCACTCGCCCCGCTACCCCTTCCGATTTGCGAGGCGAAGCAGCCGTGGTGCGATCCGGGCGGCAGGCCGCGCTGCCTCCGCGACGCCTAGCCCAGGTAGTCCGACCGCTGCAGGCCGTATTTCGCCATCTTCTCGTTGAGCGTGCGCCGCGGCAGACACAATTCCTCCATCACGCTGGCGATGGAGCCCTTGTGACGGCGCATGGTGTTGTCGATCAACATGCGCTCGAACGCCTCGACATACTCCTTCAGAGGCTTGCCCTCGGTGGTCATCACCGGCTGCATCTCCTCGTGATCCGACATCAGAAGCGACGCGATGGTGCCCGAGCCCCGGCGCGATTGCAGAACCGCACGTTCGGCAATGTTGATAAGCTGCCGGACATTGCCCGGCCACGGGGCCTGCAACAGCTGTGCCGCCTCCTGGGCGCTGACCTGCGGCGCATCGCAGCCATATTCATCTGCAAACTGCTCGGACAAGCGGGTAAACAAGGTGAGGATATCCTCGCCCCGCTGCCGCAGCGGCGGCACGGTGATGCGCAGCGCTGCGAGGCGGTAGAACAGATCCGGGCGCAGGGCATCCTCGCAGGTCTTGCCAGCCTCCTGCAGGTTCGAGATCGCGATGATCCGGGTTTCTGCAGGCGTGCCCTGTTCGTTGATGACGCTCAGCAGGCGCGCCTGAAGGGTTTCCGACAGCGCTTCGATATCCTCCAGCACCAGGGTGCCCCCGCGGGCTTCTTCAATCGCGGGCAACATGCTGTCTTCCGGCTGCATGGGGCCAAACAGGCGTTTGGCCAAAGCATCTTCCTCCAGCGCAGCGCAGGAAATCAGCACGAATTTCTTGCCCGCGCGGCTGCCCACAGCGTGCAGGGCATGGGCCACCAGCGTCTTGCCGGTGCCGGTCTCGCCGTCGATCAGCACGTGGCCGTCGGCCTGGCCCAGATCCAGGATATCCTCGCGCAGCCGTTCCATCACCGGGCTCTGGCCGATCAGTTTCTTCATGATCTGCCCGCCATCCGACAGCTCGCGGCGCAGGGCGCGGTTGTCCATGGTCAGCCGCCGCGCGCTGGTCGCACGTTTGGCCAGCTCCGACATGCGGTCGGGGTTAAAGGGCTTCTCGAGGAAATCGAACGCCCCGACCCGCATTGCTTCGACCGCCATCGGCACATCGCCGTGACCGGTGATCATGATCACCGGCAGCGCCGAGTCGCTGCCCATCAGCTTCTTCAGGAACTGCATGCCATCCATGCCGGGCATCTTGATATCCGAGATCACGATACCGGGGTAATCGGGCCCCAGCACCTTCAGCGCCTCTTCGGCGCTGGAGAAGGTCTCGGTATCGTATCCGGACAGCGCCAACCATTGGCTGATCGACTGCCGCATATCCTGTTCATCATCGACGATCGCGATTTTCATAGCCTGTGCCATGCGCGTCCTCTCTCCATCTTTCTAGGCGCGGTCATTCCGCCGCCTCGATGCCGTCCACCAGGATCGGCAATTGCATCTCAAAAACCGCGCCGCCGTTCTGGCCGTTGCGGGCGGTCAGCCGCCCCCCGAGGTCGTTGACGATCCCCGAAGAGATGGCAAGTCCCAAACCAACCCCATCGCCGGGCTGCTTGGTGGTGTAAAAAGGCTCAAACAGGTTGTCGAAGTCCTTGATCCCCATCCCGTTGTCACGCACCGACAAGGTCGCGGTCTCGCCCGCGGCCAACAGGATCTCCACCTCCGGGTCGTCCACAGACTTGGTGGCGTCCAGGGCGTTTCGCAAGAGGTTGACCATCACCTGCTCCAGCCGCATCCGGTCCCCCATCACCATAACAGGTTCTTCCGGAAGAATGCGGGTGATCTTGACATGGCGCTGACGCAGCTGCGGCTCCATCATCGACAGGCTGGACGCCAGCGCATCCCCAAGATTTACAGGGCTGAACGTGTCTCCGCCCTTGCGCGCATAAGACTTCAGCTGACGGGTGATCGCGCCCATACGCTCAATCAAATCATCAATGCGCCCGAAGGAGGCCAGCGCTTCGTCGGGGCGGTTGCGGCTCAACAGCAAACGGGCGCCGGCCAGATAGGTTTTCATCGCGGCAAGTGGCTGATTCAACTCGTGACTGACGGCGGCCGACATCTCGCCCAGGGCGGCCAATTTCGAGCTCTGAGCAAGGCTCTGTTCGGCCACCGCAAGGGTCTTTTGCATGCGTTCACGCTCGGCGATTTCCCGCTGCAGGCGGGTGTTCAATACGCGAAGCTCTGCCGACTCGCGCTGGAACAGGGCCATCCGCAGCGCCGTCTTGCGGCTCAGGGCATAGAACGCCAGGGCCAGCAGAATGGCGAATCCCATGATTTCCAGCGCCAGCACCGCGTTCACCCGCTCCCGCACTGAAGAGTATGTGGTGAAGGACGCCATCCGCCATCCCTGGAACGGCACGCGCGTCTCCAGGCGCATCACCGCTTCGCCCTGCAGATAGGCGTCGGGCGGCAGCGCGGTCCAATCGGTGGTTGCCCGGATCGCCCTCTGGATCGCGCCTTCCGGGGTTTGCAGCGTCAGCGCCTCCGCCTCCTTGAGCCCGCGCCAGCGCGCTTCGGTGGCAAGAATGATCGAGCCGGTGCTGTCGCTGACCAGAACCGCATCGGAGATACCTGCCCAAGCGCGCTCGAACTTTTGCAGATCGACCTCGACGACGATGGCCCCCAGCACCCCGGTGGCGTCGATCATGCGGCGCGAATAGGTAAAACGATAGCCGCCGACTTCTCGCGGAATAACGGAGAACACGGTCGATTTTGCCCGCACCGCATCGACGAAATAGGCAGCATTGCGGTGATTTTCGCCCAGCCGGTTGCGGTCGGTGGCTGCCACCGTGCGACCGTCACTGGCCAGCAACATGATCGAGGCTGCGCCGATTTCATCGACGAAGGAAATCAACCGCTGCGTCGACAGCGAAAAATCATTGGATTGCAATGCCGATATCAGCGTCTGATCCCGCGCCAACAGCTGCGGCACGATGGCATGCTGGCGCAGCTCGCTCAGCAAGTTGCCGGAATAGAGCGCCAACCGCAGTTCGGCGCGGTTGCGGGTGCTTTCGGTAAAGCGGTGTGTCAGCGCGCGGTTGGTCGTCCAGACGGTAACCGCCGCCGCGGCCATGAACACCAGCAAAGCAAGCCGCGCGCGCCACGAAATCGTGCGCGATCGGGCCTTGGACCTGGTCTGTTTCAAATCATTGCGCGGGGCGGACATAATCCATACCTATTGCGGCCGCCCCGCCTTCTCAAGTCACGCAGCGGCGACCATGCCCGCCAATGCGCGGAACATTGCTGCCCCGTCGGTGCCGCCATGGCCTTCGTCCGCGGCCCGCTCCGGGTGCGGCATCATGCCCAGAACCCGGCGGTTTTCCGACAGGATCCCCGCGATGTCCGCAACCGAACCGTTGGGATTGTCTTCATAGGTGAAGGCCACACGATCCTGGTCCTGCAAGGTCTTGATGGTCGCCTCGTCGGCAAAATAGTTGCCGTCGTGATGGGCGATCGGCACGCCAATCACGTCCCCGACGTTGTACCCTTCGGTAAAGACGCTGTCGGCGGTTGCGACCTTCAGATCCACGGTGCGGCAGATGTACTTCAGCCCGGCGTTGCGCAGCAGCGCGCCCGGCAGTACCCCGGTCTCGGTCAGGATCTGGAACCCGTTGCAGATACCGATGGCGTAACCGCCGCGCTCCGCGTGGTCGACCACGGCCTTGCAAATCGGCGATTGCGCGGCGATGGCGCCGCAGCGCAGGTAGTCCCCATAAGAGAACCCGCCCGGCACGCCGACGATATCGACGCCTGCGGGCAACGCGCTGTCCTTGTGCCAGACCATCGACACGTCGAAACCGGCCTGCTCGAACGCCACCGCCAGATCGCGGTCGCAGTTGGAGCCCGGAAAGACTACTACCGCCGCCTTCATCACTGCATCTCGATGCTGTAGGATTCGATCACGGTGTTGGCCAGCAGCTTTTCGCACATGGCGGTGACATCAGCCTCGGTGGCGCCCTCGGCCAGCTCCAGGTCGATCACCTTGCCTTGGCGCACGCCTTCAACCTTGTCAAAGCCCAAGGCTCCCAGCGCGTGGCGCACTGCCTCGCCCTGCGGATCCAGAACCCCGTTCTTCAGCATCACATGCACCCGTGCCTTCATCGCATCATCCCTCAGGTTTTCGATGGCGAAGCCCATGCGGACTTCATCTTTCCAGTAATAGTCAAAATCCCGCGGCGCGACCGGCGCAGCGGGATCTGTTTCGTCAGTTCACCAGCGTCGGCTTGCCAGGCGCCGGCGGGTTGTTGGGCATGACACCCAGGCGCCGCGCAACCTCCGAATAGGCATCGGTCAAGCTGCCGAGATCGCGCCGGAACACGTCCTTGTCCAGTTTCTGACCGGTCTTGATATCCCACAGGCGGCAGCTATCGGGGCTGATCTCGTCCGCGACCACCAAGCGCTGGAAGTCACCGTCGTAGATACGGCCGATCTCGATCTTGAAGTCGACCAGCCGGATACCGACCGCCAGGAAAACACCGGACAGGAAGTCGTTGACGCGCAGCGCGAGGCTCAGGATGTCGTCCATGTCCTGCTGGCTGGCCCAGCCGAAGGCCGCGATATGCTCCTCGGTGACCAGCGGATCCCCCAAGGCGTCGTCCTTGTAGCAGTACTCCACGATCGGGCGCGGCAGCTGGGTGCCTTCGTCGATGCCCAGCCGCTTGGAGATGCTGCCCGCCGCGTAGTTGCGCACGATGACTTCCAGCGGCACGATCTCGCAGCTGCGCACCAGCTGCTCGCGCATGTTCAACCGTTTCAGGAAGTGGGTCGGCACGCCGATCTGGGCCAGGCCCAGCATGAAAAACTCGCTCAGGATGTTGTTGAGAACCCCCTTGCCTTCGATCACGTCGTGTTTCTCGGCGTTGAAGGCCGTGGCATCATCCTTGAAATACTGCACGATCGTGCCCGGCTCGGGACCTTCATACAGTGTCTTGGCCTTGCCTTCGTAGATTTTCTTGCGACGCGCCATTGCAAACCTTTCGGGGTCAATGCCGGGAATCCGGCCCTGATATGTGCCGCCCTCATAAGCCAAGGGGGCCTTGGCCGCAAGCGCGCTGCATCGTCCTGCCCGCCCACGGCTGCTGGAAACACGGGAGGACGGCGACGATGGTAGCCGCAACCGCGGCGCAACACGATATTCTTCTTGCCCTGCGCCCGTTTCAGGCTCCAATCTTATATATATGTATACTTGGGTGAACTGGTAAATGAGGAACGGCCATGACGCTATTCGACGAACGTGAACAGGCCTTCGAAGCCAAATTTGTGCATGATGCGGACATGCGGTTTCGGATACAGGCCCGGCGCGACAAGCTCCTCGGTCTCTGGGCGGCAGACCTGCTGGGAAAGACCGGGACGGAGGCGACCTCATATGCACAGTCCGTTGTATCCGCCGATCTGGAGGAAGCCGGCCACGAAGACGTGGTGCGCAAGCTGTCCGCAGATCTCGGCTCCCGCGTGAGCGAGGCGCAAATCCGCGCCAAGCTGCTGGAACTCCTGCCGCAAGCCCAGCTTGAGATCATGCAGGAAGCCGACTGACGGAGACCCCGCCCATTCCCATGCGCGCAAGCGGGCGCCCCCTCCCGTAGCAACAGGCACGAGCAATATCGAGGAGCGTCGCCTGCCAGGCCCGCGGGACGGACGGCGTTCATAATGAAGATGAATAAAATGGAATTGCCCTTGCGGTCCCGTCGTGACACAGGGGCGGGATACCCTTTTTACCGCCCGGCCCGCCGGGCCGGTTAACTGATACGGGAAGAGGCCAATGACCAATACTTTCACCAAGCTGCTGGAAACACACGACGTGCTGCTGGCGGATGGCGCGACTGGCACCAATCTGTTTGCCATGGGCCTGCAGTCCGGCGATGCACCCGAGCTGTGGAACGTTAGCGAGCCCAAGAAGATCATGGCGCTCTACCAGGGATCTGTCGACGCAGGCAGCGACCTGTTCCTGACCAACAGCTTTGGCGGCACCGCCGCGCGCCTGAAGCTGCACGATGCGCAAAACCGCGTGCGCGAGTTGAACCGTGCTGCCGCGGAGCTGGGGCGCGAAATCGCCGACAAGGCTGGTCGCCCGATTGCCGTAGTCGGCTCCGTCGGCCCCACCGGCGAAATCTTCGAACCCGTGGGTGACATGTCCCATGCCGTCGCGGTCGAGATGTTCCACGAACAGGCCGATGCGCTCAAGGAAGGCGGCGTCGACGTCCTGTGGCTGGAGACGATTTCCGCGCCCGAGGAATTCCGCGCCGCGGCCGAGGCTTTCAAGTTGGCCGACATGCCCTGGTGCGGCACCATGAGCTTTGACACCGCCGGGCGTACCATGATGGGCGTGACCTCTGCCGATCTGGCCAAGCTGGTCGAGGAATTCGACAATGCCCCGCTGGCCTTTGGCGCAAACTGCGGCACCGGCGCATCCGACATCCTGCGCACCGTGCTGGGCTTTGCCGCCCAAGGCACCGAGCGCGCCATTATTTCCAAGGGCAACGCCGGCATTCCCAAGTATGTCGATGGCCATATCCACTATGACGGCACGCCGGAACTGATGGGGGAATACGCCGTGATGGCCCGGGATTCAGGTGCCAAGATCATTGGCGGCTGCTGCGGCACCATGCCGGATCACCTGCGCGCCATGCGCGAAGCACTCGACACCCGGCCGCGCGGCGACCGCCCCGCGCTGGAAAAGATCGTCGAAGTGCTGGGACCGTTCACCTCTGAAAGCGACGGCACCGGAGACGACGACAACACCGGCGGCGAGCGCCGTTCCCGCCGCCGCCGTCGCGCCTGAGGCAACGCGGCCCACAGAACAAGCGGCACCGCAAACTGCCTACGGTGCCGCGTTTCTATCCCGCAGCCCCTCCCCGTCTGCACCTTGCCCCGCCTGCACCTTTCAATCCGGCTTGAGCGCGCTCAGCCGATCTTTCGTGGCGGGACGCCTAACGCAGGATCTGAAAGTCCTTCAGCTGCGGATCCGGCTCAACCTTTTCCGTTCGCACATCCGTGACCGAGGCCGCACCGGGGCCGCGCCCCATGCGTCTGACCATGTCCGCGACGCTGGCCGCTGGCCCGATCAGCAACGCCCGCACAGATCCATCCGGCTCATTTCGCACCCAACCCGTTAGCCCGTGGCGGAGCGCCTCCGCCTTGGCCCAGGCGCGGAAGGCCACGCCCTGCACGCGTCCGGTCACGCGCGCCTTTACTGCTACGGCAGACATCGCCCACCTTCCTTTCCACTAGTGACGCTGCATCATACCACGATTGGCCCGATTTTTCTGTTCCCCCGGCGTCAAAACAGCGCCAGTTGATCACCGGGCTGCGGCGGTCGGGAAAACAGGTCGCAGCGCAGCGGCGGCGTGCGCTCCTGCAGGCCGAGCCGCTTGCAGGCCGCCTTGAACCGCTGCCCAATCATTTCGGCATACCGCCCCTCGCCGCGCATGCGGTGGCCCCAACGTGGATCGTAGTCGCGCCCGCCGTGCATTTCCCGCAACCGCGCCATGATCTTGGCCGCCCGACCGGGAACGTGTTCGGCCAGCCATTCCTGCCACAGCTCCGACACCTCGCGCGGCAGTCGCAGCATGATCCAGCTCGCCGCATCCGCGCCCGCCTCCGCACCGGCCGCCAGCAGCGCCTCCAGCTCATGGTCGGTCAGCCCCGGCACCACCGGCGAGGTCATGATCCGCACCGGCACGCCTGCCTCCGACAGACGCCGGATCGTTGCCAGCCGCCGGGCAGGCAGCGGCGCGCGCGGCTCCATCCGACGGGAGAGATCCGCATCCAGCGTCGTCACCGACACCCCCACCCGCACCAGCCCCAGGGCCGCCATGGGAGCAAGGATGTCGATGTCGCGTTCCACCAATGTGCCCTTGGTGACGATGGCCACGGGATGATTGAAATCGCGCAGCACCTCCAGGCAGGCGCGCATGATCCCCTGATCGCGTTCGCACGGCTGGTAGGGATCCGTGTTGGTACCGATGGCGAGCGTCGCGACCTTGTACTTCTGTGCCGACAATTCGCGCCGTAGCACCTCTGCCGCGTTGGGCCGCGCCACCAGGCGGGTTTCGAAATCCATTCCCGGCGACAACCCCAGGTAGGCATGGCTCGGGCGGGCAAAACAATAGATGCAGCCATGCTCGCAACCCCGATATGGGTTGATGGAGCGGTCAAACGGCAAATCGGGCGAACGGTTGTAGGAAATCAGACTGCGCGCGGTCTCAAGCCTCAACTCGGTGGGAATCACCTCAGGCGCGTCGTCCCGCGACCAGCCGTCATCCACGTCCGCGCGACCCATATCGAACCGGCCTGCCGCATTGCTGAGGCTGGCACGCGCTTTGCGGCGCATCGGAACGGTCACATCGATGTCTGTCATGGCCACAATATGCGCCACCAAAGAGAACAAATAAAGAACAAATGAATGGAAACGAAGATTTCCATGCAAAATCCGAATTATCAAATCGTCATTTTTGCCTCTATACGTCGGTTCGGACTGTAGCAATGTCGCAAATAATGCAGTCGCATAGCGGCAATCTGTCACAAAAGTTCCAAAACTAGGCCAACACGGGGCGCAGCCCGTCAGCAAGGAATAGGCGCATGTCGGACGAAGAAGACATCATCCTCTCGGAACTCGATGACGAGGAGCTCGTTCAACAGATGTTTGACGACCTCTATGATGGTCTCAAAGAGGAAATCGAAGAAGGTGTGAACATCCTTCTCGAGCGCGGTTGGGCGCCTTACGACATCCTGACGAAGGCCCTGGTGGGTGGCATGACCATCGTCGGCGCCGACTTCCGCGACGGCATTCTGTTCGTCCCCGAGGTTCTGCTGGCGGCAAACGCGATGAAGGGCGGCATGGCCATCCTGAAGCCGCTGCTGGCCGAAACCGGTGCACCGCGCGTCGGTTCCATGGTGATCGGCACCGTGAAGGGTGACATCCACGACATCGGCAAGAACCTGGTCTCCATGATGATGGAAGGTGCGGGTTTCGAAGTCGTCGATCTCGGCATCAACAACCCGGTCGAAAACTACCTGGAAGCCATTGCCGAACACAAACCCGACATTCTGGGGATGTCCGCTCTCCTGACCACCACCATGCCCTACATGAAGGTGGTGATCGACACGATGGTGGAGCAGGGTCTGCGCGACGATTACATCGTGCTGGTCGGCGGCGCCCCTCTGAACGAAGAGTTCGGCAAGGCCATCGGCGCAGACGGCTACTGCCGCGACGCCGCCGTTGCAGTGGAAATGGCCAAGGAACTGGTCGCCCGCAAGCACAACTCGATGAGCGCCTGATTTGGCACGCAAAGGACGCGCAGCCCGCTTGACCGAGCGGGCTGCCTTCCGCCCGCCGACCGGGCGAACACTTGAGGAAAGCTCCCTCACCGAACAGGGTCTGGCTGCCCCTGAGAAAAAGACTGGCCGCATCCTGCTGATCGCCTGCGGCGCGCTTGCGCGTGAAATCCTTGATATCAAGGATAAAAACGGGCTCGATCACATCGATCTCACCTGCCTGCCTGCCAAGCTGCACCTCTACCCGGAGCAGATCACCGACGCCATCGATGGCGCAGTGGCCAAGCACTCAGCGGTCTATGACAAGATCTACGTGGTATACGCCGACTGCGGCACCGGCGGCGCGCTGGAGCGCAAATGCGCCGAGCTGGGCGTCGAAATGGTGGCGGGCCCGCACTGCTATTCCTTCTTCGAGGGCAATGACACCTTCGCCCGACACGCCGAAGAGGGCGAAATCACCGCCTTCTACCTGACCGACTTCCTGGTCAAGCAGTTCGACGCCTTCGTCTGGCGCCCGATGGGCCTCGACAGGAACCCGGAGCTGCGGGACATGGTGTTCGGCAACTACACCAAGCTGGTCTACCAGTCACAGACCCGCGATCCTGCGCTGGTGGAGAAAGCCCGTCACTGCGCCGAACGCATGGGGCTGGCATTCGAACACCGCCACACCGGCTACGGCGACCTGGAAACCGCCATCACCCGCTGGGCCGAATAGCCGCCCGCATCTTTCCTGAAATTCGCCGCCAAGCACGAGGGGGTATCCCCCTCACCCGGTTTCCTCAGGCCTGCGCCATCGCGGTTTCCCGGATCCGCTCGATCATCGCGCGCAGTCCGTTGGAGCGCTGCGCGGACAGATGGTCGTTCAGCCCCAAGCGCCCCAGCTCGGCCTTCGCGTCCACCTGGGGAACCTCGGCAACGGGCAACCCATTGTAGAGACTGCGCAGCACCGCGATCAGTCCCCGCACGATCATCGCGTCACTGTCGCCATCAAAGCGGAAGCGGCCACCCTCGACAACCGCATGCAACCAGACCTGGCTGGCGCAGCCATCGACCTTGGTCGCCGGGACCTTCAGCGCATCCTCCAGCGGCTCCATCGCTTTTCCCAGATCGATCACATGGCGATAACGGTCCTCCCAGTCCTCCATGAACTCGAAGTCTTCCACGATCTCTTCAAAGGCGGCTGCGGCCATTGTCGGTCCATCCTCAGTTGCGGCATTTATCGGGACTGTTCAGCACCTAAGCCCCTGCCCCGCCCTTTTCAACCGCTTTTCAAGCTGCACCCAATCGGGTACTTCCTAACAAACACATTTTGAGTAGGGCGGGACAGATGCAAAAACCCTTGGTTTTGACCTTGGCCGGTGCGCTGGTGCTGGCGGGGTGCGGCTGGAAGGAGTCGCGGATCAATCCGGTCAACTGGTTCGGCAGATCGGAACCGGTTGAAGTGGTTGCAGCCGAGGGGACCAACCCGCTGATCCCGGAAGAAAGCCGCAAACGCGGCGTGTTCTCCCGGCCCGAAGCGGTGGATCGCAGCGTGCTGGCAAATCAGATCACCGACTTGCAGATCGAGCCCACCCCCACCGGCGCCATCATTCGCGCCACCGCGGTCACCAGTCGGCAGGGCGCCTATGACGTCGAGCTGGGCCGCGCAGGTGAAGCGACAGATGGTGTCCTCACTCTGGAATTTCGGGTGACATTCCCGCAGGAGCCGACCCCCGTCGGTCCAGCCGCCACCCGCACGGTTCATGCCGCCCGCAGCCTGTCTTCGCAGGAACTGGCAGCCATTCGCGTCGTCAGGGTGAATGGCGCGACAAACGCGCGCGAAAGCCGCCGCCGCTGATGAAAAAACGGCGCCCTGACAACAGGGCGCCGTTTTCCTATTAAGTTTCAGGGTTTTGCCTCGACGTGCAGGTCTGCACGCCCGCAGGATATTATAGCTCGACCACCTGCACGGCCTGCCCCTTTGCAGCCAGCGCAATTTGGCCCTCGCACAGCCGCAAGGCATCCTCTCCGAACACCTCACGGCGCCAGCCGCGAAGCGCCCGCACGTCCCGTTGACCGGCAGCGATCGCGTCCAGATCGGTGCTGGGGGCAATTAACTTGGCAGCGACGCCCTCCGCCTCGGTCTTGGCCTTCAGAAGAACCCGCAGAAGGTCGGCCAGCGCCGGGTTCACCTGCATCTTTTCCTTGCTGCGATCAGGCTTTGGATGGTCTTCCGGCGGGCAAGCGACGCCCTTGGCGACCGCCGCGAGGATGCCTTCGGCAATTGCGCCCTTGCGGGCTTCACGCAACAACAGACGAGAGCCGCCAAGCTCGGCCGGGGTGCGCGGCTTGGTCGAGGCCAGCTCCACCAGCGCATCATCCTTGAAGACCCGGTTGCGCGGCACGTTGTTGCTCTGGGCGTATTCCTCGCGGAACGCTGCAAGTTCCCGCACGACCGCCAGGAACTTGCCCGATGTGGTTCTGGTCTTGACCCGCTTCCAGGCTTCCCTAGGCTGGATATCATAGGTCGCAGGGTCGGTCAGAACCTGCAATTCCTCGGCCACCCAATGGGACCGGCCACTTTTTTCCAGCTCGGCTGCAAGGAATTCGTAAATCTTGCGCAGATGGGTCACATCCGCCAGCGCATAGGTCTTTTGCGCCTCACTCAGAGGGCGACGCGACCAGTCGGTGAAGCGCGAGGTCTTGTCCAACCCCTGCTTGACGATCTTGCGAACCAGGGTCTCGTAGCCCGCCTGCTCGCCAAAGCCGCAGACCATCGCGGCCACCTGGGTGTCGAACAAGGGCTTGGGAAAGACCCCCGCATCGACCCAGAAAATTTCCAGATCCTGCCGGGCCGCGTGAAACACCTTGACCACATTTTCATCTCGGAAGAGATCGTACAGCGGCTCCAGCGAAATCCCCTCCGCCAGCGGGTCCACCAGCACGGCGTCGTTCTCGCCGTCGCCAGAATAGGCCAGCTGGATCAGACACAGCTTGGAGTAATAGGTGCGTTCACGTAGAAACTCAGTATCCACAGTGACATAGGGGTGCTGGGCGGCGTCTTTGCAGAACGCCTGCAATTCTTCGGTTGTGGTCAGAGTTTTCATCAATAACGGCTTTTCAATCTCATCTGGGTCGGCATGTGATACGCGCTTGGCCACGGCAATGCAATCAACCCGGCCAATCGCCGCTCAGCCCAGCAGAACCGGCGTTCTGTCACCCGCCGCGTAACGCCGCAGCACCGCGGGATATAGAAGATGTTCCTGCACCAATACACGCGCTGCGAGCGTGTCCGGGGTGTCATCCGATTGCACTGGCACCCTTGCCTGACCGAGGATCGGGCCGTCATCCAGACGCGGTGTGACCTCGTGGACAGTGCAGCCATGCTCGGCGTCACCCGCCTCCAGCGCCCGGGCGTGCGTGTGAAGTCCCTTGTACTTCGGCAGCAACGAGGGATGGATGTTCAGCATCCGCCCCTCGAACTGAGAAACGAAGCCAGCCGTCAAGACCCGCATGAAGCCGGCCAAGCAGACAATGTCGGCTTCCGCCGCCAGGATCGGCTTTACCAGCTCCGCCTCGAATGCCTCGCGATCGCCCTTGAACGGCCGGTGATCCACCACCGCCGTCTTGACCCCTGCGGCGGCGGCCTTGGCCAGCCCGCCCGCATCGGCGTTGTTGGCCAACACCAGGCACGGGCGCGCGGCGTGGTCCCCGGTCATACTTTCCAGCAGCGACACCATGTTGGAGCCGCCGCCGGAAATCAGGATGGCAACCCGCTTGTGGCTCACAGCAGCTTGCCCGCGTAGCGCATGCCCGCGCCCTTGGTGACGGTGCCGAGGCGCACGACATTCTCGCCCTCGTCTTCCAGCACCTTGCCCAGCGCATCCGCACGGTCGGCAGAGACCGACAGGATCATGCCGATGCCGCAGTTGAAGGTTTTCAGCATCTCGGCTTCGGCAATACCGCCGGTTTCGGCCATCCATTTGAACACGGGCGGCAGTTCCCACGCGTTCAGATCGATATCGGCGCCCAGATCCTCGGGCAGCACACGCGGCAGGTTCTCGGTCAGACCGCCGCCCGTGATATGGGCCAGCGCATGCACGCCCCCTGCCCGCACCGCGGCCAGACACTGTTTGACGTACAGGCGCGTCGGCGTCAGCAGCGCCTCGCCCAGCGTACCCTCGCCAAACGGGCAGTCTGCGTCCCAGCCAAGCCCCGAAACCTCGACCAGCTTGCGCACCAGCGAATAGCCGTTGGAGTGCACACCGTCCGAGGCCAGCCCCAGAAGCACATCGCCCTCTGCCACGCCCTCGGGCAGAGCGGTGCCGCGCTCCATCGCGCCCACGGCAAAGCCCGCGAGGTCAAAATCACCTTCCGGGTACATGCCGGGCATTTCAGCCGTCTCGCCGCCGATCAGCGCGCAGCCAGAGCGCACGCAGCCCTCGGCGATGCCTTCGATGATGCGGGCGGCAGTTTCCGTTTCCAGTTTGCCGGTGGCAAAATAGTCGAGGAAGAACAGCGGCTCGGCCCCCTGGCAGACCAGATCATTCACACACATGGCGACCAGGTCGATACCGACGCCATCAACGTGGCCGGTGTCGATGGCAATGCGCAGCTTGGTCCCGACGCCGTCGGTGGCGCCCACGAGAATCGGATCGCTGTAACCTGCGCCCTTCAGATCGAACAGCGCGCCGAACCCACCCAGCCCGCTGGCCACGCCCGGGCGGTTGGTGCGTTTGGCAGCCGGTTTGATCCGGTCGACCAAAGCGTTGCCTGCATCAATGTCCACACCTGCGTCCGCATAGGTCAGGCCGTTCTTGCCGCTGGTCATCATCTGGCTCCTTCAACTGGGTTGCGCAGCCTTTAACGCAAGGCGCGACAGAAGGGAACAAGGGATTGCGCCACCCCCGCAAGGGTCGCATCAGTCCGGGGATGGCGCCCTCCCAAGTGACCTAAAAGCCAAAGCGAACCCATCGGTGGTTTACAGTCTTTCCCATGGCACTCCGCGCCTCACCCCCACAGCGCAAGTCACTTTGTTTCGGTGCCACACCATGGCGACAGTCAGGCCAGCGTCAGCCAGCGGCGGCCTGCCCGCGCTCAATCACCGCTTGACCTCCCGCGCGGCATTCCCTAACCAGCAAGCGTGGCGGGCCTGTAGCTCAACGGTTAGAGCAGAGCGCTCATAACGCTTTGGTTGCAGGTTCGAATCCTGCCGGGCCTACCATTCTACCATTCCTTCTAAAGCAGATTCATCTGGCCGCCGTCTCCGAAGCCTCGGCCTACGAGGGCCGAGACAGCCCGCGTCAGCGCGCGATCACGATATCCGCCTGCAGCCCACCAAGTTCGGCACTTTCGCCCAGTCGCAAGGTACCGCCATGCGCACGCGCCGTATCTGCGACGATGGCCAGTCCCAGGCCAACTCCGGACCCACGATCCTGATTGCGCGCCGGATCAAGACGCGTGAAAGGTCGCACCGCATCGCCTCGTTGCTCTGCCGGGATGCCGGGGCCGTCATCTTCAACCCTGATGCGCATCGAGCGCTCCGTCAGCGTCAGGGAGACCTTGGCCTGTGAGCCGTACCGCACGGCATTGGAGATCAGGTTTTCCACCGCCCGACGCATCGGCTGACGCCGGAGCGTGACTTCCCCACCGCCGGACACCTGCGCCAGCACCACCGGTTTCTCCTGCCGTTGCCAGCCAGCCACGATCTCGGCCACGAAGGCTTCGGGATCCAGCTTCTCCGGCTCGCTGACAGCCGCGCCCCGGGTGAAGTCCAGAAACGCATCCAGCAGCGCCTGCATTTCCTCGACGTCGCGCAGCATCGGTGCGGCGTCTTCCGGGTCCAGCAACGCCAATTCCAGCTTCATCCGCGTCAGCGGCGTTCGCAGATCGTGGCTGACCCCAGACAGCATCAGCGTACGCTGTTCGATCTGGCGTTCGATGCGTGCCCGCATATCCAGGAACGCGCTGCCCGCCGCGCGGACTTCCAGTGCTCCGGCCGGTGAATACGGGACGACGCGCCCGCGGCCAAAAGCCTCTGCCGCGTTGGCCAGGCGTTTGATCGGGCGTAATTGATTCCGCATGTAAAGGAATGAAATCAACATCATGACCAGGCCGAACAGCAACATGGTGACAATCAGCTGATGCGGTGCTGCGGCTGTCAGGCGACGCCGGTCAAGCACCAGCTCAGCCGGACCATGAACGGTGTCGAAATAGACCCGCACGCGGTGTTCGGGGAGGAACTGTATCGCCAGAAAGGCGGGGAACGCCTTGCTCATTTCCTCTCGTACCACCCGGCCGGAAAACTCCGTCAGTCCGAAAACGTCCTCGGGCGGCGCCGCGCCGGGGGACAGAAACTGCAGCTGCATGTTCAGGGGATGCAGAATGCCCGAGGCCTGCGCCAAAGCAGCCGGGCGATCCGGCGCGGTGTTGAGAACCTGCTGAACCAGCCGCATTTCGCGCAGGATCGTGGCGGTCATCTGCACCGTGACATCTTCGAGATCGCGCTTGATGAACACGACCGATACCACGATTTGCAACGCGACCACCGGCACCACCAGAATCAGCGCGGCACGCGCATAGAGGCTGCGGGGCACGTATCGTTTGAGCCATTGGAAAATCATGGGCAGACCCTATAGGCTGGCAGGAAAATAGAAAAGACGAACCGGAGGAACGCCCTCCGGTATGCCAACAGCAGGATCAGGCCGATGCAGGCAGACGACGAATTCAACCCAACCGTGGGCACCGCAGAGGTTCTGGAACCCGGCCTGCGCCGCATTCTGGCGCCAAATCCATCCCCGATGACGTACCGCGGGACCAACACCTATCTGCTCGGACACACTGATCTGGCGGTTATCGACCCGGGGCCGCTTTCGGAGAGCCACCTGCAGGCGATTCTCGAAGCGGTGCGACCGGAGCAGAGGATCAGCCATATCATCGTCACCCACAGCCATCTGGATCACTCCCCCCTCGCCGCGCCGCTGTCACGGGCATGCGGCGCGCCGGTGCTGGCCTTTGGCGGCCCGCTGGCCGGGCGCAGCGCCGCGATGACGCGCCTGGCCGAAAATGGCCTGATGGGCGGCGGCGAGGGCATCGACGCCGACTTCTGCCCCGACATCACACTCAGGGATGGCGAGGTCATAAAAGGCTCCGATTGGGAGCTGGAAGTGATCCACACCCCCGGCCACCTCGGCAACCACATCGCCCTCGCATGGGGGGAAGCCTGCTTTACCGCTGACCATGTAATGGGCTGGGCAAGCTCTCTGGTGTCTCCGCCGGATGGCGATCTGACCGACTTCATGGCCTCTTGCCGCCGCCTGCGCGCCCGGGAGTGGCGTGTCTTCCACCCAGGCCATGGCCGACCGGTCCAAGACCCAGCCGCCCGACTTGACTGGTTGATCCAGCACCGCTTGAACCGCGAGGCCGCAATTCTCGGCGCGTTGAAACAGGGGCCAGCAACCGCCTCGGATCTGGCGCGAATGGTCTATACGGACACCCCCGCCGCGCTCCTGAAAGCCGCTGAACGCAATGTTCTTGCCCATCTTGTCGACCTCACAGGACGCGCTCTGGCACGCCCCAAAGGCGCCCTGACAGCCGATGCTGTTTTCGAGTGCGCCCATCTCTGATTTTTTTTGAAAAAACTTGCTCCTCCCCTCTGGACGACCCAGCGAGAGGCCGCTATACGGCACGCACCGTTCCGGCGTAGCTCAGCGGTAGAGCAGTTGACTGTTAATCAATTGGTCGTAGGTTCGATCCCTACCGCCGGAGCCAAAAGTTTCAAGGGCTTAGCGAAGCATCGCTAGGCCCTTTTCCTTTTCGGATGCCTGAGCTGTTTCTACCGTCCGATTTCAAGCGCTGCTCCGAAATCCCGCCAACGCGCGATCGCTTTTTCCACAAAATAGCCGTTCGAGAGGTCGCCCCTCATAATGCTTATGACCCGGAGCCCAGCAGTCTCTGGGCTTGGCAAAAAATCTCGCGAAACCCGCAATTTTCCTCTGGACGCCAAAGAACGATAACTCTATATCACGCCTCACATTCCGGCGTAGCTCAGCGGTAGAGCAGTTGACTGTTAATCAATTGGTCGTAGGTTCGATCCCTACCGCCGGAGCCAACCCCTCTTCATTCGGGTTGGAAGAAATCAAAAAGCATCGCATCGGAAGACAGATTTGGATTGCTTGCCTAAGGCAACGCGCCGCTGCGTTCGCGGTATCGCTCCTGACTTGATCTCGTTGAACACCTCTCCCGTTACCATGCCTTCGTTGGCGGACCGCTAAAGGCAGGCAACGCAGTAAAATCCGATACGCCCCCGCCAGAAAGAAAAATGGAAGGCCTTCGCCTTCCATTTTCTGTTTCAGTCTGCGTCTGCGACACCCTTGGCGCGCAGCCGTGCCCGTCTGGCACGGTAGCTGGGCAGCACCACCAGGATCACTGCCAGCCCCAGCAGGCCAACCGTCATCGGCCGCTCGAGGATGAAGCCGAGCCCATCGTAGAGCTGCATCGAGCGGGCGAAGTTGTTCTCCAGCATCGACCCCAGGATGAATCCGATCAGCAGCGGCGCCAGCGGATAGTCGGCAAAGCGCAGCACGGTGGCGCAGATCCCCAGTCCCACCAGGATCAACAGCTCCGTGGCGTTGTTCTGGCCGATGTAGGCCCCCATCAGGGTGAAGAACAGGATGAAGGGAATCAGGTAGTTGCGCGGCACCGCCAGAACCTTGGCGATATAGGGGATCAACGGCAGGTTCAGGATCAGAAGGATCAGGTTGCCGAGATACATCGAGATGATCACCGCCCAGAAAATCTGCGGCTCATCCACCATCAGCCGCGGCCCCGGCGAGACATTCAGCGCGATCAGCGCACCCAGCAGGATCGCCGTGGTGCCAGAGCCGGGGATACCCAGCGTCAGGAGCGGCACGAAAGACCCGGTGCAGGCGGCATTGTTGGCGCTTTCCGGCGCCGCCAGCCCCTTGACCGAGCCCTTGCCGAACTGCTCCTGCTCTTCCTTGGAGGCGATGTTGCGTTCCACCGCATAGCCCAAGAAGGAGGCGATGGTGGCCCCTGCCCCCGGCAGCACGCCGATCAGGAAGCCCTGGATCGACTGACGGCCGATTACCGGGGTGATCGCCCTGGCTTCCTCGCGGGTGATGCGCAGGTCCTTGATCTCGTTGCTGCCGCCTTCGGTGTTGGAGCGCGAGGGATCGAGCACCAGGTACATCGCCTCGGGCAGGGCGAACATCGCCATCGCCAGGGTGATGAAGCCAAAGCCGGACTGCAGGTCCATGACGCCCATGGTGAAACGCGGCATGTTGAACAGCGCGCCCTCGCCCACCGTGGCCATGATCAGCCCCAGAAGCGTCATCAACAGCGCCTTGCCCACCTGACCGGAGCCGGCGAAGGCGGCAATTGCCGACAGGCCCACCACCATCAACGCGAAATACTCGGCCGAATGGAACAGCAGCGCCACGCTGGCCAGTGCGGGGGCAAAGATCATCAGCAGGATCGCCCCGATTGTGCCGCCGGAGAAAGAGGCGATGGCGGCAACGGTCAGCGCCTTGCCCGCCTTGCCCTGACGCGCCAGTGGGTAGCCGTCGAAGCTGGTCGCCACGGTTGAGGCAACGCCGGGCGCGTTGATCAGGATTGACGATGTCGAACCGCCGAAGATCGCGCCATAGTAGACACCCGCCAGCAGGATCAGCGCGGCAGAGGGATCACCGATGGAGATCGCAACCGGGATCATGATGGCGATGATCGACATCGGCCCGAGGCCGGGTAGCATGCCGATGAAGGTGCCGATCAGGCAGCCGCCGATCACCATCAACAGGTTTGTAAGAGAAAAGGCCGTTCCCAGGCCAATCATGATACCTTCGAGCATGTCAGCCTCCGTTCATGAAAAATGCGGGCCAGGGGCTCAGGAAAATGCCCAGGACCTCCTGCACCAAATACCAGACCAGACCGGCCGCAGCGGCGGCAACGGGCAGCAGGATGTGCAGCTTGCGTTCGCCCAGCGCCACGGCGCCCAGCACCAAAAAGCCCACGGTCGAGGGCAGGAAGCCCGCCGGACGCAGCAGCAGCGCATAGGCCACCATCAGTCCCAGCAGCATCAGCGCCTGGCCCAGGTTGTAATCCGTCAGGCGGCGGTAGTTGATGTCCATCGGCTTGGGCTCATCGGCGCCCTTCTCGAACCCCAGCAGGATGAACAGTGCGGCCAGAATGGCCATCACCGACAGGACCTTGGGGAAGGTGCTGGGCCAGATCGGGTTGTGTTTCATGAACGGCGGCAGCCCCGCGTCCATGGTAAAGAAGGCTGCATAGCCATAGGCCAGGCAGATCATCAGGATGACGAGGGCAATCCAGCGGTCGAGTGCCATTTGCGGCTCCTGTGGTGGATGTTTCGATCAGGCGGGGAGCGTCGTCCCCGCCGCGCGGAGCACGCGGCCCCGGGAGTTTTTTTCGGCAATAGGAAAGGGTCTGTGAACCATGGCCTGCGGGACGTGCCCCGCGGCGAAGGCTGATGAGCCAAGGGCCGTACACGGGGAAGGCAGTGCCGTTATCCTCGGAAGGGAGGCCCAGGCCTCGCCTTCCTTTTGCTTTCAATACCCCGGGAGCGCGAGGGCAATGCCCCCGCATGCCGCGGCAGCGTCGGGGTGGGCGCTCAGAGGAAGCCGAGCTGCTTCATCAGATCGCCAATGACCTTTTCCTGCTCCTCGAGGAAGCTGCGGAAATCATCGCCCGAGTTGTGGATGTTGACCCAGCCGTTGCGCGCCCGGACCTCTTCCCATTCGGGGGTGTCATACATCTTGGCCAGCGCCTCCTGATAGGCGGCGAGCTTGTCCTCGGGCAAACCCGGTGCCGCGAAGAAGCCGCGCCAGTTCACGAAGGACGTGTCCAGCCCCTGCTCTTTCATCGTCGGTGCGTCCGGATAGCTGTCGACACGCTCATCCGCGGTAACGCCGATGATCTTCACCTCGCCCGCGTTGGCCAGGTCGATTGCCTCGGAGAAACCAGTCGACAGGGCTGCGATCTCGCCCGACAGCAGCGCTGCCATCGCCTTGCCGCCCGCGTCGTAGGGGATGTATTTCACCGCCGTCGGATCCTCGCCCGCGGCCTGCATCACCATCGCTGCAACCAGGTGGTCCATGCCGCCCGGAACCGAGCCGCCACCCACGGCCGTGCCGCGCGGGTCTGCCCGATAGGCTTCCAGCAGATCTTCCATCGAATTGATCGGGCTATCCTTGCCCACCACGATCGCTGCGTAGTCACCGATGGTGCCCGCCACCAGTGTCAGGTCACGGAAGTTCTGCGGGAACACGCCGGTGAGCGAGCGGATCACGATCGGGGTGGAGTTCACCATCAAGGTGCCGTGGTTGCTGTCGGCGTTTTCGATCAGGTAGCCGATCGCCTTGCCACCGCCGCCGCCGGACATGTTTTCATAGGATGCCTTGCCCACCAGTCCGGATTTGGTCAGCGCCTCACCGGTGCCGCGCGCGGTTCCATCCCAGCCGCCGCCAGCGCCGCCGGGGATCAGGAAGTGGATGCTGTCAACCACCTGCTCTGCCGCCTTCAGCGGGCTGCCGAATGCCAGTGCCGCCGCCGCGGCGGCCATCGCCACCCGGCGTGTAAGGGTAAATTTCGTCATTATGTCCTCCCATTTGACAAAGCGCGGTTTTGCCGCCCATGACTGAAAGGGAACACAGCAAGCTGACACAAACCTGTCACGGCGCGTAAGGAAAGGATCACCCGGCATGCGGTTTCTTCTGGTCGAGGATAACGAGAGCCTGGCCAGCGCCCTGCTGGACCGGCTGCGCCTGGACGGCCATGTGGTGGACCACGCCGCCGATGTTTCCACCGCGACAGCCTTTGTCGGCACCACGGATTACGATCTGATTTTACTGGATATTATGCTGCCGGATGGCGACGGCCGCAGCTTTCTGAAAGATCACCGCGACCGCCGCAAGGAAACCCCGGTGATCGTGCTGACCGCCCGTTCCGAGATTTCGGACCGGGTCGGCATGCTGGATCTGGGCGCCGATGACTACATCACCAAACCATTCGATTTTGCCGAGCTGGAGGCGCGCTGTCGGGCGGTGCTGCGGCGCCGCGGCGGGGTCAGCTCCAACATCCGGCGATTCGGAAATCTGGAATTCGACCCGATGGCCGGCACGCTGACCGTGGCCGGAAAATCCGCCACCCTGCGCAACCGGGAGCTGCGGTTGCTGGAGGTCTTCCTGAACGCTCCAGACCAGATCTTCTCCAAGGCCAAGCTGGTTGACCGGCTGTTTTCCTATGACGAGGACGTCTCGGAGAATGCGATCGAGGTCTATGTGGCGAGGCTGCGCAAGCATCTGGCGGGGTCCTCCGCGCAAATCACCACCGTGCGCGGCCTCGGCTATCGGCTGTCGCTGGAATGAGCGGCACCGTCAATGTCAGCGGCTCGATCCGCCGCCGCCTGCTGCTGCAGCTGGTGGGCAGCGCGGCGCTTCTGGCCGCGCTGTTGTTCTTTGCGGTGCTGGGGTTCGTGCGCAACGTGGCAGAAGAAAGCCACGACCGCATCCTGCTGGCCTCGGCCAGTTCCATCCTCGATTCGGTGTCCGTACAATCCGGCGAAATCACCGCCGACATCCCCTACGCGGCGCTGTCTATGTTGGGGAATGTCAGCGACGACAGGGTCTTCTACCGGATTACCACTGCCGGGCGACTGCTGACGGGCTATGCCGATCTGCCGGTCGGCCGTTCCACCGGCCAGGTTGCCCAGCCGCTGTTCCAGACCGCCGAATACAAAGAGGAGAGCATCCGTGTGGTCACTCTGTCGCGTCGACTGGCCGTCAGCGGTGCACCGGTGTTGGTGCAGGTCTCGGTGGCTCAAACCCGCACCGGGCAGGACGTGCAGCTCAGTCAGCTGTTCCGCTCGGCGCTTTACCTGGGTGTGGCCTTCTTCCTGCTCGCCTCGGCGCTGGCCTATTGGTCCGCGCAGTCCAGCATCACGCCGCTGCGCGCGCTGACTGCGGCGATTTCGCGGCGCGGCCCCAAGGACCTGCGCCCGGTGACGCGTCCGGTGCCTTCGGAAATGGCCCCGCTGGTGGCCTCGCTGAACACCTTCATCAGCCGCCTGCAGACGTCGCTCAGCCGGTCCGAGGATTTCATCGCCGAGGCCGCCCACCGCGTCCGCACGCCGCTGGCCACCGTACGGACCCAGGCCGAGGTCATGCTGATGCGGGTCGACAAGGAGGCCAACCGGGTGGGTCTGCGCGAGATGATCCGCGCCATCGACGAAAGCTCGCGCGCCGCCGGGCAGCTTCTGGACCACGCCATGGTCTCCTTTCGCACCGACAGCCTGGAGCAGGATGACATCAACCTGACGGCCTTGGCCCGCGAGCTGGCCGACAGGCTGCAACCGGTTGCAGAAATGAAGGAAATCACGCTGCACTTCGCCGCAGAAACCGATGTCCGCGCCTGCGGCGACGGCATTCTGATCCAGAACGCGGTGCGCAATATCCTCGACAACGCCATCAAGTATTCGCCGCAAGACAGCCAGGTGTGGATCCGGGTGGAAACCCGTGATGGCCTCGCGCGGATCACGGTCGAAGACCAGGCTGGCGGCTTTGGCAAGGAGGACACCGAAGCGCTGACCCAACGCTTTGTGCGGGGCGCCAATGCCCGCGACACCATTGGCTCCGGCCTGGGGCTGACCATCGCCCGCGAGGTTGCAGAGGCACACGCGGGCCAACTCCTCATCAAGAATAGCGAAACAGGAGCAGGCGCATGCGTTACCCTGTGTTTTCCAGCCCCATGAAGCACCTGCAGAAGTTGATCCCCGCGGCACCCCAGTTGCTGCTGGCGCTGTTTCTGTTCGTCCAAGCCCAGCCCGCTCGCTGCTTTGAAATCGAAGAACACCGATGGATCGGCCCGGCGGACGGCGTTCCGCTGCGGGTCATCTCAACCACCGACACGCATATTCTTGCGCCGCTGATCGACAGCTTTCTGCGCCGCAACCCGGGGACCGCGGTGGACTATACCGTGGCCAACAGCAGTCAGGTCATGAAAGCGATCCTGGAGGGCGAGCATCAGTTTGACGTCGCCCTTTCCTCCGCGATGGATCTGCAGACCAAGCTTGCCAATGACGGTTACACTAGACCCTACCAGTCAGACGCGACCGCACGTATCCCCCCCTGGGGCGAGTGGCGCAGCCATGTCTTTGCGTTTTCGATGGAACCGGCCTCGATCGTCTTTTCCACCAAAGGGTTCGAAGAGCAGGAGGTTCCCCGCACCCGGCAGGATCTGGTCACCCTGCTGCGCGCCAAACCTGAGCGGTTTCGCGGCAAGGTGGGCACCTATGACGTGTCCCTCAGTGGCTTGGGCTACCTGTTTGCCACCCAGGACGCGCGCACGTCGGAAACCTACTGGCGGCTGATGGAGGTGATCGGCAGCTTGCGCCCGCAGCTGTTCTGCTGTTCCGCCGCCATGATCGAAAGCGTTGCCGCCGGTGACATTCTGGTCGCCTACAACGTCCTGGGCAGCTATGCCCGGGCGCGCAAGGATCTGGCCGACAAGATCATCGTCGTGGATCCGGTCGACTATACCCATCTGATGATGCGCTCGGCGGTACTGTTGCGCGGCGGCGCTCAGCCAAAACGCGCAGAGGCCTTCGTTGATCACTTGGTGACCGCCGGCTGGTCCCGCCCGCTTGCCGAGGATTTTCCCTTCAGCCCGCCGCCGGAATCCCTGACCGACACCACCAGCGGACATCGCCCCATTCACCTCGGCCCCGGGCTGCTGGTCTATCTCGATGCGCAGAAACGGCGCCGTTTCATGGCGGAGTGGTTCAGCGCCGTGCGCAAGGAGGGAACGCCGCGCTGAGGTGGCAGATAGCGAGACCGGAGTCGGCCACATGCAGACATCTTGGGGTGACAAACCTTGCGCGACGCGATAGAAACAAACCATGAACACTCCGATCTCCAGCATTCGCAACCTTGGTCCGGCATATGAAGAGGCCTGCCGCGCCGCGGGTATCCACTCGGCCGAGGAACTGCGCGAAATCGGTGCCGATGCCGCCTACGCGCGCCTGCTCCGCAGTGGCACCCGGCCGCATTTCATCGGTTACTACGCGCTGGTCATGGCCCTGCAGGGACGCCCGTGGAATGACTGCAAGGGCAGAGAAAAAGAAGAGCTGCGCAAACGCTTTGACGCGATCAAGGCCGACGCCCGCCCGCAGCACGACAGCAAATTCCTGGAAGAACTCGACGCCATTGGCGTGCGGGCCAGCGCCGCCGATCTGAAGGCGCTCTGAGCGGCAGGTGACCGCCCGCGCCGCGGCCTGTCGCCCTTCCCTCAGCGCCTCTCTCCAGCCAGCCCCACGGGCCGCCTCTGCCCGGAATGCAACCTTTTGCCGGTTTCAATCGTTGTCCTGACGAGTGCAACGCGAAGCAAGGAGACCCGGCATGGACCTGATCCGTATCATATTCGCCATCATTCTGCCGCCACTTGGCGTGTTCCTCCAAGTGGGTCTGGGCAAACATTTCTGGCTGAACATTCTGCTGACTCTGCTGGGTTACATCCCCGGTATCGTCCATGCGGTCTGGATCATCGCGAGGAGACCTGAACATGTCTGACCTTAGCCCCCTTCAGGAGCGCAAGCTCGAAACCTTGGATCGTCTTGCCCAGCGTATGGATCGCGCCTTCCGTATCCCCGTCCTCGGAGTACGGATTGGCTGGGACAGCATTGCCGGGCTTGTGCCCGGCGTCGGCGACGCTGTCGCCCTGATCCCGGCCGGATACATCCTCTACTCCGGCTACCGCATGGGTGCTTCCGCCCCGATACTGGCGCGGATGGCTGCCAATATCGGTGTCGATGCCCTCATCGGGTCGGTGCCGCTGGTCGGTGACCTGTTCGACGTGGCGTGGAAGGCAAATACTCGTAACACGGCCCTCCTGCGCCGCCACCTCGAGGAAACGCCGCCAAAGGAGCCGCTTCCTAAACGCTTGGGTCGGAAACCCTTTTCCAGCCTCACGCCGCCACGCGAGCTGAAAATGGCCCCATCGTATGTCGGCATGCACCACCGTGGGAAGCCGCGCAATCGTCCGGCTTGGCAGCACCCGCTAAGCCGCACATTGGATCGATGAAAAAAGGGGGCTGACAGCCAAAGCTGCAGCCCCCTCAAACCAGCTGAAATCAGCCAGTGTCTATGGCTTAGCCAACCAGCTCGATGCCGGAGAAGAAGTATGCGATTTCCGCAGCAGCGGTTTCCGGAGCGTCGGAGCCGTGCACGGAGTTCTCGCCAACGGACTCGGCGAACTCGGCGCGGATGGTGCCCGGTGCGGCGTCTGCCGGGTTGGTCGCACCCATGACTTCGCGGTTCTTCGCGATAGCGTTTTCACCTTCCAGAACCTGCACGACAACCGGCGCGGAGGACATGAATTCGCACAGTTCGTCGTAGAACGGGCGCTCAGCGTGCACTTCGTAGAACTTGCCAGCCTGTTCCTTGGTCATGTGGATGCGCTTCTGCGCCACGATGCGCAGGCCGGCTTCCTCAAACTTGGCGTTGATCTTGCCGGTCAGGTTGCGGCGGGTTGCATCGGGCTTGATGATCGAGAAAGTGCGTTCCAGAGCCATTTGGCATTCTCCTGATTGATGGGCCTCGGGGGATGTCCCTGGGCCGGAAACTCCGCGCGCCGCCTAACATGGCTTGGCGCGCTTGGGAAGATGTTTTCAGAGCGCGTACACGCACGCGCGTATCGAGGAGCAAGAATTTCGAGCCGCCCAAGGCGGCAGGCCGATTGACAGCCCCCGACGGCTGCGCCACACCGCTGCTCATGTTACGCATTCAGGACATCACATATTCGGTCGAAGGCCGCCCGCTCATCGAGGGCGCCAGCGCCAATATTCCCACCGGGCACAAGGTCGGTCTGGTCGGGCGCAATGGCACCGGTAAAACCACGCTGTTCCGCATCATCCGGGGCGAGCTGGCGTTGGAATCCGGCAGCATCACCCTGCCCTCCCGCGCCCGCATCGGCGGTGTCGCACAGGAGGTGCCTTCGTCGGATGTGTCGCTGCTGAATACGGTGCTGGCCGCCGACACCGAACGCGCCGCACTGCTGGCCGAAGCGGACACCGCCACGGACGCCGGTCGTATTGCAGAGATCCAGACCCGGCTGGCCGATATCGACGCCTGGTCAGCGGAAGCGCGCGCCGCCTCGATCCTGAAGGGGCTGGGATTTGACGATGCCGACCAGCAGCGCCCGTGTTCGGACTTTTCCGGTGGCTGGCGGATGCGGGTGGCCCTCGCAGCGGTGCTGTTTTCCCAACCGGACCTGTTGCTGCTCGACGAGCCCACCAACTACCTGGATCTCGAGGGCGCGCTCTGGCTCGAGAGCTACCTGGCCAAATACCCCCATACGGTGCTGATCGTCAGCCACGACCGGGGCCTCCTGAACCGGGCTGTGGGCGCGATCCTGCATCTGGAAGACAAGAAGCTCACGCTCTATCAGGGCAACTACGATACGTTTGCCGAAACCCGCGCCGCGAGGCTGGCGGTGGCGGAAGCCGAGGCCAAGAAGCAGGAGGCGCGGCGCGCGCACCTGCAAAGTTTTGTCGACCGCTTCCGCTACAAGGCGTCCAAGGCGGTGCAGGCGCAATCGCGGCTCAAGATGATCGCCAAGATGAAGCCGATCACCACCCCGCAGGAAGCCGCCCTGCGCGCCTTCACCTTTCCCGAGCCGGAGGAGATGCCGCCCCCGATCATCCAGATCGAAGGGGGCGTCACCGGGTATGGTGACACCGAAATCCTGAAACGGTTGAACCTGCGCATAGACCAGGACGACCGGATCGCCCTGCTGGGCAAGAACGGTCAGGGCAAATCGACCCTCTCTAAACTTCTCGCGGACCGTCTGCCGCTGATGGCGGGCTCGATGACGCGGTCCTCCAAACTGCGTATCGGCTATTTCGCGCAGCACCAGGTTGATGAGCTGTATGTGGATGAAACCCCGTTGGACCACCTGCGCCGCCTGCGCCCGGAGGAAGCACCGGCCCGGTGGCGCTCTCGGTTGGCGGGTTTCGGCCTTGGGGCTGCCCAGGCAGAGACCGAGGTGCGACGGTTGTCTGGCGGCCAGAAGGCCCGGCTCAGCCTGCTGCTCGCGACGATCGACGCTCCGCATATGCTGATATTGGATGAACCGACCAACCACCTGGACATCGAAAGCCGCGAGGCGCTGGTCGAGGCGCTGACAGCCTACTCTGGCGCCGTCATCCTGGTGAGCCACGACATGCATCTGCTGAGCCTGGTGGCGGATCGGCTGTGGCTGGTCTCCGACGGCACGGTCAAACCCTATGACGGCGACCTGGAAAGCTACCGCGCGCTGCTGTTGGCGCGGGACAAACCTGCTCCCAAGGCCGACGCCGAGGCGATCAAGACCGCCAAACCGAAACGGGCTTCCCGCGATCAGCTTCTGGCGCTGCGCGCAGAGGTGCGCAAATCCGAAGCGCGCGTGGAAAAGCTGACCGACATGCGTGAAAAGCTTGACGAAAAGCTGGCCGACCCTAGCCTGTACGAGCCGGGCAAAGCAGCCGACATCGAGACCTGGCAGAAGAAACATGCCGAATGTATCGAGGCGCTGGCCCGGGCGGAGACCCTGTGGATGGACGCCCTTGAAAAGCTGGAGCAGGCCGAGGCGCAATGATCGACACCGCATTCCTGATCACCTCTTTCGTGACCCTGTTCGTCATTGTCGACCCGATCGGGCTGACACCGATCTTCCTGGCGCTGACCCAAGGCATGACCCCGCGCCAACGCCGTAGCATCGCGATCCGCGCCACCGTCATCGCCGCGGTTCTGCTGGCCTTGTTTGCAGCTCTTGGCGAGGCGGTTCTGGGCTTCGTCGGCATCTCCATGCCCGCCTTTCGCATCGCCGGTGGCGTACTGCTGTTCCTGACGGCGCTGGATATGCTGTTTGAACGCCGCAACAAGCGACGCGAAGATCGCAGTGAAGAAGATGACATTGACGACCCTTCGGTCTTTCCCCTCGCGATCCCGCTGATCGCCGGACCTGGCTCGATTGCGACGGTGATCCTGCTGACCGGCCAGCAACCGGGGTTCGCCGGTTTCGCAATGGTCATGGGCGTTGTTGTCTGCGTGCTGGCGATCCTGCTGGTGATGTGCCTGTTTTCCGGCCTGTTCGAACGCCTGCTGGGCAAGACCGGCATCACCGTGGTCACCCGGCTTCTGGGCATGCTGCTGGCCGCCCTGTCGGTGCAATTCGTCCTCGACGGACTGCGCGCTTATGGATTTGCAGCCTAGCACCACCGCCCTGCGCACCTACATAACAAGGGGGAGGTGCCGCGATGGGCGACTATGAAATCGGACGAGTTATCTATCTGGTGATCCTGCTCGTTGCGGTCGGGTCCTGGGTCTTTGTCCAGAACCGCAACTCCCTTGGGAAGGCCGCGCAAATGTTCGCGGTCTGGATCTTCATTTTTCTCGGCGTCATTGCCTCCTATGGGCTGTGGGACGACATCCGCCAGACCGTGCGCCCGCAGCAAAGCGTCGCGCAAGAGACTGGCCGTGTCGAAGTGCCACGCTCGCGCGATGGGCACTACTATCTCACCCTTGAGGTCAACGGAACGCCGGTCGAGTTCCTGGTCGACACCGGTGCCAGCCAGGTTGTGCTCAATGAGCGCGATGCAGAGCGCGCGGGCATCGATACCAAGGCCCTCGCCTATCTGGGACGCGCGCGGACCGCCAACGGCGAGGTGCGCACCGCCTCGGTCTGGATTGACGAGATTTCACTGGGCGGCATCACCGATCGCAACCTGCGCGTCTGGGTGAACGAGGGCGAGCTGGAGCAATCCCTACTTGGCATGGGCTATCTGCAACGCTGGTCCAGTATCGAGATCCGCAATGGCGCTCTGGTGCTGACCCGCTGACCGCCGCCAGTCAGCCACAACTCTAGCACCCGGGCGCGCGTGACAAGCAGACACCTTTGCCTGACGTAGCTGGAGACAACTGTTGCCACCACCCCGCGGCCATGTAGCGCCGGGTCGGTTCAGCCCTTGCTGGCCGGCGGCAGGATAAAGCCGGTCACCGGATAGACCCGGCCGAGTGCGCCGGGGTTGCTTTCCAGACGCACGGCGGACCAGTCGTTGTTCTTCGACACATCCACCACTGCCATGTCCAGAGACACCCGGTTCCGGCGCCAATTGGCGTGGTTCACCCGAATCCGACGCGGCCCTTCGACCTCGGAGACGACAGCCACGTGCCCCAGCGGATTGGACCTTGTGGCGGTGAAGGCCATAACCGCACCGGTATGCGGCGTCTTCTGGCGCTGGTACTGGCCTTTGGCCTGGTTCCACCAGGTTTTTGCATTGCCGTAGATCTCGATCCCGCTGGCGTTACGGGCGAACGGTACACACCAGACCCTCTGGCCCTTGGACCGCATCGTCTGCGCCACGTCGACGGCAAAGGTCAGCCGTTCCATGTCCACTTCGGCGCGACTGACCGAGCCGCTCTCCATGTCCGCGCAATTCGCAAGTGTCAGCAACATTGCGCCAGCCACAAATGTCAGGCGCGCTCGCCCAAGAACACCTCGTACCTTCATCCGTCCCTCGTGATCGACTTGTCCCAGCCTTACTGGCAGCAGGCATACTGTGGGTTGCACGCTCACGCGAGCAATTCCTGCACAATTGAAACAATCCCGTGAGGAACCGGCGAAAACTCGCCGACTGAACGGGCGGAGGCGCTATTTTTCCGCCTTTTTCTCCCACCTCCCGCTTTCTTCGGACCAGTATTGGGCAGAACAGCCCGCGTCGGTGAGGGACTTCCACTGGACACGCGCGTGCTGGACGGCGTCCGGATCGGTCCCATCGAAAAGGATGCACACCCGCTGCAGGCTCTGCACCTCTTCCGGGCTGACGGCGGCACCGTCCACCGCCATCACGCAGTCAGGCGCATTTGCCGCCTCGGCGGCCGTGGTCAGCAAAATCGGCTGCAACGCGTCATGGGGGCCACCCGCCAGGCCGTGGGGCAGAAAGCTGTCAGCAGGCCCCTGCCACAGGCAATCGTCCAACCAGGCCAGTCGCTCCGGATCGCGCCCGCGCACCGCGATCCGCCATCCGGCGCCGCGGGCCTTGCCCAGCAGCACCGGCAGCGTCTCCTCCAGCGGCGCGCGCGTCAGGTGATAGAAATAGGCGGCCCCCATACGTGATTATTCCGCCTCGAACTTGTCCGAGACCAGACGGTTCAGCGCCATCACACCCCAGCCGGTTGCGCCCTTGGGCGCAAAATCGGTGTCCGATTTGACAGAGGCCACACCGGCAATATCCAAGTGAATCCACGGCACACCGTCCTGGATGAAGCGCTGCAGGAACTGCGCCGCGGTAATCGAGCCGGCGGGGCGGCCACCGACATTCTTCATATCGGCGATACGCGATTTCAACTGATCGTCGTAGGCCTTGCCCAGGGGCATCCGCCAGGCGCCTTCGCCCTCCGCATTTGCGGCCTTGAGGAAAGCGTTGCACAGGGCATCATCGTTGGAAAACACACCTGCATTTTCGTGCCCGAGACCGATGATGATGGCACCGGTCAGGGTCGCCAGGTCAATCACGGCCGCAGGCTTGAAACGTTCCTGCGCATACCACAGCACATCACACAGCACCAAGCGCCCCTCGGCGTCGGTGTTGATGATCTCGACCGTGTCGCCCTTCATTGATTTCACCACGTCGCCGGGACGGATGGCATTGCCCGATGGCATGTTTTCGACCAGTCCGACCAGGCCCACCACATTGGCCTTGGCCTTGCGCAGCGCCAGCGCCTTCATGGTGCCGGCAACAACGCCGGCGCCCCCCATGTCCATGGTCATGTCTTCCATGCCACCCGCCGGCTTCAGCGAGATGCCGCCCGTGTCAAACACCACGCCCTTGCCGACCAGCGCCAGTGGCGCCGCATCCTTGGCACCGCCGTTCCACTGCATCACCGCAACCTTGGAGGGGCTGTCGGACCCCTGCCCGACGCTGAGCAATGTGCGCATGCCCAGCTTTTCCAGGTCCGCCTCTTCAAGGATCTCGACCTCCAGGCCGATGGCCTTCATCTCGTCGATCCGACGGGCGAATTCGGTGGTGGTCAGCACATTGGCCGGTTCGTTGACCAGATCGCGTGTCATATGCACGCCCTCGGCCACGGCCAGCAACGGCGCGCAGGTCGCCTCCAAATCGGACGGCACCTTGCTGGCAATCGTCACTTCGGCCCGGGTCGCCTCGTCGGTGGCCGTCTTGTGGCTTTCGAATTCGTAGCCACGCAGGGCGATCCCCAGGGTCAAATCCGCCGCCTTGTTCATGTTTCCGACCATCACCGTCAGAGGCTTGCCCGCTGCCACCGAGGCCAGCTTGGCCCCGGCCTTGCGCGCCTCCACCGGGGTCAGCTTGCGCGACAACACCAGCACATCCAAGGCTTCAGCCTGCATCCCGGCGGGCCAGGTAATGGAGACAACCTGCCCGGATTTCACCTTCTTGAAACCGTCCGATTCGATCAGGCGAGCAATGGCGCCCTTGCTCAACCGGTTGGCGGTCCGCGCCGCCTGATCCATGCTGCCCTCGGGCGTGACCAGCACCGCAACACGGCCGGTCATGCCGGACAGGGCCTTGGGGTCATAGTCTGCAAAACGGATCGGGGTGAGGCTGCTCATGCCACGTTCTCCTGCTGGGTCGGTTGCTTGTTGAGCAAACAGCTATCGCGCGCGGTCGCGCTTGACCAGACCTCGCTTCGGCCAGAGCCTGCGCGGATCTCGCATCAACGCCAGAATGCAGTTTTCCCCGCGCAGCAAATCCACTAAGGTCCGGCAAAACAACAATGGCAGGATCTGGGGGGATCGGGTGTCAAGATATGACAGATATGTACTGTCTCAGTACCTGCTGTTCTTCGGCTTCTTCGCGCTGATTCTGGTTGCGGTGTTCTGGGTCAATCGTGCGGTTGTGCTGTTTGACCGGCTCATCGGGAATGGCCAGTCGGCGCTGGTGTTTCTTGAATTCACCGCATTGACCCTCCCCAACCTGATCCGAATGGTGCTGCCGATCGCCGCCTTTGGCGCCTCGGTCTGGGTCACCAACCGCTTGAACAGCGAGAGCGAGCTGACCGTTCTGCGGGCGACGGGCACCAGCCCCTGGCAGATGGCGCGACCGGCTCTGGTCTTTGGCATCATCACGGCGCTCATGATGTCGGCGCTGACCCACTACCTGTTGCCGACCTCGATCAATCAGCTCGAGCGGCGCGAAAGCGAAGTCTCCCGCAATATCACCGCAAAGCTGCTGAGCGAAGGGGATTTCCTGCACCCGGCCAACGGGGTGACCTTCTATATCCGCCAGATCGATCCTGACGGCACCTTGAATGACGTGTTCCTGTCGGACCGGCGTGACCCCGAGGTCACCGTCACCTACACCGGCACGCGTGCCTTCCTCGTCCGGGACGAGGACAGTGCCCACCTCATCATGGTCGAAGGCATGGCGCAGCGTCTGACGCACCGCAACCAGCAGCTGTCGACCACGTTCTTTTCTGATTTTTCATACGATATCAGTGTCTTGGCAAACAAAGCTGAGAGTTCCGCACGCAATATCCGCGCCATCCCCAGCCTGGAACTGCTGCGCAACCGCGCGGAGGTACAGAAAAAGGACGGCCACAGCCCCGGCGCCCAGGCCGAGGAACTGCACCTGCGGTTCGCCCGCGCGTTGGTCTGTATCGCGGTTACCCTGATTGGTTTCGCCACGCTGATGCTCGGCACGTTCTCGCGGTTTGGCGTCTGGCGTCAGGCGATGCTGGCGTTTGTCATCCTGATCTTCATCGAGGGGCTGCGCGGCGTGGTGTCGGAACCGGTTGTGAAGAACCCCGACCTGTGGCCGCTGATCTATGCGCCGACCGCGTTGGGTCTGGCCCTCGCGCTGGTGTTCCTGATCCTCGCGGGTCGGCCCAAAAGGATCCTCGCCGCGACGCCGGAGGCCGCCGCATGACGCTCGATTTCTACTATGCGCGGCGCTTTGTTCAGTGGTTCATGGTGATTGTCGCCGTGCTGATGACGCTGGTGCTGCTGATCGATCTCAACGAGCAGATCCGACGTTTCGATTCGGCCGATCTGAGCATGGCGCAGCTGATCGGCCTTACCCTGTTGAACCTGCCTGCGGCACTCAGTGAGTTTTTGCCGCTGATCATGATCCTCAGCACCATCGTGCTGTTTGTCGGCCTTGCCCGCAGCAGCGAACTGGTGGTGACCCGGGCAATCGGCCGCTCCGGCATCCGGGCCTTGGCGGCGCCGGTTCTCGTGGCTGCGGTGATTGGCGGGCTGGCGGTCAGCACGTTGAACCCGATCGTGGCGGCCACCACCAATCGCTACCAGGACCTGGCGGAGACCTACCGCAATGGCGGCCCCTCGGCGCTGTCGCTCAGCGGCGAGGGACTGTGGCTGCGTCAGGGCGGCAGCCAGGGCCAGTCGGTGATCCACGCCAAGGGCTACAGCGGCGACGCTGCCGAGATCACTTTGCACGATGTGTCGATCCACAGTTACGCACAGGACAGCGGACCAGTCCGCCGGATCACCGCGGATTCGGCACGGCTGGAAGATGGTGTCTGGATCTTGAAGGACGTTAAATCCTGGCCGCTGGTGGCTGGTCTGAACCCGGAAGGTGGCGCCGTACGGCACGCCGAACTGCGCCTGCCGACGACGCTGACGACCGATCGCATCCGCGACACGCTGGGCACCTCCAGTGGCATCTCAATCTATGATCTGCCCGCCACCATCCGCGAACTCTCGCAGGCTGGCTTCAGCACCAAACGATATGAGGTGCTCTACCAGGCCCAGCTCGCCCGACCACTGTTCCTGATCGCGATGGTGCTGGTCGGTGCTGCCTTTACCATGCGCCATGCCCGCTTCGGCGGAACCGGACTTGCCGTGTTGATGGCCGTCCTGCTGGGATTCGGGCTTTATTTCATCCGCAATTTCGCGCAAATCCTTGGCGAGAACGGGCAGATCCCGGTGGCCCTTGCGGCCTGGGCGCCCCCCGTTGCCGCGATACTTTTGACTTTGGGACTGCTCCTTCATGCCGAAGACGGGTAATTTGCACCGCAGGCTGCTGCTTTCCGCCGTGTTGCCCTGGCTGGCGCTCGCTGACGCGCCTGTACAGGCGCAGGCAGTGTCACAGCAGGAGCAGACCGCGCCTGCGATGCTGGTTGCCGACCAGTTGTTCATCACGCCGGACCGCACCCTGGTCGCCGAAGGCAACGTCGAAGCCTTCCAGGGCGACACCCGGCTCCGCGCCGCGAAGATCACCTTCGACCAAACCACCGGCACCCTCGACATCGAGGGGCCGATCCGCATCGACCAGGGCGATACGATCACCATTCTGGCCAGCGCCGCGGAACTGGACCGCGATCTGCGCAACGGTTTGTTGACCGGCGCGCGCATGGTGTTTCAGCAACAGCTTCAACTGGCTTCGCTGCAAATGTCGCGTGTCGGCGGGCGCTATACGCAACTGTACAAGACCGCCGCGACCTCCTGTGATGTCTGCGATGACGGGCGCCCTCCGTTGTGGCAGATCCGCGCCGAACGTGTCACCCACGACCAACTCGAACGACAACTGTATTTCGAAAGCGCCCAGTTCCGCATCCTCGATGTGCCGGTTTTCTACTTCCCGGCCCTGCGCCTGCCGGACCCGTCACTGGATCGGGCCACCGGTTTCCTGATCCCGTCGCTGCGCTCAACCTCCAACCTCGGAACCGGCATCAAGCTGCCGTATTTCTTCACGCTCGGCCCGCACCGTGACCTGACGTTGGCGCCCTACATTTCCTCCAGCACCCGCACGCTGGACCTGCGCTACCGCCAGGCCTTCCGCACCGGGCGGATCGAGTTCAACGGTGCCTATACCCGCGACGATCTCTACCGTGGCGAAGGCCGTGGATATGCCTTCCTCGAGGGGCGCTTTCAGCTGCCGCGCGACTATCAGCTCAGCTTCGACTTCAAGACCGTTTCCGACGATGCCTATCTTGCTGACTACGGCCTCCCCGATCTCGACCGCTTGCGGTCTGACATCGTTCTGGAGCGCGCCCGCCGCGATCGCCTCCTGCGCGCATCGCTGACGCACTACAAGACGTTGCGGGAGAGCGAAACTCAAAGCGAAATTCCCTCCGGCATCGCCGAGGTCTTTTATCAGACCCGCCACCACCCGGCCCTGACAGGCGGCGAGCTGCGGCTCACGTTGCAAGGGCACGGCCACCACCGTAGCTCCAGCCAGGAAGGAACGAAGGAATTCAGCTATGGCCGCGACCTCACCCGGCTGACCGCCGACATCGAGTGGCGCCGCAGCTGGCGCCTTGGCTACGGCATCCTGGCCGAGTGGGAAATCGGCGGGGCCGCCGACGCCTTCCGCTCATTTGACGACAGCTTTTATACCGAAAGGCTGACCCGGTTCACGCCGCGCAGCGCGGTGACATTCCGCCTGCCGATGACCCGCCAGGAGGCCTCTGGCGCCACCCAGTATCTGGAGCCCATCCTGCAGATTGGCTGGCGCAATGAAGGCAGCGGTGACGTCGCCAGTGAAGAGAGCCGTTTCGTCGAATTCGATCAAGGCAACCTGCTGTCTCTGTCCCGCTTTGCGGAGGCGGATGCGCGCGAAGACGGGCTGACGCTGGTGTACGGGGCCAATTGGGCGCGCTACGCTCCGAGCGGCTGGCAGGCCTATGCCACCGCCGGTCATGTTCTGCGCAGCGAAGCTGACCCGCGCTTTACCAAAAGCTCGGGTCTTGGGGGCACGTCCTCGGACCTGCTGCTGGCCGGGCAGATCAAGTTCGGCAAAGGCCTGGCGCTGTCGACACGCGGGCTGTTGAACGGGTCGTTCAACTTCTCCAAGGCTGAGCTGCGCGGCGACTGGACCACCCATCGCTCCAGCCTGTCGGGCACCTATCTCTGGCTGGGCACCGACCCGGAAGAAGAACGCGACGAAGAGACCTCGGAACTCTGGCTCGATGGTCGCTATGACCTCAACCCCAACTGGTCGGCCAGCGCCCGCTTGCGATATGATGTGTCCGATGCCCGCGCCACCCGCGCAGGGCTTGGAGTGGCCTACAGCAACGAATGCGTGATGGTCGACGTTTCGGTCAACCGCCGCTATACCTCGATATCAAGTGTTGAGCCGACGACGGATTTCGGCTTTACCATCTCGCTGAACGGTTTTTCCGTAAACAGCGGCAGCAAACAGTACAGGCGGTCATGCAGCAAGACGTGAAATCCCGGTTCCCGGCATCCATCCTTTCCCGCGCTTTCAACACCGCAGCCGCGCTGACGCTGGCTGCCGGGCTGGCCTGGTCCGGCCTGCCCGCCGCCGCGCAGAACCTCTTTGCCCCGGCGATCACGGTCAACGATGCGGTCATCACCCGCTACGAACTGGAACAGCGCGCCCGCTTCCAGGCCGCCTTGCGGGTTCCCGGCGATCCGGTGGAGACCGCCCGCAAGGAGCTGATCAACGACCGGCTGAAACTCGAAGTCCTGAAGCAGGCCGGGATCCTGCCCAACGAGGAAGAAATCACCAAGGGCATGGAAGAACTGGCGGGGCGCGCCAACCTGTCTCTGAACGATTTTCTGACAGTGCTGCGCCAGAACGGTGTCGACCCGCAGACGCTGCGCGATTTCACCACGGTGGGCCTTGGCTGGCGCGAATACACCCGAGCCCGCTTCCTGTCCCGCGCCCGCCCCACAGCCGCAGAGATTGACCGCGCCATGGGGCAGGCCGGCAGCGGCACCGTGCAGGTGCTGTTGTCGGAATTCATCGTGCCGCTGACGGAACAAAACGCCGCCCAGGTCGAAGAACTGGTGGAGCACGTCTCCCGCCTCAAGGGGTATGACGCCTTCTCGGCCGCTGCCGCTCAGTATTCTGCCGCCGCCAGCCGCGACGAGGGCGGCCGGTTGCCATGGGTCACGCTGACCAAACTGCCGCCGCAACTGCAGGAAGTGGTGCTGGCCCTGAAACCGGGTGAAATCTCCGAACCGATGCCGCTGCAAGGCGCGATCGCGTTGTTCCAGATGCGCGGTGTGCGCGAAGTCGAAGGGGCGGCCCCCCGCTACACAGCCATCGAATACGCAACCTACTACCTGCCCGGCCCGCGCACGCCCGAAAACCTGGCCAAGGCGCGCAAAGTCGCCCAAAGCGTTGACACCTGCGACGATTTCTACGGGCTCGCCAAGGACCAGGATCCCTCCGTGCTGGAAATCCACAGCCTGCCGCCCGCCGAGATCCCAAGTGACATCGCTTTGGAGCTGGCCAAGCTCGACAATGGTGAAACCTCGACCGCGCTGAGCCGCAACAACGGCGAAACCCTGATGGTGCTGATGCTCTGCGGCCGCACTGCGGATCTGGGCGAAGGCGCCACCCGTGAGGCGGTGGCGAATGCGCTGACAGTGCAGCGGATGACCTCGCTGTCCGACAGCTACCTGCAACAGCTGCGTGCGAACGCGCGCATCGAGATCAAATGACCCGCACCGGGCCGATTGCACTCAGCTGCGGCGAACCCGCAGGGATCGGCCCGGAAATCGCCGCCAAGGCGTGGGCGACCTTGCGCGACAGCTGCCCGTTCTTCTGGATCGGCGATCCCCGTCACCTGCCTCCGGGCACCCCCATTCGAGAGATCACCGCGCCTCTGGAGGCCCTGTCCGCCTGCACGGATGCGATGCCGGTGCTGCGGCTGCCCTTTCAGGGCAGCGCGGACAAAGGTCAGGCCGACCCCGCAAACGCGGCAGGTGTGATCCGCGCGATCGAGACCGGGGTCCAGCTGGTGCAGGCAGGCGAGGCCGCGGCCCTGTGCACGGCCCCCATCCACAAGAAAGCGTTGATCGACGGCGCCGGATTTGCCTATCCCGGTCACACGGAGTTTCTGGCAGCACTGGCGGGATGCGAGCGCGTGGTGATGATGCTGGCCAGCGCGCAGCTGCGCGTGGTGCCTGCCACCATCCACATTGCGCTCTCCGATGTGCCATCCGTTCTGTCCCCTGCCCTCCTGCGCGAAACCATCGAGATCACGGCGCTCGGCCTGCAACGGCAATTCGGCATCGCAGCCCCACGGATCGCGGTGGCCGGCCTGAACCCCCACGCGGGCGAAGGCGGGGCCATGGGCCATGAAGAACTGGACTGGATCAACGACCTGGTCCGACAGATGCAGTCCGAAGGGCTGGCCGTTACCGGCCCGCATCCCGCCGATACGCTGTTTCACGCCGCCGCCCGCACGCGTTATGACGCGGCAGTCTGCATGTACCATGACCAGGCGCTGATCCCGATCAAGACGCTGGATTTCGATCGCGGCGTCAACGTCACGCTGGGGCTGCCCTTCATCCGGACCTCGCCCGACCACGGCACCGCGTTTGACATTGCGGGCAGCGGCAAGGCCAACCCGACCAGCCTGATCGAAGCATTGAAGCTGGCGCAGGCCATGGCTGCCAGCTCTTGATTCTTTGCCTGCCGGGACATATCCCCAGCCGCAACATCCCCTTCCCGCGCGCCCTGCGCCCTGCCCCAAGGTACCTCAGCCACATGAGCGCAATCGACTCCCTGCCCCCCCTGCGCGAAGTGATCGCAAAGCATCAGCTGTCGGCACGCAAGTCGCTGGGCCAGAATTTCCTCCTTGACCTCAACCTCACCGCCAAGATCGCCCGGCAGGCGGGGGATCTGTCGGGGTGCGACGTACTGGAGATCGGCCCCGGGCCGGGGGGCCTCACCCGTGGGCTGCTGGCCGAAGGCGCCCGGCGGGTGCTCGCAGTAGAAAAGGACGCCCGCTGCCTGCCCGCGCTGCAGGAAATTGCCGACGCCTATCCGGGCCGGTTTGGCGTCATCAATGGTGACGCACTGGAGATCGACCCGCTGGCGCATCTGACGCCGCCGATCCGCATCGCCGCCAACCTGCCCTACAATGTCGGCACCGAACTGCTGGTGCGCTGGCTGACGCCAAAGGACTGGCCCCCTTTCTGGCAAAGCCTGACATTGATGTTCCAGCGCGAAGTGGCCGAGCGCATCGTCGCCCAGCCCGGCTCGAAGGCGTATGGCCGCCTCGCAATCCTGTCGCAATGGCGTGCCGATGCGCGGATCGTGTTGTCGCTGCCTCCCGGTGCCTTCACCCCGCCACCCAAGGTCTCCAGCGCCGTGGTCCATCTGGATGCCCTGCCCGCGCCCCGCTTCGAAGCCGATGCGGCGGTGCTGAACCGCGTTGTCGCTGCCGCCTTCAACCAGCGTCGCAAGATGCTGCGCGCCTCGCTCAAGGGCATTTCTCCCGAGATCGAAGACCTGCTGCATGCGGCGGGCATCCCCCAGACCGAACGGGCAGAGCAAGTCAGCCTCGAAGCCTTCTGCGCGCTGGCACGCCACGTGGCAGCCGCAGCACAACGCTGATCCCGGATGGCAGGCATGCAGCTCTCCGCCCCAGCCTCTCTGGAGACAAAGCCGATCTCCCAGCTGTTCCAAACGGCCTTTACCGACGCTGCCACTGCAGAGGAAGGCACTCTGGTGGCAGGTTTGGTGACTGCTTTGCTGGCCGCGCCTGCAGAGGCCCATGTACAGGTCTTCACAGCCCAGCAGGACCAGACTCTGACGGGCTGTATTATGTTCTCTCCGCTGCAGTACGCGCAGGACAAACGCCGCGTGGCCCTGCTGTCTCCGGTTGCCGTGCATCCAGACTGGCAAGGCAAGGGTGTTGGCTCGGCCCTGATCCGGTTTGGTCTGGAACAGTTGCGGCTGGGCGGTACAGAAATTGCGGTCACCTACGGCGATCCCGCATACTACGGCCGGTTCGGCTTTCGTCAGGTGACGGCACAAGAGCTGCCGCCGCCGCACCCGCTCAGCCAGCCCGTCGGTTGGCAGGCGATGACAACGGCCGACACCTCAACAGATGCCGCCTCCTTTGCGCCGCTGCAGGGCCCCTGCACATGCCTCCAGCCGTTCGACGACCCCGCCCTGTGGTAAGCGGAGTTCAGGCCAGACGACCCACTGAAGGCTCACCACCGGTCAAGCGTTGCCTTCACGGTCAAGACCTGCGCCTTTTGCGCGCCATCACGCTGCCCGGGCGGAGCCAGATAAAAAAGACCCCCGCAAGCCTTGGGCTGCGGGGGTCTTTTTATCGAGCGTACAAGCCTGACGTCATGGAACGCCCAGGATCGTGGCAAAGGGTTTACTCTGCCGCTTCTGCCGGACCGTCCTCGGGCTTGGGCTTGGGTTTCGCCCGGGTGCGCGGCTTCTTGGCCGGCTTGGCCTCTGCGCTGCTGTCGGCAGCGGCCGCGCCGCCCTCGTCGGAGCCCGCCTGCGGCTGCGCGTCGGGCTGCGCTTCGCCCTTGGCGTCGGATTTCGCATCGGCCTTGGCGGCCGGTTTGCGGGTGCGCGGCTTGCGCTGCGCTGGCTTCTTGGGCTGCGCCTCGGCCGCGGCATCCTCCTGGCCGTGGTTTTCCGGCGTTTCCACCAGACCGCTGCCTTCGCCATTGCCGTTGTCACCGCGCGGGTCGATCACCTCGGGCTGGGGTGCGGATGCCGGATCCGCCGGGGCTGCAGCTGCTGCCGCGGCCTCGCGCTCCTGACGCTCCAGCCGTTCGGCACGCTCGCGGTCCCGCTCAGCCTGGCGTTCGCGGTTCTGACGTTCCTGCTCCTCGCGGCGCGCCTCGATCTCACGCTGCGCCTCGTTGAGCATGCGCAGGTAATGTTCGGCGTGCTGCTGGAAATTCTCGGTCGCAACACGGTCATTGCTCAGCTGGGCGTCACGGGCCAACTGGTTGTATTTATCGATGATCTGCTGCGGGGTTCCGCGCACCTTACCCTCGGGGCCGGAGCTGTCGAACACGCGGTTCACGACATTGGCGCCGTTCGGGCGGTTACGGTTCGACTTGGAACGTGAACGTGATTTGGAAGATCTCATCTGCCTAACGTCAGCCTTGAATTGATGCGCCGCAGACCCAAACATGCGCGCCTCAGCGCCGGATCATCAGCTATTTTGGGCTTGTAGCCGCGGGAACGCCTATAAGGCATTCTCCTCGAGCGGCTTTCTTTGAGTAACCCGTTTTTGGAGCCTCAGACAAGGGGCACAATGGGGTTTTCGGCGTTTTTTCTGACGAAAACCCTATTTATCGCGCTATTTTTCGCTGAAAGGCGGCAAATGCGCGCAGACAACCCGGTCCCGGCCATCAAGGTCCGGCAGAACGGTGATATCGCTCATCCCCGCCTCTTCGAGCAAAGCGCTGACGGCAGCGCCCTGTGTCGGGCCAATTTCCAGCAGGAGCCGCCCACCGGGCTCCAGGTGCGCCGCGATACCCGCCGCAATCATCCGATATGCACCCAACCCGTCGCCACCATCGGTCAGCGCGATGTCTGGCTCATGCTCCCGCACCTCCCGCGACAGGCCCTCCATTTCTTCCAGCGCGATATAAGGCGGGTTGGACACGACCAGGTCAAAGCGCCCCTCAACGTCGGAAAACCAATCCGATTGGCGAATGTCCACACGCGCCTCCACCCGGTGCAGGATAGCGTTGGCGCTGGCCTGCAAACAGGCGGCCTCACTGATGTCGACCCCCAGCCCCGTTGCCTCCGGCCGTTCAGCCAGCAGAGTTACAAGGATGCACCCCGACCCCAATCCAAGGTCCAGAACCCGTGTAAAGGGCTGCGCCAGGGCGGCCTCGATCAGGATCTCGGTTTCCGGGCGCGGGTCGAGAACGTCCCGCGACACCTTGAAGCGACGCCCGTAGAACTCCCGTTCCCCCAAGAGGTGCGACACCGGCACGCGGATCGCCCGCAACGAAATCAGCTGTTCATAGCGTTCTGCAACTTCGCTCTCCAGCTCTTCCGGCGCGATCAGCGTGACCCGGCTGGCCTCGATCCGCGCCGCATGCGCAAGCAACAGCCGCGCGTCCCGCGCCGGGTCGGGTACCCCCGCCCCTCGCAACCGTGCCGTTGCCGCCGCCATCGCCTGTGCTGCGGTTTCCGCCATGGTCACTGCCCCATCTCGGCCAGAAGCCGCGCCTGGTTGTCCGCGGTCAGCGCGTCGATCACTTCGTCCAGATCACCGCCCATCACCTGCTCCAGCTTGTAAAGCGTCAGGTTGATGCGGTGATCGGTCATGCGGCCCTGCGGAAAATTGTAGGTGCGGATACGCTCCGAACGGTCGCCGGAGCCGACCTGGCTGGCGCGGTCCGCCGAGCGCTCGCTGTCGATCCGCTGCCGCTCGGCATCATAAAGCCGCGCCTTCAGCACCTGCATCGCGATCTCGCGGTTGCGGTGCTGCGATTTTTCCGAGCTCGTCACCACGATGCCGGTAGGAAGATGGGTAATCCGCACGGCGGAGTCGGTGGTGTTCACATGCTGCCCGCCCGCACCGGACGACCGCATGGTGTCGATCCGCAGATCATTCGGATCGATTTGGATGTCCACGTCCTCGGCTTCCGGCAGAACCGCCACGGTGGCGGCCGAAGTGTGGATGCGCCCACCGCTTTCGGTCGCGGGCACCCGCTGCACCCGATGGACGCCGGATTCATACTTCAGCCGGGCAAAGACATTCTCGCCCTTGATATGCGCCACGACTTCCTTGATGCCGCCCAGTTCGGTCGCCTGCTCTTCGATGACGTCAAACTTCCAGCCGCGCGCCTCGGCGTAGCGCTGGTACATGCGCAGAAGGTCTCCGGCAAACAGCGCCGCCTCGTCGCCGCCGGTGCCGGGGCGGATCTCCAGCATGGCCGGGCGCGCATCGGCCGCATCCTTGGGCAGCAGCGCCAGCTGCAACGCGCGCTCGGCCTCTGGGATCGCGGCCTTCAGCGCCGGGATCTCTTCCTCGGCCAGATCCTTCATGTCCGGATCCCCCAGCATCGCTTCGGCCTCCGCCAGATCGCTCAGCAGCTTGCGGTAGGCGCTCACCTGCTCGGCCACCAGGCGCAGGTCAGAATACTCCTTGGCGAGGGCCGCAATGTCGCCGCCCCCGGCGCCATCCGCCATGGCAGCTTCAAGATACTGAAACCGTTGCAGGATTTGTTCCAGCCGTTCCTCGGGGATCATGGACGCGCCTATTCTTGTTCATGTTTTGGCAGTTGACCCCCATGTGATATGCTAGAGCCATGCGACATGCCAGAGTCCTTATTAGCACAATCTTCATGGGCCTGCCTTCCACAGCCGCGCTGGCGGATGTGACCGGACCGGGTGACAAAACCATCGACTGCTACTGCACCGATAAATCCGGTGCCCGCGTCGAACTGGGCGAGATGCGCTGCCTGCAGGTGGACGGGCGCATGTTCATGGCGCAGTGCCAGATGTCGCTGAACGTGCCGATGTGGCGCGAGGTGCAAAGCAGCTGCTTGTCGGCCTCGCTGCCCACAGCCCCCTCGGCATCGTCCTCGCCGCCGGAGCTGCCGCAGCTCTCGCCCCCTTCGCAGCCAGACCCGCGCCGCCTGTGATGGGCGGGCAGAAGCTCAGCGGGAATGCCCTGGCTGCTCCCGGCATCCCCGCCCAGTCACTTTAGTCCACGAATGGGGTGGAGCCGTCCCAGACGCCGCTGCTTGCCGTCGGAACCGTTGTCGGCGCTGATGTAGTCGGCGGCTTGGCAGCGATGTGGTCCTGGCCTGTGCCCGCGATGGCCGCGGCAGGTCCCCCAGCGGCACATCTGCCCGAAAATATCTTGTAATCCGGTGCGGTTGGCAGGACGGAGACTTGGAACTCCGCAACCGGACGATTGCCGCACAAGGTGTTCGCGGCGTGGGAGCGGATTTCCTGCTCGGTCCAGCCAGCACCGGCACCACCGCTGAACCGGCCATTCCCGTCATAGTTGAATCGCAGCTCATTGCTCGCGGGGGCACCACCGCAGGCCGCCAACAGCGCGCAACAGGCCAGCGTCAACCCCGGCCCGGTAAACTTCTTGCTCATGGGAAATCCTCTTTATCCAATTAAAACAATGCTCTTTCCCCTAGCCTACAGTCACCTCCCAGCGATGGAAAGCCCCACCATTTTGCTTCGCGCAGCATCGGGTCAAGGGGGGTGCCGAGACCGCAGGCCAGCGCGGCTCGCCCTTGACGCGGAATGACGATCTCACGCGGGCACACACCTTAAGGGGAGCCCGGTTCCTAACCGCTGCTCTCGGCTCCGAAACAGCCTCTTTCGTCGGGGGGAAGCGCCCGCACCGCGCCCTTGCGCGGTGCCACGCCCAACGGTGAAGGGTTTTGCAAGAAACCCGCGAACCGGCGGGAGAACCACCGAGCAGATCAGGGCGCGTCCCACTCCATCTCGGCCAGCCATCGGTTGATGCGCTCGCGGTTGGCCCCCAGGTCCGAGCGGCCAAAGCGCAGGCGCGCGTAAACCTTCAGCAAATCGCCATCCTGCGCAGCCGTGGTGTAATCGGGGAAGCCCAGCACCTGGGTGCGGGTGATATAGGTCACCATGCCGTCCTGCGGCCCGCCCGCCAGAACACTGGTGCGCGGCGCCGAGCTGGCGATCTGGTGGAAACGCTCCAGCCCGCCGGGGCCGGTGCGCACCACCCGGAAGACGCCACCCTGAAACTCCTTGTCCTCGGACAGTTCCGGCTGGGTGTTCCAGTCCAGGGGATCGCTCGGCGCCAAGCGGATAAAGCCCAGCACAGCGACAACTGCAGCCAGGGCCAGCCAGACCAGCAGCATCAGTCGCTTCATTGCGCAATCAAGGTCAAGCCCTGCCTCCTCCTCGCGCCCGCCGCGGCGGCAGGTTCTGCCCAGCGCCGGTCGCTTACCTCGTCTTCACTCCCGGCAGCACGCACAACAGCTCATACAGCAGGTTGGCGCCAACCAGTGCCGTATTGCCCGAGGGATCATAGGGCGGCGAGACCTCGACCAGGTCACAGCCGACGATATTGATCCCGCGCAGCGCACGGATCAGCTCCAGCGCCTGCGGCGTGGTCAGCCCGCCGATTTCTGGCGTGCCGGTGCCCGGCGCATAGGCCGGATCAAGGCTATCGATATCATAAGAGACATAGACCGGCCTATTGCCGATATCGCGACGAATTTCCGCACCCATCTGGTGCAGCGAGCGCCCCCACAGCTCCTGCGCCGGGAAGTGCTGGAAGCCCCAGCCCTGCGCCTCGGAGAAATCGGTGGCCGCGTAGCCGGTGCCACGGATGCCGATCTGATAGGTCTTGTCGGGAACGATCAGCCCTTCCTCGTAGGCGCGGCGGAACACGGTACCGTGGGTTTCGCGCTCGCCGAACATCTCGTCGTTCACATCCGCATGGGCATCGACATGCACCAGCGCCACCGGGCCGTATTTGTCGGCAATGGCGCGCAGGATCGGCAGGGTGATCGAATGATCGCCGCCCATCGCCATCGGGATCACCCCCCCCGAGAGAATGGCCTCATAGCTTTCCTGGATGATGCGCAGCGAATCCGGCAGCGAGAAGGTGTTGATCGCCAGATCGCCGATATCGGCCACGTTCAGGCTGTCAAAGGGCGCCGCACCGGTCGCCATGTTGTAGGGGCGCAGCATCGCGCTTTCGGCGCGGATCTGCTTGGGGCCAAAGCGTGTCCCCGACCGCCAGGAGGTGCCGATATCCATCGGCACCCCAAGAACCGCCACGTCCAGACCTTCCAGCGAGGTTGCCTGCGGCAGCCGCATGAAGGTGTTCGGGCCCGAAAACCGCGCCAGGTCATTTCCGCTGATCGGTTGATTGAACTCAGTCATTGTCCCTCATGTTCCAGCCCAGAAGGCAGATGATCTCCATCGCCACATGTGCCCCGGCAATAGCAGTTGCACCCGTGGTGTCAAAGGGGGGAGAGACCTCGACCACGTCGCCACCCTTGAGATTGATGCCCGCAATGCCACGCAGGATGCGCGCCGCCTGGGCCGAGGTCAGCCCGCCCCAGACCGGCGTGCCGGTGCCGGGCGCATAGGCCGGGTCCAGCCCGTCGATGTCAAAGCTCAGGTAAGCGGGGCGCTCACCGACGATCTCCCTGATCCGCCGCGCGGTCTCATCCGGGCCGATCTCATGCACGGTGGGGGCGTCGATGATGTTCACGCCCAGCGTGTCCTCGTTGGTGGTACGGATGCCCACCTGCACCGAGGTCGCGGGATCCACGATCCCCGATTTCACCGCCTTGTAGAACATGGTGCCGTGATCCACGCGGGAGAAATCATCATCCGGCCAGGTGTCTGTATGGGCGTCGAACTGCACCAGCGAGATCGGGCCGTATTTCTCGGCATAGGCCTTCAGGATCGGAAAGCTGATGTAGTGGTCGCCACCCAGCGTGACGGATGCGGTATCGGTCTCCAGGATGCCGCGGATGTGCTGGGTCAGCGTCTCCGGCAGGGCTGGCACATTGGCATAGTCGAACGCCAGGTCGCCATAGTCGACGATTGCCAGCTCGCTCAGCGGATCATAACCCCAGCCATAGGGCGCATCCGGGCTTTGCAAGGCGCTGGCCTCGCGGATCGCCCGCGGTCCCAGCCGGGTGCCGGGGCGGTTGGTGACGGCTTGATCAAATGGCACACCCGTCACCGCGATATCGGCATGGGTCAGGTCCTTGGTATACCGGCGACGCAGGAAGGACAGCGCCCCGCCAAAGGTATTCTCGAACGTCAGCCCCTTCAGGTCATCCCGCGTAAAAGCCTGGTCAACCTGCGTTTTGGCATCTTCCAGCGCCATGTCGTCACCTCTCTGCTGTGAACGCGGCCGGATGGCCGCCAGTAATTTGATCAAATACCGACTTCCGGCGCGCTTGTCACCTCTCCGCGGCGGCGGCTGTTCAGCTCAGGGGCTGCGCGCGCTCCACCAGCCGGGCAAAGAAGGAGGCACCGATCGGCGCGATCTCGTCGTTGAAGTCATATTTGGGGTGATGCAGCCCGGCGCTCTCGCCCTGGCCCAGGAACAGATAGGCACCAGGGCGGGCCTGCAGCATATAAGAGAAATCCTCTGCCCCCATCTCGCGGCCGCCGTCAGGTTCGACATTGTCGGTGCCCGAAATTTCACGCGCGACCTCCACGGCGAACCCGGCCTTTTCCGCATCGTTGACGGTCGCCGGGTAGCCGACCTCATACTCCAGCTCCGCCTCGACGCCATAGCTGGCGGCCTGCCCCGCTACGATTTCCTGCATCCGCTGCATCACCATCTTCTGCACCTGCGGATTGAAGGTGCGCACGGTGCCGTTGATGTAGGCGGTGTCGGGGATCACGTTGTCGACAGTGCCGGTGTGGATCTGGGTGACCGAGACCACCAGGTCCTCCAGCGTGTGGTGGTTGCGGCTGACGATGGTCTGGATCGCCTGGGCGATGCCGCAGGCGGCCATCACCGGGTCGCGGGTCTCATGCGGCATGGCGCCGTGACCGCCCTTGCCCTGGATATGGATGTGAAAGGTGTCCACCGCCGCCATCAGCGCGCCCGGCGTGGTCAGGAACTGCCCGACCGGCAGACCCGGCGCATTGTGCAGCGCGTAGACCTCGCCGATGTCAAAGCGCTCCATGATGCCTTCCTCGACCATGATGCGGGCCCCGCCAATCGCTTCCTCGGCAGGCTGGAAGATCAGCGCCACGCGGCCGCGGAAGTTGCGCGTCTCCGCAAGGTATTTCGCCGCCCCCAACAGCATGGTGGTATGGCCGTCATGGCCGCAGGCGTGCATGTTGCCCGCATGGGCAGAGGCATATTCGGCACCGGTTTCTTCCGGGATCGGCAGCGCATCCATATCCGCGCGCAAGCCAATGGTCGGCCCCTCACCCTCCCCGTTTATGATCGCCACCATGCCGCTGGTGGCAATGCCCTCGTGCAGCTCGTCCACGCCGATCTCGCGCAGCCGCTCGGCCACAAAGGCCGCGGTCTTGGGCAGGTCCAGCGCCAGTTCCGGGATCTGGTGCAGATGCCGCCGCCAGGTCTTCATTTCATCGGCATAATCGGCAATTCGGTTGACGACCGGCATGGGGGTGGACTCCTGTTCCAGACTCGGGATGATGCATCTGACACTGAACCAAGCTGAGCCGCAATGCCCGAAACTGACCTGATCCACGACGAAACCGCCGGCATCGAACGCCTGCTGGAAATCATGGCGCGCCTGCGCGACCCCAAGACCGGCTGCCCCTGGGATATCGAGCAGGACTTCGCCTCCATCGCCCCCTACACCATTGAAGAGGCTTACGAAGTTGCCGACGCCATCGAACGCGAATCCTGGGATGAGCTGAAAGGCGAGCTGGGCGACCTTCTGTTCCAGTCGGTCTTTCACGCCCAGATGGCCGCCGAGGCGGGGCATTTCACCTTTCAGGACGTGGTCACCACCATGGCCAACAAGATGGTCAGCCGTCACCCGCATGTCTTCGGCGACGAGAGCCGTGAGAAAACCGCCGAACAGCAGACCCGGGACTGGGAGGCAATCAAGGCGGCCGAGCGCGCCGACAAATCCGAGACCGGCACGCTGGACGGGGTTGCCGTCGGCCTGCCCGCCCTCTTGCGCGCCTACAAGCTGCAGAAACGCGCCGCGCGGGTCGGCTTTGACTGGCCTTCGGCCGACAACGTCATCGCCAAGATCCACGAGGAATGCGCCGAGCTGGTCGAGGCCCGCGACAGCCTCACCCAGGCCGAGGTGGAGGAAGAGTTCGGCGACCTTCTCTTCGTGATGGCCAACTTGGGCCGCCATCTGGGGGTTGAGCCCGAAGCCGCTCTGCGCGCCGCCAACGCCAAATTCACCCGCCGCTTCGAGGGCGTCGAGGCCCGGCTCGCCGCCCGCGGCAAACGCCCCGAGGACAGCGACCTTGCCGAAATGGACGCGCTGTGGGAGGCGGTCAAGGCGGACGAGCGCGGCGAAGCCTGACCCGGCTTTCATCTTTCTTCAAATACTCAAAATCCGGCATCGCAACCCCGCACCGCCGCTGGCAGGAACACCAAGCCCCCGCCCCAGCCAGACAAGGTGGATCAATCCGCCACCGCGACCGCACCGATGGATGCCCAATCAACAGCGGAGAGGACCATGAGCCGCAGAAAGATCATCATCGATACCGACCCGGGACAGGACGATGCCGTCGCCATCCTGTTGGCGCTGGCCAGCCCCGAGGAGCTGGACCTGCTGGCCATCACCTGCGTGGCCGGAAACGTCCCGCTGCACCGCACCCAGACCAATGCCCGCATCGTGCTAGAGGCGGCCGGACGCACCGATGTGCCCGTCTACGCCGGCTGCCCTGCGCCGCTGCACCGTCCGCTGGTAACGGCAGAGCACGTGCATGGGAAAACAGGCCTCGACGGCCCGGAACTGTGGGAGCCGCAAATGCCACTGGCGGAAGGCTCAGCGGTCGACGCCATCATCGATGCGCTGCGCAGCCACGATCCCGGCACCGTGACGCTTTGCACCCTGGGGCCGCTGACCAATATCGCCGCCGCCTTCAACACCGCGCCCGATATCATCAGCCGCGTGCAGGAAGTGGTGATGATGGGCGGTGCCTATTTCGAGGTCGGCAACATCACTCCCGCGGCCGAATTCAACATCTACGTCGACCCGGAAGCGGCTGAAATCGTGTTCAAATCCGGCGCGCCCATCACCGTGATGCCACTGGACGTGACACATAAGGTGCTGGCCACCCGCCCGCGCATCGAGGCGATCCGCGCACTGGACAGCCGGGTTGGTCACTTCACGGCCGAGATGCTGGACTTTTTCGAACGTTTCGACGTGGAAAAATACGGCTCCGAAGGCGGGCCGCTGCATGACCCCTGCGTCATCGCCTGGCTGCTGCGGCCCGAGCTGTTTTCCGGCCGCCACGTCAATGTCGAGGTCGAGACCCACTCGGATCTCACTCTGGGCATGACCGTCGCCGATTGGTGGCGGGTGACGGACCGGACGCCCAACGCGCTGTTCATCGGCGACGCCGACGCGGACGGCTTCTTCGAACTGCTGACACAACGGCTGGCGCGGCTATGAGCGCCGCCCTGCATCTCGCCAAGCCCGAGCACCTTGAACAGGTGTTGTCTCTGGTCGCCGCCTTTCACGCCGAAACCGGCCTGGACAGCAGCGATGAGCATCGCCGCGCCGGAATCGCGCCGCTGCTGGAGGGGCACCCCTACGGTGCCGTCTATCTGATCGGCCCCACCCGGGCACCGATCGGCTACATCATCATTACCTTTGGCTGGTCGGTCGAATTCGGCGGCATGGACGGGTTCGTCGACGAGCTTTACATCCGCCCCGCCGTACGCGGACGCGGCATCGCAACCGAGGTGCTGACCGAACTGCCGAAATCACTGGCATCTGCCGGTCTGCGGGCCCTGCATCTCGAAGTGGACCGCACCAATGAAACCGCCCAGCGGCTCTACCTGCGCACCCGGTTCCAGCCGCGCGCCAACTACATCCTGATGACCAAGGACCTCTGAGGACGCGCCCCTGGCCACGGCGGAACAGGGGGCACAGCGGTTTTCCGCCTGTTCCCGCCAGCCGTTCACTTTTTGCGGAACAATTCTCTCACAGCAAGAGTTCTACTGTCATCTGCGGCCCGACAGCGGGCTGCATGAACCTATGCAAATGGAGACTTTACATGACCTTCCGCTGGATCGCCGTTCTTGCAAGCACTGCTACCCTGGGCCTGGGCGCCTGCACCAACATGACGCCGGAACAGCGCACCGTGGCCGGTGTCGCCGGTGGTGCCGCCGCTGGCCTGATTGCCGCCGACGCGCTGAAGGCTGACGACGACTGGAAGCTGATCGCAGCACTTGGTGGCGCCGCGGCCGGCACCATGGTTGCGCAGAACAACCAGACCAAGCAGTGCGCCTATTCCCGCGGTGACGGCACCTACTACACCGCACCGTGCTGATCTGATCGCCTTCGCTGACGCCCTACCCCGGCCCGTTCAGGGCGTCAGCGCCACCGCGTCTTCGGCCTCGCGGTACTTACAGCCCCTGTGGCAAGGCCGTTACCGAAACGATATTCATCCGGTGTACCGGATCAGCATCCGAAACCGGAGCGCCGCTGAACGGATAACTCCCGGTGTAACTGCATCCCAAAAGTGCTGAAAGACATGCACAGATTGCGACTGTGCGAAGCGTTCGCATGGTCATGGCCTGTTCCCCTTTCCGGCAACGTCAAAAGCGCTGCACACCGAAAATTTACCATAAAACCACCGCACCCTTCTGTGACCACGGCCACAGAAGGACAGGTTTTTTTGGTCCAACAGCCGCGCGCTCGCGAAAAACCCCGCCAGTTTCCTGGCGGGGCCACGGCGGGAGCGAGCCCGCCGACGTCCTTGGGTCCTGCGCTTACTTCAGGATGGAACGACCTGCGTATTCCGCGACTTCGCCCAGCATTTCCTCGATGCGGATCAGCTGGTTGTATTTCGCCAACCGGTCCGAGCGCGCCAGCGAGCCGGTCTTGATCTGGCCGCAGTTGGTTGCGACTGCCAGATCGGCAATGGTCGCATCTTCGGTCTCGCCCGAGCGGTGCGACATCACGTTGGTGTAGCGCGCGCGATGCGCCATATCGACCGCCTTCAGGGTCTCGGTCAGGGTGCCGATCTGGTTCACCTTCACCAGCATCGAGTTGGCCACGCCACGCTCAATACCATCTGCCAGACGGGCCGGGTTGGTCACGAACAGGTCGTCGCCCACCAGCTGCACCTTGCCGCCGATCTTGTCGGTCAGCAGCTTCCAGCCATCCCAGTCATCTTCGGACATGCCGTCTTCGATGGAGATGATCGGATAGTCATTGACCAGCGCCGCCAGGTAGTCGGCGTTTTCTTCCGAGGTCAGGGTCTTGCCCTCTCCCGCCAGAACGTACTTGCCGTCCTTGTAGTATTCGGTCGCCGCGCAGTCGAGCGCCAGGTAGATTTCCTCACCCGGCTTGTAGCCCGCCTTCTCGATCGACTTCAGGATAAAGTCCAGCGCCTCGCGGGAAGAGCCGATGTTAGGGGCAAAGCCGCCCTCGTCGCCGATGCCGGTGCTCAGCCCCGCGGCGGACAGCTCTTTCTTCAGGGTGTGGAACACTTCGGAGCCCATGCGCACCGCGTCGCGGATGTTTTCCGCGGCCACCGGCATGATCATGAATTCCTGGATGTCGATCGGGTTGTCGGCATGCTCGCCGCCGTTGATGATGTTCATCATCGGCACCGGCAGAACACGGGCCGAGGTGCCGCCGATGTAGCGGTAGAGCGGCTGCGAGGTGAAATCCGCCGCCGCTTTCGCCACCGCCATGGAGACGCCCAGAATGGCGTTGGCGCCAAGACGGCCCTTGTTGTCGGTGCCGTCCAGCTCAATCATCGCCTGGTCAACCGCGACCTGCTCGGTCGCGTCAAAGCCCACCAACTCCTCGGCGATCTCGCCGTTCACAGCGGCCACCGCTTCCAGCACGCCTTTGCCCATGTAGCGGGACGTGTCGCCGTCGCGCTTTTCCACCGCCTCATAGGCGCCGGTCGATGCACCCGAGGGCACCGCGGCGCGGCCCATGGTGCCGTCTTCCAGCACGACGTCGACCTCCACCGTCGGGTTGCCCCGGCTGTCGAGGATTTCGCGGGCGTGAATGTCGATAATGGTGCTCATCTGTCCATCCTTGATTGGGCCAAAAGCGGCGCGTTCCGTTGCCAGCGTCATAGCAGTCGGCGCGGAAAAGTAAACCGCCCTCGTTATCGCTAACGCACCTATTCTCGGGAGTTTAGGGCTAACATTTCACTGTTTGCGCCAACGGCCAGCGCAGGATGGGGATGCGTGCGTCAGGCCGTGGCGCGACCGGCCTGCAGCCGCGCCGCCCGCCGCCGGGCCTGGCGCGCCAGCCGCTGTTCGCGCACGAAGGTGTAAAGCCCGGAACCAATGATCAGCGCCGCCCCCGCCAGGGTCAGCGCGTCGGGCCGCTCGCCAAAGACCACCACGCCCACGAGGATCGAAAACAGCAACCGCGTGTAGCGAAACGGTGTCACCGCCGCCGCATCCCCAACCCGCATTGCCACCACGATCCCGTAGTACCCCAGGACGCCGAACAGGCTGCCCCCCAGCAACATGCCCCATTCCACGCCCTCCAGCATCTGGGCATCGCCCGGCGTGAAGGTGAGCAACAAGGCGCCCGCCGGGATCAGCGTGATATAGGCCTGAAAGCTCACGACGGACGACGGAACCGCGCTGTTCATCGTGCGCGTCAACAAGTCCCGGGCCGCCACGCCCAACACCGCAATCACCACCAGCAGGGCCGCGGGCTCAAAGCCGTCCAGCCCAGGACGGATGATCAACAGCACCCCGGCGAAACCGGTGCAGATCGCCAACCAGCGCCGCCAGCCCACGTCCTCGCCCAGAAACAGCGCCGCCCCCATCGTGATGACCAGCGGCGTCGCCTGGAACACGGCCGCAACCGTGGAGATCTCGACCCGCGCCAGCGCCGTTGCAAAGGCCATGGCCGAAACCATCTCGGTTGCGGCGCGCATCACCGGCTTCACCTGCCAGGCAGCCGGCGCAAACAGCGCCGCCCGCTGGGACTTGGCCAACAGTGCGAAGACCAGCGCGCAGATCATGCCCAGCAGCATCAGGATCTGGCCCACCGGCAGCGAGCCCGACAGGCGCTTGATGAACATGTCCTCAAGCGTGAAGAAGGCCATCGACGCGATGACCAGCAGAATGCCATGCAGATTGTTCATTGAAGCGCGCTCCTGTTGCTTACCGGCGGGCGTGCCGGACGTCCGGGGACAAAAGCGACAATTCTGCGGTGCCACAACTCTGATTGCGACAGGCGCCCATGACTTGCTGTGAGGCGTTGCATCACCATTCGTGATGCAACGGCGCATTGTTCATGACCGCAAGCCCCCGGCCCGCGGCATCGCCCGGCGGGCAGTGCCGCTGACCTCAGTCCGCCTTGCGCGGCACCCCGTAAAGTTCCAGCTTGTGGCCGCGAAGCTCGTACCCCAACTTGCGGGCGATCCTCTCCTGCAGCTCCTCGATCTCGGGGTCGCAGAACTCGATCACCTCGCCGGTGTTCATGTCGATCAGGTGGTCATGATGCTCGCGATCGGCGTCTTCGTAGCGCGCGCGGCCGTCGCCGAACTCCAGCCGCTCCAGGATGCCGGCTTCCTCGAACAGCTTGACGGTCCGGTACACCGTGGCGATCGAGATCGCCGCATCCCGTGCGCTGGCGCGCGCGTAAAGTTCCTCGACATCCGGGTGGTCGTCGCTGTCCTGCAGCACCCGTGCAATCACCCGGCGCTGGCCGGTCATCCGCAGCCCCTTGGCCTCGCATCGGGCGATTATCGTCTCTCGCATCGGTGTCCTCGCGGTCTTCTGGCCTTTCTCTTTAGCGGATGCGCCCAGCGCCGAAAACAGGCTTTTCGCCCTCATCAACAGTTGACATTCGCCTTATCCACAGCCATCTAGCGCAAAGGCATCCCTCCCTGCCGCGTGAGCAGAGACCAAAACCGGCCGCGCCTATCAGCGCTCAACCAATCGTCCGGGGTCTAGTGATATGCCGCCATTCCCAAAATCACGCGTGGGGATTTCAGAGGCCAGCAGCCTGGCATCCGGCCAGTGCACGCCCGAGGTCCCTGACCCGCAAGATACCACCGCGTTGCGGTGGATCCGGCCCGTGCAATTCGCAGGGCCGTGAAAGGACAATACGTGACTGAATTTTCGACCATGGGGCTGCCCGAGCAGCTCCTCGCCCGGCTCAAGGACATGGGCCTCAACGATCCCACCCCGATCCAGGCCCGCGCCATCCCCCATGCGCTGAACGGCAAGGACGTGCTGGGCCTGGCCCAGACCGGTACCGGCAAAACCGCCGCCTTCGGCGTGCCGCTGGTGGCACGGATGCTGGAATACGGCCGCAAGCCCGCCGCTCATACCGTGCGCGGCCTGGTGCTGGCCCCCACCCGCGAGCTGGCCAACCAGATCGCCGACACCCTGAAGGGGCTGACTGAAGGCACCCCGATGAAGGTCGGCCTGGTGGTCGGCGGCGTTTCCATCAACCCGCAGATCTCCCGCATCGCCAAGGGCACCGACATCCTGGTCGCCACCCCCGGCCGCCTGATCGACATCCTCGACCGCGGCGCGCTGGACCTCGGCTCCTGCGACTTCCTGGTGCTCGACGAGGCCGACCAGATGCTGGACCTCGGCTTCATCCACACCCTGCGCAAGATCGCGGCTCTGATCCCGTCCGAACGCCAGACCATGCTGTTCTCGGCCACCATGCCCAAGCAGATGAACGAGATCGCCAATTCCTACCTGCAAAGCCCGGTCCGCATCGAGGTCTCGCCCCCGGGCAAGGCCGCGGACAAGATCACCCAGTCGGTTCACTTCATCGCCAAGGCGGAAAAGCTGAACCTCTTGAAGGAGCTTTTGGACACCCACAAGGACGAGCGCACGCTGGTCTTCGGGCGCACCAAATGGGGCATGGAAAAGCTGATGAAGACCCTGGACAAGGCAGGCTTTGCAGCTGCCGCGATCCACGGCAACAAATCCCAGGGCCAGCGCGAGCGCGCCCTTGCCGCCTTCAAATCCGGCGACATCAAGGTGCTGGTCGCCACCGATGTGGCCGCCCGCGGTCTTGACATCCCGGACGTGAAATACGTCTACAACTACGAGCTGCCGAACGTGCCGGATGCCTATGTCCACCGCATTGGCCGCACCGCCCGTGCGGGCAAGGACGGCGCCGCCGTGGCGTTCTGCGCCCCGGATGAGATGGATGAGCTGAAGGCGATCCAGAAGGTGATGAAGCTGACCATCCCCGTGGCCTCCGGCCGCGCCTGGGAGGCAATGCCCGATCCCGCGGCCCCTGCGGGCAAACCGGGCGGCAAGCCCGGCGGACGTCGCGGCGGTCCGCGTCGCCGGGGCGGTGGCGGCCAGGGAGGCCACGGTGCCCAGGGCGGCCAGAACGCCAGACCGCAGGGCGCCAAGCCCGGCGGCCAGCGCCGCCGCAGCCAGAAGCAGCGCGCCCGCTGATCGCGCCCCATCCGCCAGCGCCGGGTCAAGGGTCCCGCAGGGACCGCGCGGCACGCGCGGCCTGCCCTTGACGCGGTTCTGGCGGATCACACACTTGCAATGGCGCTGACGGGCAGACCTGCCCGTCAGCGCCTCTCAGCAAAAAATCCATGGCCAGATGAGCGGCGCGGAGCGGCGGCAATTGTTCCGCAACCAGCCTCCTGTGCCCCCCTTGCGCTGCGCAGCAGCGCCGGGCCCAAGCCTGTCAGGGTGGTTCAGGCGCCGCCTGAAACACCCGCGGGCGCGGGAGCCCCTCTCCCCCGCCCCACACCGCCTTGAACGTTTCACACCGCCTGGAAATCCGCCCAGACCGGCAGATGGTCCGAGGCCACATGCGCAGGCCGTGCGCCATGCACCCCATGCGCCACCGCCTTCAGCCGGTGGCAATGGGCGATGCGGTCCAGCGCGCCCAGCGGCCGCAACGCCGGAAAGCTGGCCTTGCGCGGCAGGAAGGTCAGGGAAGGCGCGATATGCTCCAGCACCGGCGCGCGGGACCATTCGTTGAAATCCCCCGCCAGCACCACCGCCGCATCATCGGCCTTGGCGGCGCGGGCCAGCGCGCGCATCTGCTCGCGCCGGGCGCGCCCTGTCAGCCCCAGATGCGCACCGATCACCCGCAGCGGTCCCAGCGGCGTATCCAGCCGCACCCAGACCGCGCCGCGCGGCTCCAGCCCCGGCAGCGTGATGTGGCCCTTGTCCGTCAGCTCGACCGCGCCGCGGTAGAGGACCGCATTGCCATGCCAGCCCAAAGAGCCCGCACCGCCCAGGTCCGCGGCTTGCCAGCCGGTTTCCTCGACCAGGAACGGCGGCAGCGCCGCAGGCCGCGGCGGCAGCCGCTTGTCGGCCTCCTGCAGGACCGCGACCTGCGCGCCCAGCCGCTCCAGCACCTGCAGGATACGCTCGGGCCGCCGTCGCATGTCCATGCCGACGCATTTCTGAATGTTATAGGTCGCGATCCGCAACCCGTTCCGGGGTGGATGATCCGGCATCTGCGCCCTCCGCTGTCCTGCCGCCAGATTGACCCGTCCAGCGCCGCCTTACAAGCAGATCGGGCCGCCTTGGCTGGCCCAGTTCCTGCCGCACCGCTGGACACGAACGGCGTTCCGGTGCAAGTCTGGCGCATGGATCCCACCGCTCAGACAACCGGCCCGCAGGCCAGCATCCGAATTACCATCCCGGCCTGAACCGCCGGGCCGGGTCACCCTGTCTGAACACTTTCTATCCCACCTCCTATGCAAAGTCGGCGCACCGTGCCGCACGCGGGGTCCTTCCATGACTTCTTTCCACCCGACTTCCCACCCGACGCTCCACATGTTCTGCGGCAAGATCGCCGCGGGCAAATCCACTCTGGCGGCTCAGCTTGCCCGCCAGCCCGGCACGCTCCTGATCGCCGAGGACCGCTGGCTCGCGGCGCTGTTTGCCGATCAGCTCCGCACCGGCGCCGACTATCTGCGCTGCAGCGGTCGGCTGCAATCCATCATGGCCCCGCATGTCGCGGCGCTGCTGGACAGCGGCCTGTCGGTGGTGCTGGATTTTGCCGCCAACACGCGCCAGCAGCGGCACTGGCTGCGCGGCCTCGCCAGCCGCAGCGGCCTGCGCCACCAGATGCACGTGCTGCTGCCGCCGGATGCGGTCTGCCTCGAACGGCTGCGCAGCCGCAACGCAAGCGGGGATCACCCCTTTGCCGCAACCGAGGCGCAGTTCCACCAGTTTGCCACGCACTTCCAGCCGCCCGCTGCGGATGAAGGCTTTGACCTTGTCTACCACGATCAGCCGGGCTGAGGCGGACCGGCGGCTCAGGTGCCGCAGAAGGTCGCCTGCACCACTTCCTCCGGCGCGGGCGGGCGCTGCAGGTCTGCGTGCTCCGGCTGGTCCTCATAGGGGCGCGCCAGCACCGTATTCAGCCGGTGGAAGGGCGCGAAATCCCCGGCCACCGCGCTGGCAATCATCTCCTCGATGCGGTGGTTGCGCGGGATGAAGGCCGGGTTGGTGCGGCGCATCAGCGCCTGCGGGTCCGGCTCGCCCTCCAGCCGCGCCTGCCAGCCTTCGGCCCAGCTGTCGAAGGCCGCCGGATCGGTGAACTGGTCTCGCGCATCGCCCGTGCCCAGCGCCCGGAACGTGTTGGTGAAATCGCTCTGGTTCTGCGCCATCCGCTCCAGCAGGCCGGTGACCAGCTCCAGGTCGCCCGCGCGCGCCGAGGTGATCCCCAGCTTGGCCCGGAACCGCGCCAGCCAGGCCTCCTCCAGGAGCTTCGGCATCGCGTGAACGATCTCGGTGGCTTCCTCGACACCGGCCTGCGGATCTTCCAACTGCTGGATCAGCGCGGTGGCCAGTTGGGCGAGGTTCCACACCGCGATATTGGGCTGGCTGGCGTAGGCATAGCGCCCGCCCCGGTCGATCGAGGAAAACACCGTATTCGGATGATACACATCCATGAAGGCGCAAGGCCCGTAGTCGATCGTCTCGCCCGAGATGGAGGAATTGTCCGTATTCATCACCCCGTGGATGAACCCCACCGACATCCAGGCCGAGATCAGCGCCACCTGGGCGTCGCGCACCGCCCGCAGCAGCCCCATCGGCCCCTCGGCCTGCGGATAATGGCGGGCAATCGCATACTCCGTCAGCTGCCGCAGGCTGTCGGTGTCGCCGCGCGCGGCAAAGACCTGGAACGTGCCCACCCGCAGATGGCTGGCCGCCACCCGCGTCAGCACCGCACCGGGCAGGCCGCCCTCGCGCCACACGGTCTCGCCCGTGGCCACCGCCGCCAGCGCGCGGGTGGTGGGGATGCGCAAGCTGTGCATCGCCTCGCTTACCACGTATTCACGCAGCACCGGTCCCAGCCAGGCACGCCCGTCGCCGCCCCGCGAATAGGGCGTGCGCCCCGAACCTTTCAGCTGGATGTCGCGGCGGATGCCGTCGCTCCCCACCACCTCGCCCAGCAGGATCGCGCGCCCGTCGCCCAGCTGCGGATTGTAGGTGCCAAACTGGTGCCCGGCATAGAGCTGCGCCAGGGGCTCGCCCCCCTCGGGCACAATGTTGCCGCCAAAGACCTGCGCCATCTCGGCCGCGTCCCCGGTGCTGATGCCCAGCACCGCGGCCAGGTCTTCGTTAAAGGCCAGCAGGTCCGGCGCCTTCACCGGCACCGGCGGCAGTTTGCTGTGGAAGGCCCCAGGCAGGGCGGCGTATGTATTGTCGAACGGGATCATCAGTGTCATGGCCCAAACATATGCCCGGAACCGGGATTTACCAGCACCAAACGGGAGATACCCCAGATGACCGCGGACCAGATCATTGAGTACCTCGGCCTGCAGCAGCACCCCGAGGGCGGCTGGTACAAGGAAACCTGGCGCGCCGAAAATGACGGCCGCCCCACCGGCACCTGCATCTATTTCCTGCTGAAGGGCGATGAGCGCAGCCACTGGCACCGCGTCGATGCGGCGGAAATCTGGCTCTACCACGCCGGAGCACCGCTGGTGCTGTCGATGGCGGCAAGCGATGCAGGCCCGGCACTGGACCATCTGCTAACGCCCGATCTGACCAAGGGCGCACCGCAGCTGGTGGTGCCCGAGGGCCACTGGCAGGCAGCCCGCAGCACCGGCGACTACACGCTGGTCAGCTGCACGGTTTCACCCGGCTTCCAGTTCGAGGGCTTTGAGCTGGCAGCGCCCGGTTTCGACATCCCGCGCTGACCTGTCGGCTGGCGCGGCCCCGTCACGCGGACCATGGCGAACTTTTCAAGAAGCTCTCGCCCCAGCTGCCGCCTGTCACGCCTCGCCGGGCACGCTGACCACGCCGCCGCCGACACAGGCGCTGACGCCCGTGGTGCCCGGGGCCGAGGTCGGCAGCCCCCGCGCCACCCGCACCGCCAGATGGGCAAAGGCCTGCGCCTCCAGCATGTCACCGTCCAGCCCCACATCCTCAACCGGCTTCACCGGGCAGTCCAGCGACACCCGCAGCATCTCCATAAGCACCGGGTTATGCCGCCCGCCGCCAGTGGCCAGCACCATTTCGGGCGGCTCCGGGCAATGCTCCATCCCCTGCGCCACCCCGGCGGCGCACATCGCCGTCAGCGTGGCCGCGGCATCGGCATCAGACAGTTCCTTGACCAAGGAGACCATCTCGGCAAAATCGTTCCGGTCCAGTGACTTGGGCGGCATTCGCGCGAAGTAGGGCTCGGCCAGGAACAACTCCAGCGCGCCGGTCTCCACGGTGCCGGACCGCGCCACCTTGCCGTCCACGTCCCACGGAATGCCCAGCCGCTCCTGCACCAGATCATTGACCGGCGCATTGGCCGGGCCGGTGTCAAAGGCAATCAGCGCGCCCGCGTCCTCGGGACGTTCAAACCGCGGATCGACATAGGTGAGGTTGCCCACCCCGCCGAGGTTCAGAAAGCACAAAGGCCGGGTCGCACCGATGTATTTCGCGCAGGCGAAATGAAAGAACGGCGCCAGCGGCGCGCCCTCACCGCCCATCGCCACGTCATCGCTGCGGAAATCCCAGACCACGGGCTTGCCTAGGCATTCTGCCAGCGCCGCGCCGTCGCCCACCTGCAGCGTGCCCTGGCGGCGCGGCGCATGGGCCAGGGTCTGACCGTGAAAGCCAATGATCTCGGCCTCGCTGAACCCCGCCAGCACCTCCGCATGGACGCGGTCGCAGACCTCCGCCGCAGCCTCGACCTCCGGCCCGGTCCATTTGCCGAGCCCCGCACGCAGCACCTCGCGCTCTGCCGCGGTGTATTCGCGGTAGCGGCTCTTGCCAAAACTCTGGATGCGCTCGCCGTCGGTCACCACCTCCGCCGCATCCACCCCGTCCAGCGAGGTGCCGCTCATCGCGCCCAAGGCCCGCACCATCCCAGTCTTTGGGCCAGCCTTCGGGCCCGTCTTTGCGCCTGTCCTTGCGCCCGTCCTTGCGATGGCTCTGCCCATCCGCCTGCCCCTTCACAGCCTCCGGGCCTGTCCTGCCCGTTCGCGCGGATATTACCGCGCATAAATTGCCGGGAAAACAGGTTCCAACCCGCGCGGATGCGATTTATAGGGGCTAGGTGCAAACCAAGAGACCGAGGCATGTCATGACCTACACTCCCAAATCGGATTTCATCGCTGTAATGATGGAACGCGGCTATCTGGCCGACTGCACCGATTATCAGGGCCTGGACGAGGCACTGCTGAAGGGGGTTCAGCCTGCCTATATCGGTTATGACGCCACCGCGCAGTCGCTGCACGTGGGGCACCTTCTGAACATCATGATGCTGCGCTGGCTGCAAAAGACCGGCCACAAGCCGATCACCCTGATGGGCGGCGGCACCACCAAGGTGGGCGACCCCTCGTTCCGCTCGGACGAGCGCCCGCTGCTGGGCCCCGAACAGATCGACGCCAATATCGCCGGCATGAAAAAGGTCTTCGCGAACTACCTGACCTACGGCGACGGCGAAAACGACGCCATCATGCTCAACAACGCCGAGTGGCTCGACAATCTGAACTACCTCGAGTTCCTGCGCGACATCGGCCGCCATTTCTCGGTGAACCGGATGCTGTCGTTCGAGTCGGTGAAATCGCGCCTCGACCGCGAGCAGTCGCTGTCGTTCCTGGAATTCAACTACATGATCCTGCAGGCCTATGACTTCATGGAGCTGAACCGCCGCTACGGCTGCATCCTGCAGATGGGCGGCTCGGACCAGTGGGGCAACATCGTCAACGGCATCGACCTCACCCGCCGGGTGATCGACCACGAGGTCTACGGCCTCACCTCGCCGCTTCTGACCACCTCGGACGGCCGCAAGATGGGCAAGTCCCAGGGCGGCGCGATCTGGCTCAACGGCGAGATGCTCTCGCCGTATGAGTTCTGGCAGTTCTGGCGCAACACCACCGACGCCGACGTCGGCCGCTTTCTCAAGCTCTACACCGAGCTGCCGGTCGAGGAATGCGAGCGCCTCGGCGCGCTGCAAGGCTCCGAGATCAACGAGGGCAAGGTGATCCTCGCCAATGAGGTGACCAAGCTCTTGCACGGCGCCGAGGCCGCGGCGGCAGCCGAAGCCACCGCCCGCGAAGTATTTGAAAAGGGCGGCATCGGTGACGACCTGCCCACGCTGACCCTGTCGCCTGCGGATCTGGGCGACGGCATCTCGATCGTGCAGCTGATCGTGAAGTCGGGGCTGGCGAAATCCGGCAAGGACGCCAAGCGCCTGATCGCCGAGAACGGCGCCAAGCTGGATGACCAGCCGCTGACCGACGCAGGCCTGATGATCGACGCAGGCGCGCTCACCTCGCCGATCAAGCTCAGCGCAGGCAAGAAGCGCCACGCGCTGGTGCAGCTGGCCGACTGAGCCACCGCCCTCACCACCCGTCAAAGGGAGCCTTCGGGCTCCCTTTTTTCATGCTGTTCCAGCCCCTCCCGCCCATTCCAGTGCCATCCAGATGGAACGTCATGGTTGGGCCGGGCAGCACGCTCCCGCGTGCTGCGGCAGCTCTGCCCAATCAATGTCTCCGCCCACGGCAGCGGGCACAGCGCCCACTCCTCCCCGCGCTGGCCGGGTCAAGGGCGGCAAAGCCGCCGTGCGCAGCACGGTCCACCCTTGACGCGGCCAGGGCGACCATAAACTGGTGCTGGCGCTGAAGGGCAGAGCTGCCCTTCAGCGCCTCTCAGCAGATCTTCCCGCTGCGCCAGCAGCCCGCCGCGCAGCGGCGCCCGGCCCAAGGCCGCAAAAGATGCTCTGGCGCAGCCAGAACATCTGCGGGCGCGGGAGCCTCTCCCCGCGCAAAGCAGCCACGCAACGCCACCTAAAACAGCAGCCAATCCGCCAGCGTCAACAGCAGGAAAACTGGCACCGACAATGCCGCCGCCAGCAGCACCGCTGCCGCCTTGGTCACCCGCGGCGCCGACGCTGACTGGCCCAGAACTTCACTTCGCTTTTTCATCGCTTTATTAACCATCATTTAGGTTTCCAGCGCGTTAATATGGAGCATGTTCGACCAACCGCCGGAACCCGCCGCAACCATCACCGCACGCCCAGCCGCGCTGCAGCAATCCTCGGAGTTTGCCTGCGCCCTCGGCGCCTGCAGCCAAACCCCGATTTGGCTGGTCGGCAGCCTCCAATCCCCCGACGTGTTGGTGCTGCGCCGCCGCTTTGCGGGCGGGCTGCACTCCGCCATGATCAACCGTGCACCAGTTGACGATCTTCCGGGACTTATCGCCCGGTTGCGCGCAACGGGCCTTGGCCGCACGCCAATGATCCTGACCCCCGAAACCGCCACTGCGGACCTGGCCCGTCACGGCGCTGTGCCGCTGATGAGCCCCGCCCATGTTGCCCTGCTGGACCTCACCCCGGATCCGCAGCAGCGCCGCGCCGCGCTGCATCAGAAATGGCGCAACCGGCTGAACCACGCCGCCGCCCAAGGCCTGCGCCTGACCCGCCAGAACATGCCGGACGCCCCCAACCACTGGCTGCTCGCCGCCGACAGCGCCCAGCAGGCGGCGCGCGGCTACCGCAGCTGGCCGGTGCCGCTGACGCTGGCCTATGCGCGGCAGAACAAGGGCCGCGCCAAGCTGTTCCAGGCCTTCGAGGGCCGCGAGCCCGTCGCCGCCATGCTGATCCTGACCCACGGCAGCGGCGCAAACAGGGCCGCCACCTATCACATCGCCCATTCCACCGCCCGCGGCCGCCATCTCAGCGCCCATAACCTCCTGATGTGGGAGGCAATGTCCTGGCTCGCCGCCAAGGGCGTCCGGCAGCTCGACCTCGGGCTGATCAACACAGAGGACGCCGCAGGCCTTGCCCGGTTCAAGCTCGGCACCGGCGCGCGCCTGCACCGCCTGGGCGGCACCTGGGCGCTCTGGCCGCGGCTGGGCCGCCTGCTGCGCCCGCTCGCCGCGCTGGACCGCCGACTGATGCAGGCCTAGCGGCAAACCGCCGCGACGCTGGACAGGGAAGCTCCTCCCGGATTATATGAACACATGTTCAGATAATCGGGAGGAGACCCGCCCATGAAACTCGCAGACACCGCCGCCGTCATCACCGGCGCCGCCTCCGGCCTCGGCGAGGCCACCGCCCGCCATTTCGCCGAACAAGGCGCGCAGGTCACCATTCTGGACCGCGACGCGGAGCGCGGTCCGCAGGTGGCCAAAGAAATCGGCGGCCACTTCGCCGAAACCGATGTCACGGACGAAGCCTCGGTGCAGGCCGCCATCGCCCATGCCGCCGACAAGATGGGCAAGATCACCGCCTGCGTGAACTGCGCCGGCATCGCCATCGGCGCCAAGACTGTGGGCAAGGACGGCCCGCATCCGCTGGACGCCTACAAGCGCACCATCGACATCAACCTCGTCGGCACTTTCAACGTCGCCCGCCTCGCCGCCGCCGAAATCGCCAAGAACGCTCCCGACGCGGACGGCGCCCGCGGCGTCATCATCAACACCGCCTCCATCGCCGCCTTCGACGGCCAAAAGGGCCAGGCCGCCTATGCCGCCTCCAAGGGCGGGGTTGCGGGGATGTGCCTGCCGATGGCGCGCGATCTGGCCTCGCTCGGCATCCGGGTGATGACCATCGCGCCGGGCATCTTCATGACCCCGATGCTGGCCGGGCTGCCCGAAGAGGTGCAGCAGCAGCTCGCCGCCGACGTGCCCAACCCGGCCCGCTTGGGCGATCCGCGCGAATTTGGCCGCCTCGCCGCATTCATCGTCGAAATGGGCTATCTGAACGGCGAGGTCATCCGCATCGACGGCGCTCTGCGCATGCGCTGACTCGCCCGCCGCGGATTGCGGGTCAAGGGCGGCAAAGCCGCCGTGCGCAGCACGGGTTCACCCTTGACGCGCAATCCGCGGCAGACACACTCGATATGGCGCCTTGCGGGGCACATTTGCCCCGCAAGCGCTTCTCAGCAGCTATCTTCAGCGTTGCGCAGCAACGCCCGGCCCAAGGCCGCACAAAGGTTTTCCGGCGCAGCCGGAACACCTGCGGGCGCGGGAGTGCTATGCCTGCGCCGCCCCCCCCGCTCACCCTAGAAAGCCAAACTGTTGCAGCAAGAGCGCCCGCCGGTGTTGCACGCGCCTGCGCGCCGCCGTCCGCGGATCCGTGCCAATGGTCCGCCAAAGACAAGAAGACAAACGTAAACCCCGGCGCCCGCGACGTTTACCCAGCAGATATGTTTATTGATAAATCACAAAGCCTTACGACAGTGTCTTTGACCCATTGTTTCGCGCGCGAAACAATGGGTCAGCCTTGCTGCCTTACCCGGCCGAGCGACATCAGCCCCCGGCCTTCTCCTCCAAGAGCAGCCATTCTTCCTCGGCCGCGGCCAGCTTTTCCTGCCGTTCGACCAAGGCCTCGGTGGCCTTCTTGAACTTGACCGGCTCGCGGGTGAACAGCTCCGGGTCCGCCATCAGCTCCTGCAGCTTGCCGATCTCCGCCTCCAGCCGCTCGATCTCGCCGGGCAGCGCGTCCAGCCGGTGTTTTTCCTTGAAGCTCAGGCCGTCCTTGGGCTGGCTCTCCTGCTTGGGCTTGGGCTTGGCGGGTTTTGCCTTCTCGGGCTTTGCCTCGCCCTCCAGCGGGCCGCGCTGCGCCAGGTAGTCGCTCCAGCCGCCCGCATAGGCGGTGACCCGGCCATTGCCCTCCATCGCGATGGTGGTAGTGGCCACCCTGTCCAGGAAATCGCGGTCGTGGCTGACCAGCAGCACGGTGCCGTCGTAGCCGTCCAGCAGTTCCTGCAACAGGTCCAGCGTCTCCACGTCCAGATCGTTGGTAGGTTCGTCCAGGACAAGCAGGTTCGACGACCGCGCCATCAGCCGCGCCAGCAGCAGCCGCGCCTTCTCGCCGCCCGACAAGGACCGCACCGGCGCCCGCGCCTGCCGTTCATCGAACAGGAATTCCTTCAGATAGCCGACCACATGCTTGGGCTGGCCGCGCACCATCACCTGGTCGGCCTTGCCGGAAATCCCCAGCAGCGGGTCCGAGGTCAGGTTCTCCCACAGGCTCGCATCACCATCCAGCTGGTCACGGGTCTGGTCAAACAGCGCAATCTCCAGGTTGGTGCCCAGCTGCACCGCGCCCGCATCCGGCTCTTCCATGCCCAGCAGCATCTTCAGAAGCGTCGTCTTACCCGCCCCGTTGGGGCCGACAAAGGCCACCCGGTCGCCGCGCTGCACCTTCAGCGAGAAATCCCTGACGATCGCCTTGTCACCGAAAGCCTTGCTCAGCCCCTCGACTTCGATCACCTTGCGGCCCGACTTCGGCCCCGCTTCCAGCGCCATCTCGGCGGTGCCCTGCCGCTTGATCTGGCTGGCGCGCTCCGCCTTCAGATCCTGCAAGGCCCGCACCCGGCCCATGTTGCGCTTGCGCCGGGCCGAGATGCCCTCCACCGCCCAGCGGCTTTCCGATTTGATCAGCCGGTTCAACTTGTGGCGCTGCTGGTCTTCCTCTTCCCAGATCTTGTCGCGCCAGGCCTCGAAATGCTCGAACCCCTTTTCCTGGCGGCGCACCTGGCCGCGGTCCACCCACAGGGTGGCGCGGGTCAAGGCGCGCAGAAACGCCCGGTCGTGCGAGATCAGCACAAAGGCGGCGCGGGTGGATTTCAGCTCCTCCTCCAGCCAGGTGATCGCCTCGATGTCCAGGTGGTTGGTCGGCTCGTCCAGCAGCATCAGGTCCGGCGCCTCGGCCATCAGCTTGGCCAGCGCGGCACGCCGCCGCTCGCCGCCCGAGGCGGTTTCCACCGGCCGCGCCGGATCGAACTTCAGCCCCTCGCCCGCACGCTCCACCTTGTAAAGCTCGCCCGGTTCCAGCCCGCTGGCGGCGAAATCACCCAAGGTAGCAAACCCCTCCATCTTGGGGTCCTGCTCCATGTAGCCGACGGAGCGGCCGGGCGGCACCACGATCGAGCCACTGTCAGCTTCGACAATGCCCGCCATCACCTTCATCAAGGTGGATTTACCCGACCCGTTGCGGCCCACCAGCGCCACCCGGTCGCCCGGCTGCACCACCAGATCAAGATCGGCGAAAACCGGATCGCCCCCGAAGGTGAGGGAAATGCCGGACATCTGCAAAAGAGGAATACGTGCCATGACAGGCTGCTACCCCGGCGGCAGAAACGCGTCAACGCCCGCCTTTCATCTTTCCAGAAATACTCAGCCCTGGCCGGCAACGGCCCGCAGCAGCCGCTTGCGCGCGGCGGGAATCGCGTTGATTTCCAGCCCGGTGAACACATGCAGCGTGTTGAGGTCCCGATCCACCACCGCGTGGTCGCTGACCCAGCCCCCCATCAACAGATAGGTCCGCAGCAATGGAGGCATCTGCAGCATCGCCCGCTTCACGTCGGGCCGTCGCTGCGGCCCCGTGGCAAAGCGAAAGACGTCGGGCGCCTTGCAGCCGGCCTGCCAGCGCCCCGGCGCCAGGTGGCGCTGCCGCAACAGCGCAAAGGCATCCAGATAGGGCAGCGGCGTCGTGCCCGCAAAGGACGAGCAGCCGAACAGCAGGCGCACCGCCATGCGGTCCACAAAGGCGGTCATGGCCCCCCAGGCAACCCGCAGAATATCAGGGTCGGACGATTCGGGATGGATGCAGAACCGCCCCATCTCGACCATGCGTCCGGCAAAGCCCTGCAGCGCCGCGAGATCATAGAACTGCGCCGAATAACTCCGTGCGAGGTCGCTGCCATCTTCCAGCACCAACAATCGAAAGCAGCAGACCAGCGCGCCGGTGTCGGTGTCTTCGACCAGAACATGGGTGCAGAGCGCATCATGCGCGTCGCGATCCGGCTGAGCCGTTTGAAAACACAGGCTGCGCAGGGCCTGCGCCGCGGCGACATCCGCCGCCCCCGCCGCCTGCCGCGCCCGGTAACGCCCCTTGCTCAACGCGATCTGTGGTTCTGCCATGGCGGCCTCCCCGTGCTCCGGCTCAGCCCTTAGCATAGGCGCTGTGACAGCGCGGTGAAGACCTGCGCGCGGGGGCGGCGCAGGCGCGCACCCTGTTTCAGCCGTGTCAGTTGTCGCCGATAAACTGGTCGGGGCTGAAGTTGCCCAGATTGCCCAGCAACTGCCGCAGGAAGGTGGAATCCTGCACGCTCGAGCTGGTCACGCGGCGCTCCAGAGGCACCACCTTGCCGTCTTCGAGGTTGTACCGCTGAATTCCCTGCACCACGCCGGCGCTGTCAAAGCTGATCGCCACCAGATCGCGGGACACCGGCTTGGGCGCGGCGGCGCCATAATGGCGGAACCGGGTCGCGACATAGTAATAGCCGCTGTCATTCAGTACGCCGGTCGAGGACGGCACGCCAATGGTTTCGGCCACGGAATCCCGCGTGTCGATCCCCGGCACCACCTCGGCCAGCTGATCCGGAGACGGCACGTAGCCATGCTTGCGGTAGGTCGCCGCGCAGGCGCTCAGCGCCACCCCCACGGCCACAAAAACCGCCGTGCGCAGAACAGGTTTAAGATCAAATCCCTTGGCAAACATCATGGCCCCCCGAGCCGCCGCCGCAACCGGCGGCTTGAATACATCTGGCAACCCGATTACCTAATGACCGCTTCCGGTTCAAGAAACGAAAGTTCCCGACCATGACTGACAGCACCGCCCTGCGGGTGGCCGATCTGCCACAGAACGCCCCCACCCCATTCGAGATCACACCGGACAAACCGGCGCTGGATGCCCTGGCGACGGAACTGGGCGTGACCGGACTGCGCAAGCTGCGCTTCACCGGCCAGATCCGCGCCATCGGCAAGGCTGACTGGCAGCTGACCGGCACCCTGGGGGCCACCGTGGTGCAGGACTGCGTCGTGACGCTGGAACCGGTCACCACCCGGATCGACGAGCCGGTGCAGATCACCTACCTTGCGCATTTCGAGACTCCCGACGAGGAAGAAGTCGAGATGCCGGAGGATGACACCACCGAGCCGCTCGGCAGCCACATCGACCCCGCCGCGGTGATGACCGAGGCGCTGGCGCTGCATATCCCTGCCTATCCGCGCAAGGAAGGCGCCAGCCTGGGCGAAGCGGTCTATGCCGAAAAAGGCGTCACGCCGATGCGTGACGAGGACACCCGCCCCTTTGCCGGGCTGGCCGCCTTGCGCGGGCAGCTGGAGCAAAAGGACGACACGCCGGAAGATTGACGCGCATTTTTCGCCGGCAGCTGAATTTCCGGCTGGAACCCTTGCGGGCGCTGCCCTAAAAAACCCCTTGCGCCGACGGAGATTCGCAGTATTTTCGCGCGCTCATCGGAATTTTTGGTTGGACAATGCTAAGGCAGACGCCTAAACGCACGTCAGACTGATCGAACAGAACGCAATCGCGCCGCGGGGCTGCCCCCAAGGCCCAAACAGACAAAGGTTGAGACATGGCCGTCCAACAGAACAAAGTATCCAAATCGCGCCGCAACAACCGCCGCGCGCACGATGCCTTGGTTGCTGCAAACCCGAACGAATGCGGCAACTGCGGCGAGCTGAAACGCCCGCACCACGTGTGCCCCTCCTGCGGCCACTACGACAACAAAGAGATTGTCGCAGCAGCTGACGAGATCGAGATCGACGAGGACGCGGCGTAAGCCACGGACAGGATTTGATGCCAGGCAGGCTTTCGCATGACGGGTAAACCCGATCACATTCAGGCAAAAGTCGGCCGCATCACCATTTCTGTTGACGCCATGGGCGGAGACGCCGGCCCCGCGGTTGTGGTGGCCGGCATTGCCATGTCTGCCGAGAAGAACCCCGATATCGGGTTCATTCTTCACGGTCCCGCCGACCAGCTGAAACCGCTGGTCGACAAGCGGCGTGCCCTGGATGGCCGGGTCGAGATCCGCGACGTGCGCGATGTGGTCACCATGGAGGACAAGCCCTCCCAGGTGATGCGCAACGGCAAGGGCACCTCGATGTGGTCCGCGCTCGACGCGGTCAAGAATGGTGAAGCCGCCGGTGCCGTATCCTGTGGCAACACCGGCGCGTTGATGGCTCTGTCGATGCTGCGCCTGCGCAAACTGCCAGGCGTCAACCGCCCTGCCATTGCAATTCTCTGGCCGTCGCTGAACCCGCAAGGGTTCAACGTGATGCTGGACGTGGGCGCCGACGTGAAGGCGGATGCCGAGGATCTGCTGCAATACGCGCTGATGGGCACCTCCTACGTGCGCAACTCGATGGACATCGCCTGCCCGCGTGTGGGCCTGCTGAATGTCGGCACCGAGGAGCACAAAGGCCGCGCCGAACTGAAGGAAGCCTACGGGCTGATCGCCGAGAACGCGGCGCGGTCGCAGTTCGAATTCGTGGGCTTTGTCGAAGGCAGCGACATTCCCGGCGACATCGCCGATGTGATCGTCACCGACGGGTTCACCGGCAATGTGGCGATCAAGACCGGCGAAGGCACCGCCACGCTGATGCGCACCGCCCTGCGCGAGGCGTTCCAGTATTCCTTCCTGTCCCGGATTGCCGCGCTGTTGGCGATGACCTCGCTGAAACGCCTGTCGAAACGGCTGGACCCGCGGCGCGTCAACGGCGGCGTGTTCCTGGGCCTGAACGGCACCGTGGTGAAATCCCACGGCGGCGCCGATGCCACCGGAGTTTCGGCTGCCGTGAAACTGGCTTTCCGGCTGGCGCAGCAGGGTTTTGCCGAAAAACTGGCGGCACGGGTTGCATCTGCCGGTGCGCCTCCCCAAGATGACCCGGCTGACCGCGCGCTGCGGGCAGCCACCGATCAAGACTAACAACAAGGCAGGCACCGGATGACGCGACGTGCGGTAGTTGTAGGCACTGGCCACTATCTCCCCGAACGGGTTGTTGAAAACGCGGAATTCGAAGCAATGCCGGAACTGGATACCACGGACGAATGGATCCGTACCCGGTCCGGCATCGAACGCCGCCATTTCGCCGCCGAGGGTGAGACCACCTCCGACATGGCCGCCAGGGCCGCGGAGGCCGCGCTGGCGGACGCCGGCCTGACGGCCGACGACGTCGATGCCATCGTGGTCGCCACCTCCACCGCCGACCTCACCTTCCCCTCGGCCGCCACCATGGTGCAGGCCAAGCTGGGCATGACCCGCGGCTTTGCCTTTGACGTGCAGGCGGTCTGCGCGGGCTTTGTCTATGCGCTGTCCAACGCCAATGCGCTGCTGGCCTCGGGCCAGGCGGAGCGGGTGCTGGTGATCGGTGCCGAAACCTTCAGCCGCATCATGGACTGGAGCGACCGCTCGACCTGCGTGCTGTTCGGCGATGGCGCCGGGGCGCTGTTGCTGGAAGCCCAGGAGCAGAGCGGCACCAGCGACGACCGCGGCATCCTGTCGACCGACCTCAACTCTGACGGGCGCTACAAGGACCTGCTTTATGTGGATGGCGGCGTGTCGACGCAATCCACCGGCTATCTGCGGATGCAAGGCAACCAGGTGTTCCGCCACGCCGTCGAGAAGCTCGCCTCCACCGCCACGACCGCGCTGGAGCGCGCGGGCCTGGCAGCCGAGGACGTGGACTGGATCGTGCCGCATCAGGCCAACATCCGCATCATCCAGGGCACGGCCAAGAAAATGGGACTGAGCATGGACAACGTGGTGGTAACCGTGCAGGATCACGGCAACACCTCCGCCGCCTCGATCCCGCTGGCCCTCTCCGTCGGCAAGGCGCGCGGCCAGATCAAGCAGGGCGACCTGATCGTGACCGAGGCCATTGGCGGCGGGCTCGCCTGGGGAGCCGTTGTGCTGCGCTGGTAGCAGATCCGCCAGAAAGACCACCCGCAATTCATTGATATTGACAGGGAAATTCTCTGCGCCCTATGCTTTGGGAAACAACGGGGAATGGTATGGGCGAAAAAACACTGACACGAATGGATTTGAGCGAAGCGGTTTTCCGCGAAGTCGGCCTGTCGCGCAATGAAAGCGCGCAGCTGGTGGAAAGCATGCTGCAACATATGTCGGACGCCCTGGTGCGCGGCGAACAGGTGAAGATCTCCTCGTTCGGGACATTCAGCGTAAGGGACAAGTCGGCCCGCGTCGGGCGCAACCCGAAGACTGGCGAAGAGGTGCCGATCCAGCCGCGCCGCGTGCTGACCTTCCGGCCGTCCCACCTGATGAAAGACCGCGTGGCAGAGGGCAACCGTAAGTAACGGGACCAAACAGCCATGTCGAAATCACCGGATGCCTTCCGCACCATCAGCGAAGTTGCGGAATGGCTGGGCGTGCAGGCGCATGTACTGCGCTTCTGGGAGAGCAAGTTCACCCAGGTCAAACCTGTCAAGCGGGCCGGTGGGCGCCGCTACTACCGGCCTGCGGACATGCTGCTTCTCGGCGGCATCCGCAAGCTGCTGCATGATGTCGGGCTGAGCATCAAGGACGTACAGACCTTGCTACGCGACCGCGGCGTGTCCCATGTTGCCGCCCTGTCGCAGCCGCTGGACGGCGAAGACAGCCCGCAGGACGACAGTCCGCGGACGCCCGCTGATCCGCAGCCTGCCGCCGATACACTGGGGAGCGACTGGCAGGAAAGCATGCAGCTGGCGCAGGAGGCGCAGCCCGCGCCCGCTGCCACCAGCGACAATGTGCTCGGCTTCCCGGCCGCCGCAGCCAAGACCGCCCCGCTCCCGACCTCCGACCCCGCCACGCCCGCGCCCGAGGAGGCTGCGCCTGCGCCGCAGATGCAGATGGACTTCCCCGCCTCGACACAAGAGGCCCCTGCCCCCGAAGCGCCGCCGCATCACGCCGAATCCGAGACCGAGTTCGAGACCGAGGCGGAGCCGCAAGGAGAGACCGCCGCAGTGTCGGACAGCGAATCGCTGCAGCCTTTGGCTGAGGACTCCCGCCCCGCTTTCGAAGATCCCGCTTCGCCCACGGCAGACCCGGCCCCCGAATCCGTTGGCCCGGACACACTGGTGCTGTCTGAACCGCCGCAAATCGAAACCGAGTTGGCCGACCCGCAACCGGAAGACGCCTTGCTGGCGGCGGCGGACCTTGTTCCCGACATGCCGCTGGACTTCGGCGACGAGGCGACAGCCCTGCCACCGGAGAGCACGGTTGCCGAGGCACAGCCCCAAACGCCTGCACAGGAGCCCGAGACGGAGGACACGGATTCGGCCCCCTTCCCGCCGCAGGATCTCGATGAGGCCAGCCGCCAGGTCCAGCCGCTGGACTTCGCCGCCGGCTTCGAGGTGGAGCCGGAACCCGCGGACTTGCCGACCGTCGCGCCCGCTGCCCCGGTGTCCGCCCCCACAGCTGGTGCCGCTGCCAGCGCAAGGCCAGTGGAGCTGCCGCAACTGGATGCTGAACAGCCTTCGACGGAGGACAGCCCGCAACCGGCACCCGCCGCCGCGCCGCAATCTGTGGTGCCCGGCGTGCTGACGCATCTGGCGCAACTGGAACAGCTGCCGCCCCACCTCACCGCGGAGATCGCCGAGTGCGCCCAGGCGCTGCGGGCCTGGATCGACGGCCGCTAAATGCAGCCTCCGGCAAAGTTTTCCGCCTGTTTTGGAAAAAACTTCATCGCCCCCTCTTGCCCCTGCCGCGAAAAAGGTTAGAAGGCTCCTCAACGGGCTATGGCGCAGCCTGGTAGCGCGTCCGTCTGGGGGACGGAAGGTCGCAGGTTCGAGTCCTGCTAGCCCGACCATTGAAAAACACCCGGTTGCTTCTGGCGACCGGGTGTTTTCATATCCCGCGGAGGTTTTGCCAATTGCGCGAAACCCTCCGATGGGACAGCATTACCGGAACACCGGTGCGGAGGGAGCAGAAGATGACAGGCGTATTGCCCGGCCAAACCATTGAAAAGATGCTGGAACGTGGTGAGATCATCCTTGATGCTCCCTGCGCGGAAGGCCAGGTCCAACCCGCCAGCCTGGATCTGCGGCTTGGCCGGGTCGCCTACCGCGTGCGCGCCTCTTTCCTCGCTGGACAGGGCAGCAGCGTCTCTGACCGGCTGAGCGAGTTTGAAATGCACCGCATTGACCTCAGCGAGGGTGCGGTGCTGGAGAAGGGTTGCGTCTACGTGGTGCCGCTGATGGAGAGCCTGGCCCTGCCCGACACCGTCTCGGCGGTGGCCAACGCCAAAAGCTCGACCGGGCGCCTCGACCTTCTGACCCGCACCATCACCGACGGCGGCGAGGAATTCGACCGGATCAAGCCGGGTTACAGCGGCCCGCTCTACGCCGAAATCTGCCCGCGGTCGTTCTCGGTGCTGGTGCGGCCGGGCATGCGGCTGAACCAGATCCGGTTCCGCACCGGACAGGCGGTGCTGTCGGACGCCGAGCTGAAGATGCTGCACGCCGGAACGCCACTGGTGGACGGCCCCGCGGTAATCGAGGACGGGCTTGGCTTTTCGGTCGATCTGAAGCTGCCCGGCACGGATTTGGTCGGCTACCGCGCCAAGCCACATACCGGGGTCATCGATCTGGACCGGATCGGCGAATACGACCCGCAGGAGTACTGGGAAGAGGTGCGCACCAAGGATGGCCGCATCATCCTCGATCCCGGTGCCTTTTACATCCTGGTCAGCCGCGAGTCGGTGCATATCCCGCCCGCCTATGCCGCCGAGATGGCCCCCTACCTGGCGATGGTTGGCGAATTCCGGGTGCATTACGCGGGCTTCTTCGACCCTGGCTTCGGCCATGATGCCGCCGGTGGCACCGGATCGCGCGGCGTGCTGGAAGTGCGCTGCCACGAAGCGCCCTTTGTGCTTGAACACGGGCAGGTCGTTGGGCGGCTGGTCTACGAGAAGATGGCCGAGGTGCCGCAGCAGCTCTATGGCGCGGGCATTGCCTCCAACTACCAGGGCCAAGGGCTGAAGCTCTCCAAACACTTCAAATCGCCGGAGTAGCCCCATCACGGCGGCTGCGGCCGCCTGACCCGAAGATCTATTTCGGTCTGCGGCGCTGTTTGACCCGTGGAATGCCCGAGGCCGTGTCCTCCCGCGCGATATCTCGGCGGGCGGCCTGCCCCCGGTTGGAGGCCGCCTTGATCGATGCATTGATGCCCATGTTGACCGCGCGGCGCAGCAGGCGCCGCAGCACCATGTTCACGATCGCATTCAGTGTCATGGCCGATGCCTCCCCTGACGTTCAGAGGCCAGCCTAGGCGCAAAGCTTGGCGATTTCGAGGCATGGCCCCGCCAAACCGGCGGAGGGCCGTCTATTCCTCGAAGAGTTCCGCCTGCTCGTCCGCAGGTTCGTCGTCGTCGGAATCGCCTTGCCCGAGCGGCAAGGAGCCCGGCGGCGGCCGGTTTTCCAGCAGGCCCGCGGCGCGCAGCTCTTTCAGGCCCGGCAGATCGCGCGCACTCTCGAGACCGAAATGATCGAGGAACTCCGGCGTCACCACGAAAGTCACCGGCCGTCCCGGCGTCATCCGACGGCGGCCGAGACGGATCCAGTTCATCTCGAGAAGCTGATCGATGGTGCCCCGCGAAACGGAGACACCGCGAATCTCTTCGATCTCCGCACGGGTGACCGGCTGGTGATAGGCAACGATCGCTAGCGTCTCGATCGCGGCACGGCTGAGCTTGCGCAGCTCGGTGGTTTCCTTCTGCATCAGGAAGCCGAGGTCCGGCGCGGTGCGGATCGCCCAGGCCTCGCCCAGGCGCACCACCCGCACGCCACGCCCCTCGTAGCGCTTGCGCAGATGCTCCAGCGCCTCGCGCGGGTTGCAGCCCGGCGGCATCCGCCCCTCAAGGTCGCGCAAGGTGACGGGCTCGGCACTGGCAAACAGCACCGCCTCTACCATCCGCTCCTGCTCGGCCATCGGCGGCGCATCGAACAGCGTATCATTCTCGGTCCGCCCGGAAGTGGACGGCCCGTCCATCATCTGATCTTCCATCATTCGTCCTCGTCGAGGCTGCGCAGCTGGATCGGCGCAAATGTTTCGCTCTGGCGTAGCTCGGCCTTGCCTTCCTTGACCAGCTGCAGCGAGGCGGCAAAGGTCGCGGCGGTGGCCGAGCGGCGCTTGACCGGATCGCTGTGCCAGCCATCGGGCAGATAGCTGATCAGGTCGGTCCAGTCGCCGGTAAAGCCCAACAGGTGCCGCATCCGGTCCAGCGCCTCCTCCATGGTGAAGACCGAGTCGCGGTCCATCACGAAGGGGCGGAAATCTTCCTTGGTGCGGATGCGGGCATAGGCCTGCATCAGATCCAACAGGTTGGCGGTATAGGTGACGGTCTTGATCCGCGCGACGTTTTCCTCCTCGCCGCGGGCAAAGAAGTCACGGCCCAGGCGGTCGCGCGCCATCAGTTTCGCGGCCGCATCCCGCATCGCCTGCAATCGCTCCAGCTGGAACGCGAGGTGAGCGGCAAGCTCCTCGCCCGAGGGGCCTTCCTCTTCCGGGTCCGGCGGCAGCAGCAGGCGCGATTTCAGGAACGCCAGCCAGGCCGCCATCACCAGGTAGTCCGCCGCCAGCTCGATCCGCAGTTCCTTGGCGCGGTTGACGAAGGTCAGATACTGCTTGGCCAGCTCCAGCACGGAAATGCGGCGCAGGTCGACCTTCTGGGTGCGCGACAGCGTCAAAAGCAGGTCCAGCGGCCCTTCAAAGCCGTCCACGTCCACGATCAAGGCCTCGGCCGCCAGCCGTTCCTCTACACTTGGATCCTTCTCTGAAAAGAGTGTCTGCTCAGCCATACACCTGCCCGCCCATGAGGGCGGCAAGTTCGTCTTCGGCGGCCTGAATGTCAAGCTCCGCAGGGGCTTTGCGGGCAGCCAGAGCGGCCACTGCGCGGGATTGCGCTGCCGCGGTCATCTGCCCGGCCGCCTCGGCCACGGCGCGGCGCTCGGCCAGGGGGGCATTGCAGAACAGAACCACGTCGCAGCCCGCCGCGATGGTGGCGCGGGCAATGTCCTGCGGCGCGCCGCGCAGTGCCTTCATCGAGATGTCGTCGCTCATCAGCAGGCCGCCAAAGCCGATTGTCTCGCGGATCAGCTGCGTCATCACCGGCGATATGGTGGCCGGGCGCTCGGCGTCATAGGCCTCGTAGACCAGATGCGCGGTCATCCCCATCGGCAGGTCGTTCAACGCCTGAAAGGCCGCGAAATCCGCCTGTTCCAACTCCGCCGCCGGGGCGCTCACCCGCGGCAGGTCCTTGTGGCTGTCGGCAGTGGCGCGGCCATGGCCGGGCAGATGCTTCAGCACCGGCAACACGCCACCGTCGAGATGCGCCTCTGCCACCGCGCGGCCCAGTCGGGCCACCGCCGCCGCGTCGCTGCCATAGCAGCGGTTCTTCAGAAACGGATGCGTCACCGCGCAGGCGACATCGCCCACCGGCGCGCAGTTGCTGTCGATGCCAAGCGCGCGCAGCTCATGCGCGATCAGGCGGTAGCGCAGGTACATCGCCCGCTCTGCCCCCGCCCCGGCCCGCTGCACATGATCGAGCGGCGGCAGCCAGTCGCGCGCCAGCGGCGCCCGCAGCCGCTGCACCCGTCCGCCCTCCTGGTCGATGGTGATGAGGCAGTCGCGGCCCACCGCCTCGCGGAAGTCCTCGCACAGGGCGCGGGTCTGGTCGGCACTTTCGATGTTGCGGGCAAACAGGATGAACCCGAAAGGGGTCGCATCACGGAAAAACGCCTTCTCCTCCGCGCTGAGGCGAAGCCCTTCGGCGTCGAGGATGGTGGCTCCGTAGGTCATGCTGCCTCCTGCTGTGCGGCCCGACCCCGCCGTGCGGGGCGTCGTCAGCGTGTGGTTACAGGAATGCAGTCCGCATCGCCAGCCACCAGCGCCGAGCAGAACCGGCGGGTGTCCGACAGCCCTTCGAACCCCATCGCCCGCAGCCGGTAGAAGGTGCGACCGCCGCTTTCGGCGCGCTGGATCACCCGCTGCTTGCCTGCCAGGAAATCAGAGAACCGCGCGTAGATCCGATCCCACTCGGCGCGGGCGATCTCGGCGCTTTCATAGGCCCCGAGTTGCGCGAGTCGTGTGCCCGGCGGCAGGGTGGCGGGGTCGACTTCCACCGTGGCGCGGCTGGCGGCAACCGCCGGAGCGGCGGCAGCGGTCCGGGTGATCCGCGCCGGACGGGCCGGCGGGCGCAGAGAGCGTTTCACGCCCGGTGCATTCAACAAGGCCGGAGAAATCTTGGCCGCTTCCGCCAGTGCCGGGCGCAGCGGTTCCGGCTGCACGATGGCGGGCGCCGAGACCGGGGTGGCCGCCGAGAGGCTTTCGGCTTCGGCCGCCAGTTCGGCCACCAGCGCATCGATATCGCCGTTCTGGAAAGAGGCAACCGCGGCCTCGCTGACGCCCGCATCCTCGGCGGGCTGGGCCGTGGCGGCTGCCTGTTGCGCAGAGACCTGCGCCGTCAGCAGTGCTTGCGGCTTGTCATCCTCGGTCAGTTCGATGGCGGCAGGTGCCAGCGTCAGCCGATCGGCTGGCGCGGCGGCGCTGCCCTGCGCAGCCACAGCATTCACCGCCAGCCCCTGATGGTCGGCCTGGATGCCGCCGGGGTTGGCCGGAGCCTCCCGCATCGGGCCTTCGGCTGCGCGCACAACCGGCACGCCGCTGACATCCCGCATCACCAGCTTGTAGCCCCAGACACCGACACCGGCGACGAGCGCCACCGATGCCGCGGCACCCAGCAGCCTGAGCGCCTGCGTCATGCCCGCGCGGGCCTGTCCCGGCGCAGGCGGCACATAGCCGAATTCATCCGGTTCGGCGTAGGTATACTGCGGTTCGGCCCCTGGGCCGGCATATGCCTGTTCGGCGGGATAGCCCTGCGGCGCGTAGCCTTGCGGTTGATATCCCTGCGCGTGATACCCCTGCGGCTGGTAGCCGGGGGCCGGGTTCACCTGCGCCTGATATCCCCCCGCATAGCCCTGCCCGTAGGCACCGCTTGCGGCTGTTTCCTGTTCCTGAACATCACCTTGGGTGAAGGCACGCCCCTGGCCTGCCTGCGCGAAATACGCCATTGTCCGCCTCACTGCCCGGTGCAGCAGCACCCCGTGGGGCGCTGCTTTCCAAGTCTCTTGAACTGCCTCATACCAGCGGAATGTGGAATTTATACCATCGAGAGCTGGCGCCCCCGGTGGTTATCGCATCTCTTCTGCCGGTTTGACGCCAAGAATACCAAGCCCCGCGGAAATGACAACGGAAACGGCCCGCGCCAGAGCCAAATTCGCATGTGTTGCCGATTGGCTGCTCTCGTTAACAAATCGTAAACCTTCCTGCGATTTGCCGAGGTGGTACAGACCGTGCAATTCCGATGCCAGATCATAGAGATAGAAGGCAATCCGGTGCGGTTCGTGGGTGCGTGCGGCAATCTCCACCTGGCGCGGCCATTCGGCCAGCTTCTTGGCCACCGCCAGCTGTGCCGGGTCGGCAATCAGCGCCAGATCGGCGGCCTTCAGCGTCGCATCATCGGCCGCAATGCCCTGCTCGCCCGCCTTGCGCAGGGTCGAGCAGATCCGCGCGTTGGCATATTGCACGTAGAACACCGGGTTGTCCTTGGACTGCTCCAGCGCCTTGTCGAGGTCAAAGTCGAAGCCCTGGTCGTTCTTGCGCGTCAGCAGCATGAAGCGGGTCACATCGGCGCCCACTGCATCAACCACGTCGCGCAGGGTGACGAAGGTGCCCGCGCGCTTGGACATCTTGAATTCCTGGCCGTCCTTGAACAGCTTGACCAGCTGGCACAGCTTGATGTCCAGCGGCACCTTGCCGTCGGACAGCGCCGACACCGCCGCCTTCATCCGCTTGACGTAACCGCCGTGGTCGGCGCCGAAGATGTCGATCAGCTCGTCAAAGCCGCGCTCCACCTTGTCGTAGTGATAGGCGATGTCCGGCGCGAAATAGGTCCAGGAGCCGTCGGATTTCTTCACCGCGCGGTCGACGTCATCGCCGTGGTCGGTGGATTTGAACAGCGTCTGCTCGCGCGGCTCCCAATCATCGGGCTTCTTGCCCTTCGGCGGCTCCAACACGCCCTGGTAGATCAGCCCCTTGGCTTCGAGCGCGGCCAGCGCGGCCTCGATCTTGCCGGTGCCGTAGAGCGATTTTTCCGAATAGAACACATCCATCTCGATGCCGAGCTGGGCCAGATCCTCGCGGATCAATTCCATCATCGCATCGGTGGAGAATTCGCGCACCTCGGCCAGCCAGACGTCTTCGGGCTGATCGAGATAGGCATCCCCCACTTTATCCTTCAGCGCCTGGCCGACCGGCTTCAGGTAATCGCCGGGATAGGTGCCGTCGGCAAAGGCGATCTCCTGGCCGTGCGCCTCCAGGTAGCGCAGGTAGACAGAGCGCGCCAGCACGTCGACCTGGCCGCCACCATCGTTGATGTAGTATTCGCGCGTCACGTCGTAGCCCGCATAGGCCAAGAGCGAGGCCAGAGCATCGCCGAACACCGCGCCGCGGGTGTGGCCCACGTGCAGCGGGCCGGTCGGGTTGGCGGAAACGTATTCCACGTTCACCCGCTTGCCTGCCCCCATGTCCGAACGGCCGTAATCCGTGCCTGCGTCCAGGACCGATTTCAGCACCCCCTGCCAGATGCCCGGAGCGAGGCGCAGGTTCAAAAAGCCGGGGCCTGCCACCTCGGCCGAAGTGACGCGGCCATCTGCGGCCAATTTGGCCGCCAGCGCCTCGGCGATGTCCCGCGGTTTCATCTTGGCGGGCTTGGCCAGCACCATGGCGGCATTGGTCGCCATGTCCCCATGGGCGGCATCGCGCGGCGGTTCCACCGCGACATTGGCAAAATCGAGGCCTTCCGGCAGCACGCCCTCCGTGGTCATGGCGGTGAGGCTGTCAATCACAAGCGAGCGGATATCGGTAAAGAGGTTCATATCTGGCGTCCCATATGTTCACAGAGGCGGATACCGAGGGGCAGAGGCAGGGTCAACAGCCTTGCCGCCACTGCGGGCCTCATCCCCCGGCGCGGGACGCAGAATTCATCGGGTCGGACCGGTTTTCGTCGCCGCGGGCCACGGCCGTCAGCTGCCGCTGCCCTGCAGCGCAGCCGCCGTGCCCCAGCGCCGGATCCGATAGCTGCGCAGGGCGTCCGTGAAATAGGGGTCCTGCCGGATCAGCCGCTCCACGTCTTGCCGGGTCTCGGCCTCGACGTTCCAGATCGCCCCGGGAAAATCCTGCATCGGACGCATCGCCAGCGCACCGCCGATCTGCAACTCGGGATGTGCCCGCACAAAGGCAATATGCGCTTCGCGCCGCCGCTTCTCGCCGCGCACCCGGTCCATCTCCGGCCTGTCCGTGAATGTGACCGTCCAGCGCGCCATAACGCTTCCCCTTGTTGCAGCCCTCCCTGGGGCTTACCGCCTTGGCGGCACCGCGTCATAGGGCCAGCCGCAAGCCGCGCTTAGGGCCAGATCGGTTGCGCGCCGGTCGCCGACCCGCAGGCGTCACACCTTGACCGGGGTGCCGAACAGCCGCTCGTACTGTTGCAGGGCGAAACGGTCCGTCATGCCGGCAATGTAGTCGGAAACGATGCGCGCACGTGCGACGCGGTCGGGGGCCGCCGCGATTTCCGGCTGCCAGCGCTCCGGCATATGCGCCGGATTGTCCAGGAAATGCGGAAACAGCGCCTCGACCACGCTGGCAACCTTGGCCCGCTTCTCCATCACCGAGGGCGCGCGGTACATGCGGGTGAACAGAAAGCTCCGTACCTCCTTCAGGTCGCGCCACAAGCCCTCCGAGAACGTCACCACCGGTCGCCCGAGCGCCCGCACCTCCTCCACCGACCGCACGCCGCTGTCCGACAGGTTGGCGCGGGCGGTGTCGATCACATCCCCTACCAGAACCCCGAAGAACCGGCGCAGCGCCTCGTGGCGGCGGCGGTTGGCCTCCAGGCCGGGGTAGATCCGATCGACCTCGGCATAACAGGGCCCGATCAGCGGCAAATCGGCGATGTCCGCATCGGTGAACAGCCCCGCGCGCAGCCCGTCCTGAAGGTCGTGGTTGTTATAGGCGATATCATCGGAAAGCGCCGCCACCTGCGCCTCGGCACTGGCGTGACTGTGCAGCTCGAGGTCTATCTCCGCATTGCACTCGGCCAGCGCCCAAGGCAGCTCCCCCACCACCGGGCCATTGTGCTTGGCAATCGCCTCAAGGGTTTCCCAGGTGAGGTTCAAGCCATCGAAGGCGGCGTAGTGACGCTCCAGCCGGGTCACGATACGGATCGCCTGGGCGTTGTGGTCAAAACCGCCATAGGGCGCCATCAGCGCATGCAGCGCATCCTCGCCGGTGTGGCCAAAGGGCGTGTGCCCCAGATCATGCGCCAGCGCCACCGCCTCGGTCAGCTCCTGGTTCAGCCCCAGCGCGCCGGCAATGGTGCGGCCCACCTGCCCCACCTCGATCGAATGGGTGAGCCGGGTGCGGTAGTTGTCGCCCTCGTGCTCGACGAAAACCTGCGTCTTGTGCTTCAGCCGCCGAAAGGCGCTGGCGTGGATGATGCGGTCGCGGTCACGCTGGTACGGGGACCGAAAGGAGCTTTCTTCCTCGGCGACCTGACGTCCACGGCTGCGCTCCGGCATGGTGGCATATGGTGCATGCATCAGAAATCTTTCCCCCCGAACAGGCTCTACATCTTGCCGCTTTTACTGCACCTTTCTATATAAAGCTTTGCGCTGCAACCTGAGCCTGCGGAGAACGACCATGCAACTGCCCCCCAAAGTGACGGACCGCGCCTTTGCCCGGCTGGCCGAAATCGGCGCCGCTGCACAGGGTCAGGCGCTGCGTATCGCGGTGGAAGGCGGCGGCTGTTCCGGCTTTCAGTACGAGATCGCGCTGGACGAGGCCAAGCCCGACGACCTGGTTCTGGAAGGCCAGGGTGAGAAAGTCGTGGTCGATACGGTTTCGCTGCCCTTCCTGGAAAACGCGGTGATCGATTTCACCGAAGAGCTGATCGGCGCGCGTTTCACCATCGAAAACCCCAACGCTACCTCCAGCTGCGGCTGCGGGACGTCCTTTTCGATGTAAGCGCGGGGCGTCCGGGGCATCTGATGGGATCTCCGGCGGCTCTGACAGCCCACTGACCGACGGCCACTGGCCACACCGCGGGCTGCACGCGCCACCTGTGCCGGGCAGCTTCAGGGATCAGTGCGCAGCCGCGCCGGTCGCGTCGGTTGCGCAGCCGTTTGCGGGCCACGCGGCGCGAATTGATCCCACACCAGATACAGCCCCGAGCCCACGACGACGAGCCCCCCGACATAGGTGGTCAATGGCGGGTACTCCCCGAACCCGAGCGCGCCAATGACCGCCATCCAGATGAATTGCAAGTTCATCAGCGGCGTGACCGCATAAGAGGCCAGAAGCCGCAGCGCCACCACCAGCAACCAACGGGCCGCGAACAGCAGCAGCGCATAGGCGAGCACCCACCCCACGTCCCCTGCGGACATGGGCTGCCAGACAAAGGGAACCAGCAGGAACATCAGCAGGCAAAGGCACAGATTCGGGTAGAAGACCTGGACAAGCGGTTTCGCCTCGTAACGGCCGATGTAGCGCGCCATGGTCATCGAGAACGTGCCCGCAACCGCCGCCATCAAGGCCAGCAGATGACCGGCCGAGACCGTTGCCAGGCCGCGCGGGAAGAGAAACAGCATCCCGGCGAAGCCCGCCAGCAGTGCCAGCCAGGCCGCCGGGCGCACCGGCTCCTTCAGCAGCGCGCCCGACATCGCCCCGGCCAGCAATGGCATGAGACCGATGAACACGAAGACTTCTGCAAAGGGCAGCAGCCGGAAGGCCTGATAAAAGCAGATCGCAGCGATGACCGTCGCCAGGCTGCGCAAGGCCGTCGCACGCGGGCAGCTGGTGGCGAACCCCCGGCGCTGCCCCGGGAGCCGGTCGGCGAGGCGGCACAACAGCACAACCACCGCCCCGGACAAGGCGTAGATCTGCACCGGGCCGTAGCCCCCTGCCAGGACCTTGGTTATGCCATCCGCCGAGGCGATCAACCCCGTGTAGATCACCACAAGCAGAGCGCCGAGAAGGCTCTGGGTCCGAACGCGGCTCATGCCGGAGCCGCGTGGCCCGCGCGGGCAAAACACTCGAAAAAGCCGTCGAAGTCAGCGCAGCTCTGCTCCGCGGAGCTCAGAACCTGCTGCGCCTGCTGCGTCAAGGCGCTCTGGCAGCGGGACTTGATCGACGCCCAATGTGGCCGCGTTTCGCCTGTCTTGAAAACGGCTTCGGACAAATGTTTCAAAACACTTCCTCCCTGCGGCCCGGAAACGAGCAGCCCACGCGAGACACCACCCCCGCGCGCCCCGGCCTCTCCCCCAGCCGTTGCTGGACCAACAGTTCGCGGCACCGGATGCCGAAAACCACGGCGACCCGAGAGAACCATCAGCCAATTCACCACAAAATACGCGTGATAATCGTCGCTGACACCATAAAACTCGCCTTTTGCGAGTGAAAACTCCGTTAACACCCGGTCGAGCCAGGCCTCCCACTGCAACGGCGGCTGGTGCCCGGCATAGCGCAGGGCGATGCAGATTTCGGCCAGAAGATCCGCATCCTGATCGAGAAAGGCGACCAATCCGGCATACTCCAGACTGGTCTTGACCTGAGCTGGCAGATCCGGGTCCCGTTGCCCGTATTCGGACAGGTAGAAGACGATATGGGTCAGCTCGTAGGCCGCTTTTTTGTTTGGAATGGCAAAGGTTTGCGAACGCGACGCAAACCCGCGCAGGCGGTCGTCCAATCCCGCATCAGCCAACTGCACGTCGCGGCGCCCCAGCAGGCGGCGAGCCTCGGCCCGTTGCAGGTCGGACAGTTCGGCCTGCACCAATCCCTGCCTCGCCACCCACTGCGCCATTTGCGCGCCGCTCTCCCCCTCCATCCCGAGGTCTTCGAGGTCGAAGCAGATGGACAGGATGAACCGGTAATATTGCCGAAAAAAGCTCAGATGCCGCGGAGCTGCAGCGTAAAACGGGGCCAGAACCGCGAGCGAATCATCCTCGAACCGATGCCCCGTGCATTGCAGGATGTTCAGAAGCTCGGCGTTTTCCTTGAGCCAGAACACATCCTCCTCGCGACGGCGGCCCCGCGCGAAGGCCGCGACCAACGCCCGCTGCGGCGAAGAACCGCCCCCAATGGACCCGCGCGCAAAGCCCGTGCGGCCACCATGGAATGCAGCGCCGGAGGGCTGGACGGAAAGAGGAATGATCTGGGCCATTGGAACCTCGTCGAGCGAGGGGCACCGGCCAGGGTCTTGTCCAGCCAGTGCGCCCGATATTGAGCAGGAGAGCCGTTTTGACCGCGCCTTGGGAGCGTGCCTCGGCGTGCCCTGCGAAATTCGGCAGATGGCCTACAACGAGGCGCACCCGCCAACGCGCAGTTGAGATCAGCTGCCGGAGGAGAAAAGCCCCGTTGCCACACCGGCGTCCATTGCCGCCCCGCTGCCCCGCGCCATTGGTGACGACCCGGAGGAATAGAGGCCCACTTGGTTGCCGCTGACGGTGTCGGAGAGCCGCGCCGAGGGAGCGGAGCCGGAAGAAAAGCACCCTACGGCCTCGCCAAGGCTGACATCTGCATCCCGTTGCGGCAGGGAGCCTGAGGAGAACATCTCGACCCCGCCCCCTGCGTGCAAATCGGCCAATGGCAACTCCTCGCTGTGCGAAACGGAAAATTCGGTGAACTTGCGCAGTGCAGACATCGGAAACCTCATGTGTTTGAGACGGTTACCCCACTGACGCTGACATGGCGATCACTCAACAAAAAGTAGAATTTTAACGACAGCAAACAATCAATGATTATACCCACATGAACTTTCTTCGACTGTCATCTAGCGGGTCAAAATGATTTCAAACGATCCACAGGCGAGAGATGAAGTTATGCACATGCGCCAAAACGCATGCCCTTCGCTGCAAATCGGAAGGTCGCTTTGCAGATGCACAAAGGCAGTTTCCCGAATGCCACACCCGCGTGATTCGCAACGGAGGCTGACCGGCGCGCATTCACCTTGCTCCGGCCCCGCGATTGGGCGATAGATCAGCGCGTGAATACAGCACCATGCGTCGGAGGCAAGCCATGAAAATCGCCACGTTCAACATCAATGGCATCAAGGCCCGCGCGCAGGCGCTGCCGGACTGGCTGGACGAGGCGCAACCCGATGTGGTGGTGCTGCAGGAGATCAAGTCCGTCGACGAGGCTTTTCCGCGCGAGGTGTTCGAGGAACGGGGCTACAACGTGGAAACCCACGGCCAGAAAAGCTTCAACGGCGTCGCCATCCTGTCGAAACTGCCGCTGGAGGACGTGAGCCGGGGTTTGCCGGGAGATGATGCCGATGAACAGGCCCGCTGGATCGAAGCCACGGTGGTTGGTCAGCAGGCGATCCGGATCTGCGGCCTTTATCTGCCCAACGGCAACCCGGTTGAACTGGAGGCTGACGGAACCCCGGTGGCGGGCGGCAAATATGCCTACAAGCTGGCCTGGATGGAACGGCTCAAGGCCCGTGCGCAGGCGCTTCTTGATCAGGAGATGCCTGCCCTCATGGCCGGGGATTACAACATCATCCCCCAACCCGAGGACGCCAAACGCCCTGAAGCCTGGGTCGAGGATGCGCTGCATCGTCACGAAAGCCGGGCCGCCTATCAGCGGATCCTCAACCTCGGCTTTACCGAGGCGTTCCGGGCGCGCCACCCCGAGCCGGGACACTACTCGTTCTGGGACTACCAGGCCGGGGCGTGGAACCGCAACGACGGTATCCGCATTGACCATTTCCTGCTCACCCCGCAGGCGGCGGACCTGCTGCTGGACTGCCAGATCGACAAGGATGTGCGGGGGCGGGAAAAACCTTCGGACCATGTGCCCGTCTGGGTGGAGCTCGACCTGTAACACAGTGACGCGTCGCGCCTCCGACCGGGGGAACCGGTCCCCAAATCGACGGGGATCGTTGTTCCGGCGGAGGCAGACGCAGCGCAGCTCGTATGCGCGCGACCCCGGACAGCTGTGGGCACGGCAGCCTCAGGCGGTCACGTCATGGCGGTAGATCCAGTCGAACTGCCGCACCATCCGCTCCGGGGCGAACCGCCCTGCCAGTTTCAGCACCTGGTGCGCCGGCCAGTTCAGCGGCGCACGCAGGTGATATTTCCATGCATTGCGGCTGGCGGTGCGCACGACCTTCTCCGCCCGGTCACGGCGCCGTTGCTGGTACATGGCCAGACCGCTTTCGACCCCCGGGGCCTCGGCCAGTGAGCGCGCCAGCACCCAGGCATCTTCAAGCGCCAGATTGGCCCCCTGCGCCATGAAAGGCAGCGTCGGATGCGCCGCATCGCCGACGATCGCCGCATTGCCCCGGTGCCAGCACTCTGCCACCGGATGGCGGAACAGCCCCCACAGCATCACCTCGTCAACCGCCTCCAGCAACGCCGCGGCGGCCCCGCCGAAGCCCGCGAAAGCGGTCTGCAGGTTCGCCGGGTCATCACGGAACTGCCAGCCTTCCTCGGCCCAGCTGCGGCGCGCCTGCACCGCCACGAGGTTGACCAACCGGCCATCGCGCAGCGGATAGGCCACCAGGTGCCGCCGCGGCCCCATGAAGACCTGCGCCTCGGGCGGAAGGTTCAGGTGATTGGGAACGGTCGCCCGCCAGGCCAGCTGCCCCGTGAAGAAAGGCTGATCGCCCCCGTTCAGCGCCGTGCGCATCTTGGAATGAAGACCATCGGCGCCAATCACCACGTCGCCGCCGCATTGCGCGCCATTGCCCAGATGCACCACCGTCCGGGCGCCGACCTCGACCCGCTCGACCTTTTGCAGCAGGCGCACCTGCACCCCCGCGCGGCGCGCGGCGGCTGCCAGAAGGCCGATCAGATCCGACCGGTGCACCATGTAATAGGGCAATCCAGCGGCATATTGGTCCAGATCCAGTCGCAGCACCTCTGCGCCGCGCCGGTGGCTGCGCAACACCACGGCCCGAGCCCGCTGGGAACACCAGGCCAGATCATCCGCCAGATCCAGCGCCCGCAGAACCGCGACCCCGTTGGGGCTGATCTGCAAGCCGGCGCCAACCTCGGTGATCGCGCTGGCCTGTTCCAGCACCGTGACGGACGCCCCAAGCCTGCGCAGCGCCACCGCCGCGGTCAACCCGCCGATGCCGGAGCCGATAATGGTTATCTTGAGGCCTTTGAGTTCCATGAGGGTCCGCCGAGTTGCAAGCCTGCACCAAATGAAACAAAAAACGCCGGAGCAAAAGCCCCCGGCGTTCAGGTTTCTTTCATTTTTGACGCAATTTCGGCCGTTCAGTCGTCGCGATGGACCTTTTCCCGGCGCTCGTGGCGCTCCTGGGCTTCCAGGCTCATGGTTGCGATCGGTCGGGCGTCCAGGCGTTTCAGCGAGATCGGATCACCGGTCACTTCGCAATAGCCGTATTCACCTTCGTCGATACGGCGCAGCGCGGCGTCGATCTTGGCAACCAGCTTGCGCTGGCGGTCCCGCGTGCGCAGCTCCAGCGCGCGGTCTGTCTCTTCGCTGGCGCGGTCGGCAACATCGGGGATGTTGCGGGTGTTGTCCTGCAGCCCCTCGATCGTGTCGCGGCTGTCGGACAGCAACTCTTCTTTCCAGTTCAATAGCTTACGTCGGAAATACTCAAGCTGCCGTTCGTTCATGAACGGCTCATCTTCGGCCGGGCGGTAGTCGTCCGGCAGAAACACTTCTTGCTTCATTTCGGCTCCTTCGGTCTGGCCCATAATGCTGGTCATAATTTACACCTGAACATTGTGGCTCCCCCTCTGCCGCTGCGTTTATCCCTATCGGGCAGGAATGTCACTACACAATAGTAGTCTGGTTTGGTTAAAAGAAAGGCAACAAGGGGGCCTGCGCCCCGCGATCAGGATCGGAACGGGAAAGATATGAAGTTTCAAGGTACTAAGGAATATGTCGCCACCGACGACCTGAAAGTCGCGGTAAACGCGGCCGTCACGCTGGAGCGCCCGCTGCTGGTCAAGGGGGAACCGGGCACCGGCAAGACCGAGCTAGCCAAACAGGTGGCCTCCGCGCTGGGGATGCAGATGATCGAGTGGAACGTCAAATCCACCACCCGCGCGCAGCAGGGGCTTTACGAATACGACGCCGTCAGCCGGTTGCGCGACAGCCAGCTGGGCGACGAGCGGGTCCATGATGTGAAGAACTACATCAAGAAGGGAAAGCTGTGGCAGGCCTTCGAGGCGGATGAGCGCGTGGTGCTGCTGATCGACGAGATCGACAAGGCCGACATCGAGTTCCCCAACGATCTCTTGCAGGAACTCGACAAGATGGAGTTCCACGTCTACGAGACCGGCGAAACCATCCGCGCCAAGCACCGGCCGGTGATCATCATCACCTCCAACAACGAAAAGGAGCTGCCCGACGCGTTCCTGCGCCGCTGCTTCTTCCACTACATCCGCTTTCCGGATGCCGAGACGATGAAGAAAATCGTCGAGGTGCATCACCCCGGCATCAAGGAGGCGCTGCTGACCGCGGCCCTGACCCAGTTCTACGAGATCCGCGAAACCCAGGGGTTGAAGAAGAAGCCCTCGACCTCGGAAGTGATCGACTGGCTGAAACTGTTGCTGGCCGAAGACCTGGGCCCCGAGGACATTGCCCGCAACGGAGCCGATGCGCTGCCGAAACTGCACGGCGCCCTGCTGAAGAACGAGCAGGACGTGCACCTGTTCGAGCGGCTCGCCTTCATGGCGCGCGGGCGGCGCTGAGCGGTGTCATCCGGCGGTGGGCTGTTTTGCTTCAATTTGCCGGTTCCTTGGCCTATCACCAAGACAAGGATGCCAGGCCAACTTCAGCCGGGCCGATAGGAGACGCCTGAGTGCCCGCTGACGCCCCTTTGCAAGCCCGGACCACGCCCCGCCCTGTCAGCAGCCGCCTGATGCGTTTGGGCATGGTTGCCCTGGCCGCACTGGCGCTGACGGGATGCGGGCGGCCTGGGGCGGAGGCGCCGCCGCCCACCCGCGCAGCCTCCGCGGTGCTGGTCTTGCCCCCGGTCAAGGTGTTCACCCCGCGGCCGCCGACCGCCCCGCAACGCTCCAACACGGATATCGCCCGCGATTTCCTCGACCTGCACTTCGAGCTGGAGGGCGGTGCCAGCCTGCCCCATTTTTCCCGGTTCGAGAGCCCGATCACCCTGCGGGTGACCGGTGAGCCTGCCCCGGGTTTCCGGCGGGAGCTGGCCGCACTGCTGACCCGCTTGCGCGTCGAGGCGGGGATCGACATTCACGTGCTTGGCTCAGCGGATGCGGACACGACCGCCCGCATCACCATCGAGTCGGTTTCGCGGACCCAGATCCGGCGCGCGCTGCCAAAGGCTGCGTGTTTCGTGGTGCCAAACGTATCGTCGCTTGCGGAATACCGGCGGAACCGGCGCAACCCGCGAACGCGCTGGTCGCTGTTGCACCAGCGCGAGAAGCTGGCCGTTTTCATCCCCAATGACGTCAGCCTGCAAGAGGTCCGCGATTGCCTGCACGAAGAGCTGGCTCAGGCGATCGGACCGCTGAACGACCTCTACCGGCTGCCGGACTCGATCTTCAACGACGACAACGTCCACGCGGTTCTGACCGGGTTTGACATGCTGATCCTGCGGGCCACCTATGCCCCGGAGTTGCGCACCGGCATGACCCGCGCCGAAGTCGCCGCGCGGCTGCCCGCGATCCTCGCACGGCTGAATCCGGCAGGTGCCCGGCACGCCACGCTCTGGCTGCCCCCCACGCCGCGCGCCTGGATCGACGCGGTCGAACAGGCCCTGGATCCCCACGCCCCCGTGCGCACACGCACCCGCGCCGCAAATGACGCCGCGGCCATCGCCCGTGACCTCGGCTGGCAGGACCACCGCCGCGCGCTCAGCCACTACCTCCTCGGGCGCACGCTGCACCCGCGGGAGCCGCTGTTGGCGCGACAACATTACCTCACGGCCGAAAGCTTCCTGCAGGGCCAGCCCGGCACCGCGCTGCATCAGGCAAAACTGGCCGTCCAGCTGGCCGCGCAGGATATTGCCTCGGGCCGGGGCGAGGCCGCACTGGCGCGGCTGGAGCCAGCCTCTGCCACCGCCGCAGCCCACCAAAACGCGGCGCTTCTGTCGACGCTTCTGATGTTGCAGGCGGAGGCGCTTGAGCTCACCGGCCGCATGGTCGAGGCGCGCCGGGTCAGGCTGGACAGCCTCGGGTGGGCACGCTACGGCTATGGCGCGGATTGGCAGGTCAAGGCGCGGCTGGAGGACATCGCATCCTTGCGGCCCCTGACGTCCCGCCGACCTTAGGACGACAGCGACAACAACAGAAGACGGAACATGACATGATCGTAATAGGCGGTTTGCTGCTGGGGGCTCTGCTGGGCGCGTTGAAGGCCCGCAAGCGGGGCGGCAATACATTGGACATGCTGCAATACGGCGCAGTCTATGCCATCGTCTTTGGGATCCTCGGCCTGTTGGCGACGCTGTTGACGCACCGACTGCTGGCCTGACCGGAGCGCGCCGATATGTTCCAGCCCTTCTTTGAAAACCTGCGCAAGGCCGCCATCCCGGTGTCGCTGCGCGAGTATCTGACCTTTCTGGAAGGGATGCGGGCCGGTCTCGTCACCTACGATATCGAAGGCTTCTACTACCTCGCCCGCGCCGCCATGGTGAAGGACGAGCGCCACATCGACCGCTTCGACCGCGCCTTTGCCGCCACCTTCGAGGGGCTGGAGGCGATCCCAGCCGAGGCCGTGATGGAAGCCGTCGATATCCCCGAGGACTGGCTGCGCAAGATGGCCGAAAAGCACCTCAGCGCCGAGGAAAAGGCCGAGATCGAGGCTTTGGGCGGCTTTGACAAGCTGATGGAGACGCTGAAGGAGCGGCTGAAGGAACAACAGGGCCGCCACCAGGGCGGCAACAAGTGGATCGGCACCGCGGGCACCTCCCCCTTTGGCGCCTATGGCTACAACCCCGAGGGTGTGCGCATCGGCCAAGACAAGAGCCGCCACCAGCGCGCCGTGAAGGTCTGGGACAAGCGTGAGTTCAGGAACCTCGACGGCGACGTGGAACTGGGCACCCGCAACATCAAGGTCGCTTTGAAACGCCTGCGCCGCTGGGTCCGCGAGGGCGCGCGAGAAGAGCTGGACCTCGACGGCACCATCCGCTCCACCGCCGAACACGGCTATCTTGACGTAAAGACCCGGCCTGAGCGGCACAATGCCGTGAAGGTGCTGCTGTTTCTGGACGTGGGCGGCTCGATGGATCCGCATATCCAGGTGGTGGAGGAGCTGTTCTCCGCCGCCCGCGCCGAATTCAAGCACCTGGAATACTACTACTTTCACAACTGCCTCTACGAAGGCGTCTGGCGCGACAACCGCCGCCGCTGGGCCGAAAAGATCCCCACCCACGAGGTGCTGCGCACCTACGGGCCGGATTACAAATGCATCTTCGTGGGCGATGCCTCGATGAGCCCTTACGAGATCGCCTATGCCGGCGGTGCCAACGAGCACTGGAACGAGGAGGCGGGCCAGGTCTGGCTGCAGCGCGCGCGGGAAGCCTGGAGCGCAAACCTCTGGATCAACCCGGTGCCGGAGAAATACTGGGACTACACCCAGTCGATCGGCATGATCCGCGAAATCTTCGAAGGCCGCATGGTGCCGATGACGCTGGACGGCCTGGACCGGGGCATGCGTGAGCTGTCGCGCTAAGCCCTCCGCTAGGTCCCCCCCTGTTCGGCCCCTGCCCGGCAACCGGCAGCAAGTCCCGCCATGCCCTCCCGCACCCGCGCCTGCGCTGGCTGACGCCAGCACCGTCTGGCGGCTTTGGGCATGGCCTGCGGCCTGCCGATGGCAGGCCGCAGGCGCGCCGGAGCCTCGCTCCGGCGCCGGGCCCAACCGCAAGGGCGGCATGTCCCATGCTGCCCCGCGCGGGCGGGAGCGCTTCTGACGCGGCGACAAACACCAGCCGGGAGTGGCGCAGCCCCCGGCCCAAGACACAGCAAATGTTGCAAAATTCCGCGACCGGACCCGGCTGCGGTTGAATGCCCGGCCGCCCCCGCCTAGGTCTGAGCCTGTCATGAGCAGCACAGAACCCGTTACCGGCCCGATCCTGATCCTCGACAGCCTCCAGCAGGGGCGGATGCAGCTTGCCGCGCTGTTCATAGCCCCCCGGGACACGCAGCTGCCGCCGCTGCGCCACGAGGGCGCTGAGACCACCCCGGAGGTGATTGCCGAATACCGCAGCCACGCGGTGCTGCGCGCCCGCTTCAGCCTGCCGGCCGACCGCCCCTCCAGCTATGAGTGGGACGGTGCAACCTACGAGGTTGCCGGCGGGCTGGGCGACGAGACGGCGGATCTGCGCATCGCCTATGCCTCCTGCAACGGCGAGGAGCACGGCGACCTTGAGCGCAGTGGCGAGGAGCGCAACGCGATGTGGGCGCGGATGGGGCGCGATCATGCCGCGCGGCCGTTCTCGCTGCTGCTGCACGGCGGCGACCAAGTCTATGCCGACGAGGTGACCCATGGCCACCCTCTGAGCGAGAACTGGCCCGGCCGCCCGCCGCGCGAACCCAGCCGCGAGGATCTGAAGGCGCTGCATATGCATCTGCGCGAGGGCTTCCTGCGCCGCTACCTGGCGGTCTGCAGCGCGCCGGAGTTTGCCTGGCTCGCAGCCCGGGTGCCCGCACTGGCGCAGTGGGACGACCATGACATCTGCGACGGCTGGGGCTCGCTGCCGCGCTCGCGCACCTATTCACCGGTGGGCCAGACGCTGTTTGCCGCCGCGCGCGAGGCGGCGCTGCTGTTTCAGCACGGCTGCACCGACGGCGATCTGCCGCCGCGCTTTGCCGACCCGGAGGGCAGCCACCTGGGCTGGTGCGTCGAAGCGCCGGGGCTGCGGCTGCTGGCGCCGGACCTGCGCAGCGAGCGCAGCCGGCGGCGGGTGATGGCGCGCGGCGGCTGGCGGATGATGAAGGCGGCGGTGGAAACCCCGGCGCCGGGGCGCACCCTTCTGCTGTCCAGCGTGCCCCTGCTGGGGCCGCGGCTATCGCTGCTGGAGCTGTTGATGGTGCTGACGCCCCGCATGCAGAAATACGAGGACGACCTGCGCGACCAGTGGCAGAGCCGCGCGCACCGGGCCTCGTGGCGGCGGATGCTGCGGATGGTGCGCGACATGGCGGCGCAGGAGGACCAGCAGGTCACCGCGCTGTCGGGCGAGATCCACCTGGCCACGCGCGGCGAGATGCCGCTGGGCGGCGGCAAGCTGCTGCATCAGCTGGTGGCCTCGGGCATTGCCCACCGCGCCCCGCCCAAGGCCTGGGCGCGGGTTCTGGGGCTGCTGGCCTGGCTGGGCGATGCGCCGCTGAAGGGCCATCCGATCCGCATCCGCAAGATCCCCGGCCAGGCAGGGCGCTACGTGGCCGAGCGCAATTACCTGACGCTGGAGCGCCAGGGCGGCAGCTGGTCCGCGGCCTGGGAGCTGGAAGATTCCGGCACATCGCCCGCGCTGGCGCTGTAGCCGGGCTCAGCAGTCGGCACCCGGCGGCGGCGGTTGCCGCGTTTTACGCTTGAGCCGGCCCGGCAAAGCCCCCATATCTGAGCCATGCTGCGCCTCACCCCGATCCTGCTGGCCGTTCTCTATGGCCTTGTGATGTACCGGATTTCCGTCTGGCGCACCCACCGCGAGCTGGACCAGCGCTCGACCGAGCTGGCAGATCCCAAGCTCAAGCGGTTGACCGACCGGCTGGCCGCGGCGCTGGAGATCGACCGTATCCCGGTGCATATCTACGAGGTCGATCCGGTGAACGGATTGGCCGCGCCGGACGGGCGGATCTTCATCACCCGCGGCTTTTACCGCAAATACCAGAACGGCGAGGTCAGCGCCGAAGAGATGGCCAGCGTGATCGCGCATGAGCTGGGCCACGTGGCGCTGGGGCATGCGCGCAAGCGGATGATCGACTTTTCCGGCCAGAACGCGCTGCGCACCGCGCTGATGCTGCTGCTGGGGCGCTATATCCCCTTTATCGGGCCGTGGATCGCCGGGGTGCTGACCAGCCTTCTGGCGGCCCGGCTGTCGCGCGGCGACGAGTACGAGGCGGATGAATACGCCGCTGCGCTGTTGACCAAGGCAGGCATCGGCACCGCGCCGCAGAAAAGCCTGTTCCGCAAGCTCGAGGAACTGACCCAGGCCCGCGCCGGCATGGCCCCCGCCTGGCTGATGAGCCACCCGAAGACCGAGGAACGCATCGCCGCGCTGGAGGCGCTTGAGGACAGGTGGTCCCGGGGCTGAACTGCCCATCTTCGCCGCCCAGCCAATTTCGGATGCCCCCTCTTGCAAACGCCCGCATGATGCACATGTAAACCTTCCAGCCAAAAGAAGGTTCCCATGCGCTATTCCGTACTTGACCTCGCCCCGGTGCCCGAAGGGCAGACCACCGCCACCGCGCTGCGCAACAGCGCCGACCTGGCCGCCCATGCGGAAAGCTGGGGCTATCACCGCTACTGGCTGGCGGAGCATCATAACATGCCGGGCATTGCCAGTGCCGCAACGGCGGTGATGATCGGCCACGTGGCGCAGGCCACCAGCACCATGCGGATTGGCGCGGGCGGTATCATGCTGCCCAACCACGCGCCCTACATGGTGGCCGAAGCCTTTGGCACGCTTGCGGAAATTCACGGAAACCGGATCGACCTGGGGCTGGGCCGCGCGCCCGGCACCGACATGGCGGCGATGCGCGCCATGCGGCGTGGTCTGGATGCGGGCGCCGGCGACCGCTTCCCCGAGGACGTGCAGGAGCTGATCGGATACCTTGGCCCGCGCCGCGAGGGCGCGGCGCTGCGGGCCATTCCCGGCGAAGGCACCGAGGTGCCGGTGTGGATCCTCGGTTCGTCCCTGTACGGCGCGCAGCTGGCGGCCGCCCTCGGGCTGCCCTATGCCTTTGCCTCGCATTTTGCGCCGCCCGCGCTGGAACAGGCGCTGGAGGTATACCGGCGCAGCTTCCGCCCCTCAGCCACGCTGGAGCGACCGCATGCGATGATGGCGATCAACGTCTTTGCTGCCGCCACCGACGCCGAGGGCGTGCGGCTGCGCACCACCATGCAGCAGGCCTTTACGCGGCTGCGGATGGGCACGCCGGGCAAGCTGCCCGCGCCGGTCGATGACATCACGACGGTATTGCAGCCGCAGCTGCTGGAGGGCGTCAACGCGGCGCTGGAGATTTCCGCCACGGGCAGCCGCGACAGCGTGCAGGCGCAGCTGTCGCAGATCATCGACCGATATCAGCCGGATGAGGTGATCCTGACCGGGCAGATCCACGACCACGCTGCACGGCTGCGCTCGTTTGAAATTGCGGCGGAAATCCTGCGCGAGATGTGATCAGCGGCTGGCCAGCGCCTTGGCCAGTCGCGGCAGGCGGGCTTTCTTGAGCAGCAGGCGGATCTCCCAGTTGTCGCCCGACAGGCGGTTGGCCTCGGCCAGCACCTGCGCGCCCAATTGCTCCATCCCCGCCGGATCCGCCAGCCACAGATCATAGAGCAGCTGGTCGGGGCCGATGCGCTCCAGCCCTTCCTCGGCCAGGGTGTGGCGGGGGAAGTCCTTGTTGTTGACAGTGACGATTGCCTCGGCGTGGCCTGCGATGGCTGCGGCGAGGACGTGAACATCCGCCGAATCCGGCAGCCACAGGCGCGCCTCCCCCCCCGGTGCCGCGGCGATTTCCGCCTTGGGAAAGGCCGCGCGGGTCAGGGCGATCTCCGCCTTGGCCTGCGCCGCGCCCTCGGGGCCGAGTTTCAGCGCCGCGCGCTCCCACTCGCCCAGGATGCGGGCCGACCACAGCGGCGTGAAATGGCCAAGCCGGGCCGCGCCCAGCAGCATTTCACGCATCACCGTCGGGTACAGCACGCAGGTGTCAAGCAGCAGCTTGCGCATGGGCCTAGTCGAGCCGGAAGAACACGGCCTTCAGGTAGCCGCTTTCGGCCAGCTGCGGCAGCTGCGGATGGTCGGGGCCGGCGTAGCCGGTGTGGATCAGGGCACCGCGTCGGCCACCGCGGCCAATGCCGCGGGCCGAAGCGTTGCGGAATTTCGACAGATCCGCGGCGTGGGAGCAGCTGCACAGGCCCAGGTAACCGCCCGGCGCTACCAGCGGCGCGGCCAGTTTGGCGACGCGTTCATAGGCGCGCAGGCCCGCCTCCAACGCCGGTTTCGAGGGCGCGAATGCCGGCGGGTCGCAGATCACCACGTCGAACTGCGCGCCCTCTTCGCCAAGGGCGGTCAGCACCTCGAAGGCGTCGCCCTGCCGGGCGGTGAAACGGTCACCATGGCCGCTGGCAGCAGCGCCTTGGGCGGCCAGCTCCAGCGCCGCGGAAGAGCCGTCGACGCAGGTGGCATGCGCCGCACCGCCGGCCAGCATCGCCAGACCAAAACCGCCGACATGCGAGAACACATCCAGCACCCGTGCCCCCGGCGCGGTCAGCCGCGCGGCAAAGGCGTGGTTTTCGCGCTGATCGTAAAACAGGCCGGTCTTCTGCCCACCGGTCAGATCCGCCATATAGGTGGCGCCGTTCATCTGCACCGGCACCGGCGCAGAGGGAGCTTCGCCCCGCAGGGTCTGGTTCAGATCATCCAGCCCCTCGAGGCTGCGGGTGCGGCCGGAGGCGTTCTTGAGGATCACGTCCGCGCCGGTGACTTCGGCCAATGCGGCGGTCAGCTGGTCCAGATGTGCCTCAGCCCAGGCGGCGTTGGGCTGCACCACGCAAGCGTCGCCGAAGCGGTCGATCACCACGCCGGGCAGCCAGTCGGATTCCGCATGCACCAGCCGGTAGAAGGGCGCGTCGTACAGGCGTTCGCGCATCTCCAGCGCGCGGCTCAGCCGGGCGGCGAACCAGGCCTGGTCGATCTCCGCCCCGGGGTCGCGGTCCAGCATCCGGGCGATGATCTTGCTCTCGGGATTGACGGCGACCAGCCCCAGCGGGGTGCTCGCCTCGTCCTCCAGCACGGCCAGCGTACCGGGCGCCAGCTTGCGCGTGCGGCGGTCAGTGACCAGTTCATTGGCGTAAACCCAAGGAAACCCGTGCCGGATGGCGCGGGCGTTGGATTTGGGTTTCATTTTCACACGGGGGCGCTGCGGCGCATCAGGGGAGGCTGTCATGGCTTCCTCTTAGCGGCATGTGCGACGCAGGGAAAGAGGCTGCGGCGGCCTCAAGCGGGCCTCAGGACAGCGGCCCGCGCGGGCGCGAGCGCCAGCCGCCACGACGGCGCGGACGCGCTGCGGCTTCAAGTCCCGCGCGCAGCACGGCCGTCATCGGATGCTCGGGATGCTCCTCGCCGTATTGCTGCAGCAAGGCCTGGATGTCGATCCGACTGTCGCGTTCCGCCGCCATTCCCAACGCCCAGTCCAGAAAAATGCTGCGGCATTGCTCATCGGTGATCCCGTCGATCCGGTAGGCTTCGTAGATCAGCCCGCGGGGATCCTGTTCAGTCCTGCCCTGCATCCAATCCCTCCATGTTCAAGGCGGCATCGATCCGCTCTGCGCAGCCGCTATAGCGCGCCGTCAGGGCCTGCTCCAGCGTCTCGAGCTGATCATGCCCGGTTGTGCGACACAGAAAACGTGCGCCGCCTTCGCCGATGGTGGCCGCATCAATCGGTTTACCGGAAAGCAGCCGCGCCGCGCTCTGAACCTGCCAGAACAGTTCGTAACTGGCCCCGAGGTAATCCGCATCCGCCCGGTCCAGCCACCCGGCCGTGACTGCCCCATCCAGTCCGGCGTGCACATCCCGCGCCACCGAACCGGCGGTCAGGGCGCCGGCCTGGGAGAGCAGCTCAATATCCATCATCCGGCCCGCGCCGTTCTTGGCATCCCAGACACCCTTCGGAGGTTTTGCTTCGGACAAGCGGCCGCGCATACGCGCCACCTCCAGCAGAACCTTCGACACCGGGCGCGGCGTCGACAGGAACCTTTCGCGAAAGCTCTCGATTTCGGTGGCGAGGCTGGCGTCGCCCGCCACCACGCGGGCACGTGTCAAGGCGAGGTGTTCCCAGATCCAGGCCTCGTTCTCCTGATAGCTGGTGAACCCCGTCAGGCTGACCGCAACCGGACCCTGGGTCCCGGACGGGCGAAGCCGCATGTCAACTTCGTAAAGCCGCCCCTGCGCCATCGGCGCGGAGAGCGCCGTCACGAAAGCCTGGGTGAGCCTTGCGAAATAAGGCCGGGTCGCCAGAGGCCGCTTGCCCTCGGACATCTCCGCACCGCAGGGATCGTAGATCACGATCACATCGAGGTCGGACTGCGCGTGGATCTGTCCCGCCCCAAGCGAGCCCATTGCCAGCACCGCCGCGCCGCGTCCCGGCGGCGGCCCATGCTTGGCAGCGAACTGCTCGACCACCGTCGGCGTGAGGGCCGCGATCACCACACTGGCCAGTTCGGCATATTGCGCCCCGGCCTGCTGACCGCCAATCAATCCCCGTAGATGATGCACGCCGATGCGGAAATGCCATTCCTTGGCCCAGCGGCGCGCCATGTCCAGCCGGGTTTCATAGTCCTCCTCCCGCGCCAGCCGGTCCTCCAGCTGGCGCTGCAGCACATCCGCGCCCGGCCAGGCATCAAAGAAGGAGCCGCCGATCACCGCATCGAACACGGAGGAGTTGCGCGACAGGAAACTGGCCAGCTCCCGCGAGGTGCCGGCGATGTCGACCAGCAGGTCCAGCAGCTGCGGATTGGCATCGAACAGCGAAAACAGCTGCACCCCGGCAGGCAGCCCGGAGAGGAAGCCATCCAGCGCCAGCAGCGTTTCATTCGGCTGGGCCGTGGCGGCGACACGGGCCAGAAGCTCCGGTTTCAGACGTTCAAAGATCCGCGCGCCGCGGCTGGAGCGCAGCGCCGGGTAGGTTGGCCACCGGGCGATCACGGCCCCGTCCAGCTCCGCGCCGATTTCCGGCACGGCCGCAGCGGTCGTCGGACGCGCGCTGCCGGGGGCCGACCCGGGCGAGAAAAAGCCCTCGGTCAGCTCATGCACCTGTTGCAGGCGCTCCCGGATTTCCTCGGTCAGCGCTTCAGGCTCGCGGTCCATCAGGCAGGCAATCCGGGCGATCCCGTCAGGCGACTGCGGCATCTTGTGGGTCTGGGCATCATGCACCATCTGGATGCGGTGCTCGACCTCGCGATGCGCGCGGTAGTGCGCGCTGAGCCTGTCCGCCACATCCTGTGGCACCCACTCCTTGGCCGCCAGCGCCGCAAGCCCGTCCACGGTGCCGCGACAGCGCAGGGTTTCGTCCCGCCCGCCGGCGATCAATTGGCGGGTCTGGGTGAAGAACTCGATCTCGCGGATGCCGCCCCGCCCCAGCTTCATATCGTGGCCGGGCACCGAAAGCGCACCGCCGGTCCCCTTGCTCTCCCGGATGCGCAGGCGGATGTCGTGGGCGTCCTGGATGGCGGCAAAATCGAGGTGCCGCCGCCAGACAAAGGGGCGCAACGCGTTCAGAAAGCGCTCGCCAGCCTCGATATCGCCAGCACAGGCGCGCGCCTTGATATAGGCCGCGCGTTCCCAGGTGCGGCCCAGGCTCTCGTAATACCGCTCGGCGGCTTCCATCGCCATGCAGACAGGGGTGACCGAGGGATCAGGCCGCAGTCGCAGATCGGTGCGGAACACGTAGCCATCGCCGGTGCGATCGCTCAGCGCCGCGCACATGTTCTTGGTCGCGCGCACCATGGCCTGTCGGGCTTCGTAGAAATCATCAGGATCATAGCGCGTCTCGTCGAACAAGCAGATCAGGTCGATGTCTGAACTGTAGTTCAGCTCATGCGCCCCCATCTTGCCCATCGCCAGAATGGTCAGCCCCCCGGCCGTCGCAACGTCCTCCTCCGACAGTCCCGGCAGTTTCTTGCGGCGGATCAGCGTGGCGATTTCCGCCTTGATCGCCACATCCACGGCCAGGGCGCCGAAGTCGGTCAGCGCACCGGTGACGTGCTCCAGGCTCCACCCACCGGAGAGGTCACATAATGCCGTGAGCAGCGCCAGCCGCCGCTTGCCTTCGCGCAAGCCCGGCTTCAGCGCGGCCCCCTCCAGCCCGCGGCAGGTGTCGAACACCTGCGCCACTGCAGCCTGCGGATCCTGCAGCGCGCCCGGCAGCCAGTCGGCCTCGCGCACCGTCAGCTCCTTGAGATAGGGGCTGGAGCCACAGGCCCCCGCCACCAGCTCTGCCTGCTCGCCATTCAAGGCGGGCAGCAGGGCACGGGTTTCCGCCCCCAGTTCAGGGTCGAAGGCACGGGGAACGCGGGATATTTTCAGGGCGGTGCTCATGTGCCGACAGTGTTCGCAGCACGCCGACGCGTCAATGGGGAATTGCCGGATCAGCGCGGACGCCCGGAAAGGTTTCCTTCACTCACGTCCGCGTCTTCAGGCAACCCACTGACAAATATACAGTTTTCAGCCAAGGAACGGTCAGCCGCAGGCAAAATGTAAAAAACATTCACATACAGCCTTGAAAGCCCCCGACCCCCACCCAATATGACATGATGTGAAAGGAATTTACATTCACATCATCCCGGAGGACACCGATGACAACTTACACCGCCACAGCCACCCCGGCACCCGAGCAGGGCTGGTTTTCCCGCAGCGAAGCCTGGCTCGACCGCAAGGGCAAGGGGGCCTGGATCGCCGCCATGGTCCTTGGCTTCGTGTTCTTCTGGCCCGTCGGCCTCGCCCTTCTCTTCTACATGATCTGGAGCAAACGCATGTTCAGCAAATCCTGCCGCTACGCCAACAAGAGCTGGGGCGAAAAATCCTGGGCGCGCCAGGGGTTTTCCGCCATGCGCCCGTCGGGCAACAGCGCCTTTGACGCCTACAAGGCCGATACCCTGAGACGGCTGGAACAGGAGCAACATGACTTCGAGGCGTTCCTACAGCGCCTGCGCGAAGCCAAGGACAAGGCCGAATTCGACGAGTTCATGGAGGAACGCGCCCGCAATGCGGTCGGCGAAGAGGCCGAGAGCGATCCGCTGGACGACGCGGATGATGCGGCCAGCCGCGACCCAAGCTCCGGCCGCAAGCAGCACTGACCGGGCAGGCCTTCGGGCCTGCCTCCGGGGGCCATCGCCCCGCGCGGGTCCCGTCCTTGTCGGGCGGGGCACCGTTGCATAGGTTTTCCACACACGCAGAGCCAAAGGACACCAAGATGACTGCCCTGCCCGACCCTGACTACCAGGCTGAATTCTACGCCTCCGTTCCCGCCAAACGCCTCGTGGCCTGGGTCGTGGACAGCCTCCTGATCGTGATGCTGAGCGCCGCCGCGGTGGTGGCAACCGCCTTCGTGGGGCTGTTCGTCTGGCCGCTGCTGTATCTTGTGGTCGGCTTTGCCTACAGGGTGGTGACCATCGCCAACGGCTCGGCCACCTGGGGCATGCGCTTTGCAGGGATCGAGTTGCGCGACACCAGCGGCCAGCGGTTGGACGGCGCGCAGGCGCTGCTGCACACCGCAGGCTACACGCTCTCGCTGGCCATTCCGGTGCTGCAGGTGATCTCCATCGTGCTGATGCTGACCTCCGCGCGCGGCCAGGGCCTGACCGACCATCTGCTCGGCACCGTCATGCTGAACCGCCGCGCCTGACCGGGCGTGGCCAGTCCCGCGCATCAAGAACCTGTTAAGCCAAGCCTCAGATGCAGGCTTGGCGCATACCCATGGCGTTGCTATCATCATCCGGAGCACCTGCCACCCGAAGCGGCCGCCAGTTTAGATTGCCACGCGAAACCGCGAATGAGACCCGATGCGCCATACCTTACCGATTGCACCGCAGTTTTATGTGACGGCCCCGCAGCCCTGCCCCTATCTTGAGGGCCGGATGGAGCGCAAACTCTTTACTGCTCTGCAGGGTGACGGCGTCGAGCAGCTGAACAACAGCCTGAGCCAGCAAGGGTTTCGACGCTCGCAGAACGTGTTGTATCGCCCTTCCTGTTCGGAATGTTCCGCCTGCCTGTCGGCGCGGATCGACGTTGCCGCCTTCAAACCAAGCCGCAGCCAGAAGCGCACGCTGAAGCGCAACGCACATCTGGAACGTCGCGCCACCTCCCCTTGGGCAACCGAGGATCAATACGACCTGTTCCGCCGCTATCTCGACAGCCGGCACGCCGATGGCGGCATGGCTGACATGGATGTGTTCGAATACGCCGCCATGATCGAGGAAACCCCGGTCCGCAGTCGGGTGGTGGAATATGCCGAACCCGGCTCCAGCACGTTGACCGCGGTCTCGCTGACGGATGTCCTCGAGGATGGTCTCAGTATGGTCTATTCCTTCTACGCCCCGGACCTGCCGCAGAATTCGCTGGGCACCTTCATGATCCTCGACCACATCAACATCGCGCGCGAGGCCGGCCTGCCCTATGTCTACTTGGGCTATTGGGTGCCCGGCAGCCAGAAGATGGGATACAAGGCAAAATTCTCCGGTCTGGAAATCTATCACGCCAACCAGTGGAAAAAGATGACGGACCCTGCCGAATACGCAGATGAGGGGCATCCGTTGTCGACGGACCCGATCGCCGAGCAGGTCGCCAACATCCAGCTGCCAGAGCAGCCCATTCACCGCAATCGCTGATGCAATCCCTGCAGGCTGTCTCACTGCTGGTGCCGGACTATGACGCCGCCATCGCCTTCTATTGCGGTCAGCTCGGCTGGCACCTGGCCGAAGACATCGACCAGGGCAGCAAGCGTTGGGTGCGGATCCTCCCACCCGGAGCCGATGGCCGGTCTGGTGCCGCCAGCCTGATCCTCGCCCGCGCCGAGGGGGCGCAGCAGCAGGCGGCCATCGGCAACCAGTTCGGCGGCCGCGTCGGCCTGTTCCTGGCCACGGACGACTTTGCCCGCGACCACGACGCGATGCTGGCCCAGGGCGTGACCTTCGAGGAAGAACCGCGGCAAGAACCTTACGGCACCGTTGCGGTCTGGCGCGACCCGTTCGGCAACCGCTGGGACCTGATCCAGCTCACCTGACTCCCGCGCCGCCGCCTTTCATCTTTCTGCAAATACTCCGGGGTGAATTGGCCCTTGGCCAAGAGGGGCAGCGCCCCTGCCCCGGGACAAAAGCAAAGGGGCCCGCTCGGGGCCCCTTATTTTCGATTTCCTATCCTGCTGCGGGATCAGTTCGGGATCAGCGCCGGCACGATGGTCACGATCGACGGGAAGGCCCAGAGGATCGCGATACCCACCACCTGGATCAGAACAAACGGAATGATCCCGCGGTAGATGTGGCCGGTGGTCACTTCTTTCGGTGCCACCCCGCGCAGGTAGAACAGTGCAAAGCCGAAGGGCGGGGTCAGGAAGGAGGTCTGCAGGTTCACCGCCACCATGATGGTCACCCATTTCGGATCGAACGACCCGCCATAGATCACCGGCCCCACGATCGGGATCACGATGTAGATGATCTCCAGAAAGTCCAGCACAAAGCCCAGGAAGAACAAGACCAGCATCACGATCAGGAAGACCGTCATCTCGTTGTCGAAGCTCTTCAGGAACTGCTGAATGTAGTGTTCGCCACCGAAGGAGATCACCACCAGGTTCAGGAGCTGGGAGCCGATCAGGATGGTGAACACCATCGAGGTCACCTTCGCGGTTTCCCGCACCACCGGGGTCAGCACGCCGGAGCGGAACAGAACCCAGCAGCCGAACAGCAGGCCGAACAAGGCGTACAGGTAGGCCGCATAAGCCGCGAAAAATGCGATCCAGTTCTCGACGGTCACGCCGCCCTGGTTGACGCGCAGGTCAAAGTTCATGCCTATCAGGATGCAGATCATCACGGCAAAGGTGGACCAGATGATGATCTTGCCCGATTTCCCCTCGTCCTGCAGCTTGCGGTAGGCCGCCAGCATGATGGCACCGCCTGCCCCCAGCGCCGCAGCCGGCGTCGGGTTGGTGATACCGCCCAGGATCGAGCCCAGCACCGCGACGATCAGCACCAGCGGCGGGAACACCACGCGGATCAGATCATTCTTGGCACAGCGCGCGGCGGCCTCACGGCAGCCGTACAGCGCCAGCAAGAGCGGCAGCGCGATCAGCAGCACCGTCTTGCCGGGCGAGGTGGTCGGCGCGATGGCAACCAGATCCACCAACGCGATCAGCAGGATGCCGATGGCGCCGAGGATCAGGGGCTTGGCGTCACGCGACGGCGCGACCCCGCGACCAAAGGCGAGCACCAGCCCGAGGATCACCATGATCGCGGCAATACCGGTGCCGATCGGCGCGGCATTGGCAATCTTGGCCTCAACGGCCGCGGCGATTTCCTCTTCGCTCAGCTTCTCGGCCAGAGCGACACCACCGGCTGCATCGATGCTTTCCTGTTCGGCCAAGGCCGCGTCCCAGGCTTCCTGCCCGTGCAGCTCGATCATCGCCGCCTTGCACTCGGCTCCGACGTTGGTGCGCAGGCTGGCGGTCTGCCCCGCGTCCGAGAAGGTCGACACCACGGTGTTCTGGCTGCCGATCACGTTGAAGCTGGACAGCAGCACGGCGCCACCGATCAGCGCCGCGGGCACGCCCAGGAACCACAGCAGGCCTTCGTTGCGGGTGATGACCTCACCGGTGCCACCTTCGAAGTTCACGGCAGGCGCCTTGTGCGGGTTCAGCAGCGCATAGCCAAAGGCATAGGAGGCATAGAGCAGCGCCAGCATGATCCCCGGCAGCAGCGCCGCCTGGAACAGGGTGCCGACGGACACCACCGCGGGCTCACCCAGGTAGGTCAGCGCGTCAGAGCAACCGGCCTCCATCGCGCGGGTTTCCTGCGCGGTGGAGTAGAGGTCGCCCGCCAGCGTACCCAGAAGAACGATCACGATCGACGGCGGGATGATCTGCCCCAGCGTGCCGGAGGCGGCGATTACGCCGGTGGCCAGCTCGGGCGAGTAGTTGTTGCGCAGCATGGTGGGCAGGGCCAGAAGACCCATCGTCACCACGGTGGCGCCAACGATACCGGTGGAGGCCGCCAGGAAGGCACCCACCACCACGATCGACACCGCCAGACCGCCGGGCAGCGGTCCGAAGACCCGCGCCATGGTGGTCAGAAGGTCATTGGCGATCTTGGAGCGCTCCAGGGTGATGCCCATCAGCACGAACATCAGCACCGCCAGTAGGGTCTCGATCGAGGCACCGGCCAGAACGCGTTCGTTCATCCGGTTCACGATGAAGGAAATGTTGCGGTCCAGCGCCACTTCCCAGCCCTGCGCAAAGACCGGCTCGGCCAGTCTCGGCAGGTCCGGATAGCGGAACACCGAGATCTTGTCGGGCCGCACGCCGGAGGCAACCAGGTCGCGGTAAGCCTGCGACGAAGAGTCGATTGCCTGGTGGATCAGGATCCCTGCGCTGTCCAGCGCCGCGATGATCCCGAAGGAGATGACCCCGGCACCGCCAATGGCGAAGGCCACCGGGAAGCCGGAGAGAATGCCCCCGAAGAGGCAGAAAAATACGATGAGCAGGCCGATTTCGACGCCATCAAGTCCAAATAGCATGTTTCCGACGTCCCTTTAGTGCGTGCCTTCGTAGGCTTCTTCACCCTCTCCAAGGCTATCCTTGTCGAGGTATTTGTTTTCGCTGCCCTCCCCTTCGGCGAACTCGAGATACGAGCGGTAGAAGAAGGCGATGGCGTGCAGGAACACGAGACCTGCAAAGGCGATCAGGAGGATCTTGAACAGGAAGTAGGCGTTGAAGCCGTTGGGGCTGAAGCCGATGGTTTCCACGTTCCAGCGCAGGGCGCGGGATTTCATCACCAGGCGGTCCAGCGTGTCCGAGGCCGACGGCTTTGGCACGATCAGGTGACGCCACAGGAAGAACCAGCCGTACATCCATGTCAGCACCGCGGCGGGCATCATGAACAGCAGCGATCCCAGCATGTCGACCACCCGCTTGGCGCGGAAGCTGATGCCGGAATAGATCAGGTCCACCCGCACATGGCCGCCCTGCACGAAGGTGTAGGTGACGCACATGCAGACCACCAACGCATTGTACAGCTTCAGCTCTTCCGCGAACCAGCTGATGTCCTGGCTGAACGGGATGCCGAAACCGAAACTGATGTCGGGGCGCGCAAAGACGCGCTGCATGAAGACGATGATGATCTGTTGCAGAACCATCAGAAGGCCGGCCCACGCGAAGAACCGGCCGATCATGTTCGCCATGCCTTCCAGCCCGCGCACCATGCCCCACATGAAGCCACGGAAGTAGAGACCGATGGCGGTCAGGACCAGAAAGGCCGTGAAGACGACGAAAAAGAATTCGACCGACCCGCCGTAATAGACAAAGCGCATGATCGAGGCCTTGTCGGACCAGTCGAGCCAGAGCTGCGGATGGGTAACGGCGTAGCCGAAGTTGTAGAAGGCGCCGGCGATGTTCTGGACCAGCCAGAGCAGTCCGCCCGCTATGGCGCCGAAGAAGGTGAGACCACTCTCTTCCTGCATGTTTCCCCCGGGGGTCTTTGTTGCGGCGAGTCCGGCGCACGGCCCCAAGGCCGGCCTAAGCCCCGCGTCACGCAACTGTAAAGGGATCCCCCGCGCGGTGGCGGGGGATCCGGTTGATGCCTGTCAGGCGGATTAGCCGAGAACGCGGTCGCGCTGGACGCGATAGGCGCCTTCGGATTTGGTGATCCAGCCCGAGGACGCTTTCATCGAGGCTTCGACGCTGTTGCGGATCTTGGCGAACAGCTCGTCACCCATGAACTCGTCCAGGGTTTCCTTGGTCGCGGTGCCGAAGGCATCCCAGACGCTTTCCGGGAATTCCAGGGTCTTCACGCCACCGGACTGCAGACGCTGCAGCGCCGCACCGTTGTTGTTCATGAACTGGGCCAGGTTCCACTGGTGACCCGCGGCAGCTGCCATTTCGATGATCTTCTGGTGGGCCGGCGACAGGCTCTCAAAGACGTCGCGGTTGGTGGCAACCGACAGGCCCGCACCCGGCTCGTGGAAGCCCGCGGTGTAGTAGACCTTGGTGATTTCCTGGAAACCGGCCTTTTCGTCCGCCCAGGGGCCGATCCACTCGGTACCGTCGATCGCGCCGGAGGACAGCGCCTGATACACCTCGGAGCCCGGGATGTTCTGAACGGATGCGCCCAGTTTGCCCAGCGCCTTGCCACCCAGGCCCGGCATACGGAACTTCAGGCCGTTGAAATCTTCGGGGCCTTTGATTTCCTTGTTGAACCAGCCACCGGACTGCGGGCCGGTGTTGCCGCCGAGGAAGGATTTCAGACCGAAGATCTGGCCCAGCTCGTCGTGCAGCGCCATGCCTTCGCCGTGGTAGTACCAGTTGGTCAGTTCCTGCGGCGTCATGCCGAAGGGCACGGCGGTGAAATAGGCATAGCCCGGATGCTGACCGGTAAAGTAGTAGTCCGCACCGTGGTACATGTCGGCCTGACCGGCGGTCACGGCGTCAAACACCTCGAAGGCGCCGACGAGTTCGCCCGCGGCTTTCAGGTCCACGGTCAGGTTGCCGTCGGACATGGTGGTGATGGCATCAGCAACATACTGGGCCGAATCATGCACACCCGCCAGGCCGCGCCCCCAGGTGGTGACCATGGTCAGGGTGCGTTTGCCCTGAGCGTAGGCCGGTGCAGCCAGCGTGCCGGCCGCGGCTGCGGTCCCGCCCAGTGCAGATGTTTTCAAGAAAGAACGGCGATCCATGTATTATTCCTCCCATAATTCTTGGATGCCCGGCAGTTGACTGCCCAGCGGATCGGTTCGAGTGCGGTCAGACTAGCGAGGCAGTCGCGGTTGTGAATACCTAGTACTGCGTAGAGCGGCGCAATTTTCAGCATTTGCCCCTTCAGAGCGCTGATTTTCCGACCGGATCCAGCCCTCCCCGCCACAGCCTGTGCGTGTATTTTGCCGCGGGCCAGTGATTCTTCTGGGCGCTGGCGGGATGATTCGGTACAAGATTCTTACCAATCCACTGCCCCGGCTTGCCCCTTGCCCATGCGCCTTTTCGATACGCTGTTTCGCCCCACCTACGCCCAGAAACTGTCGCTTCTGATGACGCTGCCGCTGATCGTGGCCGGGACCGCGATCGCGGTGCTGGTCGGGTATCAGTCACGCGCCTTGGCCGAGCGCGAGATCCAGGCGCTCGAGGTTCAGCTGATCGAGGCGAAGAAGGCGGAGTTGCGCAACTACGTGACCCAGGCCCGCAACGGGTTTGCCCATATCTATGGTCTCGCCGCGCCCGACGATGCCGAGGCCAAGGAACAGGTGGCCCAGATCCTCAGCGCGATGATCTACGGCAAGGACGGCTTCTTCTTTGTCTATGACTATGACGGCACCAACCTGGTCAGCCCGCGCCAGACCGAGTTCATCAACCGCAACTGGGCGGGGCTGACCGACAGCGCCGGTGTGCCGGTCGTGGACCGTTTCATCGAACTGGCCCGCAACGGGGCCGGCTGGCACAGCTTTACATGGCAAAAGCCCTCGACCGGAGAAGAGGCGCAGATGATCGCCTATGTCGTTGGACTGCAGGACTGGCAATGGGCCGTCGGCACGGGTGTGTTCATCGACGATGTGCTGTCCTCGGTCGCGGCGACACGGGCCGAGGTCGAAGCCCGCGTGCAACGCACCTTCCTCTACATCGGGGCCATCACGCTCGTGTCGCTGGTCCTGGTCTTTGCCTCCGGCATGTTGCTCAATATCCGCGAACGTCGGCTGGCGGATGCCAAGCTGAAGGAGCTGACCCAACGGGTGTTCGACGCCCAGGAGGACGAGCGCGGCCGCGTTGCGCGTGAACTGCACGACGGCATCAGCCAGCTGCTGGTCGGGGTGCGCTATGCGCTGGACAATGCCCGCCGCCGCCTCGCGCGGGGCGACAGCGAAGGCGCCGCGGCGCCGCTGGAGAAGGGAACGGAACATCTGCTGACCGCGATCACCGAAGTGCGCAGGATCAGCCGTGACCTGCGACCCGGCGTTCTGGACGACCTGGGCCTGGGTCCGGCCCTGAAGGCGCTGACCGACGATTTCGCCGCCCGCACCGGCATCGAGACGGAGTTCTCGACCGTGGTGTTCCGCAACCGGCTGGACCAGGACGCCAAGATCGCGCTCTACCGCATCGCTCAGGAAGCGCTGACCAACATCGAGCGCCACGCAGGCGCCACCAAGGTCACCATAGATCTGCGCGGCCACACCAAGGGCGCCACCATGCGGATCACCGACAACGGCGTCGGCCTGCCGCCCCTCAGCGCCCGCTCCGGCCCGGGTATCGGACTGCGCAACATGCAGGAACGTATCGACCAACTTGACGGGACCTTGCGCATTCTGTCATCACGAGGCACCGAAAGTGGCACGGTGATCGAGGTCGGGCTGCCCCTCAGCCACCTTTTGCCACCGGGAGAAGACAGCAGCCCGGCGCAGTTACCATGAGCGCCGACAAGGGCGGCGCCGCATGCGAAAGTCGGCGACGGCGAGGCGCGAAACCTTGGTTGGGTGGGCAACATCGGCAGCAGGCAGCCACGGGCTGCGATGAATGCGAATTGGGGATGACATGGCGACACCGGTAAAAGTACTGATCGTGGATGACCACCCGATGGTGGCCGAAGGCATTCAGTCAATCCTCGAAAGCTATGACGACATTCAGGTGGTCGGCTCCCTGACCGATGGCCGCGAGGCGGTCGAGCAGATGCGGCAGCTGGCCCCGGACGTGGTGCTGATGGATCTCAACATGCCCAAACTGGGCGGGCTCAGCGCCACCGAGATCATACTGGAACAACACCCGGGCACGCGCATCCTGATCCTGACCATGCACGACAGCCCCGAATACATTTCCTCCGCGCTCAGCCACGGTGCCATGGGCTACATCCTCAAGGATGTGCCGACGGATGAAATCAAGCAGGCCATCGATGCGGTGATGCAGGGGCAGACCTACCTCTGCACCGGGGCCGCCGGTTCGCTGAAACCCAAGGCGGGCGACACGCGCGAGGCGCTGACCGGACGCGAACAGACGATCCTGCTGGAACTGGCCCAGGGCAAGTCCAACAAGGATGTGGCGCAGACACTCGACATTTCTGTCAGGACAGTCGAAACCCACCGCAAGAACATCAAGCGCAAGCTGGGCATCTCCTCTACCGCCGGGCTGACCCGCTACGCGCTGGAACACGGGGTCCTGCAAGGCACCGGCGCGGGGTTCTGACCACCCCGACCCGACCGACCAGAAGGCCTCAGCCAGACTGCATCAGCCGAGGCTGTTCAGCAGCGCTGGCGACGGATCCCCGGTAACCGCCAGCCCTCGGCTGGACTGGTAGGCGCTGATGGCAGCGCGACTTTTCGGCCCCAGAACGCCGTCGGCACCGCCGGTGTCGAAACCGCGTGCCGTCAGCCGCTTTTGCAACAGGATCCGATCCTCCTTGGTCAGACCGTATCTGTCCGGTGGAAAGGACGCGCGCAAAGGCCCGCCACCTGCAATGCGGTCGGCAAGATGCCCCACGCCGATCGCGTAGGAATCGGAGTTGTTGTAGCGCTTGATGACGTCGAAATTGGACGTCACGGAGAACACCGGCCCTCCCGCCTGCGGTTGCAGCCTGCGACCGGCGGGCGTGCCGGGCGCACCGGCCTCCCCGCCCCATTTCACCCCGCGGGTCCAGCCATTGCGTTGCAGGTAGGCGGCGGTGGAGGCCAATGCATCCGTCGGGTCGTCCGACCAGATATCCCGCCGCCCGTCGCCGGTGAAATCGACCGCAAATGACTGGTAGGAGGTCGGAATGAACTGGGTATGCCCCATCGCGCCGGCCCAGCTGCCGGTCATGCGCGCAGCCGAAATGTCCCCGTTTTGCAGGATCTTCAGCGCCGCGATCAGCTGTTTTTCAAAGAACGCGCCCCGACGCCCGTCATAGGCCAGCGTCGATGTCGCCGAGATTACCGGCACATTGCCGCGCCGCTCGCCGTAGAAGCTTTCCAGCCCCCAGATCGCGCAGATGATTTCCGCATCCACGCCATAGGTCTGCTCCAGCGTCTTCAAAGTGGTTCGATGCCGGGCATAGGCCGCCCTGCCCTTGGCAAGGCGCTCGTCAGAGACCGCGATGGCGAGGTAGTCCTCCAAGGTGCGCTTGAACTCGGTCTGGTTTCGGTCCCGCTTGACCACCCCCGGCAAGTAGCCCGCACCGCGAAAGGCCGCGCGCAGGGTGGCACGGCTGATGCCTTTGGCCTCGGCCCGGCTGCGAAACGCGGCCACCCAGGCGTCATAGCCTGCATTGGGCGTGGGCCGCAGGTCCGCTGGCAGGCTGCTGCTGCCACTGCTTCCGCTGGTGCGCCCACCCGTAGGAACCGTGCCGCCGCAGGCGGTCAGCCCCAGCGCCGCCACTCCAAAACCGAAACTCCGCCGTGAAATGCTCATGTCCAATGCCCGCTTGCTGCCAAGATCCATCATCCCCTTTTGCGTCACTTTGCCTGTGTGACCGGGGCTTTTGCCCGACAGGCTGCCAGAAAGCAGGTCCAGCGCCAAGACCCGGTTTCCCGCCACGGCAGGTCACCGCCGGTTAAGCGGCGAGTGGCGCTGACAAAGGATCGGAACTGCCTCTGGCTCCGCCATGTCCGGGCATCCGCGCTACAGATCGTCCCACCTGACAGCCCCCGATCGGCAGTCGTATGGCGATACGTGCGGCCCCTGCGCAGCAAAACAGGGCAGAAGGCCACCTCGGTTTCGCAGAAATTTCCCCTGAACACCCCTGGCCGCAAGAAAATGTCCCCATACAGGGCATTTTTGACAGGTTTGCAGGTTGACGCCCCCTGCCCCCCGCCATAATGTCGCCCGCAACGCAAAATGGAGCCCGTGGCCGAAATGACCACCCTAGTCGTAATTGTAGGAACCACGCGCATGGGCCGGTGACGGTTGACCATAATCGAACCCATGCGCCCCTGACCAAAAATCGGGGGCTTTTTTTATGCGAAACGCACGATGCCGCCAATTGGAGCAAAAAGCAGATGACACGTGAAATGACCGGCGCAAAGATGGTTGTCCAAGCCCTGAAAGACCAGGGTGTGGACGTAGTCTTCGGATATCCTGGCGGCGCCGTGCTGCCGATTTATGACGAGATCTTTCTGCAGAACGACATTCGTCACGTGCTGGTGCGCCACGAACAGGGCGCGGTTCACGCGGCCGAAGGCTATGCGCGCTCCACTGGCAAACCCGGTGTTGTCCTGGTGACGTCCGGCCCCGGCGCGACCAATGCGGTCACCGGCCTGACCGATGCGCTGCTCGACTCGATCCCGATCGTGGTTCTGACCGGCCAGGTTCCGACCTTCATGATTGGCTCCGACGCCTTCCAGGAGGCCGACACCGTCGGCATCACCCGCCCCTGCACCAAGCACAACTGGCTGGTCAAGGACACCGACAGCCTGGCCCCCACCCTGCATGAGGCCTTCCATGTCGCCACGTCCGGCCGCCCCGGCCCGGTGCTGATCGACATTCCGAAGGACGTGCAGTTCGCCACCGGCGAATACGCAGGCCCCAAGCCCGCCGCCTCGCATTACCAGCCGCAGCTGAAGGGCGACATGGAGGCGATCACCGAGTTGGTCGCAGCCCTGGAAACCGCGGAACGTCCGGTGTTCTACACGGGCGGTGGCGTCATCAACTCCGGCCCCGCCGCCAGCCAGCTGCTGCGCGAACTGGTGGACGCGACCGGTATTCCCGTCACTTCGACGCTGATGGGGCTTGGCGCCTACCCTGCCTCCGGGCCGAACTGGCTGGGGATGCTGGGGATGCACGGGCTGTATGAAGCCAACATGGCGATGCATGACTGCGATCTGATGATCAACATCGGCGCGCGGTTCGACGACCGCATCACCGGCAAGATCGACGCCTTCAGCCCCAACTCGACCAAGGCCCATATCGACATCGACCCGTCGTCCATCAACAAGGTGATCCGGGTCGATATTCCGATCGTCGGTGACGTCGGCCATGTGCTCGAAGATATCCTGAAGGTCTGGAAGTCGCGCGGCCGCAAGGTCAACCGCGAGGCGCTGGAGAAATGGCAGAAGCAGATCAGCGAATGGCGCGCGGTCAAATGCCTGACCTACAAGCCGTCGGAAACCACCATCAAGCCGCAATTCGCATTGCAGCGGCTGGAGGAGCTGACCAAGGGGCATGACCGTTATGTCACCACCGAGGTTGGCCAGCACCAGATGTGGGCGGCGCAGTTCCTCGGCTTCGAGGACCCGAACCGCTGGATGACCTCCGGTGGTCTGGGCACCATGGGCTATGGCTTCCCGGCATCGATCGGTGTGCAGATGGCACACCCGGATGCGCTGGTCATCAACGTCGCCGGTGAGGCTTCGTGGCTGATGAACATGCAGGAAATGGGCACCGCGGTGCAATTCCGCCTGCCGGTGAAACAGTTCATCCTGAACAACGAGCGCCTCGGCATGGTGCGCCAGTGGCAGGAGCTGTTGCACGGTGAGCGCTACAGCCACAGCTGGTCCGAAGCGCTGCCCGATTTCGTCAAGCTCGCCGAAGCCTTCGGCGCCAAGGGTATCTGTGTCTCGGACCCCAAGGATCTGGACGATGCGATCATGGAGATGATCGAATATGACGGGCCGGTGATCTTTGACTGCCTGGTGGAAAAGCATGAGAACTGCTTCCCGATGATCCCGTCGGGCAAGGCGCATAACGAGATGCTGCTGGGCGAGGCTGACACCCAGGGTGTCATCCAGGCCGGCGGCGCCGTGCTGGTATAATCGCGGCGGCGCCGCAAGTTTCTTCAAAGAGATTTGCCGGGAGCACTCGGATGTCCCGGCAGCCACATATGAGAGGAAGACCCAGAATGTCTGCCCTACACATCAAAAAAGGCTCGACCCGCCACTCCGCCTACAACCTACGCCCGACGTTTTCCGACACGCAGGAGCGTCACACCATCGCGGTGCTGGTGGAAAACGAACCCGGCGTGCTGGCGCGGGTGATCGGCCTGTTCTCCGGCCGCGGTTACAACATCGAAAGCCTCACCGTGGCCGAGGTGGACCACACCGGGCACCTGTCCCGCATCACCATCGTGACCACCGGCACGCCGCAGGTGATCGAGCAGATCAAGGCACAGCTCGGCCGCATCGTGTCCGTGCGTGACGTGCACGACCTCACCGTCGAAGGCGATGCCGTGGAGCGCGAGCTGGCGATTCTGAAAGTCGCGGGCGAAGGCGACAAACGGGTCGAGGCGCTGCGGCTGGCGGATATCTTCCGCGCCAATGTGGTCGACAGCACGCTCAATAGCTTTGTGTTCGAGATCACCGGCGCGCCGGACAAGATCGACGCATTCGCCGATCTGATGCGCCCCCTGGGCCTGACTGAAATTGCCCGCACCGGCGTTGCCGCCCTGCTGCGCGGCAACTGAGACCGCGCTCACAACTGACAGTCGCGGCGCGTCAGAGTGATCGCGACTGCCGTCCGGGCACCGCCAGGTTCTCGGGAGCGCCCGCTCTTGGGGCGACACGTCGCCTTACCGCTGATGCCTCCGTGGCTCCAGCCCGCGTAAAACTCTCGGTTTAGACTTCACCAGCGCCCCGGAACCCTGCCGGGGCGTACGTGCATTCATGCAAGCATCCGCCCATTGCCAAACCGGCCGATGTCAGCGACGCTTCAGCTTTACCACTGCGGCCTTGGCAGTGCTTTTGGAGCGCCGCGGAGAAGACTGAGGGAAGGGCACAACTTTTTCGCTTCCCTTGCTTTTGCGACTAACACCAGCACAAACGGCCGCTGTGGCCGCCCCGTCGGCGTGTTGCGTGCAGCCCTGCTCCGCGTGATCCTGGGCCTCGGTCAAGCGCGCTGCCAGGTCCGGGCTGCCCTTTTCCATCAATACGCGCAGATTCTTGGCAATTCGGAAATTGCCACCCAGGGTTAGCTCAAACTCAACCCAGTCGCCTGGGTTAAGGTCTTGAAAACCGGCACCGGTTTTGTCGGAATAAAAGGCGAGATCGCCCTGATCGTCACACCAGATTACGGCTTTGTTCAGGGCCTGCTCGCTCCACAGTACAACTCCAATCATACCAATCCTCACATTCCCGTATAATAATACTGGATCAATTGCGCTGACACCTACATGACAAAATCAAAGCTAACCTATTGCATTTTGTGTCAGCTAAATTAGCATCCTGACGTGAATTCGCGCCACTATTGGCGCAGATTCATTACAGCGCCACCTTATAGCTGCCTGAATTTGCTACGTCATGCGGGCAAGAGGCAAAAAATTGACCCAAACGTCGAGACCGGACAGGCATGATGACCCCGCAGGATCGCTCGCCCGCTGAGTTGAGAAACATGTTCGGCGCCAACCTGCGCCAGCTGGCGGACCAATATCCGTCGATCTCGGAGTTGTCGCGACAGCTGGGCATCAACCGAACCCAGTTCAACCGCTACCTGTCCGGAGAAAGCTTTCCCCGTCCCGATGTTCTGGACCGGATCTGCCGCTTCTTCGAGGTCGACGCCCGCATCCTGCTCACCCCTGTTGACCACATCTCGACGGGGGACAGGGTCGTGAACGGGCCGTTTCTCGGGGAGTTCCTCGGCCAGGGGGTGCAACAGCTGACGGAATCCTTCTTTCCTTCCGGGTTCTACCGTTTCAGCCGACGCAGCTTCATTGATGAAAACAAGTTCGTGATCGGCCTGACCTATGTGTTCCGCTCCGGCGGCGTCACCTACATCAAGGGGTTCGAGGCCAAGGAAGCCATGCGCAGCCAGGGCCTGTCCACCAACCCCTCGGCACGCGAATTTCGCGGCTATGTCAGCACCCATGAGGACGGCGTCGCCTTTGTCATCGCGCGGCGCAAGGCAATGACCTATTCGTTCAACTACCTGGCCCGGGTCGCCTCTCTCGAGAACAATTTCTGGTCCGGCTACGTGGCCCGCACCGTGCGCGAAGGCAGCGGCGAACGGGTCACGCGCATGGTTTACGAACACCTGCGCCGCAACCGAACCGAGGTCCTGAAAACAGCGCGCAACGCCGGTCTTGTCACCGAAGAGGACCTGCTCCCCTTCCACCTGCGACTGCTGACGCCGAGCCAGCCCTTCCGCTGAGCCTAGCCGCCGGAGATCTGCCGGTAGATATGCCAGCTGGCGTGTCCCAGCAGCGGCAGCACCAGGAACAACCCCAGGAACCACGGCATCAGCGCCACGAAGGTCAGGCCCGCGATCAGGGCCGCCCACAGCAGCATCACCATCAGGTTGCCTTGCACATACTGGAAGCTGGTGATCATCGCGGTGACGAAATCCACTTCCCGGTCCAGCAACAACGGCAGCGAAATCACCGTGATCATGAACAGCAGCAGCGCAAACAGCGCACCCACCGTGCTGCCCACGGCCAGCATCACCACGCCGTTCAGCGTCAGGAACACCTCGGCCGAGGACATGATGTTGGTCATCGTGGAATGCCCCAGGAACAGGGCAAAGACCATGTGGCCGATAAAGAACCAGAACAGGAAGACCACCACGATAATCGCGCAGATCGAGGGCAGTTGGCGGCGACTTTGCTGCAGCACCACGCCAAAGATCTCGGACGGGCGCACCGGCTGCCCCGTGGACAGGCGGTGCGACACCTCGTAAAGGCCAACCGCCGCAAAAGGACCGATGAGTGGAAAGCCGATGGCGGCCAGCACCAGCCAGAAGGTCGTGCCGGTCGCCTGCGTCACCCAGGCCATCGCCCAGCCTGCGAGCACGTAGAAACCTGCAAAGGTCAGGCCATAGACTGGACGGGCCTTGAAGTCTGCCCAGCCACAGCGCAGCGCCTCCAGCAACATTCCCACACTGGCCGCACGCAACTGCGGTACGCCAAACGGCTTTTGCGTCTCCATCCCTGCTCCCTGCCCTGTCCCGTTTGCCTGCCGCTGTCCTGCCCATGGCAAGGGCGGCGCGGCCTCAGGGGCAGCCTAGCGCAGCTTTGGGCGGGAAAAAATGTTTTGCAGATGTATGTTAAGACAGCCGAAGACAGATGTGGAAAAGCCCCGGAGTGTCCTCCGGGGCCTGCTGTGACCGTAAAAATGCCAGCTGGTCGTCAGTCGTCCGACTGGGCGTCGGCGCGGCTCTTGCCAGAGACATTCAAGGCCAGCGTCGCTGCCATGAAACCGTCCAGGTCGCCGTCCAGCACCCCCTTGGTATCGGAGGTCTCGTAGTTGGTGCGCAGATCCTTGACCATCTGGTAGGGCTGCAACACGTAGGAGCGGATCTGGTTGCCCCAGCCTGCATCGCCCTTGGCCTCATGCGCGGCATTGATGTCGGCGTTGCGGCGGTCGAGTTCGAGCTGATAGAGCCGCGATTTCAGCGCCTTCATGGCGATATCACGGTTCTGGTGCTGCGACTTTTCGGAGGAGGTCACCACGATGCCGGTGGGAATGTGGGTGATCCGCACCGCCGAGTCGGTGGTGTTCACGTGCTGGCCGCCCGCCCCCGAGGAGCGGTAGGTGTCGATGCGAATGTCGGCCGGGTTCACCTCGATCTCGATGTTGTCGTCAACCACCGGGTAGACCCAGACCGAGCTGAACGAGGTGTGGCGCTTGGCCGCCGAGTCATAGGGCGAGATCCGCACCAGCCGGTGGACGCCGCTCTCGGACTTCAGCCAGCCATAGGCGTTGTGACCCGAGATTTTATAGGCGGCGGATTTGATGCCTGCCTCTTCGCCCGGGCTTTCGGACTGCAGCTCGACCTTGTAGCCCTTTTTCTCGGCCCAGCGGACGTACATGCGGGCGAGCATGGAGGCCCAGTCGCAGCTTTCGGTACCGCCCGCGCCTGCGTTGATTTCAAGGAATGTGTCGTTGGCGTCGGCTTCGCCGTCCAGCAGCGCTTCCAGCTCCTTCTCGGCGGCCGTGACCTTCAGCGCGGCCAAGGCGGCCTCCGCATCCTTGATCACGTCCTCGTCCTCTTCCATCTCGCCCAGTTCGATCAGCTCGATATTGTCGGAGAGATCCTGCTTGATGCCCTTGTAGGTGTTGATCGCGTCAACCAGCGCCTGGCGCTCGCGCATCAGTTTCTGGGCCGCTTCCGGGTCGTCCCACAGGTTGGGGTCCTCGACCCGCGCGTTGAACTCCTCCAACCGGTATTCGGCGGTTTCCCAGTTCAGCCGCTGGGCCAGCAGCTCCAGCGATTTCTCGATGTCCGCCACGATGTTCTGGGTTTCCGCGCGCATGGGGTGTCCTTGCAATCTTGGGCAATGTCAGGTCAGGCCTGCGTGATAGACCACACTTGCGCCGCGGGCAAGCCAGCAGCGGCGCAAGCCAGCGATAGCGGTCAGTACAGGCCGCCGGAGCTGATGGTACCAAAGGTTGCCTTGGGCCCGAGCACAGCGGTCCCGCCACTGGAGGTGGTCACCTTGCGACCGGACTGCTGAACCTCCTCCACCAGTGGCAGGTTGGAGCCCATGGCAAAGCCGCCGTCATAGGTGAGGCCAAAGATCGGCTCTTCCCCGTCACGGAAGTATTCTGCCACCACGTAGGGGCCGGACGCGTCATTGGGCAGCCGCGCACCGGTGTAGCGGTCGATCTTGATGAAATGGCCACCTTCGGGCACCTCGAACGGGCCGCCGCCGTATTTCTCGACGGCTTTTTCCATGAACTGCTGGAACACCGGCCCGCACATGGTGCCGCCATAGGCGCCGCGGCCCATCGGGCGCGGCTGGTCAAAGCCCATGTAGCAGCCCGCAACGATGTTGGAGGTGAAGCCAACAAACCAGACGTCACGGGAGTCATTGGTGGTACCGGTCTTGCCAGCGGTGGGCACCGGCAGGTTGATGACGCTCGATGCGGTGCCGCGGTCGACCACGCCCTTCATCATTGAGGTAAGCTGATAGGCGGTGATCGGATCCATCACCTGCTCACGATCCGCGATGATGCGTGGTTTCTGGCCAGCAGGCAATTCCGGATCGGCGCAATCAACGCAATCACGGTCGTCGTGGCGGTAGATGGTCCGGCCGAAACGATCCTGCACCCGGTCCACCAGCGTCGGCTGCACCCGCTCGCCGCCATTCGCGAACATCGCATAGGCCGCCACCATCTTGTACAGCGTGGTTTCCTCGGCACCGAGCGAGTTCGCGAGGAAAGCGCCCATGTTGTCATAGACCCCAAAGCGCTCGGCGTAGCCCGCCACAACCGGCATGCCGACCTCCTGCGCCAGACGGATCGTCATCAGGTTCCGGCTCATCTCGATGCCGGTACGCAAAGGCGTGGGCCCGTAGAACTTGTTCGAGGAGTTCTTGGGCCGCCACAGACCTTGCGGCGTGTTGATCTCGATCGGGGCGTCAACGACGATGGTGGCCGGACTGTAGCCACTGTCCAGCGCCGCGGCATAGACGAAGGGTTTGAAGCTGGAGCCCGGCTGGCGCATCGCCTGGGTAGCCCGGTTGAACACCGAATGCTGGTAGGAGAAGCCGCCCTGCATCGCCAGAACGCGGCCCGAATCCACGTCCATCGCCACGAAGCCGCCCTGCACTTCCGGCACCTGCCGCAGCGACCAGTGGCTGAATTCGCCGTCTTTCTTTTCCGCCCGCACCAGCACCACGTCACCGCGGCTGATGTTGTCCTTGAAGCTGCCCTTCATCCACTTGATGTCGGCACGCGGCACGGATCCCGTGCCCTCGTGCCCCTCGACACCAACGGTCAAGGCCTGGTCGCCGACCTCAAGCGCCACGGCCGGGTACCATTTGCCCCCCAGGTCAATGTCGCGCGGCACATCGGCCTCGGCCAGGGCGGCGCGCCAGGAGGCCTCGTCCACCAGCTGGGATTCCTCCAGCTCGACACCGGTGCCGCGCCAGATGCCGCGCGAGCGGTCGTACTTCTGCAATCCGGTGCGCAGCGCCAGGGCAGCTTCGGCCTGCATTTCATGGTCGATGGTGGCGCGCACGGTAAAGCCGCCGGTGAAGAATTCACCCTCGCCGAAATCCTGTGTCAGCTGGCGGCGAATCTCGTCGGTGAAATAGTCGCGCGGCGGCAAGGTGGTGCGGAAGCTTTCGAAATCGCCATTCTGCACCGAGCGCAAGGGCTGGGCCACTTCCACCTTGTAGACATCATCCGAGATATAGCCGTTCTCGCGCATTTCCCGCAGCACGTAGTTGCGCCGCGCCAGCAGCCGCTCCTTTTCACGCACCGGATGGTAGTCCGACGGCGCCTTGGGCATCGCCGCCAGGGTCGCGGCCTCATGCGGAGCCAGCTCGCCAAGGGTCTTGTTGAAATAGGTCTGCGCCGCAGCCGTCACCCCGTAGGAGTTCTGGCCAAGGAAAATCTCGTTCAGGTACAGCTCGAGGATGCGTTCCTTGTCCAGCGTCTCTTCCAGCCGCGTGGCGAGGATGATTTCCTTGATCTTGCGCTCGGCCCGGCGGTCACCGGACAAGAGAAAGTTCTTCATCACCTGCTGGGTGATGGTCGAGGCGCCGCGCACGTTCTTGCCGCGCGACTGGATCGCCTCGATTGCCGCGGCCGCAATGCCACGGGCGTCATAGCCGGCGTGGCTGTAGAAATTCTTGTCTTCCGCAGAGATGAACGCCTGCTTCACCAGGTCCGGGATCTCCGACGACGGCGTATACAGGCGACGTTCCTTGGCGAATTCGTCGATCAGGTGGCCCTCGCCGGAATAGATCCGGCTGATCGTCGGCGGCTGGTACTGGGCCAGCGATTCATGGCTGGGCAGATCACGGCCATAGGTCCAGAACACCGCTCCGATGGTCAGCGCCACCATCGCCACCCCAAGGGTGATGGTGCTGAAAATGGAACCAAAGAAGGAGAGTATGAACCTGAGCACGGAGTTGGGCCTTTCTCGCGAGATGACGCCTATATAGGCACGCTGCCGCGCGGGGTCAAAAGCTCAAAGCGCGGATCGCCACGTAAAACGGCGGGAAAAAACCACTGGTTTTCACCGCTGAAGCCGCCCCGCGCCTTGCCGCTGGTCAATTCCGGCACGATTACGCCGATCGGCGCAAGTCTTACTGCCGCACCAGGGCCCGGCGCGCGTCATCTTCGGCCCGCCACGTGATCAGGCCGTTCAGGATACCGCGCACCGCCTTGGCGCGCCAATCCGGGTCGATCAGGTTCTTCAGATCCCGTTTGCTGGACAGAAAACCGATCTCCACCAGCACCGAGGGAATATCCGCAGATTTCAACACCGAGAACCCGGCCTTGCGCAGCGGCCGGTTGTTGATCGGGCGTCCCTGCGCCCGCAGCCCGTCGATCAGCGCCGCCGCCAGCGCGTCGCTGCGCGGTTGCGTCTCCAGCCGCGCGAGGTCCAGCATCACCCCGGTCACCTCGTCATCCGCTTCGCTGAGGTCGGTGCCGGAGAGCAGATCGCCACGCAGATGCCGTTCCGCCAGCTTGGCCGAAGCCGCATCCGAAGCCTCTCGCGACAGGGTGTAAACGGTGGAGCCATGGGCGCGGCCCTCGGAAATCGAATCCGCGTGCAACGAGATGAAGACGTCGGCCCCCGCCTGATGCGCCATGGCGATGCGCCGCTCGAGCGAGACGAAATAATCGTCGTCCCGTGTCAGGGCCACGGTGAACTGGCCAGAGCGCAGCAGCGCCTCGCCCAGCTCACGGGCGAACTGCAGCATCAGCTGTTTTTCGCTGATGCCGCCTTCCGCCTCGGCACCGGGATCGATGCCACCATGGCCGGGGTCCAGCATCACCAGCATCGGCGCATGTTCATCGCGTGGCACACGCCCCTGCATGACCTGGGGCTGCGGCAGATCCCAACGCGGATCGTCGGGCGCGCCCGCACGGGCCGCAAACGCCTCCGCGCTGGTCGGCTCCAATGTCAGCTCAAGCCGGGCCGCGGCGGTGACCGGATCAACCTCCATCGCGGCGACGGCAACCTGCATCGGGGCCGCCAGCTCCAGAACCAGCCGCGACCAGCCCGGCACATAGGTGCCGAACTGCGCCGCCTTGACCTGCTCGCCCTCCAGCAATCGCGCGACCGTCAGCCCGGTCCAGTCGACTTCCTGAAAATCCAGAACCAGGCGCGGCGGTCCGTCCAGAGTGAACAACCGGTAAGGCACCCCCTGGCTGAGCCCCAGCGACACCTCGACCCCCTGCCCGGCATCGCGCACCCGGCTGGTTTCGGCATCGATACGTGCAAGGCCGCTGAAGCCCTGACCGCCCGCCGACTGGGCCCACGCGGCCCCTGTCAGCAGCCAGATCAGCGTGATGATGGAAAACAGCCTGCCCATGCCCCGGCCCCCGTTTCTTGGTTTTGCGCGCAAGGTAGGCAATTCGACCGGAATTTGAAATCCGCCTTTTCGCCTTTAGCCGCGCTGCGCCATGAAGGTCCTGAGCCGCGCCAGCCCCTCCTCGATGTCCGCGGTTGACCGCGCATAGGAGAACCGCAGCGTCGTGGCCCCGCGCACCGGGTCGAAATCCAGTCCCGGAGTGACGGCAACGCCAGCCTTTTCAAGGATTTCCGCGGCAAAGCTGCGGCTGTCCGACGTCAGGTCCGAGACATCCGCATAGACATAGAACGCCCCGTCCGGTGGCGCGATATTGGTGAAACCGGCCTTGGGCAGCCCCTCCAGCATCAACTGGCGGTTCCTTGCGTAAACGGCAAGGTTCCCGCGCAGCTCCTCCTCGCAGTCCATCGCCGCCAGAGCCGCCACCTGGCTGGCATGCGGTGCGCAGATGAACATGTTCTGGGCGATGCGCTCGACCACCCGCACGTGGTCCTCCGGCACGACCATCCAGCCGACCCGCCAGCCGGTCATGGAAAAGAACTTGGAGAAAGAATTGATGACATAGGTTTCGTCGGTGATCTCCAGCGCGGTGACGGCTTTGGCCTCGTATTCCAGCCCGTGATAGATCTCGTCCGAGATGAAGCTGGCGCCTGCGTCCCGGGTGGCTTCGATCAGTTCGCGCATCGCGGCGTGGTCCAGCATGGTGCCGGTCGGGTTGGCGGGCGAAGCCACCATCAGCCCGGCCAGATCCTGCCCCCTGAGATCCGCCGCCACCGGCTGCAGCCGGTTTTCCGGCGCGGTCTGGATGTCCACCGGCGTCAGCCCCAGGGCCTTCAGGATCTGCCGGTACGAGGGATAGCCCGGCGCGCCTATGCCAACCCGGTCGCCACTGTCGAACAGCGCCGTGAAGGCCAGCAGAAATGCGCCGGAAGAGCCCGGCGTGATGATCACCCGCTCCGGGTTCAGATCAACATTATACCACTCGCCGTAAAGCCGCGCGATGCGGCGGCGCAGCTCCGGCAACCCCAGTGCCACAGTGTAGCCGAGGGCGTTGGTTTCCAGCGCAGCACCCAGCGCTTTCAACGCACCCGAGGGCGCGCCGGTGGCGGGCTGACCGACCTCCATGTGAATGATGTGGCGGCCGGCCTCCTCGGCCTTGCGGGCGGCCTCCATTACATCCATCACAATAAAAGGATCGACGTCGGAGCGGCTTGAGTTTCGCATTCTGATCTCCCATGGTGCGCGCATGAGTTTTGACCGTTTCTTCCGGCTGGCGTCAATCCCGGCCATGGTGCTGTGTGCGCTGGTGCATTTCGCCACGGCGGTGCAAGCGGCGTCGATTTCCCTGCTGCGCGATCCGGACATCGAACACGGTCTGACCCGGCTGGCGGCACCGGTTCTGAACGCCGCCGGGCTGAACGCCAAGCGGGTTCGGATCCTGCTGGTGAACGATTCGTCCTTCAATGCCTTCGTGGTGGATTCGCGCACCATCTTCATTCACTACGGCCTGGTCCTGAAAGCGACCACGCCGGAAATGCTGCAGGCCGTGATCGCGCATGAAGCCGCCCATATCACCAATGGCCACATCGCCCGCCGGATGCAGAACCTGCGCTCGGCCAACAATGCCGCCGGGCTGGGCATGGCGCTGGCAGTGCTGGCCGCGGCCGCCGGTGCCGGAGAGGCGGCGGGCGGCATTGCCGTCGGCAGCCAGAACACGGCGCTGCGCGGCTTCCTGGCCCACACCCGGGCCGAGGAAAGCTCCGCCGACCGCGCCGCCGAGGACTATCTGAACCGCGCCGGTATCAGCCCCCAGGGTCTGGTGGACCTGCATCAGGTCTTTGCCGGACAAGAGGTGTTGAGCGCGGCCAACCAGGATCCCTACATGCGGTCGCACCCGCTCAGCCGCGACCGATTGCGCGCGGCACGGGCCTATGTCGCCGCGCATGGCGACAAGGGGCAGACCGACGCCGAGGCGCAATACTGGTTTGCCCGTCTGCAGGGCAAGCTCTCCGCCTTCACCCGCTCCCCGAAATGGACTTTGCGCCGCGCGCGCAGCGAACGCTACAAGGACGTGCGCCTGATGCGCGAGGCCGCCGCTCACCACCGGCGCAACGACATGTCCAAAGCGCTGAAGGCGATCAACGGAGCACTTGCACAGCGCCCCGGTGATGCCTTCTATCACGAGCTGAAAGGCCAGATCCTGATGGAAAACCGCCAGTGGTCCGCCGCCCTGTCGGCCTATGGCCGCGCCGCGGCCCTCGCCCCGCGGGAGCCACTGATCCTGGCCGGACAGGGGCGCGCGCTGCTCGCTGCGGGCCAGCCCAAGGCGGCGCTGGCAGTGCTGGAAAAAGCCCGCCACCAGGATTTTCGCAACCAGGTGATGCTGCGCGACATGTCCCTCGCCTACGCCAAGACCGGCCAGCGCGGCATGGCCGCCCTCGTCACCGCCGAACGCTATGCCCTGCAAGGGCGGCTGGAGGACGCCGGTATCCACGCCAAACGCGCGATGGCGCAGCTGCCCGCAGGCTCGCCCGCGGCCCGGCGGGCGCAGGATGTGCTGGTGGCCTACGAACAAGATCAAAAAAGGAAGAAACGGAAATGAAACCCCTGACCCGTGCCGCCGCCATGGCCGCCACCGCCCTGAGCCTGCTGGGCGCCCCCGCGCAGGCCTTTGACCTGACGGCGATGAGCGATGCCGAACGCGAAGCCTTTGGCGCCGAAGTGCGCGCCTACCTGCTGGAGAACCCCGAGCTGATCCTCGAGGCGGTGGACCTGCTGGAACAGCGCCAGCAGGAAGCCGAAGCCGCGCGCGATGACGCCCTCGTGGCCGAGAACATGGAAGAGCTGATCAACGACGGCTACTCCTGGGTCGGCGGCAACCCCGATGGCGACATCACGCTGGTCGAGTTCATGGACTACCGTTGCGGCTACTGCCGCCGGGCCGCACCCGAGGTCGCCGAGCTGCTGGAAAACGATGGCAACATCCGGCTGATCATCAAGGAATTCCCGATTCTGGGCGAGGCCTCGGTGATGGCGTCACGCTTCGCTGTGGCGACCAAGCTGGAGGCCGGCGACGACGCCTACAAGCAGGTTCATGACGCGCTGATCGCCTTCACCGGCGAGCCGAACGAGGTGGCACTGCGCCGCTTGGCCGAAGGGCTGTCGCTGGACGCAGATGCGATCCTGGCGCGGATGGACAGCGACGAGGTGACCGCCCAGTTGCGCCAGACCCGTGCTCTGGCGCAGAATTTGGCGATCTCCGGCACGCCGACCTTTGTGCTCGGCACCGAAATGTTGCGCGGCTTTCTGCCCGCGGAGCAGATGGAGATCATGGTGGCCGAAATCCGCGAACAGCAGAGCTGATCCGACAGCACAGGACCGGGGCTTTGCCCCGGACCCCAGAGTATTTTCAGAAAGATGAAAACGACGGGCGCGCCCGCAGACGCCGTTATTCTGCCGCGTCCTGCGCTGTTCTGGCCTGGGCTGCCTCGATCTCGGCGGCCTTTTTCTCGACCTCTTCAACGATGTGATCGACCATCTGGTCGTTGGACATCTTGTGGCTGGCCTTGCCCGCCAGATAGACCATGCCGGAGCCTGCACCGCCGCCGGTGAAGCCGACATCGGTCATCAGCGCCTCGCCGGGGCCATTGACCACGCAGCCGATGATGCTGAGGCTCATCGGGGTCTTCACATGCTCCAGCCGCCGCTCCAGCTTTTCCACCGTCTTGATCACGTCAAACCCCTGCCGCGCACAGCTGGGACAGGAGATGATGTTGACGCCGCGATGGCGCAGGCCGAGGGATTTGAGGATCTCGAAGCCGACCTTGACCTCTTCGACCGGATCGGCGGACAGGCTGACGCGCAGGGTGTCGCCGATGCCCATCCACAGCAATTGGCCAAGGCCGATGGCGGATTTGATGGTGCCGGAGACAAAGCCCCCTGCCTCGGTAATACCGAGGTGGATCGGCGCGTCGGTGGCCTCCGCCAGCTGCTGGTAGGCGGCAGCGGACATGAAGACATCCGACGCCTTCACCGAGATCTTGAACTCGTGGAAGTCGTGGTCCTGCAGGATGCGGATGTGATCAAGGCCGGATTCAACCATCGCTTCTGGGCACGGCTCGCCGTATTTTTCCAGCAGGTGCTTTTCGAGGCTGCCCGCGTTCACGCCGATGCGGATCGAGCAGTTGTGGTCGCGGGCGGCCTTGATCACCTCGGCCACGCGCTTTTCATCACCGATGTTGCCGGGGTTGATGCGCAGGCAGGCGGCACCGGCTTCGGCGGCCTCGATGCCGCGCTTGTAGTGGAAATGGATGTCCGCGACGATCGGCACCGGGCTTTCGCGCACGATCTCCTTCAGCGCCCGCGACGACGCCTCGTCCGGCACCGAGACACGCACGAGGTCGGCTCCGGCCTCAGCCGCCGCCTGCACCTGCGCCACCGTCGCCGCCACATCGGTGGTCAGCGTGTTGGTCATCGTCTGCACCGCAATCGGGGCGTCGCCGCCGATGGCGACGTTGCCGACGTGGATCTGGCGGCTTTTGCGGCGCTCGATGTGGCGCCAGGGGCGGATATGGTTCATCGACATGAGTGGCGTGTCCCGGCTGGATCCTGTTGGCGTCTAGATACGCGCAGGCGGGCGGAGCTGCAATGGCAGCCGCCAAAAGCCCGCAGGTTTCATGAAATCGTTACTCGCCCGGCTGGGTTTCGGGCTGCGCCTGCAACTGCGCCACCAAGGTCGCAAGCGCCTGGTTCCGGCCATCCGCCAGATCAGCCAGTTCGAAGCGGCTGGTAATCGCATCCATCGACAGTTCGATGTTCTTGGAGACCTGGCCGCGCTTGCCGACGGGGCCGAAATGCTCCCCGTTGACGGCAAAGTAGATGGCGCTGCTCTCGCCGGTGCGCAGCTTGGGCGCATCCTCGGTCAGGGGCACCTGGAAGCGCTGGCCTGCATCCATGATGGTTTCGAAGATCACGCTGCCATCCGCCGCGGTAACCTGCACCCAGGACGGCCGCACGGCCACCATTTCGACGCCCGGTTTGACCTCTGCAACCACCTGCGGCACCGGCTGATGCGGCCCGGCGACTGTCGCATCATGCGGCAGGCTCGCCTCGGCAAGTGCAAGGCTGGGCGGTTCGGGTGCCGCGAAATTTCCAAGGCTGGAAGGGTCCAGGGTCGCGATCGGCGCATCGCGCGCAACAAGCACCGGCACGTCCAGCGCCTGCGGTCGATACAGGCGATCCAGCGCTTCGGCCGCCGGATCCTGCGCGCCCTCCTCGCCCAGCAGAACGGCGCTGTTCAGCGGGTCGAGATCCGCCAGAACCGCCGGTGTCTGATCAACCGGGGCGAACTGCACCTGCTGCACCTCTTTCAGCACCGACCAGCCGCCGTAGCCGATGCCACCGATCAGGGCGACCAGCACCATCAGCGACCCGATGGCGCGCGGCTCGATCTGGCTCAGCAGGCTGCTGGGCGCAGGCACGTACGGGGTTGCAGAGCCGGTGAAGGCATCACCGCCCAGCCCGGTGGAGCGCACCCGCGGCGCAGCGCCCGTCTTGCTCCGCCCCGAGGCCTCGGCCGACATGCCATGGGCAACGCTGAAGCCGCTTTCCCGGCAGAAAGCGTTGAACGCCTCTTCCGGGTCCATGTTCAGATATCGCGCATAGGACCGCACGTAACCGGCGATGAAGCCGGGGGTGTCAAAGGCGGAAGGATCGGAATTTTCAATGGCGGCAATGTAGGAGGCTTTGATGCGCAATTCTCGCTGCACATCCAGCAGCGATTTGCCCATGGTGGCGCGCTCCCCGCGCATCATGTCGCCCAATCGCAGCTCGAAATCGTCAAAACCCTTGGGTTCCGCCGGTTTGTCATGCTCTTCATGCTTGCGCTGAGTAAAGCGCCCGATCATGCCTGCCGTCCCATAAATGCCTGCCGCAATCGTCCCCGAGTGGTGAAAGAATCACAGTTGCGACTCAAATCCACGTATTGATTGACAACAGCGTAACACACGCAGCGTAAAATTACACTGATCAGTGTGTTAACCGGCAAGTTCGGCACGATTCAGCGCACAATGCGACCACAATGCGTCCATCGCGTTGACCAGCGCATCAATTTCGCGCGGTCCATGCACCGGCGACGGCGTGAAGCGCAGCCGCTCGGTGCCGCGCGGCACGGTCGGGAAGTTGATCGGCTGCACGTAGATGCCGTAATCCTCAAGAAGATGATCGGACAGCACCTTGGTATGCACCGGGTTGCCGACGATCACCGGCACGATGTGGCTGCCGTGATCGATGATCGGCAGGCCCAGCCCTTTCAGGCGCAATTTCAGTACCTTGGCCTGTTCCTGATGCTTGTCGCGCAGCTCCTGCGCCTGCTTCAGATGCGCAACCGAGGCCGCCGCCCCCGCCGCCACCGCAGGTGCCAGCGAGGTGGTGAAGATGAAGCCCGGCGCGTAGGAGCGGATCGCGTCGCACATCTTGGCGGAGGCCGCGATATAGCCGCCCATGACGCCATAGGCCTTGGCGAGGGTGCCGTTGATGATGTCGATGCGATGCGCCAGGCGGTCCCGCTCTGTCACGCCGCCACCGCGGGGGCCGTACATGCCGACCGCATGGACCTCATCGATATAGGTCAGCGCGCCGAACTCATCCGCAAGGTCGCAGATCTCGGCGATCGGGCCGAAATCGCCGTCCATCGAGTAGACCGACTCAAAGGCGATCAGCTTGGGCGCCTTGGGGTCGTCCGCCTCCAGCAGCTCGCGCAGATGGGCAACGTCGTTGTGGCGGAAGATGCGCTTGGCCCCGCCGTTGCGGCGCACGCCCTCGATCATCGAGGCATGGTTCAGCGCATCGGAATAGATGATGAGACCCGGGAACAGCTTGGGCAGGGTCGAAAGCGTCGCGTCATTGGCGATATAGGCAGAGGTGAACAGCAGCGCCGCTTCCTTGCCGTGCAGGTCCGCCAGTTCCGCCTCCAGCTGCTTGTGATAGACCGTGGTGCCGGAGATGTTGCGGGTGCCGCCCGAGCCTGCCCCGGTCGCATCGATCGCCTCATGCATGGCCTGCAGCACCACCGGGTGCTGGCCCATGCCCAGGTAGTCGTTGCCACACCAGACGGTGATATCCTGCTGGCTGCCGTCGGGACGCGACCAGACCGCATGCGGGAAATGGCCCTTCTTGCGCTCGATGTCGATGAAGGTCCGGTAGCGGCCCTCGTCATGAAGGCTGGCAATCGCTGCGTCCAGTTTCGCGGTATAGTCCACCGGCATCTCCATAGCTAAAGGTGTTCCAGAGGAACACGCGGGGCTGTGTTCAGGGCACTGCCTTCTGGCGATGCGGCCACATTCACGTTGGCGACGTGGTTACCGCAGCTACCCCTTCCGATCAACTCCATACGCCCAGGCCCGGCTGCGCGACATTGATGCAGGTCAAATAGAACTTATTGCATGTGTCGGCAAGAACTCCTGCCGCCTGCGCGCCGGATTGTGACGGTGCGTCGCACGCCCGCATTGCCTGCCGCACTGCCGGGCAGCCCAGGAAAGGCAGCGCCTGCGGTTGTTTGCAACCTCTGGCCCCTGCCGGGGCACGCTGTTAGGCTCCGCGGCAAAACGACACCAGCGCCGGTGCGTCCGGCCAGGAAGGAGACCACGAGAATGGCATTGAACGACGTATTGGACCGCATCGACGCAGATCTGAGCGCAGCAACCGACCGGCTGCTGGACCTGCTGCGCATCCAGTCGATTTCCACCGATCCTGCCTACAAGGCCGAGTGCGACAAGGCGGCGGACTGGCTGGTGGCCGACCTCAACAGCATCGGCATCAAGGCGGAAAAACGTGAAACCCCCGGCCATCCGATGGTCGTGGGCCATGTCGGCGAGGAGAACAGCGACGCGCCGCATCTGTTGTTCTACGGCCATTATGACGTGCAGCCGGTGGATCCGCTGAACCTGTGGAACACGCCGCCGTTCGAACCCCAGCTGGAGGAAACTCCGAACGGCACCGTGATCCGCGGCCGCGGGGCCTCGGACGACAAGGGCCAGCTGATGACCTTCGTGGAGGCCTGCCGCGCCTGGAAGGCGGTGAACGGCTCCCTGCCCTGCCGCATCACCTTCTTCTTCGAGGGCGAAGAAGAAAGCGGCTCGCCCTCGCTGATCCCCTTCCTCGAGGCCGCTAGGGAAGAACTGTCGGCCGACATCGCGCTGATCTGCGACACTTCGATGGTGTCGCGCGGGGTGCCGTCGATTGCATCGCAGCTGCGCGGCATGCTCAAGGATGAATTCACCCTGACCGGCCCGCGCATCGACCTGCATTCGGGCCATTACGGCGGCCCGGGCCTGAACCCGCTGCGCGAGATCTCGCATATCATCGCCTCGTTCCACGACCCCGAGACCGGCGCCGTGGCGGTCGACGGCTTCTACGAGGGCGTGCACGAGGTGCCCGAGGACATCCTGCGCCAATGGCAGGGCTGCGGCTTTGACGAGCAGGACTACCTGTCCAACGCAGGCTACACCCAGGCGCACGGGGAAAAGAAATACTCGGTGCTGGAACAGCAGTGGGCGCGCCCGACGCTGGAGATCAACGGGCTGTGGGGCGGCTACCAGGGCGCAGGCTCGAAAACCGTGATCCCGGCGCAGGCGCATTGCAAGATCACCTGCCGCCTGGTCGGCGACATGGACCCCGACGCGCTGCGCCAGAAGATCCGCAAACACGTCGAGGACCGGCTGCCCGCCGATTGCACCGTCACCTGGGACGTGGATCTCGAAGGCTCCCCCGCCTATGTGATCGACACCACCCGGCCCGAATTCGAAGCCGCCCGCGGCGCGCTGAGCGACGAATGGAACCGCGAGGCGGTGTTCTCGGGCATGGGCGGCTCGATCCCGGTGGCGGGCTATTTCAAGTCGATCCTCGGCATGGACGCGATGCTGATCGGCTTTGCCAACGAAGATGACGCGATCCACTCGCCGAACGAGAAATACGACCTGGAGAGCTTCCACAAGGGCATCCGCTCCTGGGCGCGGGTCCTCGACGCGCTGTCGCGCAAGTAAGCCGCCGCAGGTGGAAGCTCTGAAGGGCTCTGCCCGTTCGACCCTGAAACGCTCCCCCGGAGCGTTTCCTGGACGGGCCTCACTCCACAAGGGCATCCGCTCCTGGGCACGGGTCCTCGACGCGCTGTCGCGCAAGTAGACGGCGTCGGATTGAGGCACCCCAGGTGCCGTCTTGATAGCCACAAAGCCCCGGCTGCGGCCGGGGCATTTTACTCCCGCGTACCGGTGTTCAGCCTGCGTCGCGGATCACCGGGCGCGGGCGGGCGTTTTCATCCAGCGCCACGAAGGTGAAAATCGCCTCGGTCACCTGCTGGGTCTCCTCCTGATGGCGGGCCCGGCGCCAGGCCCGCACCCGGATCCGCATCGAGGTGCGCCCGATCTTCAGCATTTCCGCAAACAGCGACACCTCGTCCCCCACCAGCACCGGGCGGTGAAACTGGATCTCCTCGACCGAGACCGTCGACGCCCTGCCCTTGGAGACCCGCGCGGCGATGGTTCCCGCCGCAAGGTCCATCTGGCTCATCAGCCAGCCACCGAAGATGTCGCCCGCCGGGTTGGTATCGGTGGGCATCGCGATCACGCGCAGCGTGGGCTGGGTTTCGGGCGGCTGCATCTGCTGGCTCATCTACTGTCTCCTGGCGCAAACGGGGCTATCCCCAGCATTGCAGCCGCGCACAGCAGACGAAAGAGCCAAGCGGCAAAACACCCGAAAGCGAAGCGCCTCGGTGCCGACAAAACAGGCAAATTCCTGGAGAAGTGGGGAAAGTGGCGCGGTTGACGGGGCTCGAACCCGCGACCCCCGGCGTGACAGGCCGGTACTCTAACCAACTGAGCTACAACCGCGCATGGGCCTTTCGGCTGGCCATCTCTGGCCGATGTCCCCTCCGGGGCGGACCCTGAAACGTCAGGGCGGCGGGCGAAAGTGGCGCGGTTGACGGGGCTCGAACCCGCGACCCCCGGCGTGACAGGCCGGTACTCTAACCAACTGAGCTACAACCGCATTTTCGCCTTGCGGCGGACCGTTTCCAGTCCAGTTCCCCTCCGGGGCGGGTTCCGTTTCAGCCCCGGAACAGGGGCGCAGCAGTGGCGCGGTTGACGGGGCTCGAACCCGCGACCCCCGGCGTGACAGGCCGGTACTCTAACCAACTGAGCTACAACCGCCCGCTGCGTCTTCAGCATCGCTGCTGAATGTTGGGCTGTAATATGCGCCACCCTGCGCACCGTCAAGCCGTGTTTTGCCTTTTTCGGAACTTTCCTGGAAAAAAATCCGAACCCACCCTCAAGCCTCTGAAACAAAACAAAAAACGCCTCCACGAAAGCCGTGAAGGCGTATGCGTTCAGTCGTCGAAAATAGGGAGAATGGTGGGTCGTGAGAGGCTCGAACTCCCGACATCTTCGGTGTAAACGAAGCGCTCTACCAACTGAGCTAACGACCCGTTGGCCGGGGATTTAGACAATGGCGCTGGCGGACGCAAGAGGAAAAAGAAGATTTTTTTACCCCGCGAAGGCACCGACCGACGGCCTAGGCCAGGACCGTTTCCCGGCCGTTCTCCAGAACATACACGCACCCCTGCCCGTTCGGCAGCGCCGCCATCTGGTCCCGCGTCAGCCCGCAGGCAATTCCCCGCATGACCTGCCCCAGAAGCCCATGGGCCACCACGACCGAGGGACCTTCAAGCGACTGCATGAAGGCGAGGATGCGACCGTGAAAGCGCTCATACCCCTCGCCGCCCGGCGCATTACAGAACAGGTCCAGATTCTGCGGGTTGTTGGCATAGATCTCCGGATAGGTGCGCTCAACTTCCGACAGGGTCATGCCCTGCAGCTCGCCCGCATAGGCCTCGGCCAACCTCGGATCGGTTTCAAACGGGGCACCGCCCAACGCAATGTCCGCAGTCTGCTGCGCGCGCCCCAGCGGAGAGACGAAGCAGCGCAGATCCGGCGTCAGATAGGGCTGCATCAATTGCGCCTGACGACGCGCCTGCTCGATTCCCAGCTGGGTCAACGGTGATTCCAACTGTCCCTGGATGCGGTGCTCGGCATTCCAGTGGGTCTGTCCATGACGCAACAGCCAGATCTTGGGAAAGGGCATGGCGACCTCCTTGTTTGCCCTCACAGTGGTAACGGCAGCGGCAGGCAACAGGAAGCCGGAAACAACAGGCGCAAAAGCAAAAGGCGCTCAACCTTTTTCAGGGAGCGCCTTTCAGAAAGATGGTGGGTGATAAGAGATTTGAACTCCTGACATCTTCGATGTGAACGAAGCGCTCTACCACTGAGCTAATCACCCGTGAGGCAGGGTATTACCCGCAGGTCGCGGCCTCTGCAAGAGGGTCCGGCGAAGAAAATTTACCCGACGCGCAATTTTATCGGCTCTCGTCAACAGCTCTCAGCAACTGGGCAGTGCATCCCGCTGAATCATCGTGCGCAGGGTGAAGCTCGATCGCGTGTTGCGAATCCCCGGCACCCGCATCAGCCGGTCCTCGAGGAAACGGTCAAAGTCGGCAAGATCCTCCGCCACCACCCGCAGCAGGATATCCCGGGTGCCGGTCATCAGGTAGCATTCCATCACCTGGTCGAACCGGCGCACCGCGTTTTCAAAGGCCATCAATGCGTCCCGCGATTGCCGCTCCAGCTCCACCGCCACGAAGATCGTTACCGGCAGCCCCAGCTTGGCCTGGTCCACCCGCGCCGAATAGCCGCTGATGACACCGCTTTCCTCCAGGTTGGCCACCCGCCGCGCACAGGGCGTCGGCGACAGGCCGACCATGGACGACAGCTCCGAGATCCGCAGCCGCCCATTGCGCTGCAAGGCTGCCACGATCTTACGATCAATCGAATCCACGCCGATTTCCTCCAATATTCTCCTTCAGATGACACTCTACCACCAAAACGGCGCGTTCGAGCAGCCATTTTTGGTGAAAACCGGCTCTGCGACCAGACTAGTATTCCGGCACCCTGAGGAGGAACTATCCAGATGTCCGTGACCGCCGTTGCATCCACCACCCATGAAGAAATCGTCCGCGTCGAGGACGCCTCTATCGGGCTGGTGGGATATATCGCCATCCATTCCACCCTGCTCGGCCCCGCAGCTGGCGGGCTGCGCATGCGCCCCTATGCCTCCGAGGACGAGGCCCTCACCGACGTCAAGCGCCTCAGCGAGGGCATGACCTACAAGAACGCCGCAGCCGGTCTGCCGCTGGGCGGCGGCAAGGCGGTCATCATCGGCGACCCGACGGCGCAGAAATCGCCGGAGCTGCTCCGCGCCTTTGCCCGCGCCATCAACACGCTGGACGGCCGCTACATCACCGCCGAGGACATGGGCATGACCCCGGCCGACATGGCCCTGCTGGCCGAGGAAACCAGCTGCGTCGCCGGTCTGCCGGATGGTGAGTTTGCCAGCGGCGATCCCTCGCCGGTGACCGCGCTCGGGATCTTCAACGCCATCTGCACCACGCAGGCGCACAAGCACGGCAGCCGCGACCTCACCGGGCTCACCGTGTCGGTTCAGGGGCTGGGGCATGTCGGCTGGTACCTGTGCCAGTTCCTCTCCGAAGCAGGCGCCAAACTGGTGGTGACCGATATCGACGCCGCCCGGGTGGAAAAGGCCGTGGCGGAATTCGATGCCCGCCCCGTCGGGCTCGAGGAAATCTACAGCGTGCAGGCCGACATCTTTGCGCCCTGCGCCATCGGCGGCATTCTGAACGCCCAGACGATCCCGCAACTGAAGGTGAGCATCGTCGCAGGCGGCGCCAACAACCAGCTCGCCACACCGGCGGACGGTGCCGCACTGCATGACCGTGGCATCCTCTATGCGCCCGATTTCGTCGCCAACGGCGGTGGAATCATCAATGTCGCGACGGAAATCCTGAAGATCTCGGACCGGGCCGGCTTCGTGGCCGAGAAACTGGCCGCGCTGGACGCCACCCTGGCCACCATCCTCAACCAAGCGCGGGTCGAGAATACCAGCCCGGACGCAGTCGCCATCGCCACCGTGCAGGCCCGGATGGCGCGCGAGGCGGCCTGAACGCAGCCGCGCCCCACCCTGTCAAACAGCCTGCGGCCCGGCGGCGCCTCCCTCGTCCCGGCTTCAGGCGCGGCTGGTTGCCCTGTCGGGGTCGCCAGCGTGCCGGGCCGGGCAACCGGTCCGGCACCTCCGCCGCCAGACACGCGGATAACGACGCCCCGTCACAGAAGGGCCAGAACGGAAGAGAACACCTGAAAAGGGCGGCCCACCACGGGGCCGCCCTCTTTTTGTAGGGATAGGATCTGGTGGCAGGCCGCAGCCTGCCCCGCCCGGCCCGCCAGCAGGACGAGCACCGGGCAACCCGGTCTCAGTGGGCGGTGGCAGAGGCGCCGTCGCCCTGTTCCTTCAGCGCCGCCTTGGCAGCAGCGGCTTCCTCGGCCTCTTCGTCCCACTCGATGGGCTCAGGCTTGGAAACCAGCGCATGTTCCAGCACCTCGGACACATGGGAGACAGGGATGATTTCCAAACCCTCTTTCACGTTGTCCGGGATATCCGGCAGGTCTTTCTCGTTCTCCTGCGGGATCAGCACCGTCTTGATACCGCCGCGCAGCGCTGCCAGCAGCTTTTCCTTCAGACCGCCGATGGCGCTGGCATTGCCGCGCAGGGTGACCTCGCCGGTCATGGCGATGTCCTTGCGCACCGGAATGCCGGTCAGCACCGAAACGATGGCGGTCACCATCGCCAGACCAGCGCTGGGGCCATCCTTGGGGGTGGCGCCATCGGGGACGTGGACGTGGATGTCCAGCTTGTCAAAGCGCGGCGGCTTGACGCCGATCTGCGGGCTGATCGAACGCACGTAGCTCGACGCCGCCTCGATCGACTCCTTCATCACGTCGCCCAGCTTGCCGGTGGTCTTCATCCGACCCTTGCCCGGCAGGCGCAGCGCCTCGATCGACAGCAGCTCGCCGCCGACGGAGGTATAGGCCAGCCCGGTGACGACACCGACCTGATCTTCCTTTTCGGCAAGGCCATAGCGGTACTTTTTCACGCCCAGGAATTCGTCCAGGTTGTCGGGCGTGACGGTCACGCTTTCGGCCTCTTTCTTGACGATCTTGGTCAGCGACTTCCGCGCCACCTTGGCGATCTCGCGCTCCAGGTTCCGCACGCCAGCCTCGCGGGTGTAGGTGCGGATCATCTCGGTCAGCGCCTCCTCGGTCAGCTCGAACTCCTTGGCCTTCAGGCCGTGGTTCTTCACCTGCTTGGAAATCAGGTGCTGCTTGGCGATCTCGCGCTTTTCGTCCTCGGTGTAGCCGGACAGCGGGATGATCTCCATCCGGTCCAGGAGCGGCCCGGGCATGTTGTAGCTGTTCGAGGTGGTCAGGAACATCACGTTCGAGAGGTCATATTCGACCTCCAGATAGTGGTCCATGAAGGTGCTGTTCTGTTCAGGGTCCAGAACCTCCAGCATCGCCGAGGCCGGATCGCCGCGGAAATCCTGCCCCATCTTGTCGATTTCATCGAGCAGGATCAGCGGGTTGGTGGTCTTGGCCTTCTTCAGCGCCTGGATGATCTTGCCGGGCATCGAGCCGATGTAGGTGCGGCGGTGGCCGCGGATCTCGGACTCGTCACGCACGCCACCCAACGAGATGCGGATGAACTCACGCCCCGTCGCCTTGGCGACAGATTTACCCAGCGAGGTCTTACCCACGCCCGGAGGGCCGACAAGGCACAGGATCGGCCCCTTCAGCTTGGCCGAGCGCTGCTGCACCGCCAGATATTCGACGATGCGTTCCTTGACCTTCTCCAGGCCATAGTGATCCGCATCCAGGATCTGCTGGGCGCGGGCCAGGTCTTTCTTGACGCGGGACTTGGTGCCCCACGGGATCGACAGCATCCAGTCGAGGTAGTTGCGCACCACGGTGGCTTCCGCCGACATCGGCGACATGTTCTTGAGCTTCTTCAGCTCTGCCTCGGCCTTCTCGCGCGCTTCCTTGGAGAGCTTGGTGGCGGCGATCTTCTCTTCCAGCTCCTGGATCTCGCCAGAGCCGTCCTCGCCATCGCCGAGCTCCTTCTGAATGGCCTTCATCTGCTCATTCAGGTAGTACTCGCGCTGGGTCTTCTCCATCTGCGACTTGACGCGGGTCTTGATCTTTTTCTCGACCTGAAGGACCGACATTTCGCCCTGCATCAGCCCGTAGACCTTCTCCAGGCGTTCGCTGATGCTGAGGGTTTCCAGCAGTTCCTGCTTGCGGTCGACCTCGATGCCCAGATGGCCCGCCACCAGGTCGGCCAGCTTGGCCGGTTCGGTGGTCTCGCCAACGGCGGACAGCGCTTCCTCGGGGATGTTCTTGCGCACCTTGGCGTAGCGCTCGAACTCGTCTCCCACGGTGCGCACCAGCGCCTCGGTGGTGGTCACGTCGCCCGGAATCTCGGTCAGCTCGACGGCCTTGGCCTCGAAGAAGCTGTCGTTCTCCAGGAATTCGGTGATCTTCACACGGGTCTGGCCTTCGACCAGCACCTTGACGGTGCCGTCGGGCAGTTTCAGCAGCTGCAGCACATTGGCCAGCACGCCAGCGGTGTAGATGCCATCGGTTTCGGGATCGTCCTCGGCCGGGTCGATCTGGCTGGACAGCAGGATCTGCTTGTCATCCGCCATGACCTCTTCCAGGGCACGCACCGATTTTTCCCGGCCCACGAACAGCGGCACGATCATGTGGGGGAACACCACGATGTCGCGCAGCGGCAGGACTGGGTAGGAGGAATTGAGTGGCTCTTGCATACTCGGTCCTTTGGTTTGGCAAGACGGTCCGGCCCCGGTCATCGGCAGCTTTGGCCCGTCTCCTCATTGGATGTCTATATCTGGTGGGGCTGTCGAAGATTTTCAACTGCCCTGCTGCCAGGTTGGGGCTCACCTTGCCCGCACCGACGCCGGATCACAAGGGCGCAAATGGGGAAACGGTGAGCAAAGCAATAACGAGACCGTCAAGCGGGCATGTCGCCTGCGACTTGCGCATCAGGGGCGCTCCAGCGTCACCAGGCCACGGGTGATGTGACCTGCGGGGCCGGTTTCACGGTACGTGCCGCTGATGCGCGTGGCGTCGATCAGGAACAGGCGATAATCGGCGCGCCGGGGCTCGAGGGTGGCCGTATCCAGCGCCGCTTGCAACCGGAATTGCAGCAGCTGATCCGGGCCGCAGGGCAAACGCCCGATCGCCACCTCGTCGAGAAACACCTCCGCCCCTTCCGGCAGGTCACCGCGTCCGACGCTGGCTGCGCGCAAACCGCTGCCCGGCTCCGGAGGGGCGCGATCCCGGACCGAGATCGGCAGTATCCCGGCCACCGGGGAATCCACCACGAGGCGACCGTTGCGGAAGGTGAGGTTCACCAGCTCGCCACTGCGCTGCGGCATGGGTTCCATGTGGATGCGGCCCGCCGCCGACACGGCCATCTCGCCCGGCCCCTTGCGCAGGATCCACTGCCCCCGCAGCGCCTGCGCACCGCCTTTGACCAGATCCTCGAGGGGTATGCGGCACCCATCGAGGGCGGGTGCCTTGAAGAAGCTGGACGCCTCCGCCAGCGACCCCGGCGCCGTCTGCACGGTCTGTGCGGTCTCTGCGGTTTGCGCAAGACCGGCTGAACTGCCGCCCAGCACAGCCGCAACGACCAAGGCCTGATACCGGAACATCGCAATCCTCCCCGCTTTTGGCGCAATACTACCAGCTGAGACCTTCACAACCGGTGAATGCAGGAGCAACGGAGCCAGTCCCTCCCCTGCCGCCCCCGGTCAATGCGCGGGCAGGATCAAAAGCGGCTGCTCCTCTTCCTGCGACAGCCGCTCCAGATAATCGCGTCCATGCACGCCCAATCCGGCGACCCGGTTTGACAGCGCGGGCAGAGCTGCAACCCGAGCTCGGATCTCTGCCATGTCATCAGACAGCGCCGCTGCGGTTGCGAATGCGTCCCCAGGATCCGCGGACATCAGCTTGTGCGCCAGCACATCTTGGGGAAACCGCAGCGAGAGGGCTTCGATCTTCTGGAACTGACGCTTTGCCTGCTGCTCGGCCTCGGCCAACTCATTCAGCCAGAACAGAGCCTTGATCTGCGCGGCACCGCACAGCGACACACCGGCAAGCAGGCTGCGCAGCAGGCCCGTATCGACCTTAGGCATCGCCAGCACAGCTTGAACCCCGTCGAGCAGCTTATCAAAGCCATAGTGCAGCTTTTCCTCGGCATTGCGCACCACCGGCTCCGGGTCGAGCCGGTTGGCAGCGTTGTCCAGCCGCTCCAGCGTTGTGCGAATACCCGTCAGCACGTCGCGCAGCCCCAGTTCGCGCAAGCGGTCGGGGAAACCGTCCATCTTGGCCTCAACTCTGTTGATCTGGCCGCCGATTCCGTCCAGGCGGTGCAGGATCATTGCAGTGCTGGCAGCGGTCACGCCAATCCCTGCCACCGAAGAGGCAATATTGACCAGCTGCAGCGATTGCAGTGTCCCCACCGTCTGCTGCAACGCCGTCAGCTTGCTGCTGATCTGCGCGTTCTGCACGACACCGATAAGCCCGGTGGCGCCGGTCGGGTCAAACGACAGCCCGGTCTGCAGCAGATCGCCCAGCAGCCCGGTCTCCTGCACATGGCCGACAATCTTGCCCGTGGTCGTATCCTTCAGGATCGCGCCATACCGCTGCACTCCGCCAGTAGCAAAATTCAGCATGTGCTCAGCGGGTATGGCAAAGGGAATAGCAACAGGCATCAGCCCAGCTCCTCCAGCCGTTTGGCCAGCAAGCCATCCAATTCAGAGAACAACGTCCCTTTGAGCGAAGGCAGATCCGGCTGCTCTGCATCGCCAAGCACCCGCAGCCGAAGATCGTCTTCGACGTTCTGAAGAAAGCCCTCCTGCAGCTTGCCCGCAGCCCAGCTGCGCATGCTCGGACCATAGCCCAGGGCCACCGCGCCCGCGCCCACAATCGCCGCAGGCACCACTGCAATCGAGGCCGCCGGAAACAATAAGCCACCTGTGGTGATCACGCCGCCTACAAAAGGCAGCGCCGCCAGTGGCGCCACCGAAAACGCCGCCGCCGCGCCTACCGCCGCATAGTCGCTGCCCGACCAGCTGTGCCGGTCATCCCCGGTTTCGACCACCGCGGAAAAAGAACTGTCGATCCCGGCAGAAAAGCGGCGGTACTCCGCCTCGATCCACTGAACCGCCTCTGGCTCAATTTCCGTGCGGTAATATTCCTCCCGCCAGACGTAGGCGGACATCGGCATCTGTTCGATCTTTGCGCGCGCCTTGACCAGCAGCAGCGGCAGGCGTTCCTCCAGCTCTGCTGCGATGCGCCCGCGCTCAGCCGACCACCAATCGATCACCTCAGCCCGGAAAATTTCCTGCGTCATTCAAATTCCCCGACGAAATCAGGCTCCGGGAAAATTCCGGAGCCTCAACAATTCGGGTCAGTCTGCAACAATTATCACAACCGCTCAATATCACCCTGGGCGCGGGTCTCGTGGAAATCCTTCTGCCAGGCCTCGAACGTGCCCGCCGCAATCGCATCCCGCATCCCCTGCATGATCTCCTGAAAGTAATGCAGGTTGTGCCAGGTCAGCAGCATGCCAGAGATCATCTCGTTGCTGCGGAACACATGGTGCAGATAGGCGCGGGAATAGCTGCTGCAGGCAGGGCAGGAACAGTTTTCATCCAGCGGCCGCGGGTCGTCCTGATGGCGGGCATTCTTGATGTTGACCACGCCGTAGCGGGTAAACGCCTGCCCCGTCCGCCCCGAGCGCGACGGCAGCACGCAGTCCATCATGTCGATGCCACGAGCCACCGCGCCCACGATATCGTCAGGCTTGCCCACGCCCATCAGGTAGCGCGGCTTGTCCTCGGGCAGGAAACCGGGCGCATAGTCGAGGCACTCGAACATCGCCTCTTGCCCCTCACCCACGGCGAGGCCCCCCACCGCGTAGCCCTCGAACCCGATCTTCTTCAGCGCCTCGGCGCTTTCCTCGCGCAGATCCTGCTCCAGCCCGCCCTGCATGATCCCAAAAAGCGCGTGCCCCGGACGGTCGCCAAACGCCTCGCGGCTGCGCTCGGCCCAGCGCATCGACAGGCGCATGCTGTCGGCGATGCGCTTGCGATCGGCAGGCAGCGCCGGGCATTCGTCGAAACACATCACGATGTCGGAACCCAGCAAGCGCTGGATCTCCATCGACCGCTCCGGCGTCAACTCGTGCTTGGAACCATCGACATGGGATTTGAAGGTCACGCCCTTCTCGGTCAGCTTGCGCAGCCCGGCCAGCGACATCACCTGGAAGCCGCCCGAGTCGGTCAGGATCGGGCGCTCCCAGTTCATGAACTTGTGCAGACCGCCCAACCGGTCGATGCGCTCGGCGGTGGGGCGCAGCATCAGGTGGTAGGTGTTGCCCAACAGGATATCGGCACCGGTGGCCCGAACGCTCTCCGGCAACATTGCCTTGACGGTGGCGGCGGTGCCCACGGGCATGAACGCCGGGGTGCGGATCTCGCCCCGTGGCGTGTTGATAACACCGGTACGCGCCTTGCCGTCGGTTGCCTTCAGTTCAAAGTTGAAAAGCTCTGCCATCTCGTGTTCCTGCCGTTACCATCACACCGGCAAACCGGTGATTCCCCCTAATGCCAAGGAGCCCCGCGCATGTCCACAGCAGACCCGGCGCCGCAACTCAAACTGGGCTGGGAAGAATGGATCAGCCTGCCCGACCTCGGGTTGCCCGCGCTGCGGGCCAAGGTTGATACAGGCGCCCGGACCTCGTCCCTGCATGCCACCGAGATCGAAACCTTCGGCCCGGTTGCCGCACCAAAGGTGCGTTTCATCGTCCACCCCATTCCCGGCCAGTACGACCTGGAGATCCCCTGCTCGGCGGTCATCAAGGACCGCCGCGAAGTGACCTCCTCCAATGGGGAAAGCGAGATGCGTTTCGTCATCGAGACCGCCCTCGAGGTGGCCGGGCGCAGCTGGCCGGTCGAACTGACCCTGACCGACCGCCGCGGCATGGCCCTGCATATGCTGCTGGGACGCCAGGCGCTGGACAATGTGACGGTGGATCCCTCCGACCGCTTCTGCCAGCCGCAGCTGGACTATTCCGTCTATGCCTCCGCCGACATCCGCAAGGCCGCGCCGCCGCGGGCCCTGCGCGTCGCCATCCTAAGCCGCGAGAGCAACTACTCCAACCGCCGCCTGATCGAGGAAGGCGAAAAGCGCGGCCACACGGTGGAGATCATCGACACCACCCGCTGCTACATGGCGATCAACACGCTGGCCCCCGAGATTCACTATGACGGCCAGCGGTTGCCGCGCTTTGACGCGGTGATCCCGCGGATCGGCGCCTCGGTCACCCAATACGGCACCGCCCTGTTGCGGCAGTTCGAAACCCTGGGCACCTTCTGCGTCAACGGCTCTGCCGGGATCACCGCCAGCCGCGACAAGCTGCACGCGCATCAGATCCTTGCGCGCCACAAGATCGGCATGCCTGCCACCGCCTTTGCCGCCTCGCCCAAGGACACCACCAATCTGATCGGCATCGCCGGCGGCGCGCCGCTGATCGTCAAGCTCTTGGAAAGCACGCAAGGCAAAGGCGTAGTGCTGGCGGAAACCAAGAAGGCCGCGGAAAGCGTCATCACCGCCTTCCGCGGGCTGCGCGCCAACTTCCTGGTGCAGCAATTCGTCAAGGAGGCCGCGGGCGAGGACATCCGCTGCTTCGTGGTCGGCCACAAGGTGGTCGCGGCGATGAAGCGCTCCGGCGCCGAGGGCGATTTCCGCTCCAACCTGCATCTGGGCGGCAGCGCGGTTGCGGTGCGCATCTCCAAGGAGGAACGCGCCACCGCGGTGCGGGCGGCACGGGCCTTCGGCCTCAACGTCGCAGGCGTCGACCTCCTGCGCTCCGAAAGCGGCCCCAAGGTGCTGGAGGTGAACTCCTCCCCCGGTCTCGAAGGCATCGAGAAGACCTCGGGCAAGAACATCGCCGGGCTGATCCTCGACGAGATCGAGGACCGGGTACGACCGGCCCCCCTGCGGCGGCGCAAGCCCGGGTCTGCGGGCTGACAATCGCGCCGAATCCTGCGGTTGGGGGACATTTCCGGGCTTGCCAGTCCCCCGCCGCCACCGCCATAACTTGTACCCGGCAGAGGCAGAACACCGCTGCCGGGCACGCCCCCTCGGGGCCAGCCGATGCCAGCCTTTTCGGGCCTGACAGCCCCCGCTCCGCCTGCCGCCACCGGGCAGAGAACGCCCGGCAACCAAAGGACATCTGAATGAACGATTTTCAAGCCGAAGACATTTTCCTCACCCTGCTGGCTGACAACATCCTCTACCTGCTGGGCGCGCTGCTGCTCGTCATCGTGGTGCTCAAGGGCATCCGCATCGTGCCCCAGTCGCAGAAGTTCGTGATCGAACGCTTCGGCCGCCTGCACGCGGTGCTCGGCCCCGGCATCAACTTCATCGTGCCGTTTCTGGACGTGGTGCGCCACAAGGTCTCGATCCTCGAACGCCAGCTGCCCAACGCCACCCAGGACGCGATCACCAAGGACAACGTGCTGGTCGAGATCGACACCTCGGTGTTCTACCGCATCCTCGAGCCGGAAAAGACCGTCTACCGGATCCGCGACGTCGATGGCGCGATTTCCACCACGGTGGCGGGCATCGTGCGCGCCGAGATCGGCAAGATGGATCTGGACGAGGTGCAGTCCAACCGCGCCCAGCTGATCGCCGAGATCAAGCGCAGCGTCGAAAGTGCCGTGGATGACTGGGGCATCGAAGTCACCCGCGCCGAGATCCTCGATGTGAACCTTGACCAGGCCACCCGCGATGCGATGCTGCAGCAGCTCAACGCCGAGCGTGCTCGCCGCGCCGAGGTGACCAAGGCCGAGGGCCAGAAACGCGCCGTCGAGCTGGCCGCCGATGCCGAGCTTTATGCCGCCGAGCAGACCGCCAAGGCGCGTCGCATCCAGGCCGAGGCCGAAGCCTATGCCACCGGGGTGGTGGCCAAGGCAATCGCCGACAACGGCATCGAAGCCGCGCAGTACCAGGTGGCGCTGAAACAGGTGGAAGCGCTGAACGCGCTCGGCAACGGTGACGGCAAGCAGACCATCGTGCTGCCCGCGGCCGCGCTGGAAGCCTTTGGCGATGCCTTCAAACTGCTGAAAGGCGGCAAGTGATGGCGGACCAGTTCTGGGCATTGTGGTGGGTCTGGGGCGCCGCGGCGCTCGTGCTCGCCATTCTCGAGGTCCTGGTGCCCGGTTTCGTGTTCCTCGGGTTTGCCATCGGCGCCGGAGCCGTGACCGCGCTTTTGCTGCTGGGCGGCGGCGGCATCGGCCTGTCGCCGCTGCTGCTGGTCTTCGCCGCCCTGTCCCTGGTGGCCTGGCTGATATTGCGGCGCCTGTTCGCCCTGCCCAAGGGGCAGGTCAAGACCTTCGACCACGACATCAACGACTGACAAACGCTCCGGCTGCCCCGCCCCTCGACACGGTGGGGGCAGCCTGCCCGGGCGGCAGCTGGCCCTCACCCCGCGCACACCCGGGCGTCACAACCGGGCGTCAGAACCGGATCCCCACGCCGGCCAGCAGCCCGTGGCTGACGGTATCGTGACGGAAATAGCCCGCCGTACCGCGCTGGCCGTCCTCGTAGTTGACACCAAGAGCGCGATACATCACGTAGACCGACGCCCGCTGCCAGCGGTCGAAAACGACGCCGCCGGTCGCCGACCAGCTGTGATCGCTACCGCCAAGCCCGCCGACATCGCCCTCCAGCAGCAGGCTCAATCCCGGCCTCAGGCGGCGCTGCCAGCGCAGCCCGACGATCGCATCGCTCCAGTCGGCGCTGCGGCGCAAACTGCCGGGAGCCGCCTCCTGCACATCCACGTCCCAATGGCGGATGCCCCCGAACACCTCGAGGCGATCGCGGGCGCTGGCCGCCCCCGGGCCAATGCGGCCCAGCCGGTAGGTCACCACCGCCTCGCCGATGTTCTGGTCATAGTCGACCACCACGCCGCCCCCGCCGCGCCCATCGGCATCCTGCACCGTGTAGCGCAGCCGAAAGCCGAGGCGGCTGCGATGGCGCGCCTCGAACTCAAGCACGCCTCCGGCCCGCAAAGGGTCCAGCATATCGCCCGGATCAATCGACAGGTCGCGGCCCAGCAGCCCCAGTTCGGTGACCCCCTCCACCGACCCGGCCTGCACCATCGGTGTCAGCTGAAACTGCCAGATCCGTTCCGCCTCTGCGCGCTCCGCGGCCAGTCCCGAAGCCACGATCACCAGCGCCGCCAAGGCGGGCCGCTTCGCTCGCCGGGCTCTGGATTGGACAACTGGCATGGTCATGGCACCTCCCGGTGCGGCGGCGCAATCGTCTCGCCGGAGCCGCCCCGTGGCACCCCGTTGGCTCTTGCCCGCACGCATCCCCCGCGCCGCCTGGCCCGATTGCCTGCCGGTTCAGCAGGGGGGCCACAATCTAGTGCTGCAACCCCCTGAAATCAAATTCCCGTCACCCGCCAGACAGGAAGTTCCCGCCGCGCCGCCACCACCACTGGACGCCGGAGCCGGTGTTTCCTATATAAACGGTCGGAAAACCAGACCGGAACACGCATGACCAACTCGTCCGAACCTCTCGAAGGTACCCCGCTGATCGCGCCCTCCTCCGTCGACCACCCGCTCTACGAAGCGGTGGCCGATGCCTGCCGCTCTGTCTATGACCCGGAAATTCCGGTCAATATCTACGAGCTGGGCCTGATCTACACCATCGACATCAGCGAAGAGAACGAGGTCAAGATCATCATGACCCTGACCGCACCGGGCTGCCCGGTTGCGGGTGAGATGCCGGGCTGGGTCGTCGATGCCGTCTCGCCGATCCCCGGCGTCAAGGATGTCGATGTGCAACTCACCTGGGAGCCGCCCTGGGGCATGGAAATGATGTCCGACGAGGCCCGGCTGGAACTGGGCTTCATGTAACCTGCGCCCCGGGCCGCGGTTCCGCCCGTGGCCTTGCGCGCTGCCGCCAGCTCCGCAGTCCGCTGCGGGGCCCGCCCCGCCTCCCCCCCCTTGAGCCAGCACCACCCCGCGCCTAAGTTAGACGTAACGCGCGAAATTTGGAGATCTCTCATGTTCGGCATCCCCGGCAAACAGGCGGTAACCATGACCCCCAAGGCAGCGGCCCAGATTGCCAAGCTGATGGAGAAAGACGGCCATGCCGGCCTGCGCATCGGCGTCAAGAAGGGCGGCTGTGCGGGTATGGAATACACCATGGAATACGTCGACGAAGCCGCCCCCAACGACGAGGTGGTGGAACAGGACGGCGCCCGTATCCTGATCGCACCGATGGCGCAGATGTTCCTGTTCGGCACCGAGATCGACTACGAGGTGACGCTGCTGGAAAGCGGCTTCAAGTTCAACAACCCCAACGTGGCCGAGGCCTGCGGCTGCGGTGAATCCATCAGCTTCAAGGAACAACCCGGCAGCTGACGCGGCATGCCAGGGCCGGACACGGGCGGGCGGGGTCTTCCCCGCCCTTTTTGCGTGCCGCCACAGGCGCGCAAGCGAATTGCGCCGCGCGCCCGCCGGTGTTACCTGTCTCCTCCAAACAGATCAGCGGAGGCTTTCCCCATGCGGCGCAAACTGGCAGCAGGCAACTGGAAGATGAACGGCACCGGCGCAAGCCTGGCAGAACTGGCGGACCTCGGCGAGCGGCACGCGGATCCGGCGGTCGACATCCTGATCTGCCCCCCGGCCACGCTCTTGTCGCGGGCGGCAGAGGCGGTTCAGGGCGGTGCCATCGCCATTGGCGCCCAGGACTGCCACGCCGAGGCCGCGGGCGCCCATACCGGCGACCTGTCCGCCGCCATGCTCAAGGATGCAGGCGCCAGCGCCGTGATCCTGGGCCACTCCGAGCGCCGCGCGGACCACGGTGAAAGCGATGCCCAGGTCCGCGCCAAGGCCGAGGCCGCCTTTGCCGAAGACCTGATCGCCGTTATCTGCCTCGGCGAGACGCTGGAGCAGCGCGAGGCGGGTGAAACACTGAAGATCGTTGGCGATCAGCTCGCCGCGTCGGTGCCGGACAGCGCCACTGCCGCCAATACCGTAATTGCCTATGAACCGGTCTGGGCCATCGGCACCGGCAAGGTGCCGACGCTGGAGCAGATCGGCGAGGTCCACAACTTCCTGCGCACCGAGCTGGTGCACCGTTTCGGTGCCGAGATCGCCGATGGCATCCGCCTGCTCTATGGCGGTTCGGTCAAACCCGGCAACGCGGGCGAAATCTTTGCCGTCGCCAATGTCGACGGCGCGCTGGTCGGCGGCGCCAGCCTGAAGGCCGCGGATTTTTCCCCGATCATCGAAACCCTGGAAAACGCCTGACCCACACGCAGAGGTGCAAACCTGTGCAGGCATGAAAAAACGCCCCGGTTTCCCGGGGCGTTTTCTTTTGGCACGAACATGTGCACCTAGTTGGTTATGATCTCCGGCCCCATCACCGCGTTCGGCAGCACCGTCGACAGCCAGGGCACGTAGGTGATCAGGATCAGGAAGACGAACAGCACCGCCAGGAACGGCAGGGCCGCCCGCACCACGGACATCATCGGCATGCCCGCAACGCCCGAGGTCACGAAGAGGTTCAGACCGACCGGCGGAGTGATCATGCCGATCTCCATGTTCACCACCATGATGATGCCCAGGTGGATCGGATCGATGCCCAGCTCGATGGCAATCGGGAACACCAGCGGCGCCACGATCACCAACAGGCCCGACGGCTCCATGAACTGGCCGCCGATCAGCAGGATCACGTTGACGACGATCAGGAACATGACCGGGCCGAAACCCGCCGACAGCATGGCATTGGCGATATGCTGCGGCACCTGCTCGTCGGTCAGAACATGCTTCAGGATCAGCGCATTGGCGATCACGAACAACAGCGTCACGGTCAGCTTGCCCGCCTCGAACAGCGTGTGCTTGGTGTCGCTGTGCAGAAACGCGGTCAGCAGCGCATGCGGCTTCTTCAGCAGCGATGTCTTGGCCTCGCCCTCGCCATTGGAGAGCGGCCCCATGTCCTTGTAGACAAAGCTCGCGATGAAGAAGGCATAGACCGCCGCAACAGCCGCCGCCTCGGTGGGCGTGAAGATGCCGCCGTAGATGCCGCCGAGGATGATCACGATCAGGAACAGGCCCCAACCAGCCTCCCGGCCCGACGCGATGATCTCGCCCCAGCCCTTCCACTCGCCCTTGGGCAGGTTCTTCACCTTGGCCATCACGTAGATGGTCACCATCAGGAACAGGCCGGCCATCAGGCCCGGAATCACACCCGCCAGGAACATCCGCCCGACCGAGACCTCGACCGCCGCGGCATAGACCACCATCACGATGGAGGGCGGGATCAGGATGCCCAGCGTGCCCGCGTTACAGATCACACCGGCCGCGAACTCCTTGGAGTAGCCCACCTGGCGCATGCCCGCGATCACGATCGAGCCGATCGCCACCACGGTTGCGGGCGACGACCCGGACAGGGCCGCAAACAGCATGCAGGCAAAGACGCCGGCAATCGCCAGACCGCCCGGCAGGTGGCCGACGCAGGCGATGGAGAAGCGGATGATCCGCCGGGCCACGCCGCCCGTGGTCATGAAGCTGGAGGCGAGGATGAAGAAGGGGATCGCCAGCAGGGTGAAATGGCCTTCGAAGGCTTCAAACAGCGTGCCGGCGACCGACGCCAGCGAGCTGTCGGAATAGATCAGCAGAAAGATGGTCGAGCTGAGACCCAGGGACACCGCGATCGGCACCCCGATCAGCAACAGGCCGATCACCATCGCAAAGAGGATTACCACTTCCATCAGTCATGCTCCCCGCGCTGCGCCTGCACTTCTGCAATTTCATCTTCGACTTCATGGCTGGCGACCAGCCGGTCGGCCTCGCCGCGGGCGATCTGGAACGCCGCCTGGATGAACCGGACCACCAGCAGCAGGGTCGACACCGGCAGCACCACGTAAGGCACCACCTTGGGCAGCTTCTCGTAGGAATCGCCGTAGTTGATCAGGTCTTCGAGAAACCGCAGGAAGCTCACCATCGGCACGTCCTGCACCTCGTAAAAGCTCTGGCTGCGAGCCTTCATGTCAAAGCCGGTCGGGAACCACCGCCCCGAGGTCGGCGGCAGGTCGGCGAACACCGCCCAGTAGTCATAGGCGCCCTTCAGCAGCAGCAGCGAGAACACGATGCAGCAGGCGGCGGCAAACAGCCCCACCGCCCGGCGTGCGCCCGGGTTCAGCATGTTGACGATGGCGTCCACACCCAGATGCGCATGTGCCTTCACCGCGTAGGATGCCCCCAGCAGCACCAGCCAGGCGAACAGGAACACGGTCAGCTCCAGCGCCCACAGGATGTTGGAATTGAACACGAAACGCGCGATCACATTGGCAAAGGTGATGATGGTCATCAGCCCCAGCAGCAGTGCGATCAGGGTTTCTTCGAGTGAATTGAGTAGCCCGGTTGGGCCGGTTCTTGCCCCCGACATGATAGTCCCCCAAATTTTTGGATTGCTTGGTTGGGCCGCCGGTCAAAGCCGCGGCGCCGGGTGCAGGGCGCCCGCCAAGGGGCACCCTGCCTGTCTGAAATTCCGCGGGCCGGATTAGAAGCCTGCGTTGATCGCTTGGGCGGCGTCGATCTTGTCCTGGCCGACATCGCCTGCGAATTTCTCCCAAACCGGCTTCATCGCCTCGACCCAAACCGCGCGCTGCTCGGGCGTCAGCTCACGCACCACGCCGCCGGCATCGATGATCGCCTGCTTGGCCTCGTTGTTGACCTTGGTGGATTCCGCGTTCCGCACCGCGGTCACCTCGTTCAGGATGGTCAGGAACTGCTCGCGCACCTCCGGCTCGAGGCTGTCCAGCCAGTCAACGGAGGTCACCACCAGGTAGTCCAGCACGCCGTGGTTGGTCTCGGTCACACCGTCCTGCACCTCGAAGAACTTCTTGCCGTAGATGTTGGACCAGGTGTTCTCCTGGCCGTCCACAACACCCTGCTGCAGGGCACCGTAAACTTCCGAGAAGGCCATCTTCTGCGGGCTGCCGCCGATCGCTTCCATCTGCGCGACCAGCACGTCCGAGGACTGCACGCGGAACTTCAGCCCGTTGGCGTCTTCCGGCGCCAGCAGCGGCTTGTTCGCCGACATCTGCTTCATGCCGTTGTGCCAGTAGGCCAGACCCTGCAGGCCGCGGCGCTGCATCGAATCCAGCATCTCCTGACCGGTCTCGGAGGCCTGGAACGCATCCACCGCCTCGATGTTCTTGAACATGAACGGCAGGTCGAACAGGCGGAACTGCTTGGTGAACTTCTCGAACTTGGACAGCGACGGTGCCGCCAGCTGTACGTCACCCTGCAGCATCGCCTCCAGCACCTTGTTGTCGTTGTAGAGGGTGGAGTTCGGATAGACCTCCAAGCACATGGTGCCGTTCATTTCCTCGTTGATACGCTTTTCCAACAGCGACGCGGCGATCCCCTTGGGGTGCTTGTCGGTGTTGGTGACGTGGCTGAATTTCACCACGATCTCGCCGTCGTCGCAGGCAGCGCTTGCCGCACCAGCGGTCACGGTCAGCGCCATCGCGGTGGCGGCAGCAGTCAGCATCTTCATGTCATTCCTCCCAGAATTGCAGTGCTGTGTTCAGCAGCATGGCTGAAACCCGCACATAACATCCCAAGTTGCGAAAATCCGCTCAATAGTTGATTCGAGAATCACGAGACACGCCAATTTCATATTGTTTTTCAACGCGTTTTCTGGCCACCCCCGGAAACCTCCGCCAGCGCCTGCACGCGCTGTGCGAAATCCCGCACAGGCCATTTCGGGCTTTGTGCGAAAATCCGCACAAATGTTAGCGCATGACACCAGCCGTCGTTCCACTCGCAGAATCGCTCTGCCCGGTCTTTGGGCGAATGCTCGCGCGGTGCCTGTTGCACATGCAGCGTACGCCGCAGTGTCCGCTCCTTAACCCGGTCTTGCGATACTGGCTTTCGTCGCGACACCGGTGCGGACTGACACCCCGCACCAACAGGAGAACCGGACCCCTCAGACCACCTCCTCATTGGGTGCAGGGGTGTCCCGCAACGAAGGCTTCAGCGGACATGGGGGAAACGCCCCCATCCTGCCTCCGCCCATGCGCCCCCTTTGATCGGGGGGAGCGGCGGCGCCGCCTCCTTTACCACCGGCAGCCAGGCCGGATCAGAACGAGCCGCACGGCTCCCCCCCCCTCTTCGCCTCAGCGGCGATAATCCTCGGGGCGGATGCCATAGCGGGCCAGCTTGTCATAGAAGGTCTTGCGGGGCAGCTTCAGGGCTTGCGCCGCCACAGCCGCGCGCCCGTTGGCCCGCCCCAGCGCCGCGATCAGCAGCGAGCGCTCCACCTGCGCCATCTGCTCCGCAAGGCCAAGCCCCGCGCTCGCCGCCGCCTCCTCGGGCATGCCCAGCACGAACCGCATCGCCGCCGACATCAGGGACCGGGTATTGCCCGGCCAGTCCTGGGCCATCAGCGCCGCCAGATGTTCCTGGCTGATCTCCGGCGGCTGGATGCCCGCCTGTTCCGCCGCCTGCGCCACGTAGTGACGAAACAGCACCGGAATATCGCCGGGACGTTCCGCCAGCGAGGGGATGCGCACCCGCATCACGTCCAGCCGGTAGAACAGATCGGCGTTGAAGGCACCCTGCTCCACCTGCCCGGCCAGATCGGCGCTGGACCCCGCGATCACCCGCGTGCCCGCGCCCTGTTCCAACTGCCCCAACAGCGCATATTGCGCGGCCTCGGGCAGGCTCTGCACCTCGTCGAGAAACAGCGAGCCCCCGGCGGCGTCCTTGCACAGGCTGACGACATCGGCCTGCCCCAGCCCGGCAGCGGCGCGTTTCACGAAGGGGCCCTGGCCGACCGGGGACATCAGGTGGATGACCTCCGCCACCTTGGAAATGCCGCTGCCCGGCGGCCCCGAGACCAGCACCTCGGCCCCGGTCGGGGCCACCGTGCGCACCCGGCGGCGCAGCGCACTGGCCTGCGGCGAGCTGCCGAACAGCATCCGCGAAGCGGGATCGCCGGTCTCCAGCTGCTGTTTCAGACGGCGGTTTTCCAGCACCAGCGCGCGGGTCCGCAGGGCGCGCTCCAGCACCGGCAGGAAATCGGCGGCGACACAGGGTTTTTCCAGGAAATCAAACGCCCCCCGCGACATCGCCCGGACCGCCATCGGAATGTCGCCCTCACCGGTCAGTAGCACCACCGGCAGCTCGGGGTCGACCTCATGGGCATAGTCCAGCAGGTGAAACCCGTCGCGCCCCGGCATCCGGATGTCAGAGACGATGATGCCGTCGAACTCCCGCGTGATCAGATCCTTGGCCGCCACGAAGGAGCCCGCGGTGACCGCGTCCAGCTCGTTCAGCTCCAGCGTCTGCGCCAATGCGGCGCGCACCGCCGCATCGTCGTCGACCAGCAAAACCCTGCGTGTCATGCCGCCTCTTCCTCTTTCCAATATTCCAGCTCCACCGTGAACACCGCGCCGCGCTCAGCGTTGGAGCCGCGAATGTTGCCGCCAAAGCTCTGCACCAGACCGTAGGAAATGGACAGCCCCAACCCCATCCCCTCGGAGGAGCCCACCGCCTTGGTCGAGTAGAACGGATCAAACACCTTTTCCGGCTCCTTCAGGCCGGGGCCGATGTCCTGCACGGTGACAGACAGCCGCGCGCCGCGGTGCACCTGCAGGCGGATCACCCGGTCCTCCTGGTCCAGCATCGCGTCCACCGCGTTGTTGATCAGGTTCACGAAGACCTGCGTGAGCCGCACCTCGCCGCCGCGCACGAAAATCTCTCCGCGCGGCTGCGGCGCCCAGTCCAGGCGCACGGAACACTCGCGCAGCCGCGTCTGGGTCAGCTCCACCGCATCCTCCAGAACCTTGGCGAGGTCGACCTTTCCGACCGGCTCGCTCTCGTTGCGGGCAAAGGCACGCAGGTTCTTGATGATCCGCGCCATCCGCGCCGCCATGTCGGAGATCCGTGCCAGGTTCTCGCCCGTGCGCTCGGCCTTGCCACGGGCGAGGAAGGCGGCGCCGTTCTCGGCATATTGCTGGATCGCCATCAGGGGCTGGTTCAGCTCGTGGCTGATGCCCGCCGACATCTGCCCCAGCGCCGACAGTTTGCCCGCCTGCACCAGGTCCTGCTGCGCCCGCTTCAAGGCGGCCTCCGCCTCCTCGCGCTCGCGCACCTCGCGGCGCAGCTGCACGTTGGCGGCAGACAGCGCCTCGGTGCGCTGCGCCACCCGGCTTTCCAGCACCGCATTGGCCTCGGCCAGGGTGCGGCGGCGCTCCATCACGAAGAACAGCATGGCCCCGAAGGCAAGGCACACCGCCGCCAGCGCCGCCGCCTGCAGCGCGGCGATCCGCCGGGCCGGCGCCACATCCACCAGGATTTCTCCGGTCATGCCGATCACCGGCAACGCCACCGACAGATGCAAGGCGCGCGCGGGCAAATACGGGCTGCCCGCCAGCCGCCAGATCTCATGCGGGCCGATGTGCCATTGGGCCAGCACCCGGGGTCGACTCGCCGCCGCTTCCGGCCCCGGCCCCGCCGTGCCGCCCGCCACCGCCGCCTTGCGGTTCCAGAACAGCAGCTCGGACCGGTTGGCGATGAACACTTCGCCGCTGGCCACGGTAAAGAACACCGCCGGCAGGCTGCCGCGCCACGTCTGTTCCACGTCCTCGATATCCGCAACCACCACAAGCGCGCCGCGAACGCGCCCATCGCTGCCAAAGGCAGGCGCGGCGTAGAAATAGGCCCGCTGGTCGTCGGGCCGCAACACGCCATGGCCGGTGCCCAGCGCCCCCTGTTGCGCGCGCCGGAAATAGGCCTGGTCGGCCACGCTGCTGCCCACCACGCCCTCGGCTGCCGCCAGCACCCGGCCCGAGGAATCGGTAAAGAACACGTCCAGCGCCGCGGTCTTGTCCGCGATCGAGCGCAGCAGATCCGCCGCCGCCGCCCGGGCCACCGGCTCCGACAGGTCGCGCAGCACCGGGTGTTCCGCCGTCAGCACCGCCAGCTCCTGGTAGACTTCCAGCTGGGTGCTGACCCGGTCCGACGCCAGCGCCAGGTCGGCGGCGCTGCGTTCGGCCAGGCTGTCCAGCGCCTGCCGGTAGCCATAGGACCAGACCGCCAGCGCCAGCGCCGCGACGGCCAGCAGGAAGCCCACGGGCAGGCTCCAGCGGATCAGAGTTTGTGCTTTCATGCAGGCAAGTTAACAGCGCAGCCCTTGCAAAGACCAGCCATGCCGGCAAAATCACCCCATGCAGATCCTGTCCCAATCCCCGACCGATCCCGGCTTCGTCCAGAACCCCTACCCGTTTTACGCGGCGGCCCGCGCGCAGGGCCAGCTGAACCGCTGGCAGGACTACGGCATGGTTGCCGCCTTCGGTCATGCGGCGGTGCATATGCTGCTGCGCGACCGCCGCTTTGGCCGCGAACTGCCGCAGGAGATGCAGCAGGACGGCCCGGCCCACCTCGCGCCCTTCCTCGCCACCGAGGCGCATTCGATGCTGGACGCCGAACCACCCCGCCACACCCGCCTGCGCAAACTGGTGATGCGCGCCTTTACCTCGCGCGGGATCGCGGCGCTGCAGCCGGGGCTGGAGACGCTGTGCCACCAGCTGATCGACGCGTTCCCGGACCACCCGTTCGACCTTCTCGAGGCCTATTGCACCCAGGTGCCGGTGATCACCATCTGCCGCCTGCTGGGCGTGCCGACCGACATGGCGCCGCAGCTGCTGGACTGGTCGCACCGGATGGTGGCGATGTACCAGGCCGCCCGCACCGAGGCGACCGAACACGCCGCCGCCGCCGCGGCGCAGGCGTTCACCGATTTCCTGCGCGGCTATATCGACGCGCGCCGCGACGATCCCCGCGACGACCTCATCACCCGGCTGATCGCCGCCGAGGAAGAGGGCGAAACCCTGTCGACGGATGAGCTGATCGGCACCTGCATCCTGCTGCTGAACGCGGGCCACGAGGCCACCGTGCATTCGCTGGGCAACGGCGTGAAGACGATGCTGCAGCAGGGCTGGCAGGCCGAGTGGCTGGCGCCCGAGGGCATCGAGCGGCTGGTCGAGGAGATCCTGCGCTACGACCCGCCGCTGCACATGTTCACCCGCTACGCCTATGAGGAGGCAGAGGTTTTCGGCCATACCTTCCAGCGCGGCGAGCAGGTGGCACTGCTGCTGGCCGCCGCCAACCGCGACCCCGCGGTTCTGGAGGAGCCGGAGCGGTTTGACCCGACCCGCCCCGCCAAGGTCAACAAGAGCTTCGGCGGCGGGCTGCATTTCTGCGTCGGCGCGCCGCTGGCCCGGCTGGAGATGCAGATCGCGCTGCCGATCCTGTTTGAGCGTTGCCCGGAGCTGAAACTGGCCGCCGCGCCGCAATACGCCAACACCTATCACTTCCACGGGCTGACCCGGCTGATGGTGACGGTCTGAGGCTACGCCCCGACTGTCCGCGCCGCTTGGGGCGCGGTCATGCGGGGCGCGCGCCTTCCGGGGAGCGCGCGTGCTGCGGGCGCGGTCAGGGGATCAGACCGCCACGCTGTCCAGCGGCAGCATGGTGGTCGACTTGATCTCCTCCATCGACAACAGCGCGGTGACGTTGTGTACCTTCACCTCCGAGATCAGCGCCTGGTAGAACACGTCATAGGCCCGCGCGTTCTGTACCCGTACCTTCAGGATATAGTCGATATCCCCCGCCAGCCGGTGCGCCTCCTGCACCTCGGGGCGGTCGCGCAGGGCCTGCAGGAACTTTGCCTGCCACTCCGCCTCGTGCTCCGAGGTGCGGATCAGGACAAAGAAACAGGCCTCGAACCCCAGCGCCTCGGCATCCAGCAGCACCGTCTGCTGACCGATCACCCCCGCCTCACGCAGCTTGCGGATTCGATTCCACACCGGCGTCTTTGACGAGCCCACCCGGCGGGCGATTTCATCCAGAGACTGGCTGGCGTCGCGTTGCAGTTCAGCCAGAATTTTCCGGTCCGTGCCGTCGATCCGCACCGTCATTCCTGTTTTCTCCTTGTCTGAGGACCAATCAGCCCGGCTTCGCGCCGCGCAGAAACCAATGTTCTTATTTATCCGCCGATATAGCGCAATGGCGGGAATATTTCCTATATCTACAGCCAAGTCAAACACACACCACAGAGGGTACAGGGATGTCCGCACCTACGACACATGCCGCTATTGCCACCGCTCACGTTCGCGGCGGCATGTGTTGCCTGGTTGCGGGCGAGGTTGCCTTTGCGGGCTCCGGCCCGGGCGACCCGGAGCTGCTCACCCTCAAGGTGCTGCGCGCCCTGCAAGAGGCCGATGTCATCCTGCATGATCGCCTAGTGTCCGACGCCGTCCTGGCCCTGGCCGGTCCGCAAGCCGCGCTGGAAAACGTCGGCAAGGAAGGCTTTGGCCCGCAGGTCAGCCAGGAGGAGATCAACGCCCGCCTGGTGGCCCATGCCAAGGCCGGCAGGAAGGTGCTGCGCCTGAAGGCCGGCGATCCCACCATCTTTGCCCGCCTGGACGAAGAGCTGTCGGCGCTGGAGGCGGCAGGCATCGCCAGCCAGATCCTGCCCGGCATCACCGCCGCCTCCGCCGCCGTTGCCGCCATCGGCCAGAGCCTGACCCAGCGCGGCCGCAATTCCTCGGTGCGGTTCCTGACCGGCCACGACATGAAGGGCTTTGCCGACCACGACTGGGCCGCGCTGGCGCGCCCCGGTGCGGTGGCCGCGGTCTATATGGGCAAGAAATCCGCCCGCTTCGTGCAGGGCCGCCTGATCATGCACGGGGCCGACCGCGCCATGCCGGTCACCCTCGTCGAAAACGCCTCTCGCCCCGAACAGCGGGTGCTGGAAACCACGCTGGAACGCCTGCCTGCCGACCTCGACGCGGCCGGGCTGGACGGTCCTGCCCTCACCTTCCTGGGGCTCGCGCCGCGCAAAGCGGCCGCCGCCCTCACCGATCTCAAGACGGAGCTTGCATAATGCCTCGCGCCTTTACGCCCAAAGTCATCACCGCCAACGACCTGCTCGAGGGTGACGTGATCTATTTCACCGCTGACGACACCTGGACCCGCGACATGTCCGAGGCCGAGCTGATCACCGATGAAGCCGAAGCCCAGCTGCGCCTGATCGAGGCGGAGAAGCAGAACCTCAAGATCGTCGGTGCCTACCTGGCCGATGCCAAGGCGGGCCCGAACGGCCCCGAACCCACCCACTTCCGCGAGGAATTCCGCCGCACTGGCCCCTCGAACTACTTCCACGGCAAGCAGGAGGCGCAAGCCAATGTATAAGTACAACGAGTTCGACGAAGCCTTCTTGGCAGAGCGCAACGCCCAGTTCCGCGCCCAGGTCGAGCGCCGCATCGACGGCTCGCTCACCGAGGAAGAATTCCGCCCGCTGCGCCTGATGAACGGTGTCTACCTGCAGCTGCACGCCTACATGCTGCGGGTGGCGATTCCCTATGGCACGCTGAACTCTGCCCAGATGCGGCAGCTGGCCCTGTTGGCCGAGAAGTGGGACAAGGGCTATGGCCATTTCACCACCCGCCAGAACATCCAGTACAACTGGCCCAAGCTGCGCGACATTCCGGACATGCTGGACGCGCTCGGCGAGGTCGGCCTGCACGCGATCCAGACCTCCGGCAACACCATCCGCAACACCACCGCCGACCATTTCGCCGGTGCCGCCAAGGATGAGCTGATGGACCCGCGCCCCTATGCCGAGCTGATCCGCCAGTGGTCCACCGACCACCCGGAGTTCCAGTTCCTGGGCCGCAAGTTCAAGATCGCCATCACCGGCAGCCCCAACGACCGCGCCGTGACCAAGGCGCATGACGTCGGCCTGCGCATGGTGCAGCGCGACGGCGAGACCGGTTTCGAGGTCATCGTCGGCGGCGGCCTTGGCCGCACCCCGCTGGTCGGCAAGGTGCTGCGTGAGTTCCTGCCGCAGGCGGACCTGCTGCCCTATCTGGAGGCGATCCTCAGCGTCTACAACGTGCTGGGACGGCGCGACAACAAGTACAAGGCGCGCATCAAGATCACCGTGATGGAAAACGGCATCGACACCTTCCGCGCCAAGGTCGAGGAAGCTTTCCTGACCCTGCGCGCCCAGTTCGACGGCACCGACCAGGCGCTGTTGGAAGACATCAAGCAGCATTTCGCGGCGCCCGACTTCCGCTCCGGCAGCACCGAAGCCTTTGACGCGGCCTATGACACCGACCCGGTGTTCCGCGCCTGGGCCGACACCAACCTGACCGAGCACCGCAAGGACGATCACGCGATCGCCACCATCTCGATCAAGGCGCATGGCGCGACCCCGGGCGACGCCACCGCCGAGCAGATGCGCGTGATGGCGGATCTGGCCGAACAATACGCCTATGACGAGCTGCGCATCAGCCACCAGCAGAACGTGATCCTGCCGCATGTCCACAAGAACGACCTGCCCGCGATCCACGCCAAGCTGAAACAGCACGGCCTCGCGACCGCCAACGTCGGCCTGATCTCGGACATCATCGCCTGCCCGGGCATGGACTACTGCGCGCTGGCGACGGCCCGCTCGATCCCGGTGGCACAGGAGATCGCGACCCGCTTTGACGAGCTGAAGATGGAGCACGACATCGGCCATCTGCAGATCAAGATCTCGGGCTGCATCAACGCCTGCGGCCATCACCACGTGGGCCACATCGGCATCCTCGGGCTGGACCGCGCAGGGGTGGAGAACTACCAGATCACCCTGGGCGGCGACGCGACCGAGACAGCCGCCATCGGCACCCGCACCGGCCCCGGTTTCGCCTATGACGAAATCGTGCCCGCGGTGGAGCGCATCGTCGAGGTCTACATGGCGCAGCGCGAAAGCGCCGACGAGACCTTCCTCGAGACCTACCGCCGCATTGGCATGGAGCCCTTCAAGGCAGCCCTCTACCCAGAGGCCCAGAAAAAGGTCGCCTGACCATGTTCGACACAGCCGGAAAACAGCCCGCCGGGGGGGGCAACCCCACCCGCGACCGGGAGCTGGCCGCCAAGGCGGAGGCGCTGAACGCGCGCTTCCGTCATCACTCGGCCACCTCGGTGATGGAAGGCGCCTTGAAGGACGCAGGCCACATTGCGCTGGTCTCCTCCTTCGGGGCGGAATCGGTGGTGCTTTTGCACATGGCCGCGGTCATCGATCCGATGACGCCGGTCCTGTTCGTGGACACCGAGCTGCTGTTCACCGAAACGCTGATCTATCAGCAGGAGGTGAGCGAGCGGCTGGGCCTGCGCAACGTGCATATCATCCGCGCCGACGACATCGCCGAGAAAGACCCCTATGGTGCCCTGCGCTTCAGCGACAAGGACGCCTGCTGCACCCTGCGCAAGACCATTCCGCTGCAAAAGGCGCTGGCGGGCTATGACGGCTGGATCACCGGCCGCAAGCGGTTCCAGTCCGGCTCCCGCGCCGCGCTCGATTTCTTCGAGGTCGAGGACGGCACCGGGCGGCTCAAGATCAACCCGCTGGCCCATTGGGCGCCCGAGGACGTGCGCGCCTACATGGATGAAAACCGCCTGCCCCGCCATCCGCTGGTGGCCAAGGGCTACCCGTCGATCGGCTGCGCGCCCTGCACCAGCCCGGTCAAGGAAGGCGAAGACCCCCGTGCCGGCCGCTGGCGCGGTGAAAACAAGGAAGAATGCGGCATCCACGTGGTGGATGGCAAATTCGTACGCACAGGAGCGTAAGTGAGATGACTGTTATCGTGACCGACACGGGTTTTGCCCCCGACGACTGGACCGGCGGCTTTGACGGCGCCAACGTGCTGGAGCTGGCCTCTGACGCCGACCTGAGCGACGTGTCGCTGGACGGGGTGGAACTGGTGCGGATCCAGTTCCCCAGCTTCGCCGACGGCCGCGGCTTCACCCTCGCCCGGCAGCTGCGGCTGAAGGGCTACGAGGGCCGCCTGCGCGCCTTTGGCCATGTGATCGCCGATCAATACGCCATGGCCCGGCGCTCGGGTTTCGACGAGGTCGAGATCAGCGACGATCTCGCCGCGCGCCAGCCCGAGGATCAATGGCTTGCCCGCGCCAACTGGAAAGCGCATAGCTACCAGGCCCGCCTGCGCGGCAGCACCGCTGCCCGCTGAGCCAGCCCCCTCGCAACCGGGAAAACCCCGCATCCTGCCCCGGCACCCGCGCCGCAGCGGGCAGGATTTGCGGAACAGGGGTTTTCCTGACCTGTATCAAAGACTAATCAGAGGTGCCGGCAGATCTTCCGGCAGTGCATGTGATGAATGAGATGACCGCCGTGACCGAGACCGCAACCACCGCCGCGCCCGAAAAGGCCAAACCGGCCCTGCCCGACGCCCAGACCGTGACCTCGGTCAAGCACTGGACAGACAAGCTGTTTTCCTTCCGGGTGACCCGCCCCGCCTCGCTGCGCTTCCGCTCGGGCGAATTCGTGATGATCGGCCTGATGAACGATCCCGACCCCAAGACCGGCAAGCAGAAACCCCTGCTGCGCGCCTACTCCATCGCCTCGCCCTCCTGGGACGAGGAACTGGAGTTCTACTCGATCAAGGTCGAGGACGGCCCGCTGACCTCCAAGCTGCAGCACATCCAGCCCGGCGACGAGATCATCCTGCGCCCCAAGCCCGTCGGCACGCTGGTGCATGACGCGCTCTTGCCCGGTAAGCGAATCTGGTTCTTTGCCACCGGCACCGGCTTTGCGCCCTTTGCCTCGCTGCTGCGCGAGCCGCAGACCTACGAGGATTACGACGAGGTCATCATCACCCACACCTGCCGCACCGTGGGTGAGCTGCAGTACGGCCGCGAACTGATCGAAAGCCTGAAGGACGACGAGCTGCTGAACGAGCTGATCGGCGAGGGCTTCTGGAAGAAGATCAAATACTACCCGACCACCACCCGCGAGGAGAGCCCCAAGATGGGCCGCATCACCGACCTGATGCGCTCGGGCGAGGCCTTTGCCGACCTTGGCGTGCCGCCGCTGAACCCGGACACCGACCGCGCGATGATCTGCGGCAACCTGGCCTTCAACCTCGAACTGAAAGACCTGTTCGAGAACACCTACGGGCTGGAAGAAGGCGCCAACTCCAAGCCGCTGCATTTCGTGGTGGAAAAGGCGTTCCTGGACTGATCCGGCGCACCCGCGCCCCGGAACCAAGGCCGCCCCGCCCGGGCGGCCTTTTTCTTTGCCACCGGGGGGGCACCGGGGGCGCGGCGGCATGCCTTGTTTTGGTCACGGTTTTGTCCGTGCCGCGCCTTCTCCCGTTTATCTTTTGTTGGGAATGTTTGCCTAATTCTGATGCTGACATCCAGAATGGAGCAGCACCGATGCAGAACGATCCCACCACCGGGCAGGCGCCCATCTTCTCCTCTGTCCGCAGCGAAGCAGGCAAGGCCCGCGTCAAGGCGGCCCTGAACGGTTTCCAGTCCCGCCCGGACAAGGTGCAGCCCTCCATCCCCGACAAGATCGCCGCGGTCAAAGCCAGCTTTGACCTCACCGCCGTTTCGCCGCTCGACATCGACCGGATGTTCGACGCGCTGGTCGAAGCCGGCCAGCCGGTCACCGCGCCCATGCTGCTGTTGAATTCGATGGGGGCCGCGTTCCGCGGACGCCTTGCCGCGATCACCGGCAACCCCTTTGATGCGGCGCGTCCGATGGACCTGGTCGCCGTGGCGAAACTGCAGATCCAGCGCGCCCGCAAGCAAGGTGGCAGCAGTGCCAGCTGGGAAGCCTTCCTGGCGTTCCTGGCCCCGCAGGCCGCAACGCCCGCCCCGGTCGCGGCAGCAGCGCCCGCCACCCCGCTGACCGAGAAGCCGACCCCGATGGCCCATATCAGCCAGTTGGCCCAGACCGCGCAGACCGGCGCACAGATGCACCCGCACTGACCGGCCACGCGCCCGCCGCCGCATCGCGCTGCCCAGCGATGCTGCCGCAAGGCGAGCCGGCAGACTCAATCAGCCCCTTCCCGCCGGAAGGGGCTGATCTGCGTTTTGCCATGTGGATCGCAGGGCGTCTTGCCCGATGCGGGCTGCCCGGATCAGTTGCTCGCGGCGCTGTCCCCGGCGGAGCCTTCGACCGTCGCCTCTGCGCCAGCTTCCGCCTCGGTCGGCGCGCTCAGCAGCTTCTTGGCATTTGCAGCCGCATCATCCAGCGCCTGACCGGCATTGCCGGTCGCCGCATCCGTGGCAGTTCCGGCCGCTTCCGCGGCCTCGGTTGCCGCCGCTCCGGCGGCATCAGCGCCCTTGGTGATCGCCTCTGCTGCCGCCTCGGCGGCGGCGTCAGCACCCGCCTCGGCAGAGCCCGCCGCGGCGATGCCGCTATCCAGCGCCTCGCTGGCGCTGTCGGCCGCGCTGTCGATCGCCCCTTCCACGGCCTCCTCAACGGCCTTGGCAGCCTGGTTCACCGTTTCACCCACCGTGGCGGCGGCTTCGCTCGCCACTTCGCCCGCGGCCTCGACGGCCTCGCCGAGCGCATCCGCAGCCTCATCCACGCTCTCCGGCAGGTCCGCTTCGGGCACCGTCTCCACCTGCACCTGCTCGGGCTCGGTCACGGGGGCTGGCTGGGGCGCATCCTCGCTTGTCGCCACCGGCGCGCTGTCCTGCGGCTGCTGGCCGCTGATCACCACATAGCCCCCCACCGCTGCGGCCCCCAGGGCCGCCAGGATCAATAGCTGTTTCATCATGCTTTCCTTCCTAGTTCCGGCCTCCGCCGCGCGGGCCGGCGGGATTTGCCCTGCCTGACCATGCACATCCGCAGATGCCTCACACCCGCCACATGGCGATGCGCGCGGCCTTCCTCAAGGGGGAAGTTTCCCGCCCACGCCTCATGCGCGCGCGACCGCCGTCGTCCCCGGGCCAACCGCGCCGCTCAGCCCCCTTCCACCCCCCTGTTTTGGCAGCAATTGCAACATGCGGCCTTGAAAAGCAGCTTTCCTGCCGCCATACCGCCCATAGGCCTTGAATCACAGGCGCGGGAGCAGTAGCTTTCCCGCACTTTTTGCAATGACAGAAGGATCACAGTCATAGCCCGCAGACCTCATAACGCGCCGCCGCAACGTGACACCGGCCCGCGCGTCAACGAAAAAATCCGTGCCCCCGAAATCCGCCTGATCGGTGCCGATGGCGAAAACGTTGGGGTCGTGCATCCCGCGAAAGCCATGGACATGGCGGCAGAGGCCGGATTGGATCTGGTTGAAATCTCGCCCAACGCCAACCCGCCCGTGTGCAAGATCATGGACTTTGGCAAGTTCAAGTACGAACAGCAAAAGCGCGAGAGCGAAGCCCGCAAGAAGCAGAAGATCATCGAGGTCAAAGAGGTCAAGTTCCGTCCCAACACGGACACTCATGACTATGATGTGAAGATGCGCAACGTCTACAAGTTCCTCGAGAACGGCGACAAGGTGAAAGTCACCCTGCGCTTCCGGGGTCGCGAGATGGCTCACCAGAACCTGGGCCGCGAACTGCTGGAACGCGTCGCCGAGGACATCAAGGAACTGGGCAAGGTCGAGAACATGCCCAAGATGGAAGGCCGTCAGATGATCATGATGATCGGCCCGCTGGCGAAGAAATAAGCCGCAGCGCCCCCGCGGCGCCCGTACATAAAGAAAGCCCCGCTGGCGCTGCCGCGGGGCTTTTGCTTTGGCACGGGCGCCCCGCAGGCGTCAGCCCGCCGCCGCCACCGCGCGCTTGGTCATCACCGCGACCAGGTGCGCGCGGTACTCCTTTGAGCCGTGCAGATCGGCGATCATGCCCTCTGCATCCACGCTGAGCCCGTCCAGCGCGTCAGGCGCAAAATTGGCACTCAGCGCCGCCTCCGCCTCGCGCCAGCGGAACACGCCCTCCTCCGACGCGCCGGTGACCGCAACCCGCACCCCGTCAGCGAACCTGGCCACGAACACCCCCACCAGCGCAAAGCGCGACGCGGGCTGCACGAACTTCTGGTAGTTGGCTTTTTCCGGCACCGGGAAGCGCACCGCGGTGATGATCTCGCCCTCTTCCAGCGCGGTCTCGAACAGCCCCTGGAAATAGTCATCCGCTTCGATCTCGCGGCTATTGGTGACGATGGTCGCGCCGCTGCCCAGCGCCGCCGCCGGGTAGCAGGCGGCGGGGTCGTTGTTGGCCAGCGAGCCGCCGATGGTGCCGCGGTTGCGCACCGCCGGATCGCCGATGTGGCTGGCCAGCTCCGCCAGCGCCGGATAGCTGGCGGCCCCGGCGGCCACCGCCGCATGGGTCGCCGCCCCACCGATGGTCAGCACGCCACCGCTGTCGCTGATGCCCTGCATCTCGGTGATGCCCGACAGGCTGACCAGCCTGGACGGCATCGCCAGCCGCTGTTTCAAGGTCGGGATCAGCGTCTGCCCGCCGCCCAGCGCCTGGGCGTCCTCCTCCGCCAGCGCCGCCACCGCCTCACCCACGGTCGCAGGCTTTACAAACTCGAATTCATACATCGCGTGTCCTTTCCGAAAACCGGCACTCCGGCCTTCATCTTTCCGAAAATACTCCGGGGGTATGGGGGCAGCGCCCCCATGAACCCTTAGCCGTTCATCGCCGCCCAGACCCGCGCAGGGCTCAGCGGCATGTCGATATGGGTCACGTTCTTGCCCGCCGATTGCAGCGCATCCACCACCGCGTTGACCACCGCGGGCGGCGAGCCGATCGCGCCCGCCTCGCCGCAGCCCTTCACGCCCAGGGGATTGTGCGTGCAGGGCGTCTGGCAGGAATGATCCACCTGGTAGAACGGCACATCATCCGCCCGCGGCATCGCGTAATCCATGAAGGAGGCCGACAAGAGCTGCCCGTCCTCGTCATAGGCGGCGTTTTCCAAGAGCGCCTGCCCGATGCCCTGCCCCAGCCCGCCATGGACCTGGCCGTCGACGATCATCGGGTTGATGATGTTGCCGAAGTCATCCGCGGCCGAGAACCGCTCGATGGTGACCTTGCCGGTGTCGGGGTCGACTTCCACCTCGCAGGCATAGGCGCCCGAGGGATAGGTGAAGTTCGCCGGATCGTAGAAGGCAGTCTCCTCCAGCCCCGGCTCCAGCTCCTCCAGCGGGTAGTTGTGCGGCACATAGGCGGTCAGCGTGACATCGCCCCAGGCCACCGATTTGTCGGTGCCCGCAACGGTGAACTGGCCGTCCTTCAGCTCGATATCCGCGTCCGAGGCCTCCAGCAGGTGGGCGGCGATCTTCTTCGCCTTGGCGATGATCTTCTCGGTCGCGCGCACCATGGCCGAGCCGCAGACCGCGATGGAGCGCGAGCCATAGGTGCCCATGCCAAAGGGCACACGGCCAGTGTCGCCATGCACGATATCGACCATGCTCTCGTCGATGCCGATCATGTCAGCGACGACCTGCGGGAAGGAGGTTTCGTGCCCTTGCCCGTGACTGTGCGCGCCGACGAAGACGCTGATGGTGCCGGTGGCGTTCACCCGCACGGTGGCGGCATCATAGAGGCCCGCGCGCGCGCCCAGCATGCCGACGATGTTCGAGGGCGCAATGCCGCAGGCCTCGATATAGCAATTGACGCCAAGACCGCGCAGCTTGCCCTTCTTCTCGCTTTCCGCACGGCGGGCGGCAAAGCCCGCGACGTCGGCGATCTCTTCCAGCTTGTCCATGGTGGCGGTGTAATCGCCGGTGTCATAGGTCAGCGCCACCGGGGTTTCATAGGGAAACTCGGTGATGAAGTTCTGCCGCCGCAGCGCAATCGGGTCGACGCCCAGCTCGCGCGCGGCCTTGTCGATCACGCGCTCCAGCTGGAAGGTCGCCTCGGGTCGGCCCGCACCGCGGTAGGCATCGACCGGCACCGTGTTGGTGAACACCGTCTTCACGTTCACCTGCACCACCGGCGTCTTGTAGTTGCCCGCCATCAGCGTGCCATGCAGGTAGCTGGGCACCGAGGTGGCAAAGGTCGACAGATACGCGCCCATGTTGGCCATCGTGTTGGTGCGCAGCGCGGTGAAATTGTTGTTGCTGTCCAGCGCCAGCTCGATCTTGGTCACATGGTCGCGGCCATGGGCGTCCGAGATGAACGCCTCGGACCGGGTCGAGGTCCATTTGACCGGCCGCCCGCAGGCCTTGGCCGCATGGGTGCAGAATGCCTCCTCGGCGTAATGAAAGATCTTGGAGCCGAAGCCGCCGCCCACATCCGGCGCCACCACGCGGACCTTGTGCTCGGGCAGGCCCAGCACGAAGGCGCACATCAGCAGGCGGATCACATGCGGGTTCTGGCTGGTGGTGTGCAACGTGTATTCATCGGTGCCGCGGCTGTATTCGCCAATGGCCACGCGCGGCTCCATCGGGTTGGCGACCAGCCGGTTGTTGACCAGCTCCAGCGTGGTGACATGCGCCGCCGCATCAAAGGCCGCCTGCACCGCGTCGTCGTCGTCATTGCCGAACACCCAGTCATAGCAGAGGTTTGAGCTGAGATCCTCATGCACCTTGGCGCTGTCCTCCGCCAATGCCGCGGCCATGTCCACGACCACCGGCTTGTCGGTGAGGTCCAGTTCGATCGCCTCGGCGGCGTCGCGGGCCTGCTCCACCGTGTCGGCCACCACGGCGGCGACGATCTCGCCCACGTGGCGGATGGTGCCATCGGCGATGATCGGGTGGCGCGGCTCCTGTTGCGGGTTGCCGTGGCGGTCGGTCACGCCCCAGCCGCAGGGGATACCGCCGACCTCGGCAAAATCCGCGCCGGTGAAGATTTTCACCACGCCGGGCATCGCCTCGGCGGCGCTGGTGTCGATGGAATTGATGGTTGCATGGGCCACGTCGGCGCGCAGGAAGTGCACATACGCCTGTCCGTGCACGTTGATATCGTCGGTGTAATTGCCGGCGCCGGTCAGAAAGCGCACGTCCTCGCGCCGCTTGGGGCTGGCGCCGATTCCGCTGTCGTTGTCCTTGGGCATGTCTGAAGTCTCCTCCCTGGAGGCTGCGGCCATTGGCGCAGCTCTTGGTATTCACTCCTTTTGCAGGTCAGGCCGGGCACCGGCCTGCGGTCGTCGCATATGGGGGGCGGCGGCTATTCCGCCGCGATGGCAGAGACATCCTGCCCGGAGGCCGCAAGGATCGCCTTGATGATATTGTGGTAGCCGGTGCAGCGGCACAGGTTGCCCTCAAGGTATTCGCGGATCTCCGCCTCGGTGGGCTTGGGGTTGTCCTTCAGCAGCGCCGCCGCCGACATCACCATGCCCGGCGTGCAGAAGCCGCATTGCAGACCGTGGTGGTCCTGGAACGCCTGCTGGATCACGTTGAGCGAGCCGTCGGCGTTGGCCTGCCCCTCGATGGTGGCAACATCCGAACCGTCGGCTTCCTGTGCCAGCATGGTGCAGGATTTCACCGCCTTGCCGTCCACATGCACCACGCAGGCGCCGCACTGGCTGGTGTCGCAGCCCACATGGGTGCCGGTCAGCCCCAGCGTGTCGCGCAGGAACGAGGACAGCAGCGTGCGCCCCTCGACCTCGCCGCTGGCAGCCTTGCCGTTCACGGTCATTGAGACCTTGGCCATAGTACCCTCCCTTAGCTTGTTCTTGTCTGGCTGAGCAGAGTTAAACACGCCCCGGGCGCGGTGCGAAGTGTTTTTGCCCTTCTGGTCTGGGTAAAATTCACGTCAGCGACGCTTACCTATGGTTGCAGAGCACCCTGCCCCGCCGACTTGTTCGCAATACGCTCAACCAGTGGCTTCGCGGCGCGGCATCGGACGGGTGGGAATTTCCTTCAGCAGCCCGCCGATGCCCATCGCGGCGATGTCGTCTGACGAGACCTCCACCCCGCAGATCACCCGCTCGAGCACCCAGTCGGCACCGTTCAGGGCGGGCGAGCGGGCGCAGCCCGGCAGGCCGATCACCGGGCGACCCTGGTATTGCCCCAGAAACAGAAGGTTGCCGGGATCCACCGGCATCCCGAAGCGGGTGACGCTGCCGCCCGCCTGACGCAGCGCCTGCGGTGCCACGTCCATCGCGTCAGAGGTGGCAGAGCCGGTCAGAACCAGCAAGAGCTCTCCCGGAGCCTCGGCAATCGCCGCCGCCAGATCCGCCTCGCGGTGCGGCACCACCACGCGGTCCGACAGGGCCACTCCCATGCGGTCGAGCCGCCCGGCCATGGCGGCGCGGCCCTTGTCCGGCGGGATATCCGCGCTGACGCGGGTTTCGATCAGCGTGGCGCTTGCGATCACCGGCGGCAGCACCCGCAGCGCCCCGGCGGCATCGGCGCAGGCCTGACGGACCAGAGCCTCGGCCACCGCATAGGAGATCACCTTGATCGTCGCGATCATGCCCCCCGCATCGGCGCGGTGGTAATCCGGCACCGTGGCGATGGTCAGCATCGGGTCGACCGCGTTGAAGGTCTGCAGCCGGGCGCGGTCCAGCCGCACCAGCCCGGCGTGGGCGGCATAAAGGTTCACCCGCCCGGTGCCCGCGCCCGAGACACGGATGCCCTGCGCCTCCGGCTCCGGCACCAACGCCCGTGCCAGCGTCTCGGCCGCGGCGTCTTCGTGCAAATCGTCCGCTTCCAGCCGGGCAACGGTCAGGGTGTCATGGCCCGCCGCCGACAGCTCGGCCAGGTCAGCGGCGCGCAGCAGCGTGCCCTTGGCCACCTTGCGGCTGGCCCCCTGCAGCGAATGCGCCAGGATTGCACCCTCGGCCTGGGCGAGCGGAACGGGGCCGAATTTCATTGCGACTTGCCCCGCAGCACCGCGGTCATTTCCGCAAGGATCGAGACGGCGATCTCGGCCGGGCTGGCCGCGCCGATGTCGAGGCCCACGGGGCCGTGAATGCGGGCGATCTGATCCTCGGTGAACCCCGCCTGCTGCAGCCGGGCGACGCGGGCGGCGTGGGTCTTCTTGCTGCCCAGCGCACCGATATAGAAGACCTCGCCCCCCAGCGCCGCGGTGAGCGCCGGATCGTCGAGTTTCGGATCATGCGTCAGCAGCACCAGCGCCGTGCGGCTGTCGAGGCCGAGCTTTTCGACGGCTTCGTCGGGCCAGTCGTCCATCAGGGTTTCGCCCGGGAACCGCTCGGGCGCGGCAAAGGCGGTGCGCGGATCGATGATAACGGGATCATACCCGGCGATCCGCGCCATCGGCACCAGCGCCTGGGTGATGTGGACCGCGCCGACGCAGACCAGCCGCAAGGGCGGGTTGTGCACAGCGACAAAGGTCTCGCCATCGTCTTCGATCCCGGAGCGATCCATGCGCATCCGGTCGGCATGGCCCTCGAGGCAGAGCCGCCGCGCGCCGGTGGCGAGGTTCACCTCGTAGGCCACTGGCCGGCGGGCGGCGCGGGCCGCGACGAGGTCTTCCAGCATGTCCAGCGGCAGCGCGCTGCCGACCGGTTCCACCAGCACCTTGATGGTGCCGCCGCAGGCCAGCCCCACGGCAAAGGCATCGGCGTCGCTGACCCCGTATTCCAGCAGCCGGTGCTGGCCGTCCTGCAGCGCCTCCAGCGCCTCGGCCACCACCGCGCCCTCGACGCAGCCGCCGGAGACGGAGCCCGCGATGCGGCCATCGCCGGCGACCACCAGCTGCGAGCCCGCCCGCCGCGGCGCCGAGCCCCAGGTCTGCACCACGGTGGCCAGCGCGGCGCCGCTGCCAGCCCGGCGCCAGTCCAGCGCGGTTTCCGGGGCATTTTCAAAACGGGGCGGCTGCGGCATCTGGCTGTCTCCGGCAAGGGGCTTGGGGGTCTGTCTAAGGTCGGCCTTAGCCCGCTGAATTTCAAGCCGCAACCGCGGCGTCAGCGCAGGCCCATCAGGCGGGCCTTTTCGCCGCTGTCGCCCGGGTCGGCGATCACCTGCGCCAGATCCTGCAGCGAGGCGATGGAGTGGCCGGCGCGGAAGCTGTCCACATGCGGCAGCATCGCCCGGATGCCGGCCGCCTTGGGGGCAAAGCCGTCCCAGCGCAAAAGCGGGTTCAGCCAGATCAGGCGGCGCGCCGACAGCTGCAGCCGCTGCATCTCGCGCGACAGCGCCTCCGCATCGCCGCGGTCCAGCCCATCGGTGATCAGCAACACCACCGCCCCCTGCCCCAGCACCCGGCGCGACCAGTCGCGGTTGAAGGCGTGCAGGCAGTCACCGATGCGGGTGCCGCCCTCCCAGTCCTGCGCCTCGCTCCCCGCGGCAGAGAGCGCGGCATCCACATCGCGCTGATGCAGATGGCGGGTGATATTGGTGAGGCGGGTGCCGAAGGTGAAGCCATGCACCCGCGCCCAGCCCGCGTCCCTGGCGTTGGCGGCGGCGTGCAGGAAATGCAGGATGATGCGGCTGTATTGGCTCATCGAGCCGGAGATGTCGCAGAGCACCACCAGCGCCGGGCGGCGGATGCGGCGTTTGGCGCGGGCGATCGCCTGCAGCTCGCCGCCCTGCCGCGCGGCGGTGCGCAGGGTCCGGCGCCAGTCGGCGCGCGCGCCCCGCGGCGCGGCCATCAGGCGGCGCGACTGGATCGCCGGCACCGGCAGTTTCAGCTGCGCCAGGATGCGCTTGGCGGCGGCGGCCTCGGCGGTGGTCATCTGCTCGAAATCCAGCGTGCGTAGCCGTTCCCGGGACGAGGCGGTGCGCGCAGCGTCGATCTGGATGTCGCTGCCCTCGGGCTCTTCGGCCGGGATGTCGGGCTCGCTGGCCATGCCGTCCAACAGCGCCTCGGCGGCGCGCTGCTCGGCGGGTTTGGCGGCGCGGTCCTGCTGCACGCCGCGGATCGCGGGCAGCATCGCCGCCATCATGTGTTCGAGATAGCGCGGATCCCGCCAGAACAGCCGGAAGACCTGTGCAAAGACCACGCGGTGCTCGGGCTTGGAGACGAAACAGGCGTGCAGCACCCAGTAGAAATCCTGGCGGCTGGTGAAACCCGCCGCCGCCACAGCCTCCACCGCATTCAGCACCCGGCCCGGGCCGATGGTCAGCCCTGCCTTGCGCAGGGCGCGGGCGAAATGGGCGATGTTTGCGGCCAGCCGGGGGGTATCCGGCAGCGGCAGCGGCGGATAATCCGGCATCAGCAGGTTCCATGGGGGCGCTGCCCCCATACCCCCGGAGTATTTGTGCAAAGGTGAAGCATCAGGCGCTGTCCAGACCGGCGCGGGCCTGGTCGAGGATGCGCTTGGCCTCGGAGCCGTGCAGGCGGGCGATGTCGTCCTGGTATTTCAGGATCGCGCCCAGGGTGTCGGCGATCACCTCGGGGCTGAGGGCGATGACGTCGAGCGCGAGCAGGCAATTGGCCCAGTCGACGGTTTCGGCCACCCCCGGCTTCTTGAACAGATCCTCGGTGCGCAGCGCCTGCACGAAGGCGACGATCTCGCGGCTCAGCGCCTCGCTTGCGCCGGGCGCACGGGCGTGCAGGATCTCCAGCTCGCGGGGGAAATCCGGGTAGTCGACCCAATGGTAGAGACAGCGGCGCTTCAGCGCGTCATGCACCTCGCGGGTGCGGTTGGAGGTGAGGATGACGATGGGCGGCGCGGGCGCGGTGACGGTGCCAAGTTCGGGGATCGTCACCTGGAAGTCGCTGAGCGCCTCCAGCAGGAAGGCCTCGAAGGGCTCATCGGTGCGGTCCAGCTCATCGATCAGCAGCACCGGCGGGCCGGCCTCATCCGGGCGCAGCGCCTGCAGGAGCGGGCGTTCGATCAGGTAGTCATCGGAAAACAGATCCGCCTGCAACGCGGCGCGGTCGGCGCGGCCCGTGGCCTCGGCGCTGCGGATGGCGACCATCTGGGCGGCGAAGTTCCATTCATAGACGGCGCTGGCGGCATCGAGCCCCTCGTAGCATTGCAGCCGGATCAGGCGACGGCCGAGGGCAGCGGCCAGCGCCTTGGCGATCTCGGTCTTGCCGGTGCCGGCCTCGCCTTCGAGGAACAGCGGGCGGCCGAGTTTGAGCGACAGGAATACCACCGTCGCCAGCGCGCGGCCGCAGACGTAGCCCTGCTGTGCAAGCTGCTGCTGGACCTGTTCGATCGATTGCACTGGCGGCATTGGCGGTTCTCCCCATGGTTGCTGCGCATCCCATGCCGACAACAGGCCACGGCAACGCCCTTGCGGTCAAGAGATGTCCGGGCGGTTGTAAAACCCCGGCAGCACGGTAGACTCCGGCGCAACCGATGGTCCCATGCGCATGGGGCCGCAGGCACGCAGGCAACAGGATACCCCCCGCATGACGCCCCAGCCCCTCCCTAGAATTGCAGCCCCCGGCTGCCGCAGGTGAGCGCGATGCGTGCCCTGGCTGTTCTGTGCGTGCGCAACGAGGCTGCCTTCCTGCTGGAGTGGCTGGCCCACCACCGCGCTGCGGGGTTCACCGACTTCCTCGTGTTTTCAAACGATTGCCAGGACGGCACCGACCAGATGCTGGACCGGCTGGCGGAGCTCGGGCAGCTGACCCATGTGCGCAACGACGGTCCCTATGACCAGGGCGGAATCCAGTTCACCGCGCTGAAGGCGGCCGACAGGCACCCGCTGATGAAGGCGGCCGACTGGGTGATTGTGCTGGACATCGACGAGTTCGTCTGCGTCAAGACCGGCGGCGGGCAGCTGGCGGATCTGCTGGCGGCGCTGCCGCATGCCGATGCCGTGACGCTGACCTGGCGGCTGTTCGGCAATGGCGGCATCGTGCGCTACGAGGATCGCCCGGTGACGGAACAGTTCACCCGCTGCGCCCCGGAGGTGATCCACTGGCCGTGGCGCGCGACGATGTTCAAGACGCTGTACCGCAATGATGGCACCTATCGCAAATGTGGCGTGCACCGCCCCCGCGATGCCCGGGACGCGGAGCGGCTGGCCCGGTTCCGCTGGTACGACTGCGAGGGGCGCGCGCTGGGGGAGGCCTTTCGCAAGCAACGCCTGTTCAACGACTACGGCCAGTCCAACACCCGCCTCGCCCAGCTGAACCACTACCCGCTGGGCGCGATGGAAAGCTACGTGCTGAAGGCCGATCGCGGCCGCGTCAACCGGCAGGCGGAGCTTGGCATGGATTACTGGGTCGAGCGCAATTACTGCAGCATCGAGGACGACGCGGCGCAGCGCCTCGCCCCGGCCCGTGCCGCGCTGCAGGCCGAGCTGATGGATGATCCGGCGCTGGCCCGGCTGCATCACGCGGCGGTGCAGTGGCGGCATGATCGCTTTGCCCAGCTGATGGAGCAGGAGACCTATCGCGCCCTGTTCGCGCGCCTGCTGATGACGCCGCCGTCGCGCCCGATCAGCCCGGCGGCAGCGGGATTGCTGCGCCGCTTTGCGCTGCGCGCGCCGCAGGGCAAGGATTGAAGCGCCACGGGGGGGCGACGCGGCTGCGCTCTCGGCAGATCGCCGCCGAATGGGCGCTGCAAGGCCGCATTAACGCATGAGTTTTTCCAAATTTGGCCTTATTTCCAACCTAGCCTTTAACGGCAGGCAGCCCTGAAAGCGGCGCAGCGCGGGCAGTAAGGATGGCACAGATGCAGGATGGACTTGAAAACCTGGACGAGGATCTTTCCGGGCTCGATACCGCCCAGTGGAAGGCCCGCATTGCCGAGCTGGCCGAAACCAACGGCATGTACCAGCCGCTGGGCAAGCGACATTTCGCGACCTTCATCGAACAGGGGGACACGCTGCTGGTCACCTTCGAGACCATGCAAGGCATCCACAACCTGTCCGACCTGGCGCAGCCGCTGGGTTTCGACCTGGTCAAGAACCTGGGCTGGTCGCATATGTGCGTGGTCTCCGACGGCGACACCTGGTTCCGCGACGAGCAGATCTATGCCTTTTTCGACCAGCTGATCGACGATGGCTTCTTTGACGAATTCGACAACGTGATCTTCTACGGTGCCGGTCCCTGTGGCTATGCGGCGGCGGCCTATTCCGTTGCCGCCCCCGGTGCCTCGGTGGTGGCCGTCCAGCCGCAGGCGACGCTGGAGCCGCGGATGACCGAATGGGACGACCGTTTCACCGAGCAACGGCGGCTGTGCTTCACCGACCGCTATGGCTATGCGCCCGACATGCTGGACGCCGCCGAACGCGCCTATGTGATCTATGATCCACAGGAACGGCTGGACGCGATGCACGCGTCGCTGTTTGCCCGCAAGAACGTCACCCGCCTGCGCGCGATGCACATGGGCGAGGCCGTGCAGACCCGGCTGATCGAGATGGACATGCTGTACCACATCCTGTCGATGGCGGGCAGCGGCAAGCTGACGGCGACTGCCTTCTACAAGCTGTTCCGCAACCGGCGCAACAACTCCTACTTCCTGCGCAACCTGCTGGCGCGGCTGGAGCGGGACGACCGCTGCTACCTGATGGCGCTGCTGTGCCGCAACGTGACCGAACGGATGCGCGCGCCCCGGTTCCGCCGCCGCCTGACCGATCTGGAACAGCGGGCCGCGAACGGCGAATTCCACCTGCCCGCAAAACGCTAAGGGCGCACGCCTCACAGCCCCCGGGGATACGTCGGGAGACCCGCGCGCGGACGCCCCCTGCGGCGCATTGCGCGGCTTCTTTTTCGCCCGCCCCTGTGCTAGGCGAGCGGCATGACCCAGGACCTGACCATCCCCCGCCCCGACGACTGGCATCTGCATCTGCGCGATGGCGCGATGCTGGAGGCCGTGCTGCCCGAGACCGCCCGCCATTTCGGCCGGGCCATCATCATGCCCAACCTGGTGCCGCCGGTGGTGACCTCCGCGCAGGCCGCGGCCTACCGGGACCGGATTCTCGCCGCCCTGCCCGACGGCATGAGCTTCGAGCCGCTGATGACCCTGTATCTCACCGAGGACACCGACCCGGAAGACGTCGCCGCCGCCCATGCCAGCGGGCTGGTCAAGGCGGTAAAGCTTTATCCGGCGGGGGCCACCACCAACTCGGCCTCGGGCGTGACCAATTTCGACAATGTCCGCCCGGTATTGGAGAAAATGGCCGAGATCGGCCTGCCGCTGTGCACCCATGGCGAGGTCACCGATCACGACATCGACATCTTTGACCGCGAGGCGGTGTTCATCGACCGGGTGCTGGACCCGATCCGCCGCGCCACCCCGGGGCTGCGCGTGGTGATGGAGCATATCACCACCAGCAATGCCGCCGATTACGTGCGCTCGCAGGACAAGGATCTGGGCGCGACGATCACCACCCACCACCTGATCATCAACCGCAACCACATCCTCGTCGGCGGCATCAAGCCGCATTACTACTGCCTGCCCGTCGCCAAGCGCGAGGAACACCGGCTGGCCCTGCGTGCCGCCGCCACCTCGGGCGATGCGCGGTTCTTCCTCGGAACCGACTCGGCGCCGCACACCGATTCCAACAAGCTCAGCGAGTGCGGCTGTGCGGGCTGCTTCACGGCCACCAACACCATGTCGCTGCTGGCGCATGTGTTCGAGGAAGAAGGCGCGCTCGACAAGCTGGCGGGCTTTGCCTCGGAGAACGGCCCGGCCTTCTATCGCCTGCCGGTCAGCACGCAGCGCCTGACGCTGCGCAAGTCCGAGACTGCGGTCGAGTTCCCGGCCAAGATCGCCACCGCCGACGGGCCGGTGACGGTGTTTGACCCCGGCTTCGAGGTGTTCTGGGCCGTCGCCGACGACTGAGCAAGACCCGCTGAACAGCTGCGCGGGCGCGCCCCGGTCGCCCACCCGCGCAGCTGTCTGAAGACGGTCACGCCCCCGCCGCGTTGCGGCCCCCATCCGCCGTGACTGCGCTGCCGGACAACTGGCCGAATTGCCACACGCGTTAACTATCCCGCCAACGATTCGGCTTTCGTCCTTGCAGGGAATCACCCCCAGAACGCAGGTTTCGCCCTATTGGTTTCTGTCGACAGATTGTGGCGGCAGCACTTCTAAAAAGGGCGCAAAAGCATGACAACGGTTTCATTTAAAGGTATTCGGGCGGATTATGACGATGGCGAGGGTTCAGACGTCATCAGAACGATTGACGGCGCCCTCACGGTACCCTCCGCCTCCTCCACTTTCCGCTACCGGGTCGTGGGCGAAGACGACGGCATCGACATCGTCGAGATGGATGACGACGTCGTGCAGCCGATCCTCGACGACATCAACTTCGACAACTTGAGTAGCGAAATCCGGTCCGATGAAACCCTGATTACAGAGGTCAGCTGGAAAAGTGGTGGCTCCACGGTGATCTTGATCGTGTCGCTTGAAACCGGCGACTATACGGATACCGAGTTCTATATCGTGCTGGATGGCAAGCCGCTGCCAAGCATCAACTCGGCCGCAGACTGGGCAGCGGTGGAAGCCGACATTCAAGGTTTCTCGACGCCGACAGGTGCCTTCGCGCCCGGCGCCGACATCGCCTGGACGGACATTCCCGGCGCCACCACAACCGAGGAAGACGAATTCTACGGCACCCCCGGCCGCGACAATTACAAGGGCGGCGCCGGGGACGATTATTTTGTCAGCTCCGACGGGCGTGACACCTATGACGGCGGCGCAGGCGGCTATGACCAGGTGACCTTTGCGGGCGATCCGACCGGTGTCACCGCCAACCTGAAGACTGGCCGCGCCACAGATGGCTGGGGCAAGACCGACACGCTGAAAAGCATCGAGATGCTGCGCGGCTCGGCCCATGACGACAAGTTCATCGGCAACGGCAAGGCGAACTACTTCCGCGGGCTGGCAGGCGAGGACACGATCAACGGGGGCGGCGGCCGCGACCAGGTGCGTTACGACCGCGACGAACGCCATGGCGGAAATGACGGCGTGACCGTCAAGCTGAACAAGAGCTTTGCCATCGACGGTTTCGGCGACCGCGACACGCTCAAGAGCATCGAGGACGTGCGCGGCTCCGAGCTGCGCGACAATATCACCGGAAACGGCGGCCGCAACAAACTGGAAGGCGAAGGCGGCTATGACAAGCTGTTCGGCCTTGGCGGCAATGACACCCTCTTTGGCGGCCGCGGCCGCGACACGCTGGAAGGCGGCGGCGGCGATGACCGCCTGCTGGGTGAAGAGGATGCCGACCGTTTTGTCTTCAACGACGGTTTTGGCAATGACATCATTGCCGATTTCCAGACCAGCGGCCGCAAGGAGAAGATTGACCTGGACGGGGTCAGCACCATCCGGAGTTTCCGCGACCTGAAGAATAACCACGTGACCGAAAACGGCGACGGCGACGTGGTGATCAGCGACAACCGCGGCAATAGCATCACCCTCGAAGATGTCTCGATCGCCGACCTGTCGGCCAACGATTTCATCTTCTGACCAGCTTCGTCGGCGCGCGGGCCATTTTGCGGCCCGCGCGCTGCCACAAGCCATCTGCGGGGCTTCAAACCGGTCCGCATCCGGTTTATGGACAGCAAAACCGCTGCCGCAAAGGATGCCCTGCCCATGATCCCCTCCTCCTATCCGTCGAAAGAAGAAATCGCCCGCCTGTCGGCCCGGATGCTGCTGGAAATCGGCGCGGTGAACTTCAACACGGATGAGCCCTACACGCTGGCCTCCGGCCTGCCCTCGCCCAGCTACATCGACTGCCGCAAGCTGATCTCCTTTCCGCGCATCCGCTCGACGCTGATGGACTTCATGACCGTCACCGTGATGCGCAACGCGGGCTTCGAGGCGTTCGACAACATCGCCGGCGGCGAGACCGCGGGCATTCCCTTTGCCGCGCTGGTGGCCGAGCGCATGGCGCTGCCGATGACCTATGTGCGCAAGAAGCCCAAGGGGTATGGCCGCAATGCCCGCATCGAGGGCGCGATGAGCGAAGGCGAGCGGGTGCTGCTGGTCGAGGATCTGACCACCGATGGTGGTTCCAAGCTGTCCTTCGTGGATGCGATCCGCGAGACCGGCGCCAGCTGCGGCCATACCGCGGTGATCTTCTATTACGACATCTTCCCCGAGACCACCAAGACGCTGGGCGACCACGGGGTGGAGCTGCACTACCTCTGCACCTGGTGGGATGTGCTGGCCGAAGCGCGGGCGCAGGGCGCCTTCAGCACCGAGACGCTGGACGAGGTGGAGCGCTTCCTGAAGGATCCGCGCGCCTGGCAGGATGCGCATAAATCCGCCTGACGACACGTCAAGCTGACCGCGTTTCCCAGCGGGCGCTGTGGATAAGCCACGCGCCCCGAATCGCACTCCAGAGACAAGAACCACAAGATATGGGGGGCTTTCCTAAGCCCCCCGCATCCTTTAGCCTGCCCGAAACCGGACAGCAGCCGAATGGCCCCCAGCCATCCACAGACAGACGCCGGATATGCACAGGGTATCCACAGAGATTCCCAGATAGGAGAACGCCTCCGCGCGCCCTATAACGCAGGCCTAACGACGAGAGCAGTGATGAACGAGATTACCCCTTTCGACGGCGATATGCCCCCTCCGGCCCCGATGCCCGAGCCTGCACAGGCCGACAGCGCGATGCCGGACAACGAGCTGCCGCATTCGGTAGAGGCCGAGCAGCAGCTGCTGGGCGCGATCCTGACCAACAACGAGGTCTACGACAAGATCGCGCTGATCATCGATTCTTCGCATTTCTACGACCCGGTGCATGCCCGCATCTTCGAGGTGGCCGCGGCGCGGATTTCCAAGAATGCGCTGGCCTCGCCGGTAACCCTGAAAGCCTTCCTCGAAGACCATGAGGGCCTGAAGGAACTGGGCGGCCCGGCCTACCTGGCCAAGCTGGCCGGTGCGTCGATCTCGGCCTTCGCGGTGCGCGACTATGCGCAGATGATCTACGACCTGGCGATCCGCCGCGAACTGATCGCCCTGGGCCAGTCGATCGCCGACAAGGCGCGGCGCGTCGACGTCGCCTCGGAACCGCGGGAACAGATCGTCGAAGCGGAACAGCAGCTCTATCAGCTGGCGGAACAGGGCCAGACCGAGAGCGGTTTCAAATCCTTCCTCAAGGCGGTGACCGAGGCGGTCAACGTCACCAACGAGGCCTACCAGCGTGGCGGCGGCATGGCCGGGATCTCCACCGGGTTGACCGACCTGGACAAGCAACTGGGCGGCCTGCACCCCTCGGACCTGCTGATCCTCGCCGGGCGCCCCTCGATGGGGAAAACCTCGCTGGCGACCAACATCGCCTTCAACGTCGCCAAGGCCTACAAGCGCGGCATCAAGCCCGACGGCACCGAAGGCGCCATCGACGGCGGCGTCGTGGGCTTCTTCAGCCTCGAGATGTCGGCCGAGCAGCTGGCGGGCCGGATCCTGGCGGAAGCCTCGGAAATCTCCTCGCACAAGATCCGTCAGGGTGACATGACCGAGGAGGAATTCCGCCGCTTCGTGCAGGCCGCGAAGGATCTGGAAAGCTGCCCGCTGTTCATCGACGACACGCCGGCGATCCCGATCTCGCAGCTGGCCGCCCGGGCGCGGCGCCTGAAGCGGACCCACGGGCTGGACCTCTTGGTGATCGACTACCTGCAGCTCTGCCGCGGCATGTCCGACAACCGCGTCAACGAGATCGCCGAGATTTCGATGGGCATGAAGGCGATCGCCAAGGAGCTGAACATCCCGGTGATCGCCCTGTCGCAGCTGTCGCGCCAGGTGGAAAACCGCGAGGACAAGCGTCCGCAGCTGTCGGACCTGCGCGAATCGGGCTCGATCGAGCAGGACGCCGACGTGGTGATGTTCGTGTTCCGGGAGGAATACTACAAGGAACGGGAAAAGCCCGGCGATCACGAGCTGGAGAAGATGGAAGAGTGGAAGCAGGCGATGGAACGGCTGCACGCCAAGGCCGAGGTCATCGTCGGCAAGCAGCGTCACGGTCCCATCGGCACGGTAGAGCTGTCCTTCGAGGCGCAGTTCACCCGCTTTGGCAACCTCGCCAAATCCTGGCAACAGGGGCCTGAGGACTATTGATCCGACCTTGTCCCGGGCAGCGCGCGGCAGCTTAACTTGAATTCAAGCCGCGGCGTGCACACATAGCAGGCGTGCGACGGCCTTGCAGGGCTTGCCGCACGCCTCACGGCCACCTATGCTGGAACGCAGAGGCCAGACCGCCGGGCGACGGGCCAAAATGGGAGATCACGCATGAAACTGGGACCAGATCCGATCATCGTATGACCGCCGCGGCAACCGCTGCCGCCGCGCCCCTGCCTCTGGCCGAACGACACCGGCCCCTTTTGTCTTTTTGCAATCTGTCTTCCCGTAACCTTCCCTGACATTCCGGGATCTGTCCTGACGTTGCCCGATTGTGGCGGCGTGCTGCGGCGTACGGCGCCGCGTGCCCGCGTCCGACGTCAGCTGTCTGCGGGTCGGCTCCGGTGTGGCGCCTTGTAGCGAGTCAGTTTCAGGCGCGGAAATGTCCGCCGGAAGGCCGCCATCAGCGCCTTGCCGCTGGTTTCGGCATCCGCACTGGTGGTGCGCAGCAGGTCCACCGCCCGCACCCGCCCGGCCAGCGACAGGGTCTTGTAGCTGTCGTAGTTCAGCCCCTCCACCTGCACCCGGATCTTCTCCAGCAGACCGTAGTAGTCGATCACCTGGTGCAGCAGGTGGCCGGGAATGAAATGCAGGCTGGCAATATGCTGCCGGTAGATCTCCGTGTGGCGCGCATCCGTCACATGCGGCACCAGGTCGGGATTTGCCCCCAGCGCCGCTTGCAAGACCTCGCGACTGGGCGAGGAGCGGCGGAAGGTCTCCATGTCGCGGGTGTTGAAGTCGATCTCGGCAAACAGCGCCCGGATCAGCCGCCGCCGCGCAACGCTTTCGACATAGGCGCGGCGCAGGAACCAGCCCAGCAGGCCCGCCGCCAGCGAAAAGGGCAGCACTTGCAGGCGGATGCTGCCGAACAATTCTGCGATCCACCCCATCTCTGCCCTGCCCTCCCTGGTTGTTGCTGCCAACCTGCGAAGCCCGCGGCAGATTCACAACCGTTTTCTTGCCCATGCGCGGGGGCCATGGGCTTTCCCCCTTGACCTGCGCCACACCCGTGTCAAGAACACCGCATGAGCACGGGAAAACTGACAATCAACCTGGATGCGCTGGTCACCAACTGGCGGAATCTGGATGCGCTGACCGGCTGCGAGACCGCAGCCGTGGTCAAGGCGAACGGGTATGGCCTGGATGCAGGTCGCGTGGGCACCGCACTGGCCAAGGCGGGCGCGCGCAACTTCTTTGTGGCGGTGGCCGAGGAAGGTGGCGCGCTGCGCCGCGCCTTGGGTCCGGGACCGGGCATCTCGGTATTTTCCGGCCATATGGAGGGCGACGCCAAGCTGTTGAAGGACTTCCAGCTGACGCCGATGCTGAACTCGCTGGACCAGATGCTGCGCCACTTCGAGACCCTGCCCGGCCATCCGTTCGGCGTGCAGCTCGATACCGGCATGAACCGGCTGGGCATGGAGCCCGGCGAATGGGCCGCGGTTGCGGAAATTGCGCTCGGCCAGAACCCGGTGCTGCTGATGTCGCACCTGGCCTGCGCGGATGAGCCGTCGCACCCGATGAATGCGCATCAGCTGAAGACCTTCCGCGAGATGACCGACGGGCTGGACCTGCCGCGCTCGCTGGCGGCCACCGGCGGCATGCTGCTGGGGCCGGATTACCATTTCGACCTCTGCCGCCCCGGTGTCGGCCTGTACGGCGGCCTGCCGTTCAAGGATGCCTTGCCGGTGGTCCAGCTGGAGCTGCCGGTGATCCAGCTGCGCGACCTGGAGGTCGGCGAGACCGCAGGCTATGGCAACACCTGGACCGCCAAGCGTCCCAGCCGCATCGCCACCGTGGCGGCGGGCTATGCCGATGGCCTGCACCGGGCCATGGGCAATGGCGGCATTCACCTCTACGCTGGTGAGACCCCCTGCCCCGTGGTCGGGCGCATCTCGATGGACCTGATCACCGTGGATGTCACCGATCTGCCCGAGGTGCCGGAGATGCTGGCGATTCTGAACGAACAGCAGACCGTCGACACGCTGGCCGATGCCGCGGGCACCATCGGCTACGAGATCCTCACCGCAACCGGCCACCGGCACGCACGGACCTACCAGGGATGACACCGATCGCACTTCTGGCCCGGCTGGGGCGCACGGCGCTGTCTGCGCTGGCGGCGGTGGGACGGGCAGCGCTGTTTGCGCTCTCGGCTTTCAGCCACATGCTGCGGCCGCCCTTCTACCCGCGCGAGCTGTTCCAGGCGCTGCTCAACATCGGCTGGCTGTCGCTGCCGGTGGTGGGGCTGACCGCGATCTTCACCGGCGGCGCGCTGGCCTTGCAGATCTACGCGGGCGGTGCGCGCTTCAACGCCGAGGCCGTGGTGCCGCAGATTGTCGCCATCGGCATGGTGCGCGAGCTGGGCCCGGTGCTGGTCGGCCTGATGATCGCGGCGCGCGTCACCTCGTCGATCGCCGCCGAGATCGCCACCATGAAGGTGACCGAACAGATCGACGCGCTGGTCACGCTGTCCACCCATCCGATGAAATACCTGGTCGCGCCGCGGGTGCTGGCAGCGCTGGTCACCGTGCCGGTGCTGGTCGCGGTCGGGGACATCATCGGCATCCTTGGCGGCTACACCGTGGCGACCCAGAACCTCGGCTTCAACCCGGCGGCCTATCTTAAGAATACCGTCGACTTCCTCGAGGCGCACGACATCCTGTCCTCGCTGACCAAGGGTGCCGTGTTCGGCACCATCGCGGCGCTGATGGGCTGCTACTACGGCATGACCTCGGGCCGCGGCGCGCAGGGCGTAGGCCGCGCCACCAAGGGCTCGGTCGAGGCGGCCGCGGTGCTGATCCTGGCCGCCAACTTTGTCCTGACGGGGGTGTTCTTCTCGCTATGATCCGCATGGAAAACGTCCACAAGTCCTTTGGCGACAATGCCGTGCTGAAAGGGCTGACCCTGGAAATTCCCAAGGGCACGTCGATGGTCATCATCGGCGGCTCCGGGACCGGCAAATCGGTGGCGCTGAAAAGCGTGCTGGGGCTGATCCAGCCCGACAGCGGCCAGATCTACGTCGACGGAAAACCGGCAGGCGCGGGCGACCGCGACGCGTTTCTGGCGCGTTTCGGCATGCTGTTTCAGGGCGCGGCCCTGTTCGACAGCCTGCCGGTCTGGCAGAACGTCGCCTTTCGCCTGCTGCGCGGCCGGCTGAAACGCCCGGCCGAGGAGGCCCGCGAGATCGCCATCGAGAAACTGCGCCGGGTCGGCCTGCGCGCGGCGGTGGCGGATCTGTTTCCCTCCGAGCTATCGGGCGGCATGCAGAAACGCGTCGGCCTCGCCCGCGCCATTGCCGCCGAGCCCGAGATCATCTTTTTCGACGAGCCGACCACCGGTCTCGACCCGATCATGTCCGGCGTCATCAACGACCTGATCCGCGAGATCGTGGTGGAGATGGGCGCGACCGCGATGACCATCACCCACGACATGTCCTCGGTCCGCGCCATCGCCGACAACGTGGCAATGCTGCACGACGGGGGGATCCAGTGGACCGGCCCGGTGAGCGAAATGGACCAGTCCGGCGATCCCTATATGGAGCAGTTCATCCACGGCCGCGCCGAGGGGCCGATTGAGGCGGTAAGGTAGACATGCAAATAGTTCCCAGCATCGTTGGCGTCATTGTTCTGATATTCACAGTCGGCGCGTGGATGGAGGTCGCAAAAGGCCCAAGTCTCAATGCGCCTCTACTGCGTCGAAAGTTCCTCAGGAAAGCTATTCCACGGCTCATGGGGGCCATGTTCGCGGTACTTCTGCTATTCAAGCTCTGCTCTTTGGCAGCGCGTGTTCTGCTTCCGCAAACGGCGTGGGCTGGTTACGCGGCTGTCGTTTTCTGGGCGTCACTTTCTTGCATTGGACTGTGGTATGTGCGGCGTAACCTCTCGCGTTTGAGAAGCGAGCTGCGCTAGATTGTTGCTCCGGCTCCTCACCCTGTCGCTGCTGGTCCTTTATCCGGTGGCGTGGTTTGCGCCCCTGATGCGGGCGGGCTTGCTGCCGCTGTTTGGCCTGTCGGAGATCTCGGTGCTGACCGGGCTGCAGAGCCTGTGGGCCAGCGATGCGGCGCTGGCGCTGGTGGTCACCTTCTTTGCGATCTTTGCGCCCTACCTCAAGACCATCGGGCTGGCGCTGGTGCAATGGGACCTGCTCGACGCCAAGGTACAGCCGGTGCTGCATGTGCTGGGCAAGCTGGCGATGGCCGACGTCTTCCTGATCGCGCTTTACATCACCCTGGCCAAGGGCATCGGGCTTGGCACGATCGAGACCGCCTGGGGTCTCTACCTGTTCACCGCCTGCATCCTGACCTCTCTGGGGCTGGGCATGCTGACCGAACGCGGGCTGCGCAAAAACGCTTAAGCCCTTGATCCCGGGGCAAACCGCTCCAGTTGAATGCAGAGAACTGTTCGGGATCGAGTCCCCGGAACCGGAATATCCTGCGGCAATCAGGTCTCCCCCGCCTGGCAGGACCGGGTCCGCGGATGTTGTCGGAGGGGGGCCTATGGCCGGGTATAAGACATTCCTTTTCACCGCGCAGGCCGCGATGATGCGGCTGTGCTTCTGTGCAATCTGCCTTGTCGCGCTGGCGGCGCTGGTCGCGACCGCCCTGTCGGCCCTTGGCGTCTGGCCATGGCTCAGCCTGCAGGCGGGCTTTGGCGCGGAGCCCCATCCGCAGGCCGGAATGGCGGCGCAGATCGGCCTGACGCTACTGGCGGTGATGCTGGTGTTCTTCCTGCCCGCCAACGGCCGCATCCTGGCGCTGGAGAATTCGCACCGGCGGTTTTCGCTGAACATGGAAGATGTGCTGCACGCCTATCAGCTGGCCCATGCCGGGGACCGCGCCGGGGTGTTCACGCTGGCGTCCGAATTCGACGCGGTGAAGGAGCGACTGGCCTTCCTGCGCGACCACCCCGATCTTGCCGGGCTGGAGCCGGATGTGCTGGAGGTCGCGGCGCAGATGAGCCAGGTCAGCCGCGAGCTGGCGGAGACCTATTCGGATGACAAGGTTGCGCGCGCCCGCGCCTTCCTCACCCAGCGCCAGCAGGAGCTGGACACCTTCAAGACGCGGCTGGAGGATGCGCAGATCATCATGCAGGAGCTGCGCCAGTGGAGCCGCGACGTGGAGATCGAAGAAAGCATTGCCAAATCGCACCTCGGGCGACTGCGCGGCGAGCTGTTCGAGCTGTTGCCGGAACTGTCGGCGCAGCTGCAGACACCGCCGGACGGGTCCGACCCGGAAACCGGCAGCGTGGTGCCGATCCAGCCGCCCCGCAGCGGCGGCTGAGGCGCATCCGTGCAGCAGTTCCGCGCGTCGGCCGACGCCGCGCATCGACGGCACGCATGTGCACACTTGAACAAAACAGAAACATCTGCCAGTGATCCCACATGGCAAAAACATCTTTCTCCTGCTCCGCCTGCGGAGCCAGCTTTTCGAAATGGTCGGGCCGCTGCGAGGGCTGCGGCGAGTGGAACACCATCAGCGAGGACAAGGGCCTGTCGTCCGGCCCCTCGAAGAAGTCGCTGGGCATCAAGCGCGGGCGCACGATCGAGCTGACGGACCTGTCGACCCGCGAAACCCCGCCACCGCGCAGCCTGTGCGGCGTGGGCGAGCTGGACCGGGTGCTGGGCGGCGGCCTGGTTGCGGCCTCGGCGATCCTGGTCGGCGGTGATCCGGGCATCGGCAAATCCACACTGTTGTTGCAGGCGGCGGCGCGCTTTGCCCAGAACGGGGTGAAGACCGTCTATGTCAGCGGCGAGGAAGCCTCGGCCCAGGTGCGGATGCGCGCGCAGCGGCTGGGGCTGGCGGATGCGCCGGTGCAGCTCGCGGCCGAGACCAACCTGCGCGACATCCTCACCACGCTTGAGGCGGAGAAGCCGCAGCTGGCCATCATCGACTCGATCCAGACCATGTGGGCCGACCACGTCGACAGCGCCCCCGGCTCTGTCAGCCAGGTGCGCGCGGCGGCGCATGAGCTGACAACCTTTGCCAAGCGCCACGGCATTTCCATCATCATGGTCGGCCATGTCACCAAGGAGGGCCAGATCGCCGGCCCGCGCGTGGTGGAGCATATGGTCGACACCGTGCTCTACTTCGAGGGTGAGCGCGGCCACCAGTTCCGCATCCTGCGCGCCGTCAAGAACCGCTTCGGCCCCGCCGACGAGATCGGCGTGTTCGAGATGACCGGCGGCGGGCTGTCGGAGGTGGTGAACCCCTCGGCGCTGTTCCTGTCGGAGCGCGGCGAGCCGTCGCCCGGCTCGGTGGTGTTTGCGGGCATCGAGGGCACCCGGCCGGTGCTGGTCGAGATGCAGGCGCTGATCGCGCCCTCGCCGCATTCGCAGCCGCGCCGCGCCGTGGTGGGCTGGGATTCGTCACGGCTGGCGATGATCCTTGCGGTGCTGGAGGCGCGCTGCGGCATTCCCTTTGCCGGGTTGGATGTCTATCTGAACGTGGCCGGCGGCATGAAGATTTCCGAGCCTGCCGCCGACCTCGCCGTGGCGGCGGCGTTGCTGAGCGCCCGCGAGGACGTGGCGCTGCCCGCCGATACCGCGGTTTTTGGAGAAATTTCGCTGTCCGGCGCCCTGCGCCCGGCGCCGCAGACCGAAAACCGGTTGAAAGAGGCGCAAAAACTTGGTTTCACGGCGGCGATAGCCCCCAGCGGCGGCAAATCCATTGCGGTGACCGGCCTGAATCTGCGCCATACCACCGATCTTGCGGGATTTGTTGGCGAATTCTTCGGGGCCGGCTAAAGTCGCAAAAAATTTGATATCGCAGGCAAACGGGCGAGGGACATGGAAGGTTTCACAATCATCGACGGGGTCGTGGCCCTTGTCATCGTCGTATCGGCATTGCTGGCCTATTCTCGCGGCTTCGTACGCGAGGCCATGGCCATCGCCGGCTGGGTTGCCGCCGGTGTGCTGGCGTTCATCTTTGCGCCGCAGGTCGAGCCGCTGATGGCCGAGATCCCGGTGGTGGGCGAGTTCATCGCCGACAGCTGCGAGATCTCGATCATTGCTGCCTTCGCCGCGGTGTTTGCGCTGGCGCTGATCGTGGTCTCGTTCTTCACACCGCTGTTTTCGACGCTGGTGCAGCGGTCTGCCCTGGGCGGGCTGGACCAGGGCGCGGGCTTCTTCTTTGGCGTGCTGCGCGGCATTCTTTTGGTGGCGATCGCGTTCTTCGTCTACAACGTGGTGATGACCGGCCAGAATTTCACGATTGTTGACGAGAGCCGCTCGGCACGGGTGTTCGAGCGACTGATCGGCAAGATCGAAGAGCGCAACCCCGAGCAGGCCCTGGGCTGGATCGAAAGCCAATACGTGGCGCTGACCAGCGCCTGCGACCAGTAAACCAACACAGCAGCAGCCTGGCTGTGACACGGCGGGTGCCCATGGGGCGCCCGCCTTTTTTGTGGCGACAAAGCACTCACACAGTTATCCACAGCCAAAACAAGCACTTCCTTAACCGCTTGCCGCAACGTTAACCTTTTGTTAACCACAGAGAATCGTGATTCTGCCTGCGCCGGGAGAAGGCGCGCAATCTCCCCTGTCGCGGGAAAAATCCTCAGCCTGCGGGGGGAAAAGGTTAACATCCGCGGCGGAATCGGCGTTTTTTCCACCGGAATCCCGGCGCGTCCCGGAAGGGGCCGCACAGCTGCCCCAATTTGGTCCCAATTCGGGGGCGATATGGCTTCAACGGCAGGACGCCGGGTCACGACGCTTCAGAAGGGACGAAACAATGCAGCTGGATCACGTTACAAGCTTTGCTGACTTTCAGCCGGTTGACGCACTGCTGCTGACCAATCCGCTGCCGCAAACCGCCGCCCCGGCTGCCAAGCGCGCCCGTCCGCGCAGCGGCGGCTTCCTGCCCGATACGCTGGTCGAGACCGAAGAAGGTTTCAAGCAGGCCCGCGACATCAAGCCCGGCGACAAGGTGTTTACCTTTGATGGCGGCGCGCAGGAAGTCAAAGCGGTGAAACACGCGGTGCCGCGCCTGACCACCTGCATGCATGTTCCGGCCGGTGCCCTTGGCAACGACACCGACCTGATGCTGCCTTCGGACCAGAAGGTGGTTCTGGAGATGGACACCGCCGAGCGCCTGTTCGGCCTGCCCGTCGTGGTGACCAAGCTGATCGCCCTGGCCGGTTACAAGGGCATCACCCCGGCCGCGCCGGAACGCCTCGGCCGCATCCACTTCGAATTCGAAGAAGAAGAACTGGTCTGGGCCGAATGCGGCATGCTGCTGCCTGCCGGGGACGTCGCCGAGGACAGCGCCTTTCACCAGCTGTCGCTGAGCGAAACCCGCCAGGTTCTGGCCAGCGACGAAGGCCGCGCCCTGGCCGAAACCGGCATGGGCGAGGTCGATGCCCGCCTGCCCGGCCCGATGAACAACTTGCTGGACAACCTTCTGGATCGCATCCTGGCGGCCTGATTTCGCGCGGCGCTCACCCCACCCCCACCACCCAGCCGCGCCAAGATGATGGTTTGTCCCTGCCTCTGGCCCGCAGTTCGCTGCGGGCCTTTTTTTCGACAGCCGTCAGGCTGCCCGCTTCTGCCGCGCCCAGACGCCGCAGCGCAGAAGGGATGTGTGATCCTTTGATGACAGCGCCCTGGAAAGGCACTATGTGAGGGCCGGAACAGGAAACGGATTCGGAGCCTCAGCCCTTGCCGCTGCTGCACGCCTGCCTAAGTGATGATGAGCCGACGCGCCACGCGCGCGCAGCCATGGACGCAGCTGGCCATCGGGGCCAGGCCCGTACAGCAGCCGGCGACCGCTTGACACCCCTGCCCTGGGCTGTGTCACACAGGTGCCCAAGCCGCTTCCAGCAGCAGTCGAACAGCAGAGCCTAAGTGGGATTGGAGCCAGCCAATGTGCGGGATTTTGGGGATCGCAAGCCGGGATACGGATGTCTTTGCGGAGATACATGACGGGCTCTTGATGCTTCAGCACCGCGGCCAGGACGCGGCCGGCATCGTCACCTACACCGGCGAGTTCTTCCGCGAGCGCAAGGCAAACGGTCTCGTCAAGGATGTCTTCGGTCCGCAGGATGCCGAGACCCTGACCGGACGGGTCGGCATGGGCCACGTGCGCTATCCCACCGCAGGCTCGCTGAGCGCGGCCGAAGCCCAGCCCTTCTTCGTCAACGCGCCCTATGGCATCTATCTGGTTCACAACGGAAATATCACCAACACCGCCGAGCAGCGCGAGAAGGTGACCGGCAAGTACAGCCGCCATCTGCGCACCACCTCGGACTCGGAAATCCTGCTGAACGTGCTGGCCGACAAGGTCGCGGACGCGATCAAGGTCAACGGCAACGCGGATCCGATCCGCAACATCTTTGCCGGCGTCAAGATGACCATGGAACGGGTGCAGGGCGCCTATTCGGTTCTGTGCATGATTGCCGGCGTCGGCATGCTGGCCTTCCGCGACCCGCACGGCATCCGGCCGCTGTCGCTGGGCAAGCGCCCCGCGCAGGGCGAAGGGGATGACTACTGCGTGGCCTCCGAGGACGTGGCCTTTGGCATCAACGGCTTTGAGAAGGTCCGCGATGTGAAACCGGGCGAAGCGATCCTGATCGACCTGGACGGCAAGATGCACACCTTCCAGGCGGTCGAGGGCAAGCTCACCCCCTGTATTTTTGAATACGTGTACCTGGCGCGCCCTGATTCGATGCTGGACGGGGTTTCGGTCTACAAGACCCAGCTCCGCATGGGCCAGGCGCTGGCCAAGCAGATCCAGGAATCGGGCCTGGAAATCGACAGCATCATCCCGGTGCCTGATTCGGCGCGCCCCGTGGCGCTGGAAGTGGCGAACGCGACCGGCATCCGCTACCGCGAGGGGCTGGTGAAGAACCGCTATGTCGGCCGCACCTTCATCATGCCCGGCCAGGCCGAGCGGCAGAAATCGGTGCGGCGCAAGCTCAACGCGATTCCGCTGGAGTTCAAGGACCTGAACGTGCTGCTGATCGACGATTCGATCGTGCGCGGCAACACCATCAAGAAGATCGTGCAGATGTGCCGCGAGGCAGGCGCCAAGAAGGTCTACATCGCCTCCGCCTCGCCGCCGGTGAAATACCCGAACGTCTATGGCATCGACATGCCCACCAAGCATGAGCTGATCGCAAATGGCCTGTCCATCGAAGAAATCCGCGATGAACTGGGCGCCGACGGGCTGTTCTACCAGAAGCTCGAAGACCTGATCTGGGCGGCGCAGGAAGGCAACCCGGACATCCAGGGCTTTGACTGTTCCTGCTTTGACGGCAACTACGTCACCGGTGTGACCGAAGACTACCTGGCGGCGCTGGAAGGCAGCAGCCGCGTCAGCGCCAAGATCAAGGACATGCCGGTGCCCGGCGCCTCGTGGAACGCGTCCAAGCTGGCGCAGGGCTGACGCTCGCCCATGGCTGACGCGGGGGTTTGAACTTTCGCGCGCGTCGGCGTATGAGGGCGACAACACGGCAATAGGGAGGCGCTGGCCGCGATGGTCCGCGCCTTTTCCTATGCCTTCTGACGAAAGGCCTCTTCTTGGATCCGCATCTTGCCCGCATGCTGAGTTCTCCGCGCAAGTGCCGCTGCTGCGGCGCCACCTTTGCGCAACTTCTCAGCCTCAGCTGTGACAGGCCCGATGTCTGCCCCGAGGATATGGAGGTCGAGGACAATTCAGCGGTTCTGGCCACCCGCGGTGACATCCTGACCGAAGATTTCTGCCGCCTGGGTGATCTGCGCTTCATCCGCGCGGTGCTGGCGGTGCCGCTGACCAACAGTCGCGGCGAGGAATTCGTGCTGGGCACCTGGGCCAGCCTCAGCCGCGATGATTTTGACGCCTACCTCGACCTGTTCGAGATGCGCGAAGCGGACAAGCTTGGCGATCGTCCGGCCTGGCTGGCCAATGCGATTCCGCCGGATCTGGCGCTGCCCGCCGGCTGCATGCTGGAGATGCGCCCCGAAGGCCAGTACCCGGAGCTGAAGGTGAGCGAGCAAGGCCACCCGCTGTTCCCCTTGCAGCGCGACGGGGCCTCGCTGGAGGAGCTGCTGGAGCTGCTCTATGCCTATGGACACGACCTGCCTTCGCTGGTCTATGATGCCTGAGCGCCGCTGAACGGCCCGGCGTCGGCGTCTTTCCACCCAGTCCCCCTCCCCGGTTCGCGGCTTCCTGCCGAAGCGGGCGGGCGTATGCCGCACACCCTTGCCGCCCAACCGCCGAGCCGTCACACACGCCCCGACAGAGATCCACCTGTGATGGCCTTTTGGGGAAGGACGACATGGCAAATTCAGATACCACAGCCCGCACCTCTGCCAAGGTCGCCGGGCTTGCAACACAGAGCAATGCGGTGAACCGCAACAACCTGAGCCTGCTGGGGCTGTACGGTCCCGAGGACAGCATGACGGCGCTGGTGCGGCTGCCCTCCGGGCGGACCCGCACGGTGCAGCGTGGCAGCCGCCTGTCGGCGGGCCAGGTGGTCGCGATCGACGCGCGCGGGCTGGTGCTGAGCAGCCGTGGCGGTACCAAGCTGCTGGAGATGCCGGGCTCCTGAGCCGTCGGCCGACACCGACCACCGCCGAAGGCCGCGCGATGGCAGCGGCCGTGCGCGGAAAATCTGACAGGCGCTGCCATAAATCGGCCCGGCAGCCGCGGCGCGCTGTCAGCGCCCCTTGACCTGCCTGCGCCCGCGGACCACAAGGTGGCCCATGACAGATAAGATCGCTCTCATCACCGGTGCCTCGCGCGGACTGGGCAGTGCCCTGGCCGAAGCCTTGGCTCCCACCCATCACATCGTCGCCGTGGCCCGCACCACCGGCGCTCTGGAAGAGCTCGACGACCGCATCAAGGCGGCCGGCGGCAGTGCCACGCTGGCGCCGATGGACATCACCGTGCCCGAAGCGATGGCGACCCTGTGCCGGGGTATCCATGACCGCTGGGGCAAGCTGGACCTGTGGCTGCACACCGCCATCCATGCCACCGCGCTGTGCCCGGCGCCGTCGGTCGCCCCCAAGGACTGGACCAAGGCGCTGGCGGTCAATGCCACCGCGACGTCGGTGCTGATCCCCTATGTGGCGCCGCTGCTGGGCCAGTCGGGCCGGGCCGTGTTCTTTGACGACCCGAAAGCCGGCGAGAAGTTCTATGGCACCTATGGCGCGACCAAGGCGGCGCAGATGGCGCTGGCCCGCAGCTGGCAGGCCGAGACGGAACGCACCGGCCCGCAGGTCCGCATTCTGGAGCCGCGCCCGATGGCCACCGCGCTGCGCGCCCGCTTTCACCCCGGCGAAGATCGCGCAGCCCTGGCCAGCATCCAGGACGAGGCGCAGCGCCTGCTGCCCGAAATCCTGGCCGACTGACGACCACACATCTGGCCTGCCCGCCGCCCCCTTCCCGGGGCGGCGCGCGGCCCAAGGGGCGACCCTGCTTGCATGATGCGACACCGGGATGCGGTCCCTGTCCCGCAGGGGTGCTAGCCACCGGCCAAGCGGCTGGTCTCCCTCCCTCTTCCCTTCCCCGCGTGACGCCCGTTTTCGACTGTCTTCGCCCTGCCTGCGACCGCCCCGCGGCCCAGTCTGTTGCCTCTCTGCCCGTCTTGGGGATCGATCCGGCGCGGCGGCGCGAAAGGCTTGCCCCGTCCCGGCGCAGGTCCTATTCAATCGCAAACCCGGCAAAAGACGGCAGGCAGACCCATGCGCATCCTGATTACCAACGACGACGGCATCAGCGCCCCCGGGCTGGCCGTACTGGACACCATCGCCCGACAGGTTGCAGGCCCGGACGGCGAGGTCTGGTGCGTGGCACCGGCGTTCGAGCAATCAGGCGTTGGCCATTGCATCAGCTACACCCGTCCGACCATGCTCAGCCAGCTGGACAGCCGCCGCTTTGCCGCCGAAGGCTCGCCCGCGGACTGCGTGCTGGCGGGCTTGCACGTGGTGATGCGGGATGCGCGGCCCGATCTGGTGCTGTCGGGGGTGAACCGGGGCAACAACTCGGCAGAGAACGCGCTGTATTCCGGCACGCTGGGCGGGGCGATGGAGGCCGCGCTGCAGGGCATCCCGGCGATGGCGCTGTCGCAATATTACGGCCCCGCCAACCGCGACACCGCTGATCCGTTCGAGGCCGCCGCCGTACATGGCGCAGCGCTGGTTCAGAAGATCCTGCGCCAGATGCCCGAAGACCGGCAGGATTACCGGCTGTTTTACAACATCAATTTCCCGCCCGTGCCCGCTGCCGCGGTGAAGGGCGTGCGCGCGGCCACCCAGGGGTTCCGCTCGGGCACCGGCTTCAGTGCCGAGGAACAAGTCTCGCCCACCGGGCGCCGTTGCCTCTGGGTGCGCGGTGGCAACCAGCAGGTGGAAACCGCGCCCGGCACGGATGCGGCGCTGAACATGGCCGGTTATATCTCCGTCACCCCGATGCGCGCGGATCTGACCGCCCATGACGCGATGGAGGCCCTGCAGGCGATCGAAACCGACGGTGAGAGACTCGGCGCATGAGCGGACCCGACGCCGAAACCAAGATGCAGTTCCTGTACTCGGTCCGCTCGCGCGGGGTGACCGACGCCTCCGTGCTGGAGGCGATGGAGGAGATCGACCGCGGCTTGTTCCTGCGCGGGCTGTTCGCCGAACGCGCCTATGAGGACGTGCCGCTGCCGATTGCCTGCGGTCAGACCATCTCGCAGCCTTCGGTGGTGGGCATGATGACCCAGGCGCTGCAGGTCAGCCCCCGCGACAAGGTTCTGGAGGTCGGCACCGGCTCGGGGTACCAGGCCGCAATCCTGTCGAAGCTGGCGCGCCGGGTCTATACCATCGACCGGCACGCGCGGCTGGTGCGCGAGGCGCGGGCGGTGTTCGAGCAGCTTCAGCTGGCCAATGTGACCTCGCTGGTTGGCGATGGCAGCCACGGCTTGCCGGATCAGGCGCCTTTTGACCGCATCATCGTCACTGCCGCCGCCGAGGACCCGCCCGGCCCGCTGCTCGCCCAGCTGAAGACGGGCGGCATCATGGTGCTGCCGGTTGGGCAGTCCGACCACGTGCAGACCCTGATCCGCGTTCGCAAGACTGAAGACGGGCTGGAATATGACGAGCTGCGCCCGGTGCGCTTCGTGCCCTTGCTGGAAGGGCTCGGCAAGGAAGTCTGACCGCGACGCGGGCCGCCAGTTCCCGGTCTGTCACGGCAAGGGCAGCCCGCGTCCCGCGACCGCTGCCGCATGCCTCTGCCGCCGCGATGCCCGGACCGGTCACATTTTCTCCAGCTGGTTTGATATTCCCCCGCGGGCCACGTATCATGCCGGCGGATTTCAGCCGGCCGCCCGGCGGCATGGGCTATAATGATTGACGCGAGAGAATCCCCGCGAAAAAGGGGAGGCGTGTTTTGAGGAGAGCAAGATGACCCGGACCCCCCACCCCCGGAAGGCCAGGCATGCGCTGCGCACCGACGGCCCGGCCCAGAGCGGGCCGACACGCGCCGGTCTGTCCCGCCGCACCCGACTGCTGGCGGCGCTGCCTCTGATCGGGGTACTGGCCGCCTGCAAAAGCCCGCTGGACTACGATCTGCGCGGCCAGATTGGCGCCTTCAATACAACCAGCGCAGCCCAATCCGTGACCTCTGACCGCCCCCGTGCGGACAGCCGCGGGCTGATCACCTACCCCTCTTACCAGGTGGCCGTGGCCCGCCGCGGCGACACCGTGGCGGATGTCGCTACCCGCGTGGGCCTGCCCGCCGACGAGGTTGCCCGTTACAACGGCATGAGCCCGGGCGACAGTGTCCGGCAGGGCGAAATTCTGGCCCTGCCCCGCCGCGCCCCCGACGGGGTGCCCGCTGGCGGCACCGCCGCGCCCGGCTCGGTTGATATCGCCTCTCTTGCGGGTCAGGCCATCGAGACCGCGCCGCTCACCACGCCGAACCCGGGCTCCGTCACCTCGACCGAGCTCAAACCCGCGCCCAAGCCGCAGCCGGCCAAGGTCCAGGCCGGCCCCGAGCCGGTGCGCCACAAGGTCAAACGTGGCGAGACCGCCTATACCATCTCGCGTCTCTACCGGGTGCCGGTCAAATCCTTGGCCGAGTGGAATGGCCTTGGCAGCGATTTCGCCGTTCGCGAGGGGCAATACCTGCTGATCCCGCTGAAGGAGGCCCCCGCCCCGAAACCGGAGGCGGAAGTCTCGGCAGCGGCGGCCCCGGTCACTGTCACCGAACCCGGCGAAGGCAGCGTCACGCCTGTTCCGCCGAGCGCCACCCGCCCCTTGCCCCGCGAAACGGTGGCGCCCGCTGCCGAGGCCGCCAAGCCCCCGGCAGAGGTCAAACCGGCGCTGCCCGAACCCAGCCGCCAAAGCGATGCGGCGATGTCCTATCCGGTGCAGGGCAAGATCATCAAGACCTACTCCAAGGGGCGCAATGACGGCATCGACATTGCGGGGCCTGCGGGCAGCCCGGTCAAGGCGGCCGAAGCCGGTACCGTGGCGGCCATCACCAAGGATTCCAACAACGTCCCGATCATCGTGATCCGCCATAGCCAGAAGCTGCTGACGGTCTATCAGAACGTCGACAACATCACCGTCAACAAGGGCGATACCGTCGCGCGCGGGCAGCGTATCGCCTCGCTGCGCGGGGGCGACGACGCCTATGTGCATTTCGAGGTGCGCGACGGGTTCGAGAGCATCGATCCGCTCAACTACCTGAACTGACGCTGACGCGTTTCCGCAGCTGACAGCATGCCCGGCAGAGATGCCGGGCTTTTACCTGTACTGTCAGCGCAGGCTGACCCCGTGGCGACCGGCCAGATCGGTGAAGAACTGCCAGGCCACCCGGCCCGAGCGTCCGCCACGGGTGGCCTGCCATTCCACCGCCTCGGCGCGCAGGGTCTCCGGTGCGACCTTGACGCCATAGGCGGCGCAATAGCCCTCGATCATCGCCAGGTATTCGTCCTGGTCGCAGGGGTGGAACCCCAGCCACAGGCCGAAACGGTCCGACAGCGAGACCTTTTCCTCGACCGCTTCGGACGGGTTGATGGCGCTGGAGCGTTCATTCTCGATCATGTCCCGCGGCATCAGGTGGCGACGGTTGGAGGTGGCATAAAACACCACGTTCTCCGGCCGCCCCTCGATACCGCCGTCGAGCACCGCCTTGAGGCTTTTGTAATGCTGGTCGTCATGGCTGAAGGACAGGTCATCGCAGAACAGGATGAAGCGGTGCGGCGCGCCGCGCAGGTGGTTCAAGAGCCGCCCGACCGAGGGCAGATCCTCGCGTTGCAGCTCGACCAGCTTCAGACCGGGGTGATCGGCTACCAGCGCGCCGTGCACGGCCTTGACGAGGCTGGACTTGCCCATGCCGCGCGCGCCCCAGAGCAGCGCGTTGTTCGCCGCAAACCCCTGCGCGAAGCGACGGGTGTTTTCCAGCAACGTGTCCCGAGACCGGTTGATGCCAACCAGCAGGTCCAGATCGACACGACTGACCTCGGCCACCGGCTCCAGCCGTTCCGGCCCCACGTGCCAGACAAAGGCGGAGGCCACGTCAAAATCGGGTGCCGCCAGGGGCGCGGGGGACATCCGCTCCAGCGCCTCGGCGATGCGGGTCAATGCGGTCTGGTCCATGGGCGTGCCTCCGTCTGCCTGTGCGTTGGCGGTGTTCAAAGCACGTTCGTGGACGGGCGGCAAGAGGCGGGAGACGTGGGAGAAAGCCTGCCCGAAGGCCGGTGGCTCAGAATGCAGCGCGGCTGGCACGTGGCGCGGGACTTTGGCTGAGCGCCATCCCTGCCCCTTCTGTCCTGGCGTTTATGCCGCGGGCCCGGCCCTCCCCTGCGTGGTGGCAGGGAGATGGAAGTATCTCGTTTCGGTAACAGTGACAGCGGGTGGCTCACATCACGTGTCGGAAGCGGCCGCTGCCGACACGTGATGGGCTTCAGCTTTTGCGGCTTTGCTCTTCGGCCTTCGGACTCCCTGCGGGGCCCTCATCCATCGTGTCGGTCGTGTTCTTCCACTCTTCCTTGATTTTCTGCCGGGGCTTGCCGTGACCATCCTGCGCAACTTCCGGGCGGGCGTCCTGCTTGTTCGATTGGCCGTCGGCTTTTCTGTCTTCGGGCATAGCATCCTCCATGGCGCGATACAGAGCCAACGTTTGCCCCGTTGGAAAGTTCCGGCGGACCGCACGCTGCGCAAGGAGAGACAAAAAAGGCGCGCCATCGCTGGCGCGCCTTCATGTGTTTTATCGAGACGGTTTATTTGTCCTTGCCGTCCTCAGCGTCAAACTCAGCCATCAGCGGATCATCAGGATGGGCTTCCATCTCTGTCTCAACCGTGTCGTCCTCGTCGTCATAGTAGCCCTCGGCGCGCAGCTTGGCTTCGCGCTTGGCCTCGACCCGGCGCACCAGGAAAATCGAGACCTCATAGAGGCCGTAGACCACCACGAAGAGAATGATCTGGGTGATCACATCCGGCGGCGTCACCAGCGCGGCGAGGACGAGGATCGCCACCACCGCGTATTTGCGCACAGACGCGAGCCCCTCGGCGCTGACCAGACCTGCCTTGCCCATCAGCGTCAGCAGAACCGGCAGTTGGAAGCAGAGGCCAAAGGCGACAATGAACTTGATCGTCAGGTTCAGATACTCCTGCGCGGAGCCCTGGAACACAACGCTCAGCCCCTGGTTCACCTGCTCGCCGACGACGGCCTCGCCTTCGGCACCGAACTGCTGGAAGCCGAGGAAGAAGTCATAGGCCAGCGGCGTGACCACGTAGAAGGCAAAGCTGGCCCCCAGCAGGAACATGAACGGCGAGGCGATCATGAAGGGCAGGAAAGCGCCCTTCTCGTTCTTGTAGAGCCCCGGCGCCACGAACCGCCACATCTGGAAGCCAATGTAGGGAAAGGCCAGGATGAAGCCGCCCAGGAAAGAGATCTTGATCGCCACAAAGAAACCTTCCTGTGGGCTGATGAAGATCAGGGAACAGTCCTGCCCGCTTTCGGCCAGCACATCGCACAGCGGCGCGGTGAGGAAATTGAACACCGGCGTTGCAACGGTGAAACAGATCACCATGCCGATGACAAAGGCCACGACCGAATGGATCAGTCGGCTGCGCAGCTCGGCCAGGTGTTCGATCAACGGCGCGGTCGAGTCGTCGATCTCGTCCGTGTTGCTCATGATTTGGCCTCTCCGTCGGATTTCACCTCAGCCTCGGCGGCGGCAGCGCTGGCCTCGGCGGCTTCGGCCTCGCGCGCCTTGCGGTCGGCGGCAGCGCGCGCGGTGGCGGCCTGGATGCGCTTGGCGTCCTCGGCCCGCTCCGCGGCCAGTTTGCCGGTCTCGCTGTCGGGGTCGTATTTGGTCGGGTCGATCGACGATGCCATCTCCTGCGCCGCCTGTTTGACCCCGTCCATGGCCGTGCCGACCGGATTGGTGGCGGTCTTCAGCCCCTTGGCGATGTCATTGACCCCGGCTTCATCCGCCGCATCATGCATCGCCCGGCTGAATTCGCGCGCCATCCCCTTGGCCTTGCCCACGAACCGTCCGACATTGCGAAACAGCACCGGCAGGTCCTTGGGGCCGACCACGATCAGCGCGACCACGCCGATGACCAGAAGTTCGGTCCAGCCAAGATCGAACATAAGCGTTTAGACCTTGTCTTTTTCGGTCGCGGGGGTGACGTCCTTCGCCTCGGCGGCGGTGTCCTCTTCCAGCTCCTTGTTGCCCTCGCTGATGCCCTTCTTGAAGGACGTGATGCCCTTGCCGATCTCGCCCATCAGCGAGGAAATCTTGCCGCGGCCGAACAGGACCAGAACCACGACGGCGATCAGAAGAATGCCGGGAAGGCCGATGTTGTTGAGCATGAGTGTGTCTCCTTACATGGTCCGACGCGGCGTATGCGCGCCGGTAAATACGGTCACTTTCGGGTTTAGCGCGCCGACGACCTGCAGCGGAAGCTCCAAGCCCTCCGCGTAAGGCCCAGACACTGCTGAAAGTGCAGTTTTTCCGGGACGCCAAACCTCAACTGACAGGTTTATGTCAGTTGCTATCCGGTAAATCCAGCCCATCACGACAAACAGGAGACAAAGTGATGACCAACCATGTGGCGGAAATCGTGACCTTCCGACTGGCCGAAGGCGTGAGCGAGGCGGACTTTACCAGCCTGATGCGACGCACCGAGAGCTTCGTGCGCGCCCAGCCAGGGTTCATTGCCCGGCGTCTGAGCCGTGGTGCCGATGGCAGCTGGACGGATCATGTGGTCTGGCAGGACATGGCCACGGCGCAACAGGTGGCGCAGACCTTCATGCAGCAGGACTTTGCCCCTGCGGTGATGCAGGCCATCGCCGATGGCAGCGCCCGGATGCGCCATGAAGAGGTGCAGTGGTCGATGCTGCCCTGAGCCATCGCGGGCTGCGCCACATCTGATATGGCGCAGCCCTTGACCTCCTCGCGTTGGCAATCCAAGGCTGGAGCATGCGCCGCACCGACCGCCTATTCGAAATCATCCAGATCCTGCGCGACGGCAAGCTGCACCGCGCACAGGACATTGCCGAGCGCCTCGAGGTCTCTACCCGGACCATCTACAGGGACATGGACACGCTGGTTGCCTCGGGGGTGCCCGTCGAGGGGGAGCGCGGCGTCGGCTATATGGTGCGCGAACAGATCAGCCTGCCGCCGTTGACCCTGACCCCGGAGGAGCTGGAGGCGCTGAACCTCGGCATGGCCATCGTCGCCGAGGCCGCAGATCCCGACCTGAAGGCGGCGGCGCAATCGCTGGCCGCCAAGGTGGACGCGGTGCTGCCCGAGCAGACGATAGCCGAAGCCGACGCGTGGAAATTCGCGGTCTACCCTTTTGCCGATGCGGCGCGCGGCTTTGGCCACATGCCGACGCTGCGCTCGGCGATCAAGGCGCGGCAGAAGCTGCGGCTGAGTTACCGGCGCATCGATGGCACCCTCACGCAGAGGACGATCCGCCCCCTGCACATGGAGTATTGGGGACGGGTCTGGACGCTGACCGCCTGGTGCGAGACCCGCGAGGATTTCCGGGTGTTCCGCGTGGACCTGATCGAAGAGGCTGCTGCCCTGCCGGAACTGTTCGTTGATGAGCCCGGCAAACGACTGAAGGATTACCAACCCTACAAGGATAGGGGCTGATCAGCTGTCCGCGGGGAGACCGGTCGGCGGGTTGCGCCCGGTCGGATATCAGGCGGGAAAGACGAAACAGCGGTCGCGTCGCACCGTCAACCACATCACCCGGCCCTTTTCCGGCAGGAACACGTTCGGCACCGTCGCGCGCAGGATGGAGCCATCGAAGTCCATGCGGAATTCGACCAGGCTCTCGCGTCCCAGAAAGCGGGCGCGTTCGACCACCGCGCGGGCCGGAACGCCGTCGCTGGAGGTGGGCAGCGGCCCCTTGCCGCCGCGGTCGAAATCGATGCGCAGGTGCTGCGGACGAAAGACGATCTCGACCTCGGTGCCATCGGCGACGCCCGGTGCGAGGAATTCCCCAAAGGCGGTGCGGGCCAGGGCGCCATTGACCTGCGCCTTCAGCACGTTGACATCGCTGAAGAAGGACAGCGCCGCCTTGTCGACCGGGTGGGTATAGACGTTGTAGGGCGCCCCCTGCTGCACGATCCGGCCGCCGCGCATCAGCGCGATCTCGTCGGCCATGCGCATCGCCTCTTCCGGCTCGTGCGTGACCAGCAGAACCGCGGTGTCTTCCTCTTTCAGCAGGCTCAGGGTTTCGTCGCGGATGCCGTCGCGCAGCCGGTTGTCGAGACCCGAGAAAGGTTCGTCCATCAGCATGATGCGTGGCCGCGGCGCCAAGGCGCGGGCAAGGGCGACACGCTGCTGCTCGCCGCCTGACAGCTCGTGCGGGTAGACGTCGATGTAGCGGCCCAGCGACACCCGCGCCAGCAGCTCTTCGACACGGGCGCGTTTCTCGTCTTTGCTGCCATTCAGGCCAAAGGCGACATTGGCGCCCACGGTCAGATGCGGAAACAGCGCGAAATCCTGGAACATCAGCCCGATTTCGCGCCGTTCCGGTGGCACCCGGAACACGGTGTCGCAGATCAGCTTGCCGTCGACATAGATCTCGCCGCTGTCCTGCATCTCGACCCCGGCGATCATCCGGAGCGTGGTGGATTTGCCGCAGCCCGATGGCCCCAGAAGGCAGGTCACCTGCCCCGCCTGAATCTGCAAGGAGACGTCATCCACCACCGTGCGGCCTTCGATGCGACGCTTGATATTGCGGATTTCAAGACGGGGGGCTGGAGTTTGGGTCTGCAATTGCACCTGTCGCCTCTTGCGGTCCCCGACGATTTTCGTCGGAATTTGCCGAAGCTCTATCAGCCCGCCTGCCCTGCTTCAACCCTGCGGCTGCCACGGGCCACTGCGGCAAAGCCGACCAGCAGCACAGTCACGCAGATCTGCAGCAGCTGCTCGTATTTGTGCCCGTCATACAAAAGCGCGGCCAAGGCGGGCAGATCCCGCAGCATGTAGGCCGCAGCCCCTGCCATCGCCGCGGCAAAGCTGACCAGATACGCCCAGAGCGCAACCTGTCGCCCTGCCAGCGCGGCCGCCAGCACCGGGGTCAGGAACATCGACGCGGTGCCAGAGACCGCCACCGCATCAAACAAGGTCTGATTGCCCCACAGCGTCAGCGCGCCGCCAGCCGCGGCAAACCCCAGCATTGCCACCCGACCGCCTGACAGCGTGCGCGGCAGCAGGCGCAATTCTTCGACCATCAGCCGCGCCGCGCTGCTGAGCGCCGAATCCAGCGTCGAGAGCGCCGACACAAGCAGCGACACGATCAGCAGCACGAAGACCCAACCGGGCAGGATGACGGCCCATGTTCCCAGCAGCTGACCTTCATAGGCCGCGCCCTCCAGCGAGGCCTGGATGCCGAAAAAACCGAAGCCCAGGATGCAGACTGCCGAAATCCAGAAGGCGTGCAAAAAGCTTTTGCGGGTGGTGGCGGGATCGGCGAGGAAGCCGCGGTCCATCATCACCGGATCATGCACCGGGTAGGAAAACACCTGCAGCGCGGCAACCGCCAAGAGCACCCAGCCGTTGTGCGCGCCTGCCGTGCCCGGCGCGGTCAGCACCGCGGTAAGGTCAAAGCCCGGCCGCAGCATGAGCGCCACCAGCGCCGTGCCGAAAACCGCCAGAAACACCACCATCTGGATGACATCGGTGCGCAGCGCCGCCGACAGCCCGCCCCAGGCGGAATAGCCCAGCGCCAGCAAGCCGACGGCGACGATGGCCACGGTCTCGGCGCCCTCCACCTGCGGCAGCGCGGCGGCGAAGATCAACCCGACCACAAGGAGGTTGGCAAAGACCTCGGACAGGAGCCGCAAGGCGATGACGAGGTTGTAGGCCGTGGTCCCTGTCGTCCCGAACCGCTGTGTCAGCCAGTCCTGAACCGACCCTGCCCCCTGGGCGCGCATCCGCCCGACGATGTATCCACCGGTCAGGAAGGAGCCGTAATAGGCCGCATAGGCCAGGGTGCCGACGATGCCATAATAGAAGCCGAGGATCGCGGCATTCATCAGCGACCGCGCAAAGATCCATGTCGTCACCTGTGACAGCACCAGCGTCCACAGCCCCGGCGCCTGCCCCTCGGCGGAGCGTCCGCCAAAGAAGCCTCCGACCGTTGCCCGGCGCGGGGCAACCAACAGGCTGAGAGCAATAACGGCAGCAAAGAGAGCAGTGATGGCGATGGCTTGCATGGACAGATCCCGAGAATTTGGTCTCACCGGACTAGCAGCGGCGCGGGGCCGCTGCCAGATCTTCCACAGGAACGTGATGGCGCGTCAGCAGGCCGGGCACTAGGCCGGTGGCAGCAAGTCGAACTCCGCCGCCGCGCGCACGCGGCCGTTGACCATCAGCTCCACCCGGTGCAGCCCCGGCACCAGCTTGAAGGTCGTGGCATCGCCCTTCAGCTTGTGCGTCTTTTTCAGCCGCAGCTGATCGCCCGTCACCCGGGCCTGTTTGAGCTTGAACACCTTGGCGGAGGTCCTGCCCGACGGGCGCTGGAAATGCAGCACGTAATCCACCAGTACGGCAGAGCCCGGCGCGGCTGCCAGAACGCAGGCCAGTTCAAGCGCGTCCCCGATACGGACTTCGCGGCGCGGCAGGGCGATCTCGGCCCGCAGTTCCAGGTCCGGGTCATAGCCCAGCATTTTCATCGCCCGCGGATGGCCCGCCTTGACCAGCCCGCGCAGGGCGTGGGCGGTGATCCAGTCCAGCTCCTTCCGGCTTTGTGCGCCAGCGGCCTGCCAGTGCTGCAGCCGGTCCATCACCAGGTCAGGATCCTTCTTGGCGATGTCGTTGAGGTGATTGGCGACCGAGCGTGTCACGAAGCGTGCGCCGTCGGCGTGCAGCCGGTCCAGCAGCGGCAGCGGGTCGGCCAGCGCCAGCCCCACCGCCTCGCCCCAGGGCAGCCGGGGCCGCGTGCCCTCGCTGACCAGGCGGCGGACGTGATAGCTGGAATGCCCGGCCCAGCGCTCCATCCGCGCCAGCACCTCGGCGGGCCAGCGGTTCAGGAAGGGGCGGATCGCCCATTCCATCGAGAACCGCTGGGTGATCTCTTCCAGCAGGTCCAGCGACAGATCGCGGTGATCCTCCAGCCCGTGGCGGGCAACATAGTCGCCCAAGGGGGCAAAGATGAAATCGCCGAAGTCATCATCCTTGAGCGACGGGTCCAGCGGCGGCGGCAGCGCGCGCAGCAAAACCGGGGCGGCCTCGGGGAGGCTGGCGGGCAGATGGTCTGCCAGCACGTCGGCGATCAGCGTGATGCGCTGCTTCAGCTCCAGCGCGGGCAGATCCGCCATCACCTGCGCCTCGAAGGCGGCAGCATCAAATCCAGTATCAGCCGCAGAAAAAAGGTCCGCCAGGTAGCGGACCTTGTCGCGGTTGAACAGCTGGTCTTTCAGGGAAAACCCGCTGGCCATGCGCGGCTCCTTACATGGTGGTGTTGGTGGCGCCGCCATCCAGCAGGATGTTCTGACCGACCATGAAGCCCGCGTGCTGCGAGCAGAGGAAGGCGCAGGTCGCGCCGAATTCCTGGCGGGTGCCGTAGCGACCTGCCGGAATGGTGGCGCAGCGCTGCTCCTTGGCTTCCTCGACAGAGATGCCTTGCGCCTTGGCCGCGCCCTCATCCAGCGACACGGCGCGGTCGGTGGCGTGGATGCCCGGCTGGAGGTTGTTCATGATGACGCCCTTGCCGGCCACCTGCCGCGCGGTGCCCGCGACATAGCCGGTCAGCCCGGCCCGCGCCGCGTTCGACAGGCCCAGCACCGGGATCGGAGACTTGACCGAAACGGAGGTGATGTTGACCACCCGGCCCCAGCCGCGTTCCATCATGCCGGGCACCAGCGCCTTGATCAGGGCGATCGGCGACAGCATGTTGGCGTCCAGCGCCTTGATGAAGTCCTCGCGCTCCCAGTCGATCCACATGCCCGGCGGCGGGCCGCCCGCGTTGGTCACCAGGATATCGACGCCCTCGGCGGCCTCCAGCACCTTCTGCTGGCCGTCCTCGGTGGTCACGTCGGCCGCCACGGTCACCACATCTACGCCATACTGGTCGCGGATCGCCTGCGCCGAAGCCTCGAGCGCGTCGGCACCGCGGGCGTTCATCACCAGGTTCACACCGGCCTCTGCCAGCGCCTCGGCGCAGCCCAGGCCCAGCCCCTTGCTGCTGGCGCAAACCAGCGCGCGCTTGCCCGCAATTCCCAGATCCATCGTCATTCTCCCTTGGGATTCCTGTTCGTTCGCGGCGCAGATTGCACCGTTGCGCGCCCGATGACCAGCCCCGGACCGTCTTGCGCGTCGCGCACCGCCGCCGCGCCGAAAAATCTGCGCGGGGGCACCGTTTTTTGGCCATGTTTTCACGCCATACCCCTTGGACGCGCCGCGCGCAGGCGACATCATAGGGACAGACCCGGACTTGACGATGGACCCCAGCTTGACCTCCAGCCATGCCGCCCTCCCGGCCTATCCGGCCGCTGATTTCTGTGCCGCCTACGGGGCCTGCATGGGCGATCCGCTCGGCCTGCTGGAAGACCTGGTGCTGGATGACATCTATGTGCTGGCGCAATCCGCGCGCCCGCGCCGTCTCGGCATCGCCGCGCATCATGACGGGCGGTTGACCGTTGACCAGGAGACCCAGCTGGGCACGCCCGGCGCGACGCTGCACCTGGACGGATTGCTGACCGTGATGCCCGACAGCGGCACCAACGTCGAGATCCTGCTGGTGGTCGAGGCCGACCCTGACGGCTATGTGGCGGAGATCTTTCTGTTGCCGCTGGCCCCCTTGCTGCCGCAGGTGAATTACACGCTGGTCAGCGCCGAACGGGAGCCTGCAAGACGCAAGCTGGCGCAGTCGGCCTGCGTGTCCTTTGCCCGCGGCACCCGCATCACCCTGGCCACCGGCGCGCAATGCCCGATCGAGGACCTCGCCCCCGGCGACCGGGTGCTGACGCGCGATGCAGGGGTGCAGCAGGTGCGCTGGGTCGGCCAGTCCACCCTGCGCGCGGTGGGCAATCTCGCTCCGATCCTGATCCGCGAGGGGGCGCTGAACAACGCCCGCGACCTGGTCGTCAGCCCGAACCACCGGCTGATGGTCTATCAGCGCAGCGACGAGATCGGTGCAGGCGCGCCGGAGATCCTCGTGCGGGCCCGTGACCTGGTGAACGGCAACAGCGTCGTGGTGCTGGATGGCGGCTTTGTCGACTATGTGCAGATCCTGTTCGACAGCCATCACATCATCTACGCCGAAGGGATCGCGGCCGAGACAACTTTCCTCGACCCGGTGACCCGCCCCGCGCTGCCGGAGGACCTTCGGATATGCCGCGGTGGCGAGGGGGCTGGCGCGTGGCCCGGCATTCCCCAGCCCGGCGCGCACGGGCTCGAGGTGGGTCGGGCGCTGCTCAACCGTCCCGACGCGGTGAAGCTGCTGAAGCGCGCGTCGTTGCGTTAGCGCCGGTCACGGCCTGCCACGCCCCGCCCGCCGAAGCCCCTACCCCTTGCCCTTGGTCTTGGTCGCGCCCGGCTTGGCGTGTTTTTCGATGTATTCGATGATCTTGCCGGCGATATCGAGGCCGGTGGCCTTTTCAACGCCCTCAAGGCCGGGAGAAGAGTTTACCTCCATCACCACCGGGCCGTGATTGGCCCGCAGCATGTCGACACCGCAGACATTCAGCCCCATGGTCTTGGCGGCGCGGGCCGCGGTGGAGCGTTCCTCGGGCGAGAGCTTCACCAGCGCGGCAGAGCCGCCGCGGTGCAGGTTGGAGCGGAACTCGCCCTCGGCACCGGTACGTTTCATCGCCGCGATCACCCGGCCGCCGACCACTATGGCGCGGATGTCGGTGCCGCCCGCCTCCTTGATGAACTCCTGCAAGAGAATGTTGACGCCGGCGCCGCGGAAGGCCTCGACCACGGATTTGGCCGAGCGGTTGGTATCGGCGAGCACCACGCCGATGCCCTGTGTGCCCTCCAGCAGCTTGATCACGATGGGCGCGCCGCCGGCCAGGTCGAGCACCTCGTCGGTCTGTTTGGGGTCATGGGCAAAGGTGGTGACCGGCAGGCCGATGCCATCGCGCGCCAGAAGCTGCATCGAGCGCAGCTTGTCGCGTGAGCGGCCGATGGCCACGCTTTCGTTCAGGGGGAACACGCCCATCATCTCGAACTGGCGCAGCACCGCCATGCCGTAGAAGGTGACCGAAGCGCCGATGCGCGGGATCACCGCGTCATAGCCGGCCAGCTTTTCACCGTTGTAATAGATCTCGGGCCGCCGTGAGGCGATGTTCATGTAACAGCGCAGGGTGTTGATGATGTGCAATTCATGGCCACGCTCCTCGGCAGCCTCCTTCAGCCGCTTGTGCGAGTAAAGCTCTGGATTGCGGGACAGCATGGCTATTTTCATCAGGGTCTCCCTATGGGGTTGGTCAGGTCGATGTCTTGCCCCTCTTGTTTCCTGGCGCGGCGTGCCTCGGCCGGCCGCCGCTGTTTGTGCCGCGCGGGGCGGGTGTGCCACCGTGGCGCGGACTTGCATGGTAGCGTGTTTTGCAGCCTGCAGGTAAGTTTTCGCCGACCGCCGACCACGGCAGGGACGCGGCGCCCTGCCCGGCTGTTTTTCTTGCCTCCTGCCGCATTCCTGCTATACGCGCGCTCATGCAGGATACCGTCACCAACCGCCCCGAACTGCCGCCCGAAGTTGCCCGTCGCCGCACCTTTGCGATCATCTCGCACCCGGATGCGGGCAAGACCACGCTGACTGAAAAGTTCCTCCTTTATGGCGGCGCGATTCAGATGGCCGGACAGGTGCGCGCCAAGGGCGAGGCACGGCGCACGCGCTCGGACTTCATGCAGATGGAAAAGGATCGGGGCATCTCGGTCTCGGCCTCGGCCATGTCGTTCGATTTCAACGGCTTCCGCTTCAACCTGGTGGACACGCCGGGCCACTCGGACTTCTCCGAGGATACCTACCGCACGCTGACGGCGGTGGATGCGGCGGTGATGGTGATCGACGGCGCGAAGGGCGTGGAAAGCCAGACCCAGAAGCTGTTCGAAGTCTGCCGCCTGCGCGACCTGCCGATCCTGACCTTCTGTAACAAGATGGACCGCGAAAGCCGCGACACCTTCGAGATCATCGACGAGATCCAGGAAAACCTGGCGATCGACGTGACCCCGGCCAGCTGGCCGATCGGGGTGGGCCGCGATTTCATCGGCTGCTACGACATGCTACGTGACCGGCTGGAGCTGATGGACCGCGCCGACCGCAACAAGGTGGCCGAAAGCATCGAAATCAACGGGCTGGACGACCCCAAGCTGGCCGAACACGTGCCTGCGCATCTGCTGGAAAAGCTGCTGGAAGAGGTCGAGATGGCGCGTGAGCTCTTGCCCGCGCTGGACCCACAGTCGGTGCTCGAGGGGCACATGACCCCGATCTGGTTCGGCTCGGCGATCAACTCCTTTGGCGTCAAGGAGCTGATGGACGGCATCGGCAAATACGGCCCCGAGCCGCAACCGCAATCAGCGGAGCCGCGGCAGATGTCGCCGGAGGAGAAGAAGGTCGCGGGCTTTGTCTTCAAGGTGCAGGCCAACATGGACCCCAAGCACCGCGACCGGGTGGCCTTCGTGCGCATGGCCTCGGGCCATTTCAAACGGGGCATGAAACTGACCCATGTGCGCACCAAGAAGCCGATGGCGATCTCCAACCCGGTGCTGTTCCTGGCCTCCGACCGCGAGCTGGCCGAAGAGGCCTGGGCGGGCGACATCATCGGCATTCCGAACCACGGCCAGCTGCGCATCGGCGACACCCTGACCGAGGGCGAGGCGCTGAAGGTGACCGGCATCCCGTCGTTTGCGCCGGAACTCTTGCAGGGCGTGCGCGCGGGCGATCCGATGAAGGCCAAGCACCTGGAAAAGGCGCTGATGCAATTTGCCGAGGAAGGCGCTGCCAAGGTCTTCAAGCCCTCGATCGGCTCCGGCTTCATCGTTGGCGTGGTCGGCGCGCTGCAGTTCGAGGTTCTGGCCAGCCGGATCGAGATGGAATACGGCCTGCCGGTGCGCTTCGAGGCCAGCCAGTTCACCTCGGCCCGCTGGGTCAGCGGCGACAAGGCGGCGGTGGACAAGTTCATCAACACCAACAAGCAGCACATCGCCCATGACCACGACGGCGACATCGTCTATCTGACACGGCTGCAGTGGGACATCGACCGGGTCGAGCGGGACTACCCCGACCTCAAGCTGACCGCGACCAAGGAAATGATGGTCTGACGAAGCGCCCGGCTCTGCCGGGCGTTTTCTTTTGCCCCCCTTGCACTTGCCCGGCTCTGCGCGGATGCTGGCCGCACAGGCGGAGAGGACCGCAGGCAGGGGACAGGCCATGGCGCAGCAGCAGGTGAAATGGGGCATCGTCAGCACCATCAAGGCCGGGGCCGAGGATATCCTGCGCTTTGCCGCCCATCATCTGGAGATGGGCGCACACCGGCTGTATCTCTATCTGGATGCGCCCTGCCCCGACGCCTTTGGCCACCTGAAGGCGCATCCCAAGATCCGCGTCATCACCTGCGACGACACCTACTGGGGCAAGCAGGGAGGCACCAAGGGCCGCCGACCCGCCAAACACCAGGTCCGCCAAAGCGCCAACGCCACACGGGCCTACCACCGCCAGGCGGCGGGGGATGTTGAGTGGCTGCTGCATTGCGACGTGGATGAATTCCTGTGGTCGCCCGACCCCGTCGCCGCGACATTGGCGGAATTGCCACAAGAGGCGCTCTGCGCAAGGGTCCGCCCTCTCGAAGCGCTGGCGGGCGGCGATGGCTCGGCCTTCAAGACCCTTGCCGATGAAACCGCCTCCGCCGCGGCCTATGGCCCGTTTGGCGCGGATCTGCGTGGCGGATTCCTCAGCCACACCCAGGGCAAGCTGTTCGTGCGCTGCGGCCAGCCCCGGCTGGAGTTTCGCATCCATAACGCCTTTGTCGATGACACCCCCAACCCGGGACAGGCCGAATTGGACCAGATGGAGCTGTGCCATTTTCACGCGCGGGACTGGGACAGCTGGCTGGCACACTATCAATATCGGCTTCGCAAAGGCTCCTACCGGGCCGAATTGAAGCCCACCCGCGCGCGCCAAGCCGGGGGAATCACCATGCACGAGTTGCTGAGCACGCTTGAGCGCGATGAAGGCACCGCCGGACTGCGCCGCTTCTTTGCGGCGGTCTGTGCCGACAGCCCCGCCCTGCGCGAGCGGCTCGCTGCGGCCGGACTGCTGCGGATTCGCCAACTGGGCTTGGGCGCGACGCGGCAGAAACACTTTCCGTCGAGCCCCTGAATTGTTCCCTTTTCAGCGCGCCACCGGCTAAAAAGAGCGCAAAAACCGGCATTAATTGACGATCACCCGGTATTTTGCTATGCCCGCCCTCGAGCCGGAAGCTGCCATCCCGCGTGACCCTAGCGGAGCCGGCTGCAACACACACGCGCGGGCCTGGTCAGTGTCCGCAATGACGGATACAGATGACAAAATTCACCGATCTGAACCTGAACGCCAAGGTCCTCAAGGCAATTGAGGAAGCTGGTTACGAAAGCCCCACCCCCATTCAGGCCGGGGCGATTCCCCCGGCGCTGGAAGGGCGCGATGTTCTGGGGATTGCCCAGACCGGGACCGGCAAGACCGCGTCCTTCACCCTGCCGATGATTACCCTGCTGGCCCGTGGCCGCGCCCGCGCCCGGATGCCGCGCAGCCTGGTGCTGTGCCCCACCCGCGAGCTGGCGGCACAGGTTGCCGAGAACTTCGACACCTATGCCAAGCACGTGAAGCTGACCAAGGCGCTGCTGATCGGGGGCGTTTCCTTCAAGGAACAGGACGCGCTGATCGACAAGGGTGTCGACGTGCTGATCGCCACACCGGGCCGCCTGCTGGACCATTTCGAGCGCGGCAAGCTGCTGCTCACCGGCGTGCAGATCATGGTGGTGGACGAGGCCGACCGGATGCTCGACATGGGCTTTATCCCCGATATCGAGCGCATCTTCTCGCTGACGCCGTTCACCCGTCAGACGCTGTTCTTCTCGGCCACCATGGCGCCGGAAATCGAACGCATCACCAATACCTTCCTGTCGGCCCCGGCCCGGATCGAGGTCGCCCGCCAGGCCACCGCCTCCGAAACCATCGAGCAGGGCGTGGTGATGTTCAAACCCTCCCGCCGCGACCGCGAGGGCAGCGAAAAGCGTAAGGTGCTGCGCGCGCTGATCGACGCCGAGGGTGAGAAGCTGACCAACGGCATCATCTTCTGCAACCGCAAGACGGATGTGGATATCTGCGCGAAATCGCTCAAGAAATACGGCTATGACGCGGCCGCGATCCATGGCGACCTGGACCAGAGCCAGCGCATGAAGACGCTGGACGGCTTCCGCGAAGGCTCCCTGCGGATCCTGGTCGCCTCTGACGTCGCGGCGCGCGGGTTGGACGTGCCGAGCGTCAGCCATGTGTTCAACTTCGATGTGCCCGGCCATGCTGAGGATTATGTCCACCGCATCGGCCGCACCGGTCGTGCGGGTCGCGAGGGCAAGGCGATCACCATCTGCTCGCCCCGCGACGAAAAGGCGCTGGATGCGGTAGAGACCCTGATCCAGAAGGAAATCACCCGGCTGGAAAACCCGGTGAAGCCCGCGCCGAAAAAGGACAAGCCCGCGCCGGAGGCCAAACCCGAGGCAGACGCCAAGGTCGAAAGCCGCGAGGAGAAATCCGGTGGGAAGCCCGCGTCGAAATCCGCCAAGGACACGCGCGACAACCGCGACACCAAGGTCAACCAGAAGAGCGGCCGCTCCTCTGGACGTGGCAAGGGCGAGCGTCGTGACGATAAGACCGTCGTGGGCATGGGCGATCACATGCCCAGCTTCATTGCCCTCAGCTTTGCCGAGCGCCGCGCCGGTTAAATCAGCAGGTCAAATCGGCAAAAGACGCTCCTGATCCCGATTTCCAAAGGGCCGCTTCCCAGTGAAGCGGCCCTTTTGCGTCTGCCCCGCCGTATGGATTCGGGCAGTGACATTGATGTTCCGTCGCGCCCATGCAAGTGCGGCATGGCAAGCTTTGCACTTGCAGCATAACGGGTCTTCGATCTTGGTTGGCGTAAACGGGCCGAGAGAGGCGTATAGCTGCGCCAACAGAAAACGCGCCACTGATGACAGGCCAAACCATGATCAGCACCGAAAACACAACGCCGACACTGACCCTCGCCGATTTCCAGGCCATCGAGGCACGCGCACATGAGCTGCGCGCCGAGGCCTTTGCCTCCATGCTGCGCACCCTGTTCCGCGCCGTGTTCAGCGCGCCGCGCAAAGTGGTCTCCTGCCCCAGCTGTGCCCGTCCGCTGCACGGCTGACGCCCAAGGCTACGCTGCCCCCGTCCGGGGCACGATCAAAACGGCGCGTGCCCCCGAAGGGCCGCGGCGTTTTTCATTGCTGGCCGCCGTTTCAGGCTGCTGTCCCAACACCTCCGCAAAAGCGACAGCGCCGCGGTCCCGTCAAGGGACCGCGGCGCCTGGCCCAACGGGGCCTGATGCATCCACGATGCAGCTTGGGCCGGGCGGGAGAGCCGCCCTGCCCCGCAGAGTCAGCGCATGCGGCTGACCACCACCGTGACTTCCGGCTTCTTGCCGATCTCGCTCTGCGCGCTTTGGCGCGCGATGCGACGCAGTTCCTGCTCCAGCTTTTCCTCGTTGCGCAGGGTCTTGGCCCCGGCCCGCATCAGGAACTGGTTCAGGTCCTCTTCCATCACCTCGACCAGTGCCGCGTTGGAGCTGCCGGTCTCGGCCAACCCCTTGATGTCGCACCACGGTTCCCCCAGAGGCTCGTCCTCTTCGTCGAGGATAACCGTCACGGTGACATGACCGTTCAGCGCCATGCGGATGCGGTCGCGCACGATGCCGTCCAGCGCGCCGTATTTGACCGTGCCGTCCAGGTAGGTGCGGCCGGTGTCGACACAGCCGGTGACCTTGGGCGCATCGCCCGTCAGGTCCATCATCATGCCGTTGACCACCACCGCGCTGGCGATGCCCTTGGCCTCGGCCAGGCGCGCATGCTGGCGCAGGTGACGGTGTTCGCCGTGCATCGGGACCACCATCTTGGGCTTCAGCAGATCGTGCAACGCCTCCAGGTCGGGCCCATTGGCATGCCCCGACACGTGGTACAGGCCCGAGCTGTCGTCCACGACATCGACGCCCTTTTCCGAGAACTGGTTGATGATGTGGATCACGCCCTTCTCATTGCCCGGAATGGTCTTGGAGGAGAACAGGAACAGGTCGCCCTCCTTCAGCTCCAGCCCGCGGTACTTGCCGCGCGCCAGCTGGGCGGTGGCAGCGCGGCGTTCGCCCTGGCTGCCGGTGGTGATCAGCATCAGGTTCTCGCGCGGCACATCGCTGGCGTCCTCGGGGCTGATGGTCTTGGGAAAATCGCTCAGCACACCGGTTTCCACCGCGGCTTCGATCATCCGCCGCATGGCGCGGCCCAGCAGCACGATGGAGCGCCCGGCCTTCTCGCCCGCCTTTGCGAGCGTCTTCACCCGCGCCACGTTGGAGGCAAAGGTCGTGGCGGCCACCATGCCCTTGGCATTGGCGAACAGTTCGGTGATCGGCTCCGGCAATTCCGATTCCGAGCGGCCCGGATGGGTCGAGAAGACGTTGGTCGAATCGCAGACCAGCGCCTGGATGCCCGGTGCGGCGATCTGCGCCCACATCTCGGGATCGAAGGGTTCGCCCACCAGCGGGTTCGGATCCAGCTTGAAGTCGCCGGTGTGCACCACCCGGCCTGCCGGGCTGTCGATCACCAGGGCGCCGCTCTCGGGGATCGAATGGCTCATCGGCGCGACGCCGACCGTGAAGGGGCCAAGCCGTGTCACCTCGGGCCAGGCCTCGACGGTGACGACATTGGCCGGATCATGGCCCGCTTCTTCCATCTTGCGCCGCGCGAGGTTGGCGGTGAAGGGGCGGGCGTAGATCGGCACGCTCAGGCTGGAGTACATATGCGCGATGGCGCCGATGTGGTCCTCGTGCCCGTGGGTGATGAAAATCCCCTCCAGCCGGTCCACGCGCTCTTTCAGCCAGGTCATGTCCGGCATGATGAGATCCACACCCGGGGTCGTGTCCATGTCCGGGAAGGTCACGCCGAGGTCGACCAGGATCAGCCGCTCCTTGTCCTGCGGTCCGTAGCCATAGACATAGGCATTCATGCCAATTTCACCCGCCCCGCCGAGGGGCAGGTATATCAGTCGTTCACTGCTCATGCGTCAGTTCCGTTTTCCTTGTTGTATTTATGTATGATCTGAAGCCCGTGCATGGTGAGGTCTTCCTCGAACGCATCGAACAGATCTGCCGTTTGCTGGAACAAAGGCGCCAGCCCGCCTGTTGAGATAACTTTCATCGCCACGCCGCGTTCCATCTTGATACGGTCGCAGATTTCGCGCACGAGGCCGACATAGCCCCAGAACACGCCGGACTGCATGCAGGCGACGGTGTTGGTGCCAATTACACGCTGCGGCTTGGTAATGTCCACATGCGGCAAGGCCGCCGCCGCCTGGTGCAGAGCCTCGAGGCTGAGGTTCACCCCGGGCGCAATTACCCCGCCGATATAGGCGCCATCCTCGGCGACGACGTCAAAGGTGGTTGCCGTGCCAAAGTCAACCACGATCAGGTTGCCGCCATGCTGGTCGAAACCGGACACGGTGTTGACCAGCCGGTCGGGCCCGACCTGGGTGCCTTCATCCACCCGCACGGCAACCGGCAGCTTGCATTCAGGTTTGCCCACGACCAGCGGGCGCGTGTTGAAATACCGATCGGCCAGCACCCGAAGGTTGAACACCACCCGCGGCACCGTGGAAGACACGATCATGTCGGTGATATCCGCCTCGATGCCCTGCAGCCGCATCAGCGTGTTGAGCCAGACATAATATTGGTCGGCGGTGCGCTTCCAGTCGGTGGCCGTGCGCCACATGGCGATAAACTCTTCGCCGTCATAAATCGAAAAGACCGTGTTGGTGTTGCCGCAATCAACTGCCAGAAGCATCGCTGCCCCTTTCTAGAAAAAGATGTCCGCCGCCGGGATGCTGACACGGCCCTTGGCCGTGTTTAGGACGAGGTTGCCGTTGGCGTCCACCGTCTCGAATGTGCCTTCGGTTTCAGAATTGGCGGTGCGGGCGGTGATCACCTCGCCCAGCTTGGCCGCACGGGCGAGCCACTCGGTACGGATCGGTTCGAACCCGTAGGTGGAGAACTGATGCTCATAGCGGGCAAAGGCCTCTGCCAGGGCTTCGAGGAAGTCCTCGGGCGAGACCTGCACGCCGGTTTCCGACAACAGCGACACCGGCCAGACCGCGCCGGGTTCCAGCCATTCCTTCATCGGGGTTTCCACCAGGTTGACGCCGATGCCGACGAACAGGTGGTTGACGCCTTTGCCATTGCCCGAGCTTTCCAGCAGGATGCCGGCCAGCTTGCCACCCTTCAACAGCACGTCGTTGGGCCATTTCAGCGACAAGCCGTCGCTGCGGCCGGTGACCGCGACGCAAGCGTCATAGACCGCGAGGGCTGCCACGAAGCTGCGCAGCGCCGCCTGACCCGGGGCACCTTCGGGGCGCATCACCAGGGTGGCGGCGAAATTGCCCTTGGGGTCTTTCCAGTCGCGACCGCGTCGGCCGCGGCCCTTGGTCTGACGCAGGGCCAGAATCCACTCCGGCCCCGCCAGCCCGTCGGCAATACGGGCCGCCTCGTCCAGGGTACTGTCGACCTCGGGCAGCACCCGTTTTCCATATCCTGCTGGCCAGCTCATGCGCGCTCCTTAGAAAGTGCGAAAGGCCCGGTCAAGCGACCGGGCCCGTTCAGCCTGATGAAAAGCCGATCAGTTTACAAGGGTGGCCGCAGCCGCAGCCGCCGCGCCGTCGATACCGAACTGGTAGACCACGCCCACCAGCATCATCGCTGCCGAGGCCATCAGGGCCACCGCCAGCACCGGGGAGCCCTTGGCCTCGACATCGCCCTCGCCGGTGCCGAAGTACATGTAGAACACGATCCGCAGGTAGTAGAAGGCACCGATGACCGAAGCCACGGCGGAGGCGATCACCAGCCCCATCAGCCCGGCGTCCACGCCCGCCTTCCACACGCCCAGCTTGGCAAAGAAGCCCAGCATCGGCGGCACGCCCGCCAGCGAGAACATCAGCACCAGCACCGCCAGCGCCTTGCCCGGCTCACGCGCGGCGAACTGGTTCAGGGCCAGAATGTCGGTGACCGGCTTGCCGTCTTTCTCGAGCATCAGGATGAAGGAGAAGGTGCCGATGTTCATGGTGACATAGATCGCGAGGTACACCAGCATCGCGCTGATCCCTGCCTCGGTCCCGGCCGCAAGGCCGATCATTGCATAGCCCATGTGGGCGATCGAGGAGAAGGCCATCAGACGCTTGATGTCGCGCTGGCCGATGGCGGCAATCGCGCCGAGGAACATCGACAGCACCGACAGCACCACGATCACCTGCTGCCAGTCGGCGATGGCGCCACCGAAGGCGTCATGCAGCACGCGGGCGAACAGGCCCATCGCTGCCACCTTGGGTGCGGTGGCAAAGAAGGCGGTAACCGGCGTCGGAGAGCCTTCGTAGACGTCGGGCGTCCACATGTGGAACGGCACCGCCGAAACCTTAAAGGCAAGCCCCGAGATCATGAAGACGAGGCCGAACAGCATGCCGATGGACATGTGGCCCTGCTCTGCCACCTGGATGATGCCTGCGAATTTGGTGGTTCCGGCAAAGCCGTAGACCAGCGAGGCACCGTAGAGCAGCAGACCGGAGGACAGTGCGCCGAGCACGAAATACTTGAGGCCCGCCTCGGTCGATTTCACGCTGTCGCGGCGCATTGCAGCCACGACGTACAGCGCCAGCGACTGCAGCTCAAGCCCCATGTACAGCGCCATCAGGTCGCCTGCCGAGACCATCATCATCATGCCCACGGCGGAGAGCGCGACCAGGATCGGGTATTCGAACCGCAGCATGCCGCGCCGGGCCATGTACTCCTGGCCAATCAGCAGCACCGCAGCGGCACCCAAAAGCAGCGCCACCTTGGCAAAGCGCGAGAAACCGTCGTCGATGAACATGCCGCCAAAGGCGGTCTGCGTTCCGGCCGGGCTGGAGCCGATCCAGAAGGCCAGCACCGCCAGCAGCGCGGCGGTGGACCAGACCAGCGGGCCCGCCAGCCTGTCCTTGCCGGTGTAAACCGCGCCCAAGAGCGCCGCCATGGCGTAAAGTGCCAGAACGATCTCTGGCAGGATTACGGTGAGATCAGCTTGGATCATCTGCCTGATGCTCCCTTAGTGCGAAGCAATCTGGGTCGCCGCCGAGGTATCGGCAGCAGCCAGAGACTGGTTGAAGTTAGCGACCAGCGCCTCGGTCGAGGGGCTGATGATATCGGTGACCAGCGCCGGGTAGACGCCCAGCAGCAGGGTCATCACCACCAGCGGCGCAAAGATGAACCGTTCGCGGGCGCTCATGTCCTGGATGGTCTTGAGGCTGCCCTTGATCAGGTCGCCGAACACCACGCGGCGGTAGAGCCACAGCGCGTAGCCTGCCGAGAAGATCACGCCGGTTGCCGCCACTGCGGTGACCCAGGTGTTCTTCTGGAAGGCGCCCATCAGGGTCAGGAACTCACCGATGAAGCCAGAGGTACCCGGCAGGCCGACGTTGCCCATGGTGAAGAACATGAAGACCAGCGCATAGGCGGGCATACGGATCACCAGGCCGCCATAAGCGTCGATCTCGCGGGTGTGCATGCGGTCATAGATCACGCCGACGCAGAGGAAGAGCGCGGCGGAGATGAAGCCGTGGCTGATCATCTGGAAGATCGCGCCGTCCACACCTTGCTGGTTGGCGGCAAAAATTCCCATGGTGACAAAGCCCATGTGTGCGACGGACGAATAGGCGATCAGCTTCTTCATGTCCTCCTGCACCATGGCGACCAGCGAGGTGTAGACCACCGCGATGGCGGACATCCACAGCACCACGTCGGTCATCACATCGGCCCCCACCGGGAACATCGGCAGGCTGAAGCGCAGGAAGCCGTAGCCGCCCATTTTCAGCAGGATTGCCGCCAGCACCACAGAGCCCGCGGTCGGCGCCTGTACGTGCGCGTCCGGCAGCCAGGTGTGCACCGGCCACATCGGCATCTTCACCGCGAAAGAGGCAAAGAAGGCGAGGAACATCAGCGTCTGCGCGCCGCCCACGATGTGCAGGCCCAGCACGTCAAACGACGCCGCCGAGAAGCTGTGGGTCAGCAGGGTCTCAATATCGGTGGTGCCGGCATCCACATACATGAACACCATCGCCACCAGCATCAGCACCGAACCGAAGAAGGTGTAGAGGAAGAACTTGAACGAAGCGTAGATCCGCTCCTTGCCGCCCCAGATCCCGATGATCAGGAACATCGGAATGAGGCCCGCCTCGAAGAACAGGTAGAACAGCACCAGGTCCAGCGCCATGAAGACGCCCAGCATCAGGGTCTCCAGGAGCAGGAAGGCGATCATGTATTCCTTCACCCGGTCGGTGACCGACCAGCTGGCCAGGATGGTCAGCGGCATGATGAAGGTGGTCAGCATAACGAACAGCACCGAGATGCCGTCGACGCCCATCTTGTACTTCAACCCGAAGATCCATTCCGCCTCTTCGACGAACTGAAAGCCGGTATTGGCGGGATCGAACTGGGAGTAGATCCCGAGGCTGATCAGGAAAGTGACGGTGGTGGCAAAAAGCGCGACGTATTTGGCGTTGCGCTGCGCCGCCTCATCCGCGCCGCGCATCAACAGGGCCAGGATGGCCGCCGCAAGCGCCGGGATGAAGGTGACGATAGAAAGGAGATTGTCCATCAGTGCGCTCCTCCGCCGATCGACATCCAGGTGACCAGGGCGGCAATGCCCAGCACCATCCAGAAGGCATAAGTGAAGATGTAACCGGACTGCGCCCGGCCCGCGAGGCGGGTGAAGAAGGGAACAATGCCCATCGCCAGACCGTTCAGGAAGCCGTCGATGGTCTTGCCATCGCCCTTCTTCCAGAAGAGCCGACCAAGCGCCACCGCCGGTTTGACAAAGATCGCATCATAGATCTCGTCAAAGTACCACTTGTTCAGCAGGAACAGGTACAGCGGCCGCTGCTGCTTGGCCAGACGCTTGGGCAGCGAGGGGTTCACGATGTAGAACAGGTAGGCCAGCGCCAAGCCGCCCAGCATGGCGATGAAGGGCGAGACCTTCACCCATTTGGGCGCGGCATGGGCATCCTCCAGCACGTGGTTGTCCGGCGCGATATACAGCGCGCCCTCGCCCGGCTCGCCGACGAAGGCGTAGTGGTGCTCATCACCGGCATAATCGCCTGCCGTCGCTTCGCCATGAGCCTCTGCCGCGGCCTCGGCCACCGGGATGCCGTAGAACTTGCCCACCTGATCGGCGTGACCGAAGAAGCTGCCGTACCACAGCATGCCCGAGAAGATCGCGCCAAGACCCAGAACGCCCAGCGGGATCAGCATGACCATCGGGCTTTCATGAGCGTGGTCGTGGGTGTGCTTGTCGCCGCGCGCCTCGCCGTAGAAGGTCAGGAACATCAGGCGCCAGCTGTAGAACGACGTCATGAAGGCCGCGAGCACCAGCGCCCAGAAGCCGAACATCGAGCCGCCTGCATAGGCGCTTTCGATGATCGCGTCCTTGGACAGGAAGCCGGCAAAGCCGATGTGGGTGAGCGGGATGCCGACGCCGGTGATAGCCAGCGTGCCGATCATCATCGCCCAGAAGGTATAGGGGATCTTCTTGCGCAGCGCGCCGTAGTTGCGCATGTCCTGCTCGTGATGCATCGCGTGGATCACCGAACCGGCGCCAAGGAACAGCATCGCCTTGAAGAAGGCGTGGGTGAACAGGTGGAACATCGCCGCCGAATACATGCCGACGCCAGCCGCCACGAACATGTAGCCGAGCTGCGAGCAGGTCGAATAGGCGATGACGCGCTTGATGTCGTTCTGCACCAGGCCAATGGTGGCGGCAAAGAATGCGGTCGCGGCGCCCAGCACGGTGATGAACGCAGTGGCTTCAGGCGCAAATTCCATCAGCGGCGACATCCGGCAGACCAGGAACACGCCCGCGGTCACCATGGTCGCGGCGTGGATCAGCGCCGACACCGGGGTCGGGCCTTCCATCGCGTCCGGCAGCCAGGTGTGCAGCAAGAGCTGGGCCGACTTGCCCATCGCGCCGACAAACAGCAGGAAGGCCAAGAGGTTCGCCGCGTTCCACTCGGTCCACAGGAAGGACACCTGGGTCTCTGCCAGCGTCGGCGCTGCCGCGAAGATGTCGCCGAGGTTGATACTGTCGGTCAGGAAGAACAGACCGAAGATCCCCAGCGCAAAGCCGAAGTCACCGACACGGTTGACGATGAACGCCTTCATGGCCGCGGCATTGGCCGACGGCTTGCGATAGTAAAAGCCGATCAGCAGGTAGGAGGCGACACCGACGCCCTCCCAGCCGAAGAACATCTGCACCAAGTTGTCGGAGGTCACCAGCATCAGCATCGCGAAGGTGAAGAACGACAGGTAGGCAAAGAAGCGCGGCTTGTAGCTCTCGCCCTCTTTCCACTGCGGGTCATGGTCCATGTAGCCGAAGGAGTAGAGGTGCACGAGGCTGGAAACCGTGGTAATCACGATCAGCATGATCGCGGTCAGCCGGTCCAGACGGATCGCCCAGTCGGTGGCCAGCGAGCCGCTTTCGATCCAGCGCAGGATCTTGATGGTCTCGGTCACCCCGTCGAACGACAGGAAGGTGATCCAGCTCAGCAGCGCCGAGAGGAACAACAGGGCCGTCGCGGTGATCGTGGCGGCCTTTTCACCGATGAACTTGTGGCCGAAGCCGCAGATCACCGCCCCCACCAACGGGGCAAAGAGGAGGATGGTTTCCATGGTTCTTTAGCCCTTCATCACGTTGACGTCTTCGACGGCGATGGTGCCGCGGTTGCGGAAGAAGCAGACCAGGATCGCAAGGCCGATGGCGGCCTCGGCGGCGGCCACGGTCAGCACGAACAGGGTAAACACCTGCCCCACCAGATCGCCCAGGAAGCTGGAGAACGCCACCAGGTTGATGTTCACCGCCAGCAGCATCAGCTCGATGCTCATCAGCAGGATGATGACGTTCTTGCGGTTCAGGAAGAGCCCGAAGATGCCGATGACGAACAGCGTCGCCGCGACGGTCAGATAATGTTCAAGTCCGATCATTTGCCTTGCAGCCCCTGCCCCGGTTTCACGTCCTTCAGCTCCATCGCCATTGCCGGGTCGCGCATCATCTGGGCGACGACGTCCTGGCGTTTGACATCCGTGCGGTGGCGCAGCGTCAGCACGATCGCGCCGATCATCGCCACCAGCAGGATCAGGCCCGACAGCTGGAACAGAAGGAAATATTGGTCATAGATGATGAGGCCGAGCGCCTCGGTGTTGTGGCGGTCCGCAGGCACCGGATTGGCCAGCAGCTCCGGCGCCTTGTGGGCGGTTTCCCAAACGCCGAAGGCCATCACGAACTGCATCAGGATCACCAGGCCGATCAGCAGCGCCAGCGGCATGTATTTTGCCATCTCCGCCTTCAGCTCGGCAAAATCCACGTCCAGCATCATCACCACGAAGAGGAACAGCACCGCGACCGCCCCCACGTAGACGATGACCAGCAGCATGGCGACGAATTCCGCCCCCAACAGCACAAACAGCCCGGCCGAGGAAAGGAAGGCCAGGATCAGCCACAGCACCGAATGCACCGGCTGGCGGCTGATCACGGTGAACAGCCCGCCGGTGATTGCGCTGATGGCGAAGAGGTAGAAGGCAAAAACGCTCATGTCTCATCGTCCCTTTTGTCGTCCATGACCTGCTGCGCCAGATCCAGCGCCCGGTTCATGGCCGGAATGCCGGCGAAGACCGACATCTGTCCGATCGTTTCCACGATCTCTTGTTTCTTGGCACCTGCCGCGAGGGCGTGGCGCACGGTCTGGCGCACGGCACTGTCGGCCTGTGCGCCCTGGCAGGTGAGCCCGGCCAGCGTCAGCAGCAGCCGGGTCTTGGCATCCAGACCGTCCTTGTTGACGGTATTGCCGAACATCATTTCCATGACTTCTTTGGGCATGGTGGGCCACAGCGCCTCGAACTCCTTGAAGGCCTCGGAGGGCGAGAAGTTCTCCAGCGCCGGATTGAACGCCTTGGCCATTTGCTGGGCCTGGGCCTGCATCTGTTCCATCATGGCCTCAAACGGGTTTGGCGGCTGCTTGGTCACGTCATCTCCTCTGGCCCGAGACTTTTCAAAAAAGTCATGGCAAAAGTTTTCGGGAAACTTTTGCGCGGCTCTTTCATCGGTAGGGGGCGTCGATTTCCAGGTTGCGGGCGATCTCGGCTTCCCAGCGGTCGCCGTTGGCCAGGAGTTTTTCCTTGTTGTAGAACAGCTCCTCGCGGGTTTCGGTGGCGAACTCGAAATTCGGGCCTTCGACAATCGCATCCACCGGGCAGGCTTCCTGGCAGAAGCCGCAGTAGATGCATTTGGTCATGTCGATGTCATAGCGCGTGGTGCGGCGGCTGCCATCCTCGCGCGGTTCCGCGTCGATGGTGATCGCCTGCGCCGGGCAGACCGCCTCGCAGAGCTTGCACGCAATGCAGCGCTCCTCGCCGTTCGGATAGCGGCGCAGCGCGTGCTCACCGCGGAAACGGGGCGACAGCGGGCCTTTCTCGTGCGGGTAGTTCACGGTTGCCTTGGGCGCGAAGAAATACTTCAGCCCCAGTTTGAAACCGACCCAGAAATCCTGCAGCAGGAAGTATTTTGCGGCGCGGGTATAGTCGATGTTCGCCATCAGTTAGCCTCCCACGGTCCAGCGGGCGAAGATGCCCCAGAACCAGTCAAATTTTGCAGCAAAGGACACGAAGACCACCCAGGCCAGCGAGAACGGCAGGAACACTTTCCAGCCCAGGCGCATCAGCTGGTCGTAGCGGTAGCGCGGGGTGATCGCCTTTACCATCGCGAAGAGGAAGAAGAAGAACGCCATCTTGGCGACCATCCACAGCACGCCGTCCGGCAGGCCCGGGATCGGGCTGAGCCAGCCCCCGAAGAACAACAGCGAGGTGAGCGCGCACATCAGGAAGATGGCGATGTATTCACCGGCCATGAACAACAGGAACGGGGTTGAGGAGTATTCGACCTGGTAGCCCGCCACCAGTTCGGATTCCGCTTCCGGCAGGTCAAAGGGCGGACGGTTGGTTTCCGCCAGCGCCGAGATGAAGAACAGGAACACCATCGGGAAATGCGGGATCCAGTACCAGTTCAATAGCCCCAGATCGCCATCCTGCGCGCGCACGATGTCGCCGAAGTTCATGCTTCCGGTGGAGATGATGATGCCGATGATGATGAGGCCAAGGGAGACCTCGTAGGAGATCATCTGCGCCGCCGAGCGCAGGCTGCCGAGGAACGGGTACTTGGAGTTCGACGCCCAGCCGCCCATGATGACGCCGTAGACCTCGAGCGAGGAGACCGCGAAGACATAGAGAATGGCGACGTTGATGTCCGAGAGCACCCAGCCGTCGTTGAACGGGATTACCGCCCAGGCGATCATCGCCAGAACGAAGCTGGTCATCGGCGCGAGGATGAACACGGTGCGGTCGGCGCCTGCGGGGATCACTACCTCTTTCACCACGTATTTCAGCGCATCCGCCACCGATTGCAGCAGGCCGAAGACGCCCACCACGTTCGGGCCCCGACGCATCTGGACCGCGGCCCAGATCTTGCGGTCCCCGTAGACGAGGAACAGGAGCGAGATCATCACAAAGGCAACAACTGCCAGCACTTGCGCCAGGATCAGAACAGCGATGCCGCCTGGAGTGTTAAAGAAATCAGCCATAGGTCCTCACACCGTGGGTATTCCGTTCGCCGCGCAATCCGCCACCACGACCTCGGCGTCGATGGTGCGCAAGCCGCGCGGCAAAGCGGGGGAGATCAGATAGACCGCATCGGCGGTCCGGCTGCCCCCTGCCTGTTTCATTGTCGTGCGCACGTGGCGCGCAAACCCGTAACCCCGGATCAGCGCATATTGCGCGGCGGCACATTCCGCATATTTGTCGAGATCCCCAGTGTCGCGCACATCGCGCATGGAGACATGAAATTGCACCAGATCGCCCTCAAGCAGGCTGGTCTCCACCCCTTCGTAAACCGGGGTGGGCCGCGCGCCGGTGCTGCCCGGCTCCATCGCGCAGGCGGCCAGCATCAGCACAGATATGAGGGCGAAACGGATCATTCGGCAGCCAGTTTCCCGGTCGTGCGGGCCTTGGCACCGGCGGACAGTTCGGCCATCAGCTGCGAGGCGCGCGCGATCGGGTTGGTCAGGTAGAAGTCGCGGATCGCGGGCAGGAAGTCGGCAGTGCCGAGCGTGTCCTGTGCCAGCGGGGCCCCTTCCTTCGCAGTCACCCGGTCGATCTTGGCCAAGTGCGGCACTGCCGCGACCAGAACCTGCCGCAGCTGCGCCAGCGAGTCATAAGGCAGCTGTTTTCCGACCTCGGCGCTGAGCGCCCGCAGGATGGCCCAGTTTTCCTTGGCCTCGCCCGGTGCAAAACCGGCGCGCATCGCCAGCTGCGGACGACCTTCGGTGTTCACGAACAGGCCGTTTTCCTCGGTATAGGCGGCGCCGGGCAGGATCACGTCGGCGCGATGCGCCCCACGGTCGCCGTGGCTGCCCTGGTAGATCACGAAGGCACCCGGGTCGATCTCCACCTCATCGGCACCGAGGTTGTAGATCACCTCGGCTCCGTCGATGGCGGAGGCCATGCCGCCTTCGGTGACCGCACCGATGTCCATCGCGCCAACGCGGGAGGCGGCGGTGTGGAGCACCAGCAGTTTGGAGTCGGTGTCGGCCGCGAGTTTCTGCGCGGCGGCCAGAACCGCCAGACCGTCGGCTTCGCGCAGCGCGCCCTGCCCCACGATTACCACCGACGGCGCGTCCTTGATGGCGCCATGGTCCTTGTCGAGCAGGCTCGACAGGGCTGCCCGGTCGGTGCCGACATGTGCGTAGTCATAGGTCAGATCGGCAGGCTGGCCGACCAGGCCGACCTGGGCGCCATTCAGCCACGCCTTGCGGATGCGGGCGTTCAGCACCGGCGCCTCGTCACGCGGGTTGGTGCCGATCAGCTGGATGAACTTGGCATTGTCGATGTCCTCGATGGTGGCGGTGCCGGCATAGCCCGCACGGTTGCCGATCGGAAGACGGGCGTTGTCGGTGCGGCATTCAACGTTGCCGCCAAGCCCCTCGATCAGCTGTTTCAGCGCAAAGGCCGCCTCGACCGGGGCCAGATCACCGATCAGCCCCGCAACTTTCTTGCCCTTCATGGCGTTGGCCGCCGCGGACAGGGCTTCGGGCCATGTGGCGGGCTTCAACTTGCCGTCGACGCGCACATAGGGGCGGTCGAGACGCTGGCGGCGCAGGCCATCCCAGACAAAGCGGGTCTTGTCGCTGATCCACTCCTCGTTCACGGCGTCGTGGTTGCGCGGCAGGATGCGCATCACTTCGCGGCCCTTGGTGTCGACCCGGATGTTCGACCCCAGCGCGTCCATCACGTCGATGGTTTCGGTCTTGGTCAGCTCCCAGGGGCGTGCGGTAAAGGCATAGGGCTTGGAGGTCAGCGCGCCCACCGGGCAGAGGTCGATAATGTTGCCCTGCAGATTCGATTGCAGGGTCTGGTTCAGGTAGGAGGTGATCTCCGCATCCTCGCCACGGCCGGTCTGGCCCATCTGGGTGATGCCAGCGACCTCGGTGGTGAAGCGCACACAGCGGGTGCAGCTGATGCAGCGGGTCATGGTGGTGTCCACCAGAGGGCCGAGGTCCAGATCATCCACCGCCCGCTTGGGCTCCTTGAAGCGGCTGCCCGACAGGCCATAGGCCATCGCCTGGTCCTGCAGGTCGCATTCGCCGCCCTGGTCGCAGATCGGGCAATCCAGCGGGTGGTTGATGAGCATGAATTCCATCACGCCTTCACGGGCCTTCTTGACCATGGGCGAGTTGGTTTTCACCTGCGGCGCCTGGCCTTCGGGCCCCGGGCGCAGGTCACGCACCTGCATTGCGCAGGAGGCCGCGGGCTTGGGCGGGCCGCCAACGACCTCGACGAGGCACATGCGGCAGTTGCCGGCAATCGACAGGCGCTCATGATAGCAGAAGCGCGGGATCTCGATGCCCGCCTCTTCGCAGGCCTGGATCAGGGTCATTGCCCCGTCCACCTCGATCTCGGTTCCGTCAATGTTGATCTTGCGGAGGTCAGACATGGTCTATTTCGCCCTCAGTAACACGCCGATCGCGCTGTTTTTCTCAATCTCCGCGCGGCCATAGGCGCAGAAAGTTTCCGGTTCGCCGTAGCTGACGCCGTTTTGCGCCAGCAGCCGCTCGCCCTTGGCCCGCATCCGCGCCTTTTCATCGTCGGATTCGATGTATTCGCGGATCTCGGCATCGCTGTAGCCCAGGGCATTCGCCCGCGACTTGAGACGGCGCAGCTCGCCCAGCCCCTTGAAGTAGCGAGGCGCGATGCTCTCGCAATGGTCCGCCACTTCTTTGGCGACGGCGACGGCGAACAGCGGGTCTTCGATTTCAGCGACATCACGCAGGGATGGCTTGGCCAAGGCTGCCACAGGCAACGCCAGGACCAGGGTCAGGGCGGCGGCCGTCAGGGTACGCAACATGGGTCTCTCCTTTGCAAAAGAGAGGCCACTGCGCCGCAGCACAGCTCTGCTATGCAATAGCAGACGCTGCTGATATGCCGCGCTCCTGCTCACGGGTTGCATGTTCCCTGGAAAATCGCATCACCACCGCTCAGCGTCAGCGGCGCGTTTTCGTTCGAGGGGTTCACGGCCCAGTCGATCCGCGAGGTGCCATAGTTTTCGATGCAGTAGCGCGTTCCGGCATGGGCAGCCGCCTGCCGCGCCCCGGTGATCGAACGTCCTGCGTCCTTGACCGTCACCGAGAACAGCGCGCGGTTCACCTTTTTGTCGACAGCCTTGGCGCTGGTCTTGAAAGGCACGCCGTCATACAGGGGGCGCTTGTTGCCGACGACGGCTTCGCACCCTGTCAGCGCCAGGACAGCCGCGATCACCAGCGGGGCCGCCACACGATATCGTTCATTCATGCTCAAAACAGTGCCACCAATGCCAGAATTGCCAGGCCGAGCATCAAGGCCCAGCCCGTCACGTAAAAGATCGTTCTTGCCCCTGCCTGCGCGCGGCCGATGCCGCGGATGTGCACGATCACCATCAGAATGCGCGTCACCAGCACCAGTGATGCCAGCATGTTCACCCAGAACGGGGCCGCCCCGGCAAGAATCGCCAGCAGCGTCACGGTAAGGAAGATCGGCAGGGTTTCGCAGCCATTCAGATAGGCGCGGTTCAACCGGTAGGCCGGGTTCGCATAGTCCTCTGCCGGGGTGCCGCCCGGTGCCAGCCCGGCCTTCTGCTTGGCCAGCGCCGAGACCGGCGACAGCAGCAGCACAATGACGGCAAACCCCGCCAAAGCGACCAGAGCATGGGAATATGCGGCCAAAGCGTCCACTGGTGATTACTCCGCGGCCATCGCGCCCATGCGGCCCGACTTCTGCGCCTTGATGCGGTCCTCGATTTCCTCGCGGAAGTTGCGGATCAGGCCCTGGATCGGCCAGGCCGCCGCATCGCCGAGCGCGCAGATCGTGTGGCCTTCGACCTGCTTGGTCACATCCCACAGCATGTCGATCTCTTCCAGCTCTGCCTCGCCGCGCACCAGTCGCTCCATCACCCGCATCATCCAGCCGGTGCCTTCGCGGCACGGGGTGCACTGGCCGCAGCTTTCGTGCTTGTAGAACTTCGCAAGCCGCCAGATCGCCTTGATGATGTCGGTCTGCTTGTCCATCACGATGACCGCAGCGGTGCCGAGGCCGGAGCCCAGCTCGCCGCGCAGGTAGTCGAAGTCCATGATCGCATCGCGCATGTTCTCACCGCGCACGCAGGGCACGGAGGAGCCGCCGGGGATCACCGCCAGGAGGTTGTCCCAGCCGCCGCGGATGCCACCGCAGTGCTTCTCGATCAGCTCCTCGAAGGAGATGCTCATCGCCTCTTCCACCACGCAGGGAGTGTTGACGTGACCGGAGATCGCAAACAGCTTGGTGCCGGCATTGTTCTGCCGCCCGAAAGAGGCAAACCACTCTGCGCCGCGGCGCAGGATGGTCGGAACGACGGCAATGGATTCGACGTTGTTCACCGTGGTCGGGCAGCCATAGAGCCCCGCACCCGCCGGGAACGGCGGCTTCATCCGGGGCATGCCCTTCTTGCCTTCAAGGCTTTCGATCAGGGCAGTTTCCTCGCCGCAGATGTAGGCCCCTGCCCCGTGGTGCAGGAAAATATCGAAATCCCAGCCCGAACCGGCCGCGTTGCGGCCCAGCAGGCCCTGATCATAGCATTCGTCGATCGCTGCCTGCAGCGCCTCGCGCTCGCGGATGTATTCGCCGCGCAGGTAGATGTAGCAGGTATGGGCGTTCATCGCGAAGCTGGCGATCAGCGCGCCTTCGATCAGCGTGTGCGGATCGTGGCGCATGATTTCCCGGTCCTTGCAGGTGCCGGGCTCGGATTCGTCAGCGTTGATCACCAGGTAGGCGGGGCGCCCATCGCTTTCCTTGGGCATGAAGGACCATTTCAGACCCGTGGGGAAGCCCGCGCCGCCGCGGCCGCGCAGACCGGAATCCTTCATCGTCTGGATGATCCAGTCGCGGCCCTTTTCGATGATGCCCGCGGTGCCGTCCCAATGGCCGCGCGCCTTGGCGCCAGCCAGCGTGCGCTCGTGCATGCCGTAAAGGTTGGTAAAGATCCGGTCCTGATCCTTCAGCATGGGTGCCTACCTTTGGTTGTCCCGGCGCATCCGCCAGAGTTGAAATATGTTGACCAGCGCATAGATCATGCCTGCCAGCGCGGCGAAGTCGAACAGCAGGGCATAGCGCCCCGGCAGTCCCAGCATGGGGCCGATGAACAGCGACAGCACAACCCACAGCGAAATGGTCCCGGCAATCACAAGCGCGATATGCCGACCCTTGGCCGCGATGGCGTGGTCCTGGTCCTTGCTCATCTGTTCCCTATCACCCGGGCGCGGCCCCTGACGGAGCCGCCCCTGTTACTTGTCGTCGTCTTTGTAGATGCCTTCGTCCTTGGCGCGCTTGGCGAATGACGTCTCATCGCCCACGGCAAGGCGCTTGGCCTGTTCGATCCAGCCGTCTCGCTTGATCCGGCCCTTGAATTTGAGCCGCGCGTCGACCCAGGCGACCTCGGCGTCTGTCCATTCGGCGATCTGGTCGAAGTGAAAGAACCCAAGCTCGTTCAGGGTCTGCTCCAGCTTCGGGCCAACGCCCTTCAGCAGTTTCAGATCATCCGGCAGACCACCGCGGGCCTCTTTCAGGGTCTCCGGCGCCTTTTCCTCAACCGCGGGCTGGGTCGTGGAATCTTCCGTCACCTTGGCGGCGGCACCTTCCGGCGAAGACGGCTCGGCCGCGGCGGATTTGGCAACCTTTGCCTTCTTCTCGGGGGCGTCCTTGGCCGCCTGTTTCACGGCCGGCAGCACGGCTTCGGGCGCCTTCGGCGGCTGCCCCCCGGCTGCGCGCCCGGCCACCTTGCCATCCTTGCCGATCCAGGGAGTCAGCAGCGGCACCTCGTCACCCTGGATGCGCTTGACGCCATCCTTGATGTCCATCGCCAGCTGCACCGACGCGTTGTACTGCGTCTTGCCGCTCTCATAGTCGCCAAGCGACGTCAGGCCGGTTTTCGGCTCTGCCGCGTAGCGGCCATTCTGCGGCCCCGGCGTGACGGTCTTGCCGGCCGCCAGATCGTCCAGCAAACGGGTAAAGCTTTCGGTGGTCAGGTCTTCGTAGTAGTCCTTGCCGATCTGCGCCATCGGCGCATTGGTGCAGGCACCAAGGCATTCGACCTCTTCCCAGGAGAACTTGCCATCGGCCGACAAGGTGTGCGGCTTGGCGGCGATCTTCTCGCGGCAGACAGCGATCAGATCCTCGGCGCCGCAGATCATGCAGGAGGTGGTGCCGCAGATCTGCACATGCGCGACCGACCCCGTGGGCTGCAGCTGGAACATGAAGTAGAAGGACGCAACCTCCAGCACCCGGATGTAGGCCATGCCCAGCATGTCGGCGACATATTCGATGGCCGGCTTGCTGACCCAGCCTTCCTGTTCCTGCGCGCGCCACAGCAGCGGAATGACCGCAGAGGCCTGACGCCCCTCGGGGTATTTGGTGATCTGCGCCTCGGCCCAGGCCTGGTTGGCCGGGGTGAAGGCAAAACTTTCGGGTTGTTCGGGATGCAGACGGCGAAGCATTAGCGGTCAATCTCTCCAAATACGACGTCCATGGTGCCGATGATGGCGGCGACGTCGGCCAGCTGGTGACCCTTGGCCACGTGGTCCATCGCCTGCAGATGCAGGAAGCCCGGCGCACGCAGCTTGGCGCGGTACGGCTTGTTGGTCCCGTCCGCCACCAGGTAGACGCCGAACTCGCCCTTGGGCGCCTCGACCGCGGCATAGACCTCGCCCGCCGGCACATGGAAGCCTTCGGTGTAGAGCTTGAAATGGTGGATCAGGCTCTCCATCGACGTCTTCATGTCGCCGCGTTTGGGCGGCGTCAGCTTGCCACGCGCCAGCACGTCGCCGGTGGCTTCGCGCAGCTTGTGGATCGCCTGGCGGATGATCGACAGCGACTGGCGCATCTCCTCCATCCGGCACAGGTAACGGTCGTAGCAGTCGCCGTTCTTGCCAACCGGGATTTGGAAGTCGAATTCATCATAACATTCATAGGGTTGCGCACGGCGCAGATCCCAGGCAAGGCCCGAGCCACGCACCATGACACCCGAGAAGCCATATTGCTGAATGTCCTCCTCGGTGACCACGCCGATGTCGCAGTTGCGCTGCTTGAAGATCCGGTTCTCGGTCAGCAGGCCATCAATGTCGTCGAGCACGCGGGGGAATTCGATCGCCCATTCCTCGATGTCATCGATCAGCTCATCCGGCAGATCCTGGTGGACGCCACCGGGCCGGAAATAGGCCGCGTGCAGGCGCGCACCGCAGGCCCGCTCGTAGAAGATCATCAGCTTTTCGCGCTCTTCAAACCCCCAGAGCGGCGGCGTCAGCGCGCCGACGTCCATGGCCTGGGTGGTCACGTTCAGCAGATGGTTCAGGATGCGGCCGATTTCGGAGTACAGCACCCGGATCAGCGACGCGCGACGCGGCACCTCGACGCCGGTGAGCTTCTCGATGGCGAGACACCAGGCGTGTTCCTGGTTCATCGGCGCCACGTAGTCGAGCCGGTCGAAATACGGCAGGTTCTGCAGGTAGGTGCGGCTTTCCATCAGCTTTTCGGTGCCGCGGTGCAGCAGGCCGATATGCGGGTCGCAGCGCTCGACGATCTCGCCGTCGAGTTCCAGCACCAGACGCAGAACCCCATGCGCCGCAGGGTGCTGCGGGCCGAAGTTGATGTTGAAGTTGCGGATCTTCTGCTCGCCGCTCAGCGCATCCACGCTGCCATCGTCGAACTTGGCCTCGAGGTTGGTCCCATCCATCATTTCGCGCCCTCCTTCTCGTCACCGGGCAGGATGTATTCGGCACCTTCCCAAGGGCTCATGAAATCGAACTGGCGGTATTCCTGCACCAGCTTGACCGGCTCGTAGACCACGCGCTTCTGCGCGTCATCATAGCGGACCTCGGTATAGCCGGTGGTCGGGAAGTCCTTGCGCAGCGGGTAGCCGCGGAAGCCATAGTCGGTCAGGATCCGGCGCAGGTCCGGGTGCCCCGTGAACAGGATGCCGAACATGTCGTAGACTTCACGTTCAAACCAGTTGGCCGAGGGGTGCACATCGGTAATCGACGGCAGCATCTCGTCCTCGCGCACGGCGGCACGCAGGCGGATGCGCTGGTTCCGGTACATCGACAGGAAGTGATAGACCACATCGAACCGCTTGGGCCGGTCGGGGTAGTCGACCGCCGTGATGTCGACCAGCGTCGAGAATTTGCAGTTCGGATCGTTCTTCAGGAACTCGACCAGCCCGGCGATGTTGGCGGGGGCCACGTCGATGTTCAATTCGTCAAAGGAGATATCCCAGGACACCACGCAATCGGGGCGTTTGGCTTCGATCTGGGCACCCAGCTCTTGCAGCGCTTGCGTCATTTGCTTGCCTCCCTGCCTCAGCGGACCAATGTGCCGGTGCGGCGGATCTTGCGTTGCAGCTGCATCAGCCCGTACAGCAGCGCCTCAGCGGTCGGCGGACAGCCCGGAACGTAGACATCGACCGGGACGATACGGTCACAACCGCGCACCACCGAATAGCTGTAGTGGTAATACCCGCCACCGTTGGCGCAGGACCCCATCGAGATCACGTAGCGCGGCTCCGGCATCTGGTCGTAGACCTTGCGCAGGGCCGGGGCCATCTTGTTGGTCAGGGTGCCCGCGACGATCATCACGTCCGACTGGCGCGGCGAGGCGCGCGGCGCGATGCCGAAGCGTTCGGCATCATAGCGCGGCATCGAGGTGTGCATCATCTCCACCGCGCAGCAGGCAAGACCAAAGGTCATCCAGTGCAGGGAACCGGTGCGCGCCCAGTTGATGATGTCTTCGGCAGAGGTCAGCAGGAACCCCTTGTCCTGCAGTTCCGCATTCAGCGCCTGGGTGACAACTTCCTTGTCCACGCCTGCGGTGTTTGCCCCGGTCATCACTGCCATTCCAGCGCTCCCTTCTTCCACTCATAGGCGAAGCCGATGGTCAGCACGCCCAGGAACACCATCATCGACCAGAAGCCAAGGTCGCTGATGTCCTTGAAACCGACGGCCCAGGGAAAGAGAAAGGCAATCTCCAGGTCGAAAATGATGAAGAGAATCGACACCAGGTAGAACCGGACATCGAATTTCATTCGGGCATCGTCAAAAGCGTTGAAACCGCATTCATAGGCGCTGACCTTTTCCGGGTCCGGATTTCGGACCGCCAGCACCACGGCTGCCAGGATAAGGACAATCCCCAAACCTGCCGCAACGCCCAGGAAGACCAGGATCGGCAGGTATTCCCTCAACATCTCTTCCAAGAGCAGCTCCTTTCCCCGGCGGTTTCCCGCGCGACGTCAATTGGCGTGTTGATTTGGATCGTGCATACTCCCCCACCCCCACAGCGTCAACTAAGGCGAGGTTAATCATGCAGGGTTTGTGACAGGAAAAAGCACCCCAGCGCCAAGTTTCTGATACCCTATCATTTTAATAGGAAATCGGTGACAGCCGTGGGCTGCCACCGAGTACTGAACAGATATGTCAGATACCTGTTTTCAGGCCTGCCAGCCGGGCTTGCGCTTGTCGAAAAAGGCGCTGATCCCCTCCTGCGCTTCCGCGCCTTCCCAGCGCTCGACCAGCGCCGCGATGGTGTGATCGATCACGGCATCGTCCAGGCGTGGCCCAAGGTCCCGGGCCAGTTTCTTGGCCGCAGCAACCGCCCCCGGCGCGCAGTTGAGATAGGGTGCGACCTCGGCCTCGACCGCCTCGGCCAGCTGGTCCGCAGGCACCGCCCTGGCCAGCAGACCCAGCTCGACGGCCTCCGCGGCGTCAAACAGCCGTGCCGACATGAACACCCGACGTGCGCGCGCCTCGCCCATGCGGGCAATCACGTAGGGGCCGATGGTGGCCGGGATCAGGCCCAGCTTGGTTTCGGTCAACCCCATCCTCAGGTGGTCCGCGCCGATCGCCACGTCGCAGACCGAGGCCATGCCGACGCCGCCACCAAAGGCATTGCCCTGAATCGCGCCGATCACCGGTTTGGGCAGCGTGTTGAGCGCCATCAGCATCTCGGCCAGCACGCGCGCCTCGCGGCCGCGGGTTTCGGCATCGGCATCCATCTGGGCGCGCATCCAGTTCAGATCACCCCCTGCGCAAAAGCTCTTGCCCGCGCCGGTCAGCACCACCACCCGCACCGTGTCATCCGCCGCCAGGCGGCCTGCCGCCAGGGTCAGTTCCTGCAGCATCTGACCGGACATGGCGTTGTGCTTGTCCGGACGGTTCAGGGTCAGGGTGCAGACGCCGCGCGCATCTGTTTCCAGGGTAATTGTCTCGAACATGCCGCTTCTCCTGTTTCGTTTCACTTGGGGTTGCGCATCGCGCGCGCCAGCTCCGCGGCCTCAGTCAAAACATCAGCGTCCAGCCCGGTCTCATAACCCAGCGCCAGCAGCCGTGCATGCACCGCCTCGGTCGCGACATTGCCCGCAGCCCCCGGCGCATAGGGGCAGCCGCCGAGCCCGCCCACCGCCGCATCGAACACCCGCACGCCCTGCGCCAGCGAGGCTTCGATATTGTCCAGCGCGCGGCCCGCAGTGTCATGGTAGTGGCCCGCCAGTTTACCTGCCGACACCTCTGCCGTGACCGCCTGCAGCATCGCGGTGATGCTTTCGGGCGTGCCCTGGCCAATGGTATCACCGAGTGAGACCTCGTAGCAGCCGAGCTCAAACAGCCGCGCCGCCACCTTGGCCACCTGGCCGGGCTGCACCGCGCCGTCGTAGGGGCAGTCGGTCACGCAGGAGACATAGCCCCGCACCGGCAACCCGGTCTGTTTCGCCGCCTCGAGGATCGGCAGGAAGCGGGCGATACTCTCCTCGATGCTGGCGTTGATATTGGCCTTGGAGAACCCTTCGGAGGCCGAGGCGAAAACCGCGATCTCGTCGGCCCGCGCCGCCACCGCGTCCTCGTAGCCGCGCATGTTCGGCGTCAGCGCCGCATAGCGCACGCCGGGGGCGCGGGTGATGCCCGCAAGCACCTCCGCGCTGCCTGCCATCTGCGGCACCCATTTGGGCGAGACGAAACTGGCCACCTCGATCCGGCGAAAGCCCGCGCGGCTCAGGCAATCCGTCAGCGCAACTTTCTCCGCTACCGGGATTTCGCGCTTCTCGTTCTGCAACCCATCGCGCGGACCGACCTCGAAAATCTCGACGTGTTCTGCCATGGAACGCCCCTCCCCTTCATCTTTCCAAAAATACTCAAACCGCAACGGGGCGACAGGCGCGCCGCCCCGGACCGGGGTCAATCGCTCTCGTCTTGCAGCCGCACCAGCGCAGCGCCGGCCTCGACCTGGTCGCCCGCACCCGCAAGCACCTCCGCAACGACGCCGTCGCGCGGGGCCAGCAGGGAATGCTCCATCTTCATCGCCTCCAGCACCGCCAGGCGATCCCCCTCCTTCACCGGCTGCCCGGCTTCGGCGAACACCGCCTTCACCAGGCCCGGCATCGGGGCTTCGATCACGTTCAGATCCCCCCCTGCGGCCGCATCGCGATCAAGTGGGTCAATGACGGTGAACTCGAGACCATAGGCGTCATGTACGGTGATCAAGCCAGCCGACCGCGACACCGCTGGCATGCGCTGCCCCCCGATGCGCCACTGGCCCTGGGAGCGTTCGGCCACGACCGTTTCACCCTCCACCGTCCACAGCTGGCGGTCCGGCCCGTCGACCTGCACATCAGCGGTAAAGCTTTCGCCCGCATGGGACAATGTCACCGCGCGATGCAAAGGTGCCCAGAGCGTGAACCCCGTCTCCGCCGCGGCGTCCACCAAGTCCAACGCCACCATCCCGGCCGCCGCCTTGTGACGCAGCTCGACCTCGGGCGCCGTGGTCAAGGCCTCCAGATCGCGGGCGATCAAGCCGGTGTCCACCTCGCCCGCCGCGAACCCCTCATGACTGGCCAGCGCGCCAAGGAAGGCAAGGTTGGTGACGGTGCCACCGACCTGGGTGTCCTCCAGCGCGCGCGCCAGCCGCGACAACGCCACCTTGCGGGTGGAGCCGTGCACGATCACCTTGGAAATCATCGGATCATACCAGGGGCTGATGGTATCCCCGGCCCGCACGCCGCTGTCCGCCCGGCACTCGGCCGGAAACGACAGATGGGTCAGCGTGCCAGTTGCGGGCAGGAAGCCTGCGGGCACGTCCTCGGCATATAGCCGCGCCTCGAACGCATGGCCGGTGATCTTAAGGTCCTCCTGCCGCGCGGGCAGGCTTTCGCCCGAGGCGACACGCAGCTGCCATTCCACCAGATCGACGCCGGTGATCAGCTCGGTCACCGGGTGTTCCACCTGCAGGCGGGTGTTCATTTCCATGAACCAGAAGCCATCGGGACGCAGCCCTTCCGAACCGTCGACGATGAACTCCACCGTGCCGGCGCCCTTGTAGCCGATGGCCTCGGCCGCGCGCACGCCGGCCTCGCCCATGGCGGCGCGCATCTCGTCCGTCATGCCGGGCGCGGGGGCTTCCTCGATCACCTTCTGGTGGCGGCGCTGCAACGAGCAGTCACGCTCGAACAGGTGCACCGCGTGGGTCCCATCGCCAAAGACCTGAACCTCGATGTGGCGGGGCTGCTGGATGTATTTCTCGATCAAGACATCCGGGTTGCCGAAGGCCGTGGTCGCCTCGCCTTGCGCGCTTTTGAGCGCATCGGCAAAGTCCTGCGCCTTCTCGACCAGCCGCATCCCCTTGCCGCCGCCGCCGGCCACGGCCTTGATCAGCACAGGGTAGCCGATCTGTTCGGCCTGCTCGGCGAGGAACTCCGGATCCTGATTGGCGCCGTGATACCCCGGCACCACCGGCACGCCGGCCTCTTCCATCAGCGCCTTGGCCGCATCCTTGAGACCCATCTTGCGGATCGCATCCGCCGATGGCCCGATGAAGGTGAGACCCGCGGCCTCCACGGCCTCGACGAAATCGGGGTTTTCCGACAGGAAGCCATACCCGGGGTGAATCGCCTGGGCGCCGGTCTCCTGCGCCAACCGGATGATCACGTCCCCCTTCAGATAGCTGTCCGCCGGGGCCGGGCCGCCGATGTGCACCGCTTCATCCGCAAGCGAGACATGCTTGGACGCGGCATCCGCGTCAGAGTAGACAGCCACGGTCCGCACCCCCATGGCACGGGCGGTTTCCATCACGCGGCAGGCAATCTCTCCGCGATTGGCAATCAGGATTTTGTCAAACATGGGGTTGGTCCTTTGTCTGGAGCTCTGGACCGGGGGCGCTGCCCCCGGACCCCCGGAGTATTTCTCGAAAGATGAAAGCCCGGCGGCTTACATCCGGAAGACGCCGAACCTGGTGTCTTCGATCGGTGCATTGAGCGCCGCGCTGAGCGAGAGCGCCAGCACCTCGCGGGATTTGCGCGGATCGATGATACCGTCGTCCCAGAGACGCGCCGAGGCATAGAGCGGATGGCTCTGCTTTTCGAACATCTCGATGGTGGGGCGCTTGAACTCGGCTTCCTCCTCGGCGCTCCAGCTGCCGCCCTGGCGTTCAATGGCGTCACGCTTGACGGTTGCCAGCACGTCGGCCGCCTGCTCGCCGCCCATCACCGAGATGCGGGAGTTCGGCCAGGTCCAGAGGAAGCGCGGCTGGTAGGCGCGGCCCGACATGCCGTAGTTGCCGGCACCAAAGGAGCCGCCGACCAGCATGGTGATCTTGGGCACGTTGGTGGTCGCCACCGCCGTCACCATCTTGGCGCCGTGGCGGGCGATGCCCTCGTTTTCGTACTTCCGCCCCACCATGAAGCCGGTGATGTTCTGCAGGAACACCAGCGGGATCTTGCGCTGGCTGCACAGCTCGACGAAATGCGCGCCTTTCTGGGCGGCTTCCGAGAACAGCACGCCGTTGTTGGCGATGATGCCGATCGGGCAGCCCTTGAGGTGGGCAAAGCCGGTCACCAGGGTTTCGCCGAAGCGGGGCTTGAACTCGTCAAAGCGGGAGCCGTCGACCAGACGCGCGATCACCTCGCGGATGTCATAGGGCGTGCGCAAGTCCGCGGGCACCACGCCGAGGATTTCCTCGGGGTCGTAGGCGGGTTCCTCGGGGCTGGCCCAGTTCACGGTGAGCGGCTTGGTGATGTTGAGCGATTGCACCGCGCGCCGGGCGAGCGCCAGCGCGTGGGCGTCATCTTCGGCCAGGTAGTCGGCCACGCCGGAGAGCCGCGTGTGCACATCGCCGCCGCCCAGGTCTTCGGCGCTGACGACCTCGCCGGTTGCGGCCTTCACCAGCGGCGGACCTGCGAGGAAGATGGTTCCCTGTTCCTTCACGATGATGGTGACGTCCGACATCGCAGGCACATAGGCGCCGCCTGCGGTGCAGCTGCCCATCACCACCGCGATCTGCGGGATGCCCTTGGCCGACATGCGGGCCTGATTGTAGAAGATGCGGCCGAAGTGGTCGCGGTCGGGGAAGACCTCGTCCTGCTGCGGCAGGTTGGCGCCGCCGGAGTCCACCAGGTAGATGCAGGGCAGGCGGTTTTCCTCGGCGATCTCCTGCGCGCGCAGGTGTTTCTTGACCGTCATCGGGAAGTAGGTGCCGCCTTTCACGGTGGCGTCGTTGCAGACCACCATGACCTCCTGCCCGTGAACCCGGCCGATGCCCGCGATCACGCCCGCGCAGGGGGCGGCGCCATCATACATGCCATGTGCCGCGGTGGCGCCGATCTCAAGAAAGGGCGAGCCAGGGTCCAGCAGGTTCGCCACCCGGCGGCGCGGCAGCATCTTGCCGCGGCTCTCGTGCCGGGCGCGGGATTTCTCGCCGCCGCCCATGCGCGCGGCCTCGGCCGCCTCGCTGATCTGCGCAAGCGCGTCCAGATGCGCCTCGCGGTTCTGCTTGAAGCCTTCCGAGGAGGGCATCGCCTTGGATGTGAGTTTCATGTCCACTCTCCCGTCATAGGGTTGAGATCTTTCGTTCCGGTTGGCGCAGCGAACGCCGGGTGTGCGACAGCCGGTTTCATTCCGCCGCCGCCCGCGCCTTCAGTTCCTTGCGGATCACCTTACCGGTCACGGTCATCGGCAGCGTATCAAGGAATTCGACCTCCCGCGGGTAGGAATAATGCGCGAGGCGGTCCTTGACGTAATCTTGCAGGTCTTTCTCCGAGGCGGTGGCACCGTCCTTCAGCACCACGTAGGCCTTGACGATCTCGGTTCGCAAGCTGTCGGGCTTGCCGACCACGCCCACCGTCGCCACCGCCGGATGGGTCAGCAGGCAGTCCTCGATCTCGGCCGGGCCGATGCGGTAGCCGCCCGAGGTGATCACATCATCCTCGCGACCGACAAAGCGCAGGTAGCCGTCTTCCCAGATGCCGCGGTCGCCGGTGACCAGCCAGTCGCCCCGGAACTTGGCGGCGGTCTCCTCGGGGCGGTTCCAGTATTCGATCATCATCGAGGCCGAACCGCGCCGCACCGCCACGTCGCCTTCTTCTGTCGTCGGCTGGCCCGCTTCGTCGATTACCTCGACCACGTGACCCGGCACCGGCTTGCCTATGCAGCCGGGGCGCACCGGGAAGTCGGCGCCGCAGGAGGACACCGTCATGTTGCATTCGGTCTGGCCGTAGAATTCGTTGATGGTCACGCCCAGCTGCCGCCGCCCCCAGGCCAGCATCTCGGCCCCGAGCGGCTCCCCGCCCGACGCGACGGACCGCAAACCGCTGAGCCCCTGCCCCGCCGCCTTCAGCATGCGGAGCGCGGTGGGTGGGAAAAAGATATTGCGCACCCCTGCCCGTTCAATCAGCTCCGCGCAGGCCTCCGGGGTAAACTTGTCCAACCGCGCGGCAACCACCGGCACGCCCAGCGCCAGGCCCGGCATCAGGACATCGAACAAGCCACCGATCCAGGCCCAGTCCGCAGGGGTCCACAGCACATCACCCGGCTGCCCCAGGTGGTCATGGCTGATGGCGACGCCCGGCAGGTGTCCGGTCAGCATCCGGTGGCCGTGCAGCGCCCCCTTGGGGCTGCCGGTGGTGCCGGACGTATAGATCAACATCGCCGGGGTCTCGGGCGTGGTGTCGGCAAAGGGCACCGGCGCACCGCCCAGGCCAATTTCGGCCGCCATCACCGGCTCTGCCAGGTTGCCCAGCAATTCGGCCCCCTCGCCATCTGTCAGCACGAGGCGCGCGCCTGCGTCGCCCACCCGCGATGCCAGCGCGTCGTGCTTGAACAGTTTGAACAGCGGCACCGAGATTCCGCCGATCTTCCAGATCGCCAGATGGGCGGCGGCGCACCAGGGCGACTGGCTGAGCAATACGCCCACCCGGTCGCCGGGTTGAATACGGGTCAGCAGATAACGCGCGATCCCATCGACCATCAGAGCGAGCGCGCCATGGGAGATATCGCGCCGTTCACCGCCAGTCATGTCGATCAGCGCCAGCGCCTCCGCAGGGTGCGACAGGCATTGCGCCGCCATGTTCAGCCTTGGCGGCAGATCCCAGTCGCAATCCCTTGTCAGTCCCGGAACATGCGGTCGGTCATTCATCATGATGCTTTCCTGAAACGCATGGCAGCCATGCGATATTTCTCAAATTTTTCAACGTTCAAACGGGTAGCCTTTTGATCCAGATCAGAGCCGCGCGGCGACGGGGCGCCTAACACGGGGCGACAACTGAAAGAAAAGGGACACACCCCATGAAACAACTGGTTTCCGCTTTGGCCTTGACCTCTGCCCTGATCGCCATGGCCGCGCCGGGCCTGGCGCAACAACGGGGGGATTGGACCGTTGGCGTCGGTATTGCCAATGTGAACCCCAAGTCGGGCAACGGAACGCTGGCGGGCGCGGCAGCGGACATCGATGACGGCACGGCGCTGTCTCTGACCGTGGAATACTTCTTTCGCGACAACTGGGGGGTCGAGTTGCTCGCGGCCAGCCCGTTCGAGCATGACGTCAAACTGAACGGCGCCTTTGCCGCCTCGGCGCGGCAGCTGCCGCCGACCCTGTCGGTGAACTACCACTTCCCGACCGCGGGCAAAGTGAAGCCGTTCCTCGGGCTTGGCCTCAACTACACCACCTTCTTCGAGGAGGAGACAGCGCTCGGCAATCTGAAGCTGGACGACAGCTTCGGGATCGCGGTGAACGCCGGCGCCGACTACCAGATCACGGAGCGCGGCGCGCTGCGGTTCAACGTCCGCTGGATGGACATCGACACGGACGCGACGCTTAACGGGGCCGCCATCGGCACCGCGGAAATCGATCCGGTCGTGGTGAACCTCGCCTACGTGCACCGTTTCTAATCCCCCCTTCTCTGCGTGCCTTGTCTGCGTGCGAGGGACCGGCGGCCGACAACCGGCTGCCGGGCCTCCCCGCCCCTAGCCTTCAGGCCAGCGTACCTTCGCCTGTCACGCTTCTGCCTGTCACATCGTCCCCATCAGCTCGCGACCGATCAGCATGCGGCGGATTTCCGAGGTGCCGGCGCCGATCTCCATCAGCTTGGCATCGCGGAAGATGCGACCGACGGGGTTGTCGTTCAGATAGCCCGCGCCGCCAAAGGCCTGCACCGCCTGATGGGCCTGGGTCATGGCAACCTCGGAGGAATACAGGCAGCAGGCCGCGGCATCCTGCCGGGTGACAGTGCCCTTGTCGCAGGCCTTGGCAACTTCGTAGACATAGGCACGGGCGGTGTTCATCGCGGTGTACATGTCGGCGATCTTGGCCTGCATCAGCTGGAAGTTCCCGATCGGCTGACCGAACTGCTTGCGCTCTTTCATGTAGGGCATCATCTCGTCCATGCAGGCAGCCATGATGCCGGTGCCGATCCCCGCAAGCACCACGCGCTCGTAATCGAGGCCGGACATCAGCACGCGCACGCCCTTGCCCTCTTCGCCGAGGATGTTTTCGAACGGCACTTCAACGTCCTCGAACACCAGTTCAGCCGTGTTGGAGCCGCGCATCCCCAGCTTGTCGAAATGCTTGGAGGTGGAGAAGCCCTTCATCTCCTTTTCGATGAGGAAGGCGGTGATGCCCTTGGAGCCCGCTTCGGGATCGGTCTTGGCGTAGACCACCAGCGTGTCTGCGTCGGGGCCGTTGGTGATCCAGTACTTGTTGCCGTTCAGCACGAAGCGGTCATTGCGCTTTTCGGCGCGCAGGGACATTGAGACCACATCGGAACCGGCACCCGCCTCGGACATCGCCAGCGCGCCGACATGCTCGCCGGAGATCAGCCGCGGCAGGTATTTCGCCTTCTGCTCGGCGTTGCCGTTCAGCTTGATCTGGTTGACGCACAGGTTGGAATGCGCGCCGTAGGACAGCGACACCGAGGCGCTCGCCCGGGCGATTTCCTCGACCGCGACTGTATGCGCCAGGTAGGACATGCCCGCGCCGCCGAACTCCTCCGGCACGGTGATGCCGAGGAGACCCAGCTCGCCCATCTCCCGCCACAGTTCGGCCGGGAACTCGTTCTTCTGGTCGATTTCCTGCGCCATCGGCTTGATGCGGTCCTGCGCCCAGCGGTGCACCATGTCGCGCAGCGCGTTCACGTCCTCACCCAGATCAAACGTCATGCTTGCATTGAACATCCGCATATCCTCCCGCAGGTACGGCCATTATATGAACAGTTGTTCAATTCAATAGAGCACCGCTCGATTCGCGTCAATCGGGTTGGCCCGCCGGGGGGGCGAATGCGGTGCAAAAGAAAACGGGCGGCCCATCGGGCCGCCCGCTTCCTGTCACATGTCATGCCGATCAGCGCACAACGTGGATCACGGTGCGATTTTCGGTCTCCACCAGCACCGGCACGCCGTTGATGTAGGCATAGCGGTAGTCAGAGTCCGGGATTTCGGCCAGCTGGATTTCCTGCGGCACGATAACACCCGTCACGACCTCGCCCTGAACGTAGACAGGCTCGACCTCATGGGTGCGCACATAGGTGACGACGCGCTCGTCCGGGACGGCTGCCTCACCCGCGGCTGCACCGGCCAGTGCACCGGCCAGAACCCCGGCCGGACCGGCCACCAGACCGCCGGCAATGGCACCACCAATCGCGCCCATTTCCTCGTCGGTCTCGCCGACGGCATCATAGGTCACGGTGCCCACGGTGACCGGGCTGTCACTGGCAACCACCGGGATGAATTTTTCAGTGACGGTGCCGGTCAGATATTCGCCATAGGCCCAACCTTCAGTCCCCTCATAGGACACCTTGCACCAGTTCGACTTTTCCAGGCAGCCCTGCAGATCAACGGCGCCTTTTGCGTCGATCACGCTGGCGATCTCATACTGCGGGCCAGGGCCGGTGCGCAGGTTCAGGTCGGTCACAGCCTGCACCTGGGTGCTTGCCCAGACGGGCGCTGCAACCAGGGCCAGGGCAGATGCGGTCATGGCGAGCTTCGGCGTAAACATGGTGTTCTCCTCGATGTTCTCGTCAGTATCCGGCGCCTCATTGCGCCGTTGTGCAGCACTAACGTCGCCAAAGCCCAAGGGTTCCAAACGATCGACATCGCCCGGCGGAAGACCGTGCAAAAGGGGATCCTTTTTGCGGCCAGCCGCGTATGTCTGCTATCACGACAGAACCCGAACCCCGAGGAGCGTCACATGAGTTACCTGAGAACCACCCTGGCCGCCGCGGCCTGCCTGATCAGCCCGCCCCTTCTGGCCGAGGAGGTCGGGAAGATCGGCGTGGACTGGGTGGGGAATGACATCGTGATCGAAGCCATCGCCGATCCCAAGGTCGAAGGCGTCACCTGTCACGTCGCATATTTCGAACGCGGCCTTCTGGACCGACTGTCCAAAGGCAACTGGTTCGAGGATCCGTCCAACGCATCGCTGGCCTGCCGCCAGACCGGGCCGATCACCCTCGGTGACATCGACCGCAGCGAGGACGGCGAAGACGTGTTTCGCCAGTCGCGGTCGATCATCCTGAAATCGCTGCGGGTCAAACGGCTCTACGACGAGGCCAACCAGACGCTGATCTATGTCGCCCACGCGGCCGAGCTGACGGATGGGTCGGCCAAGGTGTCCATCTCGACCGTGCCGCTCTATCAGCCTGACTGATAGACCGCGGAGACCTCGGCGCGAATGATGTGGGCAATCTGGGCGCAGTCTTCAAGGCTGAAAGTCAACGGCACCCGCATGTCGATGATGCCCGCAAGGATCCGGTCGCTTTGCGGCAAGCGCGGCGTCTGCGTGTAGCGCCAGCTGTCATAGCGCGACGTGAAGGCAACCGGCTCCGGCACGCCGAACCACTTCAGCTCCACCCCCCGGGCAGCGCAGCGGTCCAGCACCGCCTGCACCGCCCCCTCGGCCCAGTCCAGCAGCAGGAACTGAAAGGACGAGCCGACGTAGACCTCGGCAGCGGGACGCTCCACGACGGTCAGCCCCGGCGTGCCACGCAGGCCATCCTCCAGCTTGCGGTAACGTTCGTTCCAGCGCGCCACCTGCGCGTCGAGATTGCGCAGCTGCGGCCGCAGGATGGCGGCCCGCAGGTTGTCCATCCGCCCCGAGATGTTGGGGGTTTCGTATTTCACCCGCTCAAACACCTCTGGCCCCGGCGCCGCCAGGTGGCGACCATAAAGCATGTAGGAGCCCGACAGCATGATGGCGCGGGCGGCGATCTCTTCATCATCCGTGATCAGCAGGCCGCCCTCGCCCGCGTTCACGTGCTTGTAGGTCTGGCAGGAATAGCAGCCGATGGCGCCATGACGACCGGACTTCACCCCGTTCCAGGACGCCCCCATGGTGTGAGCACAATCCTCGATCACGGTGATGCCCGCGGCGTCACAGATTTCCATCAGCCGGTCCATGTCGCAGAGGTGGCCACGCATGTGCGACAGCATCAGCACCTTCGCCTGCCCCGCCTTGGCCGCAAGATCCTCCAGGTCGATGGTCAAATTCTCGGTGACGTCAACGAAGACGGGTTTGGCACCGACCGCGGCAATGGACCCCGGCACCGGCGCAAGCGTGAAGGCATTGGTCAGCACGGTGTCGGAATGACCGACGCCCACCGCGCGCAGGGCCGTTGCCAGCGCATAGCCGCCCGAGGCCACAGCCAGGCAATACCTGGCCCCCATCTGCGCGGCGAATTCCTGCTCCAGCAGCGCCACTTCGCCAACCTCGCCCGCCGCCACGTTGTAGCGGTGCAAGCGACCGTGACGCAAAACCGCCAGCGCCGCTTCGATGGCGTCTTCGGGGATAGGTTCCTGCTGGGTGAATGACCCGGAAAAAATCTCGCTCATCCCGCGTTTCTGGGCCGCAGCAGGCGAAGGGTCAAGAGGCAAGCGCACCATCGCCGCCCCGTTCGCCGTGTCAGGGCAGCAGCCGCGACACAACGTCCACGAGGTCCGAAAAGTCGTGCAACAACGCCTCGGGCTCCAAGGCCGCCATGTCATCGCCGGAGGGACCGAAGGTCACCAGCACCGACGCCACGCCCGCGGCGGCGGACGTCTTTCGGTCGGTGTCACTATCGCCAACCAGCAAGGTGCGCGCCGGGTCACCACCCGCACGCCGCGCCGCCTCGAACAGCGGCTCCGGGTCCGGCTTGCGCACCGGAAGCGTGTCCGCCCCCACCAACGAGGCAAAGGCGTCGCGCACACCGAGATCGCGCATCAGCTGCTCCGCCAGCGCCTCCGGCTTGTTGGTGCAGATGCCGACACCAAAGCCCGCAGACTTCAACGCTTCCACCGCCTCCATCGCGCCGGGATACAGCCGGGTGTGCAGGCAGATAGCCTCGCGGTAGGCGTCCAGCAGCACCGGGTAGAATTCGTCCACCGTCGCGGAGTTGAACTGCCCCACCCGCTGCAAGCCGACGCTCAGCATATTGCGCCCTCCCCGCAACGCAACGCCTGCGTCCTGTGGATGGATCAGCACATCCCCCAGTCCCATCTGCCGAAAGCAGGCATTGGCCGCGGCCAGCAGATCGCCCGAGGTATCCGCCAAGGTCCCGTCCAGATCAAAGATTACCGTCCGCATGTCCCGCCTCCTCGGCCCGTTTCGGCGTGTTTCCGCTGCCGGATGTTGCAGCCCGCAACCTAGTTTGATGGCGCGCTCCCTTGCGCCCTGCCCCCCAGCGGATAAAACGGGAGCGCTAAAAAGACAAAGAGAAAAGCGATTATGAGCATTGCCCTTGTCATCCTGGCGGCCGGTAAAGGCACGCGGATGAACTCCGATCTTCCCAAAGTCCTGCACCCGATCGCCCAGGCGCCGATGCTGGAACACGCCATGGCCGCAGGCCGCGCGCTGGAGCCGGAGCGCACGATCATCGTCGCCGGGCACGGCGCGGAAGCCGTACGCAAGACCGTTGCCGAGATCGACCCGGAAGCCGAGGTAGTGCTGCAGGAAGAGCAGCTGGGCACCGCCCATGCGGTTGATCAGGCCCGTAGCGCGCTGGAAGATTTCGCGGGCGATGTCGTGGTTCTTTACGGCGACACCCCCTTTGTCAGCGCCGAGACGCTGGAGCGCATGGTCGAGGCCCGCCAGCGCGCCGATCTGGTGATCCTCGGGTTTGAGGCCGCAGACCCCGCCCGCTATGGCCGCCTGGTGATGGACGGTGACAGCCTGGAGCGCATCGTCGAATTCAAGGACGCCAGCGAAGCCGAGCGCGCCATCAGCTTCTGCAACTCCGGCCTGATGGCCTGCGACGCGGCGGTGATGTTCGATCTGATTTCCGAGGTCGGCAACGAGAATGCCTCTGGCGAATACTACCTGACCGACCTGGTGGAACTGGCCCGCACCAAGGGCAAGACAGTTACCGCGGTTGCCTGCGACGAGGCCGAGACGCTGGGCATCAACTCCCGCGCCGATCTGGCGCAGGCGGATGCCGTGTTCCAGGCGCGTGCGCGGGCAGAACTGCTGGAGCTGGGCGTCACCCTGATGGCGCCCGAGACGGTCTACCTGGCCTTTGACACCCATATCGGCCGCGACACGGTGATCGAGCCCAACGTGGTCTTTGGCCCCGGCGTCACGGTGGAAAGCGGTGCGCTGATCCGGGCGTTCTCGCATCTTGAGGGCTGCCACGTCAGCCGCGGCGCCAAGGTCGGCCCCTATGCCCGCCTGCGCCCCGGCGCGGAGCTGGCAGAGAACACCCACATCGGCAATTTCGTCGAAATCAAGAACGCCGAGATTGCCGAAGGCGCCAAGGTGAACCACCTTAGTTACATCGGCGATGCCTCGGTGGGCGAAGCCACAAATATTGGCGCAGGCACGATTACCTGCAACTATGACGGGGTGATGAAGCACCGCACCGAGATCGGCGCCCGGGCCTTCATCGGATCGAACACCATGCTGGTGGCGCCGGTCCGGGTCGGCAACGAGGCGATGACCGCGACCGGTGCGGTGATCACCAAGAATGTTGACGACGGCGACCTGGCCATTGCCCGCGCCGAACAAACCAACAAACCGGGCCGCGCGCGCAAGCTGATGGACATGCTGCGTGCCAAGAAGGCCCGCCTGCTGAAGGGAGCCAAGTGATGTGCGGAATTGTCGGCGTACTGGGCAATCACGAGGCCGCCCCGATCCTGGTCGAGGCGCTGAAGCGGCTGGAATACCGCGGCTATGACAGCGCGGGCATCGCCACCGTGAACGCAGGCGTCCTCGCGCGCCGCCGCGCGGTGGGCAAGCTGGTGAACCTGTCCGATCTGCTGGTGCATGAGCCACTGGCGGGCAAGTCCGGCATCGGCCACACCCGCTGGGCCACCCACGGCGCACCATCGATTGCCAACGCCCATCCGCACCGGGCGGGCGCGGTGGCCGTGGTGCACAACGGCATCATCGAAAACTACAAGGAACTGCGCGCCGAGCTTTTGGATTGTGGGCTGGAATTCCGCACCGAGACCGACACCGAAACCGTCGCCCTGCTGACCGAACGCCATCTGCAGCAGGGGCTGCCCCCCGTCGAGGCCGCATTCAAGACGCTGGACCGGCTGGAAGGCGCCTTTGCGCTGGCGTTTCTGTTTGAGGGTCAGGAAGATCTTATCGTCGCCGCCCGCAAGGGCTCGCCACTGGCCATCGGGCATGGGGACGGCGAGATGTTCGTCGGTTCCGATGCGATCGCACTGGCACCTCTCACCGACCGGATCACCTATCTGGAAGAAGGCGACCGCGCCGTGGTCACGCGCGCCGGTGCGGAAATCCGCAACGCCGAAGGCGCGCTGGTCAACCGCGAGACAAAGACCATCCAGATCGACTCGACCCAGGTCGACAAGGGCGGGCACAAGCATTTCATGGCCAAGGAAATCGCCGAGCAGCCGCATGTGATCGCCGAGGCCATCCGCCACTACCTGCCGGTCGAGGAAGACGCCGTGCGCCTGCCCGGCGACGGCGTGGATTTTGCGCAGGTGGACCGGCTCACCATGGTCGCCTGCGGCACGGCCTATTATGCCTGTCTGACCGCGAAATACTGGTTCGAGCAGATCGCCCGCCTGCCGGTCGAGGTCGATATCGCCTCCGAGTTCCGCTACCGCGAACCGCCGATCCCGGCCAAGACCGCGGCGCTGTTTGTCTCGCAATCGGGGGAAACCGCCGACACGCTGGCGGCACTGCGCTATTGCCGGGAGAAGGCCGACCGCATCCTGTCGGTGGTCAACGTCCCCGAAAGCTCGATCGCGCGCGAAAGCGATCTGGCGCTGCCGATCTTTGCCGGGCCGGAAATCGGCGTCGCCTCGACCAAGGCGTTCACCTGCCAGCTGACGGTGCTGCTGGCTCTGGCGCTGAAGGCGGCCTGCGATCGCGGACATCTGTCCGAGGATGAAATGGCCGATTACGCCAGCGCCATTCGCGGCCTGCCCAACGTGCTGTCATCGGCGCTGGAGCAGAACGAAGCAATCCGCCAGGCCGCTCAGAAGGTCAGCGAGGCCCGCGACGTGTTGTTCCTGGGCCGCGGGCTGATGTTCCCGCTGGCGCTGGAAGGCGCGCTGAAGCTGAAGGAAATCAGCTACATCCATGCCGAAGCCTACGCCTCCGGCGAGCTGAAGCATGGCCCCATCGCGCTGATCGACAAGAACATGCCGGTGGTGGTTCTGACGCCCCATGACAGCCTGTTTGACAAGTCCGTCTCCAACATGCAGGAGGTGCTGGCGCGCAAGGGCAAGGTGCTGATGATCTCGGATCAGGCGGGCCTTGCGGCGGCGGGTGACGATGTCTGGGAGGCGATCCGCATGCCTGCCGTCAAGGAAGCGCTGAGCCCGATCCTCTATGCAATCCCGGCGCAGCTGCTGGCCTATCACACCGCGGTGGCCAAGGGCACCGACGTCGACCAGCCGCGCAACCTGGCCAAATCGGTGACCGTGGAATGACCGCACCGACACTGCAGGATGCGCTGGATCAGCTGAAGGCGCTGGCCGAACCCGGCCGGGCCGAGCAGATGACCGCCTATCACAAGCAGACCCGGGACGTTCTGGGCGTCCCGAACCCTGCCATAAACGAGCTGACCAAATCCTGGCGGCAGGCTCTGGACGTCGCAGAGCGAGCAGAGCTGGCCCGCGCCCTGTGGGACAGCGACATCTTCGAAGCCCGCATCGCCGCAGGCAAGCTGCTGACGCAAGCGCGGATCAAGGAAGACGGCGCAGTCTGGAACCTGCTGCAAGGCTGGGTGCCGCAGTTTGACAGCTGGGCGATCGCCGATCACGCCTGCTCTGCCATCTCCAAGCGACTGGTGGCAGCGCCCGAACGGCTGGACACGGTGGCAGACTGGACACAGTCTGAACACATGTGGACCCGCCGCGCGGCGCTGGTCGCCACCCTGCCCTGGGCCAAGATGAACAATCTGAAACCGGCGGACCAGGAGCGGCGCGAGCGTATCCTCGGCTGGGCCGCGTCCTACGTGCCGGACCGCGACTGGTTCATCCAGAAAGCCGTGGCCTGGTGGCTGCGCGACCTCAGCAAGCATGATGCAGACCGCACGCGCGCCTTTCTGGCGGAACATGGCGACACCATGAAAAGCTTTGCCCGCAAGGAAGCGGGCAAATATCTGAAAAACGCCTGACCTTGGCGGGGCGATCCGGCCACGGTCTGGCCCGCCCCGAACCAAACAGCCTTACCCGGCCGGGAGAACCTGCAGCTCAACGACCTCGGTCAGCGGCAGGCCAAGCGCCCGCATCGCGCCGATCGACAGACGGCTCCCGCCCGAGGCGCCAGCGGCCAGCGGCTTCAGCGTCACCACCACCTGCGTGTTCCGATCAGACCGGACCAACGCCTGCTGCTCGGTAGCAACCAGCGGTGTCTCCATCCACATCCCCGGCACTGAAGGATCGCCGAGGGAAGCCACGGTCGTGGCCGAGCCACTGAACGAGGGGGCATCGGGCGCCAGCGGCGCAGCTTCTGCGACCTCAACACCCGGTGCCGGTTCCAGAACCGGCGATTGCCCGGTTTCCTGTACAGGCACAGATGCCTGACCACCCAAAATCTGAGAATTCAGCTGAGGGCTGTTGCAAGCCGCCAGCAGGGAAATGGACGCGAGGGAAAGAACTGTCATACGCATGCGGTGACCCTAGCCTCGTGCGAAACAGTTTGCCAGCCACAAAACATCACGCCCCCCTTGTCGCGGACTGTGGCCGCCTTTACCTAAGACACATGACAGCTCCGCTTATCGATCCCTTCGCCCGCGCAATCACTTACCTGCGTGTCTCGGTTACCGACCGCTGCGATTTCCGCTGCGTCTATTGCATGTCGGAAAACATGACCTTTCTGCCCAAGAAGGACCTGCTGACGCTGGAGGAACTGGACCGGCTGTGCTCCACCTTCATCCGGCTTGGGGTGGAAAAGCTGCGCATCACCGGCGGCGAGCCGCTGGTGCGCCGGGGCATCATGACCTTTTTCGACGCGATGAGCCGCCATCTGGAAACCGGCGCCCTGAAGGAGCTGACGCTGACCACCAACGGTTCGCAGCTGGCGAAATACGCGGATGATCTCTATGCGGCCGGGGTGCGCCGGGTGAATATCTCGCTCGACACGCTGGACGAGCAGAAATTCGCGGATGTGACCCGCTGGGGCCGCCTGCCGCAGGTGCTGAAGGGCATCGATGCCGCGCAAAAGGCGGGGCTGAGGGTCAAGATCAACACCGTGGCGCTGAAAGGCTTCAACGAGGCCGAGCTGCCGCAAATCACCCGCTGGTGCGCCGAGCGGGACATGGACTTAACCTGGATCGAAGTCATGCCCATGGGCGAGGACATCGGCGCCATGGAGCGCATCGGCCAATACTGGTCGCTGAAGGACCTGCGCGCCGAGTACGAGCGCCATTACACCGTCACCGACCTCGCCGAACGCAGCGGCGGCCCGGCGCGCTATGTGCGGCTGGAGGAAACCGGCCAGAAGATCGGCTTCATCACGCCGCTGTCGCATAACTTCTGCGAAAGCTGCAACCGGGTGCGCGTCACCTGCACCGGCGAGATCTACACCTGCCTCGGCCAGGAGGGCAAAGCCGACCTGCGCGCGCCCCTGCGCGCCCATCCCGAAGGCAGCGGCCACCTGGAGGCCGCGATCCGCGCAGCGATTGGCGACAAGCCGCGCGGCCATGACTTCGACTACTCCCGGCAAGAGGTTGCAGGCCAGATGACCCGCCACATGAGCCACACCGGCGGCTGACCCATGCCCGGGGAAACACCTGCGCAGCCGACGCTGCTTTATTCGCTGTACTGCGGCGCCAGTGCCCTGATTGCCCCCTTCGCCTGGCGCAAGGTGGCGGCCAAGCTGCGCGCCTACGGTCTGCCCGAAACACGCGTGCGTGAACGCCTCGGCCACGCCTCGCTGCCGCGCCCCGGCGGACAGCTGATCTGGTTCCACGCTGCGTCTGTAGGCGAAAGCCTGTCGGTGTTGACCCTGATCCGCCGATTGGGCGAGCAGCTGCCCGCGGCAGAGTTCCTGATCACCTCCGGCACCCCCACCTCGGCCGAGCTGATCGAAAAACGCATGCCGCCGCGCTGCCGCCACCAGTTCCCGCCCTTGGACAGCGCCGCCGCCGTCGATCGTTTCCTCGCCCATTGGCGGCCCGATCTGGGCGTCTTTGTCGAGAGCGAGCTGTGGCCGCAGATGCTGGTGCGCGCGCGCCGGACCGGCTGCCCGCTGGTGCTGCTGAACGCGCGGTTGTCCGAGCGCTCTGCCGAAGGCTGGAAGAAGCGCCCCGAAACCGCGCGCTTCATCCTCGATCAGTTCGAACTGCTGGTGACCCAGAACCAGCGGACCGCCGACAACCTCGCCGCCATGGGGGCCGCCCCGGAGCGCATCCGCCCCGGCAGCAACCTCAAGGCGGTCTCCGCGCCCCTGCCCGCAGATGAAAAGACCCTGGCCGACCTGCGCGCCGCCCTCGGACGGCGCCCGGTCTGGGTGGCCTCCTCCACCCACGAGGGTGAAGAGGAAACCGTGCTGGCGGCGCACCGCCTGCTGCTACAGCGCCACCCGGACCTGTGCCTGCTGCTTGCCCCCCGCCACCCGGAACGCGGCGATGCGGTGGAGGCGCTGATTGCCGCTGCCGGCTTCACCTCGGCACGCCGCAGTGTCGGCGAAAGCCCCGCCCCGGACACGCAGGTCTATCTTGCGGACACGCTGGGCGAGGTCGGCACCTGGTATGCGCTGAGCCCGCTGGTGTTTCTCGGCGGTTCGCTGCGCGAGATCGGCGGCCACAACCCGTTTGAACCCATGCAGGCCGGGGCGGCGGTCATCAGCGGTACAGGTCATTTCAACTTTGCCGAAACCTACGCCGAGCTGACCGGGCTTGGTGCCGCGACGGAGGTCACCACGGCCGAACAGCTGGCAGAACAGCTGTCGCTCTGGCTGCAAGAGCCGGAGAAGCTTGAGGCTGCCCGCACTGCGGCGGCGCAGTTCATCTCCCGCCAGTCGGACCAGCTGGATCAGACGGTCGCATCGCTTCTGGCGCTGCTGCCTGCGCAACAACAGGAGGCCCCGTGATGGCCCGGACAGACGCCAACGCAATCGAGGTCATCGCCCCCAACTTCAAACGCCGCCTGTCCGGCGTCACCTCCACCATCGTGCGGCTGGTGCCACTGCAACGGCAGCACATCGCCATTGCCACGGCAGGCAGCGGTCTGCCCGAGGATCTGCCACATCTATCACTCGCGCAGCTGATCTTCATGCGCCGGAACGGCCCCACCGGCGCGCGCGTCTGGCATGCCCGGCGCAACGTCGAGATGCTGGGCGGGCTGGCGCTGAAATACCTTCTGGGCAAGCGGCTGAAACTCCTGTTCACCTCGGCCTCGCAGCGCCACCATTCAGCCTATACCAAATGGCTGATCGGGCAGATGGACCGGGTGATTGCCACCTCCGCCAAGGGGGCGGCCTACCTGGAGAAACCCGTGCAAGTGGTACATCACGGCATCAACACCGATGATTTCTGCCCACCTCGGGACAAACAGACCCTGCGACGCGAGCTGGGCCTGCCACAGGACGCCACCCTGATCGGCTGCTACGGCCGGATCCGCGCGCAGAAGGGCACCGATGTCTTTGTCGATGCGATGCTCGAGGTGTTGAAAGACAACCCCAACACCGTTGGCATCGTGATGGGTCGCGCCACCGACAAACACGCCGCCTTCGAGAAGGATCTGCGCGCCCGCGTGGCCGCTGCGGGCCTGTCCGAGCGGCTTCTGTTCCCACCCGAAGTCCCGGTCTGGGAAGTGGCACGCTGGTATCAGGCGCTGGATCTCTACGTCGCTCCGCAGCGCTGGGAGGGGTTTGGCCTCACCCCGCTGGAGGCGATGTCCTGCGGCGTGCCCGCCGTTGCCACCCGCGTCGGCGCCTTCGAAGAGCTGATCGCGCCCGGCGAGACCGGCCTGCTGATCGATCCCGACGACACCGGCCAGATGGTCGAGGCGATCAAATCCGTGCTGACCACCGAAGGCCGCCTCGCGGTGTGGTCCAAGGCCGCGCGCAAGCATGCGATCACCAATTTCGCACTGGAGAAAGAGGCCGAAACCCTGGTCACCATCTACCGCGAGATGCTGGAGCACTAACCGCAGACGGCAGGTCCGCGCGGTTGGCTCAGATCGCAATTGCCCCCTTTTTGGGGGGAGAGGGTGACTTGCGCCAAATAGCCAAGTCAAGTGACGCTGGAAGGGGGCAGACAGCCCCCTCCCCTGTTTCAGATCAAGCCGATCAGGCCGCAGGCATCCGCTGCTCGACGATCTCGGCCCACCAGCTGCAGCCCGCCGGGATGGCTTCGTCGTTGAAGTTGTATTCCGGATGGTGCACCGCGGCGGTATCGCCGTTGCCGACCAGAATATAGGCTCCGGGACGCTCTTCCAGCATGAAGGCGAAATCCTCGCCGCCCATCACCAAGGGTGCCTCGTCGCAGCTGCCGGAGATATCGGCAGCCACCTTGGCGGCGAACTCGGTCTGCTCCTCGTGGTTGGCCATCACCGGATAGCCCCGATGATAGGTCACATCCGCAGTGCCGCCGAAGGTCGCCGCAATGCCAGTGCAGATTTCCTTGATCCGCGCCTCGGCAAGGTCGCGCATGGCCGTGGACATGGTGCGCACGGTGCCCTTGATCTGGACCTTCTGCGGGATCACGTTGAACGCTTTTGAAGACGTCTCGAAGGAGGTCACCGAGACCACGATCTGCTCTACCGGGTCGGCGTTGCGCGCAGCGATGGTCTGCAGCGCCAGAACCGCCTGCGCGGCCATCACGGTGGTATCGATGGTTTCCTGCGGCTTGGCGGCATGGCCACCGCGGCCCTCGAAGGTGATGTCGAACTGGTCGGTGGCAGCAAAGAACGCCCCCGGGCGGATCGAGAAGCTGCCCACCGGGCGGCCCGGCCAGTTGTGCATGCCGTAGACTTCCTGGATGTTCCAACGCTCCATCAGGCCATCGTCGCACATTTCCTTGCCGCCGCCGCCGCCTTCCTCGGCGGGCTGGAAGATCACCACCACGGTGCCGTCGAAGTTGCGGGTCTCGGACAGGTACTTGGCCGCGCCCAGCAGCATCGCGGTGTGGCCGTCATGGCCGCAGGCATGCATCGCGCCAGGGGTCTTGGAAGCATAGTCCAGCCCGGTCTGCTCATGAATCGGCAGCGCGTCCATGTCGGCGCGCAGGCCGATCACCTTGCCCGCGCTGTCGGACTTGCCCTTGATGACGCCGACAACGCCGGTGCGGCCGATGCCGGTCACCACCTCGTCGCAGCCGAATTCCTTCAGCTTCTCCGCCACCAGCGCGCTGGTGCGGTGGGTTTCGAACAGGATTTCGGGGTTTTCGTGGATGTCACGGCGCCAGGCGGTGATTTCATCCTGCAGTTCGGCAAAGCGGTTCTTGACCGGCATTTTACACTCCTTCTTGGGTAGGTTTCCCGCGCCGTCAGGCCGCGGGCATTCTTCGTTCCACCAGTTCGGCAAACCAGCTGATACCGGCGGGGATGATCTCGTCGTTGAAATCATATTCGGGGTGGTGCAGCCCGGCGCTGGGGCCATTGCCCAGGCGGATCATCGCGCCCGGGCGCTCTTGCAGCATGAAGGAGAAGTCCTCTCCTCCCATTGCCAGCGCCACCTCCTCGCAGCCGCCCGCCACGGCTTGCGCAGCGTCGCGGGCGTGTTCGGTGGCAGCCGCATCGTTGATGGTGACCGGGACGCCAAGGTGAAAATCAATCTCCCCGCGGCCGCCGAAAGTCCGGGTGATCCCATCCAGAATGGCGCGCAGCCGCTGCGGGATCTGCTCGCGGACCGCGGGCGCATGGGTGCGGATGGTACCCCGGACCTCGGCCCGGTCGGGAATGACGTTGAACGCCTTGGAGGACGTCTCGGCCGAAGTGATCGACAGCACGCCCTGCAACACCGGGTCGACGTTGCGCGACACAACGGTCTGCAGCGCGGTGATCAGGTGGCACATCATCACCGTGGTATCCACGGTCTCATTCGGCTTGGCCGCATGGCCGCCCTTGCCCTGCAGTGTGATGGTGAACTCATCCACCGAAGCGAGGATCGGGCCGGGGCGAATGGCGAACTTGCCCGCCTCCAACCCCGGTGAATTGTGGATGGCATAGACCTCGTCGATGCCAAAGCGCTCCATCAAGCCGTCCTTGCACATGGCCTCGGCGCCGTTGCCGCCCTCCTCGGCAGGCTGGAAGATCACCACCGCGGTGCCGTCGAAATTGCGCGTCTCGGCCAGGTATTTGGCCGCGCCCAGCAGCATCGCGGTATGGCCGTCGTGGCCGCAGGCGTGCATCGCGCCATCAACCTTCGAGGCATGCGGCAGGCCAGTCTGTTCCTGCATCGGCAGCGCGTCCATGTCGGCGCGCAGACCGATGGCGCGGCCCTGCGTGTCCATGCGCCCGCGGATCACCGCGACAACGCCGGTGCGGCCGATGCCGGTCACCACCTCATCGCAGCCAAAGCTGCGCAGCTTGTCCGCCACCAGCGCCGAGGTGCGGTGGGTGTCATAAAGAATCTCGGGGTGTTCATGGATGTCGCGGCGCCAGCCTGCGACTTCCTCGTGAAACTCCGCAGCGCGGTTCTTGATCGGCATCAGTGGCTCCTCAGGCGGCGGGCATGCGACGTTCGACCAGTTCGGCAAACCAGCTGCAGCCGAGCGGAATGGCGTCATCGTCGAACACATAGGCAGGATGGTGGCACATCTGGGTGTCGCCGTTGCCGAGGAAGATGTAGGCGCCGGGGCGTTCCTCGAGCATATAGGCAAAGTCCTCGGACGGCATGATCGGGGCGGTTTCAGCGTCGACCTTGGCAGCGACCGCCCGCGCAGCCTCCACCGCGTGATCGGTGCTGGCCGCATCATTGACCGTCACCGGGTAGCCGGGGCTCCATTTCACTTCGGCCGTGGCGCCATAGGCGGCGGCGGTGTTTTCAACCACGCGGCGCACCCAGCCCTCGGCCTGTTCGCGGTATTCCGGGTCCAGCGTGCGCACGGTGCCCTGCAACCGGGCGGTATGGGCGATCACGTTCGACGCCGTGCTGTCGGTCTCGAACGTGCCGACGGTCAGCACCATGCGCTTCACCGGGTCCACATTGCGGGAGACGATCGAATGCAGCGAGACCACGATCTGCGAGGCGACCAGCGTGGTGTCGATGGCGTCATGCGGTGCCGCGGCATGGCCGCCCTTGCCGGTGACGGTGATCTCGAACTCGTCGGAGGAGGCCATCAGCGCGCCGGGGCGGATGGCGAATTCGCCCACCGGCAGGCCCGGCATATTGTGCAGCCCGTACACCTCCTGAATGCCCCAGCGGTCCATCAGCCCGTCATCACACATCGCCTTGCCACCGGCTCCGCCCTCTTCGGCAGGCTGGAAGATCAGCACCGCGCGGCCGTCGAAATTGCGGGTCTCCGCCAGGTATTTGGCCGCGCCCAGCAGCATGGCGGTGTGGCCGTCATGGCCACAGGCATGCATCACCCCGGGCGTCTTGGAAGCATAGTCCACCCCGGAGGCTTCGGGGATCGGCAGCGCGTCCATATCGGCGCGCAGGCCGATGGTGCGGCCCGAGGTGTTGGTCTTGCCCTCGATCGCCGCGATCACGCCCGTCTTGCCAACGCCAGTGGTGATGTCGGTGACGCCAAACTCCTTCAGCCGCGCCGCGACAAAGGCGGCGGTCTCGTGGACCTCATACATCAGTTCGGGATTTTGATGCAGATGACGGCGCCAGCCAGTTATCTCCGTGTGCATTTCGGCCAAGCGATTTTTGACTGGCATGTTCCCCTCCGTTGCTGCGCGGCCCTTTGCCGTTGCCGCTGACTGTCTGCGAAAAAACTTGCTTTAGCAAGTAATCACCCGGCCGTATTTCGCACCGCCGGATTGAAATGCGCACGCGGGCGTCATGGCCGCCGCAGGGCGCGCCGCTGCCCTGTATCTGCGCAGGCAGCGGTCGGTCTCAGGGCGCGAAAGCGCCGCCGGTCAGCCCTGCAGCCGCTCCAGCAGCTTGCGCATGAATGCATGTCCCGCCCCGAACTGGGCGACGGTGATGTATTCGTTGGGCTGATGGGCCTGGGCGATGTCGCCGGGGCCGCAGATCACCGCGGAATAGCCCGCCGCCTGGAACTGGCCCGCCTCGGTCCCGTAGCTGACCACATGGGTGCCGTTGTCGCCGGTCAGGCTGCGCACCAGCGTCTCGGCCCTGCCCTCGGCTTCCGGCACCAGGCCGGGCACCGCGAAGACCCGCTGCACGTCAATGCGGCTGTCCGGGTGGATGGCCTGCATCTCTGCCTCGATGCGGCGCACCTCGGCCAGATAGGCGGCCTCCCAGTCGGAGGCATTCTCGCCCGGCACCACCCGGAAATCCATCACAAACCGACATTCCTTGGCGGTGATGTTGTTGGCAGTGCCGCCGGTGACTGTGCCAACATGGGCAGTGGTCCAGGGCGGCTCGAACATTGCCTGCACCTCGCCCGGCTCCGCCGCCATGTTCTCGGCGTTGCGCTGGTTGGCCCAGTCGATCAGCCGCGCGCCCTGCATCACCGCGCTGACGCCGGTGTGCAGCAGGGAAGAGTGGACCTCGAACCCGGTGAGACGCGTGTCGAAGCCGATGATGCCCTTGTGGCCGGTCACCGCCTGCATCATCGAAGGCTCGCCGACGATCACCGCCGCACCCTTGGGCAGCAACGGTTGCATCGCCTCGATCATCGGCGGCGCGCCGGTGCAGCCGATTTCCTCGTCAAAGCTGAGCGCCAGCTGCAAGGGGCGGCTGACGCCCTGCCGGTGCGCCTCGACCAAGGCCCAGATGGCGAGCGCATCAAACCCTTTCATGTCACAGGTGCCGCGACCGAAATACTTGCCGTCGCGCTCCTCTACCGTGAAGGGATCGCTCTGCCATTCCTGGCCGTCGACCGGCACCACGTCGGTATGGCCCGAAAGCACCACGGCACCTTCGACGCGAGGGCCGACATGGGCAAATACAGCCGCCTTGTGTGGTTGCCGCGGATCGACCCAGCGGTGGCTTTCGATACCATGGCTGGCCAGATAGGCCTGCACCCAATCCACCAGCGGCAGGTTGGTGTCATGGCTCACGGTCGGGAAGGAGACCAGACGGGTCATGATCTCCAGCGGCGTCAGCACAGTTGCCATGTCCGTCGCCTTAATAGCCGCTGTCGGTCTTCAGCACGAAATGGCCCGGCTCCAGCTCGAGATATTCCGAGGGTTCCGGCTGGTAGTCCAGCCCGTGGATCGGCGAGGGAATCGGTTTGAAATTCAGCTCGCGCTCCGACTTGCGCTGGCGCGGATCGGCAATCGGCACCGCCTTCATCAGCGCCTGCGTGTAGGCATGCAAGGGATTCTCGAAAACGCGATCACGCGGGCCAATTTCAACAATGCGACCAAGGTACATGACACCGACCTGATGGCTGACGCGCTCGACCACCGCCATGTCGTGACTGATGAACAGGAACGACAGGCCCAGCTCCGCCTGCAGCTCCATCATCAGGTTCAACACCTGCGCCTGCACCGACACGTCGAGCGCCGAGACCGCCTCGTCCGCGACGATCAGCTTGGGGTTCAGCGCCAGCGCGCGGGCAATTGCGATCCGCTGACGCTGGCCGCCGGACATCTCGTGCGGGTAGCGGCGCATGAAGCTGCGCGGCAGGTGGACCCGGTCGAACAGGCTGGCGACGCGATCCTGAAGTTCCGAGCCGGAGGCCAGGCCATAGTTGCGCAGCGGCTCCGCCACCTGGTCCATCAGCTGCATCTGCGGATTGAGAGAGGCAAAGGGATCCTGGAAGATCATCTGCATATCAAGCCGCGCCTTGTGCATCTGCGCGTGGCTGAGACCGAGGATGTCCCGGCCCTCAAAATTGACCTTGCCCGACAAAGGTTCCACCAGCCGCAGGATCGAGCGGCCCGCAGTGGATTTACCGCAGCCGGATTCGCCCACCAGCGACAGGGTCTGGCCCTTGAAAACCTTGAACGACACATCCTCGACCGCATGCACATTCGAGATGGTCCGACGCAAAAGGCCGCCCTTGACCGGGAACCGGGTGGTCAGGTTCTGCACGTCCAGCAGCACCTCGTCGGTACCCTTGATCGGCTCGATCTTCTGGTCGGTCACGCCCATCAGCTTCATCGGTTCGGGATACTGCTTGCCGCGCATCTCGCCCAGCTTGGGCACCGCCGCCAACAGCGCCTTGGTGTAGTCGTGCTTGGGATTTTCAAAGATCTCCTCGACGGAGCCTTCCTCAACCTTGTTGCCGCGGAACATGACGACGACGCGATCGGCCATCTGCGCCACGACCGCCATGTCATGCGTGATGAACATGACGGCCGTTCCGGTCTCGCGCTTCAGCCGGTCCATCAGGGCGAGGATCTCGGCCTGGATGGTGACGTCCAGAGCGGTTGTCGGCTCATCCGCGATCAAGAGGCGCGGCTCGCAGGCCATCGCCATTGCGATCACCACACGCTGGCGCATGCCGCCCGACAGTTCGTGCGGGTACTGGCGCAGGCGGCGCTCAGGCTCGGGGATACGGACCTGGCGCAGCAGCTCCAGCGCGCGTTCCTCGGCCTTGGCCCTGGACATGTTCTTGTGGATGCGCAGCCCCTCGGTGAGCTGGCGGCCGACGGTGAACACCGGGTTCAGCGCGGTCATCGGCTCTTGGAAGATCATGCCGATCTCGTTGCCGCGGATCTGCTTCATCATCTCCTGCTCGGCGCGCGCCAGATCGGTCTTGCCGCCCTCGCGGCGGTTGAACACCAGCTCGCCGCCAGCGATCTCGCCGCCACCGAACTCTACCAGCCGCATCAGCGACAAGGAGGACACCGACTTGCCCGAGCCGGATTCCCCGACGATGCAGACGGTTTCGCCGGGGCTTACATCGAAGGACACATTTTCCACGCCGGTGACGGTGCCATCCTTGGTCTGAAACTCCACGCGCAGATTTCGGATGGACGCAATTGCGTTGTCCAGCATGTCAACTTCCCCATTTGTTTGTCTGGTGACCACTTTTTGATCGCGGCTTCTGGTTTTGCAGTAAACTCTAGTTTCCTGCGAAATGCTCATGCAAATTTCGCATGACTACTCCAAAATTCGAATTTGCAATTTTCCTGCAAGTGGTTTTCGATGAGTTCAGCGTTTTCCTGCGAGGTGTCGCGCGTCGGTGCATCCGACAGAGAGTTCGTGCCGCTTTTTTGACCGGCCGCCAGTGTCTTGGTTTCCCGATACCAGCAGGTCTGAGTGCTAGACTTCCGCAGTGATGCGGCAAAATCCGGGCTGTCTCAGGTCCGGGCAACAAAAAGACACGAAACCGTGTCCGACAAGGAGAGTGTAATGAAGTTCAAATCCCTTCTCATGGGTGCCGTTGCTGCGGCAACTCTGGCCCCGGCGGCCTTCGCCGAGCGTGGGTCGGATGGCCAGGTCAACATCATCTACTGGCAGGCGCCGTCGATCATGAACCCGTTCCTGTCGGGCGGCACCAAGGACGTCGAGGCGGCTTCGCTGGTGATTGAACCGCTGGCGCGCTACGATTCCAAAGGCAACATGGTGCCGTTTCTCGCATCCGAGATCCCGACCGTCGAGAACGGTGGCGTCAGCGAAGACCTGAAGTCGATCACCTGGAAGATCGCCCCGGGCATCAAGTGGTCCGATGGCAGCGATTTCACCGCCCATGACGTGGTGTTTACCGCCGAATACTGCATGCACCCCGAAGGTGGCTGCGCACAGGTAACCAAATACGAAGGCGTCACCAACGTCGAAGCACTGGATGATCTGACCGTCAAGGTGACCTTCGCCGAGCCGACCCCCTTCCCCTACGGGCCCTTCGTCGGCGGTGAAAGCCCGATCATCCAGAAGGCCCAGTTCGAGAACTGCCTTGGCGCCAAGGCCCCCGAGTGTACCGAGGCGAACTTCGCCCCGATCGGCACCGGTCCCTTTGTTGTGGATGAGTTCAAGCCGAACGACGTGATCACCCTGTCGGCCAACGACAACTACCGCGACCCGAACAAGCCCGCCTTTGCCAAGGTGCTGTTCAAGGGCGGCGGCGATGCCACCGCGGCGGGCCGTGCCGTGATGGAAACCGGCGAGTTCGACTACGCCTGGAACCTGCAGCTGGCGCCGGAAGTGATCGCCCAGATGGAAGCCGGCGGCAAGGGCAAGCCGGTGGCTGGCTTCGGCCCGCTGGTCGAGCGCATCATGCTCAACAACACCAACCCCGACCCGGCGCTTGGCCCGGACGAACGTTCGGTGATCCGCCCGCACCCGTTCCTGGGTGATCCGGCAGTCTACAAGGCGATGTCGATGGCGATCGACCGCCCGCTGCTGGTCGAGATCGGCTACGGCAAGGCCGGCAAGGTCGGCTGCAACTGGGTGCCCGCGCCTGAAGCCTTCGCCTCCGACACCTTCGACTGCTCCACCCAGGACATTGAAGGCGCCAAGGCGATGCTAGAGGAAGCCGGCTACAAGGACACCAATGGAGACGGCGTGCGGGAGACCCCGGACGGCAAGCCGATGAAGATCCTGTACCAGACCTCGACCAACGCCGTGCGCCAGGACTTCCAGGCGCTGATCAAGGAATGGTGGAGCCAGATCGGCATCGAGACCGAACTGCGCAACATCAACTCCAGCGTCTTCTTCGGCGGTGACCCGGGCTCGCCCGACACCTTCCAGAAGTTCTACGCCGACGTCGAGATGTACGCCAACACCTTCAACGGCACCGATCCGCAGTCCTACCTGGGCAACGGCCTGTGCGACAAGGCTCCGACCCCGGCCACCCAGTGGCAGGGTGAGAACATCTCGCGCTTCTGTGACGAGGAATACGACAAGCTGCACGCCGAGCTGACCAAGACCGCCGGTCTGGAAGCCCGCGCCGAGATCGCCAAACGCCTGAACGATATCATCATCGAAAAAGGCGGCATGATCCCGCTGGTGCACCGTGGTCGCCTGTCGGCACACTCCAATACCCTGGGCGGCGTCGACCTGAACGTCTGGGACAGCGAGCTGTGGAACGTGGCTGACTGGTACCGCATCAAGTAAGCTCAGGCTTGCCTCACCGGGGCCCCGGCGTTCTGCCGGGGCCCCTTGCCATTACCCCGCGCCCGCCTGCCGCGCCGCGCTGCGTATGGCTCCAAGGCACCCAGCCTGACCCGAATTCCAAACAAGTTGCAAAGGCGCCCACCTGATGCTGACCTTTACAATCCGGCGGCTGTTTCTCGCGGTTCCGACACTGCTTTTCATCAGCCTCGTGATTTTCCTGCTGCTCGAGCTCGCCCCCGGCGACCCGATGGCGCAGGTTCCCCTGACCGTCCCCCCCGAAGTGAAAGAAAAGATGCGCGAGGCGCTTGGCCTCGGCCAGCCGATGCACATCCGGTTCTGGAAGTGGCTGGTGCAGTTCTTCTGGATCGAGCCACAGGTTCTGATCGACCATTACCTCGGCACCAGCTTCTCGGCCGGTGACCTTCGGGTGATCTCCTGGCAGACCCGCTCGCCGGTGATGGACATCGTGATCCAGCGCATGCCGCAGACCCTGTGGGTAGTTGGCACCGCCTATATCGTGGCGATTCTGATCGCGCTGCCGATCGGCATCTATTCCGCCTACCGCCAGTACAGCTGGTTCGACCAGCTCGGCACCTTCGTGTCGATGGTCGGCTTCTCGGTGCCGCCGTTCTTTTCGGGCGTGCTGGTGATCGTGATCTTCTCGGTGCAGCTGGGTTGGTTCCCGTCGATCTATGACACCACCCATGTGGTCGACAGCTGGGACGCCTTTGTCTACCAGCTGAAGCAGATGATCATGCCGGTGATGGTGCTGGCGCTGCAGATCACCGCGCAGCTCAGCCGCTTCATGCGGGCCTCTATGCTGGACAACCTGAACCAGGATTACGTCCGCACCGCCCGTGCCAAGGGCCTGAGCGAATATGTCGTCGTCATGGTCCACGTCCTGCGCAACTCGATGATCCCGGTGGTCACCGTGATCGCCCTGGGGATCCCGTCGATCTTCGGCGGCGCCATCATCACCGAGCAGGTGTTCAAGGTGAACGGCATCGGCCAGCTCCTGATCGGCGCCATCCAGGCCAACGACCTGCCGATGGTGCAGACGCTGACCTTCATCTTTGCGGTGCTGATCGTGCTGTTCAACCTGATCGCCGACGTGCTGTACGGCATTCTTGACCCGAGGATCCGCTATGACTGACAAGGAACGCTTTGTGCCCGACGAAGGCATGGCACCGGCCTCCACCTCGGTGCCGGGAGCAGGCGCACTGGAAGAGCTGCACAACCCGCCGCGCAGCCAGTGGCTGGATGTCTGGGACCAGTTCAAATCCCACCGCGGCGCGTTGATGGGCGGGGCGTTGTTCCTGTTCATCATCCTCGCCGTCTATGCCGGGCCGCTGGTCTGGGACATCGACGCCACCAAGATCGACATCCGCGCCCGCAACCAGGGCCCCAGCTGGGCGCACCCCTTCGGCACCGATCAGCTGGGCCGCGACATGCTGGCCCGGATGATGGCAGGCGGCGCGACCTCGGTCTCAGTCGGCCTGACAGCGATGCTGCTGGCGCTGGTGCTCGGCTCCTTCATCGGGGTAATGGCCGGGTTCTTCAAGAAACTGGACGGTCCGCTGATGCGGCTCACCGACCTGTTCCTCGCGCTGCCGCTCTTGCCGCTGCTGCTGGTGATGATGCTGTTGTTCCGCGAGCCGCTGAACGCCGCCTTTGGACCGGAACAGGGGATCTTCATCCTGATCGTGGCTTCTATCGGCGTCACCAGCTGGATGCCGACCGCCCGGATCGTGCGCGGCGACGTACTGGCACTGAAGGAGCGCGAGTTCGTGATGGCGGCGCGCTCGATCGGCACCACGAACCGCAAGCTAATCACCCGGCACATTCTGCCCAACGTGCTGTCGCCGATCATGGTCTCGGCCACGCTGGGCATCGCCACGGCGATCATCACGGAATCGTCGCTGTCCTTCCTCGGCCTCGGCTTCCCGCCGGACTTCCCGACCTGGGGGCGGCTGCTGTTTGATGCCACCGACTATCTCCAGCAGTACCCCGAGCGGGTGTTCTGGCCCGGCATGGCGATCTCGCTGACGGTGCTGAGCGTGAACTATCTTGGCGACGGCCTGCGCGACGCCCTCGACCCCCGCATCCGCGGGCGCTGAGGTCGCAATCGCAAAAACACATTCAAATAAGAACATGACTTCTGGCCACCCTTTTCGGGTGGCCAGTTTGTTTCGTCCCCTGCGGCCTGCCAGGCAATTTGTTCGCTCTGGCCAAGACGATGCGAACGCCATTCCCGCTTTGCCATCGTCAAGCCGCATATCAAGACTTGCCCCGCGCCCTCATTACCGCCATTTCGGGAAAATATTCCGTTTCCCAGCTGGTGACCGAGATGTTCGAAACCTTCGGCTTTGAAGAGACCACCGCGCGACAAGTGTCCGCGCTGTTTGCCCTCGTTGTCGGGCTTGTCTTTGGCGCTCTGGCGCAGTGGACAGGGTTCTGTTTCCGACGTGCCCTCGTCGGGCAGGACCGACGTGAGGCTGCAGGCGTCTGGATGCTGGCGCTGGCGACGGCGGTGATCGCGACGCAGGCTGCCGTCGCACAGGGCTGGATCGATTTCGCCGACCACCGCCTGATGGCTGCGGATCTGCCGGTACTGGCCATCGTCGCGGGGGGGCTGATGTTCGGAGCTGGCATGATCCTCACACGCGGCTGCGCATCGCGCCTGCTGGTGCTGGGCGGCAGTGGCAATCTGCGCGCGCTGCTGGTGATCGTGGTCTTTTCGATCACGGCACATGCAACGCTCAAGGGGGTTCTGGCCCCCCTGCGCACCACGCTGGGCGCAGTCACCCTGCCCCTGGCTGAATACGCCTCGCTCGCGGCGCTCCCCGGCGGCAGCTGGTTGTGGAGCCTCCTGATCGCAGCAGCCGCCCTGGTTGTCGCGCTGCGCTCCGGAAACGGCCTGCCGACGCTGGTTGCGGCTGCGCTGATCGGCCTGCTGGTGCCAATCGCCTGGGTCGGCACGGGCTTCGTCCTCTATGACGAGTTTGACCCGATCGCGATGGAAAGCCTGTCCTTCACCGCCCCGGCCGCCGATACGCTGTTCTTCATCGTCGCTTCCAGCTCCATCCCGGCCGGTTTCGGCCCCGGCCTGGTCAGCGGCGTGCTGCTGGGTGCCTTGTTTGCCGCCCTGCTGAGCGGCCGCTTCCAATGGCAAAGCTTCGAGGGTCCGCGCCAGACCGGTCGTTACATGACCGGTGCCGGGTTGATGGGCACTGGCGGCGTGCTGGCCGGCGGCTGCACGGTTGGCGCTGGTCTTGCCGGCATTCCCACGCTGAGCGTCGCCGCCCTGCTGGCACTGGCGTCGATTGCACTGGGCGGTCTTGCGATGAATGCTTGGCTCAGTGCAGGCGCTTCCGAATCCGGCGCACAGCCAGCCAAACCAACGCAACGACCGGCAGCGTAAGCAGCGCCGTCAGCCCCCCTTTGCTGAGGTTCAACACCGCCGCCAGCGGGTAGAGCGCATAAGAGGCCAGCGAGACCGCGTAGTAGCTGATCGCCACGACCGACAGCCCTTCGACCGTGTGCTGCAAGCGCAGTGCCAGATCCGCGCGCCGATCCATGCTAGCCAGCAGCGCCTGGTTCTGGGCGGACCGCTCGACATCGACGCGGGTTCGCAGTAGCTCCCCCGCGCGGCGCGCCCTGTCGGCCAACATTTCCAACCGCCGCTCGGTAGAGGTCACCGTGCGCATCGCCGGCTCGAACCGGCGCAGCATGAATTCGCCAAGGGTCTGGAACCCCTTGTATCGTTCCTCGCGCAGCAAGCCGATGCGCTGATTGACCAGCGCATCATAGGCTCCCGTGGCGCTGAACCGAAACGCCGAGCGCGCCGCCATCGCCTCCAGCTCGGCAGAGACCACCAGCAGCTGCGACAGGGTTTCCTCCGCCGGAGTCTGGCCCGACGTCATCTCCAGCATCATCTCGCTAAGCCGCGTGTCCAGCTTGCTGATGCTTGGCGTCAGATCGCGGGCGCGCGCCAGACCCAGCATTGCCATTGCCCGATAGGTCTCCACCTCGCACAGGCGTTTCACGATGCGCCCGATGCGCTGGTTACCCGTGTCTGCCGCTGGCAGAATGGCAAACCGAACGTGCCCCGCTGGATCAATGCGGAAATCCCCGGCCACAACTGCGCTGCCGTCAAGCACGCGCGACACCGCGAGGCTTTCGGGAACGAACCATTCCTGCAACATTGGCTGCAGGCTCCCGTCCCCGTCATGCTGCACCACACGGATCATCGCCGAGGTGATCCGCTGCCCCGGCGCGGTGGCCAGCCAATCGGCTGGAAACACCTCGAAATCCGCCGGGTCAAAGGCCCGCGTGCTGACACCATTGGCATAGGCGGTGTAGCTGACGAACTCCGAATGTTGTTCCCATTTCAGGGTGTGCCGCCCGATCTGCGCCGTATGATGCGTCGCCCCGGGCTTCGGGTGCGACGCGCCGTGCCGGTCCAGCAACTCGATCAGATGCTGCAGATCCTGCCCCCTGTCACGATGTTCGGCATCCTGGGGCTGCTTCACCGCAAGGTAGCTCACCGTGGAGGGACTGGAGATGGTCGGAAACGGACGGGCATGCAGCTCATTTGTCAGCTGGTAGCGCAGCGGGTGGTCCTGGATCTTTGTCATGGTGGTCTCCGGGGCAATCCCGGCCACCATAGATCGCCCCGAGACAAAGTAAAGAAATGTTTACAATCAATGCTTTGAGTGAATACGACAGTATACGAAAGCGCGCTGACCCGCCGCAAAGAACCGGCTGACCGCCGCATTCGGCACCCAAACCAGAAACACTTCCGGCACCGCACCTGCCCTGCATCTCATTGGCGCCTCGGCGGCCCAGGCGTACCCCGCTCGACGCGCGAATCTATGCCATGCCACCACTGCCCATGCGGCCTTCATGCGCACACAAAATAAGGCGCCCCAATTGGGGCGCCTTGCTGGTGGTGGTTTGCAGATCCGATCAGCTGATCGAATTCAGCAATGTGTCGAGGCTCTGTTTCGCGTCGCCGTAGAACATGCGGGTGTTCTCCTTGAAAAACAGCGGGTTCTCGATGCCGGAATAGCCGGTGCCCTGGCCGCGCTTGGAGACGATCACCTGTTTCGCCTTCCAGCACTCCAGAACCGGCATGCCCGCAATGGGCGAGTTCGGGTCCTCCTGGGCGGCCGGGTTCACGATGTCGTTGGAGCCAATGACGATCGCCACATCCGTCTGCGGGAAGTCGTCGTTGATCTCGTCCATCTCCATCACGATGTCGTAAGGCACCTTGGCCTCGGCCAGGAGAACGTTCATGTGGCCCGGCAGGCGGCCCGCCACCGGGTGGATGGCAAAGCGCACTTCTTTGCCTTTCGCGCGCAGGCGGCGGGTCAGCTCGGCGACGTTCTGCTGCGCCTGCGCCACCGCCATGCCGTAGCCGGGGATGATGATGACGCTGTCGGCTTCCTCCAGCGCCTGCGCCACGCCCTCGGCGTCGATCGCGACCTGCTCGCCCTCGACCTCCATCTGCGGGCCGGTGCTGCCGCCAAAACCGCCAAGGATCACCGAGACGAAGGAGCGGTTCATCGCCTTGCACATGATGTAGGAGAGGATCGCACCCGAGGAGCCCACCAGCGCGCCGACCACGATGAGGAGGTCATTGCCAAGCGAGAAGCCGATCGCCGCCGCGGCCCAGCCCGAGTAGCTGTTCAGCATACTGACCACCACCGGCATGTCGGCGCCGCCGATGCCCATGATCAGGTGGTAGCCGATGAAGAGGGCTGCCAGCGTCATCAGCAAGAGCGGCAGAAAGGTGCCGGAGTTGAAGTACCAGATCAGGCAGATGAAGGAGAGCGCCGCGGCACCGGCGTTCAGCGCATGGCCGCCCGGCAGCTTGGTGGCCGCCGAGGTGACCTTGCCCGCCAGCTTGCCAAAGGCAATCACCGAACCGGTGAAGGTGATGGCGCCGATGAAGATGCCGAGGAACAGCTCGACCCGCAAAAAGGCGATCTCGGCCGGGGTCTTCTTGGCGATGAGCTTGGCGAAGGTGCCGAGGTCGCCCGCCGTGCCCGCCGCCGCGGCGGCCGCCACATTGCCGATCTCGAAATGGGCGATGAAGCCGACGAAGACCGCGGCGAGGCCGACCAGCGAGTGCATCGCCGCCACCAGCTGCGGCATCTCGGTCATCTGCACCTTCTTGGCAACATACATGCCGATGATGCCGCCGCCCGCGATCAGCAAGAGCGA
>JAHVJD010000002.1 GCA_019801415.1 Nocardioides marinus
CCGACAAGCACATCAACCTGCCGCAGCTTCTGAACTATTTCCTCAGGCTTGTGTCGCTTGTTCGCCATTCTCAGTCCTCCGTTTCCTAAACATAACGGTGGGCCAATTCAGATGGGGCACTCCAGGAGCATATCGGCAAGAGACGGGCTCAACGGCTTGTTGCCGAGGTCAGAAAAAAGATCGGAGCCGAGGACTTTGTGATTCACGGCTGGCGCTACACAGCTGCAAAAAAGCTGGCGGAGGCCGGATGCTCTGACACGGAGATACAATCCGTGACCGGTCACAAATCCTTGGAGATGGTGAAGAAGTACCGCCAGCAAGCGAGGCAAAAGCAGCTTTCGAAGACCGCGCAGCTACGCAGGAACAGAACAAAAACGGAATGAGAACAGATCCTAGAGTGTAAAACAAAGTGTAAAACACTCCGAGCACACGTCGAAGGACGGCCCAACATAAGCGGAATTTTTCGATTAAAAACAAGGTGGTGCGGGTGAAGGGACTTGAACCCCCACGCCTCGCGGCGCCAGAACCTAAATCTGGTGCGTCTACCAATTCCGCCACACCCGCACGTATCGCAGCAGCCCTGGCCGCCACATGCCGCGCTCAATAGCAAAGCTTTCAGGCGGATGCGAGAGGAAAAGACACTCTTTCTGGAACCATAGTGAACAGTGCATTTACGCAACAAACTCTATCAAAACCGACGTTCATGCGCGGCTTTTCGCTCAAAAGCACTGGGCCTCCATTCTCCTAATGCCGTAGTGTCGGGGAAAAGTCTGAGGCAGACAAAGCGAGCACAACAATAATGAAACCGTTTGACAGCGCTGCCCTGCGCGCAAGGGCAGCGATCAATTCACGCGTGCAAACTCGTCGCCTGCTCCAAGGGCGACAGACCGTTACTCTTCTGCAGGGCGCGCGGGTCGAAACCGCTACTGGGCCATGCCCGGTCGAAACCCTTGAGGCCGGAGATCAGCTGGTCACGCGAACCGGCGGGCTTGCCGAGATTGTTGCCGTACGATCCCGCAAGGCAATGATTCAGACGGTGCGGGTGTCCGGCCACGCATCCGCCAACGGCTCAAGCCAGGTTGTGCCTTGGGATCAGCGTATCTTGGTGCGCGACCGGCTCGCGCAAGTGATGTTCGGCCAGCCCCAAGCGGTCGTTCCCGCCTACGAATTGGTCGATGGCGTGACCGTCTGCGACCTCGGGATGCAGATGGCCAACCTGGTGATCCTGGAATTCGCCCGCCCCCATGTGATTTACGCCAATGGGCTGGAGTTGGCAGCCGCCGCAGTGCCGGAGGAAAGCCTCCGCCCTGCAGCGTGACCTCAGCGGTTAAAGGCCCATCTGCCGGAACACCGTCGGGATCTGTTCCGGCAAGTCCTCGGAGATCAAGCCAGGGCCGAAGCTGCGCGCACATTCGACATGAATATAGGCGGCGCTGCTTGCAGCCTCCATCGGCTCAAATCCACGCGCCAACAATCCTGCGATAAAGCCTGACAACACATCCCCGGACCCGGCCGTCGCCAGCCACGGCGCGGCCCGAGCGCCCGTCGCTGCGTTCACAGCGCAACGCCCATCTGGCGCGGCAATCACTGTTTCTGCACCCTTGAGCAGCACAACACAGCCGGCCCGACTGGCGGCCTCACGGGTCACCTCGATCTTGAGCGCACGGAAGACGTCATCCGCGTTGCCATCAAGCCTTTCCGCCAAATCAGGGAAGAGTTTGGAAAATTCTCCCCCATGCGGCGTCAGCACGCATCCCTCATGCAGTATCTGAAAAAGCGCGTCCGGCTTGAGTTCAAACCGCGTCAGCGCGTCCGCATCCAGAACCGTTGCCCGTTTTTCCTTCAGTACCGCCATCACCAGCGCTTGGGTATCGGCACCGCGCCCAAGACCCGGGCCCAGGCAGACGGCATTGAAGCGCTTGTCCTCCAGCAGCTCGCTGACGCCATGCGCGCCGTCGATCTGCTGCAGCATGATCGCGGTGAGGTTGGCCGCGTTTTCCAGCATGGCCGAGCGCGGCGAGCCAACCGTGACCAGCCCGGCTCCAATTCGCAATGCCGCGCGGGCAGCCAGCCGGGCCGCCCCAGACTTCCCGTGACCACCCGACAGCACCAAGGCATGCCCATGAGAGTATTTGTGCCCGACAAGCTTCTGAAGGTCCGGCAAATTTTCTTGTTCGATAGGCTGCATCACGGCTCCGAGATTCGACTGTGTTTCAGTCATAATCCAATATCTTTCACAATTACCTTACCGCAGAACTCTGGCCCTGCGCCCGTCAGATGGCCGATTTTCGCCTCGTGAAAGGTGACCGTCAGATCCGCGGCCAATGCACCGAAGTTCGCGCCATCGTCGCTTCCGATCCCGCTTGGCAAGTCTACTGCAACAATAGTGAAACGGGACAAGGCGCCCCACATCCGTTGCATTTCACACGGCAACTCACGACTGATACCGATACCGAACAAGGCATCAATCACCAAGGGCGGCGTCCCCGCCAAACGGTCAACGGCATCTTGAATTGCCGAACCACTCCAACTTTGAACCGCTCCCGACTTGGCCAGGCTTGCATAGTTCACGCGCGCGTCGTGGGGTAATGCCGCCGGGTCCCCGTAAAGGAAAACCTCGACGGCAAACCCGCGCGCCCGAAGGAGACGCGCCACCACAAAACCGTCGCCGCCATTGTTGCCCGGCCCGCAGAGAACCACTGCCTGACACGCGGGCCCGGTTTCGTCCGAATGCGCGGGGCCAGCAGACGATCTGTCGTCGCGCCCGTCGAAGACGGTCGGCCACTCCTCGAAAATGGCCGCCACAACGCCCCGGCCAGCCCGCTCCATCAGCTCCAGACCGTTCACCGCGCCGGAGGCGATTGCGGCTTGTTCCAAGGCGCGCATCTGGGACGCAGTCAGTGGCGCCATCACGTTTTACTCCCGCGAGTTTCAACTCTGCACATTTTTAAATCGCTTCGCCTAATTTTTAATCACAGCGGTTCAAAAACTGCCCACTATTGCCGCAGCTCCCCAGCCGCGCATTGCTGACATCATCTAGAAATGAAATGACGTCCTCAACAAGCTTGTGAGGAGCCACACCGATGAAAAAGATCGAAGCCATCATCAAACCCTTCAAACTGGATGAGGTGAAGGAAGCGTTGCAGGACGTTGGTGTGCAGGGTCTTTCCGTGATCGAAGTCAAGGGCTTCGGTCGTCAGAAAGGCCACACCGAGTTGTACCGCGGCGCCGAATATGTGGTGGATTTCCTGCCCAAGGTGAAGGTCGAGGTCGTGCTGGACGACGATCAGGTCGACCAGGCGATCGAAGCCATCGTTGACGCCGCCAAGACCGACAAGATCGGCGACGGCAAGATCTTTGTCTCGCCGGTCGAGCAAGCCATTCGCATCCGGACCGGCGAAACCGGACCGGATGCGCTGTAACGCACCCAAAATTCTAACTGTTTCTCTATAAAAGGACCGAGGGAATGAGCGCAGACGCAGTTCTCAAGACACTCAAGGACGAAGACATCGCCTATGTCGACATCCGCTTTACCGACGTGCGTGGCAAGCTGCAGCACGTGACGGTGGACGTCGATCTGGTCGACGAGGACTTCCTGGAAGAGGGCTTCATGTTCGACGGCTCCTCGATCGCTGGCTGGAAGTCGATCGAAAACTCCGACATGAAGCTGATCCCGGACACCAACTCCGCCTACGTGGATCCCTTCTACGCCGAGAAGACCCTGTGTCTGCATTGCTCGATTGTCGAACCCGACACCGGCGAAGCCTATGAGCGCGACCCGCGCGGCACCGCCGAAAAGGCCGAGGCTTACCTGAAATCCTCCGGCATCGGCGACGTGGCTTACATGGGCCCCGAGGCTGAATTCTTCCTGTTCGACGACGTGCGTTACTCCAACACCATCAACAAGGTGTCCTACGAGGTCGACGCAACCGACGGTTCCTGGAACACCGACGCCGAGTTCGAAATGGGCAACATGGGCCATCGCCCGGGCCTGAAGGGCGGCTACTTCCCGGTCAACCCCACCGACGAAGCCCAGGACCTGCGCTCCGAAATGCTCTCGACCATGAAGCGTCTGGGCATGAAGGTCGACAAGCACCACCACGAGGTGGCCTCGTGCCAGCACGAGCTGGGTCTGATCTTTGACACGCTGACCAAGCAGGCCGACGAGCTGCAGAAGTACAAATACGTGATCCACAACGTGGCCCACGCCTACGGTAAATCCGCCACCTTCATGCCCAAGCCGATCTACGGTGACAACGGCACCGGCATGCACGTCAACATGTCGATCTGGAAAGACGGCAAGCCGCTGTTTGCAGGCGACAAATACGCTGATCTGTCGGACGAGGCCCTGTGGTTCATCGGCGGCATCCTGAAGCACGCCAAGACCCTGAACGCCTTCACCAACCCCTCGACCAACTCCTACAAGCGTCTGGTCCCCGGTTTCGAAGCCCCCGTTCTGCGCGCCTACTCCGCTCGCAACCGCTCCGGCTGTGTTCGTATTCCGTGGACCGAAAGCCCGAAAGCCAAGCGCGTCGAGGCGCGTTTCCCCGACCCGTCCGCAAACCCCTACCTGTGCTTTGCCGCGCTGCTGATGGCCGGCCTGGACGGCATCAAGAACAAGATCGATCCGGGCGAAGCCATGGACAAGAACCTGTACGATCTGCCGGCCGAAGAGCTGGAAGGCATCCCGACCGTCTGCGGCTCGCTGCGCGAAGCACTGGACGCCCTGGCCGCCGACCACGACTTCCTGCTGCAGGGCGACGTGTTCACCAAAGACCAGATCGACGGCTACATCGAGCTGAAGATGGAAGAGGTCTACAAGTACGAGCACACCCCGCACCCGGTTGAGTTCGGCATGTACTACAGCTGCTAAGCCGCTGATTAGACTATGACTAAGGGCGCCCTTCGCGGCGCCCTTTTTCGTGGCGCAATGACTGCACGGTTGATCCTTGCCACGGCTGCCGCTACTCAGGCCCGCTCGGACCCCAGCGCAGGAGCCTTATCATGGCCATTCCCAACACCCTTGGCATCGACTTTGGCACCTCCAACTCCGCCGCGGGGATAGCGGTTGCGGGCCGCCCCTGGCTGGTCGAGATGGAACCGGGTGAGCAGACATTGCCGACGGCGGTGTTCTTCGAGGAAGACAGTCGCGTCATGCGCATCGGCCACAGCGCCACCCGCGCCTTGATCAGCGGCGAGGAAGGCCGGTTCATGCGCGCGCTCAAAAGCCTGCTGGGCACCCCGCTTCTGCACGAGGAACGCCGTCTGGGCGGCGAGCGGATCAGCTTTGCCACCCTGATCGCGCGCTTCCTGGCGGCAATGAAAACCCGCGCCGAGACGGCAACCCATATGGAGTTCACCCACGCGCTGTCCGGGCGGCCGGTGCGCTTTCACTCCAAGGATGACACCCGCAATGCACTGGCCGAAGCAGACCTGCGCGCCTGCTATCTGGAGGCCGGGTTTCATGACGTTCTGTTCATGTACGAACCCGAGGCCGCCCTGCGCGCGGCGGCACCTGCACCGGGGCTGGGACTGATTGTCGATATCGGCGGCGGCACTTCGGACTTCACCGCGTTCGAGCAAGGAGCGGATGGCGGCACCCGGATCCTCGCCTCGCACGGGGTGCGGCTGGGCGGCACCGATTTCGACCGCCAGCTCAGCATTCAGCACGTGATGCCGCTGTTGGGGCGCGGCAGCCAGATCCGCAACACCTTCGGGGGCGGCACCCTGCCAGCGCCCAACCGGCTGTTCAACGATCTGGCCACCTGGCAGATGATCCCGTTCCTCTATGCGCCGGAAAGCCGCCGCGCAGCGCGGGATCTGGCAGCCAACGCGGTGGAACCGGAGAAGCTCGCCCGGCTGGTCACCGTGCTGGAGGATGAGCTGGGCCATGAGCTGGCTTTTGCGGTGGAGCGCGGCAAGATCCGTTCCAATGGCGCAGACGGTGACGGCAGCATCGATTTGAAGCTGCTGCAGCGCGGGCTGTCGGTGCCGCTGGGCGAGCAGGCGATGAACGCGACGCTGGCAGAGCAGACCGCCGCCATCGGCGCCTGTGCCGAGGAAACTTTACAGCAGGCGGGCATCTCACCAGAGCAGGTCACGCGCGTGGTGCTGGTGGGCGGCTCCTCGCTGCTGGCAGCCGTGCAGGCACAGATGCAGCAACTCTGCCCCACTGCCCGGCTGGAAACACAGAACGCGATGACGGCAGTGGCGGACGGGTTGGCATTGGCGGCTGAAACCGCGTTCGCCTGAACGCACCGGCGATTTCGCGCGGATGGGAACAAGCAGCCGGATTTCTCGTTAGACATGCGCGCCCGCCGCGTTAGGCTGGCCCGGATGTATCCCTGCTGAGAGTTTCCCAATGCGTCGGCTGATTGCCCCTGCCCTGATTTCCGCCCTTCTTGCCTCCCCCGCCCTGGCCGCAACTTGCGGCAATACTTCCTCCGGGTTCAATGCCTGGAAACAGGATTTCAGCCGCGAGGCCAAGCGTGCAGGCGTCGGCAAGGCAGGACTGCAGGCGCTGGCCAGCGCCCAATACGCCAGCCGCACCATCGCCGCCGACCGCAATCAGAAGAGCTTCCGCTATTCGCTGGAGAAGTTCATGCAGGTCCGCGGCTCGGCCACCATTGTCGCGCAGGGCCGCAAGCGCAAGGCACGCAACGCCGATTTCTATGCCGCGCTTGAGCGCAAATACGGCGTCCCCGCGGGTGTACTGATCGCCATTCACGGCATGGAAACCGCCTTTGGCAACTACATGGGCGACAGCCAGGTGGTCTCGGCCATCGTGACGCTGACCTATGATTGCCGCCGCTCCGACTTCTTCCGCCCGCATGCGCTGGGGGCGCTGAAGCTGGTCGACCAGGGCGCCATCACCGCCACCACCAAGGGTGCCAAGCACGGCGAGCTGGGCCATACCCAGTTTCTGCCCGGAAATGCGTTGCGTTATGGCGTCGACTGGAACCGCGACGGCCGGGTTGATTTCTACAACATGGGTGATGCGCTGGCCTCGACCGCGCATTTCCTGCGCCAGAAAGGCTGGAAACCGGGCAAGGGCTATCAACCCGGACAACCCAACTTCCGCATCCTCAAGGAATGGAACGCCGCGACTGTCTATCAGCAAGCCCTGGCCATCATGGGGCGACAGATCGACGGCTGACTCGAACAGCCAGGGGGAAAACAGTTTTTGCGATTCCCCGTCACTGTAAACCTTGCGGCGCCAATGTGTCGGGCAACCGCCACAGTTGGGCCGCATTCGCCGATACATGGCGTCCGGCGTCCAGAATATTTATCGTAACTTCAACCACTTAAACAATTTCACATTTCAATAAAAACTAGTTCGCATTTATGTTTAATGCTTCCGACTTCTGCCCAACTTTGAACCCGTTCAAATTTTATCGTTCTCCCAGCGGCACCTTGAATGGAGGAACCGAAACATGGCAGAGAACGCTGAATTCACAGGCAAACTGGGATTGGAAAGCCGGGACAACGCAACCCTCGGGGCAGCGGTTTCGGTCATCGTCGACTTGCTTGACGATTTCGGGCATCCAGCCGAAACGATGGAGGCCCGCGCGGAAAACACTGCCCGGCTGCTCTGCGATTCCTACCATGTAACCCTTCGCCTGCGGCGCGTCCCGCTGCGGCGCACCAGCCGCCTAGCAAGTCACATCATGCAGCCTACGGCGCTGCTGGACTTGTCTTTGACGCCAGTGTTTCCCGACCATTGCGACCGCGAAATCAGTGAGCTTCTCTTGGCTGAAATGCTGCGCAGACTGATGGAAAACCTGGAGGCCACCTCCGTAGAATGGCAAGACGCGCCTGTGGTCCTGAGCTGCGAAGAGTTTCTCAGCGCCTTCACATCTTCACCTGCGCCGTGCCCTGCCTCCACCGTAGCGCCTTCAGCGGTGGTGCCCGCCATTACGCCGTTGGAAGCACAGGCAGCCGCCCCGGAAGGGCATGAAACGCCGACACCGAGGACGCAAAAAACTCTGCAACGCAAGGCGCAGCGGCCGCGCGGGCGCGCCTGCTTCGCTCCGATCGATCAGGCGGCACCGGCGCTCGATGCGCATTGCGACAGGGTTTTCCGGGCTGCCGGTATCAATCGCGGCGACTACAGCCTGCATCTTGCGGCGCAGCGGAAACGCGCGCAAAAGCGGAGCCGCGACGCCGTTCTGGCGGCCAATTTCCGGGCACAGGGCGAAGATCAGACCCAACCCTCGCTGCGCAACCAACTAAAAACTGCGCCAAGCACGCTGCTGAATGGCAGCCGCATTTTGGCGGTTGCCGATGGCTGTGCGAACTGTTTGCAGCCATTGAAGCGCGCGACCCTCCGGTTCGGCGACATACGTCGCATGCAATTTGTGGGACACCTGCTGCTCGTCTCGGCCCTGCTTCTGTTTCTCGACAGCGCCGGGACCGTTCAGGCCGCCCGTCCACTCTTGCCCTGACAGGTGCAATTCAACTGGCCCGGACAGCTAGCGCCTCACGCGAGGTCTGCGCCAGCCGCCGCGGGCTTCCCCCATTGCCGCATCACGTCCGCTCGTGCCAAAACCCGCGTGTGGATAGAGAAGACGACCGCACGCGTTCGCGGCAGGCGCAGGATTGCCTGACGTTCGCTGCGCAGGTACAGCGCCTGATCTGGCCCGCTGTGCTGACGCGGTGCCGATTGGCTACGCGGCTGAAACAGCGTTGGATCCTCATACCAAAGGGCATTGAAGCGCCACAGCGGGCGCCCCGGCTGGACACCATCGAACAACCGCTGAACCCGCGCGGCGATCCCGGCATCATAGCTGTCCACCGGCACATGGATCGCGGTAAGTGGCTGCATGTATTTCTCAGCCAGCGTCCAGCTCGCCGGGAAACACAGAACCGCCCCAGTGAGGATATGCTCCGGCGAACCCGTCGGCTTCTCCAGAATGCAGAAGTCCTGCTGTGCGATGCGCCCCAGGCTGCCGAGCGGATCCTGCCAATCCAGCGCCACCCGCCGACCATCCTGGCGGATCACCGCGCCATCCGCGACGGTCTCCCCAGCCGCGAGCACCATCTCCAGCAATTCCGTAGCCGCAGGCAGTGCCGAGGATGACATTTTCAGAACCTGATCCCGGCGATCGGCAAGCAAGCGTTCGCGTTCAGCGATCTGCGCTGAATAAGCCTCATCACGTTGGATCCAGTCCTCGGGTGCCAGCGGCTGAACGCCCGGCAATTTACGCGCATTCAAAGGGTCATAGGGGATCGTGGTCTGAAGAATCGCAGTCATCCCCAAGGGGTAGCAGCTGCCATGGCTTTTGCCACATGCAAAATCGCGTCAAGCCCCGCAAGAGCGCACCGTCGCGGTCTACAAGCTGTGCTTCAGCAGCCCCGCAGAAACGGTCCCAGTTTTTCCGCAAGGACAAGGACACCAGCGCTGTCCGTCACCTCGGGAAGCTGCGACACCGGCACCCAGGCCAGCGCCTTGGATTCCGCGCTGGCGCGCATTTGGCCTGCTTCGGCGACAAACAAATAGCGCACGTCATAGTGAAGATGCGCTGGCTCCCCGGGTCTTTCGGGGATCTGGTGAATGTCCACGTCAAATACCTGCGGCGACAGCAGGCGAATACGGCTGAGCCCGCTTTCTTCATATGCTTCTTTCAGTGCGACAAACGCCGCATCGGCGATGCCATCGCAATGCCCCCCAAGCTGAAGCCAGCGATCCAGCTTGCGATGATGGGTCAACAGCACGCTTTCCATATCCGCCGACATCACGAAGGCTGAGCCCGTCACGTGGCCGGTGGTCGGGTCCCGCTCAAAGGCAAGCGGTTCGCTCTGGCAAAACCGGTCCAACCGCTGCCACATGGTACGGTCCCGCTCCGACTGCGGCCGGTAACTCCCAATACCGCTGATCCTGTCGCTCATTTGCCTTCACCATCCCGTGACGTTCCCCACGGCGGGCTTGTCCTGCCGGGGCTGCGGTCACAGTCTAAAGCCAGCACAGAACAAAGGCCACGCCATGCCCACTGAACGCATCAGTTTTAACAGCCGGACCGGAGACCGCCTTGCCGCACGGCTTGATCTTCCCGAGGGGCCGGTGCTGGCCACCGCCCTGTTTGCCCATTGCTTTACCTGCTCCAAGGATATCCCGGCCGCCCGCCGCATTGCCGCGCGACTGGCGGCGATGGGCTTCGCGGTGCTGAGGTTCGACTTCACGGGGCTCGGACATTCGGAGGGAGAGTTCGCGAACACCACCTTCACGTCCAATGTGGAGGACCTGATCGCCGCCGCGGAGTATCTGGCTGACCGCCACCTCGCGCCCGACCTGTTGATCGGCCATTCCCTGGGTGGTGCAGCTGTCCTGCGCGCGCGGGCGGACATCCCTTCTGCTCGGGGCGTGGTAACCTTGGGCGCGCCCTTCGATCCCGGTCACGTGACACATCACTTTGACGCAGCCCTGAGCGAGATCGAAGCCAAGGGCAAGGCAGAGGTCACATTGGGCGGGCGCCCCTTTGTGATCGGCAAGGAATTCGTCGACGATATTCGTGCGGAGGCTTTGGAACCGGCGATCGAGGGTTTGAAGGCCGCGCTTCTGGTGCTGCACGCCCCGCTTGACGAAACCGTCAGCATCGACAACGCGGCGTCGATCTTTACGGCCGCAAAACACCCCAAAAGCTTCATCACGCTGGATGACGCCGACCATCTCATTTCCCGGGCAGAAGACGCCGAGTACGCGGCAGAGGTGATCGCTGCCTGGGCGAAACGCTACATAGACATGACCCCTCCTGCACCACCACCAGGCGCGCCGGAAGGCGTACTGCGGGTCACGGAGGCAGATCCCGACGGCTTTCTGCAGGATGTTCAATCCGGCCCACACCACCACGCGCTGGCCGATGAGCCACTCGCCTATGGCGGCACCAACAGGGGGATGTCCCCTTACGGCTTTGTCTCTGCAGGGCTTGGTGCCTGCACATCCATGACCCTGCGCATGTATGCGCGCCGCAAGGGCTGGCCACTGGATAGCATCAGCGTCGACATCAGCCATGACAAGGTGCACGCGCAGGATGCGTTGCCCAGCGGCCCTGCCAAGATCGACCAGTTCACCCGCAGGATCCGCCTTTCAGGACCGCTAAGCGACGAGCAGCGCAGCAAGCTTCTGGAAATCGCCGACAAATGCCCGGTTCACCGCACGCTGGAGGCCGGTGCCCGCGTGGTGACCTCTCTCGCGACTTCAGATCCGCTGCAAGAGTGATCGGCTCTCGGAGCACGCGCATCGCTCAATTCGGCAGCTCTCCCGCGCCCGGACCTTGCAGCCAGGCTGCAAGGCCAACGGCCTTGGGCGTGGCACCGCGCAGAGCGCGGTGCCACGCCCAACTGCGCCAGTGCATGTCCCAAATGCACGCAGCGCGGGCGGGAGCGTTGCGCCCGCAAAAGCAACTGCGGCCCGGAAGATGAGAGCGGAAGCGGGTCGGACGAACAGGGCAAACTGCCTCAGCCCGGCTGCCCAGCCTTGCTGTTTTGCGCCTGCTGATCTATGAGGCCGGGCATCTGCTGCACAGTCACATGAAAAGGTGCCCTCGCCCATGATCCCCCGCTATTCCCGTCCCGATATGGTTGCCATCTGGTCCCCCGAGACCAAGTTCAAGATCTGGTACGAGATCGAGGCCCACGCCTGCGAAGCCATGGCCAACCTCGGCGTGATCCCGCGCGAGAACGCAGACGCCGTCTGGAAAGCCAAGGACGTGGAGTTCGACGTCGCCCGCATCGACGAAATCGAGGCCGTCACCAAGCATGACGTCATCGCATTCCTGACCCATCTGGCCGAGCATGTCGGCTCGGAAGAAGCACGCTTCGTGCATCAGGGCATGACCTCCTCGGACGTGCTGGACACCTGCCTGAACGTGCAGCTGGTGCGCGCCGCTGACCTCTTGCTGGTTGGTATGGACAAGCTGCTGGCCGCGCTGAAGAAACGGGCGCTGGAGCACAAGAACACCGTCCGCGTCGGCCGCAGCCACGGCATCCACGCCGAGCCCACCACCATGGGGCTGACCTTTGCCCGCTTCTACGCGGAAATGGACCGCAACCGTGCCCGCCTGCTGGCCGCGCGCGAGGAAGTTGCTACCGGTGCAATCTCCGGCGCCGTGGGCACGTTTGCCAACATCGACCCGCGCGTCGAGGAATACGTCTGCGAGCAGCTGGGTCTGCGCCCCGAGCCGATTTCCACCCAGGTGATCCCGCGTGACCGTCACGCGATGTTCTTTGCCACCCTTGGCGTCATCGCCTCCTCGATCGAGAACATCGCCGTCGAGATCCGCCACATGCAGCGTACCGAAGTGCTGGAAGGAGCCGAGTTCTTCTCGATGGGCCAGAAAGGCTCCTCTGCAATGCCGCACAAGAAGAACCCGGTGCTGACCGAGAACCTCACCGGCCTCGCGCGTCTGGTGCGGATGGCGGTGATCCCTGCGATGGAAAACGTGGCCCTGTGGCACGAGCGCGACATTTCGCACTCCTCGGTCGAGCGTGGCATCGGACCGGACGCCACGGTGACCCTCGACTTTGCCCTGCACCGCCTGGCCGGTGTCATCGACAAGATGCTGGTGTTCCCGGAAAACATGCTGGAGAACATGAACAAGTTCCCCGGCCTCGTGATGTCGCAGCGGGTGCTGCTGGCCCTGACCCAAGCCGGCGTCAGCCGCGAGGACGCCTATGCCATGGTACAGCGCAACGCCCTGAAGGTCTGGGAAGACCGCGTCGATTTCCGCGAGTTGCTGCTGGCCGATGCCGATGTGGTCGCCGCCCTTGGCGAAGAAGCGATCAACGAGAAATTCGACATGGGCTATCATACCAAACATGTCGACACGATTTTCCGCCGGGTCTTCGGCGAGTAAGCCGGGCTACCCTTGCAGATCCGATAACGCCCCGTCTCATCGACGGGGCGTTTTTTGTTGTAATTTCAAGATCTGTGGGCGTTAGCCCCCGGATCGAACAACCGCACGGACCCTTGCGGAAAGGCCCCGGCGGAATGTCGGCTGAAAGCGCATTTCTCCGATGATCCGCGCTACTCAGTAATCAAACCGGTCTACCTCGGCCGGGACGGCACCTTTCATGACACGCGCTTTTCCACGAGCCAGACGGCGACAGGCATGTATCTGCGCGCCAAACTCATGACCGAATGGCCTAAGCTGACCGCCCGCGGCCCCGCCGAAAACAGCCGCGCACGGCAGCGGCTTGCGGATGTCTTTGCACCAACCTCCCGCGATCCAGCGTACCAGCAGAGCTGAACCGCAACCAACGCGAATTTGAACACATCCGGCTCGCGTTTGGCAGGGAAGCTGGGCTAGGTTGGCCGCAAACCACGCCGCAGGAGCTTCAGACATGCGCCGACTTGCCCCGAGATCCGCCCCGATTGCAGCCCCGCTTGCGGCCTTGCTCCTGATGGTCAGTCTTACGCCGCAAGCGGCGTCCGCCGCCGGGGGCAACGACTGGAACCCACCCAAGCCCTCGGAAACCACCCGCACCTGCAAGGGCAACCGGGTCTGGGACGAAGACAAGAAACGCTGCGTGCGGCCGCGCAAATCCTCGCTGAACCAGCAGCAGTTGTTGGAGGCTGCGCGCGAGCTGGCCTATGCCGAGCGTCATGAAGACGCGCAGGCGGTGCTCGCGGCGATGACCGACCAGGACGACACGATGGTGTTGACCTACTGGGGATTTACCCACCGCAAACTGGGCAACATGCAGCAGGCGCAGCAATTCTATGACCGGGCGCTGATGCAGGATCCCGGCAACATTCTGGCGCGCTCCTACATGGGCCAGGGTTATGTCGAACAGGGCAAACTGGGGCTGGCGCTGGCGCAGTGGAGGGAAATCCGGGCCCGTGGCGGCAGCGGCAGCTGGGCCGAGACCTCGCTGCGCAGGGCGTTGGAAACAGGCGTTTCTTACAGCTACTGAGCTTCAGCCTTTCTTTACCGCTTTCGACGTATCCTGCCTTCGTTCGAAGAAGAATCTTTTCATCTAGGGTGCGAGAATGCCTCAAGACAACATGCTGGCGCTTCCAATGGGCAATGACGGACCGGACCTCGGCGGGTTTGCCGCCCCGGCCCCGATGGGCGGTTCCACCATGCCTGCCGGAAGCGGCGCGGGGGCAGCCGGTCTCAGCGGCAAAGCAAAGGCTGCCATTATCGTACGGCTGCTTCTGAACGAGGGCGCTGAAATTCCCTTGGAGGAGCTTCCGGATGACTTGCAACTGGAGCTGACCCAACAGATGGGCAAGATGCGCATCGTTGACCGGGACACGCTGCATTCGGTTGCCGGTGAATTTGCCGATCTTCTGGACAATGTCGGACTGCACTTCCCCAATGGCCTCGCAGGAGCGCTGTCCGCCATGGAAGGGAAAATCAGCCGCTACACCCACAACCGTCTGCGCAAGGAGGCGGGGGTGCGGCAGTTCGGAGACCCTTGGGAGCGGTTGAAGCAACTCCCGCCCGAGGAGCTGGCCGAACTCGCCCAGGCCGAAAGCACCGAGGTTGCGGCGGTCCTCCTGTCGAAGCTCGACACCGCCAAGGCCGCGCAAATGCTGGTCCATCTGCCCGGACCGACCGCGCGACGGATCACCTACGCCGTCAGCCAGACCGCAAATGTGACACCCGACACCGTTGACCGCATCGGCCTGTCTCTGGCCGCCCAGGTCGAAGCACGTCCGGAAGTGGCCTTTGACCAGACGCCGGGCCAGCGGATGGGCGCCATCCTGACCGAGGCCGCCGCGGCCAAACGCGACGAAGTGCTGACCGCCCTGGATGAACAGGACGAGGAATTCGCCATCAAGGTGCGCAAGGCCATCTTCACCTACGCGCTGATCGCCGAGCGGATGAACCCGATGGACGTGCCAAAGCTGATGCGCGTGCTGGCTCAACCGGACCTCGTCACCGCCATGGCCTTCGCCACCGATGAGGCCGACGTGGCGACCAACGAATTCCTGCTGAAGAACATGTCCAGCCGGATGGCCGACAACATCCGTGAGGAAGTGGCCGAACGCGGCAAGGTGAAGCGCTCCGATGGCGAAGCCGCCTTCGGCGTGATCATCTCGGCCTTGCGCGACCTGATCGCCACCGGCGAAATCGAGCTGCGCTCGGATGAGGAAGAGGACACCGAATAAACGGTGACCGTCTGAGGGCAAACGCGGAGCCGCCGCCAGCTTGTGCACAGCGGCGCCCCCGCAGTGGCTTGTACTGGCGATGCCCAGCACTTATTATGCGAAGTTCCCGCCACTTATCGGCACCGCAGACATCCAGACGATATGCCCAAAGATCCCTCCGAGCTCTCCACCTGGAGTCATGTCAAATACTTTGGCAGCAACCTGTTTCTGCGCGGGCTGCTCCTTGGTGCGCACTTGCTGCCTTACCGGTTTCGTGTCCCGCTGATGGGTCGGATGGTCACGGCCCTGGGGCGGTTGGCCGGGTTTGACAAACGCGTGCGCCAGAACCTCGCCCATGTCAGCCCGGAGTTGGCCGAGCTGGACCCGGACCAGCTGTATCGCGAGGTCAGCAACAACGCAGGCCGGATGATCGCGGAGCTTTACGCCGGGCAACCGTTCTATGAACGCGCGCAGGCAGCTCCGTTCCGCGGACCGGGCCTGAAGGCGCTGGAAGAGGCGCGCGCGCAGGGGCGTCCTGTGCTTCTCGCGACCGCACATTTCGGGAACTACGACGCGGCGCGGTCGGCACTTGTGGCCCGCGGCCACGAGATGGGCTCGCTGTATCGGCGCATGGCCAACCCCTATTTCAATGCGCATTACGTGGACGCAATGAAATCCAACCACGGGCTGATGTTCGAACAGGGCAAGCGGGGCATGGTGGAACTTGTCCGCCACCTGAAAAAGGGCGGTATCGTTGCCATTGTGACTGACCTTCATGCTCACGGTGGGGCATGGATTGATTTCTTCGGCAAACCGGCTGTCACTTCAACCGTTCCTGCCGAACTGGCGCTGAAGTACAATGCCGCTGTCATCCCGGTTTACGCCGTGCGGCAGGAAAACGGCCTGGACTTCGAAATCGTGATGAACGCCGAAATTCCCCACAGCGATCCCTTGACCATGACCAAGGCCCTCAGCGCTGATCTCGAATCCATTGTTCGCAAGCACACAGGGCAATGGTTCTGGATTCATCGTCGCTGGAAACCCGTCGGTGCCCGAAACGCCGAGCCGATGCCAGCCGAGGCGAAGACGAACTGAGAGCCAGCCCTCTGCCACGGCAGTTCCCTATTGCCACAGGCCATTAGCCTGAGCAGCGAAGCCTTTCGTCTTCTCTGGTATCTTTACTCAACACGCGCAGCGGCCAGAATTCTGCCATAACCGACTTCCTGTACTAGGACAGCTGCAGGAGCCGTTCCCATCAGCGTGTGGGACAACGACAACTCATCCTTCCCGTCCCACTCCGCCGCGACATGCCAATCCTCCACCACATTTGCATAGGTAAAGTTGCGCCCGGCCAGCTCACCCCTCGTAATGTTGACGCTGCGCTCAGGCTGAAAGCGGACGATCTGGACCAGCATTTTCCGCGAGCCCAACCCAGCCTTGGGATTCAGGTGGATCGACAGCCGGTCCCCGTCCCGATCTGCCGTCAGTTCAACAGGTCTAGCCCGCGCTTGATGCTCGCCGATTGCCGCTGCAATCTCCATGGCATCCGATCCGGCGACGGCTTGCTGCCCCATGATGATCATCTGCGGCGTATAGATCATCCGCCGCCCGCCGGCGTGGGCATAACCTTTTTGCCGCCGCGTGTGCTCGGGGCGGGCGAACTTGTCCTTCCAGCCGATGTAATCCCAGTAATCCACGTGCAGCGCCAGTGCCAGCACATCCTCCTGCGCCGCCAGGCGGTGCAGCAGCGCGTCAGCAGGTGGGCAGGAAGAACAGCCTTGCGACGTGTAAAGCTCTACCACAACCGGGCTGGCACTGGACTGACCAAAGGCGGGCAGAACCAGCCCCCACAAGGCAAAGATCGACGCCAAAACTCTCATCAAATGCTCAATTCCTTCACTGGCGCCCCTCATTAGGAACACTAGATGTACTGCCATACCGGTCCTTTGGCCAATCAATCATTTTTGAGCCGGCAAAGCACCCACAAGTCACAAAAATCGCAACGAATTGCCGTCCGCGGCAGTTGAACCCTCACAGTCCTATTGAAAGCCCGCCCCGCCTTTGGCAGAAATTCGGGCAGCGATATCCCTCATGAAACTCTCGAAGGGAGGCCACAAATGCCTATTACCGTCGGACAAGACACTGCAAAGGCGCGTAAAACGCTAACGGTCAACGGAAAATCTCTTTCCTTCTATTCCATTCCCGCCGCTTCCGAAGCCGGACTTGGCGACTTCTCCAAACTGCCCGCCGCGCTGCGGGTGGTGCTGGAAAACATGCTTCGCTTTGAAGATGGCGGTTTTTCGGTCTCCACGGACGACATCCGGGCCTTCGGCACCTGGGCAGAGCAAGGCGGCCGCAACCCGCGTGAGATCGCCTACCGCCCTGCCCGCGTGCTGATGCAGGACTTTACCGGCGTCCCCGCGGTTGTTGACCTCGCCGCGATGCGCGACGGCATCGTCGGGCTGAAAGGTTCTGCCGCCAAGATCAACCCGCTGGTGCCGGTGGATCTGGTCATCGACCACTCGGTGATGATCGACGAGTTCGGCAATCCCCGCGCGTTCCAGATGAACGTGGACCGCGAGTACGAGCGCAACATGGAGCGCTACCAGTTCCTGAAATGGGGACAAACCGCCTTTGACAACTTCCGCGTGGTGCCGCCCGGCACCGGTATCTGCCACCAGGTGAACCTGGAATACCTGGCCCAGACCGTCTGGACCGACGTGGACCAGAACGGCGATGAGGTTGCCTATCCGGATACGCTGGTGGGCACTGACAGCCACACCACGATGGTGAACGGCGCCGCGGTGCTGGGCTGGGGCGTTGGGGGCATCGAGGCCGAAGCGGCAATGCTGGGCCAGCCGATTTCCATGCTCATCCCCGAAGTCATCGGGTTTGAACTGACGGGCGAAATGGTCGAAGGCACCACCGGCACCGACCTGGTTCTGAAGGTTGTGGAAATGCTGCGCGCCAAGGGCGTGGTTGGCAAATTCGTCGAATTCTACGGTGACGGGCTGGACCGGCTGCCCTTGGCGGACCGCGCCACCATTGCCAACATGGCCCCGGAATACGGCGCCACCTGTGGCTTCTTCCCGATCGACAATGAGACCCTGCGCTACCTGCGCAACACCGGCCGTGACGAGGACCGCATCGCCCTGGTCGAGGCCTACGCACGGGAAAACGGCCTGTGGCGCGACGCGGATTATGCGCCGATCTACACCGACACGTTGACGCTCGACATGGGCACGATCGTCCCTGCGATCTCCGGGCCGAAACGCCCGCAGGATTATATCGCGCTGGACAAGGCTGCATCGACTTTCCACAAGTATGTCGAAGGGTTGCGCAGCGCCAAGGATGCCTCGGACAACGCGGAAGGACGCTGGGAGGCCGAAGGCGGTCAGCCGGAACCGCAGGAGATTCCCGGCAACGAAGGTCACCACAAGCTGGGCTATGTGACCTCGGAGAATGGCAACTACCAGCTGCATGATGGCTCCATCGTAATCGCCTCGATCACCTCCTGTACCAATACCTCGAACCCCTACGTGATGATTGGTGCCGGTCTGGTGGCCAAGAAGGCGCATGAACTCGGCCTTACCCGCAAACCCTGGGTCAAGACCTCCCTCGCGCCCGGCTCGCAGGTGGTGTCCGAATACCTCGAAGCCGCGGGATTGCAGGAGCATCTGGATGCCATCGGCTTCAACCTTGTCGGTTATGGCTGCACGACCTGCATCGGCAACTCCGGCCCGCTGGCCGAGGAGATCTCGAAATGCATCAACGACCATGACCTGATCGGCGTCTCTGTGCTTTCGGGCAACCGCAACTTCGAGGGCCGGATCAGCCCGGATGTGCGGGCGAACTACCTGGCGTCGCCGCCGCTGGTCGTGGCCTACGCCCTAGTCGGTGACATGAACGTCGACATCACCACGGCGCCGCTCGGCAAGGACAAGAATGGCAATGATGTCTACCTGAAAGACATCTGGCCCAGCCAGAAAGAGATCGCCGACCTCGTTGAGAAGACCGTGACCCGCGAAGCGTTCCAGTCGAAGTACGCGGATGTCTTCAAGGGCGACGAGAAATGGCAGTCGGTGTCGGTCACCGATGCCGAGACCTATGACTGGCCGGCGCACTCGACCTACATCCAGAACCCGCCCTACTTCCAGGGGATGGGGCCGGAGCCGGGCAGCATCTCCAACATCGAAGGCGCGAAAGTTCTGCTGATGCTCGGCGACATGGTCACCACCGACCACATCTCGCCCGCAGGGTCCTTTGCCAGCACAAGCCCCGCAGGCAAATACCTGTTGGAACGTCAGGTCCAGCCCAGGGAGTTCAACTCCTATGGTTCGCGTCGCGGCAACCACGAGATCATGATGCGCGGCACCTTCGCCAATATCCGCATCAAGAACGAGATGCTGGATGGCGTCGAAGGCGGCTATACCAAGGGGCCGGACGGGCAGCAGACCTCGGTCTACGAAGCCGCGATGGCGCACCAGGCCAATGGCACCCCGTTGGTGGTGTTCGGCGGCGAGCAGTATGGCGCCGGCTCGTCGCGTGACTGGGCGGCAAAGGGCACAGCACTTCTGGGTGTGAAGGCCGTGATTGCCGAGAGCTTTGAGCGGATCCACCGCTCCAACCTTGTCGGCATGGGGGTTATTCCCTTCGAGTTTACCGGTGGTGACACCCGCAAGACATTGGGCCTGACCGGGGATGAGACCGTGTCCATCCGTGGCCTCGACACCATTGAGCCGCAGCAAGAGGTCCCCTGCGATATCACCTACGCAGACGGCACGACCAAGACCATCACGCTGAAATGTCGGATCGATACCGCTCCCGAGAAGGAGTACATCGAACATGGCGGCGTGCTGCACTACGTGTTGCGCAAGTTGGCCAAGTCCTGACGCCAAAACCATATTCGCGCCGGGCAGGCCCCGGCGCGAATTGCTCTGGGAGACCTGTTCACGGCCAAAGCGGTTGGCAACACGGCACGCCGCCATTCACGACGCGATGGCGGATAGCCCACCGGCATAAAAATCTGGGTTCTGAAAGCCGACGATCGATGCGCGATCCCAGACCGTCTGTCAGCGGGTGGAACGCAACATGTCGTCGATTGTGCCGTCGCGCTTCAATTCGCCAAGCGCCCGGTTGAAATCCTCGAGGTACGCCTCTGCGCCGGTCAGACGGGAAAGACCGAAATGCGCCGGCTTGCTGGTGATATCGGGATCCACTGGACGCAAACTGTCCTGCCAGCCATTCTGGCGTACGGTGTGATGCCCAACCAACCGGTCTGAAACGGCAAGATCGACCCTGCCGAACTTCAGCATCTGCATCAGGCTCTCGATGTCCTTGACCCAGACGATCGATTTGTCACCGCCAAGCCCGGCAATCAGTTCGTGCGAGACAAAGGCCCCGGTCAGCACCCCCAACCGCAGCTCCGCGACACTTTCCACGCGTCCGTCCCATTCGAACCCGTCAGGAAAGCGCTCGGTGCTGAACCAGAAGTTGTAACTCTCCTCGAAGGTCTCATCGGTAAACGCCAGAAAGCGTTCCCGGTCCGCACTTTTGAAAAGCGGCAGAATGCCATCGACATTTCCCGCTTCGGCCTGAACCTGGCAGCGCTTCCATGGCAACATCTGGACCTCCGCACTGACACCCTCGATCTTCGAGACGACAGCCTGCAGCAGGTCCACTTTCAGCCCCCCGGTGATCTTCCCGCCGGAGGCATAGGTATAGGGAGGGTACGGATCAAAGCAAAACGTCAGCATGGTCTCGGCCGATGCCATGCAGGACATCAGACCAAGCGCAGACGTTGCAGTGCTCACGAGGCAGCTCAGGCGTTTCAATAGGCTCACGGATCCCTCCCCTTGATCGTCCACACGACGGGACAAGATCGCACCGTCTCTGGCCGCCCGACAGCACTGCAAGGTGTCCGGTCAGAAAAGGTGGCGCTTTCTGACACTCAGGTTTGCAGGCACGGGGATATCAATCAACCCTCACGCGCAACGATTGACTCATTTTTCTGCTGCCCGCCCTTTTACAGCCTCACGAGCATAGGACAGGAACCAAGCTCGCGCTGACAGCCCACCTGTCTGAAAGGGCGAGCTAGGCGGGACGTTCAAGGCGTTTTGCACCTGGCCAGAAACAACTGCTCTGACTAGCCTCAGTTACCCGCGGCCCGTTCCATCGCCGGGCGCAGAGTTTTATCGATGACCTGCTGGGTGATAGGGCCTGCCCAACGCAAAACAATCGTCCCGTTGCCATCAATGACATAGGTTTCCGGAACCCCGTAAAGACCCCAATCGATTGCCATACGCCCCTTTTCGTCCCGCCCGATAGCCGTGTAAGGATCGCCCAGTTCCTCAAGGAAAGCCGTGGCGTTGGCCAATTGGTCCTTGTAGTTGACGCCGTATATTGGAATGCCCTCGGCCGACAGCGCCTCCAATTTCGGATGCTCGGCCCGACACGGGGCGCACCAGCTTGCCCAGTAGTTCACCAGTTTGACGGTGCCATCCCGCAAGCTTTCGTCACTGAACAGCTCTTTGCCGGGAAACTCCTCCAGAACCACTGGCGGAGCGGGCTGGCCCTCACGCGCAGAAGGCAGGCTGTCAGGATCCTCGCGGAACATCCCGACAAGGGCGAGGCCGACAAACCCTGCAAATACCACGCCGGGAACCGCCATCAACGGAGAGATCTTAGCCATTTCGCTTTATCCGGGATTGAAGATTTTCCATCTCACGACGCACCTTGCGACCGCGCCAAAGCGTCACCAGCACCAGCGCAACAAGCAGGACCAGTGACGCCGCATAGGCCGACAGAACCGCGTCTGCATATTTTCCAAGATCGGGCATCACGCCTCCAGCCTTTCACGCGCGATCAAAGCCTTGATGCGGCGCGCACGAATTTCTGTTCCCGTGCGGTAAAACACCAGGGCGATGAACAACAGGACAAACCCGGCCATGCAGACGTAGAGCGGGTTGGAGAAGACATCCGCGACATTCTCTTCCTTATCGAGCGACAACGACGCCCCCTGATGCAGCCCCTGGTTCCAGAAGTTCACCGCATAACGGCTCAACACCGCAAAGACCGAGCCCACCAGGCACAGGATCGATGTCAGATCCGCCGCGGTGTCGGGGTTATCAATCGCTTCCCACAGGGCGATGTAGCCAAGATAGAACAGGAACAGCACCAAAAAGGATGTCAGCCTGGGATCCCACGCCCACCATGTCCCCCACATGGGCTGGCCCCAGATCGCACCGGTCACCAGGGCGATCAACGTCATCACAACACCCACTGGCGCCGCGGCGCGGGCGGCCAGCGCGCTCACGTGGTGGCGGCGGATCACCCAAACCAACGAGGTCACCAACATCATGAACCACGCGTTGATCGCCATCAGTGCTGAAGGCACATGCAGGAAAATGATCTTGACAGTTGAACCCTGCCGGTAGTCATCCGGCGTGAAGAAAAACCCCCAGACCAGACCAACGCTGATCAGCGCTGCGGAACTGATCCACAGCGTCGGCATCACCCGCTCGGTGGTGGCCAGGAACTTTTTCGGATTGGCGTATTCCCAGATCGACATGTTGGCTATTTAGCTCTTGTTCTCGGGTTTCACAATTGCTGCACCGGGCAGATTTCCTAGCGCAAATTGACGCGCAGCACCGCAGCACTGGCAAAAGGCAGCAAGGCAATCGACGCTGCAGAAATTCCGGCCAGCAACAACAGCGGCGTCTGCACCGCAAGCCCCTCAGCCCCGCGGCGCGCGACCTCTGCACCGAAAATCAACGTCGGCACATAAAGAGGCATGACAAGTAGCGATAACAGGAGCCCGCCCCGTTTCAACCCCACGGTAAGCGCCGCCCCGAAGGTGCCGATGACGCTCAGCGCGGGCGTGCCCAGAAGCAGCGAGACCAGCAGCCACAGAAATCCCTGCACCGGAAGGTTCAGCAGGACACCAAGCACGGGTGCCGCCAGGACCAACGGCAATCCGGTGGTGATCCAATGGGCAAGCGCCTTGATCGTAACGGTCCCTTCCAGCGGAAGCGGCGCCGTGGCCAACAGGTCCAACGATCCGTCTTCCCAGTCCAGCGCCAGCAGGCGATCCAGCGAAAGCAGGCAGGCCAGCAGCGCGCCCAACCACAGAACACCCGGTGCGATCCGGGCCAGAAGCTCGGATTGCGGGCCAACGGAAAACGGCACCATCACAGTGACAATCAGGAAGAATGCCAGCCCCAGCCCAAAGCCGCCGCCTGCCCGCAAAGCCAGTTTCAGATCCCGGAACAACAAGGCTATCACAGGAACCCTCCATCGAAGTCGTCCAGCGCAGGCGGTTTTGCCTTGAAAAGGCCAGCGTCCAGCACCTCGGCCTCCAGTCCCAGATCGATGTGGGTGGCAATCAGCGCCGATCCCCCCTGCCCCAGATGCGCCCTAACCGCATTGGCGAACATCGCGACGGCGGCGGTGTCGAGACTCACCGTGGGTTCATCCATGATCCAGACCGGGCGCCCCGTGACCAGCATCCGGCTAAGCCCCAGCCGCCGCTTCTGCCCGGCGGACAAGGCCCCGGCTGCCCGATCCCTGAGGGCTTGCAGATCAAATGCGTCCAGGGCTGCATCTATGCCGTTCTGCCCAAAGACACTCGCCCAAAAGGTCAGGTTCTCGGCCACCGTCAATGTCGGCTTCAAACCGTCCGAATGCGCAGCATAGGCGACCTGCTCCTCAGCGCCCTCGACGCGCCCCGCCAGCGGCGGCTGAAGTCCTGCGAGGGTGCGCAACAAGGTCGTCTTTCCGATGCCATTGGGACCACGCAGGATCAGCGCCGAACCGGGGCGCAAGTTAAAACTCACGCCCTCCAGCACCGGAAGACCACCGCGCGCCACGCTGAGATCCGTTACCGTCAATGTCATGGGGCCCGCCTGTCCAACCGTTCGCGCGAATCCATAGACCAAATGCGCCTGTGCGCCTTGCGGCAGGTCAATTGCAGCACGACTTCAGACCGGCAGCACCGCCAGCGCGATGCGCCGACCTTCGGACAGGAGTACATTGTAAGTGCGGCAGGCAGCCGGTGAATTCATGCTTTCAACGCCCAACCCGGCGTCCTCCAACGATTCGCGCAGCGACGCCGGGATATGCGCCACCTCTCCGCCCGTCCCGATGAAGAGAACATCGATGTCGCCCACCAACGCCAGCAACGGATCGGTGTCCTCAAGCCCGCCCCAGGACATCGTGCCAGCAGCCGAGGTCAAAACGCCGCCATGATGCACCTTCCCGCCAATGCGGAAAAAACCGGCGCCATAGCCGTCCACCGGCTGTGCATCGCTATAGCTCACTTCGTTCAGACGCATCGCTTGGGCTCCGCTGTTGGTGTTGCCTTGTGGCTCGATAACATGCGCGCCCACTGCGGGGAATAGGCTGGGCGAAAACGAAAAGGGCCGCAGGTTTCCCTGCAGCCCCATCGAGACAGTCATCCCGCAAGGTCAGGCGTCGATATTGGCAAACTGGTTTCCGGCCGTGTTGCTGGGTTTGGACCAATCGCGCTTGACCCCCAACTTCAGCAGGATTGCAGAAGCCACGAAGACCGAGGAATAGGTCCCGACCAGAACACCCCAGATCATCGCAAAGACAAAGCCGCGGATCACGTCGCCGCCCAGCACATAGAGCGAGATCAGCGCCAGCAGCGTGGTGACAGAGGTCATCACCGTCCGGCTGAGCGTTTCGTTGATCGAGATGTTCAGAACCTCGGCCAGATCCTTCTTCTTGTAGCGACGCAGGTTCTCGCGGACGCGGTCGAACACCACCACGGTATCGTTCAGCGAGTAGCCGACAATGGTCAGAAGGGCTGCGATGATCGCCAGATCGAACTTGATCTGCAGCTCGGAAAACACGCCGATCGTCAGCACCACGTCATGCACCAGGGCCGCCACCGCACCGAGGGCAAACTGCCACTCGAACCGCAGCCAGATGTAGATCAGCACTGCACCGATCGCCAGCGCCACCGCGATGACAGCAGTCTGGATCAGCTCGCCCGAGACCTTGGGACCAACCGATTCGACAGAAACGAACTTGATGCCGGGAGCAACGGTCTCCAGCGTCGCTTTCAACGCCTCGATCATTTCGCCCGAGATTGCCTCACCGTCGTCCTGGGCCTGGATGCGGATCATCGCCACATGCTGGCCTTCCTCGAACGTAGGGTCGAAGACCTCGGTGATGCTCACATCGCCCAACTCGTGCACAGCCAGCGCATCGCGGTAGGCGCCCACGTCCACCAATTCGGCGGCTTCCGTGCGGATCGTGGTGCCGCCGCGGAAATCGATGCCGAAATTCAGCCCCTGCAAGAAGAAGGAGACCAGCGCCACCACCATCATCAGCGCGGAAATGCCCAGCCACAGCTTGGAGCGTTGGAAGAAATCGAACGAGGTCTTCTCGGGAACAAGTTTCAGCCGCATCTTACACCTCAATCGTTTTCGGACGGCGCCGTTCAAACCACATCACGATGATCAGCCGGGTGACAAAGATCGCCGTGAAGACCGATGTCAGGATGCCGAGGCCGAGCGTGATCGCAAAACCGCGCACCGGGCCAGAGCCCATGGCAAAGAGAATCACGGCCGTGATGAACGTGGTGATGTTGGCGTCCAGAATGGCGCTCAGCGCCTTGGAGTAGCCTTCGTCGATGGCGCGGGCCGGGCCGCGACCTGCCTTCAGTTCTTCGCGGATCCGTTCAAAGATCAGCACGTTGGCGTCGACCGCCATGCCGACCGTCAGCACGATCCCTGCAATACCCGGCAGCGTCAGCGTGCCGCCGATGAGGCTGAGCATGCCGAAGATCAGCGCGATGTTCAGCACCAGCGCCACATTGGCAAACAGCCCGAACAGGCCATAGCTGAGGCCCATGAACACCAGCACCGCGATAAAGGCCACGATGGTGGCGATCTTGCCGGCGTCGATGCTGTCCTGCCCCAGTTCAGGACCGATGGTGCGTTCTTCGAGGAACTCCAGCTCCGCCGGCAGCGCACCTGCGCGCAGCAGCACGGCCAGGTTGGTGCTTTCCTCGATGGTGAAATTGCCGGTGATGATGCCGGAGCCGCCCGGAATATGCGACTGGATCACAGGGGCCGAAACAACCTCGTCATCCAGCACGATCGCAAAGGGCGAGCCGATGTTTTCCGCGGTGTAATCCCCGAACCGGCGCGCGCCGGACGTGTTGAAGCGGAAGTTCACCGCAGGCTGGCCGTTCTGATCAAACGACGGCTGCGCATCCACCAGGTCCTCGCCTGTCACGACGGCAGCGGCCTCGATGGTGTAATAGACGCCGGGTTCATCCAGCGAAGGGATCACCTTGTTACCGATGCCGGGGGCGGCATCCGGGTCGCTGCCACGGCCCACAACCGGGTTGAAGGTCAGCTGCGCCGTGGTGCCGATAATCGCCTTCAGCTCCGAGGCCGAGCCGATACCGGGCACCTGGATCAGAATGCGGTCGGCGCCCTGGCGCTGGATGGTCGGCTCGCGGGTGCCCACCTCGTCGATACGACGGCGGACGATCTCCAGCGCCTGGCGCACGGTGCGATCGTCGGAGGCCAGCTTCTCGGCCTCGCTCAACTGCACCGTCAGGATATCGCCCTGGGCGGACACCTCGATGTCATTGGCCCCGACGCCGGTCAGCGTGGTGATCGGATTGGCCAGGCCGCGTACCACTTCCAGCGCACGGGCCATTCCTTCCGGTTTTGAAATCTTCAGGCGAATCTGGTCCGCGGGACCAGGCTGGCGGCGGAACGTGCCCACCGTGGCGCGCTCCGGCCGCAGTGCGTCGCGCACCTCCGGCCACAGCGCGTCCATCCGCGCCTCATATACGTCTTCGACCTTCACCTCGGCCAGCAGATGCGCACCACCGCGCAAATCCAGCCCCAGGTTCACCAACCCCGAGGGCAGGAACGACGGCCACTGGCCAATCGCTTCCAGACGCTCAGGCGTTTCGCCCTTGGCGATGATTTCGGCCGCCGCGTCGTTCGCCTGCTCGACGCGGGTATAGAATCCGTTTGGCAGGGCAAGTATCACACCGGCCGCACAGACCAGCCAGATAAGCACCCTCTTCCAGAGATCAATTTGCAGCATTGCCCTGCCTTTTCAGTATATTATTGGCCCAAGCTCAGGATACGGGATCCGTTTTGCTCAGCACTTGGGCAAGGGTCGACTTGATGACTCGGACTTTCACGCCGTCGGCAATCTCGACCTCGATCTCATTGTCTTCCTTGACCTTGGTGACCTTGCCGATCAGGCCGCCCTGGGTCACCACCTGGTCCCGCACACGAACCTGGTCGATCATCTTTTGATGCTCTTTCATCTTCTTCTGCTGCGGGCGGATCAGCAGGAAGTACATGATCGCGAAGATCAGGATAAGCGGGAGAAATTGGGCGACTGCGCCACCGTCCATGGGATATTCCTTCTGTCAAAGCGGCGCTGACGTTAGCGCCGGAAATTTGCAGCGGAACCTATGCGCTGGGACAAAGGGTTGCAAGGCTCGAGCAGCGCTTTCCGGACGCCGTTGCACATAGACCTTACGCCCCCCTTCCCCTTTGTTCACCCTTGCGTCATAGGATGGGGCCAGTGATTCAATTGTTTCCAAGCCAGGAGAGACTCTCATGCATGACATCCGCGCAATCCGCGAAAACCCTGCCGCCTTTGACGCTGCACTGGCGCGGCGCGGGGATGCGGGCGTGTCAGCCGAGATCCTGGCCCTCGACGAAGCCCGGCGCGCCAAGATTCTCGCCGCGGAAACCGCCCAGGCGGAACAGAAGAAAGCCTCCAAGGAGGTTGGCGCAGCCAAGGGCCGCGGTGACGAGGCCGAGTTTGAGCGCCTGCGTGCGCTCGTGGCCGAGAAAAAGGCGGAAGTCGCGGCGATGAACGCCGAGGCAAAGGAGCTGGACGCACAGCTGACCGACAAGCTCGCCCGGATTCCGAACCTGCCCGCAGACGACGTGCCGGAAGGTGCCGACGAGGATGACAACGTCGAGGTCAACCGTTGGGGTGAACCCAAGACGCTGGGGTTTGAGCCGAAAGAGCATTTTGAAATCCCCGGTGTGGCCGCCGGCATGGATTTCGAGACCGCCGCCAAGACCAGCGGTTCGCGCTTCGTGTTCCTGCGCGGTGCAGTGGCCCGCATCCACCGGGCGCTCGCGCAGTTCATGCTCGACGTCCATGTCGACGAAAACGGCCTCTCCGAAACCCAGACCCCGGTGCTGGTGCGTGACGAGGCAATGTACGGCACCGACAAGCTCCCCAAGTTCGGGGACGACAGCTATCAGACCACCAACGGTTGGTGGCTGGTGCCCACATCCGAGGTGACGCTGACCTACTCGGTCGCTGGCGAGGTGCTGAACGAGGCCGACCTGCCGATCCGCCTTACCGCCCACACCCAGTGTTTCCGGTCCGAAGCCGGCAGCGCAGGCAAGGACACCTCGGGCATGCTGCGCCAGCACCAGTTCGAGAAGGTCGAAATGGTGTCGATCACCCACCCGGACGAGTCCGATGCCGAGCAGAAGCGGATGCTGCGCTGTGCCGAAGATCTGCTGGAGCGGCTTGGGATCCCCTACCGCACCGTGATTCTCTGCACCGGTGACATGGGCTTTGGCGCCCGCCGCACCTTTGATATCGAAGCCTGGCTGCCGGGTCAGAACACCTACCGCGAGATCTCCTCGGTCTCCACCACGGGCGATTTCCAGGCACGCCGCATGAACGCGCGGTTCAAACCCGCCGACGGCGGCAAGCCGCAGTTTCTGCACACTCTGAACGGTTCGGGTCTGGCGGTCGGGCGCTGCCTGATCGCGGTTCTGGAGAATGGCCAGCAGGCAGACGGTTCGGTACAACTGCCGGAAGTGCTTGCGCCCTATCTCGGCGGAAAACGCACCCTGACCGCCGAGGGCAAGCTGGCCTGATCCGGCCAGCCGCACGCAACCAGCCCAACAACGAAACGGCGCCCGGTGGCGCCGTTTTGCCTTGCGTCAATGCCCTGTGCGATCAGGATTTGGATTTCTTCTTTTTCTTCCGCGAAGATTTCTCCTGCTCCACTGGCTTTATACCTTCCAGGATAGCCTTCGCCTTGGCCTTTTCCTTCTCGATGGCCTTCTTGGCCTTGGCCTTCACCTTCTTGGCCTTCAACTTGGCCTTGATCTTGGCTTCGGCGAATTCCTCGGCCAAATTCGCGGCCTTGCGCTTGGCCTTGGCGGCTTTGGCTTTCGCCTTGGCAGCCTTTGTCTCGGCAGCGACCCGCGCCGCTTCGGCCCGGGCAAGGCGGGCTTTCATTTCGACACGCGCTTTCGCATCCTGAACCGCCTTCTCAGCGGCTTCGATCCGATTGGCAGGTTTGCCGTTCACCGCGCCCTGCTCTGTGGACGCATCCGCCGGGACGGCTTCCGGTTTGGCTTCCGGTTCGGCCTCTTTCACGGCTGCTTTCGCCGTTGCCCGCAGGTTTTTTGCCCGGTTTGCTCCGATGGCAGGAATTTCGCGCAATCGCGTTTCTTCTAGGGCCAAAAGGTCCTCTGCCGTGCGGATGCCGTTGGCCGCCAAGACCTTTGCCAGTGCCGGGCCAACGCCGCGCAATTTTTGAACTGGTATCATGCCTGTCCTTTTCCCTGTTGTTGGAGGCCAAGGCCCCGGTTATCGGTCACTTTGGTCAGACGACCGTCAGCTCGGAAACGGAACCAGCGCTTGCTTGTCCTCATCCCAAAGCTTCAGCGTCAATGCGCGCAGTGCCTCGAGAAATCCGATCCGCCGCAGGCCCAGTTCAGCTGGCAGGCTGTAGTGACACTGGCGCAATCGGTATGAGGGAATCCGCGCGTTATAATGGTGGATATCATGCAGCGTGATATTCGCCACCGCCAGGTCAAACAGCCAACCGAAATCCAGGCAGGACGAACCTTGAAGGGCCGCAACCTGCGGGTTCAGATTCGGACGGCGGTCCCAGTAGGTGTCCTCGAAATTATGCTGCAAGTAGACGAGGAACACCCCGATCATGCCGCCAAGGAAAGAAAACACCAGCCACACCCAGACGCCGGTCATCCCCGCAGCCGCATACAGCAGCGTCAGCATTCCGATGATTGCCAGATTGTGCAGGATCACCCCCCAGACGCCGAACTCCAGCGTATTCTTGGGCCAGCGATAGCGGATGAAATAGGTGAAGGCCGCCCCCAGCGGCACCAAGATCAACGGGTTACGGTAAAGCCGGTATTGCAGCCGTTTCCAGAACCCCGCCTGCTGCCACTCGCGGAGTGTCATCGTGTAGATTTCGCCGGTTTCGCGATGCTCCAGATTGCCGACATTGGCGTGATGCAGGTTGTGGTTCTGCTTCATCACCTCAAAAGGCGCAAAGGTGAAAGGTGACAACACATGCCCTGCCAGCTCATTCTGGGCGCGGGTTTCGAACAGTGAATGATGCCCGGTATCGTGCTGCAACACATAGAGGCGGACGGCGGAAAAGGCGAAGACAATACCGGCCGGCAGAAGAATGTACCAACGGTCCACATGGACGATCGCAAGCCACAACGCTCCGAAGTAGACCGCAAATGTTCCAAAATAGTTGAGCGCGGCCAAGCCGTTGTCCTTGACGCAATAGGCGCGGGTATGTGTCCTCAGATCCATAAGACACCTCATAAATGCAGAATATGACGGCCTGCTAAAACCGGCCGCTAAAATGACTCTGCAGTAGAGGTAAGTCTCGCTGACACATCTGCAAGACGCAAGCCTCGCGAGGGCGCGCGCGGAATAGCCAGAAAAAAGGCGCCACCGTGAGTTCAGGTGACGCCAGCCCCGCGCAGCGTATCCTGGCCGGGGAGCCCAATTTCGAGAGGCAAATAGCCTGAGAGCCGGCCCCTAGCGCGGGCGAAGCCGCCGTCGCGTCAGCTGCCGCGCTTGTTCAAGTGTTTGGCCAGCGCGCCTGCATTCTTCTGGCGTTTGCCCTTGTAGGGGTTCTTGTCCCCCTGGCCGCGCATGTACAGGCGGATCGGCGTTCCCGGCATGTCAAAATCTTCGCGCAAGCCGTTGATCAGATAGCGATTGTAGCTATCAGGCAGCTTGTCGGGATGCGAGCACATGACAACGAACCCCGGTGGGCGGCTCTTGACCTGGGTCATGTAGCGCAGTTTGATCCGCTTGCCCTGAGGCGCCGGCGGCGGGTGCTGTTCAAGCATGCCAACCAGCCAACGGTTGAGCGCCGCGGTGGGCACCCGACGATTCCAGGTGGCATAGGCACGCATGATCGCGTCATGCAGCCGATCCAGCCCCTTGCCGGTCTTTGCCGAAACCGTGACCAACGGCGCGCCACGCAGCTGCGGCAGCAGTCGGCCAAAGGCTTCCTTCAGGTCGCGCAGCTTTTCCTGCTTGTGCTCCTCGGCGTCCCATTTGTTGACCGCCACCACGACCGCGCGGCCTTCGCGCTCGGCCAGATCCGCGATGCGCAGATCCTGCTGTTCAAACGGGATGCTGGCATCCAAGAGAACCACCACGACCTCGGCGAATTTCACCGCGCGCAAACCATCGGAGACAGACAGCTTTTCCAGCTTCTCCTGCACCTTGGCCTTTTTGCGCATGCCGGCCGTGTCGAACACCCGCATCGGCACGTCGTTCCAGTTGATACGAAGCGAAATCGCGTCGCGGGTAATCCCGGCCTCTGGACCGGTCAGCAGCCGATCTTCGCCCAGGATCTTGTTGATCAGCGTCGATTTACCGGCATTGGGGCGCCCCACCACCGCCACCTGAAGCGGCTTGGCATCGGTGGGAACAGGAATGCTTTCCTCTTCATCCTCGCCGATTTCCTCATCCACGGCGACATCAGTCGCCGGGTCATGGCGCTCCGCCTCGGCCTCGAATTTTTCCGCCAGCGGCTGCAAGACGCCATAGAGGTCCGGCATACCCTCGCCATGTTCGCCCGACAGGCGCAGCGGTTCGCCCAGGCCCAGACCATAGGCTTCCAGAACGCCGGCTTCGGCGGCATTGCCCTCGGCCTTGTTGGCCGCCAGGATCACATGGGCAGACTTGCGGCGCAGGATATCGGCAAAGATCTCATCCGTCGGCGTCACACCGGTCCGGGCGTCGATCATGAACAGGCAGATATCGGCCATGTCCACCGCGCGCTCCGTCAGTCGGCGCATGCGTCCCTGCAGCGAGTTGTCGGTGGCATCTTCCAGACCCGCGGTGTCAATCACCGTAAAGCGCAGATCCCCCAACCGCGCCGCGCCTTCACGCAAATCGCGGGTGACGCCCGGCTGGTCGTCGACCAGGGCCAGCTTCTTGCCGACAAGACGGTTGAACAGGGTGGATTTGCCCACGTTGGGACGGCCCACGATGGCGAGGGTAAAGGACATCAGACCAGCTTTCTTCGACTCAAGTTGTGCCCCATAGCGCATCCGCGCGGCAAGTGCCAGCGCTCAGCGATAGGCCAGCAGCTCTCCTTTGGAGGAAACCACGTAAAGCGTGCGATCCGCAACCACCGGCGCGGTGGTCGCGCCGCCCGGAACGTCGATGGTACGCGTCAGGCTGCCATCCTGCGGATTGAAGAAGCGCAGCACCCCATCGTTGGACGCCACGACAATCTGGCCACCTGCTACAACCGGCCCGTGGTGCACATAAATGCGTCCCCGTTTGCCCGGCTTGTCTTTCACGTAGCCCGGCAGATCCACCGCCCAGATGACCTCACCCGTACGGGCATCCAGCCGCAACAGCTGGTTCAGATCGCTGACCTGGAACAGGCTGTCTCCCACAGGCCAGGCGGTTCCGCTGGCGCCTTCCCTCGCGGTCCACAGCCGATCACCGGTGTCCAGATCGATCGCCACCGTCCGGCCTGAGTTGTTGCCGACATAAAGGCGCTTTCCGGAAATCACCGGCGCCCCGGTGACATCGGTGATCCGCGACAAGGTGCGCCCAGTGCGCTGGCCGGCAACCGAGGCGGTCCAGCGCCGCAGGCCACCGCGGCGAAAGGTGGCAATCAGGTCGCCAGAGCCAAAGGCAAAAATAGCCAGATCACGTGATACCACCGGCGCCGGAGCCCCGAGAATATTGGACGGCGACGGGGCCGCCTCGACCTGCCAGGCAATCCGGCCGTCCTTGGTGTTCACCGCCCAGCCGGTGTCATCGCCGGCCACCAGGTATACCAAGCCTCCGCTGACCCGCGGCTGGCCGGAACCGGTCGCCTCCAGCTCCTGCCGCCATATCTGGGCCCCGGTTGCGGCATCAAGTGCCGTCAGCACGCCAAAGCCGGAAGACACATAAAGCACGCCATCATCATACGCGAGCCCGCCACCGGTGGCTTGGCCGTCGTCATCCGCTGCAGGCACCAGCTTGGCCTGCCACAACACCTGCCCCTTCGGCGACACCGCAGAAACCTGAGCCCCGCTGTCCAGCGTGTAGATGCGACCGCCTCCGACAACCGGCGTTGCGGTGATGCGCTGGCGGCGGCTGTCACCGGCGCCAATTCCCACCGACCACACCCGCTGCGGGGCCACCGACAATGCCGGATGCGCGGTCCGGGTCGCCTCGGCACCATGGCCCTGCGGCCAGCTCGTGTTGACCGTCTGCTGCGGTAGCGAAATGGCGCGCGACTGGTTCACGACCTCCACCGCGTATTCCGGGCGAATGTCCTCGCGCTCGCCGCGCAGGATGACTTCCTCTTCGGCGCAAGCGACCAAAAGCCCGGCCAGGGCCGTACCACACAAAAGCGCCCGTGCGCCGGAGAAAGTCGAGAATGTTTTCATGGCCGTGCCCTGTCTGCCCCTGTGCCGTGGTGCCGGTCTTCGTCCCGGTCTCTCTGGTCTGTCGTCGTAGCGTCCGTGGCTGCGTCTGCGTAAGTTACCCTTCCGGGGTATCGGTGGCCTCGATCGAACCACCAAGCGCCACAATCACCTGCGTTGCACGTTCTTTCAAGTCCGCACTCGCTCCGGCGTCTTGCGAAATTGACCGCAGCCGATCAATTGCCGCCTGGGTGTTGCCGTCTTCAACATCCAGAAGCGCCAGCTGCTCGGACGCGAGCAGCGCCAGAGGTGCACCGGCCTGCGCCAAGGCTTCATATTGCAGTCGGCGCTCATCGATGCTCAGGCTGTCGGCCTGCAATGTCAGCGCCTTGAAGCTGGCAATATGGCGATAGATCAACGGCACCTCGGCATCGGTCGCAACGGCTTCCAGCTCATCCTTGGCCGCGGTGGTGTCCCCGGCCTTGGCCCGCGCACCGGCTTCCAGCATGGCCACGATGGCGCGCCCGCGGGCGGTCTCAGCCTCGATAGATGCCAGCGCCTCGGCCTGCGCCCTATCCTCTTCCAGCTCCAGCGCCGCGGTGATCTGGTCTCCCAGAGCCTGGGCTGCAGCGAGCTCCTGCGCCTTGCTGTATTCGCGATAGGCCGCGCCGCCAACGATCAGCGCGACCGCGACACCGCCAATCCAGCCATACCGCTTCAGTGCGTGGAAAAACCGGTCGCGGCGGACCTCTTCGGTCACCTCGTCGATAAAGCTGTCGGTGTCGCTCATTAAAAGCCCCTGGTCTGCGCGGCCCGACGGTCGAAGGAGGGCCAGCATTGAATGCGTTCGTGCCCCTCTTACCCTGCCTTCCAAACCAAGCCAAGTGGCCCGTTTGCATCAGAAACCCCGGAAAACCGACAGGAAAAGGCAGAAATATGAACTGAACCACTTAGTTTAGAATGGACATCTCCTATATCTGGCCTATCAATTCCGCGCGAGTCCCTTTGCCCTACAGTCCGCGCCCTGTGCCGGACGGCACATATTTTCCGGGACCCAAGCAAGAATTTTAGAAAGGCCCGACATGCGTATTGTCCCAATGCTGACAGCCGTCGTGGTGACTGCCAGTCTTTATATGGTGATCATCGAACGGGAGAAACTGATGGCATTTGCCAGAGGGGAAACCGCTCCGGAGGCCACAGAACCCGTGACCGAAGACACGTCGGCGCCTTCCGCCGCGCAAGGTGGCGACAAACGCATCGGGGTCGTCGCGCTGCGCAGCCAAGCCCGCACCATCGGCAATGCGGTGATCCTGCGGGGGCAGACCCAGGCGATCCGCCAGGTGGAGGTTCGGGCAGAAACCACTTCGACCGTGATTTCCGAACCGCTGCGCAAGGGCGCCGCAGTCAAAAAGGGCGATCTTCTGTGTGAACTGGATCCCGGCACCCGCCCTGCCACCCTGTTGCAGGCACAGGCACAGCTGAAAGAAGCCAGGATCAATCTCACCGCAGCCTCCAAGCTGTCGGAAGGCGGCTACGCCTCTGAAACGCGGCTGGCCGCCGCCGAGGCCGCCGAACGTACCGCGCAAGCCGCCGTGGCGGCCGCCGAACGGGAAATCGCCAATCTGAAGATCACCGCCCCCTTCGACGGTCTGCTGGAAAGCGACACCGCCGAGCTAGGCAGCCTGCTGCAACCCGGCAGCCTCTGCGGCACCGTGATCCAGCTCGACACCATCAAACTGGTGGGCTACGTGCCCGAAGCCGAGGTCAACAAGGTCGCCCTGGGGGCCTCTGCGGGCGCCAAGCTGGCCACTGGTCAGCAGGTTCAGGGCAAGGTGACCTTCCTCAGCCGCTCCGCGGACCCGCAAACCCGGACCTTCGAGGTCGAGATCACGGTGCCGAACCCGGACCTGTCGATCCGCGACGGGCAAACGGCCGATATCGCGATTTCCTCGGCCGGCTCCCTCGCCCACAAGCTTCCGCAATCGGCGCTGACCCTCAACAACGAAGGCCGTCTGGGCGTGCGAGTGGTCGGCGCAGACAGCACCGTGGAGTTCTTTCCCGTCGAACTGCTGCGAGACGAGGCTGACGGCGTCTGGCTGGGCGGACTGCCAGCAGAAGCCGACATCATCGTGGTCGGGCAGGATTTCGTAACCGAAGGCGTACCCGTGGCAGCCACATACCGGGAGGCTGACCAGTGACCGGTATCGTAGGCTGGGCCGCCAACCGGGCCCGGATGGTTCTTGCATTCATCGCAATCTCGCTCCTGGTGGGCGGGTTTGCCTATTCCATGCTCCCCAAGGAAGGCGAGCCGGACATCGAAATTCCGGCTCTGTTCATCTCTGTCCCCTTCCCCGGCATCTCCGCCGAGGATTCAGAAACCCTGCTGGTCAAGGTGATGGAGACCGAGCTTGCCGACCTAGACGGGCTCGACAAGATGACCTCCACCGCCGCCGAGGGCTATGCCGGTGTGGCGCTGGAGTTCGAGTTCGGCTGGGACAAGACCGCGGTGATGGCGGATGTGCGCGACGCGATGGACAAGGCCGAGGCCGAGTTCCCCGAGGGCGCCGAGAAATACACCATCAACGAGATCAACTTCTCGGAATTCCCGATCGTCATCGTGAACCTGACAGGGGCGGTGCCGGAACGGACCATGGCGCGTATCGCCAAGGATCTGCAGGATGACCTTGAGGCCCTCGACGCCGTTCTGGAGGCAGGGATCGCCGGCAATCGGGACGAAATGGTCGAAGTGTTGATCGACCCGTTGCGGCTCGAGGCCTACAACGTCACGGCTCTTGAGCTGATCAACGTTGTGCAGAACAACAATCAGCTGATTGCCGCAGGCGAAGTCGACACCGCCCAGGGCTCCTTTGCTGTGAAGATCCCGTCGTCCTTTGATGATGTTCAGGATATCTACCAGTTGCCGGTGAAGACCAATGGCGACCGGGTGGTGACGCTTGGCGAATTGGCCCAGATCAATTTCACCTTCGAGGACCGCGAAGGCACCGCCCGTTTCAACGGCGAAGACACGGTGGCGCTGCAGGTGGTCAAACGCAAGGGCTACAACCTGATCGACACCGTCAACCTGGTGAAGGAAACGCTGGAGGTCTCCAAGTCGAAATGGCCGCCGGAACTGCAGGCTGCGGTGACGGTGGGCACCTCCAACGACCAGAGCCGCGTGGTCGGCTCGATGGTGAGCCAGCTGGAGGGCTCGGTGCTGACCGCCATCGCGCTGGTGATGATCGTGGTGCTGTCGGCGCTCGGCAGCCGCGCCGCGCTGCTGGTCGGGTTTGCCATTCCGACCTCCTTCCTGTTGTGTTTTGCCCTGCTGGCGCTGATGGGGATTTCGATCTCCAACATCGTGATGTTCGGCCTGATCCTTGCCGTCGGCATGCTGGTCGATGGCGCCATCGTGGTGGTGGAATACGCCGACAAGCGGATCAAGGAAGGCACCGGCCCGATGCACGCCTATGTCGAGGCAGCGCAGCGGATGTTCTGGCCGATCGTGTCGTCGACGGCGACCACCCTCTGCGCCTTCCTGCCGATGCTGTTCTGGCCCGGCGTGCCGGGTGAATTCATGGGCATGCTGCCGGTGACCCTGATCTTCGTTTTGTCGGCCTCGCTGGTGGTGGCGCTGATCTACCTGCCGGTGATGGGCGGTGTGACCGGCCGCATCAGCCGGACCTTCGAAGGCGCGTCCCGCACCCTGCGCATGGTCGCCCCCTGGTGGCTGCGCGCCGCCCTTGTGCCGCTTCCCATGTGGGGCATGTTCGCCGGTGCGATGCAGATGCTGAACCCGAGCTACCTTCTCGGCGCTGATGCCGCAGGGGTCGGCCCGGTGATCTTTGGTGCGCTGGTCTTTGCCCTCAGCGCGTTTGCCGCCTCGATCACCCTCAGCGCGGTCAAGATCGAACGCGAAGAGCGGGAAGTCAGAACCGGCTACCACCATTCCCCGTTTGGCCATTTCATCAAGTTCATCGCCGGCAATCCGGTCATGCCGGTGGTGACCATCGCCGCCGTCGGCTTTGGCATCATGACGGTGTTCTCGATGTTCAGCGAGAACAATTATGGCGTTGAATTCTTTGTTGAATCGGAACCTGAACAGGCGACAGCCTATGTACGGGCCCGCGGCAACATTTCGCTTCAGGAAAAGGATGCTCTCGTCCGCGCGACCGAGCAGGTCATCCTGAACCACCACGCTGTGATCAATGTTTTCTCCTTTGCCGGTGACGGCGGCCTGAACACGGACAGCTCGGGCGCTTCGATCCCGCCGGACACTGTTGGTCAGGTCCAGTTCGAGATCATCCCGTGGGAAGATCGTCCCACCGAGACCGAACCCATGGATGGCTGGTTTGGCCGCTGGCTGAGCGAGAACCTCGGCCTTGAGAAGAAGGTGATCGCGCAGGAGTACGATGGCAATACCGTCATCGACGAGCTGAACAGCCAACTCGCCGCCCTGCCCGGTTTCGAGGTCGAAGTCAGATCGCTTGCCCAGGGACCGGCAAGCGGCAAGCCTGTTCACCTGCGTCTGCGCGGTGACAGCTGGGAGGACCTGACCGCCGCCACAATCGCCGCGCGCGAGCAATTCGCCAAAACCCCGGGCCTGATCCTGATCGAGGACAGCCTGCCGCTGCCCGGCATCGACTGGCAGATCGACGTCGATGTCGAGAAGGCCGGCCGCTATGGCGCCGACGTGGCGACCGTGGGCGCGATGGTGCAGCTGGTCACCCGCGGCATCCTGTTGGACACCATGCGCGTCGACAGCTCGGACGAGGAAATCGAGATCCGCGTCCGCCTGCCCAAAGAAGACCGGGTGCTCTCCACCCTCGACACGCTCAAGGTGCGCACCGCCGACGGGCTGGTGCCGCTGTCGAACTTCGTCACGCGCAAACCGGTTCCGAAACTCGCCAAGATCAGCCGCATCGAACAGGAACGTTATTATGACGTGAAAGCAGATGTTGAGCTGGGCCTGAGCAAGGTTGTCGCTACCGACCCTGACAGCGGTGAAGCGCGCCGCCTGGCGGTTCTGCGGGAGCTGCCGGAAGGCGCCCCTGCGGCATCCGATACCTTGGTCGGCCCCAATGGCAAGCGACTGCAGCTGGTGCAGCTCACCGGAGCCGCCAGCATAGAGGCGCTGCAGGCCGCCCTGGACGATGGTGCAAAGATCAGCCCGGTGAACCCGAACGAACGGATCTCGGTGCTGACCGAATGGCTGGAAACCGACCCGCTGCCGCGCAGCATCAGCTGGGAATGGACCGGCGATCAGGAGGAGCAGGAGGAATCCGGTGCCTTCCTGTCCAAGGCCTTTGCCGGGGCGCTGGCGCTGATGTTCGTGATCCTGCTGGCCCAGTTCAACAGTTTCTACAACTCGGTTCTGGTGCTTCTGGCAGTGGTGCTGTCCACCACCGGCGTGCTCATCGGCATGATGGTAATGCAGCAGCCCTTCTCGATCATCATGACCGGCACCGGCATCGTCGCGCTGGCCGGGATCGTGGTGAACAACAACATCGTGCTGATCGACACCTACCAAGAGTTCAGCCAGAAGATGCCCCGGATCGAGGCGATCATCCGCACCGCCGAAGCCCGCATCCGACCGGTGCTGCTGACCACCATCACCACGATGGCAGGTCTGACCCCGATGATGTTCGGCGTCAGCCTCGATTTCATCGACGGCGGTTACTCCATCGACAGCCCCACGGCGCTGTGGTGGAAGCAGCTGGCGACCGCTGTGGTCTTTGGTCTTGGCATTGCCACCGTGCTGACACTGGTGGTGACCCCGTCCTTGCTGGCGATCCGGGTCTGGCTGTCGACCTACATGCACGCCCTCGGGCGGGTGCTGTCCCGGATTACCCGTGGCCGCTCAAGCCGCATCGCACAGGATTCGCGCCTCTTCAAAAAGGCCCGCACCCTGCCCAGCACCGAGGTTCTGTGGGAAGACGACGACACCGATGCGACGACCTCCGATCCCCAGACCCCCTCGCAAGCGCCCTCCACCGGTGGAGACCTGCGCGCCGCTGAATAGGCTGCCCTGACAAACTGGCCCCGTCATCTAGACGGGGCCAGTCCATGGCATCTCGGCCTCACCCTATGGGGGGGAAACGTACAGTTGGTCTCGAGGCTCTTGCTTGGGGGAGGTCCAGAGCCGACCTGTCCTGAACGGGGTCAGGCCAAAGATGCGGCCCCGGCGTTAGCCAGATTTCGCCAGTACCCCGGCGTTCACGGCCGCCTGAACTTCTTCTTCGTCGGCCTCGCCATCCGCGTTGGCATCAATCGCGGCAAAGGTTTCCGCGTCCAGCTCGGGATAGGCGGCCTGCAGCTCTTCCATCGAGAAGGTGCCATTGCCGTCCACATCGGCCTCTGCGCCGATTCCAACGCTGACGCCGGTGTTCAGGTCCAGCGCGGCAACCGGTGCAGCGGCAAGTGCGGTCAGGGCGGCGGCGGTCAGGGCAAAAGTCTTCATCTTGTATACTCCGTTTTCATCTGTGTGAGAGGACGGCGCGCGAAGCCCTCGCGCGCCAAAGAAAGTCACGAGGATCAGCCTTCCTTGGTCAGCAGGCCCGCATCCACCGCCGCCTGCACTTCGTCCTCGGTCGCCTCGCCATCAGCGTCGGCATCGATGGTGGCAAAGGTCTCGGCGCTCAATTCAGGGTAGACAACCTGCAGCTCATCCAGCGAGTAGGAGCCGTCGCCATCCATATCCGTTGCGCCATCAAGATCCAGCGCGGCCAGAGGGGAAGCAGCAAGCGCGGTCACGGCAGCAGCCGTCAGTGCAAAGGACTTCATTTGAGATACTCCATTCATTCTGTTCATTTTTTTCCAGACCCACGGTTTCTCCCGTGAGCCACGAACAGAGGTAAGTGGAGGCCGCGCTCCACACCAGATGCCAGCGCAGAACAGCAAATTTCCGGCGTCCACTCGCCCAAACCCGGCCCGGGGCTGAGCGCAAAGCCGCCCCAGAGATCCACCTGGACCTTTCTCCGCTCAACCTGTGGTGTGCATCTTGCAGATTTCCGCCGTGCGCCTCATCCCGGACGCGGAAAGGCGTTTTTCAGGGAACTTTTTCTCAAGTGCCAAAACAGACCGTGACGGCCATCAAGCGCTGTCTTGATCCGATTGCTGTCGTTGCCACAGCCGGGCATAGCGCCCCTGGCGGGACAGAAGCTCCTGATGGGTGCCGGTTTCGGCAATCTCGCCCTGCTCCAGAACGACAATACGGTCAGCGTCAGCGATCGTGGACAGGCGATGGGCAATGGTAATCACCGTACGCCCTTGCCCGGCACGCGCCAGCGCCCCCTGGATTTCTTGCTCGGTATCGCTGTCCAGCGCCGAGGTCGCCTCGTCCAGCAGAAGGATCGGCGGGTTCTTCAACAAGGTCCGCGCAATACCAACCCGCTGTTTCTCGCCGCCAGACAGCTTCAGGCCGCGCTCGCCCACTTGGGTGTCATAGCCATCGGGCAAGGCCGCTATGAAGTCATGGATCTGGGCGTCCCGCGCCGCCTGCTCGATCTCTTCCTGCGTGGCGCCTTCGCGGCCATAGGCGATATTGTAGCGGATGGTGTCATTGAACAGCACCGTGTCCTGCGGCACGACGCCAATCGCCTGATGCAGGCTTTTCTGCGTCACATCGCGAACATCCTGACCATCAATACACAACTCGCCGCCGCTGACATCGTAGAAACGGAACAACAGCCGACCGATGGTCGATTTTCCCGATCCGGTGGAGCCGACGATTGCCACGGTCTGGCCCGGCTCCACGTCGAGTGAAATCCCTTTCAGGATCTCCCGGTCCGGCTCGTAGGAAAACCGCACATTGTCCAAGGTGACCCGGCCACCCGAGACCTTCAGCTCAGTTGCTCCGGGACGATCACTGACATCCGCAGGCTGCCCCAGAAGATCGAACATCTCCCCCATGTCGACGAGGCTTTGGCGGATTTCCCGGTATACCGTGCCCAGGAAATTGAGCGGCACGGTGATCTGGATCATGTAGGCGTTGACCATGACGAAATCGCCCACAGTCAACCCGCCCTGCTGCACGCCGATAGCCGCCATGACCATCACGCCGATAAGGCCCGCGGTGATGATGACGCTTTGGCCGAAGTTGAGAAAGGCCAGCGAATAGGCCGTCTTCAGTGCCGCCTGCGCATAGGCCTTCATCGCGCTGTCATAGCGCGCGGCCTCACGCTCTTCGGCCACGAAATACTTCACGGTTTCATAGTTCAGCAGGCTGTCGATGGCCTTTTGATTGGCGTCGGTATCCTGCTGGTTCATCTCCCGCCGCAGCTTCACCCGCCACTCGGTGACAGCGAAGGTGAACCAGACATAGAGCGCGATGGTCCCGGCCACCACGGCAAGATAGCGCGCATCGAACAAGACTGTCAGAATGACCGCCACCAGGGACAGTTCCAGGATCAGCGGCCCGATGGAAAACAGCATGAACCGCAGCAGGAACTCGACGCCCTTCACGCCGCGCTCGATGATCCGGCTCAGGCCACCGGTCTTGCGCGTGATGTGGTAGCGCATCGACAGGCGGTGGATATGGGTAAAGGTCTCCAGCGCCAGTCGCCGCAGCGCGCGCTGGCCGACAGGCGCGAACACCGCATCGCGCAATTGTTGGAAACCAGTGGTGAGGATCCGTGCCACGCCATATGCCACGGTCAGCCCAACGGCCCCCAGCGCAAGCGGGGGCACGCCTTCCCCGGCCAGGGTATCGACCGCCCCCTTGTACAGCATCGGCGTGTAGACAGCGATGATCTTGGCCAGCACCAGAACCGCCAGAGCCAGCACCACCCGCAGCTTGACGCCCCGATTGCCGCGCGGCCAAAGGTACGGTCCCACCTTCCGCAAGGTGCGCAGACCGGAACGCCGTTCGGCCCTTGCGATTGCGGCGGAAGACGATGGCGCGGCGGCTTGCTCGGTCTGGCTCATGGCTGCTCCTGGCGAAGGCGGGCTGGGGTGTCTGAACCGGCACGGTTAATCCATTTCCCGCAAAACCGCGAGAGGCGGATCAACGCGCGTGCCGACAAACGCAGGGGGAAATCACTCGGGGATCGTAAAGACCTGCCCCGGATAGATCAGATCAGGATCGCGAATGGCTTCCCGGTTGGCTTCGAACACGCGGACATACAGAAACCCGCTGCCATAGCGCTGCTGAGAAATCGCCCACAATGTGTCGCCCTTCTGGACCGTGACAGCCCGTACCAGCGGCGCAGCCGCATCCGGGGCAGGATCGTCGGTCGGCGTCGGCAAGGCTTCCGGGGCTTCCCGTTTGAACGGGGTTTCCAGACGGCTCACGACAGAACCGGTCGCGACCTCTACCTCATCCAGCCGAAGGGTGTAGATCCCGGGAGACACACCTTCCAGCCGTCCACTCCAGCGACCATCTTCCGCAGCTTCCAGTTCGGCGACGGCCCGGTTGTCCACATAGATCCGGACCCGCGACTGCGGCCGCGCGCGTCCCGAGAGTTCCACGCCACCGGTCCCATTGTAGCTGATCGCATCCAGCGCGACCTCATCGCTGAGCTCGGGATCGGCGGGTATGGCGGGCTGTACGACCTCGACCCCGTCCTGATCGGCACGCAACACCGCCACCGCCTGCCCCAGCTGCTGGTCTGCCGCCGACGTGACAGACGTGGGATCCTCAGGACCGCTCTGCCCCTCGGACGTTGCGCGTCCGGTCGCCTCGGGTTGCGAGCCCGTGAGATCCGCACCCTGTTCGTCCACGTCCTGAATACCCTCGGACAGACTTGCGACAGTCTCCTCAGCGACCGGCGCCGTGCCCTCACTATCTCCAGCAGGCGACTGTTGCTCCGGCTCCGGCGTGCCCGCGGCGACGATCTGGTCGGCCGGGGCAAGAATGAAACTCTCGGCCGAGGCGATCTTCTTTCCGGCATGTTCAGCGAGCAGGGAAATCACCCGGGGTGTATCGCTCGGTGTGATCGTGGTCAGCACCGCGAACTCGCCCCCGGCAGGCACTTCCAGTTGCTCCAGTGGCGCGCCGTCAACCAGTACGGTCAACTGCACGCCGCCCTGTGCCTGACCGGCAATCACCACGGACCCATCACGGTCCACCCGCACCAGGTCCAGCGACGGCGCCAGAAGCGCACCATCTTGTGACTCCCCAGCCGCCGTGGTGTCCTCCGTGCCCGAGGCAGCACTGTCCGCGCCGTCCTCCGTTACCTCCTCAACTGCGAGATCTGTCGGGCGATCCCCTTCCGTTTTCGCCCCATCCATCTCGGGTTCTCCCGACGCCGCTGCGTCGCCAGCGATCGAAGACGCACCTTCAGGATCTGGATTTATCCCTTCAGACTCGATGCTTGCAGCAATGTCCTCATGTTCCGCTGTCGAGACATCTCCGCTCTCCGGGGCAATGTCTTGGGACCCGCCTTGATCCTGTTCACCGGCTTGCGGGGCGTCTGTTTCCGCCAGCTTCTGTCCTTCAGCCTGCGCCGGTTGGTCTTCTGCGACCGCGGCCTCTTGGCTGGAACGGTTCTGCAATGGCTGACCGGATTCATCGCCAGCGCCGTCAAAATCGGCGCTCTGGGTGTTGCGGTCGGCCTCCTGCCGCGGCGTGTTGACCGCATCCGGGCCATGTATCGAAAACACGCCAAGCTGATACAGCACGACACCGCCAACGACGACCGCCGTTCCAACAATACCCCCAATGGTCAGAGCCCCGAGGCTCCTGCTTCCAGTTCCATCCGCCATTTCGATCCCTTCGACGTTTGCGGAATGTTCCCTTCCGCTTAGTTGAGCAAACCTAGCAACCTCGCTATCACTGGTCAAAACACCAATTTCGTTTCGCTTTGAAATTCCACAGAAAGGCTGGCCAATGAGCATCAAATCCGTCTGCGTCTACTGCGGGTCGCGCCACGGTGCGGATCCAGCCTATGCCGAGGCCGCGCGCGAAACCGGCACCTTGCTGGCCCAGCATGGGCTGCAGCTGGTTTACGGTGCCGGCGATGTCGGCCTGATGGGCGAAGTCGCGCGCGCCGCACAGGCTGCGGGTGGGCGCACCTTTGGCGTCATTCCCGAGCATCTGGTCCGGCGAGAGGTCGGTAAAAGCGATCTGTCCACCTATGTCGTGACGGAGACCATGCATGAGCGCAAGAAAGTCATGCTGTGGAACGCCGATGCCATCCTGCTGCTGCCCGGCGGTGCCGGATCGCTGGACGAATTGTTCGAAGCGCTGACTTGGCGGCAGCTGGGGCTGCACGGCAAGCCGATTGTCGTGCTGAACACTAATGGCTACTGGGATCCGCTGCGCGCGCTGCTTCGGCAGGTCACCGAACAGGGGTTTGCCGGACCGGAGACCGCGGACTACCTGATCTGGGCCGACACGCCGGTGGCCGCCATTGCCGCCCTGCGCGACGCGCGCTCCTGACGCAGCGCGGACATCGAGAACACCGCAACCGCGCTCCAGATCAGCACAAAGGCGGCGGCGTGCCACGGGCTGAAGGGCTCGGCAAAGATCAGCACCGCCACCAGGAATTGCAGCGTCGGGTTCAGGTACTGCAGCACTCCGACGGTGCCCAGCTGCACCCGCCGCGCGGCATAGCCGAACAAGATCAGCGGCAGACCGGTCAGCAGGCCCGAGAACGCCAGCATCGCGGCATCACGCGTGCCGCCCAGAAAACCGCCGCCGCCGGTCAGCCAGATCAGCGGCAGCGCCAGCGGCAGCAGCAGCAAAACCTCTGCCGTGACAGAAACCACCGGCCCCAGGGGAAGCTGTTTCTTTGAAACACCATAGAGGGAAAAGCTGACAGCCAGCGCGAGTGGAATCCATGGCGCAGCCCCCAGCCCGAAGGACAGCAGCGCCACCGCAAGCCCTGCCAATGCCACCGCCACCAGCTGGGCCGTTGCCAGACGCTCCCCGAACAGCAGCCGCCCCAGCAGCACGCTCAGCAGTGGGAACACGTAATAACCCAGGCTCGCCTCGGTGGCATAGCCAGACTGCACCGAAAAGATGAAGATGAACCAGTTCAGCGAGATCATCACCGTGGCGCAGACCAAGAGCAGCGCATTGCGACGCTCGGCAAAGGCGGCGGCCAGCTCGCGCAACCGCCCCTGCAGCATCAGGACCAGGGCAAAGAAGATAAACGACCAGACCGCGCGGTGCGACAGCACCTGTTCCGGCGGAATATGCGACAGCGCCTTGTAATAGATGCCCGACAGCCCCCAGACCGTACAGGCGGCGATCATCGCCAAGACGCCCTTGTGTGTTTCGCGCATGTTTTGCCCCTGCCCCGTGCCTGCCATGACAGACACCGGACAGGGGCGATGGTCAAGTCCCCGGCTCGGCCATCAGAGATCCGAAATCGCCTCTTTGACCATTTGTTCGATCTTGCTGGTTTCATGGTTCGTCAGGTTCTTCGCGACCTCGCCAATCACCTTGTCCGACACCTCCTGGTGCAGGTTCTTGCGCAGCTCGCCGAGAACCTCGGGGGCCGCGACCAGCACCAGTTGTTCAAACTCGCCCTTGTGCGCCAGCTTATAGAGGCGGTCCGCAAGGTCGGCCGCAAAACGCTCCTTGGCCAGCTCGTGCCAATCAGTGTCATCCACGGCCGAACGGTGCACGCTGGGACCGTCATTGAACCGTCCCGGCCGGTTGGCCGATTGCTCACGGTCGGACGGGTTGTCCTGCTCATCCTTGCGCCGCACCTTCAGGTGCGGGTCCTGCGTGTCGGTCACATTTTCCAGAAACAGTGCTTTCTCACTGTCAGCGACAAGCACCCAGGTGCCTTTCTTCAGCATGACCATGGTGTTACTCCTGCTCTTTCGACTTGGTGACGCGGGTCTTCCCCGCAGGTCGCGATTTCGATCGCTTCAGTTCGTCTTCGGAAGCAATGTCGCGCTGCAGGTCGCCGCCGATCCGCCCCTGGTGGGAAATCGTGCCCTGTGCGCCCGGGATCTCTTCGGTCTCGCGGCGCCCGTCCTTGGATCTTTTACGTTCAGCCATCGCAACCTCCATCGTTTCAACATGTAGGGAGTCAACGCGGACGAGCGGGGCCGGGTTCCTGTCGGGCAAGAAAAAGCCCGCGCAGCCAAGGCTGCGCGGGCGACTGTATCAGCCCTGCCCCGGCGACGGAGGCGGGCGGTAGGAATGTGACCTCAGCCCAGGCGGGACGCCACGTTTTCCCAGTTCACCAGGTTGTCCAGGAAGTTGGTCAGGTAGGCCGGACGCTTGTTGCGGAAGTCGATGTAGTAGGAGTGCTCCCATACGTCGCAGCCCAGAAGCGCGGTCTGGCCGAAGCACAGCGGGTTGACGCCGTTCTCGGTCTTGGTCACCGCCAGCGAGCCGTCGGCGTTCTTCACCAGCCAGGCCCAGCCGGAACCGAACTGACCGGCACCTGCTGCGGAGAATTCCTCTTTGAATTTGTCGACCGAACCGAAGTTCTCAACCAGTGCCTTTTCCAGCTCACCGGGCATCTTGCTTTCGCCCGGGCCCATCATTTCCCAGAACTGGTTGTGGTTCCAGAGCTGCGAGATGTTGTTGAAGATACCGTTTTGCGCAACGGCGTTCTTGTCGTAGGTGCCGGTGATGATCTCTTCCAGCGACTTGCCTTCCCACTCGGTGCCGGCGATCAGCTTGTTGCCGTTGTCGACATAGGCCTTGTGGTGCAGGTCGTGGTGGTATTCCAGGGTTTCCGCGGACATGCCTTTGTCGGCCAGCGCGTCATGAGCGTAGGGAAGATCGGGAAGTTCAAAAGCCATTTGGGCCCCCTGTCATTAAAGTTTGCGTTGCTGAGCAGATACATGCGATTCATAGTTGAGCAGGTCAAGAGCAGCTGTGTGAATTCCTGCATTCCATCTGCGCAATCAGTAGAGAGACCGGCCCTTGACTTCCTGGCAACGACCGACACCGCGCGGCAAGTTGGTCGCATTGTTCATCGGAAACGACGCTTTCAGTTGAAGTTCATTGCTGCCGGGTGTCAGCGTCGCGGTATAGTTCACGCGTAATTTTCCCGAGCCCCGGCTCGGCAATTGCAGTCTCCAGTTCATCCGGTACTTGCCGCGCACCGTTTTGAACTTCACATCAATCGGCTTCTCGTGCGCGTGATGGATGAACCCATCATATGCCCGCGCCTTTCCGGCCTCTGGATCCAAGGACAGCTGCACGCGGTCGGGCATCCAGCCATGCTGTTCGATGCTTTTGACAGTGCATTCATAGTTCTGAACGGCCGCCTGGGCCGCAGTTCCGGCGCACATCATCGCAATGGCGGCAAACATCAGTTTCTTCATATTGTTTCCAATTTCCTTCTTTTCGTCAGCCCCGCCCAGCTCCACGGCCGCAACGCCGAGATTGCGCGCAGGTCGGGCAGGTTCTTCAGATTTGTCCTTGAATATACAGCGGGTATGGGCTGTAGCGCCGTGACTGCACCCGGTAGCACCGCCCGGCCCCCCGCACCAATTTGTTGACAGAGTGACTCGGCGCAACAACCACGCTCATCTTCAGATTGTCGACATTGAGCACGACCCGAAACCGACGTGAGCCGACAGCGTCGCCGTCGACGTCGTCGTCGACCGGCTCATGCATGGCCGCGTCCCATGTCAGCACCAGAGAGCGCGGGCTTCGGTGGCGCACGATTGCCGTCTCGATACGATCCATCACCGTGTCGACGACCTTTGCCTGCACGAACCCGCGGTCGAACTCGATCTTGTAATTCTGCGGCATCCAGCTGGAACGAGACAAAGGTGTCACCGCGCAATCATACGTGGCGCTGGCAAAGGCACTGGTAAACACTAGTGAGCAAGCCGACGCCAATACCGCACATGCCGACGCTCGCATCTGGTCCTCCCCAATTCACTATGCTCAATTTTTTTGGACCCCGGATCTGCGCCCAGGATCAAATATTTCCCCCAATAGGGGCAGAATGCCGACCAATGAAAAACGGTGCCCGACATCCCTGTCGCGCACCGTAATTGACGCAGTATCACGTCACAAGCAGAAAGCGAGTAACAACGTTAATAGACGCCAACCTTACTCTGCGGATGGGCGGCTGTCTTCAGCAATTTGAAAACATACTCTCCAACCGAGCGGAAGCAGATGATGCCAAAGCTTCCATCCTCTTCCATCCAGAAGGCCCCTGCAACCTGGGCCAGCCGCGAGCGGCGGAACTGACCCGGACCAAAGGCCGCCGGGTCCAAGTCGACCGGGCTGACCTTGGCCAGCACCTCGCGCGCGCCCTCGCCGGACAGACGCAGGTAGGTCCGTGCGTCCGAAACGTTGACGGCGAGCGCATGTTCTCCGGCCAGCGCCGCCTGCAACGCGGCGAGTTTCGCGCCCGCCTCCTCGTAGGGAACGAGGAGCAGCAGTTCGTCCGGCGACATCCACGCCACGGCGCCATCTGCCGCAACGGAGATCCGCCCGATCCCCGGCATCCCAGCGCCAGTCGCGGCCTGCACGGCCGACTTCAGCACCGCAGAGTCCAGATCGCCGCGCAGCGTGATCATCCCACGCAAACCCGCGTCAGCGACTTCCGCCAGACCTGCGTAACGGGCACCGTTCAGTTCGGAAACAGCCTTAGACATTCTGCTTTTCCCCTTCCTTGTCGTAGAAGACCGGATCAACGATCTTGGCCTTGTAGGTCTTGCCATCGGTGCCAGGGAACTCAATCACCTCGCCCATGCGCTTGGGTCCATGCTTGACCAGCCCCATGGCGATACCGCGGCCCAGCGTTGCCGAGTGATAGGTCGAGGTCACGCGTCCGATCATGTTGCGCTGGCCGTTGGCGTTGACGCCTTCACCCACCGCATAGGCACCATCGGGCAGCACAGAACCATCCACGGTCTCCAGGCCCACCAGTTGCCAGCGATCCGGGTCCACCATGTGCGACCGCTGTTGCGCCCGTTTGCCCAGGTAGTCTTCCTTCTTCTTGGAGAGCGCCCAGTTCAGGCCCAGATCCTGCGGGATCACGGTGCCGTCGGTTTCGTCCCCGATCATGATGAAGCCCTTCTCGGCCCGCAGGATGTGCAGGGTCTCGGTGCCATAGGGCATGACGCCGAATTCCTTGCCCGCTTCCATCAGCGCGTCCCAGAATGCCTGACCTTCCGAAGCCGCAACCGCGATCTCGTAAGACAGCTCCCCCGAGAAGGAGATCCGGTAGGCCCGCGCATCAAAGCCGCCGATCTGACCATCGCGCCATTCCATGAACGGCAGCGCCTCGCGGCTGACATCCATGCCGCCACCCGCCTGCGCGTTCAGCTTTTCCAGCACCTTGCGGGCGTTGGGGCCGACCACGGCGATCTGGGCGTATTGCTCGGTCACGTTGGCGACATAGACCTTCCAGTCCCACCATTCGGTCTGCAGCCATTCTTCCATCCAGCCATGGATGTGCTCGGCGCCGCCGGTGGTGGTGTGGCACAGCCAGGTGTCCTCGTCGATGCGAGCCACCACGCCGTCGTCCATCAGGAACCCGTTTTCCGAGCACATCAGGCCATAGCGGCATTTGCCGATCTTCAACGTCGACATCATGTTCGTGTACATCATGTCGAGGAACTTGCCTGCGTCCGGACCTTTGACGATCAGCTTGCCCAGCGTCGAGGCGTCCAGCAGGCCGAGGTTCTCGCGGGTATTCTTCACCTCGCGATTGACCGCGGCATGTCGGTCTTCACCGTCGCGCAGGTAGGCAAAGGGACGTCGCCACTGGCCTACCGGTTCCCAATCGGCGCCGTTGCGATCGTGCCAATCGTACATCGGCGTCTTGCGGATCGGCTGGAAGATCTCGCCGCGCGCTTCGCCGGCGATCGCGCCGAGCGAGATCGGATGGTACGGCGGGCGGAACGTGGTGGTCCCGACTTGCGGGATCTCCGCATTCAGACTGTCGGCCAGGATCGCGAGACCATTGATGTTGGACAGCTTGCCCTGGTCCGTCGCCATGCCCAGCGTGGTGTAACGCTTGGTGTGCTCGACGCTCTCGTAGCCTTCGCGGGCTGCCAGTTGCACGTCCGACACCTTCACGTCGTTCTGGTAGTCGAGCCAGGACTTCATGCGCAGTTTGACGTCGGCCTTCGCAGGCATCAGCCAGACGGCTTCCATCTGGGCTTCGGCCACCGACTCGCCCTTGGCCGCAGCCACGGTCGTTGCGGGGAACCCTGCAGCCTCGGCCGCTTTTGCCCCCGCCACAGCGGCGTCCTCCAGCAACGCAGCCAGGCCGAACTCGCCGTTGGCGGCCCCGGCAGGCACCACGAAGCCCTGCCCCTTGTCACCCAGCGGCGGGCGCTCGGGATCGGGGCGGAAGCTGGCGGTGACTTCGTCCCAGATCAGCTTGCCGCCGCAGTGGGACCAGAGGTGAACCACCGGCGACCAGCCGCCGGACATCGCAACCGCGTCGGCCTGCACGATTTCGCGCGCACCACCTTCACCGTTCTGCGCGCAGATCGCGACCTCGGTGACGGATTTGCCATCCTTGACCTTGGCGATGGCCCGGCCCAGTTCAACCCGGATGCCTTTTTCGCGCACCGCTTCCATCAGCGCGCCGCCGCCGGTCTCGCGGGTATCGACCACGCGCACCACTTCGACGCCTGCGTCATGCAGCACCAGCGCGGTGCGATAGGCGTCATCGTTGTTGGTGGCCACGACCACGCGCTCTCCGGGTTTGACACCCCAGTTCACCACGTAGTCCCGCATCGCTCCGGCCAGCATCACGCCCGGCACGTCATTGCCAGCGAAGGACAAGGGCCGTTCGATCGCCCCAGTCGCCGTAACGATCTGGCTGGCGCGGATCCGCCACAGACGGTGGCGCGGACCACCTTGGCCGGGCGCATGATCGGTCAGACGCTCATAGCCCAGGGCATAACCGTGGTCATAGACGCCGGACCCCATGCAGCGGTCGCGCAGGGTGACGTTGTCCATGGCGCGCAGCTCGGCCAGGGTCTTCTCGATCCAGGCCTCGGGGGCCTCACCGTCGATGGTGCCGCCATCGACCGGCGCGCGGCCACCCCAGTAGCTGTTCTGCTCCAGCACGAGCACCTTGGCGCCCGAAGCCGCCGCCGCCTTGGCCGCCTGCAGGCCGGCAACGCCGCCGCCGATGACCAGCACATCTGCGAAGAAGTAGAAATGCTCGTAGGTGTCAGCGTCTTTCAACTCCGCATCCGGCGCGGCACCAAGGCCCGCGGATTTGCGGATGATCGGCTCATAGACGTGTTTCCACAGCGGACGCGGGTGGATGAACATCTTGTAGTAGAAGCCTGCGGTGAGGAACCGCGACAGCTTGTTGTTGATCGACAGAACGTCGAACTCGAGGCTGGGCCAGTGGTTCTGCGACTGCGCCTGCAGGCCCGAGAACAGCTCGGTCGTGGTGGCGCGCTGGTTCGGCTCATAGCGGTCGCCGGTGCCCAGCTGCATCAGGGCATTGGGCTCTTCGGCACCGGATGCCACCACGCCGCGCGGGCGGTGATACTTGAACGAACGGCCCATCATGACCTGGCCGTTGGCCAGCAGGGCAGACGCGAGCGTATCGCCGGCGTAACCCTTCATGGTCTTGCCGTTGAAGGTAAAGTCGATCTGTTTGGAGCGGTCGATCAGCCGGCCATGCTTGGCAAGACGCGTGCTCATATTTGCTGATCCTTCAGAGGAATGTCAGATTGTTTTGTCAGGCGGCAGAGGATTTGCGGCCGTCGGAGAATTCGCGCCAGCTCCAGCCGGGGCGCTTGGCGGTGATCTTGTCACAGATCTCCTGCGGCGGCTCGGTGGTCTGGGCGGGATAGGTGCCGAACACCTCCAGCGTCATCGTGCAGCGGGCCGCGTGGAACCACTTGCCGCAGCCGTTGGCGTGGCGCCAACGCTCGAAATGCACCCCCTTGGGGTTTTCGCGCATGAACAGGTAATCATGGAACTCATCATCCGAGGAGCCGGGGCCATAGCGCTTCAGATGCGCCTCGCCGCCTGCGGCCAGTTCGGTTTCTTCGGCTTTGACACCGCAATAAGGGCATTCAAGGATCAGCATTGTGCGTGCTCCATGGTGAGGGAAACAACAGCGCCCAGGCCAGGGCCACGAGGCGTGGAGCGGGCCTGGCGCGCAAGCGTGGCCCGGTCCACAGACGCGGCACCGGTTGAACGGTTCATCGGATGTCGGGACGAGCCCGCGGCCTGCCGCAGGACGGCAGACCCTTCGGTATCACGCACCAGACGGGCCAGCATGGTGCGACCGGGAAGAACCGGCACGCCGCCACTGCGGGCAGCGTGCCCGCGATGGTTACTGGCTTGCGCCTTCGACTTCACCTTCGATGGCGCTGCCGTCAGGCAGTTCGATGCGCAGATCCGGTTCATCCACCGGGTTTTCGCCGCCAAGGACGAACCAGCCGATGACGGCCAGCGCGACAACGACGCCGCCGAGGATGAAGGCCAGCGCGCCCATACCGCCGCCGGAACCAGAACCGGAGTTGTTGTGGATTTCGTCAGACATGAGAGCCTCCTGTGCAGTTTGCAATTCGGGTCAACAACGCCCGAACCTGCATGGAGGTTCCCCGTCTCTGCCTGTCGCGGCTGCGGCAGGCAGGACTTTGCCAAACGGGTCTGCATCAGTGCGCCACCCCGGCCGCAACGCTCTCGTCGATGAACTTGCCTTCACGGAAGCGCATCATCGAGAACTCCTCGGTCAGCGGCGAATGGCCGGTGGCCATCAGCTCGGCCATCGCCCAGCCGGACCCCGGGATCGCCTTGAAGCCGCCGGTGCCCCAACCGCAGTTGACAAAGCAGTTTTCGACCGGCGTTTTCGAGATGATCGGCGAGCGGTCGCCGGTCACGTCGACGATACCACCCCACTGGCGCAGCATCTTGAGACGGCTGACCATGGGGAAGGTCTCGACCAGCGCGCGCACGGTTTCCTCAATGTGGTGGAACGAGCCGCGCTGGGTGTAGTTGTTGAACCCGTCGGTGCCGCCACCGATCACCATCTCACCCTTGTCGGACTGCGACATGTAGCCATGCACGGTGTTGGCCATCACGACCACGTCCATGCAGGGCTTGATCGGCTCGGAGACCATCGCCTGCAGCGCCACGGATTCCATCGGCAGACGGAAGCCTGCCTGCTCTGCCAGAACCGAGGCATTGCCGGCCACGACCATGCCCAGCTTGTCGCAGTCGATCGGGCCCTTGGTGGTGTCCACACCGACGGTGCGACCGTTCTCGACACGCACGCCGGTGACTTCGCATTTCTGGATGATGTCCATGCCCATGTCGGAACAGGCCCGCGCATAGCCCCAGGCCACCGCATCGTGGCGCGCGGTGCCACCGCGCTCCTGCCACAAGCCACCCAGAACGGGGTAACGCGGCCCGTGCAGGTTGATGATCGGAACCAGTTCCTTTACCCGCTCCGGCGTGATCCATTCGGTCTGCACACCCTGCTGCTGGTTCGCATGCGCGGTACGCTTGTAGCCGCGGATCTCATGCTCGGTCTGCGCCAGCATGATGACGCCGCGGGGGGAGAACATCACGTTGTAGTTCAGATCCTGCGACATGGTCTCGTACAGGCTGCGCGCCTTCTCGTAGATCGCAGCCGAGGGATCCTGCAGGTAGTTCGAGCGGATGATGGTGGTGTTGCGGCCGGTGTTGCCGCCCCCCAGCCAGCCCTTCTCGATGATGGCGACATTGGTGATGCCGAAATTCTTGCCCAGGTAATAGGCAGTCGCGAGGCCATGGCCGCCCGCGCCGACAATGACCACATCATAATGGCGTTTGGGCTCCGGCGAGCGCCAGGCGCGCTCCCACCCGGTGTGATAGCGCAGGGCTTCCCGCGCGACGGCAAAAACTGAATAGCGTTTCATGGGCGAATCCGATGGTTCGTGTCTGCTAGCCGGTATGCCTGAAATGCATGGCTGACCGACGCCGTTTATCGTCCTCTTTCTGCGCTATTGCGACATTCATGTCGGGGAGCGGCAGAGACGCCGCGGCAGTTTGGCCCTTTTGTTCCACCGTCCCCGGTTATAGATGAGGAACAAACCACGGAGACGGCATGGTATTCTGGACAGTCACCGCACTCATCGCATCCGCGGCAGCCTTTTTGCTGGCGATGATTCTCATCCGCGCCCGCGAACAGAGCGAACCCGCCGCAGCCTACGACCTGCGTGTCTATCGCCAGCAGTTGCGTGAAGTTGAAAAGGATCTCGCCCGCGGCGTCATCCAGCAAAACGACGCCGAACGCATCCGCACCGAAATTTCCCGCCGCATTCTCGCGGCCGACACCCAACTGCAACAGGCCCGCAACGGCGCGAGCCAGCCATCGGGTCTGTCGCGCACGATGGCCGCCGTGACGGCGCTGGTGATCGTGGGCGGCACGCTGGGTCTGTACTGGCATCTGGGCGCGCCCGGCTATGGTGATCTTGGCTTGCGGGACCGCATCCGACTGGCTGCAGAACGCGCCGAGAGCCGCCCCTCCCAGGCCGCCGCCGAGGCCGAGATGCCCGCGATGGGCAAACCGCAGGTCGACGAGAGCTATCTGCAACTGGTCGAACAATTGCGCCAGACCGCGGGCAGCCGTCCCGACGATGCCCAAGGGCAGGCGCTGCTCGCCCAGCACGAAGCGAACCTTGGCAATTTTTCCGCCGCATATGCTGCCAAAAGCCGTCAAATCGACCTTCTGGGACCACAGGCCACGGCCCGCGACTACACCGAACTGGCGGAGCTCCGGATCATGGCCGCCGGTGGGTATGTCTCCCCCGAGGCGGAACGCGACCTGCAACAGGCGCTGTCGCTCGATCCCACCCACGGACCTGCCCGCTACTACTGGGGCTTGATGCTGGGGCAGTTGGGGCGGCCTGACCTTGCCTATCGCGAGTGGGCCGCAACCCTGCGTGACGGCCCCGCTGGCGCGCCCTGGGTCGAAGGCATTCAGGCGCAGATTGAAGACATGGCCTATCGCGCCGGTGTCCAGTACCAGCCGATCACACCGGGCGGATCCAACGCTGCCTCCCTGCCCGGCCCAAGCGCCGAGGACATGGACGCCGCAGGAGAGCTCAGCTCCGAGGAGCGTCAGGAGATGATCCGCGGCATGGTCAGCCGCCTGTCCGACCGGCTGGCGACCGAGGGCGGCAGCGCCGAGGAATGGGCGCGGCTGATCGGTGCCTTGTCGGTTCTGGGCGACAGCGCCCGCGCCCGCGCAATCTATGATGAGGCGAAAATGGTCTTTGCGAGCGACAGTGAAGCCCTGACGCTGCTGCAAACAACCGCCCGACAGGCAGGAGTGGCTGAATGATCCACGACGTATTCGAAGACTTCGCCGCCGCCCTGCCGCCGATGAGCGCGCTGATGGGGCTGGACCTTGGCACCAAGACCATCGGGGTTGCCGTCTCTGACCGCATCGGCGCGGTGGCGACGCCGCTGGAAACCGTGAAGCGCAAGAAATTCACACTGGACGCCGCCCGCCTGCAGGAGATCATCCAGCAACGCGACATCGGCGGCATCCTCTTGGGCCTGCCGCGCAACATGGACGGCACCGAAGGCCCGCGCTGCCAGTCCACCCGCGCCTTTGCCCGCAACCTGGCGCAGCTCAGCGATCTGCCGATCGGCTTCTGGGACGAACGGCTCAGCACCGTGGCTGCGGAACGGGCGCTGCTGGAGGCGGATACCACCCGCAAACGCCGCGCCGAAGTGATCGACCATGTTGCAGCCTCTTATATCCTCCAGGGCGCGCTGGACCGGCTGCGGCATTTGAAGAACGGGTGAGCGATGACGGATGAGGTTTGGAAACGGGACGAGATCCAGTCCCCCTGCATCAAGATCTGCGTCGTCCATCCCGAGGCGCGCATCTGCACCGGCTGCTACCGCTCCATCGACGAGATCCGCGACTGGTCGAAAATGACCAACGGCCAGCGCGCAGAGATCATGACCGAGCTGCCAGACCGCGCCAGCAGATTGGTCAAGCGCCGCGGCGGTCGCAGCGCGAGGTTGAAGCGCAGGTAGCGCCGCAGGCGACGCAGTAACGACTTGTCAACCATGCGGAATGGATGCTGACCCAATGTTTCGCGCGCGAAACATTCCGGCAGAGGTGCTGACCTATCCGCCCCTCTCCACCGGCCTGTCGGGTCAGATCACCCCTCTGCCAGCCACGCCGATGTCCAATCCGCCAGCTCCGGGCGGAAATAGGCGATCATGCGGCCCTCTTCCGGCGCGCTTGCCCCCTCGCCCCAGGGCGCGACCCCGTGCAGGCACAGCCGGTGCATCAGGTAGGATTCACCCGGCTTGGCATGCACCGTGATCCGCGGGCAGGTTTCGAACACCTCGGCCCGTGCGGCCGTATAGGCGTCGGTCACGTCGACATCCGCCCACGCCGCAGGCGACGTCCCCTCGAACGCGGCGGCAAAGGCGCGGCGCATGATCTTGTGGCTTCCCTCCCAGATCACCAGCGGGGCCGCGTCCGGGCTGCTTTCGTTCAGCGGGATCCCCAGCACCCAGGCATGCGGCTCCTCGAACTTCCGGCGGCGGTGCTCGCCGTACATCTTCACCCCGTCCACATGCGCCGCATCGCGCTTGACGCGGTAGCGGAACGCCGCCTCGCCCTCGCCGGGACGCGGGCGCGGATAGCCGGGAAAGACCGAGGATACCTGCGCGCGGTGCAGGCTCGGCAAGGGGCCGTGATGGTCGGCAATGAACCGCAACGCCTCCCCGGCCAGCGGAGGGCCGTCCGGCAGCCGACCCGTGGTATCATTGGGCAGCGCATCCACGCCGATGAACCAGGTCCGTTCGCACTGAAACCAATCGGCACAGGCCGGATCGTCGAGCGCCGCAACGCCGTACGGCAGCGCGTGCTCGGCCCAGGCCGCAAGCTGCGGATCGTACCCAAAGCGCAGCCAGCCCTTATCCAGATAGTGAAGATCCGCGTCCTGCATCACGCCTCCGTCCGATGCCGGTCGATCCCGGTCAGTAGCCAAGCGCCTTGCGCAGCATATTCAACGCCACGAGTACCAGGAACCCCCCGAACAGGCGCTTCAGCGGCTTGGGGTCCATCGCATGGGCGAGCTTGACGCCCCAGGGCGCGGTGATCAGCGTCATCGCGATCACGATCAGGAAGGCAGGAAGGTTGACGGCGCCAAAGGTCAACGGAGGCCGATTGGCCGGATCGATCTGCAGCAGCAGGAAACCCGCCACGGAGGGAACCGCGATGATCACGCCAAAGCCCGCCGCGGTGGCAACCGCCCGGTGCACCGCGACCCCGTGCAAGGTCATCAGCGGAACGCCAAAGCTGCCGCCGCCAATCCCCATCAGAACTGACAGAAAGCCAACCACCGGCGACAGTACCACGCGCCGAATACCCTTGGGCATGGCCTCGGCCAGCCGCCAATCCGCCTTGCCGAGCCCCAGGTAGAAACCGATCACAAGGGCAAGGCCGCCGAACACCCCTTGCAAAACCGAAGACCGCAGCGCCGAGGCCGCCAGCACGCCGACGACCGCCCCCAGCGCAATGCCGACCCACCAGCCGCGCAGGATCTGCCAGTCCACGGCGCCTTTCTTGTTGTGGCTCATGACCGAGCGAAGCGACGTGACGATGATCGTCGCCAGCGAGGTCGCCAGACAAATCTGCATCAGCTGGTCACTGCCGTATCCGAGCGTCTGAAAGGCATAGAAAAACGCGGGCACCAGCACGATGCCGCCCCCGACGCCCAACAACCCCGCAAGCACGCCCGCGAACCCGCCAATGACGACCAGAAGCGCGGCCATCTGCATCAAAAGACCCGGCTCCGGCCAGAGTGCGACAGTAATGTTGGGATCGGTCATGCGGGCGGAACCTCGGGCGTATGTGTCTGTTGCGAAAGGGTTAGCGACCCCAGCGCCCCCCCGCAAGCCAATACCGGGTTACCGGGATATCAGGCCGCAGCCTGCCGGGTAACCTCAGCCAGCGCCTGTTCCACCAGCTCCGGCCCGGCCCCGCTGCGACAGGCCCCTTCGGACAGGGTGCGACGCCATTGCCGCGCTCCCGGTTTGCCCGCGAACAGTCCCAGCATGTGCCGCGTGATCTGGTTCAACTTGGCGCCGCCCGCCAGTTGCGCCTCGATATAGGGCAACATCCGGCGCACCGCCTCGGCCGGATCGCTTACCTGGCCGCCGCCATAGATCTGCAGATCTGCGGCACACAGGATATCGGCCGGCTGGTGATAGGCCGCCCGGCCGATCATCACCCCGTCCAGCCCACGCTCGAGATGCGACCGTGCGTCATCCAAGGTTGCGATGCCACCGTTGATCGAGACATGCATGTCCGCAAACGCCGCCTTCATCCGGTGCACAAGGTGATAATCCAGTGGCGGGATGTCGCGGTTTTCCTTCGGGCTCAAGCCCTGCAGCCACGCCTTTCGCGCATGTATTGTCACCCGCTTGCAGCCTGCTGCGCGAATTTTCTCGAGAAAGTCGGGCAGCACCTGCTCCGGGTCCTGCTCATCGACACCAATGCGGCATTTGACGGTCACCTCCACGTCCACCGCCTCGCGCATCGCGGCCACGCAATCGGCCACCAGCTCAGGTGTCTGCATCAAAACAGCGCCAAAAGCCCCGGATTGCACGCGGTCGCTCGGGCAACCACAATTGAGGTTGATTTCATCATAGCCCGCCTCGGCACCGAGACGGGCCGCCTCGGCAAGCTCCACCGGGTCGGACCCTCCCAGCTGCAGGGCCAGGGGATGTTCCTCGGGGTTGAATGTCAGCAAATGGAGCGCCCCGCCCCGCACCAAGGCCGGCGCGGTGACCATTTCGGTGTACAACAGGGTTTCGCGGCTGAGCAGCCGATGCAAGTACCGGCAATGGCGATCCGTCCAATCCATCATGGGTGCGACGGAAAGGCGTGCGGAGCGCCAAATAGGCTCATTCACTTGTTTTCCAACGATCTTGTCACTCATGCCAGTTGCTCATTCACAGCCGAATTTTGCCTGTTTCGACCCGTTTTGTCGGGCTGGAACACCAAAGGTTGTCCCGATTTCCAAAAGTGGTTCCGCTATAGCCAACATGATCGAGCGCAAGCGAAAGGGCGGTTCGACCGCCTATCTCGCACAAATTGCCATCAAAAGGAAAGGTCAATGGGGTCGTCACGGAACCCGAATGTTCGCCCAAGAGGTCTTCCGCCAACGCCTGCCCCCCAGAAGCGGCCTCAAGGCATGGCGCCGCGGGCGACGACCCGCGCAAGATCAGGACCTTGGGGAAAACGCCTCGAGACGCGAAAGGCTGGTGGTCTCTCAACCTGCGCGCCCCGACACGCGGGGCAAAAAAGAGGGGCGGATTTCTCCGCCCCGAAGTGAGCGAGGGCATGGCAACCCTCGTCGGTCCCTCCCCTGTCAGAAACCGTAGACCAGCGAGACGCCCAGCTTGTTGTCGGTGCTCTTCAGGCCCGGCAGTGGATCGCTGTCCCATTCGGTCCGATAGGACACCCGGGTCGCAAGCCGGTCGGTGATCTTGAAGTTCACGCCGAGGTCGTTGGTCACCACCGTGTCCGCGTCCGAGAACAGCACATCGGTGTCCATGGTCAGGAAAGCGGTTTCGCTGAAGGCAAAGTAGTAGCGCGACGCCGCGATGCCTGCCACTTCGGTGGTGTCGTTACGCAGCTGATCCTCAATGTAGCGCACGCCGGGGCCTGCCTGGACCCGCCAGGTCTGGGTCGGGGTGTTGATCACCCGGTAGCCCGGTCCAAAGCCCAGAAAAGCGTCCAGACGGTTGGAGTCGAAATCGTCGTAGCGCACCGAACCAAGGCCGAACAGGTAGAACTGCTCATTGAAGTAGCGGTTCACATCATAGGTCAGGAAGATCTCTTCCTTGTTGCGCACGTCATTGTCTTCGGAGAATTCGCCCGCAAAGCCCAGGGTATGGTTCCACAGCCCGTGGCCGTAGCGCAGGCGGCCCGCGAAATCGAGATCGGCAGTGTCCGTGTTGCCGGTGGTGCCGGAAAACCCGAGTGACACGCTGCCGCTCCAGCCCTGGGCGTACTGGTTGGGCCCGAAGCGGTCCTTGTCGCTGCCTTCGGCCAGATCGTCGCCGACGTCCTCCTGGATGTCGTCAATGCGGTCGTCCAGATCCTCGATACCGACGATGGCGCCCTGCGCGAATACAGGCGCAGCCACGAGGAGAGCGAGGACCGACGCGGCCAGAGTGTTACGTGTTTGCATGGGTCTATCCTTTCCCAATCTAGTGACCCGTCCCGGATGGGCGGGGGCATCTCTGCCTGGGATGGAAATAGAAACTGTTAATGGATAAGTGAAATTCGTAATAATTGAGGATGACTCAATAATTACTCACTTGAAAAGCCGTTCTCAGCCTTTCCAAGCACTTCGACAATGTCATTGGTGCTCAGATCGCGCAGCTCAGCGATGACAGCGTCTTGCTCGGCGTCAATCTGTGACCGAATTGCCACAAGCGTTGCCTCGGCATTGGCCCGCACCTCGGCGTCCAGATCGTCGCGCCAGATCGACCAGACCGGATATGGAAAGCGCGGCGTGTCCGCCACCAGGTGCAGGCGGCCCTCGTCCAGGTACTTCTTGATGTAGCGGGCGGGCAGATAGGCCGCGGCCCGGCGAGAGACGATGTATTCGGCCGCCAGCGCGCCGAGCGACAGGGTCAACCCCGGGTTGGTCAACTCCGGCAACTCCAGCGCATGGGCGTGAACGAACTCCGGGCCCCAGTCGACGAATACATAGTGGGGCACGATTTCCTCGAAGGAGGCAGGCCAGGATGCCGCGAGCACCAGGTCTTCCTCGATGAACTTGTGTGCGGTCAGGCCCGGCCGCAATTGCGGGCTGTACATAAGGCCGATTTGCACCACGCCTTCGATGAGAAAGCGCATAATCCGGTCCGGCATGCCAAGCTCGGCCCGGATGTTCAGCGACGGCATTTCCCGCTGCATCGTATCAATCCAGCGAAATCCCAGACGCGGCCACAAGGAATATTGCGCGCCGATGGTGAGGGACTTGGTATAGCCCTCGGGCACACCAACCTGCTGGCGTGCCTCTTCCCAGATCTTGATCAGCGACAGCGCGTAGCGCTCGAATTCCCGACCCGCCGGGGTCAGTTCAGCACCGGCTTTGGAGCGCGTGAACATTTGTTTACCCAAGGCCTCCTCCAATCGCTGAACGCGCAGGCTGACAGCTGACTGCGTCACGAACAGTCGTTCACTGGCATTCACGAAAGAGCCGGTGGCGGCGACCTCCAGAAAGGTCCGAATGAGAGCAATGTCCATCAGCTCAATCCATAATGAATACTTGCGACAACCATAATTCCTATTCGTTTTTCTGAAGCTATTGAACCCCCTATGGTCAGGCCATCAAGCGGAAGGGCACTCCTGCCCTTCGCCGCACATCCCACGACGAACCCGCACCACGGGGAAGGAGACTGAAATGAAACTGAACGTGCTCTTCAAGACGACCTCTGCCGCTCTGATCTTCGCCGGGTTCGCATTGTCCGCATGCTCGGCAGATCGGGCAATCGACAACACCGTCGGCGTTGCGGCCGGAACCACGAAGGTTTTGGCCAAAGGAGCCGTCGGCGCGGGCAAGCTCGCCTACAAGGGCGGCAAGGCTCTGGTGGTTGGAGGCGAATAAGCGCCTCATCGCATTGAATTTAGCCCCCGAGCATCTTCCGGACGGGGCAATGACGCGATGAGCCTTGGCCGTTCCGGGGACAGCTTGTTGCCAAGCGACGCATTGTACGCGGCCAGCACACAGCCGCGAATGGCATCATTGGCAAAGGACTGCCCCACGGGCCGGGAAATCGGCCCGTGGGGGATCATTCAGTGATCAGAGAAAGGCCTGTGCCACGATGGCCGAGCCCACATAGGTACCGGTCATCACCAGGACACCAACCACGGCGATCTTCCAGCCCGAGGTCTTGGCGATCTCGATCTCGCGCCGGGCGATGGCGACACCTGCATAGGCAAGACAGGGCGTTGCCAGCGTCAGGAAGTTCACGTGGCTCACCTTGTCCAGTACCCAGTCACTGCCGGGCGTCCAGGGCATGGTCGCAAGGATCCCGACAAGTGAAATCCAGGCCACCGACGGCAGCTTGAACGGCACGAATTTGGTCAGCAGCATGCCGATCATGCACATAATCCACAGGACGATCAGCCCCACCAGTCCTTCCGGCACGGTGTTCTCGGTCGCCACGGTGTTGCCGACAAGGGCGATGACGCAGACCACCGCCAGCGCCGCCGCGTGGGCACCGAGACCGAACTTCGCTTCTTCGGACAGGTCGAGATCTTGGGTGTGTGTGTCGCTCATGGCTCAGGCTCCGGCTTTGGCGGGCTCTTTGCGGCCCAAGAGGTCGTAGAGTTTTTCGGTCACCGGCAGCGCCACGAAGACGCAGAGGTAGAGGCCGGTGGCATAGGTCAGCACGTTGGATGCACCGGCGAGCGCGAGGATCTGCTCCTCCATTTCCGGCACCGCGTGCACCAGCGCGCCGGAACAGGCCGCCATCATGCTGCCCGAGCCGATGCCGCAGGCCATCGCCAGTGCCTCGACCGAGAAGGCGCCGGTGGTGGCGAGGATCGAGGCGAGGATCGCAAAGATGAAAGTGCCAAAGAGCGTGCCGATCACATAGACGCCCATGACACCCGCGCCTTCCTGGCTTTTCAGGCCGTATTTGTCGGCGATGATCGCGATATTGGGTTCGCGCGCCACCGAGAAGCAGGCGCCGATCGCCTCGCGGCCCATGCCCAGCACCAGAACGGCGATCGGGAAGGCCAGCACGATGGTGCCGAGGTTGCCCAGTTCCTGCAGGATAAGCGCGGGACCGGCGGCGACGATCTTGTCCATCGACGGGCCGATGATGGTGCCGAACTTGGCGATGAACGGCATGATCGCAATGACGATCATCGGCGAGGCGGCGTTCACCTGGCGGTCACGGATCAGGGCACGGGCACCGGAGATGACATTGGGGTTGATCAGAAGCCCCATCACGAAGGCATAAAGCAGCGGCAGCAGCAGGATCGAGCCAATGCCGATCGGCACGGCGATGACGCCGACCAGCTCGGCGATCACGGTGATGACCAGCATGCTCAGATGGAGCCGCCAGTCGAGGAGGATGTCTTTAATTGGCATGAGGGGACCTCTCTGTTGGCGTCCCCTTCGGGGGACGCATTGGCCGGGACCGGGCCCATACCCGGTCCGCAGCAGATTGTGAAGTGTAATTACTTTTTGATCAGCCCGGCGCGTAACCGAAGCCCTGCACAGGATTTTCCGCGGTTTCGACCCAGACGGACTTGGTCTGCGTATAGGCGGCCAGCGCCTCGCGGCCGGACGAGCGGCCATAGCCGGAGCGGCCGAAACCGCCAAACGGTGACATGACGTTGATCGTCTTGTAGCTGTTGACCCAGAAGGTGCCTGCACGTACCTGCGCCGCCATGCGGTGCGCGCGGCCCACGTCCTGCGTCCAGACCGCACCTGCCAGCCCGTAAGGCGTGGCATTGGCCAGCGCGATGGCCTCTTCCTCGGTATCGAAAGGCAGGACCGAGACCACGGGGCCGAAAACCTCCTCGTTGGCGATGGTCATCTGCGGCGTTACCTGGTCGATCACCGTGGGGGCGAAATAGAACCCGCCGCTCTGCGACAGGGCCACGGGCTTGGCTCCGCCGCTGGCGATCTCTGCCCCCTGCCCCTCTGCCTCGCGCACCATCTGGTCGATCTTGTCCCATTGCCGCGCGTTGTTCACCGGACCGACCTGCGTGGCTGGGTCCATCGGCGCCCCAACGGGGATGTTGGCGGCCGCGACGCTCAGCTTTTCGACCATTTCGGCATGAACGGACCGGTGCACCAGCAACCGCGACCCCGCTACGCAGCTTTGCCCGCAGGAAGCAAAGATCGCCGCCTGTGCGCCCACCACCGCGCGGTCGAGATCGGCATCGCCAAACACGATGTTGGCGGATTTGCCGCCCAGTTCCAGTACTGACGGCACCAGCCGCCTGGCTGCGGCACCTGCGATTTTGCTGCCCGCCTCGGCGGAGCCGACAAAGACCACCAGCGCCGTTTCCGGGTGCTCGATCATCGCCTGACCCGTGCCGGGACCGTCACCCGCGATGACATTGACAAGCCCCTTGGGCACGCCCGCCTTTTCACACAGGATGCCGACCACGATGGACGACAGCGGCGTCAGCTCCGACGGCTTGATCATCACGCCGTTGCCCGCGCAGATCGCCGGGGCAACCTGCCAACAGCAGGTGAACAGGGGCGCATTCCACGGCGTGATCTGGCTGACCACGCCCAGCGGCTCGTGGCGGGTGTAGTTCAGATGCGTCGAGGGCACCGGGATCACGTCGCCGGAGATCTTGTCGCACCAGCCGGCGTAATATTCGAACATCTCCGCCATGCGGGCAGGCTCGCCGGTTGTGTCGCGGATCGGGCGGCCAGAGGAGAGCGCCTCCAGCTCGGACAGCGCCGCCGCGTTTTCGCGCAGCTGGCGGCCGATCTCGAACATAATGCGCCCGCGCTCCGAGGCGGTCTTGGCGTACCATTCCTTCTGGGCGCGACGGGCGGCCTCGGCGGCCTGGGCAACCACGTCTGCGCCTGCGTCCCGGTAGCGCGCGAAGACTTCACCCGTGGCCGGATCGGTCAGTTCCAGCTCCTTGCCAGAGCCCGGAACCAGCGCGCCGCCAACCCAGGACTGGACCTCGGACGAGCCGGTGAGTTCCTTCAACAGCCCGGCCACGCGGGCCGCCGTATCGACCGTTTCAATGGCCATCACATCTTCTCCTTTTTGCTGAGCCGATCCACCGCGGGATCGCCCATGTGCATGAAATCATCCGCGTCCTTCAGGCCCGAGTTCTCCTCGGCCCACAGCTCCGCCACCAGATCGGCCACCGGCATGGCGCAGCCGGAGCGCTGGGCCAGTTCGCGTGCGAGGCGCACGTCCTTGCGCATCAGCCCGGTGCTGAAGCCGGAGTCAAAGCTGCGTGGCAGCACCCAGTTAGGGTAATGAATTTCCGAAATCGCGCTGCGCCCGGTGGCCGAGTTTATCACCCGCAGAGCATCCTCGGCGCCGACCCCGGCCGCCTCGGCCAGACGCAGCGCCTCCAGCGTGGTGATCATGTGACTGGCGACCAGCATGTTGTTGACCAGCTTGGCCACATTGCCCGCGCCGCTGGGGCCGACGTGAAGGATCTTCGCCGCCATCGCCTCCAGCGCGGGCATCGCACGGCCCGCCCATGCCTCGTCGCCGCCGAGCATGACCGAAAGCTGCCCAGCCGCAGCGCCGGACGGCCCACCGCTGACCGGCGCATCGAGAAAGCCGTGCCCGGCGTCCGCCAGCTCGGCCGCCAGCTTGCGGCTGACCTCGGCCTCGGAGGTGGAGGTGTCGATGACCACTTTCGGGGCGGCACCCACGGCCAGAAGCCCGCCCCCCTGCGCCGCGGCAATCGCGGCCTCGACATGCGCTGCGGCGGGGAGCGAAAGCACGATGATCTCCGCAGTGGCAAAGACCTCCTCGGGGTTGGCCAGAGGTTCGATGCCCGCGTCGCTTGCGCGTTCCTGTGCTGCCGGTGCGGGATCGTAGCCCGACACCTCGAAACCAGCCCGCGCGAGGCTCGACGCCATCCCAAAGCCCATCGCCCCCAGTCCGATCACCCCGGCCCGTTTGACCGTATCATCTGCCATGTGAATTCCTGTCCCTGTCCGTTGCCGACCGCCGCGAGCCGATCCTGCAGCCAGCTAAGCGGACAAGGGGCGTTCACAGATAGGGGGTATCATGCGCACATTGCGTTGCCGCTACAGCAACGCAAAACCGTCACGCGCGGAAAGCCACCATACGGTCGGACAGGAAGCTCGCGACCAGCTCCACCGATTTCGGCAGACGGCGGCGGGCGCGCACCATCAGGTGCGAGCTGACCCGGTGCAGCGCCGGTTCGTCCAGTTCCACCACCGACAGGTCGCCGCGATCAGCCTGGCTGGAGGCGGAAAACCGCGGCAGGAAGGTGACCCCCATGCCGGCGCTCACGTAGCGCAGCAGCAGCGCGATGGAAGCGGTCTCCACCTGCACCCGCAGCGCAAGCCCGCGTTCGGCGGCGACCTGCCCGACAAGGTGGCGCACGGCGTGGCGGGTATCCAGCATGGCGACGGGATGGGTCAGAACCTCGGCAAGCGCCACGCGCTGCCGCCCGGCGAGCGGGGAATCGGCCGGCACCACCGCGCAAAGCGGCTGCCGCCCCACCGCCAGCGAGCGGGTCGCCTCGGTCACCAGCGGGTTGTAGGCGATGCCGATGTCGGCCTCGCCCTCGATCACCCGGCGCTGCAGCTCCTCGGTACCGGCGTGATCAATGGAAAAGCGCAGATCGGGTTGCAGGCGGCCCAGCTCCGCCAGCCCATTTTCCATCAGGTCCACGGTAAACCCTTCGCCGAGCGCGATCCGAACGGTCTGCATACGGCCAGAGCGGTAGCGGCCGATCTGGTCCAGAAGGAAGGTCTGCTCATCCTGAAGGTGAAGCGCGTGCTCGCGCAGCAGCTCCCCCGCCGCGGTGACCGTCACCCCTTTTGAACTGCGCTCGAAGAGGGTGACACCGAGACGCGCCTCGGCTTCGGAGATCTTGCGCGAGATCGCCGAGGGCACGACATTCAGCCGCTCCGCCGCACGGCGGATCGACCCCTCCTGCGCCACCGCGAGGAATTCGCGCAGGAAGCGGCTGTCGAGCGCGTCCATTGCGCGCCTCAGCCCCGCGCCGCGCGGCGGACAAGCCGCACCCAGAACTCCGCCCCGACGGGGAGCACGGCGTCGTTGAAGTCGAACTTGGGCGAATGCAGCCCGGGGTTTTCGCCCTCGCGCGCGGCGCCGAGCCACAGATAGGCGCCCGGAACCTCGTTCAGCATGAAGGCGAAGTCTTCCGAAGCCATGCTGGGGCCGGTCATGGCCGTATCCAGCCCCATATCCGCCGCCACGTCGCGCGCCAGCGCGGCTTCGGCGGCGGTGTTGATGGTGGCGGGGTAGCGGCGCTGGTAATCGATAGTGGCGGTGCACCCCTGCGCCGCCGCCTCGCCATTGGCAACACGGCGCAGGCGTTCTTCGATGATGTCTCCGGCCTCGGCATCGAACCAACGGCAGGTGCCGCTCAGGACGGCGCGGTCGGGGCAAACGTTGTAGGCGGAGCCGCTGTGGATCTGGGTCACCGAGACCACGCCCGGCTCGAGCGGGGACAGCGCACGGGCGGGAATTTCCTGTAGCGCAGCCGCCATGCGCCCGGCCGCGGCAATCACCCCGTCGGATTGCTCGGGCATGGCGCCGTGGCCGCCCTTGCCGCGGATCTCGATATCAAAGACCGAGAAAGCCGCCATCATCTTGTCGTCGCGCGCCACGAAACGGCCCGGCGCAAGACCCGGCCAGTTGTGGATGCCAAACACCCTGTCGACCGGGAATTGTTTGAACAGCCCCTGCTCGACCATCACCCGAGCGCCGCCTTCGTTTTCCTCGGCGGGCTGGAAGATCAGGGTGACGGTGCCGGTCTCAACCCCTTCCTCGGCGATCTTGCGCGCGGCGAGCAGCAGCATCGCGGTATGCCCGTCATGACCGCAGGCATGCATCTTGCCGGGAACGGTCGAGGCGTAATCGACGCCCGAAGCCTCGTGTATGGGCAGCGCGTCGATGTCGGCGCGCAGGCCGATCATGGGCGCACCCTGCCCCATCTGCGCCACAACACCGGTGCCTGCAAGGCCGCGGTGCACCCGCCACCCCCAGCCGCTGAGCAGCCCGGCGATCATCTCGGAGGTCCGGTGTTCCTCGAATCCCAGCTCGGGGTGACGGTGCAAGTCGTGACGCCAGGCGATGGCCTCGGCAATGTGATCTTGGTCGAACATGGGTCTCCTTTGGGCGCGGATGCGCCGCGGCTTGTGTCAGGGCGCCTTGGGCGCTTCCTGGAAGGTCAGAAGAATGCCGCCCAGCCGAGCGGGCTCAGTCAGGACCAGCGCGCCGCCGGTCTCGCGAAAATCAAAGCCGCCTGCCTCGACGAAGGGGCGGACCTTGTCAAGCGCGCTGCAGGCGATGTCGAGCGACATCACCGAAGGTGCGCCATCGGGGGCAAGGTCTTGGGGCAGCGGGCCGAACAGGTCGCTGGCGGTGTCGCGGCTGAACACTCGCCAGTGCCCCCTGCCGGTGGCAACGGTAAAGCCCCGGTCCGTATCGGCAACTGCATCTGCCCCGTGCAGCGTGGCGAGCCAGTCCTTCACCGCGGGCTGGTCGTCCGGTTCGGCCAGGATCGTGGCGGAAACGAAACCATGCGCGCCGTTCGGGTGGTCCATCCATCCGGGAAATTCGATCAGGTCGCGGCGATGCTGCTGACAGGCGAACATGGTCAACCGCGGCAGGCCGGGCCGGGAAAAGATCTTCAGCGTGGTTGCGGTGCGGTCGGGGGTGCCATCCTCGCGGACCACGTCGCGGCCAAACTCGATGGTGCCTTCGCAATGGCCGCCGCGGGCCACCACGGCCGCCTCATCCGCCGCCGCATCGGTCGAGTTCAGCGCCGTGAGCGGCACCCCTTCGCGCTCGGCCAGCCAATGCTGGACGTGGCGTCCAAAGCGGAACTCCCCGGCGGCAAAGCCATCCAGCAGGCGGTCATCGCCGATGCCCACCAACTCCAGCAGCTGGTTTTCAAAGATCACCAGCGCGGTCGAAGTGCCCCACGGGTGCATCCCCGGCGGTTTCATGCAAAAACCGAGGGACAGGTAGGTCTTACGCGCCGCCGCGAGATCACGCACGCAGACAAGCGGATGATCGATGCCGAGCGAGGTCACGTCTGCCGCCCCTTCAGATCTGAGAGCGGTGCAAATCCGGCAAACCGGCTGCCGCCCCGGTCAGCGGCGCGCGCACCTGCGACCACGTGGCCGGGCGGCACGTCCCTGGTGACGATCGCCCCTGCCGCCACCGTCGCGCCCGCGCCGATCTCCACCGGACCGAGGATCAGCGCCCCGGCCCCGATCACGGCACCGCGGCGCAGCGTCGGGTGACGCCCCTCGCCCATATCGACAAAGTTCGAGCCAAGCGTAACGCCGTGCCAGAGGCTGACATCTTCTTCGATCACCGCGGTCTGGCCGATCACCAGCCCAAGTCCGTGATCAAACCAGACACCACGCCCGATCTGCGCCTGCGGCCATATCTCGACCGAGAGGGCGCGGGTGAACTGTGCCTTCACCGCAAGCGCCAGGGTTTCACGCCCAGACAGCCACAGCGCGCGGCTGAGCCGGTAGGCCAACAGCGCGTGGTAGCCGTTGGCAAACAGCAGCACCTGCGGCGCGCCGCCGGGCTGATCGTCGCGCGCACTGGTCACCAGCAGATCATCAAGAGCTGTCTCCAGCAGCTCCGCATCATTGCGAAACTGCTCGGTCGCCAATTGATGTAGCTGACCTCGGGCCTCGCCTGCGGGCTGGCAGGCGGCCAGCGTCGCGCCGAGCAGATCCGGCAGATCGGACACCTCGCCCGCCTTGATCCCGACAAGCCCCGACAGCGCAGGGTCGCTGCCGAGCATGTCGCGGGTATCGGACAGAAGCGTTTGCATTAACACGCTGGCACTCATGGGACCTCGGATCAGGAACGACGGTTCTGCGCAAAGTTGCCCCGAAGGCAGTGCTGCGCACAAGACCGGAAACGCCCCTACCGTGTTGCCCTGAGGAGAACACCCCCTTTGCTCCCTGTGCCATGGACATGATGGGTGACGCCATGATCCCGCCCCCCTGCGTCCGCGTCAGGTCGCCCCGGTGCCCGCTATGTCGGGCTGAACTGTCATCGCCGCCTGGATCGTTTCGAGATGCAGGCGCATCGCCGATGCTGCCTCTTGCGGATCGCGATTGACGATTCCATCCACGACGGCATCATGTTGGTCGCTGTGAATGCTCTGGAACTCGTTGGGGGCAATTCTGCGATAGGTCCGATCCCACTCGCGTTGCCAGGCAACCCGGCGACGCGCGCCTGACAGATAGACTAGGAACCCGATCAGAACCGGATTGCGCGAGGTTTCCGCAACCGCACGGTGAAAGGCGTCATCCGCCTGTTCGCAAGCGGCCCGATCCGTAGCCCGGCGGCCCTGGGCAACTTTGTCCCGCAGGTGGAACACATCGTTCTCGTCCGCTGCCAACGCGGCCTCTGCGGCGACCTGGGGCTCCAGCAAGAGGCGGGCGCGGATGATATCCGGTGGTGTCGCGCCTTCCACCAGGAGCGTATCGCGGATCGGCAAATGCACCGGGCGGCGGCCACGAAAGGTCCCCTGCCCAACATGCCGCCAGATCAGACCTTCGGCCTCCAGCTGCGCATAGCACCGTCGCAGCGTTTCGCGGCTGCACGCCAGCATGGCACATAAACTCCGCTCTGGTGGCAGACGATCGCCATTGATGGGCGCCAAGCGATCAATGGCCTGACGAAGCTCGTCCAGGACCTCCTTCTGACTTCTCCGCAACGTTCCCTCCCAACCAGACAAGTTTTTCTAATACCGCAGCCAATTTTTTCTCGTTTGAGGCGACAAACCGCAAGCCTTAGAGCGGATTTTGCCCAACCAAGGGCAAATCAATGAGGCTGACATGAAAATTTTTACCGCCGCAGCGCTTGCGCTGCTGTCGTTTCCCACCGCCCTGATTGCCGCTCCCCGCAGCGAAGCCGAGGTGCAGGCGCTCGCCGCGCAGAGCTTTGCGCCTCTGATGGAAGAATTCAATGTGCCTGGCCTTGTGGTCGGCATCACCTACGGCGGGCAGGACCACTATTTCAGTGCGGGCGTTGCCGCGCGCGCCGCAGGCACCGCTGCCACACCGGACACGCTGTTTGAGCTGGGATCAATCAGCAAGCTGTTCACGGCAACCCTCGCCACCATGGCCGAAGGTCGCGGACACCTCGACCTGAACCAGCAAGTTGCGGATCACGTGCCGCAGCTTGCAGGCACGGCCTTTGGCAAACTTTCCCTGCTGGAATTGGCTACACATCAATCCGGCGGCTTGCCACTGCAGGTCCCGGACACCGCGCAGACGACAGAAGAGCTCGTGGAGTGGCTGCGCGACTGGCGGCCTGACACACCGGGGGCCCGAAGCTATTCCAATATCAGCATCGGCCTGCTGGGCCACATAACGGCAAATGCCCTGAATCGCGATTTTGCAGACGCGCTGGAACAGGATCTTTTCCCGGTGCTGGGATTGGGGAACACTTGGGTCAAGGTGCCGGACCAGGCCATGCAGCGCTACGCATTTGGTTACGACCGCAAGACCGACCGCCCCATTCGGGTCAGCCCCGGTGTATTGGACGGCGAGGCGTATGGCGTGAAATCGAGCGCTCGTGACATGGTGCGTTTTCTGAACCTGCACCTGGGGCACGCAGAGGTCTCCGAGAAACTCAGCACTGCACTGGCAAAAACACGGCACGGGCTGGCCCAAACGGAGGCCTATGTGCAGGGCATGATCTGGGAGCAATACCCCTGGCCCGTCCCCCAAGAGCAGATGATCAAGGGTAACAGCTACGCCTACATCCTGAACCCCCAGCCCATGCGCAAGCTGACCCCGGCCTTGCCGCCGCAAGAGGATGTCATCCTCAACAAGACCGGAGCGACCAACGGGTTTGGCGCCTATGCCGTGTTGCTGCCCGGTGAAGACCTCGGCGTGGTGATGCTGGCCAACCGCAACATCCCCAACGAGGCCCGGATCCGCGCGACCTATGGCTTTGTCCAAAAATTGCTGACAGACCCACAGGGCTGACCGCCGCTCTGCATCAGTCTTGCCTTGCAGTTCCCCGAACGCCGGGCAAGGCTGGTGCGGACTTCCCACTCCACCGCCAGGACATGCCATTCGATGGATCGCCCCAATCTCCCACTCAACGCATTGCGCGCTTTCGAGGTGGCCGCCCGGCAGGGCAGTTTTACCCGCGCTGCCATTGAACTTCGTGTCAGTCAGGCCGCCGTCAGCCACCAGATCAAGGGGTTGGAGGACCTGCTGGGCGTGGCTCTGTTCACCCGGACCCCCAAGGGGCTTTTGTTGACCGACGAGGCAATGGCATTGTTTCCGGTGATCAGCGACAGTCTCGATCGGGTGGCCCGGGTGCTCGACGGGTTTCAGGACGGGCACTACCGCGAGACTTTGCACGTCGGGGTCGTGACCACATTTGCAGTCGGATGGCTGATGCCGCGGCTCAGGGAATTTCGCAGCGCCTACCCAAGCGTTGATCTGCGGCTTTGGACCAACAACAACCGGGTGGACATCACCAAGGAAGGCCTGAACATGGCCATCCGCTTTGGGGCCGGACGGTGGAGCGGCTGTGAGGCGGTTGCCCTCATGGAAACGCCGCTGACCGCGCTCTGCGCGCCAGAGCTTGCCGCAAAGCTGAGGTCTCCCGGCGATCTGCAGGGGCAGGTCTTGCTACGTTCCTACCGTGCCGACGAATGGCCCAGCTGGTTCGAAGCCGCCGGGGAAGCCTGCCCGAATTTATGCGGCCCGGTCTTCGACAGCTCCATCGCCATGGCTGACCTTGCCGAATCCGGCGACGGGGTGGCGCTGCTGCCCGCCGCCATGTTTGCCGCACGCCTGGACCGCGGAACATTGATCGCGCCCTTTGAAACCGAAGTCACCAATGGCCGCTACTGGCTGACGCGCCCGGCCCATAAACCGGCAACCCCGGCGATGCGCTGCTTTCAGGAGTGGCTCCTTCAGCAGATGGGCGACGCTGCCGCAACAGCGCCGCAGGGCCAGCTTTGCCCTCAGCCTGCCAGCGACGGCAAGTAGAGAACGATCCCCGGGAAAGCCACCAGCAGCCCGATGGTAACCGCATCGGCGATGAAGAACGGTGTCACGCCACGAAACACGTCCTGCACGCTCAAATCATCGCGCACCCCCGCCACGACAAAGCAGTTGAGCCCGATGGGCGGGGTGATCAGGCAGAACTCGGCCATTTTCACCACCAGGATGCCGAACCAGATCGCACACATCGGCCCGCTCATGCCAAAGGCGCTGTCGACCGCGGCGACGCTTTCGCCCCCGTTCAGCGCCATCACCGCCGGGTAGACCACCGGGAGGGTCAGCAGCAGCATGCCTATGGCGTCCATGAACATCCCCAGCACCGCATAGGCCAGCAGGATGCAGATCAGGATCACCATCGGTGACATCTCGAGAGAGGTGATCCAGTCGGAAAACGCCCCCGGAAGATCGGCAAAACCGAGAAAGCGCACGTAGATCAGGACACCCCAGATGATGGTGAAGATCATCACCGTCAGCTTGGCAGTCTCCAGCAGCGCAGACTTCAGTTCCGCCCACTTCATGCCGCGGTAGACCGCCATGCAGAAGACGACAAACGCGCCCAATGCCCCGCCTTCGGTCGGCGTACCCCAGGCATCGCCGCCAAAGGGATTGTATACAAAGCAGATGATGATCACGACGACAAAGATGATCGGCAAAGCGCCAGGCAGCGCCGCAAAACGCTGCCCCCAGGTGAAGCCGCGCACCGGCGGGCCAACGGATTTGAAGATCACCGCGATGCCGACGATGAGCAAGCCATAGATGACCGCCGAGAATGCACCCGGGATGAAACCTGCCAGCAGCAGCTTGCCCACGTCCTGTTCGACGATGATCGCGTAGATCACCAGAATAGCCGAGGGCGGAATGAGCGAGGCCAGCGTGCCGCCAGCCGCCACCACGCCTGCTGCGAATTGCTTGTTATAGCCGATCTTGAGCATCTCAGGGATGGCGATGCGTGCAAACACGGCCGAGGTCGCCACACTGGCGCCCGACACCGCGGCGAACCCCGCCGTGGCAAACACGGTGGAAACCGCCAGCCCGCCCGGCACCCAGGCCAGCCAGCGCTTGGCGGCCTCGAACAGCGCCCGCGTAAGACCCGCGTAATAGGCGAGGTAGCCGATCAGGATGAAGGTCGGAATGAGGCTCAGCGCCTGGCTGGAGACCTTGGAATGCGGCACCTGGCCCGCGATCTTGACCGACACGGTCAGCGCCTTGCCGAACCGGTTCGGATCAAAGCCGAACTTGGCCCAGAAGATCCAGACCAGGCCAACCAGCCCGGCGAGGCCCGCAGCAAACGCCACGCGCATCCCCAGCACAACCATCAGCAACAGCCCGCCCGTGACCCACAGGCCGATTTCAATCGGTTCCATTTTGCTTACCCCTGCCCGTTGTCGCCGCGGTCGGACGCGACGGCATCGCTGTCGTGACCCTCCAGCTGCTCTGCTTCGGCCGCCGCCAGTTCCGCCGCGCTCTGGATCAGCGGCACCGCAACCGGGCGATCCAGCCCGAGAACCAGCGCCCGTCCGTACCCCCAGACCTGCAGCAGCAGCCGCACCGCCAGCACGGCAAAGGCCACCGGCGCCAGCAGCTTGGCTGGCCAGATCGGCAAGCCGATGTCGATAGAGCTGTCACGGCTCCACATCGGCGCGGCAAAATCGAAGGAGCGCAGAAAGTGCGACCAGCTGCCCCAGACCAGCGCTAGGATCAGCAACAGGATCAGCAGAACTGAGAGCAGTTCGAACAGCCACAAGGCGCGCCCTTTCAGGGCACCGATGAAGATGTCCATGCGGATGTGGCCGCCACCGCGCTGCACATAAGAGATGCCCATGAAGGCAATCAGCGGCATGATCTGTTCGATCCAGTCGACATAGCCGGGCAGCGGCGCGTTGGCCGCGTTGCGCCCTCCCACCGAGACCACCGCGAGCACCATCAGGGAGAACACTGCCAGCCCACTGAGCAACGCCAGCAGGCGCTCAACCTGCACCAAGTTTCGATCAAGCCTGCTGATCAGGCTGCCATCTTCCAGCACTGCTGCGCCTGCGGCCATACCCTGCCCCCTCCTTGGAAATTTCGCCACGACAAGAAAGGGCCGGAGCAGATACGCCCGGCCCTACCGCGTGTCACGCCCGTATCAGCTGCCTGAGCGGACGTCGTTCAGCGTTTTCTGAACCAAGTCGTACAGCTCCTGCGCCGGCAAGCCCTGATCGGTCATGTCCTTGATCCACTGCGCGTGGATCGGATCACCCGCCACCTTCCGGAACTCGGCCAGTGTCTCGTCCGAGATGACCACTTTCTCAACGCCCTTTTCCTCGAGCACGCTGTCCCATTTTTCCAGCAGCGCACCGTAGTTTTCGAGGTAATGGGCGATGGCCTCATCCACCGAGCTGTCCAGCGCTTCGCGCTCGGCATCGCTCAGGGCCTCATAGGCATCGGTGTTGACGACCACCGGGCAGTTCACGGTGCCGGGGTTCAGGTTGGAAGTCCACCAGTCGGCCTTGTTGATGGTGCCAAAGCTCAGATGCGCGTGCTGGGCAAAGGCAACGGTGTCGACGACGCCGGATTCCATCGCATTGTAGGCCTCGGTCGCGGTCACCGAGGTCGGCACCGCGCCAACTGCAGAGAACGCCTGCCCGATGCCACCGGTGGCCCGCACCCGCATGTCCTTGAACTCTGCGAGTTCGTCACGGGGCTCACCTGTGCCAACGATGTTGTACTGCGGCATCGGCGAGGTCATCAGCAGCTTCGCATTCCAGCGCGCCAGATCCGCCTGTACCGCCGGATGCGCATAGACCGCGTGAGACACCGCCACTTCTTCTTCCAGCGTGTTCACGCCCAGAAACGGCAGTTCCAGAACCGTGATCGAGGGGTTCTTGTCCCGGTGGTAGCCGGCACAGAACTGCGCCATCTCGAAGGCACCGATCGAGATGCCATCAAGGTTTTCCTTGTTCTTGGACAGGCCACCATAGCTGATATTCATGGTGAACTCGCCGTTGGTTTTTTCCGAAACCAGCTCGGCCAGCTTTTCGACGTGCTCGGTAAAGGCGCGGCGTTTGCCCCACAGTGACACGTTCCATTCTGTTGCCGCGGCCTCCCCCGCCATTGCAACACCAGCCGTGGCCGCCACGGCAGCGGTCAAAATTCTGTTCATGATGTAACTCTCCCTTATTGCGCCCTTCTTGGCCCGGCAGCGGGCCGGAGAGGTGCGCTTGCAAATCAGGCTAGCGGCAAGGTTTAGCGCTGCCAACCCCTAAGAGGTCAGCGCAACACCAGACCTTCGACGCATCATGGCTGCGCCCCGATCCCGGCCCTGGCACAATATGCCGCAGCCGACACGGTGCCATTTGCCACGCGGTGGAGGCCCAACCCGGGGACCGCCGGGCGGCTGCGACAAGACATCACAAAAGTATATTTACACCCAAGACACTGATTTCAGGCGCTAACCTTAGGCAAATAGCAAATTTCTTCACACCAGGCTCAGATCTCGGGAAACTTCTTCACAGGCAAATGCTGAAAATCCAGATGGTTATTCACAAATTTTCAAGCTGCCGTATTATCAGGCACAGGAGGAAACGGTTTGACAGCCACGACACAGCGTTGTCGTTTGTCTTGCCAATATATTTCTGGGAGGAAACCGAATGAACGCGCTGCATGCAGACGCCGTCTATCCGCCATCCGACGAAACCGTTGCCCGTGCACATGTGGACGCCGCGAAATACCAGGAGTTGTATGACGCTTCGCTGGCCGACCCCGAATCTTTCTGGGGCGAACAGGGCAAGCGCATTGACTGGATCAAGCCCTATAGCAAGGTCAAGGACGTCGATTTCAACTTCGGCAATGTTTCGATCAACTGGTACGCCGATGGCACGCTGAACGTTTCCGCCAACTGCATCGACCGCCACCTGGAAACCCGCGGTGACCAGACCGCCATCATCTGGGAGCCCGACGATCCGAACGAGGCCGCGCAGCACATCACCTACAAGGAGCTGCACCGCAACACCTGCCGCATGGCCAATGTGCTGAAAGACCTCGGGGTTTCCAAGGGCGACCGGGTGGTGATCTACCTGCCGATGATTCCCGAAGCGGCTTACGCGATGCTGGCCTGCGCCCGAATCGGCGCCATACATTCCATTGTCTTTGCAGGGTTTTCGCCGGATGCGCTGGCCGCTCGTATCAATGGTTGCGACGCCAAGGTGATCATCACCGCCGACGAAGCCCCCCGCGGTGGCCGCAAGACGCCGCTGAAGTCGAACGCCGATGCCGCGCTGCTGCATACCAAGGACACGGTGAAATGCCTGGTGGTGAAACGCACCGGCGGCCAGACCACCTGGGTAGACGGGCGCGACCACGACTACAACGCGCTGGCGCAGAACGCCGCCGACAGCTGCGAACCGGCCGAGATGAACGCCGAAGATCCACTGTTCATCCTCTACACCTCTGGCTCCACCGGCCAGCCGAAGGGCGTGGTGCACACCTCCGGCGGCTATCTGACCTATGCGGCGCTGACCCATGAGGTCACGTTCGATTACCACGACGGCGACATCTACTGGTGTACTGCGGACGTGGGCTGGGTCACCGGCCACAGCTACATCGTCTATGGCCCGCTGGCCAATGGCGCCACCACGCTGATGTTCGAGGGCGTGCCGACCTACCCGGATGCCAGCCGCTTCTGGCAGGTCTGCGAAAAGCACAAGGTGAACCAGTTCTACACCGCCCCCACCGCCATCCGCGCGCTGATGGGCCAGGGGCCGGAGTTCGTCGAGAAATGCGATCTCAGCAGCCTCAAGGTGCTGGGCACCGTGGGCGAGCCGATCAACCCGGAGGCCTGGAACTGGTACAATGACGTGGTCGGCAAGGGCAAATGCCCGATCGTCGACACCTGGTGGCAGACCGAGACCGGCGGCCATCTGATGACGCCGCTTCCGGGTGCCCACGCGACCAAGCCGGGCGCGGCGATGAAGCCCTTCTTCGGCATCCAGCCGGTGGTTCTGGACCCCACCAGCGGTGTCGAGATCGAGGGCAACGGCGTCGAGGGCGTGCTGTGCATCAAGGACAGCTGGCCGGGCCAGATGCGCACGGTCTGGGGCGACCATGAGCGCTTCGAGAAGACCTATTTCTCGGACTACAAGGGCTACTACTTCACCGGCGACGGCTGCCGCCGCGACAAGGACGGCGACTACTGGATCACCGGTCGTGTCGATGACGTGATCAACGTCTCCGGCCACCGCATGGGCACCGCCGAGGTCGAAAGCGCACTGGTGGCCCATGCCGCCGTGGCCGAAGCCGCCGTGGTCGGCTACCCGCATGACATCAAGGGCCAGGGCATCTACTGCTACGTGACCCTGATGAACGACCGCGAACCCTCCGAGGAGCTGCGCAAGGAACTGCGCACCTGGGTGCGGACGGAAATCGGCCCGATTGCCTCGCCGGACGTCATTCAGTGGGCCCCCGGCCTGCCAAAGACCCGCTCGGGCAAGATCATGCGCCGCATCCTCCGCAAGATCGCCGAAAACGACTTTGGCAGCCTCGGCGATACCTCGACGCTGGCGGATCCGTCGGTGGTCGACGACCTGATCGCAAACCGAGCAAACAAGGGGTGATCAGCTGATGACGACGGACGTTATGACACGACCCGCGGTGCTGATCCTGCTGGGGCCTCCGGGCGCCGGCAAGGGCACCCAGGCGCGGATGCTGGAGGATGAGTTCGGCTATGTGCAGCTGTCCACGGGCGACCTTCTGCGTGCGGCGGTGGCTGCGGGCACGCCTGCGGGCCTCGCTGCCAAGGCAGTGATGGAAGCCGGCCAGCTGGTCAGCGACGAGATCGTGATCAACATCCTGCGCGACCGTTTGGCGGAGCCGGACTGCGCCAAGGGGGTGATCCTCGACGGCTTTCCGCGCACCACGTTGCAGGCCGAGGCGCTGGACGATCTGCTGGGCGAGACCGGCCAGAAGATCAACGCCGCCATCAGCCTTGAGGTGGACGATGCCGCGATGGTCGAACGCATCTCGGGTCGCTACACCTGCGCGGGTTGCGGCGAAGGCTATCACGACAGCTTCAAGCAGCCCGCCAAGGCAGGCACCTGCGACAAATGCGGCGGCACGGAGATGAAGCGCCGCGCCGACGACAATGCCGAAACCGTTGCCAGCCGACTGGAGGCCTATCACGCGCAGACCGCGCCGCTGATTGCCTACTACAGCGGCAAGGGCGTGCTGAAATCGACAAATGCCATGGGCGGCATCGACGATATCGCCCGTGACATGGCGGCCATCGTGACGACGGCCACCAGCTAACAAACAGAAACGGGGCCGGTGCCGACCGCGCCGGACCCCGTCTTATCCGAAATGGAAATACCCGCCGGATCCGGCAGGCCCAGCGCCTGTCGGCACGGAGGTTGCATGCCTGCGCGCCCTGACCCGCGCCGGGCAAACGGAGAGCGTGTGCCCAGCCCCCGAAGGCCGGGCCGCACAGGAGAGGAAGAAGGAGGAGCCGCTGATGGCGGAACAAACCACACATTCTGCGCAGACCGCCGAGTCCGACAAGGGCTACTGGGCGGCAAACGTGCGCATCATTCTGGTCAGCCTGGTGATTTGGGCTGTCGTGTCATTCGGCTTTGGCATCCTGCTGCGACCGATGCTTGCGGGCATCAAGGTCGGCGGCAGCGATCTGGGCTTCTGGTTCGCCCAGCAGGGATCGATCCTGGTGTTCCTGGGGTTGATCTTTTTCTACGCGTTCCGGATGAACAAGCTGGACCGCGAATACGGCGTGGAGGAAGAATAAGATGGACCAGTTTACCATCAACCTGCTGTTCGTGGGCGCGTCCTTCGCGCTCTACATCGGCATCGCGATCTGGGCCCGCGCGGGGTCCACATCTGAATTCTATGCCGCGGGCCGGGGCGTTCACCCGGTCACCAACGGCATGGCCACAGCGGCTGACTGGATGTCGGCGGCGTCTTTCATCTCGATGGCGGGCCTCATCGCCTTCACCGGCTATGACAACTCGACCTTCCTGATGGGCTGGACCGGCGGTTACGTGCTGCTGGCGCTGCTGCTGGCCCCCTACCTGCGCAAGTTCGGCAAGTTCACCGTCTCCGAGTTCATCGGCGATCGGTTCTACTCTCCGACCGCGCGCGTGGTGGCGGTGATCTGCCTGATCGTGGCTTCGACCACCTACGTGATCGGCCAGATGACCGGCGTTGGCGTGGCCTTCGGCCGCTTCCTCGAGGTCTCCAACACTGCGGGCCTGCTGATCGGCGCCTGTGTGGTCTTTGCCTATGCCGTGTTTGGCGGCATGAAGGGCGTGACCTACACCCAGGTGGCGCAGTACTGCGTGCTGATCATGGCCTATACCATCCCGGCCATCTTCATCTCGCTGCAGCTGACCGGCAACCCGATCCCGGCGCTGGGCCTGTTCGGCGACCACGCTGCAAGCGGCGAGCCGCTCTTGGCCAAGCTGGACGCCATCGTGACCGAGCTGGGCTTCAACGAGTACACCGCGCATCACGGCGACACCTTCAACATGGTGCTGTTCACCCTGTCGCTGATGATCGGCACCGCGGGCCTGCCGCATGTCATCATGCGCTTCTTCACCGTGCCGCGCGTGGCGGACGCCCGCTGGTCGGCCGGCTGGTCGCTGGTGTTCATCGCGCTGCTGTATCTGACCGCCCCGGCTGTCGGTGCCATGGCGCGTCTCAACATCACCGAAATGATGTGGCCGAACGGCGGCATCGAAGGCGGTGCCGTGACCGTGCAGCAGATCGAGGATGATCCCAAGTACGACTGGATGGCGACCTGGCAGCAAACCGGCCTTCTGGGCTGGGAAGACAAGAACGGCGACGGCGCGATCCAGTACTACAACGACAAGAACGCTGACATGCAGGCCGTGGCCGAGGCCAACGGCTGGGCGGGCAATGAGCTGACCAACTTCAACCGCGACATCCTGGTGCTTGCCAATCCTGAGATTGCCAACCTGCCGGGCTGGGTGATTGGCCTGGTGGCGGCTGGCGGCCTGGCGGCGGCGCTGTCGACTGCGGCGGGCCTGCTGCTGGCGATCTCGTCCGCGGTGTCGCACGACCTCATCAAAGGCTCGATCAATCCGAACATCTCGGAAAAAGGCGAGCTGTTGTCGGCGCGTATCGCCATGGCCGTGGCCATTGCGGTGGCGACCTATCTGGGTCTGAACCCGCCGGGCTTTGCGGCGCAGACCGTGGCGCTTGCCTTCGGCCTCGCAGCTGCCTCGATCTTCCCGGCGCTGATGATGGGCATCTTCACTAAGGTGAACAACAAGGGTGCCGTGGCCGGCATGCTGGCAGGTCTGATCGTGACGCTGGTCTATATCTTCCTGCACAAGGGCTGGCTGTTCATCCCGGGCACCAACTCCTTCACCGATGCGGACCCGCTGCTGGGCACCGTCAAATCCACCTCCTTTGGTGCAATCGGCGCGATGGTGAACTTTGCAGTAGCCTACTTCGTGTCGAAATCGACCGAGGCGATCCCCGCCGAGATCGAAGAGCTGGTGGAAAGCGTGCGCATACCCCGCGGCGCAGGTGCCGCGCAGGACCACTAATCCCCGCAGAGGCGGGCTGTCCTCCCTGCGGCCCGCCTCTTTCCTCTTGGTCCCGCCCGGTTCATACGCGGCGGGACCATTTTTGCCTCCCCCGTATTGAAGGCAAAGCCTCCAATTGCGGAGACCATCCGGGCCAGACGAGGCCCATGATCCGTAAAGGCAACGATATCCCGAAGACGGAGACGCCCTGCTGATGCCCCTGTCCGACACCGCCCTGCTTCGTTTTCTGAACTCGGTTCATCCCTATGACAGCCTGCCGCCGGTCGTGCTTCGGGAACTGGCCCCCAAATTGCATCTGATCGAGGCTCCGGCCGGAACGCAGGTCTATGCCCTCGGAGAAAATCTGGACGGGCTTTACCTGGTGCACACCGGCGAGGTGGAGGTCACCGATGAAAACGGCATTCCCGTCTCCAACCTTGGACCGCGCAATTCCTTCGGCGAACGCGGGCTGACCCGCGGCGGGCGGGCCGTAACCTCGGCCGTGACCACCACCGACAGCCTGCTGCTGCTGCTGCCCGCAGCGGACTTTCACGGCCTGATGGCCAGCCAGCCAAAAGTCGCCCGCTTCTTTGACCGCCGCCGCCCCGGTAGCCCCGCGAACAACACCCTGGCCACCATGCGGGTCGCGGACATCATGTCCCGCCCCCCTGTCACCTGTCCGGTTGAACAGACCTGCCAGGGCGCCGCGCAGCTGATGCGCGATCAGAATATCTCCTCGGTCTGCGTTGCCCAGCGCGACCAACTGAAGGGTATCCTCACCACCCGCGACCTCACGTCGAAACTGCTGGCACAGGGATGGCCCGCCACCACGCCGGTCGCCGACGTGATGAGCCGCGATCCGCTGACGCTATCACCCTCCGCGCTCGGCTCGGAGGTCCTGCAGATGATGATGGAACACGGCATCGGACATATCCCGGTGGTCCAAGGCGACGCATTGGTCGGCATCGTCACACAGACCGACCTCACGCGGTTTCAGGCCGTGAACTCCGGCGAGCTGGTGCTGACCATCGCACGCGCCGCCAGTGTCGAGGACATGGCGCGGGCCACCGCCGAAATCCCCCGTCTGCTGGTGCAGCTGGTCGCTGCCGGAAACCGGCACGAGGTCGTGACACGTCTGATCACCGACATCGCCGACAGCGTAACCCGCCGCCTGCTCGCGCTGGCCGAGAATACACTGGGACCACCGCCGGTGCCTTATCTGTGGCTGGCCTGCGGCTCGCAAGGTCGGCGCGAGCAGACCGGCGTGACGGATCAGGATAACTGCCTCATCCTGGCGGACGGGCTGGCACCGGGCGACGACGCATATTTCGCCCAACTTGCGCAGATCGTCTGCGATGGCCTCCACCATTGCGGTTACATCTATTGCCCCGGCGACATGATGGCGACCAACGCAAGATGGCGCCAGCCGGTTCACATCTGGCGCAGCTATTTCCGCAACTGGATCGCGCGCCCCGATCCAGAAGCGCAGATGCTGGCCTCGGTCATGTTCGACCTGCGGCCGATCGGCGGCGACCATTCGCTGTATGGCGATCTGCAGGGAGAAACCCTGGGAGCGGCGCGTCAGAATTCTATCTTCACCGCCCACATGGTGGCCAATTCCCTAAAACACCAACCGCCGCTGGGATTGCTGCGCGGTCTGGCGACCATTCGGTCGGGCGAACACCGCAACACGCTGGACATGAAGCACAACGGCGTTGTGCCAGTGGTCGACCTGGGCCGCATCTATGCGCTGACCGGCGCCATTCACTCCGTCAACACCCGCGCCCGCCTCGAAGCCGCTGCCGCCACCGGCCTGCTGAGCCTGGCAGGTGCGCAGGATCTGCTCGACGCCTACGACCTGATCGCCCAGACAAGGCTGGAACATCAGGCGCAGCAAATCCGCAGCGGCGAAATGCCAGACAACTATCTGGCGCCTTCTGATTTGTCGGATCTTGAGAGAAGTCATCTGCGTGATGCGTTCGTTGTGGTAAAAACCATGCAATCAGCGGTGGGTTACGGCAGGAGGCTGCTGAACTGATGTTCGCCCCGCGCAGCCTGCCGGGCGCTGGACGCCAGCGCCGATTGAGCAAGACAGGACGGCCCCGGGCCTATGGAGAAAAGACATGTTTCTGGAACTGATCGGCGTGATTTTCGCAGGTTTCGCAGCTGCGGGTCTGGTAATGCTGCTGGGCAAGTTGCTGGGAGGTCGCCTGCCGCGCTGGCTGGCCCCCGTGGCGGCGGGTCTGGCCATGATCGCAGCGACAATCACCTCGGAATACGGGTGGTACGCGCGCAGCGCGGCTGCCCTGCCCGAGGGGGTGGTGGTCGCACAAACCGTCGAAAACCGTAGTTTCTACCGCCCCTGGACCTACGCAGTGCCCTATGTCGACCGCTTTGCAGCCGTCGACACGGCCACCCTCAAGTCCCACGCGGACCATCCCGGCATCTACCTGGCGGATGTGTATTTCTTCGGTCGCTGGTCCGCCGTGCAGAAACGGCCGGTCTGGCTCGATTGCGCGAATGGGCGCCGCGCCCTTGCCACGAGCGGCGCGCCCTTCGCCGACGGACGCCCCGCGGCAGACAACTGGATCCCCGCCGCTGAGGATGACCCCATCCTGCGCGTTGCTTGCGGAGCCTGACCATGCTGTCCGCTCTTGGCCTGCGCCTGCGCATTTTCCTCTTTTTCTGCCTTTTGGCCCTCGGGGCCATTGCGGTCACTGTGGCCGCTCTCTGGCTTGGGTACAGCCGTGCAGGAGAACCGGCGTTGCGCGATGCGTTCATCTTTGTCGGCCTCTTCAGCGGGTTCTGCATGCTCGGCCTATGCGCCGCGATCTGGCTGCTGTTCGACGAAAATGTCGCCAAACCCATCGAGCAGCTGGCGGCAGCCATGCGCGCCCGCGCCCATGCAGGCGTCAACCGCGAGCTGGACACCCATGGCGCGCGCTACCTTGGCGACCTCGCCCCGGCGGCACAGGGGCTCGCGGGGCAGCTAGGTCAGGCCGCGCTCGCCTCTGCTGAAGCCATCGCGCGGGAAACCGAACATCTGGAAGCCGAAAAGAAGCGTCTCGCCGCCCTGCTCACCGATATTCCCATCGCGACGGTCATGGCCAGCACCACCCACCAGATCGTGCTCTATGACGGACAGGCCGCCGCTCTGCTGGCGCAGGAGGCCCCGCCCCGCCTGAACGCCCCCTTGTCGGACTATTTGGACCTGAACGGTCTGCAGGCCGCCTATGGCCGCATGATGCGCAGCGGTCGCGACTTGCGCACGCGCGTCAAAAGCGCAAATGGCGAGATAGTTCATGACCTCCACTTGAAACCATTGGGCGACGCGCCGGGCTATATCATCCTGTTCGAAGGCACCGCAGCAGACGCTGCCCCGCCGCAGTCCCGCCCTCTGGTCTATGATTTTGCCCTGCTCGATTCGAACCATGAGGAATTGAACGACCGCACGCTCGACAGTCTCAGCTACGTAGTGTTCGATACCGAAACCACCGGGCTGTTGCCCCACAAGGATGAGATCGTGCAGATCGGCGCGCTGCGCGTCGTCCGCGGCCGCATCATTCCGGGCGAAACCTTCGAGACACTGGTCGATCCCGCCATCAAGATCCCCGCCAGCGCGACGCGGGTGCATGGGATCACCGACACCATGGTCGAGGGCGCGCCAGGCATCGCCGAAGCGGCACGCGAATTTCACCGTTTCGCATCCGACGCCGTGATCGTGGCCCATAACGCGCCTTTCGACATGGCCTTTCTGCACCGCCACGCCAAGCGCAGTGGCGTGACATGGGACCAGCCTGTCCTGGACACCGTCCTGCTGAGCGCCGTGCTGTTTGGCGCATCACAATCGCACACGCTGGATGCGATCTGCGACCGGCTGGAGATCTCGATCCCTGCGAAGCTGCGCCACACCGCGATGGGGGATGCGCGGGCCACGGCGGAGGCCTTCTGCAAGATGCTGCCCATGCTGCAGGCGCGTGGCCTGACCACCTTTGAGGCGCTGCTCGAGGAAACCCGACGGCATTCGCGTTTGATTGCGGATATGAACTAGGTAGACAATTGCGCCCATGCGTGGCAGGTCACTGCCCGAACCGGAGAGAAGGCGCAGCACATGGCCGACACCAGCTTTATTCCCGGTCCGGACATGGTCCGGGCCTACCGCGATGCGCTCGGCTGCTTTGGCACCGGCGTGACCGTCGTCACGACCATGACCCCCAACGGACCGCTTGCAATCACCGTCAACAGCTTCACCTCCGTTTCGCTGGATCCTCCGCTGCTGCTGTGGTGCCCCGCCCGCAGTTCGCTGCGCCACGACACTTTCGTCGCCGCACAGCATTTTGCCATTCACGTAATGGCGGAAGACCAGCTGCTGATGGCAAAACATTTTGCCGCCCATGGTGAGGATTTTTCCCCCTTCTCCTGGGCGCCCAATGCAAATGGCGCCCCCGCCTTGGAGGGCGTTCTCGCACGGTTCGATTGCCGCCATTACGCGACCCATCCGGCAGGTGATCACAGCATCATTCTGGGCCAGGTCGACAATGTGACCACCCGCCCCGGCAAAGGGCTGATGTTCAAACGCGGTCAATACGGCGGCTTTCTGCAGCAAAGCTGAATCACGTCGAGGCAACAATTCGCGAATTGTCCGCCTGGCAGCATGTGGATGCGTTTGCGGTCAGGACACGTTCTGCCTCCGCGTCTCCGCTGCAGAAACGGAGCGGGGCGAAGCAGGCCCAAGTCGCAACGGAAGAACCGCGCCCGCGGACAAGTCCATCTGTGGCGCCAACCCCAGAGCGCGTTGCGGACATATGGAAACACACAATCCGCATTGAACGCAGTTTGTTTCAACAAGGTTCAATTCGCAGCCATTTTCCGACAGGCTCAACGCGTCTGAAGGGCATACCCAAACGCAGCTGCTGCAGCTGTTGCACAGGTCACGATCCAACACGACCGCCCCGTAGGGCGATTGGTCAGGCAACGGCACCAGCTTCCGCTCCAGGGGCAGAAGCGCCGCAGCACTGGCCCGGGCTGAATCACGACGACTGCCCACGGCCAGCACTCTGGGGTCGACAGGCGCGTGCCACTCAACCCCTTGCGACAACCCTTGCAGCAACTCCCTGGAGGTGTTGAACAGCTTGATCCGATCGGCAGCGCCCAATCTGCAAGCCAGCTCGACCTCCCGCAACTGGTCACGAAGACCATGGCGGCCAATGGTCTGAAGGAAAATCATGTCGAACCCGCCTGCCAAAGCGTGCAGCAGATCCGGGTGCGTGATCTTCTCGAGGCAGCAGACCGCCACCGGACAAACATCCCCCTGCAGAGGGCCGCTCATCTCCGGCACCATCGGCTCGACTTCGAACAGCAGCAAGATCTGCGCGCGTCCGGTCTCCTGCTTGCGCAGGTAGGCCGCATCGCATTGGGAAATCAAAGGGAGGTCGCAGCTGCGCTTGATCAGAGACCGCAAGGCAGGACGGCCCTGAACGGCATCACGCTTGCAACAGCCATCCACATCCGACGAGGCGCACAGGCACAACTTCTGAGGTGGACTGCCAGCCCATGCTTGCCCTTCCGAGATATAGGCGCGCATTTCTCCCATAGGATGTATATTAACACATTTATCCACACCGCAAACTTGTATGTGGGAAATTCCTCTGTTTTATCGCCCCTTTAACTTCACGATGGAATTGTAAAACCCGCCGCATCATCTGACACGGCGGGTGTGGCTACGGTGACGCTACGGGTCGCACCAGTGTACTGCGCGCGACCACGCAGCGAACGCCTGCAGCCTATTTCAAGGCTGCGTCGGTGATCACATGGGTCCAGGCACCTTCCGGCTCCTTGGTAATGACGGGCGACGAACCGCCGGTCAGCAGCGTGTCCACCGTGCGCTGGTAATCTGCGGGATCAAGTGCGCCGTCGCTTCCGGACGTCAACTTGGCAATCTCACGCATCATGCGTTGCTGGTGGGTCTCCGTCTGGGCGCCCGAAGCATCGTTGTCGAGCACGATTTCCGCAGCTTCATCCGGGTTCTCTTCAGCGTATTTCCAACCCTTCATGGAGGCCCGCACGAAACGCTGCATCTTGTCGACGAACTCTGGGTCCTCCAGCTTATCCTCCAGCACATAGAGACCATCCTCCAGCGTTGCGACGCCCTGATCCTCGTATTTGAAGGTGATCAGCTCATCCTCGGAGACACCCGCGTCAATGACCTGCCAATATTCATTGTAGGTCATGGTCGAGATGCAGTCGGCCTGTCGCTGCAACAACGGGTCCACGTTGAAACCTTGTTTCAAGACCTCGACACCATTTTCGCTTTTGCCTTCCGTGGAGATGCCCAGCTGGCTCATCCAGCTCATGAATGGGAATTCATTGCCGAAGAACCACACGCCCAAGGTACGGTTGGCCAGGTCCGCAGGCTCGGAAATGCCGGTGTCCTTCCAACATGTCAGCATCATCCCGGAGGACTTGAAGGGCTGGGCGATGTTGACCAGCGGCAAGCCCTTTTCGCGCGCCGCGAGGGCGGCAGGCATCCATTCCACAGTGACATCGGCACCGCCGCCTGCGATCACCTGGGTCGGGGCAATGTCGGGGCCGCCGGGCAGAATGGTGACATTGAGGTCCTCTTCCTCGTAGAACCCTTTGTCCTGTGCCACGTAGTAGCCGGCGAACTGCGCCTGGGTCACCCACTTCAGCTGCAGGGTCACGTCATCCGCGGCCTGCACCGCGGAGCCAGCCGCCAAAGCCAAGGCCGCCGCTGTCATGATATATCTCATCGCATAGTCTCCCAGTTGGTTGTTTTTGACTTCTGTTTATTCTTGTTGTTGATCCTTCCCTGCCCGGCCTCAGCTGCGCTGCGACGGGTGCCAGAAGGTCAGGGTCTTCTCGATCAGCGCAACCAGCCCGTAAAAGGCCGAGCCTGCCAGCGCCGCTACCACGATTTCCGCCCAGACCATGTCCAGCGCCAGCTGGCCGACGCTGGTGGATATGCGAAACCCCATGCCTACGGTGGGCGAGCCGAAGAACTCCGCCACGATCGCGCCGATCAGCGCGAGGGTGGTCGAGATCTTCAGCCCGTTGAAGACAAACGGCAACGCCGCGGGAAGCCGCAGCTTGAAGAAAGCCTGCCAATAGCTTGCCGCGTAGGTCTGCATCAGATCGCGCTGGATGGCCGAGGTTTCGCGCAAGCCCGCAACGGTGTTCACCAGCATCGGAAAGAACACCATCACCACCACGACCGCCGCCTTGGACTGCCAGTCGAAGCCGAACCACATCACCAGGATCGGCGCGGTGCCGACGATGGGCAGCGCGGCCACGAAGTTGCCCACGGGCAGCAGCCCGCGGCGCAGAAAATCACTGCGGTCCACCAGGATTGCGGTCAGGAAGGCCGCCGCGCAGCCGATCACGTATCCCCCCAGCGCGCCCTTCAGGATGGTCTGCACGAAATCCTGCCAAAGTATCGGCAGGCTGTCGGCAAAGCGCGCTGCAATCACCGAAGGCGCCGGCAGGATCACCAAGGACACTGCCAGCCCGCGCACCAACAGCTCCCAGACCAGCAGCACCGTTATTCCAAAGATCGCCGGCACAAGCAGCTGTACTGTCCGGGTCTGCGCTGCCGGACTCGCTGCCAAACGCGCATTCAGCCACCAGCCGAGACACCACACCACCACCGCAAGCACCACCATCACCATGGCGCACCGCCTTTCTTCCGCTTGCCGGGATACCCCTGGGTGGGTTGCACAGCGGCGAGGGCGAAGCCCTCAATTAAATGGTCGATCATGCGCTGACCCCCATGCGTTTCAGAACCAGCCGTTCAATCAGCCCCAAAAGCGCCACCAAGAGTGCCGCCAGGATCGCCGCCGCAAACAGCGCCGACCAGATCTGCACGGTCTGCCCGTAATAGCTGCCCGCCAATAGCCGCGCGCCCAGACCAGACACCGCCCCTGTCGGCAGCTCGCCCACGATGGCCCCCACCAGCGACGCTGCGATGCCGATTTTGAGCGACGCAAACAGATAGGGCATCGATGACGGCAACCGCAGCTTCCAGAACCCCTGCGATGTGCTGGCGTTATAGGTTTTCAGCAGGTCCAGCTGCATCGCGTCCGGCGCGCGCAGCCCCTTGACCATGCCGACAACCACCGGAAAGAAGCTGAGATAGGCTGAGATCACCGCCTTTGGGATGATCCCCTGCACGCCGATGGAATAGAGCACCACGATGATCATCGGCGCCAGTGCGATGATGGGGATGGTCTGGCTGACAATCGCCCAGGGCATCACCGACATGTCCATGACGCGGCTGTGCACGATCCCCACCGCCAGCAGGATCCCGAGGCCCGTACCAATGGCAAAACCAAGAAGCGTCGCCGACAACGTCACCTGCCCGTGGTAGATCAGGCTGCGTTTCGAGGTGATCTTCTTCTCGACCGTGGTCTGCCACAGCTCAACCGCGACCTGGTGCGGCGCAGGCAGGCGCGGTCGTTCCTGCACCCAGGTATCCCCGATGGCAAAGCTGTTGTTAGCCACCAGCCCCATCGTGCCCAGATCGCGGCGCGCCTTGGGGGTTGCGGGCGTCACCTCGGCCCCGGCGCGTTCGGCCTGGTCCAGCACGCCCTTGATGTTCATTGGTACGCAGGCCGCGTACCACAGCGCAATGATCGCGGCGAGCACGGTCAGGACGGCAAAAAACGTCTTCATGCCCACGCCCCCCGCAGCCCGTCGGCGGCAAACGCGGAGCGGCCGGAGATTCCAAGTTCAGTCATCGGCATGCCCCGCCCGCAGGCCTTCCCGCACCCGGTGGGCAATCTCGATGAACTCCGGACTGTCGCGGATGTCCAGCGGGCGCTCTTTGGGCAGGGTGCTGTCGATCACATCGTGAATGCGGCCGGGCCGCGGCGACATGACGACGATCTTGGTCGAAAGATACACCGCCTCGGGGATCGAGTGGGTGACGAAGCCGATGGTCTTGTTGGTGCGCGCCCAGAGTTTCAGCAGCTGCTCGTTCAGGTGATCGCGCACGATCTCGTCCAGCGCCCCGAAGGGTTCATCCATCAGCAGGATATCGGCGTCGAATGCGAGCGCCCGCGCAATGCTCGCCCGCTGCTGCATGCCGCCGGACAGCTGCCAGGGAAATTTGCCACCAAAGCCAGACAATTCAACCAGTTCCAGCACGTCTTTCACGCGCTTTTCCTGTTCAACCTTGGCGTATCCCATGATCTCAAGCGGCAGCTTGATGTTCTTGGAAATCGTCCGCCAGGGGTACAGCCCCGCGGCCTGAAACACATAGCCATAGGCGCGATTGCGCCGCGCCTCATCCGGCGTCATGCCATTGACGGTCAGCGAGCCACCTGTCGGGGTTTCCAGCGCCGCGATGCAACGCAGAAAGGTGGTCTTGCCGCAGCCTGACGGCCCGATAAAGGAGACGAAGTCACCTTTGTTGATGTCCAGGCTCACATCTTTCAGCGCATGCACCGCGCCTTCACCGGATCCGAACGTCAGGTCCAGATTGCGCGCGGCGATCACTGGCGCGCCAAGGCTGGCATCGGGGGCGGCACTTGCGGGCCGGAGGGCCTCGGGTGGAGTTTCCATATTCATTTCTTCGCCTTGAGTTCCAAAAGGAAAACGGGCCGCCCCGTAGGGCAGCCCGTTCCTGATTTACACGCCTGTCGCCGGAATGCCGCTGCGCTCTACCGGGCGCGGCGCTGTCAGTTCCTTCCAGGTCGACAGCGCCTTGTTCACCGTGGTGTTGGCCTCGCGGGCGACAAACTTGCCATGGCCCTCCTGGCACTTGATCTCGCCGTCGTCGACTGCCACCTGGCCGCGGGTTAGCGTATAGCGCGGCAGGCCCTTGACCTTCTGCCCCTCAAAAACGTTGTAGTCGATCGCAGACTGCTGGCTGGCGGCAGAGATGGTCTTGGTCTTGGCCGGATCCCAGACCACCAGGTCGGCATCCGCGCCGACAAGGACCGCACCCTTCTTGGGATAGCAGTTCAGGATCTTGGCGATATTGGTCGAGGTCACGGCGACAAATTCATTCGGCGTCAGCCGCCCAGTCTCCACGCCATGGGTCCACAGCATCGGCATCCGGTCCTCCAGCCCACCGGTGCCATTCGGGATCTTGGTGAAATCGCCGACGCCATAGCGTTTCTGCTCGGTCGTGAAGGCGCAATGGTCCGTGGCCACCACCGACAAGGAGCCCGATTGCAGACCGGCCCACAGGGAGTCCTGATGCTGCTTGTTGCGGAACGGCGGCGACATCACCCGGCGGGCGGCGTGATCCCAGTCCTTGTTGAAGTACTCGCTTTCATCCAGCGTCAGATGCTGGATCAGCGGCTCGCCCCAGACACGTTTGCCCTGCATCCGGGCGCGGCGGATGGCCTCGTGGCTGTCCTCGCAGGAGGTATGCACCACATACAGCGGCACACCAGCCATATCCGCGATCATGATGGCGCGGTTGGTGGCCTCGCCCTCCACCTGCGGCGGGCGGGAATAGGCATGCGCCTCCGGGCCGGTGTTGCCCGCCGCCAGCAGCTTGGCCGACAGCTCTGCCACCACATCGCCGTTCTCGGCATGTACCATCGCGATGCCGCCCAGCTCCGCCAGCCGCTGGAACGACGCATAAAGCTCGTCATCATTCACCATCAGCGCGCCCTTGTAGGCCATGAAATGCTTGAAGGTGTTGATGCCGCGCTCCTCGATCACGGTCTTCATGTCGTCAAAGACCTGCTCCCCCCACCAGGTGACCGCCATGTGGAAGGAATAGTCGCAATTGGCGCGGGTCGACTTGTTGTCCCAGCGCTTCAGCGCGTCCAGCAGGCTTTCGCCCGGATTGGGCAGCGCAAAGTCCACCACCATGGTCGTCCCGCCCGCCAGTCCAGCACGGGTGCCGCTCTCGAAATCATCCGAGCTGTAAGTGCCCATGAAGGGCATCTCCAGATGGGTATGCGGATCGATCCCGCCCGGCATCACGTAACAGCCGGTGGCATCCAGCTCCTCCTCCCCTTTCAGGTTCGGACCGATCTGGGTAATGACACCGTTCTCGATCAGAACATCGGCCTTGTAGGTCAGGTCCGCGGTCACGATGGTGCCGTTTCGGATGACTGTGCTCATGATTTAATCTCCCTGGAACGGAGCGCTTTTTCGCGCTTTCCTTATCTCTTCCGCCGTCTGACGCGGCATTTTTTCTTCTTTCCCGAAATACTCCGGGGGAGCGGCCCAACGGGCCGCGGGGGCAGCGCCCCCTATTCAACAATCTGCGCCGTCTCGACCACCGCGTGGAACAGCACGTTGGCACCGGCCTCCGCCCACTCCTTGCTGATTTCCTCCGCCTCATTGTGGCTCAGGCCATCAACACAGGGGCACATCACCATCGCGGTTGGGGCGACCCGGTTGATCCAGCAGGCGTCGTGGCCCGCACCGGAAATGATATCGAGATGCGAATAGCCCAGCCGCTGCGCCGCATTGCGCACCGCACTGACGCAGCCCTCATCAAAGGCGACCGGGTCAAAACCACCGACCTTTTCAAAGCCGATCTCCACCTCCATCGCCTCTGCGATCTCGGTGCCTTTTTCGCGCAACCGGTTCTCCATATCAGTGATCACGTCCAGCTCCGGGCTGCGGAAGTCGACGGTAAAGACAACCTTGCCCGGGATCACGTTTCGCGAATTCGGGTAGACATCGATGTGACCAGCCGCCCCCACCGCATGCGGCGCATGCGACCACGCGATCTTGTCAACTTCTTCAAGAATCCGCGCCATTGCCAGACCGGCATTCCGCCGCATCGGCATCGGGGTCGACCCCGTATGGGCATCCTTGCCGGTGATCGTCACCTGCGTCCAGCTCAGCCCCTGGCCATGGGTGACCACACCAATGTCCTTGCCTTCCGCCTCCAGGATCGGTCCCTGCTCAATGTGCAACTCGAAAAAAGCATGCATCTTGCGGGCCCCGGTTTCCTCCTCACCGCGCCAGCCAATGCGCTTCAGCTCATCGCCGAATTTCTTGCCTTCGGCATCCTCCCGGTCGTAGGCCCAGTCCTGCGTGTGCACGCCCGCGAACACCCCCGAGGACAGCATGGCCGGCGCAAAACGTGTTCCCTCCTCGTTGGTGAAATTGGTCACCACGATCGGATGCTTCGTCTTGATGTTCATGTCATTGAGCGACCGGATCAGTTCCAGCCCGCCCAAGACGCCCAGGACACCGTCATATTTGCCACCCGTCGGCTGGGTATCGAGGTGCGAGCCGACGTAGACCGGCAGCGCGCCCGGGTCCGTTCCCTCGCGCCGCGCGAACATGTTGCCCATCTGATCCAAGCCCATGGAGCACCCTGCCTCCTCGCACCATTTCTGGAACAGGGCGCGGCCCTCGGCATCGGCATCGGTCAGCGTCTGGCGGTTGTTTCCGCCCGCCACACCAGGACCAATTTTGGCCATCTCCATCAGGCTGTCCCACAGCCTGTCGCCATTGATCTTCAGATTTTGTCCAAGCGACGTCATCACGAGCTTCCTTCCCTGTGGGCCTGTCGTTGCAGGCTCGCCTCGGATTATGGTTCCGAGTTCGGTGGCTTCGCGGCGCTGGTCACCTACGTGCCAGCCTGTGCCGGACCGGATTTTGTTCCGGTCATTGATTTGACCAACTGGTCAAACTCACGCTATCACGGGACGGGTATCAGTCAAGAAATTGACGCATAGCCCCGGAAAAAACCGCGCTGCCCCCAAAAAACAGGCGTTGAATCGTGCAGTCGCACACTGGGACGGCGACAACAGACGAGGACGACCATGCCCGCACCCCGCGCGCCGACCCGGATTCAGCGAAAGAATCGAGCGACCATTCTCGAAGCCGCCCTGGATGTGTTCTCACGCAGCGGCTTTCGCGGATCGACCGTCGATCAGATCGCCAAAGCGGCGGGTCTCTCCAAGCCGAACCTTCTGTATTACTTTCCCTCCAAGGAAGCCATTTTCAACGAGTTGATGGCCGGGCTGATGGACAGCTGGCTGGATCCGCTGCGGCGTCTGGATGCAGACGGTGACCCGCTTGAGGAAATCCTCGCCTATGTTCAGCGCAAGCTTCAGATGAGCCGGGATTTTCCGCGGGAAAGCCGTCTTTATGCAAATGAGATCGTGCAAGGAGCGCCGCGCCTGCATGGGGTCATCGCGGGCGAGTTGAAGGATCTGGTGGAGGAGAAGACCGCGTTGCTGCAAAGCTGGATGGACAACGGTCGCATCAATCATGCGCATCCCAAGCACCTGCTGTTCTCGATCTGGTCGCTGACGCAGCATTATGCCGACTTCGACGCCCAGGTGCGGCTTCTGATGGGCGACGAAGATCCCTTTGATGCCGCCCCGGACTACCTGGAAACGCTTTATCGGCGGATGCTTACACCCCAAAGCTAACCCAATAACACTCCTGCGCCGACACCCCTCAGTGGGATGCCACCGCTCCCTTCACGGCGTTGGGCCGGGCACCGCGCCTGCGCGGTGCCCGGCCCAACGGGAGGAGCATCTCCTGAACAGGAGATCGACGACGGGCGGGAGCGCCGCCGGATCTCGCTGAACCTCAGTCCAAACCTCGGCAAACTACTCCGCAGCAGTGGCTGAGGGGTTGTTGGGATGCGTGGTCCAGTTGGCGTATTCCCCCGAGACGACCTTCCCTGTGCGCTCGTCAATCTGACCGGCAGGCACTTCCTCCATCGTGATGCAGCCCTCGACCGGGCAGACGTTCACGCACAGATTGCACGCCACGCATTCGTCGTCCTTCACCGTGAACACCCGGTCCTCGCTCATCGCGATCGCCTGATGCGAGGTGTCTTCGCAGGCGGCGTAGCAGCGGCCACACTTGATGCAGTCGTCCTGGCTGATCCGCGCCTTGGTGACGTAGTTCAGATCCAGATACTGCCAGTCGGTCACATTCGGCACCGCCATGCCGATGAAGTCCTGCGTGGAGGTGTACCCCTTTTCATCCATCCAGTTCGACAGCCCCGAGATCATTTCCTGAACGACCTTGAACCCATAGGTCATTGCCGCAGTGCAGACCTGCACGTTGCCTGCCCCCATTGCCATGAATTCAGCCGCGTCACGCCAGGTGGTCACCCCCCCGATGGCAGAGATCGGCAGGCCGCGGGTCTGCGGGTCGCGCGCGATTTCCGCCACCATGTTCAGCGCGATGGGCTTCACCGCCGGACCACAATAACCGCCGTGGGTGCCCTTGCCGCCGATTGTCGGCTCCGGTGCCATATTGTCCAGATCCACCGAGGTGATCGAATTGATCGTGTTGATCAGGCTCACAGCGTCAGCGTGGCCAGCATGTGCCGCGCGCGCCGGGTGGCGAATGTCAGTGATGTTCGGCGTCAGCTTCACGATCACCGGCTTGGAGTAATACTTCTTGCACCACTCGGTGACCATCTGGATGTATTCCGGCACCTGCCCCACGGCCGAGCCCATGCCGCGCTCCGCCATGCCGTGCGGGCAGCCGAAGTTCAGCTCAATCCCGTCGGCGCCGGTGGCCTCGACCTGCGGCAGGATGTCCTTCCAGGCCTGTTCCTCGCAGGGCACCATGATCGACACGATCACGGCGCGGTCCGGGTAGTCTTTCTTGACCCGGGTGATTTCCTCGAGGTTGGTCTGCAAGGGGCGGTCAGTGATCAACTCGATGTTGTTCAGCCCCAGCAGGCGGCGGTCGGCACCCCAGATCGCGCCATAACGCGGACCGTTCACGTTGACGACCGGTGGGCCTTCGGCGCCCAGCGTTTTCCAGACCACGCCCCCCCAGCCGGCCTCGAAGGCGCGACGGACGTTATACTCCTTGTCGGTGGGCGGCGCCGAGGCCAGCCAGAACGGGTTCGGGGACTTGATCCCAAGGAATTCTGTTGTCAGATCAGCCATTTGATCTCTCCTTTTAAGGCGAGCTTGGGTGCAGAACGTCCACACCCGAGCTGGCTCAGCCCATCAGGCTGGAGTGAATGTCCATCGCCGCATCGCGCCCTTCGGCAACGGCCGTTACGGTCAGGTCTTCGCCGCCCGAGGCACAATCGCCCCCGGCCCAGACCCCCGCGACCGAGGTGCGCCCGTTGGCATCAACCTTGATCTTGCCACCTTCAAGCGCGATCGCATCCGGTTGGCCTTGCAGCGTTTGACCGATCGCCTTGAACACCTGGTCGGCAACAAGCCGAAACCGTTCTCCGGTTCCCGTCACTTTGCCGCCTGAGACCTCGGTATATTCCAGTTCGATCTCGGACACGGCCCCTTCGCCATGGATCGCCACCGGCATCACGTTGAACATGAGCTTCACCCCCTTGGAGGCGGCGAGGTCCTGTTCAAATCGGCTGGCGCCCATCTCTTCGCGGCTGCGTCGATAGGCGATGGTGACGTTCTCCGCGCCCAGGAGTTTTGACTGCACGGCGGCATCGACCGCCGTCATGCCACCACCGATGACCACCACATTGCGCCCCACCGGCAAGGTGGTCAGGTCATCCGCCTGGCGCAGATCGGCGATGAAGTCCACCGCGTCGCGCACGCCTTTCAGGTCTTCTCCCTCGGTCCGAAGCGTGTTCACGCCCGCCAGACCGATCGACAGGAAGACCGCGTCAAACTGCTCCTTCAGCTCATCCAGCGAGATTTGCGCGCCAAGCTTCTGGCCATATTGCATGGTGATGCCGCCGATCTGCAGCAACCAGTCAACCTCGCGCTGCGCGAAATCATCGGTGGCCTTGTAGGCCGCGATTCCGAATTCATTCAGACCGCCCGGCTTTTCCCGCGCGTCAAACACTTGCACGTCATGCCCCAGCATGGCCAAACGATGCGCGGCCGCAAGTCCCGCTGGCCCGGCTCCGACCACGGCGATCCGCTTTCCTGTCGCCTCTGCACGAGCAAATGGATGCTCGTTCTTTTCCATCACCCTGTCGGTTGCGTAGCGTTGCAGGCGACCGATCTCGACGGGCTTTCCTTCGGCAGCCTCCCGCACGCAGGCCTCTTCACACAGGGTTTCGGTCGGGCAGACGCGGGCGCACATACCGCCGAGGATGTTCTGATCGAGAATGGTCTTGGCAGCGCTTTCGGGATGCCCGGCCTGAATCTCGCGGATGAACTGCGGGATGTCGATGCTGGTCGGACAGGCCGTCATGCAGGGCGCATCAAAACAGAAGTAACAGCGATCGGCCGCCACGGCAGCCTCATGCGCGTCGAACGGGGGATGCAGATCCGAGAAGTTTTCGGCAATTCCAGCCGCGTCCAAGCGCGCGGCCTGAATTCCGGATGCCTGATGGCTGGTCGCCATTGGGTGTCTCCCTGTTTTTATGTTTTCTTGCCCTCCAGAGTGCCACAGTTCGGTTTTTTATCAACTGGTAAAATTTTCTGCGGCTGCACAAAAAATGGCCGCCCTCAAAGGGCGGCCCACAACAATCTGAAACAATTGTATTTTTAAAGATCAGTCGCCCGCGGCGCCGTGCCTCAGCTGGGCAGCACTGCGGTGGCTTCGATCTCGATCTTGGCTTCGTCTTCAACCAAAGCGGACACAACCACCATGGTCATGGCCGGAAAATGGTACCCCATAACCTCCCGGTACGCCTTGCCGACCTCGGCCTGATTGGCCAGATATTCCGCCTTGTCGGTGACATACCAGGTCAGTCGCGTGATGTCCTCGGCGCGACCGCCAGCGGTTTCGACCACCTCAAGAATGTTACGCAGCGCCTGGCTCATCTGTCCGATGAAACCCTGCGCTTCGAAAACCTGATCGGCGGTCCAACCGATCTGCCCCCCCACAAACAGCAGACGGCCCTCGGCCACCATGCCATTTGCATAACCTTTGGCGGGTTTCCATCCTTCGGGATGCACGCTGATAGCCGGCATGACGGGATTCCTTCCTTGCAACTGGTCCTAGACAGGTTGCTGGCGACCATAGCGGAGGAGCGGAATTTATTTCAAGCTTAAAACTTTGCGTCCCTGCCCGCCTCGCGCTCAAAGATTGAGTTTCTTGAACACTGGTTCCGGGATGTTGCGGATTACTGCCATCACCAACTGCCAGATCGGGCGAACATAGATGATATTTCGGCGCTTGCGTGTCGCCCTGACAATGGCGCTCGCGACTTCTTGGGGCTGGGCGGTCAACTTCGCAGGCAGGTCCATGCCTTCGGTCATCCGGGTGGCAACGAACCCCGGCAGTACCGTCACCACATGCACCCCCGCCCCAGCCAACCGGTTGCGCAGACCGGAGAGAAAGGCGGTAAACCCTGCCTTGGCGCTACCGTAGATATAATTTGTTGCCCGTCCGCGCTCTCCGGCCACAGAGCTGATGCCCACCAACACACCGCTGCCACGGTGCTCAAACCGGTTGGCGAGGTGAGCCAGGATACTGGCTGGGCCTTCGAAATTGCTCCGTAGAACCTCGGTGGCGACTATTGGATCCGCCTCGCTGGTGGACTGCTCCCCCATGAACCCCACAGCACAGACCGCGATACCCGGAAGTTGCGGCAAGCTGTCGATGAACTTGGCATGATCTTCGAGCGCAAGCGCATCGAACTTATGCAGAGTTACGGTTTGCCCATAACGCAATTCCAGATCGTTTTTCGCTGCCGACAATCCATCCGCATTGCGAGCGGCCAGTTGCACCGGATAACCTTCGGCAGCAAAGGCATGCGCGACGGCAAGCCCGATATCTGAACGCGCCCCGAGGATCAGGACCGGGAGTTTCGTCATAGCGATAACCTTTGCGACTGGGCGGAACGAAACCGGCCGCTCAGCCCGCCCGCCTGCCTCATTTCCTTGAACGCCTCGACACGTGAATCCGACTGGCGCAACACATCCGCAGACATTCGACTGTCTTTGGCCAAGTAAAAACGACCGCCGTGGGCCAGGGTAATCCGGTCGAGCCTTTCCATCAGCGCAAGGCTTCGGCGGCTGACCGGGAAATCAAGCGCCAACGTGTAGCCCTCCATCGGAAAGGAGAACGGCCCCGCGCCCGGGCCCAACCGTTTGAGTACCGCCAGGAATGAACCCTGCCCGGCGCTTGAGGTTTCCTCCAGCAGTGCCCGCAGGCCGTTCGACGCCTGATCCGGCGGCAGCACGCATTGAAACTGCATGAACCCCTTGCGTCCGTAAATCCGGTTCCAGCCCAACAGCGCATCCAGCGGAAAGAAGTAGCTGTCGCAATCAGCGATCTGAAATCCTGCCCGCCGTTGCCCGGCCCAATAGTACGCGGCGTTAAAGGCCCTTACGCTGTAGCGGTTCAGGAGGAAGGACGGAAATGGCCGCGGCAGAGGTCGGCCGCTCACTCGTCGCGCCGTTAAGGGCTGCGCCGCTTGCTGCGGCGGCAATTCCTCTGGGGTTGCGTGTTCGCCCAACATCACGACCGACCGCCCCAATTGCGCGCCTCTGGCAAGACAGTCTATCCAGGCAACCGAATAGGAAGCGTCAACCGAACGCTCCAGGGTTTGCATTGCATCCCCGAGATCCACCGCAGGCAAGGTTTGCTGACGGATCCATGCCGAAGGAACCCGCCTCAGTCGAATTGCGGCGCGCAGAATGATCCCGGTCAGGCCCATGCCACCCGCTGTCCAGTCGAACATCTCAAGGTTCTGTTCCGGTGAACAACGGCGAACCACTCCGTCCGCCCCGAGCATATCGATCCAGACCACACAATTGCGGAAACTTCCATCGCGGTGGTGGTTCTTGCCATGCACATCGGCGGCGATAGCACCGCCAAGCGTCACGAACTTCGTGCCCGGCACAACAAGCGGGAACCAACCACGTGGCAAGAAAGCTGCGATAATGTCCCCCAGCAACACGCCGCTTTCCGCCTCCAGCAGGCCGGTATTCGCATCAAAAGCCAGCATCTTGTTGAAATGACGCATATGCACAGTGGTTGGGGCGCCAATGGCGCTGTCGCCATAGGCACGACCGTTTCCACGGGCGATCACCGACGGATTGCTGGCCAGCAGGTCATGAAGCTGATGCTCGCTCCGTGGCGCCAGCAAAGTCGTCTCTTTCACGGGGAAATTGCCCCAGCCTGCCAGCTGTGTCACCGATCTGCCTCCGCCGCCGATCCGCTGAACACGTACTTGCGATCCAATTGGTATTTCGCGGCGTAACCGGCCGCGAGGCCAAGAATTGCCCCGGCCTCGCGAGCCGCATCGGTGCCCCAAGTAAGCCAGAACACGGTTTCAGTGATCCAGAACAGCGCCGTGGTCGCCACCCCCATCAGCGAATACAGAAAGAAGGTCCGCCCATGATGCGCAGCGCCGCGCCCCTGGTCCTGAAAAATCCAACGCCGGTCCAGATGGTATTTCACCACCAGACCGCAAAGCGTGCCGCAAGCCATCGCGAGCATGAACATACCTGAGCCCGCGCCCCATATCAGGACGACACGTTGCACAGCCAGATTGACGCCCGTCGATAGCACGGCAAAACTGACATACAGGAGCAAGAGCTTCTTAGCGGTCACAGCGCGCTGCTCCAGACCGCGAGCCCAAGTGTCAGAAGAAAGCACAGCTGACTGCCCCTGTCCCGCGCCGCGTACACTACCGGATCGTCCTGCATCTGGCCGCGATGCGCCAGCATAACGGTCTTGGTGATCCAATAGAGCAAGACCGCGCAGATCCCCCACAACCCCTGCGGCGTTGCATAGAGCGCTGCCACCGCGGGCGAATTCACATATAGTGCCAGCACCAGCACAGAAACATATCCCGACGCGATCGCAATCATCGAGATCATCGGAAGATCGTCGACATGATACCCCCGCCCACGCGCTGTGAGTTGCTTGCGGCGAGCGCTATCGACCAGCTCGGCCTGGCGTTTGACCGCTGCGAGGGAAAAGAAAAAGAAGATCGAAAACGCCAGCAGCCAAACCGACAATTCGATCCCGGTGGCAGCACCGCCGGCTATGATTCGAATAGTGTACAGCCCTGCCAGCAGGCATATGTCCATCACGATGCGCCGCTTGAAGTACAGCGAGTAGGCTGTTGTCATAGAATAATAAAGCAAGACAACAAGCAGAAACGACAACCCCAACGGCGCCGCCGCAGCCAGCGCGGACGCAAACAACCCAGCCGCCATCCAGATCCCATGTTCGATGGGGATGGTCCCTGCGGCGAAAGGTCGGTGCCGCTTGCGCGGATGTGCCCGATCGGCCCCGAGATCAAGCAGATCATTCACCACGTAGACGCTGGAAGCGATCAGGCTGAAGCTCACGAAGGCCAGAAGCGCCTGCACTACCGTCGGCACCTCAAGCTGATGCGCCGCCAGCATCGGCAGGAACACGAGGATATTCTTCAACCACTGGTGCGGCCGCATGGCACGGGCATAAGCACGCACTGTTGGCGCGCCTGTGGTCAAATGCTCAGTGCTGCGCGCCACGGCCTCGGACTTCTGGCGCAGCTTGGGGGCTGCATTCACCGTTATCGCCTTCTCCGCCACTTGCCACACCGGAACATCCGCATAGGCGTCCCCCGCGTAGGAAAAACCACCATCCCCAAAGCGTTTTTGCAAGAAGTCTGCCTTGATCGTGCCCTTCAAATTTCGCCCGTCGCCCGTGCCATGCACTTCGTCAAAAAGATTCAGGTGTGCAGCAATTCGTTCAGCAACGGCCTGGTCCGTGGCAGTAACCAGCACCGTTCGCCCCCCGCGATCGCGCCAAGCCTGCACGTAGGCAAGCACCTCGGCGTCATATGGCAAGGTCGTGACGTCCACGCGGCCGGTCTGGGCCAAATGCCGTTTCAGAGCAGCACGTCCCCGCAACAGCGCATGCGCCGCGGTAAAAGGGCTTTTCCAGTTGCGCCCGAACGAGGACCAGAAAGTTTCATGCAGCATGTTGCTGCGCAAAAGGGTTCCGTCGAGGTCAACGGCGAGCACGCCGGGCTGACCGGCCTCAGGCGAAGGTTGTGTCGTCAAATCAGGTCAACCAAAGTATAAGCTCTTTCGGTGGTTTGCTTCTACCAGCGCAGGTCAGGCCTGACTAGGCGCTCGCCCCCCATGCCCAGCCCACACCGACAAGTGTTGCGAACAAGCCCACGCGGTGAGGTCGCACGCGGCAGCCAATTCCATGGACGTGGACGATCAAGTATAAGACGCAAAAGACCGAGGACAGGCATGGCATTCGTGCAAATCGACACCTCCCGAAACTCTGCGGCCCTGCCGCACGGCAGATTGATCCGTGAAACCCTGGTCGTCGTTATTATCCTTGCGGGGCTTGTGGCCAGCACCAGGCTGATGGCTGCATACGGGCTCCAGATCCTGCCAGACCCCGTGCACCTGGAAACCGCTTACCAACACCTTTCAATTCGACAGCTCCACGACGACTTGTCAGGCGCTCTGCTAAACCTGCATTCCCAACCGCCTTTGTGGAACTTCTTCCTGGGGGTCGTTGCCAAGGCCTGTGCGGCTGAAGCGCCCTGCATGATCCAATTGATCTGGCAGGTACATGTGGTGTTGACAGTCGTAACCGCGACGACACTCTATGTCAGCTTGCGGCTACTCACCTGCTCACTCAGGATGGCGGTCCTGCTGGCCCTCAGCTATGCGCTGACGCCTGCGGCTTTCTACTACGAGAACTTCATCCAATACGCCCATGTGACGGCTGCGTTTTTCACGTTTTCAAGTCTTGCTGCACTGTTGCTGTTGAAAACCGGTAAAAGCCGCTACTTCGCACTATTCTGCGCGTTCCTAGCGATACTGTCGCTGATCTGGACCCTCTTTCATCCGATCTACATCCTGCTGGTCGGAGGGCTGCTATTGGCCAAGGCAGGAGCAACACCGCTGCGCGTGAGCATCCTCGCACTGACGCTAGCGGTTGCCCTGCTTCCATCGGTGAAGAACAAAATGGTGTTTGGAATGTTCAGCTCCGGCAGTTGGCTGGGTCTTAACGTGTCCCAAGTCGCGCCGTCCCCAGTCGAAGGCTGTTCCTTCAAAAACTTTGCCGAGACCCACGACCTGATCGGAGTACATATCGGCACCGCATTGAACGATCCGCGAATGATCCCCTATTCCAAGGATTGCCTGAAACGGTCCCTGGACGTGATCAGCGACCAGCCGCTGGCATATGTCAGCGGCGCAGTGGTACGAACGGCAACCAGCCTGTCGCTCTGGCCGAACGAGTATCTGTTTCCACCGCTGAACTGGGATCGGTTTCCCAAAATCCCGGATACCTATCGTGAGCTGACCGCGGACAACTTGATCATCATCCCGCCGAGCCTGTCGCGTTTCCTCACGCTGGCGCTCAATCTGTTCGCACTGATCGCGCTTGCCGAACTGGCGCGCCGCGCGCCGACCCAAACACAGCGCGCGTTCTTTCAGGTGATGCTTCTATCGGTCGTGCTGTTTCTTGGCCTAGCCCACGCGGTCAACGGTCCGGAACAAGAGCGCATGCGCTACACGCTGCATCCCTTGTTCTGGGGGCTCTATTCGGTGGTCGCTATCGAAGCTGTATCGCGACTGCGGCGTTGGTCAAAACGCTAGCAGTCGTCAATCCCGCTCAAAGCCGGGCCTAGTTGATGCCCGCCCGGCGATCGGCACCGGGCGAGCATCAGGCAGCTTACATGCCCAAGGCTTCTTTATACATTTCAAGTACCGCCTCTTCCTCGGCGATATCATTTTCATCGCGCTTGCGCAGGGCAATGATCTTGCGCAGGACCTTGGTGTCATAACCACGACCCTTGGCTTCTGCCATGACCTCTTTCTGCTGCTCGGCGATGGTTTTCTTTTCCTCATCCAGCCGCTCAAACCGTTCCACGAACTGGCGCAGTTCGCCGGCTGTCACACGGTAGTTTTCGCTTTTCTCGTCTTCGGTCATATCCATCTGCGGCTCCGTCGGCACTTGCTGTCAGTTGCTGTCAGCGCAAGGGGATAGCGCCCCGCCCGCTGCGCCGCAAGCCGGCAAAGGCGTCGAGAGGGATTAACCGCTCAGAACCGCATGGGCGTCTGGCAGGTGCAGCTGACTTGCGCTCCTGAGCAGGATCGGCTAGGCGCTGCGCGTCACGCGCAGGAGCAAGAAACATGTTCGATTTCATCGTCTGGGCCGGAGCCGCATTGTCCATCGCCGGTTTGATTGGGCTGCTGTGGTGCATCATAAAAGTGGCCCGCGCGCGACGCCGCAGCTTGGATGACGAAGCCATGCGGGCCGTCGTCCAATCCGTGCTGCCTTACAACCTCGGCGCGTTGCTGCTGTCGGTCCTTGGCTTGATGCTGGTCATGGTCGGCATCTTCCTCGGCTGAGCACGCGTCAGCGAGACGTGATCAAAGCCAAGCGACCACGCGCAACCATCTGGTAGCACAGCAGAAGATCAATGGACGCCAGTGTTCAGACCGGGATGTTGTCGAACATTTCCTCGACAGCGTCCTGAACCAGTGCAGCCTCCAGTCGGCGCAAACGCCCTGGCACCGCGGCACCGTTCTGGCGCAAACGGTCGACGACCCGACTGAATTCGGGGCGCAGAGCCATGCGAACAGCCCCGTCGGCGCCGAGAATACTCGCCTCTAGCGACCGGGCGCGGTGCAACAGATCCTCGTTTGTCATGTTCAATCCTCCCTACCTGCAGGGAGTATGCCAGATTTCTGCGACAACAATGCAAAACTCGGGTAAAAACGCTCGCTAATGCCGCGAATTTAAGCAGGCTTGGAAGCGTCTCGGCACGGTCTGCTGCGGGATGCGGCACGCAAACAACCAGCACCATAAGTTTCTTCGCGGCGCAAAGGTCGCGCTTGAAACACATTCCAAAAATGATATATGAAAACCTACCCCACTTCAGGCACGAGGGAGCGCTGCCAATGACCCCCGAAGTTCAGGCCTTTTTTGACGAGGCCACCAACACGGTCTCTTACGTAGTGAAGGAACCGGAAGGCAGCGCCTGCGCCATCATCGACGCGGTTCTGGACTACGATCAGGCTGCCGGACGCACGGCCACCACATCGGCTGATGAAATCGTCGCCTGGGTCGAGGCGCGCGGATTGCAAACGCAATGGATCCTGGAGAGCCATGTCCATGCCGACCACCTGTCAGCCGCCCCCTACCTGCAAGAGCAACTCGGGGGCAAGATCGGGATCGGTGAGCAGATCACCGTTGTGCAGGACACCTTCGGTAAAGTCTTTAACGAAGGGACACAATTCCAGCGCGATGGCAGCCAGTTCGACCGCCTGTTTCACGAAGGCGATGTCTTCATGATCGGCCAGATGCGTGGGGAGGTCCTGCACACGCCGGGCCATACGCCCGCCTGCCTGACCTATGTGATCGGTGACGCCGCGTTTGTGGGCGATACGCTGTTCATGCCAGACTTTGGCACGGCCCGCTGCGACTTCCCCGGCGGTTCCTCGGCAGAGCTTTACCGCTCCATCCAGAAGATCCTCGCCCTGCCCGATGCCACTCGGATTTTTGTCGGACACGACTACAAGGCGCCCGGCCGAAGCGATTACGCCTGGGAAACCACGGTCGGTGAGCAAAAGGCGCTGAACGTGCACATCGGGCAAGGTCGCAGCCTCGAGGAATTCGTGGAGATGCGCGATGCCCGCGATGCCACTCTGGGCATGCCGCGGCTGATCCTGCCCTCGCTGCAAGTCAACATGCGGGCAGGCCAGATGCCGGAACCTGACGAGCAGGGCGACGTCTTTCTGAAGATCCCCATCAACAAAATCTGACACGTTAGAGCCTGCCAGGCGAATGGACTGGATCTGCGCGCTGGCTGGCGGCCTGATGATCAGACTCACCGGCCTGTAGATCTCGGCATCAGGGTGGCAAACGGCTACACGTCCGGCCACGGCGTCGGCGGCATTTCATGACTGTCGTGGCGGGGGATTGTTGCCACGGTATTCGACATGCTGGCAGGTGTACTGCCCCTCGCGGTTACCCACCACCTCTGGGAGCTTGTCTGATGCGGCGCTTGTTCACGGCGATGGTTGAAGGGGCGCGTTTTCTTTGCCGCTTTGGCCTGCGGCATGATTGTCGCCCCGGTCTTCAACCGGTATCTGGACCGGCAGCAAACAACCGCGTAAAGACACATCATGGAAGCACGTGAAATCACCCCCCGCTACTCGGTCTCGCCGCAGATCTCGGTCGAGGATCTGCCCGCAATTGTTGCCGCCGGTTTCAAAACGGTGATCTGCAATCGCCCTGATGAGGAAGTTCCCCCCAGCCATCACGCCGCAACCATCGGTGCCGCGGCCAAAGAGCTGGGTCTGCACTTTGAAGTGCTGCCATTGACCCACCAGACGATGACGCCTGAGAACGTGGCGCGCCAGCGTGCGCTGTACGAGAACTGCGAAGGGCCGGTCCTGGCCTATTGTGCATCCGGCACTCGTTGTTCGGTGGTCTGGGCGCTGAGCCAGGCAAGTGATCTGCCGACGGAGGAAATTCTGTCGCGGACACAGGCTGCTGGCTATCAGCTTGACGGCCTGCGCCCAACGCTGGAGAGCCTGGCGAGCAGCTGACGTCAAATGACTGGCCTCGCCCCTTTTGGCGCGGCCGGTTAGTGCGCGCCCGCTTTGCCCTAGGCTGATTTATGCGGTAGCTGACTTGCCGTGTTCCGGGCGAAGCACCCACATGCGGATATGGGGCACAGCGCACCTCCACACACCCCACTATTCACGATAGCTGTTCCAACGCCGCCCTTGGGCACACCCCCTCACCTCAGGGCGGTGGGTCGCCTAGGTGCCTTCCTGCAAAGCAGAATCCAGCCCGGCGAGTTGAGAGATTTCAAGCGCAGCATCGCCCGGATCAAAATCGCCAAGGTCCGCTGCAGGCAGGTCCGGCAGGTCTGGCAAACCACCATCCAGCCCCGCATTAAACTCACCCATAAGTTCATCCGCGAGATCGCCGGTCAGTCCGCCGGAAAGGTCTCCGTCAAACCCATTGGACAGGTCACCGCCCATCGCGGGCTCAAGACCGCCAGCATTCCCCAAGGCAGGCGTTGCTTCCAATTGCGGCACCGCATCCAGTGCCATCGGGTCCTGCAGACCTTGGTCCGCGATGCCCATATCCAGCGTCGGCGCGCCGCCCGACAGGCCATCGGCCGCAGCCGCACCGCCCTCGGAAAAGGCCATCTCATCCGCCCCGACATCGCTGACCAGGCGCGTTCGCGTCTGGTTCAGGCGCACCGCACGTGACCCATTCAACTGCCCAAGCCGTCCTTGCGCGACCGATTGGCCGCCAATCGTCAGCAAATCCGTCTCATAGAGGAATGCGGCATCCAGAGGCAGCAGGTCTCCCTCCTTGAGATTCGCAAACTCCTGCAGCGGCACGCGCATCTTGCACAGCACCGCGGAGAGTTCCGCCCTGATCGCGCCCATGTTGCCGCCCAAAGACGGTCCTTTCAAAGCGCCGCCGTTGGCCTCTTGCAGCTCTTCGGCGGTCGGCTCGGGCAGGACCAGCTTCATCACGCCCTGCATCGCCCCCGATGCGAGGTCCAGGTTCAGCTCGATCACCCGGTAATCTTCGGCCTCCAGCCCCAGCACGAGGCTGCGCACGGAATCCACCTGCGCCCCGAAGCGATAGCCCGAGAAGATGCCCTGATCCGTCTGCCCCTCCAGCATCGAGACCACCTTGGCGAAGCTGCGCTCAAGAAATTCGGCGGTCATGGCGGCGTCGGTCGGCGTGTAGGTCCGGCCCTCGGGCGGCATACCAATCACGGCACCAATGGTCTGTTTCTGGATCAAGGCGGTCACGGTTGCCGCGTCCATACAAACCGCGCCCATGCGCCCCTGCGGGCAATCCAGCACCACCAGAAGATCGTCGTCGGACAATTGCGGTGCCAGGTCTTCGGGGGGGCGGTTACACTGCCGCGCGGCCAATACAGCCACCGGCAGGTCACACAAATCCGCTGCCGCGCGCGCGACGGAGCGGCGCAATGCCTTCAACGTTGGGGAGCTACCGGTCGAACTGGTCCCCTCTTTCGTCGCCGCAAGCTTGCGTGCAAGCACGCTCTGCTTGCCGCGGTCTGCCTCTGCTGGATTCATTTCAGACATAGGCTGCCTTACCCGCCCTTCACGCGTCTCGTTTGCCCCTTTCTAGCAGAAAAAAGGTTAACAACTCCTGTATCCAAGCCATTGTCACGCCGCCTTTATTTCGATTTCCGGAATCGAAACCCTGAAGGCACCTCCGGCGTGGTCAGCAAGGTAGGTCACGTCCCCGCCCAATCGCTGCATGACCTCGCGACAGATTGCCAAACCGAGACCTGCGCCACCGGCACGCTCGGGGCGCACGCGGGCAAATTTCTCGAAAATCATCTGCCGGTATTCCACCGGCACGCCACTGCCATTGTCCGTAAAATCGACGTGCAGCCGCCCCCCGGACAAATTGGCGGCAATGGTCAATTCCGGCTCCGCTGCATCGCAATACTTCTGGGCGTTGGAAATCAGGTTGATGAAAACCTGGGCCAGTCGGTCCAGGTCAGACGATAGCCGGAAGGTCTCCAGTTCCGGGCTGCGCCGCACCCGCAGCGGCCGTTCGGACCCGGCAAGAGCCGCGGCGATGGCGTGATCCAGAACCTCCGACAGGCAGCCTTCGCTGAGGTTCAGGTTAACCTGACCGTTTTCCAGCACACTGAGATCGAGGAGGTCGTTCAAAAGCCGTGTCAGCCGCAAGGTCTCATCGTGAATGATGCCCGCGTAGTGGCGCTGCTCCTCGGCGTTGAGCTGGCCATCGTCGCGCAGAATTTCCGAGAAGGCCCGGATTGAGGTCATCGGTGTCCGGAGCTCGTGGCTGACCTGGCTAAGAAATGCATCCTTTTGCTTGGATATCTGCGTCAGTTTTTCATTTGTTTCCTGTAGTTTACGCGCCGTATCAGACAACTCCGCGGACTGTGCCTCCAACCGGCTGGAGTATTCCAGGATCTGCGCGGTCTCATCCGCCACCGCAAGGAGGTCCTGCACGGAAACCGAGGATCCCCCCACGATCTGGCCGATCATTGCATGGGCTGCCGCAGCCCCGATCGAGGCGCTGAGTTCCCGCTCCAGCCGTTCGAGGAACACCGGGGTGGGCTCTGGCAGGGTTCCGCGCCCGCCCTGGCGGCGTAACTCGCTCTGGAAAAGCGCCTGTGCCTCGGCCGCCCCAAGGATGCGCTGCGACATGATCATCAGGTCTTCGCTCTGCGCCACCGAACCGGTCCAGCCACCCGGCGCGGCGGAATGTTCAAAAACATTGACGAACTGCGCGCCCTGCAACCGCTCAAGCGGACTGGGAAAGCTGATGAGAGACACCACGCAGAACGCCAGTGCATTCAATGTCAGCGACCACATGACCGCATGAACGGTCGGGTCCAGCCCCTCGATGCCGAACAGGGCCTGCGGGCGCAGCCAGTCGAGACCAAACAGTCCCTCGCGCAGGATATGATCGGGCAGCAGACCCCCGCCAAGCGCCGGCAGCAGCATGGTATACAGCCAGATCGCAAATCCGACCGTCAGCCCGGCCAATGCCCCGCTGCGCGTGGCGCCACGCCAGAACAGCCCGCCAACCAGCGCAGGCAGGATCTGCGCCACACCGGCAAAGGAAATCAGCCCAATTGCCGCGAGCGCTTCTGCGCCGCCGGACAGGTGATAGTAGAAGTATCCCAGCCCCATGACGGCGGCGATCGAAACCCGACGCGCCAAGAGCACCACGTCACGCACGTCGCCAGATACCGAGGCCCTGCGATCTTGCAGCCGCAGCCACACCGGCATCACGATGTGGTTCGACACCATTGTCGACAGGGCCATGGCCGCGACGATCACCATCGACGTAGCCGAGGAGAACCCGCCGAGAAACGACAGCATGGCAAGCCCTTGCTGGCCCTGCTGCAATGGCAGCGTCAACACGAACATGTCAGGGTTGCTGCCCTCTGGCATCAACTCAAGGCCGATGGCGGCGATCGGCACCACGAACATCGACATCAACAAAAGGTAAAGAGGGAACGCCCAGGACGCGATCCGCAGATGACGCTCGTCCTCGTTCTCGACAACCATCACCTGGAACATCCGCGGCAGGCAGACAAATGCGGCCGCCGCCAAAAAGGTCACGGTCGCCCAGCGGCTGCCATCCACGTTCCACTGGCCGATCTGTGACGCATCGATGCGCGCCAGCGCCTCTCCGGCTCCTCCGGCGACTCCCCAGACCACGAAAATCCCGACGGCCAGCAACGCCGCCAGTTTGACGATGGCCTCGAAGGCCACGGCCGTCACCACCCCGTGATGGCGCTCGTTGGCATTGAGGTTGCGGGTGCCGAACAAGATCGCAAAGACCGCCAGCCCACAGGCCACCCAGAACACGATTGACGTCTCGTTGTGGCCCCGCTGCGGGTCCGCTTCGGCGAAGATGGCGAACGACAGCGTGACGGATTGCAACTGCAACGAAATATATGGCGTCACCCCGATCACCGCGAGAATCGTCACCCCGGTCGCCAACAGGTTCGATTTGCCATAACGCGATGACAGAAGGTCCGCGATCGAGGTGATGCGCTGGCTGCGGCCGATCCGCACCAGTTTGCGCAGCCCCCACCACCAGCCCACCATCACCAGTGATGGGCCGAGATAAATCGTGACGAATTCCAGTCCCGAGCGAACCGCGTATCCAACCGCGCCATAAAAAGTCCAGGCAGTACAATAGATTGACAGGGACAACGTGTAGATCAGCGGCGAACGCATCCACGCCGCGCTTCGCCCGCGCGACGCCATGCGGTCGGCCCAGAACGCGATGAAAAACAGGAAAGCGACGTAGGCGAGGCAAACAAAGACCAGCAGGTTCAGAGAGGCCATCACCGCCCCTCCTGCCGCCCCGGCGAGACTGCTTGCCCCGTGTCACGGCCAATCCAATGTTCCGCCCACCGCTGCACCGCAAGGCTGAAGGCAAAACAGGCCACGATCAGCCCCGCCCAGACCGCAAAGACATAGATGATGGCAGTAGACATGCTGACGCCATCCCGCGCGGCCGGATGGGTGGAGGCTTCGGCCCACAACAGCGGCAAGGCCAGCAGCAACGCCCCAAGGACCGGCAATAACCTAGCGATATCCATCAGCCGCCGACGCCGATAAGTCAGCCGTTCCGCGGGTGATCCAGTTTCACTCGGCACCTCATGGCGGAAATCCCTGCTGCGTCTGGCGCTCTTGGTCCCGTCTGGTCTGTCGAGGTCCGCCTCGGCGCTGCCTGCCTGCCTGTCGTACATGGCTGTTGCTCTGGACGTAGTGCCCGCTGGCACCTGTCTGTCATGGCCCTCGCCGGGTTTCATCGCGAGATCATCCCTGCCCCGCCTGAGCATGCAGGTCGCGCACCGCGGTCAACACTTCGGCGTTGGAGAAAGGTTTGGTCATGAAACGCGTGACACCAGCCTTTTCGGCCATTTCACGATCGCGCAACTGACCGCGCGCCGTCAGCATAAGCACCGGCAAAGCCTGCATGTCCGGATGCGCCCGCAATTCCCGAACAATCTCCAGCCCACTTTTTCCCGGCAGCATGAGATCCAGTATCACGAGATCCGGTCCCGCCTGCCGGATCAACTCTACAGCTGCACTGCCTTCGGCGTGCGCGTCGACGTCCCAGCCATCTCGCGTCAACAGAAACCGAATGGCTTCGGTGATATTTGGTTCATCTTCAATCAGAACAACATGCCTGCCCATTCGCAGCTCTTCCTCCCGACGCACCGCCTCCGGCCGGGCCGGCGCGGAGACGCTGTCCCCCTTGTTTCGGCGCAGGTTAGCGCCGGAGTTGCCCAACTGTCAAAACTGTTCCTTGAGAATCGACGGCTCCCGCCGTGCCGGGCAGCCCCGGCGCGGACAGATCCGACAGCTGGCGCCGACCGGCTGCGCGTCCTGCGTCGCCTGTCCTGAGGGCAGGATCAGCATGACGGCGCGGTACACGGGATCGCTCCCGAAATCCGGCTGTTCCTGCGGCCAGGCAACTGCCATGCATTCGAATGCGGCCGCGTTGCGCCCCTGCTGCACCACATGGCGTCGCACGGGAACATGCGGGTGGACCAAGGCCGTATACAAGGGCCACAGCGGACAGGACGCCCCAAAACGCGGCATCGCAAATCCCGTGACAGGTTTGCGGAACAACAGGGTGCCCGAGGCATCACAGATCACCAGACCGGCCTCGCGCCCCAGAACGGCTTCTGGCAGCACCGCCAAGCGTCGCAGCACCGCAGGCAGACCGCAGCCGAACCGCCTGGCCAGTCCAACGGGATCGATGCCCTCGGATGCAATCTCGGCGGCCAGCGGTTCCATGGGCAGAGCCCGCGCATCGGACAGGTATTGCTCGAGGGCAACCTGAACCAGGCTGCGCGCAGCCGCGCTCAGCTCGACGGGGACCTCAGCCATCATATCCGCAATACCGAGTTGCCCGTCCTCCAAAGCCGGAAAATGGAAACCTTGTGACTGGAAATAATCCTCTGCCTCTTCCTGCGGCATGCCACGGCGTGGGCTGTCGGTGTCGCGCTCGTCGAGAAAACTCACGAGTGCTCGACTGCTCTCCGCGAGCCGCAGCGAATCCTCGTTCAAGTTCTTGTGGAACCGATCACGCCACTGCGGCTCCAGTTCACCCGGTTCGGCCAGGATAGAGGCGGTCGAACGGATCGCAGCCGCAGTCGACAAGACTTCGTGCACCGAGGCCGCGAGGTTGGGGTCATGGGTCAACCTGTCCGACAGGGTTTCAACCATTTGTTCCAGCGTTGCAATCCGCCTGTGGCAGGCTGCCAGCACCTCGGCCCAGCCTGGAAAGCGGCCGGCAAATTCATCGACCCGGTCCAGTTCCGCCACCGGCACACCGCTGTCCGCCGCCGCCTCGCGCAGGGTCGAGATCAGCGCCGCCTCGGCGCCTTCACTCAGCATTGAGGGCTCGACCCCCAGCACTGCGGCAATATCGACCAGCAATTTCCCGCCGATTCTGCGCCGGTTGTGCTCGATCAGGTTGAGGTAGGATGCCGAAATCCCGGCCTGACGGGCCAGTTCGGCCTGCCGCAACCCAAGGATGAGCCTGCGTTCGCGGATCCGGCTGCCGGTGAGAGTGTCGCGTGCCATTTTGCGGGCGCTCCCCAAAACACTTCTATTTCAAGGGCTTTCTGCGTCGCAACATAAGGTTCTTTACAGTCCACCCAAAACCACTGTTCAGTTATTTACATAATTTTCAAGCCACCAAAGGGTTTTATTGCCTGAATTTACATCGCGCTCTCATACTGATTTTGCACGAAAAGTGCTGATACCGCGCAGAAGTGAGGAGCTGCAAGGTGTCAATCACACTAGGGAGGAATACATGTCCAAATTTGACGTATCGCGTCGCGGCGTGCTGAGAACCGGCGCCATGGCCGGGGCCGGCGTGGCGCTGCCGACGATCTTTACAGCTTCATCCGCCGCAGCCTTTACAAACGAGCCCACCGGCAGCAGCGTGACCCTGGGCTTCAACGTGCCCCAGACCGGGCCCTACGCCGACGAGGGCGCGGACGAGCTGCGCGCCTATGAACTGGCGGTCGAGCATCTGAATGGCGGCGGCGACGGCGGCATGATGAACACCTTCAGCTCCAAGGCGCTGCAAGGCAACGGCATCCTGGGCAAGAAGGTGGAGTATGTCACCGGCGACACCCAGACCAAGTCCGACGCCGCCCGCGCCTCTGCCAAGTCGATGATCGAAAAAGACGGCGCGGTGATGATCACCGGCGGTTCTTCCTCGGGCGTGGCGATTGCCGTGCAGGGGCTGTGCCAGGAAGCAGGCGTGATCTTCATGGCTGGCCTCACGCACTCCAACGACACCACCGGCAAGGACAAGAAAGCCAACGGTTTCCGTCACTTCTTCAACGGCTACATGTCGGCGGCAGCGCTGGCGCCGGTGCTGAAGAACCTCTATGGCACCGACCGCGTCGCCTATCACCTGACCGCCGACTACACTTGGGGCTGGACCCAGGAAGAATCGATCGCCGCCGCCACCGAGGCACTGGGCTGGCAGACCGTGAACAAGGTCCGCACGCCGCTGGCGGCCACCGACTTCTCCTCCTACATCGCGCCGGTTCTGAACTCGGGCGCGGATGTGCTGGTGCTGAACCACTATGGCGGCAACATGGTGAACTCGCTGACCAACGCGGTGCAGTTCGGCCTGCGCGACAAGGTGGTGAACGGCAAGAACTTCGAAATCGTGGTGCCGCTCTATTCCCGCCTGATGGCCAAGGGTGCGGGCGAAAACGTGAAGGGCATCCATGGCTCCACCAACTGGCACTGGACGCTGCAGGATGAAGGCTCCAAGGCCTTCGTGAAATCCTTCGGCACCAAATACGGCTTCCCGCCGAGCCAGGCAGCGCACACCTGCTACGTGCAGACCCTGCTGTATGCGGATGCGGTGGAACGGGCCGGCAGCTTCAACCCCTGTGCCGTCGTTGAAGCCCTCGAGGGCTATGAGTTCGACGGTCTGGGCAACGGACCGACCCTCTACCGCGCCGAAGACCACCAGTGCTTCAAGGACGTTCTGGTGGTGCGCGGGAAGGAAAACCCGACCTCGGAATTCGACCTTCTGGAAGTGGTCGAGGTCACGCCGCGCGCGCAGGTGGAATACGCACCGGATCACCCGATGTTTGCCGGCGGCAACCTCGGCGCCTGCAATCCGGGCGCCTAAGCCCCGCAGATCCGGCCGGGCGCCTGACGCGCCCGGCCCTCCATCCCGGACCGGCAACCGGACGCGCGGCGTTCGACCGGGGGCGCGAAGCCCCTGAACCGACCGGTTTTATCTCTACCACCCAGACTAACCCCGGGGGCGGGATCCATGGACGCAATCCTTTTGCAAATCTTGAACGGGCTCGACAAGGGCTCGGCCTATGCGCTGATCGCGCTGGGTTTGACACTTATCTTCGGCACGCTGGGCGTGGTGAACTTTGCCCATGGGGCCTTGTTCATGATCGGTGCCTTCTGCGCCGTCACCCTGCAGCGGCTGCTGAACCTCAGCTATGAAGTGGTCGACGAGACGCAGACCGACTTTCTCGGCAACCCGCTGAAGGTGAAGACCCCTTATGTCGAGGCCTGGTTCGGCCCCGAGTTCGGAGGGGCCATCATCGACTGGGCGGTGCCGCTGGCCATCCTGTTTGCCATCCCGATCATGATCGGCGTCGGCTACGTGATGGAACGCGGGTTGATCAAGCATTTCTACAAGCGCCCCCATGCCGACCAGATCCTGGTGACCTTTGGCCTCGCCATCGTGCTGCAGGAAGTGGTCAAGTATTTCTACGGCGCCAACCCGATCCAGACCCCGGCGCCGGACGCGCTGAACGGGGTGGTCAACCTGGGCGCCGCGATCGGCATGGACATCGTCTATCCGGTCTGGCGCGTGGTCTATTTCTTCTTTGCCGTGGTCATCATCGGGGGCATCTTCAGCTTCCTGCAGTTCACCACCTTTGGCATGGTGGTGCGGGCCGGCATGGCGGACCGCGAGACGGTGGGCCTTCTGGGCATCAACATCGACCGCCGCTTCACCATCATGTTCGGCATCGCCGCCGCCGTCGCCGGTCTGGCGGGTGTCATGTACACCCCGATCAACTCGCCGAACTATCACATGGGCATGGACTTCCTGGTCCTCAGCTTCGTGGTGGTGGTCGTCGGCGGCATGGGCTCCCTGCCCGGTGCGGTTCTGGCGGGCTTCCTCCTGGGCATCCTCGAGAGCTTTGCCTCGATGAACGAGATCAAGTCGCTGATCCCCGGCATCGACCAGATCATCATCTATCTGGTGGCCATCATCATTCTGCTGACCCGTCCGCGAGGCCTGATGGGCCGCAAAGGCGTGATGGAGGACTAAAGACATGTTCGGACTGAACAAAAAAGACACCTCTTTGCTGATCATCGTGGCCTGCCTGACGATGTTCGCCCCCTTCATCCTGAACCCCTTCCCCACTGACAGCGGGCTGGCGCAGTTCAACGCGGGCTACCCGGACCTGATGCAGCGTTTCGTGATTTTCGGGATCTTCGCCATCGGCTTCAACATCCTGTTCGGGCTCACCGGTTACCTGTCGTTCGGCCATGCGGCCTTCCTCGGCGTCGGCTCCTACTCGGCCGTGTGGATGTTCAAGCTGATCGGCATGAACGTGATCCCGGCGATTGTGCTGTCGGTGATCGTGGCGGGCCTGTTCGCGCTGTTGATCGGGTTCATCTCCCTGCGCCGCTCCGGCATCTACTTCTCGATCCTGACGCTGGCCTTTGCGCAGATGTCGTTCAACCTCGCCTATTCGGTACTGACCCCGATCACCAATGGTGAAACCGGCCTGCAGCTGACGCTGGAAGACCCCCGCATTTTGGGCGTCTCCGCCACAGCAGACGGCTCGATCCCGGTGACCAACCTGTTCGGGCTCGAGATGCGCTCCACCTTCGAGATGGCGGTCGGCCCCTGGGCGTTCCAATTCAATGCGGGCTACTACCTCTGTGCTTTCATCATGTTGGCGGCCTTCTACCTGTCGATCCGCATCTTCCGCTCGCCCTTTGGCATGATGCTGCGGGCGGTGAAATCAAACCAGCAGCGGATGAACTACACCGGACTGAACACCCGGCCCTACACGCTGGCAGCCTTCGTGATTTCCGGAATGTATGCCGGTCTTGCAGGCGGGCTGATGGCCTCGATGGACCCGCTGGCCGGGGCGGAGCGGATGCAGTGGACCGCTTCCGGCGAGGTGGTGCTGATGACCATTCTCGGCGGTGCCGGTACGCTGATCGGCCCGGTGCTGGGCGCCGGTTTCATCAAGTACTTCGAAAACATCTTCTCGAAGATCAACGACAACGTACTGCACAGCTGGTTCAGCTTCATGCCCGACGGGATGGAAGACGCGGTGGTGTTCCTGATCCACCCCTTCATCGGCAAGGGCTGGCATCTGACGCTGGGCATCCTGTTCATGCTGGTGGTGATCTTCCTGCCCGGCGGCCTGGTTGAAGGCGGCCAGCGGATCAAGGGCTGGATCCAGGGCCGCAGGGCCAAGGACAGCAGCACCGCCAAAGAAACCAACCCCGCGGAATGAGGAGACAAAGCAATGGGCATCCTTGAAGTCAAAGACGTGGGGAAACGGTTCGGCGGGCTGCAGGCCCTGTCGGATGTGAACCTCAGCGTAAAGGAAAACTCGGTCCACGCCATCATCGGGCCGAACGGCGCGGGCAAATCCACCCTGCTGAACTGCCTGGTGGGCAAGCTGATCCCCGACACCGGATCGGTGATGTTCGACGGCCAGTCGGTGCTGGGACGCGCGCCATACGAGATCAACCAGATGGGCATCTCCCGCGTGTTCCAGACGCCCGAGATCTTCGGCGATCTGACGGTGCTGGAGAACATGATGATCCCCTGTTTCGCCAAGCGCGACGGCGCGTTCGAGCTGAACGCCCTGAGCGCGGTGCTGAAGCAACAGGACATCCTGGATCGCGCTGAAGCCATGCTGGTGGAGATGAACATGGCGGACAAGCGGCACATGCACGCCGCTGCCCTGTCCCGCGGTGACAAGCGGCGGCTTGAGATCGGCATGTGCCTCAGTCAGGAGCCGCGCCTGCTGCTGCTGGACGAACCCACCGCGGGCATGGCGCGGGCCGACACCAACAACACCATCGACCTGCTGAAACAGATCAGCGACGAGCGCGACATCACCATCGCCATCATCGAACACGACATGCATGTGGTGTTCAGCCTGGCCAACCGGATCACCGTGCTGGCCCAGGGCACGCCGCTGGTCGAGGACGATCCGCAGAATATCCGCGGCAATCCCAAGGTACGCGAAGCCTACCTCGGCGAGTCGGCGTAAGGAGCAGACCCCATGAACGTGAAACCCGATTTCTCGAAGAACGCCAACCAGGCGACCACCGCGCCCGCCTTCCTGTCGGTCTGGGACGTGCATGCCTACTATGGCGAGAGCTACATCGTGCAGGGCATCAACTTCAACGTCCACGAGGGCGAGATCCTCGCCCTTCTGGGCCGCAACGGCGCTGGCAAGACCTCGACCCTGCGCTCGATCGCGCGCACCGGCTCCCCGATGGTGACGCGCGGTGAAATCTGGCTGGATCACCAGCCCTTGCACAAAATGGCCTCGCATGAAGCGGCGGCGGCCGGGCTGGGGCTTGTGCCCGAAGACCGCCGCATCATTCCCGGTCTGACGGTGGAGGAAAACCTGCAACTGGCCCAGATCGCGCCGCCAATCGGCTGGTCACTGGAGCGTCTCTACGACCTTTTCCCGCGCCTTGGGGAACGACGCAAACAAGAGGGCGTAACGCTGTCCGGTGGCGAACAGCAGATGCTGGCCATCGCGCGCGCCCTGGCGCGCGACATCAAGGTGCTCTTGCTGGATGAACCTTACGAAGGTCTGGCACCGGTGATCGTGGACGAGATCGAAAAGACGCTCATCCACATCAAGGAACAGGGCATGACAACAATCATCGTGGAGCAAAACGCAGTGCGCGCCTTGGAACTTGCCGACCGGGCGGTGATTCTCGACACTGGCGGCATCGTGTTCGACGGAACTGCCGCCGAGGTGCTCGAAAACGAGGAACTGCGCGCCGAGTATCTGGCGATCTGAATTCTCCGCCCCCGCCGCAGGGCTTCGGCCCGTGTGGGGGGGCAGTTCCCGCCGGGCAAGGACACACAAAACGAACCGAATCTTTCGCTCACCGTCGGCGATACCTCTCTGCATCCCCGCAGCCTTGCCCGCGGCCTGGCGAATGCAATTCGGGGCTCGCGAAACTCCCCTCTTCATTTCTTCGGACAGGACGGGGTAAGACACCCGAATGAGTGACCTTGCCTTCGATCATGCCCCTGTCGGCCTCGCGGTGCTGGAGCATCGCATCATCACCCGGTGCAACCTGCAATTTGCCGAAACCTTCGGTGGTGCGCCGGGCGACTATACCGGCCTGCCGGTGGCCGACCTGTACCCGAGCCAGGAAGACTACAACCGCATCGGCACCGTCTTACGCCAACCCGAGGCCCGTTGCGGCCGATACAGCGATGAACGCATCATGCGGCGGCGCAGCGGTGCCTTGTTCTGGTGTCGCGTGCGCGGCCGCTCCGTCACGCCCGAGGAGCCATTTCAGACCGGCGTCTGGTCCTTTGCCGACATCTCCGACGACCGTCCCGTGGTGTCGCTGACGCCGCGCGAGCGCGAGGTGGCAATCCTGACCTGCAAGGGGTTGTCGGCCAAGGAAATCGGCCAGCAGCTGGAGCTTTCCTACCGCACGGTGGAAAGCCATCGCGCCCATCTGCTGCAGAAGTTCGGGGCCCGCAAACTCCCGGAACTGGTGGCGAAACTGACCGGCATGCCGCTCTGAGCCGAAATACGGCACAGCAATTGCAAATCCGGGCCGAAACCTCCATGTTACGGCACGGATCGACAGCGCTTTCCTTGCGGTAATCCTTACCCTATAAGCGCCATAATTTCCTGCCCGCCGGACCGGCGGGCCTGTCGGAATTGGCTGAGGACAAAATGACCAACAAATCTCACGAAGCTGACGTGGCATTCATCAAGGCGCTGGCAGAATTGCTGCGCGACAACGATCTGACCGAACTGCAGGTCAAACGGGAATACGGCGAGGAAGACAGCCTGAATGTGCGCGTGTCGCGCCAGACGGCCATGGCCGCCGCCCCCGCTCCGGTAGCCGCAGCTGCCGCACCCGCCCCTGTTGCCGCTGCGCCCGCACCGGCTGCTGCCCCCGCCGCAGCACCCGCCGCCGCCAACGAAGACCCCGCCAGCCACCCCGGTGCGGTTACCTCCCCGATGGTTGGCACCGTGTATCTGCAGGCAGAACCCGGTGCACCGGCGTTCATCTCTGTCGGCAAGCAGGTCAGCGAAGGCGAAACCCTGCTGATCGTCGAAGCGATGAAGACCATGAACCACATCCCGGCGCCGAAAGCGGGCACCGTGAAGCGCATCCTGGTGGAAGACGGCGCCGCCGTGGAATTCGGGTCTCCCCTGGTCATCATCGAGTAAGGATCTGCCATGTTTGACAAGATCCTGATTGCCAACCGTGGCGAGATCGCCCTGCGCGTGATCCGTGCCTGCCGGGAAATGGGCATCAAGTCGGTCGCGGTGCACTCCACCGCTGACGCGGACGCAATGCACGTGCGTATGGCCGACGAATCCGTCTGCATCGGCCCGCCGTCCGGCGCGCAAAGCTACCTGTCGATCCCGGCCATCATTTCGGCCTGCGAGATCACTGGCGCCCAGGCGATTCACCCGGGCTACGGCTTCCTGTCGGAAAACGCCAACTTTGTGCAGATCATCGAAGACCACGGGCTTACCTTCATCGGCCCCTCGGCCGAGCACATCCGCATCATGGGTGACAAGATCACCGCCAAGGAAACCGCCAAGAAGCTCGGCATCCCGGTGGTGCCCGGCTCCGAGGGCGGCGTGCCCGACCTGGCCACCGCCAAGAAGGTTGCGGCCGACATGGGCTATCCCGTCATCATCAAGGCCACCGCCGGCGGTGGTGGTCGCGGGATGAAAGTGGCTCTGAACGAAAAAGAGCTGGAGATGGCCTTCTCCACCGCCCGCTCCGAAGCCAAGGCGGCCTTTGGCAATGACGAAGTCTACATGGAGAAATACCTCCAGAAGCCGCGTCATATCGAAGTGCAGGTGTTTGGTGACGGCAAGGGCACCGGCCTTCACCTGGCGGAACGGGACTGCTCGCTGCAGCGTCGCCACCAGAAGGTGTTCGAGGAAGCCCCCGGCCCCTGCATTACCCCCGAAGAACGGGCCCGCATCGGCAAGATCTGCGCCGACGCGATCGGCAAGATGGGGTACTCCGGCGCTGGCACCGTGGAATTCCTCTATGAAGACGGCGAGTTCTATTTCATCGAAATGAACACCCGCCTTCAGGTCGAACACCCGGTCACCGAAGCCATCTTTGGCGTCGACCTGGTCCGTGAGCAGATCCGGGTTGCCGAAGGCCTGCCGCTGTCGTTCACACAGGACGAACTGGAGATCAACGGCCACGCCATCGAGGTCCGGATCAACGCCGAGAAACTGCCGAACTTTGCCCCTTGCCCGGGCAAGATTACCGCATTCCATGCGCCGGGTGGTCTGGGTGTGCGGATGGATTCGGCGCTCTATGACGGCTATTCGATCCCGCCCTATTACGACTCGCTGATCGGCAAGCTGATCGTGCACGGTCGTGACCGGGCCGAGGCACTGGCACGCCTGCACCGCGCCCTGGGTGAGCTGATCATCGACGGTATCGACACCACCGTGCCCCTGTTCCACGCGCTGCTGCAGGAAGAGGACATCCACAGCGGCGACTACGGCATTCACTGGCTGGAACGGTGGCTGGAAGAAAACCGTCCGGGCTAAGACCAACATCAACGGGGCGCACCACTGGCTGCGCCCCGTTTTACTTTTTCGCCCAAATCTGTCCTATACTCCCACTATCATGAGCCTGACCGCGGATCTCTTGCTGCACGCCTATTCGGCCGGGGTATTCCCCATGGCCGAGCACCGTGACGACCCCGAAGTATTCTGGGTCGATCCCAAACGGCGCGGGGTATTGCCATTGGATGCGTTTCACATCTCGCGCTCGCTCGCAAAACGCATCCGCAACGGCGGCTTCGACGTGACCGTGAACCGGGCTTTCGCCGCCGTGGTGGATGGCTGCGCAAACCGTGCCGAAACCTGGATCAACGATGAAATCCGCGCCCGCTATCAGGAGCTGCACCAGATGGGCAACGCCCATTCCCTGGAGATCTGGAAAGATGGCGACCTGGTCGGCGGCACCTATGGCGTGTCTTTGGGCGGTGCCTTTTTCGGCGAAAGCATGTTTTCGCGCTGCCGGGATGCGTCCAAGGTCGCTTTGGCCTATCTCACCGACAGGTTGCGGCAGGCTGGCTATGTGCTGTGTGACACCCAGTTCCTGACACCGCATCTGGCGTCGTTGGGGGGTGTCGAGATTACCCGCGCCCGCTATCGCGCACAACTGCGAGAGGCCCTACAGGTCGAGGCAGACTTCACCCGCCCGCCTATTCCCAGCCCTCAGCTGTTATTGCAGCGGATGACCCAAACGTCATAGCGGCTGTGATCCAGCGCGTTCAGCGCCGGGCTGGATGCGATCATCCACCCTTCGAAATGGGATGTGCCATCTTCGGGGTCATGCACGCTCAGGAAGGCATAGGCATCACCGGTTGGGTTGTCGGCGGGGTAGCGGCAATCTCGCACTGACACCAGCAGCCCAAACATGGCCGCCTTGTCCCCAACAGCGACTTCGGCGTCAATGGTGTGACCGTTGACCTTGTCCAGTGCACGCAGCACCGCCGCTGTGCCCGGTTTGGCGGTCTCACCCTGTTTTGCCTGCTCCTGAGCGTGACCAGACTGCCCTGTAAAGGGCAGCGCAAGCGCGACAGCCGTCAAAAGCGCGGCCACACGCATCAGGAATCGTCCCCGCCTGCGACGAATTTCACCAGCAGCGAGATGAGACTGACCGCCCCCTGGGTGTCGACGATCTCATCCCCCGCCTCCAAGGCAAAGGGGGAGCCGCCCGGCATGATCTCCACGAAGTTGCCTCCGAGTAGCCCCTCCGAGGAGATCACAACCGAACTGTCGTCCGGGATCTGGATGCCCTCTTTCACCGAAAAAACGGTGTCGGCGCGGAAGGTTTCAGGGTTGAGTTCCACCCCGGTCACGGTGCCGATCTTGACCCCGGCAAGGCGCACGTCGGTGCCGATGCTGACCCCTTCCAGAGAACGGAAAGACGCACTCAGATCGTAGGACGCGCCACCCTGGGCGAGGCCCGCGGCTTGACCGGCATAAATGGCGAAAGCCACGGCAGCGGCCAACACGATCCCGCCGGCGAAAACTTCGGTTGGATTATGGGACATTCTTATCGGCCTTCTGGCGATGGTTTACTCGGGCACCCAAGCCTCGTAGTCACGGCGCTCTTTCGGCTCTCCGCCTGCGCGGATCGATCCGGCGGGCGCATAGGCCAACATTGTGCCGGTCAGGTTTTCCTGATGGGGCTTTTCCCAAGGCTTGTGCTTCAGCGGTTTTTCGCTGGGCACCTCGTCGAACGTGCGGTGCAACCAGCCATGCCAATCCGGGCTGACGCGGGAGGCTTCCGCTTCGCCGTTGAAAATCACCCAGCGCTTGCTGTCATCGGCGTTGCGATAGAACACGTTGCCCTGATCATCCTCGCCCACCTTGATACCCTTGCGGGCGGTAAAAATCGCGGTGTTCAGCGTGCTGCCGTTCCACCAGGTCACGGCGCGCAGAAGAGTGTTCAGGATTCCCATGGATGCCTCCGGATTTATCCGCAACCGATATGACCCAATTTCCCGCCAAGGTCCAGTGGCTTGGCCTCTGCAAGCCGTTTGGACGGCGGGAATTGGCAGTTTTGCCCCACAAGGGTTTCCGCCAGCCTAATGCTGGACTGATCAGGCCGGAGCCAGTGCCGTGACCTCGATCTCGATCCGGTACTTCGGATCAATCAGATTGCATTCGATCATCGTCGCCGCGGGCGGGTTGGCGCCAAAAGTTTCGGCCAATACCGGCCAGCACGGCTCGAACTCGGCCGCGTCCGGCAGGTAATAGTTCACCCGCACGACATCCGCAAAGGTAGCTCCGGCTTCCTCCAGTGCGGCTCCAATCGTCTGCAGTGCCGAACGGCACTGTTCGACCACGTTATCGCCCTGCCCAACGGTTCCCGCGACGTGGACAAAACCGCCCGCCACAACCGCGCGGCAGTACCCGATTTTGGCTTCGAATTCACCGCCCGATGAAATCCGTCTGATCATCTCGTAATCCTTCAAAAGAAAACGGCGCGGAAGGCCCCGCGCCGCTATATCGGTAATCTTCGTGGGTTATCCCGCCGAGGCCGGCTCTTTCTCGGCATCGGCGTGGATCATCAGCGGCTGCGCATCGGAGGTCACGGCCTCCTCGTTGACGACAACCTTGGTGACACTGTCCATGCCCGGAAGTTCGAACATGGTATCCAGCAGGATGTCCTCCATGATAGAGCGCAGGCCACGAGCGCCGGTTTTGCGCTCGATCGCCTTGCGGGCAATCGCTTTCAGCGCTTCTTCGGTGAAATCCAGCTCGGTGTCTTCCAACTCGAACAGGCGCTGGTACTGCTTTACCAGGGCGTTCTTCGGCTGGGTCAGGATGATGACAAGCGCATCCTCGTCCAGATCTTCCAGCGTCGCCAGAACCGGCAAGCGGCCGACGAATTCCGGAATAAGGCCGAACTTCAGCAGGTCTTCCGGCTCCAGATCCTGGAAGATTTCGCCAACACCGCGCTCGTCATTGTCACGCACATCGGCGCCAAAGCCCATCGCCGAGCCCTTGCCGCGCTGCGCGATGATCTTGTCGAGGCCGGCGAACGCACCGCCACAGATGAACAGGATGTTGGTCGTATCCACCTGCAGGAATTCCTGCTGCGGGTGCTTGCGCCCGCCCTGCGGCGGCACCGAGGCCACGGTGCCTTCCATCAATTTCAGAAGCGCCTGCTGCACACCCTCGCCCGACACGTCGCGGGTGATCGAGGGATTTTCCGACTTGCGGGTGATCTTGTCGACCTCGTCGATGTAGACGATGCCGCGCTGCGCCCGCTCGACGTTGTATTCCGACGCCTGCAAGAGCTTCAGAATGATGTTCTCGACATCCTCGCCCACATAGCCCGCTTCGGTCAGCGTGGTCGCATCGGCCATGGTGAAAGGCACATCCAGAATCCGCGCAAGCGTCTGCGCCAGCAGCGTCTTGCCGCAGCCGGTGGGGCCAATCAGCAGAATGTTCGACTTCGCCAGTTCGATATCTGATCCTGCCTTCTGGGCGTGGTTCAGACGTTTGTAGTGATTGTGCACAGCAACGGACAGCACCCGCTTGGCGGTGGCCTGGCCGATCACGTAGTCATCCAGAACCTGGCAAATGTCCTTGGGCGTGGGCACGCCGTCGGTCGCCTTCAGGCCAGAGGCCTTGGTCTCTTCCCGGATGATGTCCATGCACAGCTCAACGCATTCATCACAGATGAACACTGTGGGGCCTGCGATCAGCTTGCGCACTTCATGCTGGCTCTTGCCGCAGAAGCTGCAATAGAGGGTGTTCTTGCTGTCGCCGCCTGAATTCGTTGCCATGATCTACCTTTCAGTCCGCTCGGTCTTTGGTGTCCGCAAGGCGGAGCAATCCTACTTTGTGCCAGCTTATGCCACTGCTCAACCCGCCACAATGTGAAAGTGCGCCCCGGTCCGAACCGGGGCACCGGTTGTGCCAAGCAGCGACCTCAGCCCTGCTCGTCATCGCCCTTGGCGCGGTTTTCGACGATTTCGTCAATCAGGCCGAATTCCTTGGCTTCCTCGGGCGACATGAAGTTGTCGCGTTCCAGCGCGTTCACGATGCTGTCGTAATCCTGGCCGGTGTGCTTCACATAGATCTCGTTGAGGCGCTTTTTAAGCTTCAGCGTTTCCTCTGCGTGGATCATGATGTCGGTCGCCTGCCCCTGGAAGCCACCGGACGGCTGGTGAACCATCACACGCGAGTTCGGCAGAGAGAAGCGCATGCCCGGCTCACCCGCGGTCAGCAGAAGCGAGCCCATCGACGCTGCTTGGCCGATCACCAGAGTGGAAACCTTGGGCTTGATGTACTGCATCGTGTCATAGATCGACAGGCCCGAGGTCACCACACCGCCGGGGCTGTTGATGTACATCGAGATTTCCTTGGACGGGTTTTCCGCCTCAAGGTGCAGCAGCTGCGCCACGATCAGGGAGCTCATCCCGTCGTGCACCGGACCATTCAGGAAAATGATCCGCTCCTTCAACAGGCGGGAAAAGATGTCGTATGCGCGCTCGCCCCGGCTGGTCTGCTCAACCACCATCGGGACCAGGGTATTCATGTATGTTTCTCTGGGATCAATCATTTCGACCTGCCTGCGTTGTTTATGTCCGGTACCATACCCGACACAGTGTTACCTGAGTCTTAGTCGCGCCCCTTTTGGGCTGCAAGAGGCGGCAGTGATTTTCGCAACGGCGCAAAGCTGCAACAGGTGTCGCAATCTGCCAGAACGCTGTCGCAATTCTTGGGCTTGAGAGAGGCATGGCATCTTAGGAAACGACTAAGAAGTCTGCAACTTGCCGGGCCCGCTATGCCCTGGCTTTCGCATTGGGAAACGTCATGACCGATGACAGCTTTGTACAGAAAGGGGCGGCAGCCAATCTGGCCATCCCCTTTGATGGCGCGCCAAAGGATTTCTACTTCCTGCTGCTGCCCAAAGCGACAATGCTACCGGTGGCTGCGGCCATCGAACCCCTGCGCATTGCCAATCAGGTTACCGGTACCCGGCTTTATCGCTGGTTCATCATGACCGAGGATGGGCATCCCGTCAGATGTTCCAACGGAATGGTGGTAACCCCCGACATGCCGCTTCAGCCGCTGCCCGCGGAGTCGATGGGCTTTGTCTGCGCAGGCGTCGAACCGCAGAATGCAGCCAGTGAAGTCACCCTGAACTGGCTGCGCCGCGAAAGCCGCTTTGGCCGCGCCATTGGCGGCGTCTGCACCGGCGCATTCGCGCTGGCTCAGGCCGGTCTGATCAAGGAACACAAGTTTACGCTGCATTGGGAGAACCAACCGGGGTTTCTGGAAAGCTATCCGAATCTCACCCCCTCTCCCAACATCTTCGAAATCTCGGGGCCGCTGATGACATGCGGAGGCGGCAATGCCGCGACCGACATGATGCTGCACCTGATCGAGGAGCACCACGGCAAGCAACTGGCAATCATCGTGGCCGATATGTGCCTGCACGTGCGTTCCGGCGGTCAGGCTGCGCCGCAGAAATCGAACTATGCCGTCGCCATCGGCAGCCGCAACCAGAGATTGCTGAACGCCCTCCAGCTGATGCAGGAATCGATAGAGGAACCGCTGTCGATCGGTGAACTCTGCGACCGGCTCGACATCTCGCGCCGCCAGCTGGAACGGCTGTTCTCTCGCTACCTGAACCAAAGCCCGATGCACGTCTATTTCGACATGCGGCTGAGCCACGCCTTTGCGCTGATGAACGAAACCTCCATGAGCGTGACAGAAATTGCGCTGGCCTCGGGTTTCAACTCCGCGACGCATTTCTCGCGCCAGTTCAAACGCAAATTCGGCGCCAGCCCGCATTTCTTCCGCAAAGGCTGGAGCTGATTACGGCAGAAACCGAAAGCATCAGGAATTTCTGTGGCAGCCTTATCACTGCCGCAATCATAGGCGAACCTTCTTGGCACGACTATCTTTTCGGTTGCTGCCGAGACCTGCCTTTATGTTTGCAAAATTGTCCCCTTTGGGCCCGAAAACTTCCGTTGCTCCACATCGTCAAGCCTTTGTGATTGCGGTTGCCGTTGCCGGGCCGCTTCTGCTGGCCCTCTCAGCGGGCAACCTCCTGGATCCCATTGTCCGCTACGACGACTACCCGGCCTTGCTGGCACAGCCTGACGGATTTTGGGACAAGACCCTGACCGAAGGGCGCTGGCTGAACTACCTGTGGCACTTGCGCGGGCTGGCGACGCCTGCTGGCGTGAATTTTGCTCTCTACCAATTGCTTTGGGCAACAACCGCAGCCGCGCTGGCAGCTGCTGCGGCAGGCGCATATGAGCGGCGCTGGTTCACCGTGGTTCTGGCTTTGGTGTTGCTGCCGACACCACCGGTCTTTCTCATGGCACCCTGGGCCAGCACCGTCATTCCCGGCTTGGCGGTTCTGGCGCTTTATGCGTGGCTAGCCCTGCGGCTGTCTCAAAAGCACATGCGACTGTTGCTGCCACCATTCACGCTACTCGCGTTTACTGCTTATACGACCTTTCCCATCATCATCCTGATCATCTGCGCTGTCGCGACCCGCAGGCGGTCGTTGCGTGATTTGACCAGCCTTATCCTGCTATTTTCAGTCAGCCTCGCCGCCAGCCTGGTACTGGTCTATACGCTAAACTGGCTGGTTCACGGGATTTTCGGAATTCAACTGGACCCGCGCCGCAGCGCGGACCCAGCGCAGGGACTGGCCGAAATGGCCGCCCATCTGCCACTGCTGCGTGAAACCTTCGCAGTGTTCCTGCAAAAGATGACCTTTCAATCAGATCTGGTGCTGGCGTTCCACATTGGACTTCTGGCCGTGTCGACGGCGGTCGTCGCGTATAGGAAACCGCTGGAGGCAATCTACCTCTGGACTGTCATGGCACTGGGTCTCGCGCTCATGGCACTGCAGATACTGAAACTCGGTTTTACTATTCCGGCCAGAGCCTTTCATTTTGCCTGGATCCTCTATGCCGTGCTGATCGTCCGGTCTGCCCAGGAGTTGAGCCAATCCAGCAACCTGGCTGGACGACTGGCGCGCAATGCAGTGCTTCTTGTGGCCGCAAGCTATCTGGTTCAGACAGCGGTGCAATTCACCCTGTTTCGCCCCTGGCAATCCGAAACCAGGATCATCGCGCGAAACATTCAGGATCTGCCGGGCCTCGTGCTGATCAGCGGCGATGTCCGCAATTACCCCAGCGCCCGCAAGGCAGGGGTCCATGAGGCCAGCAGCCTTGCCAGTCGACTAAACCTTCTGACCCAACGCGACGTGATCCTCTGCGAGGACCATCCATTCAGGCAACCGCCCCCGTCGGTCTGCGACACTCTACCGGCCCACCTGCGCAAGCCAAAGCCAGAAGCCGAGCCCAGCTGGCGTATCGAGCCCTTCGCCGGAGGTCATGTGATCTTGTTCCCTCCGGCGCAAGGTCACGCCGTAACCCATCCGGCAATATCTAGTCGGACTGCGCCTTGAGATAAGCAATCACGGCGGCGATATCCTCGGCCTTTCGCAGCCCGGAAAATGACATCTTGGTGCCTTTCAGAAATGCCTTCGGCTTGGCCAGAAAGGTGCCGAGTGTTTCCTCGTCCCAGACCAGGCCATCAGCCGCAGCCGCCGACATCGCTTTGGAATACCGGAACCCCTCTACTTGCGCGACCGGCGCACCCACCACGTCATTCAGGGCCGGACCGCTGCGGGATTGCGCCCCTTTGCCGACCTGATGGCACGCCTTGCACTTGCGAAACACTTTTTCGCCTGCAGCAACCAGCTCTGGATCCGGCGCCGGTTCCAGCGCTTTTGTCGCATCACTTTGCTGGGTCACCGCCGTTTCAGGCTGGGCAGCAGACGGTGTCTCCGGGGTCACGTCCAGTGTCCGCGCACGCATGGTGATCTCCACCGTGGTCTTGCAATTCTCCATGCAAGGCGAGTCGGTCCAGAAATGCCGCTCGGCCTCCTGCCGGTCATCCACGACGAACCCCTCCCGGTTCGGCATGCGGACCTCCAGGATATTCTGGTCCGTCAGGGTAAAATCGTCGTCCACCAGATCATTGGAATAGAGAATATAGGCGGTTACCGCGTAGACCTCATCCGCCGACAACGTCTGCGCCGCGCCAAACGGCATCGAGCGGTTGATGTAATCCCAAACTGACGTCACATGCGGCCAATAGCTGCCGACAGTCTTGACCGGATCGTCATGATCCAGCGTGTCCCAGCCACCCGCAAGCTTCGGCCAATTTCCGACACCTTCGGCAAAATCGCCATGACAGGCGGCACATTTTTCCGCGAAAATCTCTTCACCTGTCAGGACATCGCCTGATCCCTCCGGCAAGCCACTGCCATCGGGTGGGACGTCCACATCCCAGGCCGCGATTTCCTCTGGCAATGCGGGGCGGCCCAGGCCGAATTGTCCGGCTGACGCGGGCAAAGCCGCCAGGCAAACCAGCGTTGCGGTCACTGCGATGTATCGTCCGGCTTTCAGATCCGGGCGCGCCTCAAGAAACCTCGACATTCTCCGCCTCCCCGTTTGCCTTCACCCACCAGGTCTGGATGGCATTGTTGTGATAGATCGAATTCAGGCCCCGTACCTCGCGCAGCTGCGCCTTGGTGGGCTGCACATAACCGCTGGTGTCCCTCGCCCGGCTTTGCAGCAGCATTTCCGCGCCGTCCCAATTAATGTCGAGGTAAAACCGTGTCAGCGCCTTGTCGGCGCCCGGAGCCGCCAGCCGCGCCTGCTGCCAGGTCTTGCCGCCGTCCAGCGACACATCAACGCCGCTGATTGCGCCGCGCCCCGACCATGCAAGACCGGTGATCACCAACGGCCCCTTGCCATGCGTAACCGGCGCCTGTGGACTGGGACTTGTGATGACGGATTTGGCATCCATCTCCCACGTCCATTTGCGGCTGATGCCATTGGCCAGGGTATCGGTGTATTTCGAGGTCTCCTCGCGGCTTTCCACCGGCTGGTCCATCACCTCGACCCGGCGCAACCACTTGATCCACAGGTTGCCCTCCCAACCGGGCACCACCAGCCGCACCGGGTAGCCATGTTCCTTGCGCAACGCTTCGCCGTTGGCCTTGAAGGCGACCAGCACATCGTCCATCGCCTTCTCCAGCGGGATCGAACGGCCGTTGGAGGAGGCATCCGCCCCCTCGACATAGACCCATTTACTCTGGGGGCTGACTCCCGCCTCTTCCAACAGGGTGCGCAGCGGCACGCCGGAGTATTCCATGTTGTGGATCATGCCATGGGTGAACTGCGCGCCATTCAGCTGGGCGCCCGCCCATTCCATCCCGGAATTCGCCGCGCATTCGCAGAAATACACCCGGTTTTCGCGCGGAAAACGTTCAAGATCAGCATAGGTGAACACCAGCGGCGTATCCACCAGCCCGTTGATCATCAACCGGTAGTCTTCTTTGCGCAGCTCAATTGCGCCGGAATGATGCCGCTCAAACGCGCAGCCCTGCGGCGTGATGGTGCCGTCCAGCGCATGGATCGGCGTGAAGTTGATTGAGCTGATGGTGTCCGCCGTCAGCCACTCCACATTGCGGCGCACCACGTCGCTTTCGTATTCGATCGGCAACCCATAGGGAGTGACGTCGACGCCATCGCCCAGACCACTGGCCCAGTCCTGCACCTCCGTAATCAGCGGATCGGGTGCGGCGGCGCGCCCCGCCCCGGCAGCCACCGCCCCGGCCCCGGCTGCCGCCGCCCCGGTTAAAAACTGGCGGCGCGAGGGCGCCATGCCCTTGGCATCATCACTCATCTTGCTTGCCTCCTCACATAGATAAATTCACGTTCGTGAATTCAACTGCGCAAATTTTTTTCAATGAGCGCCGGGACGGCTCCTTGCCGCCCCAGCGCCAGCGGGTGCCTTCAGACGCCCGCCACCTGAACCGAGGTATTCGGGGCCAGGCTGACGGTTCCCAGCTTGCGGATGTGGTCCTCCACCACATCCCAGATCATCGGACCTTCGGTGCCCTCGTTGACGCTGGCCCAGCCAGAGACCACGTAGGATTTCGATGGATCGATCAACTCGCCGGTGCGCAGCAGGGTCATTTCGCTGATCCGTTCACCTTGCGGCTTGCTGATGTCGATGCGGTAACCCATGCCGCCGATCCGCACCATGTCACCGCCCTGCTGGTAATAGGGGTCGGGGTTGAAGATGTTGTCAGCCACGTCTTCAAGAATGACCTTAATGAATTCCCCGGTCATCTCGGACCGGTAGGCAGCGCCATAAGACATCGAGGTGACGTTCCAGATATCTTCGCGGGTGATGTCATCGCCCGGCACCAGCGACGGCCCCCAACGCACCCCCGGCGACATGGCGATATCTGCCTCCCGCTCGCTCAGCAACGAGTCGCAGATCAAATCGTCCCAAGTGCCGTTAAAGTTGCCGCGCCGGTACAACAGTGTATCCGTCTGGCCGATCACCTCCGCCAGTTGGTCCTTGAAGGGCGCGCGCTCCGCCTCGATCAGCTGCGCAACCGCCGGGTCCGGTGCGATCACGTCCGAGAACACCGGGATCAGCTTGTGCCGCAGCCCCATCAGCTGGCCGTCGCGCACATCCAGATCGACGCGGGAGACGAATTTCCCGTTGGAGCCAGACGCGATGATATGCGTCTTGCCCACCAGAACCGGCTCCGGCAGCGCATCGTGGGTGTGGCCCGACAGGATCACGTCGATGCCCCGCACCTTGCCAGCCATCTTCTTGTCGACGTCAAAGCCGTTGTGGCTGAGCACTACCACCAGATCGGCACCGGCCGCGCGGACCTCGTCCACCATGGCCTGCATATTCTCGTCCCGGATACCAAAGGAATACTCCGGGAACATCCAGCCGGGGTTGGCAATCGGCATGTAAGGGAAAGCCTGACCGATCACCGCCACCTTTGCGCCGCCGCGTTCAAAGAACTTATAGGGCTTGAACAGCTCGGCCGGTTCGTCCCACTCGGCGTCAAAGATGTTCTGACCAAGCGCCGCAAAGGGCAGGCTTTCGACGATTTCCTGCACGCGTTCCGATCCGAGCGTGAACTCCCAATGGAAGGTCATCGCATCCGGCTTCAGCGCATTCATCACGTTGACCATGTCCTGTCCCGCCGTGTGGTGGCAGGTGTAGGAGCCATGCCAGGTGTCGCCGCCATCAAACAGCAGCGCATCAGGGCGGTCGGCGCGGATAGCGTTGATGATCGTCGCCACCCGATCCAGCCCACCAACCCGGCCATAGGCCTGCGCCAGCGCGGAAAAATCATCATGGGTCAGCGCATAGGCCGACGGGCTGCCATCGGCGATGCCATAGGCCTTGCGGAAATCGGCACCGGTGATGTGGGGCACATGCCCCTTGTTGGCGCCCACCCCGATATTCACCGAAGGTTCGCGGAAATAGATCGGCTTCAGTTGACCGTGGATATCGGTCACATGGATCAGGCTGATGTTTCCGTAGGTGTCGAACTCCAGCAGTTGATCCTGCGATAGCGACTGCTGAGCCGCCAAGCGCGCCCAGTTGCCAAAGCCTGACGCCCCCACCAATGCGGAGGCAGCCATTGAAACCTGAAGAAAATCGCGGCGCGAGATCATCGGTACCCTCATCCTCTATGCACGCGCTACACATTCACGCGAACGAATGTTTAAAGAAAGAAAAGCCCCGCGCCATGGTTCAGGCGCGGGGCAAATAAGTCAGTTGCGAACGGAGGGCGCTTCGACCGACAGCCCGTTTCCACGCGAAGCGACATACAGCTCCAACGCTACGAACTCCTCGGAACCCGGCGCATAGGTTTCAGCGCGGGTGTCGCGCACGCACCCTTTGAAGCGCGCATGTGCCGTGTTCAGCTTTGTGTTCTTCAAGCGATAAACAGGGAAGCCGTTGATCTGGCCCTGGCTCAGATGGTCGGCGCGGATCATATTGCCATAGTTGTCCTCGTGGCAGTTCGCGCAAGACAACTCCAGCTGGCCGGTGCGGGTGTAATACATCTCGCGGCCCTTCTCCCAAACCGATTGGGCGGGACCATCAATCGCCACATTCACCGGCAGCCCGCGCGATTGCACCGAGATAAGCGCCTCCATCGCTGCCATCTTGCCGCCGGTGTATTTCCACGGCTCGGCCCCCATTTGGGTTTCGCGACAGTCATTGATTTGCATGTTCAAAGTGCGGACTTCACCGGCGGTCTCGTTCCACTTGGGATAGACCGCACGCACCCCCGCCATGCTCTCCTCGACGTCACCATGGCACGCGGCGCAAGACTTGCCCTTGGAGCCCTCAACCGTTTCCCAGGTCTCAAGCGCTTGGTCTACGAACACCATGGCCGGGTTCTCGAAATCGTCCATCTGCAGCGCCTGCGTCTCATCCGAACGGAAATGCCAACCTGACATTATCTCGTCCATGACATCCGACAGATGCTCCGGAGCCGCTGCTTTGGTGACCATTTCGATCTCGTCGTTCACCACGAGCGTGTCGTCATCAGGGCCAGCGCCCGCGGCGAAAGGCAGCGCCAGCGCGGCGGCGGCTGCAATTACCTGTCTCTTCATTCCTTGTCCTCCCGTGGGTGCCTGCCCTGCCCGGCCAAGCCCCGGCCAGTGCGCGTGCCTGAAGATCCGGACCGGATCAGGAAACGGCGATCTTCTTGCTTGTGTCATAGACCGAGCCGTCATCGTCGTACCAGGTGAAGACAAACTCACCCGACTCGGACACCACGGCATCGAACTGGAAGTAAGGGTTGGTCGAGATCGCAGGCTCCATCGCAACGTCCACCACCATCTCGCCGTTGAAGGCACAGGTGAAGCGGTTGATGATCGAACGCGGGATGGTGTTGCCATCCTTGTCCTTGCGCTGGCCGCTTTCCATCTTGTGACTGATCAGGGTCTTGATCGTGACCGTCTCGCCGGCGGCAGCTGTTTTCGGGACCTTGACGCGGGGTTTAACACCGGATGCCATGTCTTTGTTTCTCCTTCATAATACCGATTGGAGCGAGGCTATTTAGCCGCCGCAACCGCCGATCGTGACCTTGATCGTGGCACTGGTCTTGGCAAAGCTGCCATCGGCCAGCTTGGCGACCGCCACAACGTCCTGCGTGCCAGCCAAGCGGATCCGCGTGGACGCCGCCTGCTGCGCAGCTGCAGGGCCGAATTTGAAAGTGGCAACGCCCGGCTCGGGGTTCCCGGTCGCCAGAAGCATGATGGCAGTGGCCCCCGGTGCCTCAACCGAGATCGGAACGGTGTTGCCGTTCTCGGCGATTTCCGGTGCGTTCAGCGTGATGTCGGCATCCGCCATCTCAGCTCCACCGGTGAATTCGGCGATCCGGTCTTCAGCTTTTGCGTTCACGCGGAACGGCAGCACGGTTACCATGGCGGCGCCCAGGCCCAAGGCCAGGGTCTCACGGCGTGAGAACTCCATCTTATTTCTCCTTTGATTGTCCCGCGGTCGGTCAGCGGCTTGGAACCGCAACCAGCGTCATTCTTCCTTCAGGGTCTCCAGAAAGGCGACCACATCCTCGATTTCCTGTGCCGTCAGGATAGGCGGAAGCGGTTCTGTCCCGGCTTTCCCGGTGTAGGCATCGCCGGGGCGGATGAAGCCCTCGACCTTGTAAAATGCGGGCATCATCGTGCCCTCGAACGTCTTCTTGGCATTGGCCACTAGACCGCGCAGCTCGGCCGCGGTCCAGCGGTCCCCGGCGCCATCCAGCGAGGGGCCGATTTCGCCGTGGAACGGCACATCCGCCAACGCGCTTACCTGATGGCACGCAACGCAGTTGCCCTTGGATTTGCTACCGGCAATCACGGCGCCCGCTTCAGCGTCGCCCGGCACGCCGGTCAGCGAAGTTTCCACTTCACCGTATTCCCCGTATTGCACCGCGTTCGGCGCGACCTCCTCCGCCAGAGCCGCGGTCCCGGCCAGCGCCAGACCTGCGCCCATAGTTGCGGCCAGACCGGCGGCCTGCGCCAGTGTCACAGTTAGATGCTTCATGTGTCCTCCCGTTGGCTGCCGCACGCGCTTGGCGGCCTGGCTAGCTGCGGACCAGCCTAGGCGGCGGCCCGGGCAATACGCAACAACAAATTCAATCATGTGAATTTTTCCAAAAGCTGCGCCGACCCCCTAGTCCGTCGACCCATTGTTGCGCTCGCGGATGCGGCGCGCGTGGTAGCGCTGGAAATCTTCCTCATTCTCAAGCGCATAGCGCTTTTCATTGACCCATGTAAACATGTCCATCGTGGTTCCCGGTCCAAAAGCGCCGGGCATCACCGCCACTGCGGCCTGTGGGGCGGTTTTGCCTTCCTCCACCTCTTCCGGCAGGAAAAGAATCGTCGGCGTGAACAGCAAACCCCACTTTCGGGCCATGTCTTTCTCCGCCAGAACCTCGCCGTCGAAATCGGTCACTTCGATGTCACCGTGCAGGTTCAGCTGCACAACAAAGAAGTTTTCAGCGATGTATTTGCTGATGTCCGGCCGCGACAGCACCTCTTCGTGCATCTGGGTGCAATAGATGCAGCCGCGCTGCTCAAAGATCAGCGCCAGCCGTTTGCCCTCAGCGTTTGCTTCCTGCAGGTCTTCGCGCAAATCCTTGAAGGTGTCGCGCATCCAGGGCGCCTTGTGCAGACCGTCGTCGCCCAGCTCAGCAGCGGCAAGCGGCGTCGCAACGGCCAACGCCACAACAAATTTTGCAATGTATTTCAGCATGCTATCCTCCAAACCTCAGTCAACCTATTGTGCTGAACGCGGGCATCCAGCGGATCATCGCCTCGGCAATCAGCCGCACGCCGCCGGTTGCTATCAGCACCGCGAATACCACCAGCATCGCGCCCATGCCCTTTTCCACCCAGGCAAAAGCCGCGCGGTGGCGCGCCACCCAGGCCAGGAACGGCCGCGCAAACAGCGCTGCAACCACGAAGGGCGCAGTCATGCCCAGCCCGTAGACCAGCAGCAGCAACCCGCCGCGCCAGACGTCCCCCATGCCCGAGGCAATCATCAGGATCGAGGCCAGCGCCGGCCCCACGCAGGGGGTCCAGCCAAAGCCGAAGGCGAGCCCCATCAGATAGGCTCCCAGCACCGTTGACGGCTCGGCACGGCTTTCCATCCGCGCCTCACGGTAGAGCAGCGGGATTTTCACGACACCCAGGAAATGCAGCCCGAACAGCAGCAGCAGCGCGGCCGCGCCATACGATAGGATGTCCAGGTACTGCCCGAACAGCTGCCCCAGCGCAGTGGCGCCCATGCCCATCAGCATGAACACCGTCGTCACCCCGGCGGCGAAACAGACCGCCGAAATCAGCAACCGCCGCTGCGCACCCGGCGCAATCGCGCCATTTCCGCGCAGTTCGGTCATGGACAGCCCCCCCATGTAAGACAGGTAGAACGGCACCATTGGCAAAATGCAGGGCGTGAAAAAGCTCAGCAGCCCAGCCGCCAGCGCACCAAACAGGGTAATTTCCAGCATCCCGTTCCCGCCCTTCTTTTGCCGCGCCCACAGGGTCGTCAACGGGTCCGGCTTGTATCATTCACATATTCGAATTACGTTGAATCTCGACGAACCGTCAACAGATGGATGACACGGATGCGGCGCTTTCGGCAACTGCTGACCCTGGCAGCCCTGACACTGGCGCCCCTGCCCGCGCTGGCGGCTGAACTGGTCATGGTGGAACAAACAGGCTGCGAATGGTGCGCGCGCTGGGACGCCGAGATCGCACCGATATACCCGAAGACAGCCGAGGGGCGCTTTGCACCGCTGCGCCGGGTGGACCTGCAAGATATGCCACCAGATCTGCAACTGCGTCGCCGCGTCCTTTTCACTCCCACGTTTCTTCTGGTCGAAAACGGACAGGAAATGGCCCGACTGGAAGGATATCCGGGAGAAGACTTTTTCTGGCCCCTTTGGGCCGATCTGCTCACCGACCACACAGACTTTGCCGACACCACGCAATCATCAGACGGCAGCTGAGCGCGCTGTCGATTTCGCAAACGGAAACAGGCGCGGAACCGCCAGGAGACAAAAATGCCCCTACCGCAGTTTTCTGCTGACATGGAGCCCGAGGACATGGACCGCATGGTCAGCAATGCCGCGAAGGCATCGAATTTCCTCAAGGCGATCAGCCACGAAGGGCGGCTGATGATCCTGTGCCACCTGGTCTCCGGCGAAAAATCCGTGACCGAGCTGGAAGAGCTATTATCTGCACGGCAAGCTGCTGTTTCCCAGCAACTGTCGCGCTTGCGTCTCGAAGGGCTGGTGATCCCGAGACGCGAAGGCAAGGCGATTTACTACCGACTGGCCGATGACAAGCCGCGCCGCATACTTGAAGTTGTCTATGATCTGTTCTGCAAGGACGGCAGCTGATGCCACCTGACACAAAACATGCTTGAGCTTTTGACAGAACACCAGCTCGCAGCCTTGATCGGGCTGTTTGGCGGTATTCTGTTGGGGCTGGCCGCCCGGCTGGGTCGCTTCTGTACACTGGGCGCCATAGAAGATGTCATCTATGGCGGATCCTCGCTGCGGTTGCGAATGTGGGGTGTGGCCATCGGTGTGTCGGTCATTTCCACATTCTCGCTGACCGCCGCCGGTTTGGTGGAGATGAAAGCCTCCCTCTACCTTTCGACCCGCTGGATGCCGATGGCCTCGATCCTGGGCGGGCTGATGTTCGGCTACGGGATGGCTCTGAGCGGCAACTGCGGCTACGGCGCGATTGCACGGCTGGGAGGGGGCGACCTGCGCAGTTTCGTGATCGTACTGGTAATGGGGATTTCCACCTACGTGGTGCTGGCAGGACCGTTGGCACCGCTGCGGCATTGGCTGTTCCCCCAAGAGGACGTGACCACGGAGCTGCCGCCCGGACTGGCCCAGATGGTCGCCGCCGAAACCGGCGTGCCGCCAACGGCAGTCGGCCTCGGGATTGGGGCGGTGATCCTGCTCGCCTCGCTCTGGGGCGGCGGCATCCAGAAGGAGCCCCGCGCCTTGATGTGGGCCGCGATTGTGGGGGTTGCCATCACGTCCGGCTGGCTTGGCAGCAGCGTTCTTGCGACGACTGGCTTTGACGCGCTGCCGGTGGTCTCACACTCTTTTTCCGCCCCATTGGGAGAGAGCATCCTGTGGTGGATGACCGGCAGCCTGCGACCGGTGTCGTTTGCCGTCGGTTCGGTCGGCGGCGTGTGGTGCGGCGCTTTTCTGGGCTCATTGATCAAGGGACATTTTCGCTGGGAGGCCTGCGAAGACGCGCGCGAATTGCGCCGCCAGATCATCGGAGCCGCCATCATGGGGGCTGGCGCCGTGATTGCGATGGGCTGTACGGTTGGCCAGGGGCTCAGCGCGTTTTCTCTCTTGTCACTCTCGGCCCCGGTGACCACTGCCGCGATCTTTGTCGGCGCCGCACTGGGATTGCGCCAGTTGATCGTTGGCTTTCGCCCCGCGGCCTGACCGCCCCGCAATTATGATAATTTTATTATTTTTCATGGGGTTTCAAACAGCTGTTACAGAACCATCCATGATGCAGGCGATCCGCAGCTGAACAGCCTTGGCTGCGCCAACCGAGCGACAGAATTTGGAGCCAGACATGGACCGCAAACAGATCATCAATGATCCGCAGACCGGCAACAAGGGCGAAGCCTTCGAAGCCTATGACGACATTCCTGCCAATCCCAATCTGCAGCGCACGATCGGCGACGTTATTGCCGCCCGGTATGGTCGCCGGGAACTGCTGAAGGGCATCCTCGGAGTCTCCGCAACCACCGCGCTGTTCGGCGCGACCGCGCTCAGCGCTCCGCGCCCGAGCGCGGCTGCCGTGTCGCCCGAACAGGGGCGCTACAACTTTGCAGAGCTACAATGGGGCAACGACGAAACCCACCACGTCGCCGACGGCTATGACGCTGACATTCTGCTGCGCTGGGGCGATCCGATTACCGCCGACGCCCCCGAATTCGACGTCATGAACCAAAGCGCCGAAGCCCAGTTGAAGCAATTTGGCTACAACAACGACTACGTCGGCTTCGTGCCACTGAACGAGGACGGCAGCCGCGGCCTGCTGTGCGTCAACCACGAATACACCAACGAAGAGGTCATGTTCCCGGGCCTTGGCCGTCAGGACCGCGCGGATTTCGCCGGTATGACCCGCGAACTGGTGGACACCGAAATGGCTGCCCACGGTGGCTCTGTCGTAGAGATCGCCCGAGGTAACGATGGAAAGTGGCAAGTGGTGCGCGATGGCAAAATGAACCGGCGCATCTCGCCGCTGCACACCGAGATGACCATCGACGGTCCAGCTGCCGGACATCCGCGGATGCAAACCAGCGCCGACCCCACCGGCACCCGGGTGATCGGAACGCTCAACAACTGCGCCGGCGGGATGACCCCATGGGGCACCTGGCTGATGGCCGAGGAGAACTTCCACGGCTACTTCTGGACCGACAAACTGGACGAAGACGGCAAGCCGGATCTCTCCGGTCAGCCGGAAGCGGAACAGATGAAGCGTTACGGTGCACCGGGGCGCTGGTACGCCTGGGGCAAGTATCATGATCGCTTCAATATCGATAAGGAACCCAACGAGCTGAACCGCTTTGGTTGGGTGGTCGAAGTTGACCCGCGCAATCCTGACGCCACACCGGTGAAGCATACGGCCCTGGGCCGCTTCCGCCACGAAGGCGCGGAAACCACCGTTTCCAGCTCTGGGCGCCTCGTGGTGTACATGGGCGATGATGCGCGTTTTGATTACCAGTATAAATATGTCTCCGACGGCGTGGTCTCCGAAGATCCTGCAGCCAACGCCCGACTGCTCAGTGAAGGTACGCTTTACGTGGCGCGGTTCGACGAGGACGGCTCGCTGACCTGGCTGCCGCTGGTGCATGGCGAGGGACCGCTGACAGCGGAAAACGGCTTTGCCAGCCAGGCGGACGTGTTGATCGACACCCGGCTGGCAGCGGATGCGCTTGGCGCAACCCCAATGGACCGCCCGGAGGACGCACAGCCGCGCGGTGATGGCACGGCCTACGTGATGTTGACGAACAATACCCGCCGCGGGGCGGATCAGGTCGATGCGGCCAATCCACGTGCCGAATCCAGCTTTGGTCACATCATCGAGATCAAGGAAGCCGGGGGCGATCACGCCGCGACCCACGGTCACTGGTCCATTCTCGTGAAATGCGGTGACCCGGCCTTGGCCGAGGTCGGGGCCGAATGGAACCCGGAGACCTCTGAAAACGGCTGGTTCGGCTCTCCGGACAATTGCGCCTTTGATGCCGAGGGTCGCCTGTGGGTCTCAACCGACCAGGGCAGCGGCTGGGGCAAGACGGGCAAGTCCGATGGGCTTTATGGTGTCGAAACCGAGGGCGAACTGCGGGGGCATTCCAAACTGTTTTTCCGCTGCCCGGTCGGCGGAGAGCTGTGCGGCCCCTACTTCACGCCGGACAACGAAACCCTGTTCCTGGCGGTCCAACACCCCGGCACCGATGGAACCAAGGCTCTGAAGGGGTTCGAGCGCGCGTCGACGTTTGAAGATCCGGCCACCCGCTGGCCAGATTTCGATCCGAAGATGCCGCCGCGCCCATCGGTCGTCGTGGTCACCCGCCAGGGCGGTGGCAAGATTGCGGTATAACCGCCACCTATCATGACAAAAGCCTGCGCGCGCCTCGAAGGGTGCGCGCTTTTCGTTCATCCTCCTCGGCCGTGGCAGATATGGAAGCCTTACGTCCAAGCCATCCACCGATTGCGTGTCGCCCCCGGCATGTATGCGCAGATAGCCTGCCACTGCCTATTTCAGCGGCACCCAAGGTTCGAACGTGGGTGGATTTCCGCGCTTCGCTGCCGTCACCAAGTGTCACACTGGCGTGAGAGGGCTTGCGCGCGCTGACAACCTCGGCAATCTGGCGATAATTCAACAAGCTGGACAACGGGCATGACACCGAAACATCGAGCTGCTGACGTACTGGCGCAGCGCCTTTATCAAGCAGGCTGCCGCCACGCCTTCGGCATGCCCGGCGGCGAAGTCCTGACACTGGTCGATGCCCTGACACGGGCGGGAATCGCGTTCCATCTGGCAAAGCACGAAAACTGTGCGGGTTTCATCGGCGAGGGCGTCCACCACGCGGATGGGGCCCCGGTTGTGCTGGTGGCCACCCTCGGCCCCGGCGCGCTGAACGGTGTCAACGTCGTCGCCAATGCCTTGCAGGATCGTGTTCCAATGCTGGTGCTGACAGGCTGCGTCGACGCCGACGAGGCCCATTGCTACACCCACCAGGTTCTCGATCATCAGGCGGTCATGCGCCCCATCACCAAGGCGAGCTTTCGGCTCGACGCAAATGCAGCGGGGCTGATTGCCGACAAGGCGATCGCGATTGCGACCGCACCACGCAACGGGCCGGTGCACATCGACGTTCCGATCTCCGTTGCGGATGCACCAGCCCCGAGCGCCTCGCCACGCAGCGCGCCCGCAAGTGCAACTGTGCCAGACAGCGTGGCGCTGGCGCGGGCGCACGACTGGCTCGCTGCGTCAGACCGACCGCTGGCGGTGATCGGGCTGGATGCCTTGCAGGAAAATGCGGGCGATACGCTTCGCAGTTTCCTCGAGAAATTCCAGATCCCCTTTGTCACCACGTACAAGGCCAAGGGTATCATCCCCGAAGACCACGCGCTCTGTCTTGGCGCGGCCGGCCTGTCGCCGCTGGCTGACAAGTTCCTGCTGCCACTGTTGCGCGCGGCCGACCTCGTGCTGTGTCTCGGCTATGATCCGATCGAGATGCGGCCGGGCTGGCGCGATGTGTGGGATCCGGATCGACAAAGAGTGATCGACATCGCCCCCGAGGCAAACACCCATTACATGCACCATGCAGGGCTGAACTTCGTCGCAGCCCTCAAACCCACACTCACGGCCCTCTCAACTGGCGCAGCGCCTCGCGCGACCTGGACCTGCGGGCAGCATCTCGAAGTCAAAGCCGCGCTGGCCGAGGCGTTTCCACACAATGATGCTTGGGGACCAGCGGGCGTCATCGCGGAATGCCGCGCGACCTTGCCGTCGGATACGCTTGCCACGGCCGACAGCGGCGCGCACCGAATTCTGCTCAGCCAGATGTGGCAGTGCACCGAGCCTCGCGGACTGATCCAATCTTCCGGGCTTTGCACAATGGGCTGCGCCGTGCCGATGGCCATTGGTCGAAAACTGGCACAGCCGGACCGCCCGGTTGTCAGCTTCTCCGGAGACGCGGGCTTTTTGATGGTCGCAGGCGAACTCGCCACCGCGGCTGAACTGGGCGTTGCTCCGATCTTCGTGGTATTTGCAGATGCCAGTCTCGCCCTTATCGAGCTGAAGCAACGCCAGCGACAGTTGGAAAACGCCGGGGTGGACTTTGGCAGGCACGATTTTGCCGCCATGGGTCGCGCTTTTGGTGGCAATGGAGCAACCGTGCGCAATCGCCTTCAGCTGCGCGAGGCGTTGCAAGAGGCGTTGAATGCCGACACATTTACCGTAATTTCGGCAGAGATCGACGCAGGAGGGTACGATGGGCGGATCTGAACAACTACCCTACGGGGCGTTGAAAGGCGTCAAGGTTCTCGACCTGTCGCGCATTCTGGCAGGTCCCACCTGCACCCAGCTGCTGGGCGACCTCGGGGCCACGGTCATCAAAGTGGAAAACCCCGCAACCGGCGGGGATGACACCCGCCAATGGGGGCCACCCTACGTCGTGGTCTCCGCTGGCAAACAATCCGATCTCTCGGCCTACTTCATGGCTGCGAACCGCAACAAGCATTCGATCGCGGTGGATATCGCCAGCGCAGAGGGCCAACGCACCATCCGCCGCCTCGCGGCGGAGGCCGACATCCTGATCGAGAATTTCAAACCCGGCGGCCTTGCAAAATACGGACTGGATTACGCCAGCCTGCGCGACGAGTTTCCAGGGCTGATCTATTGCTCGATTTCCGGCTACGGCCAGACCGGTCCGAACAGCCACAAACCGGGTTATGACATCATGGCCCAGGGTTTCGGCGGGTTCATGTCCCTGACCGGAGAGCCGGACGGCGAACCGATGAAGGCGGGCGTCGGCATCGCCGACGTGATGTGTGGCATGTATGCCTGCATCGGCATCCTGTCCGCGCTGCACCACCGGGAGAAGACCGGCGAAGGTCAGCAAATCGATCTGTCGCTTGTCGACTCCCAGATCGCCTGGCTGATCAACGAGGGTGTCGCCCATCTTAACACCGGCATGAATCCCCGGCGGCGAGGCAACGAACATCCCAGCATCGTGCCCTATGGAACCTATGAAACCGCCGATGGTCATGTCATTCTGGCCGTCGGCAACGACAGCCAATTTCGCCGCTTCATGGAGTTTCTGAAGCTGGAGGGGCTGGCCGAAGACCCGCGATTTTCCACCAACCCGGCGCGCCTGGACAACCGCGACGCTCTGAACGCGATCCTCCGCCCGGCTGTGCAGCGCCACACGACCGAGGCAGTGCTGGCGGCCATGGAAGCACGCAAGGTCCCCGCTGGACCGGTGCAGGACCTGCCAACCCTCTTCAAGACAGAACAAGTGGCAGCCCGCAACATGGTGGTCGAGATGGATACGGTCGCCGGTCCCGTGAAACTGCTGGGCAACCCGCTTAATTTCTCCCGAACCCCGGTCACATACCGTCGCCCGCCCCCCGCCTGCGGCGACAGCACCGATGAAATCCTGGGCGCGTCCTCCCCCTTTGACCTGACCTAGGGCGCCGTCCTGCGGCAGATTTTTGCCAAGTATTTCAGTTTCCGGCAAAACACCGCCAAAACGGCGGTGTTTCTGTCGTTTCTCGCCGTGAGCTCTTGCAAAAAAATCTCTAGAAATCTTACACCTGCGCCAAATTCTGCCGTCTGGACCACACGGGCAATCACCAAAGCGCGAGCAGGGTTCGCCGGAAGCAATACGATGATCTAACCTTTCTTGGACCGGCCTGACCGCGATTGCTTTACGACAGAGATTGGACCCCATGACGCATGATATCTTCGGCCAAGACACCAGCCTGACCGCTGGCGCCGCCCTGAACGACTGGAACGCGGTGCAGCTTGGGATATTGTCCCATTCCGCGTCCACGGCCCAACACCTCGCCGCAGTGCTGCAGAGCGCGCCGCGATTTGCCCTCGGCCATGCGATCAAGGGACTGTCGCTTTTGATGTTGGGCCGCAGCGAACTCATCCCCTCGGCGCGAGAGGCACTTCGTGACGCCCGTGCCTGCTACGAGACTGCCCTGCCGCGCGAGCGCAAGTATATCGACGCCCTGGGCAGCTGGCTGCAGGGCCAGCCCAGCCGTGCAGTCAGCCAAATGGAAGAGGTCCTGGCCCGTTGGCCGCAGGACAGCCTCGCGATGAAGCTGAGCCACGGCATCCGCTTCATCCTCGGCGATGCCAAGGGGATGCGCGGTTCGCTTGAACGGGTGCTGCCCGCCTACGCCCCGGACCATCCCGGGCACGGCTACCTGCTCGGATGCCACGCCTTTGCCCTTGAAGAAACCGGCGAGTACGAGCGTGCGGCAACAGCCGGGCGGCAGGCGCTCTGGACGGCACCTGACGACGCTTGGGGGCTGCACGCGGTCGCACATGTCCACGACATGACAGGCAACGCCCGAGCCGGTCTCGAGTGGTTTGAGGGCCGCGAGGGCGCCTGGGCCCATTGCAACAATTTCCGCTATCACGTGTGGTGGCACAAGGCGCTGATGTATCTGGATCTGGGCCAGATGGACCAGGCTCTCGCGCTCTATGACACGAAAGTGCGCAGCGACAAGACTGACGATTACCGCGACATCTCCAATGCCACGTCTCTCTTGATGCGGCTGGAACTGGAAGCCGTCAGCGTCGGAGATCGCTGGGAGGAACTGGCCGAGCTCTGCGCGCAACGGACCGAAGACGGCAGCCTGGTGTTTGCTGACCTGCATTACCTGATGGCGCTGGTCGGCCACCGGCCGGAAGAGGCGCATCGTCTGGTGCAGCGCATTCATGCCGATGGACGCAGCCCACAGACCGAAGCACAGACACGCATGGCCTCTCCCGGCTGCGCCGCCGCCGACGGTCTGGAGGCTTTTGGAGAGGGCAACTACGCCGCTGCCTTTGCCCACCTGTGCGCGGCGCGCCCCACCATGCAGCTGGCCGGCGGAAGCCACGCCCAGCGCGACGTCTTCGAGCGCATCACCATCGACGCAGGCTTGCGCGCGGGACGACTGGACGAGATCGAGACACTCCTCGATGACCGCCGCCGACTGCGCGGCGGCACTGAAGACAACTATTCTCTGGCCCGACGCGAATTAATTGCGGAGGCGCGGAACCCGCCTGCCCCAACGAGCGTTCCAGCGGAATAGATTGCAGCGGTTTTCCGCATTCACATTTCAACCCACCAAGGACCAGAAACGACAGATGTCCACCGTTGCGCCCTTTCCCGGGCCCGTCAAAGACCCCGGCGCCGCCAATCAAGCGGTGCCGCCACAGCAAACGGCCGAAGCCCCAAAGTCTGCATCGCCACGCCCACGTGATCCGCGTCTCGATTTCTATCGCGGTATCGCCATGTTCATCATCCTCGTAGCCCATATTCCCGGCAACCGCTGGGCCAACTGGATCCCGGCAAGATTTGGGTTTTCCGATGCAACGGAGATTTTCGTCTTCTGCTCCGGGATGGCCTCGGCGATTGCCTTCGGCGGCACATTCGACCGGCAAAGCTGGTGGTTGGGCACGGCGCGCGTGGTGTTCCGATGCTGGCAGGTGTTCTGGGCGCACATCGGCTTGTTCTTCTTTCTCGCGATGTCGATGGCAGCGCTGGACCTCTATGGCGGCTTCGAGAAAAGCTATGTGAACTCGCTGAACCTTGGGCATTTCTTCAAGGATCCGATGACGCAGATCGTCGGCATCTTCACCCTGACCTACGTGCCCAACTATTTCGACATCCTACCGATGTACCTTGGGGTCCTGGTGCTGCTGCCCCTGATGATGGCGTTGCATAAAGCCGGAATGTGGGCAGTGGTGACGGCCAGCTGCCTGATCTGGCTCACGGCCAACCCCTATATCCTGGGCCTCGGCCCCAACGGCATTTCCTTCCCGGCCGAGCCATGGTCGGATCGCGAATGGTTCTTCAACCCGCTCGGCTGGCAACTGCTGTTTTTCACCGGGTTCGCCTTCATGAAAGGGTGGCTGCCGAACCCCCCGGTCTCCAGACTGCTGGTGGCGCTGGCTCTGGCCTTTGTCATCCTGTCCGCCCCCTTCGGCAGCCACAAAGTCTTCACCTGGGTGAACGCGGCCAGCCCGGAGTTGGCGCAATTGATCGAACCGGGGCGCGAAGCGATCCGGGAATGGCGCGAGAAGACCGACTTTGGCTTGCTGCGCTACGGCCACTTCCTGGCGTTGGCATACCTGGGCTGGGTCGCGGCAGGCACCGGCGGCAAACGGCTCGTTGCAGCAGGGCAGACAGTCGGTGCGCGCACATGGGCGCTGTTCCTCCGCCTGGTCACCAAGGTTGGACAACAATCGCTGGCGGTCTTCGTGTTCTCGATGGCGTTGGCGCGCTTTATCGGGTTTGCCCTGGATCAGACCGAGCGTGCGGTCCTGACCACCGCCGCGGCCAACCTTGCAGGGTTTGCACTGATCATCGGTTGCGCCTATGGCGCTGCCTGGTTCAAATCCCAACCGTGGAGGGCGCGCAAATGACTTCGCTCACTCGTCGCTCTTTCCTCACGACCGCCCTGGGTACGACCATACTGGCGGCTCTGCCGATGAAAGGCCGGGCCGATCTTCCCTTTAGCCATGACAGGGTGGTGGAAAAGGCCCGCGCGCTGGCCCAAGAGGTCTACGCGGAACGCCCCACAGTACCGAAAGACTGGCTCGAACTATCCTATGACGATTACCGAACGCGCTGGTTCCGCACCGCCGACGCGTTGTGGTCTGACACGCAACGCAGCTACAACGTGGACTTCTTCCTGCCCGGCCTCTACTTCCCACGTCCCGTGCAGATCAACACGGTGACCGAGGGGGTAACAGCGCCGGTACCGTTTGATCTGTCGCTGTTCGACAAATCCGACAAGGCACCAGAGCTTTCGAGCGAGGGGTACCTCGGCTATTCCGGCCTTCGCCTGCGCACCAATCTGGACACGGCGGACCACAAGACCGAGTTCTGCGTCTTTCAGGGGGCCAGTTATTTTCGCGCCATCGGGATCGGCAACACATATGGGCTGTCTGCCCGAGGGCTTGCGCTGAAAACCGCAGACCCGGAAGGCGAGGAATTCCCTGAATTCATCGAATTCTGGCTCGAAGCACCAGAGCCGGAACAGCGCCATTTCATCCTGCATGCCCTGATGGATTCGCCCTCGGTCACCGGCGCCTACCGGTTTCATGTCACCCCGGGGGCCAACACCGTGATGGATGTGGAGGCGACACTTTTCCCTCGAAAGGAACTGAAACATGCGGGTCTCGCGCCCCTTACCTCCATGTTCCTGTTCGACGCCACCAATCGCCATCGCTTTGATGATTTCCGGCCCGCGGTACATGACAGCGACGGGCTGCTGGTCGCGAATGGCAACGGCGAGATCCTGTGGAGACCCTTGGCCAATCCCAACCGTTTGGAAGTCTCTTCCTTCGTCGACGAAAATCCGCGCGGCTTCGGGTTGATCCAGAGAGCGCGGAGGTTGACCGATTACAATGATCTCGAGGCTCTGTACCACAAACGCCCCAGTCTTTGGGTGGAACCAAAACACGAGTGGAGCAAGGGGGCCGTCACGCTTGTCGAAATTCCGGCCGACAAAGAAATCTATGACAATATCGTCGCGTATTGGCGACCGCAAACGCCCTATGCCGCAGGGTCCGAAGTCAACCTCAGCTACCGGTTGAGCTGGGGCGCGGAACCGTCCCTGCCCCTGCCCCGCGTGGTGGAAACCGCAAGCGGCGCACGGATCTTTGGCGGGCCGGGACGGATCATGACCATCGAATATGAGCCGCACCCTCTGCACGAGGGCAATCCGGAGGGGCTGACCGTGCATATCCATTCTCCGCACGTTCAAACCACCAACGGCATCCTGCAACGCAACCCGGAAACCGGCGGCCTGCGCCTGGCGTTCTATTTCGATCCCGGTGATCGCGATCATGTGGAATTGCGCGCGCAACTTCGCAAGGATGGCGCCCCCGCGTCCGAAGTCTGGCTTTACAGGTGGACAGCATGACACGGGAGCTTTCCACATTGCAGTCAACAGAACCAAACGTGTCAACCGCGCCCGCTGGCAGCCTGATGCCGCCGGAGCAACCTCTGGCCATGCCCGCGCAGGATTTCGCTTGCGAATTTCATGACAGTGCCGCTCCGGAACAGAAGCCACCGAGACAGGTGGCCCTCTGGCGGCTGCTGGCCTTCTCACCCGCGATGCTGGCAACAGCCTTGTTGTGCTGGGTCATGCAGGGGTGGTTCGCCGCCGACGGTTTCATGGCTCTCGAAGTGTTGCTGCTGACGCTGATCGGGTTCAACTTCTTCTGGATCGCCTTCACCGTCTCCACGGTTCTTCTGGGGCTCTACGGGCTATCCCGCCGTCCCAGAACACGAAACCTTGGCCCGTCACGCCCAATGAAGGTCGCGTTGCTGATCCCGGTCTACAACGAGAACCCCTGGTACGTGCTGGGGAACGCACACTCCATGTTGCAGGATTTGCACGGACGCGGTGGTCAGCACGATTACGAGATGTTCATCCTGTCCGACACCCGAGACGAGGTCATCGCGGAACAGGAGCGCGCCAGCGTCGAGGCCCTGCGCAGCATGTTGCCGCCGGGCAGTCGCCTGTACTATCGCCGTCGCCCGGACAACGCCGGGCGCAAGGTCGGCAACATCTCGGATTGGGTACGCCGCTGGGGCGCGGGCTATGACGCGATGCTGGTGCTGGACGCCGACAGCCTCATGACGGGGCGCGCCATTGCCCGTCTGACCGATGCGTTGTCACGCGATCTCGGAGCCGGGCTGATCCAGAGCTACCCGCAACTGATCGGTGCGCAATCGGTCTTTGGCCGCATGCAGCAATTTGCCAACGGAGTTTACGGACTGGCGCTGGCCGAAGGGCTGGCGCGTTGGGCCGGTCACGAAGGCAACTACTGGGGCCATAACGCGATCATTCGAACCCGGGCCTTTGCCGCCTGCGCCGGACTGCCGCTGCTGCGGTCTCCTTTCGGGGGCGGCGAAAAGCTGATCATGAGTCACGATTTCGTCGAGGCGGGCCTTCTGCGTCGGGCTGGATGGTCGGTTCGGTTCCTTCCCCGCATCCGCGGCTCCTACGAGGAAACCCCTGCGACACTGATCGACCACATCCTGCGCGACCGGCGCTGGTGCCAGGGCAACCTTCAGCACCTCAACCTGCTGGGCGCCAAGGGGTTCCGGGCGATCTCGCGCTTTCACCTGTTCCATGGCGCAATCGGCTATCTGATGGCCCCGGTCTGGTTTGCGCTTCTGGTCCTCTGGGCGGTGATCGGTCGAAGCGAAGAAGCATCGGTCATCCGCTATTTCAGCGAGAGCAACCCGTTTCGCCCCAGCTGGCCTGACATGTCGCAACCCAACCACGTTCTGGTCATCGTGCTGATCTACGCCATGCTGCTGGCACCGAAATTGCTGGCGGCGGTCGCCTTGCCGCTCACCGGTAGCCGGTTCTCGGAATACGGTGGTCCGCTCCAATTCACGCTGTCCTTCCTGTCGGAAGTCGTGCTGGCGATCCTCTATGCCCCGATCCTGATGGTACAGCAGATGATTGCAGTATTCCGCACCATGCTTGGTTTGCAAAAAGGGTGGGCGCCGCAGGCCCGTGACGGCGGCAGCTACGGGGTGCGCACGCTGCTTGTGTGCCATGCGCTCGAAACGATCAGCGGCGCGGCGCTATGGGCAGGGATCCTGTCGGGCGCAGTGTCCTGGTGGTTGGCTCCGATCGCCTTGTCACTGGTTCTCGCGGTGCCGCTGTCAGCGCTGTCGGGTCTTCGGCCTGCAAACCGCATCCGCCACTGGATGGCCACCCGGGAGGAGTTCCGGGAACCCCGCATCACCTGCGCCGCGCGGGCTGCACGCGCCGAGCTGAAGGCCATGCTCGAAGGCGGCCCACGCCATCATACGCCGGCAGAATGAAAGCGATTGCGACGCGCCTCCTCGGGCGCGTCGCGCATTTTTCGCCGTCCTGTAGCTATTCTGCAGGCCAACGCGCCACGGGAAGTTTGCGCGCAATCCACCCTGGCCCCTCTGCCGAGCCCAGCATGCCTTCGGCGACATCGACCACGTTGCTGAATCCCATATCCGCGAGGAGCCGCGCCTGTCGGGCGGAGCGCACTCCGCGCGCACAAATCAGCGCCACCGGCGCGTGTTTGTCTCCGCCCAAGGCGGCAAGCAGCTGCGGCGCAAAATCAGCACGCCGCATGTCGATCTGGTGGCTATCCAGAGGAACGCCCGTGGCCCGCCATTCCTTTGGCGTCCGGACATCGACCAGGGTAAGGGCACCAGCCTGCGTTGCCGAAAACGCCTGCGCCGCGCCAAGCTTGGGCTGTTCAGGAGAGTTCGGGCGCTGCCAAAGCGCATAGCCCGCACCGGCCACGACTGTTGCAAGGCCGAGCACGAGCACCCGACGCCGCGACCAGCCGGTGCCATCATCACCTCTCGTGTTCATGTCTCTCTCCATTGCCGCCCCGGACGGACGTTTGCGGATGTCCCGCCACGCCCCCCCTCCCAAGTAGTAGCCGCCACACCCCGGCCAATCACCAAAAACAGGCATTTTCGGGCGGTCAAGTTCTTGTTATTGCGCCAACGCACCCCAATTATGCCGATGACAAGCGTCCGGCTTGCACGATGGCCTGCGGCATTCCGACCGCAGCATGAGCAGCAAGGGTGGTTCTGAGCGCGAAAATCGCTTAGCACTGACCAAAAACAAGACGCGCGAAAACCGACAGGAGACCTGCACGTGTCCCTTTTCCTGATTGCGGCCCTGCCCTTTCTCGGAGCCGTTTTCCCAGCGCTATTGATCCGCGCTGGACGTAACGCCGCGGCCTCTGCCGCAGGTTTCACCACTCTTTTGGCCTTTGTCGGGCTGATGCTGCACATCCCCGCAGTCTTCCGCGGCGATACCGTGCAAGCAAGCATAGACTGGCTGCCGGCATTGGGTCTGAACGCCAATTTCTTTCTGGACGGCCTCGGCTTCCTGTTTGCCGCGATGATCCTCGGCATCGGGCTTCTGATCATCCTCTACGCCCGTTTTTACCTTTCGCGCGAAGACCCGATGGGGCAGTTCTTTTGCTACCTGCTGCTGTTCCAGGGCGCTATGGTTGGCATAGTTTTGTCCGACAACATATTGCTTTTACTGGTTTTCTGGGAGCTAACCTCGCTAAGCTCCTTCCTCCTTATCGGCTATTGGAAACATCTCCCCGAAGGGCGCCAGGGCGCGCGTATGGCGCTCGCCGTCACCGGCTCCGGCGGCCTGGCGATGATCGCAGGCATGCTGATGCTTGGGCACATCGTCGGCTCCTACGATCTCAGCGTGATCCTGCAAAACAAGGACGCGATTCAAGCCTCGCCGCTGTACCTGCCCGCACTGATCCTGATCCTGCTGGGCTGTTTCACCAAATCCGCGCAGTTCCCGTTCCATTTCTGGCTGCCACATGCGATGGCGGCGCCGACACCGGTTTCCGCCTACCTGCACTCGGCAACGATGGTGAAGGCCGGTCTGTTCCTGATGGCGCGGCTGTGGCCGGTTCTGGCCGGCACGCCGGAGTGGTTCTACATCGTCGCAACCACCGGATTGGTGACCATGCTGGTGGGCGCCATGATTGCGTTGTTCAAGGACGATCTCAAAGCGCTTTTGGCCTTTTCCACCGTCAGCCACCTGGGCCTGATCACCATGCTGTTGGGCTTTGGGACCAAGATTGCTGCGGTGGTGGCCGTGTTCCACATCATCAACCACGCAACGTTCAAGGCGGCGCTGTTCATGACCGCCGGCATCGTCGATCACGAAGCCGGAACCCGCGACATCAAACGTCTGGGTGGGCTGCGACACCTGATGCCTGTCACCTTTGCCATCGGTACGGTGGCGGCGCTGTCGATGGCAGGCATTCCGCCGCTCAATGGCTTTCTGTCCAAGGAAATGATGCTGGAAGAAGCGGCTCATACCACCTGGTACGGCTCCGCTCTGCTGGTGCCGGTTCTCGTCACCGTGGCGGCGCTGTTTTCTGCCGCCTATTCGTTCCGCTTCATCGCCCATGTCTTCCTTGGCCCCAAGCGTGACGACTATCCCGGGCACCCACATGACCCGAATACCGGCATGTGGATCGGGCCAGCTTTCCTGGTCACCTTGGTGGTGTTGATCGGCCTCGCCTCAGCCAAGATCGCCGGGCCGCTGGTGGCGACGGCTGCCGGTGCCGTGATCGGCGGCGGCGAGCTGCCTTATTACTCGCTCAAGCTGTGGCACGGGCTGACACCGGCGCTCTACATGTCGATTGTCGCCGTCATCGGTGGTGTGGTGTTCCTCGCGCTGCACGCCCAACTCACACGGATCTGGACTGCACTGCCGCGCCCCGAAGCCAAGCAGATCTTCGAAGCCCTGGTCCGTGCCCTGACCCGCACGGCGCGGGTGGTGACGGACGGGCTGCACAATGGTGCGTTGACGCGATACGCGGCGATCATGGTGACCTTCACGGTGATCATCGGCTATGCCGCCTACCGGGGCGGTACGCTGGGCGCCGCCACGCGTGAAATGCAGACGGCCGGGCTGCTGCCCGTTGTCGGGTGGTTCGCTCTCGTCGTGTCCACGCTTTTCATCGTAGCAAAGCACCGCAACCGCCTGGTTGCCTTGGTGTTGATCGGTGTCGTCGGTCTCGTCGTCTCGATGGCGTTCAACTATCTCTCGGCACCGGATCTGGCCCTGACGCAGATCTCGGTCGAAGTGGTTACCATCATCCTGATGCTTCTGGCGCTGAATTTCATGCCCAAGGAAACCCCGGTCGAGACGCCGTTGCCCACCCGTCTGCGGGATGGTGCGATCTCGGTGGTCGCCGGTCTGGGCGCAGGTGGTCTGATCTACGCCCTGATGATGCGCGATTTCGCCTTCCCGACGATCTCGGACTACCACCTGGCCAATTCGTACAAGGGCGGTGGCGGCACCAATGTGGTCAACGTGATCCTTGTGGATTTCCGCGGCTATGACACGTTCGGTGAAATCATCGTTCTTGGCATCGCCGCGATGGTGATCTTTGCCCTCACCGAGGCCGTGCTGAACAGCCGGGTGCGCGCCTATCTCCTGAACCGCAAACCCGATCTGCCGCAGGCTGGCGACGCGCACCCGCTGATGATGGTCGTGGCAACACGGGTGATGATGCCGCTGGCACTGATGGTGGCGGCCTACATCTTCTTCCGTGGGCACAACCTGCCGGGCGGTGGCTTCATCGCCGGTCTCATCGCCGCCATTGCCATCATCATGCAGTACATGGCCTCCGGCTTTGGCTGGGCAACCGAGCGGCAGCGCTACCCGTATCATGCGATCATCGGGTCAGGCGTATTGATTGCCGCCGCCACCGGCATGGGCGCCTGGTTCAATGGCATGCCCTTCCTGACCAGCGCCTTTGGATACATCCATTGGGAACCGCTGGAGGAATTTGAATGGGCCACCGCGGCGCTGTTCGATCTTGGCGTCTTCCTCGCCGTGGTCGGGGCGGTGCTGTTGGCACTTGAAAGCCTGTCGCGCTTTGCCTGGCAACCCGGCATCAGCTCCGAACATGCAATGGACATCAACCCGGCACGCGACGAAGCGGCCAAGACCGGGACGGAGGGATAACAATGGAACTTCTCGTCGCCTCGGCCGTGGGCATCCTGACCGCGGCCGGTATCTATCTGATCCTGCGTCGCCGCAGTTTCCCGGTGATCCTGGGCCTGTCGCTGCTGACCTATGCAGTCAACGTGTTTCTGTTCGCCTCAGGACGTCTGATGTCCGGCGCGCCACCGATCCTCAACAAATACGAGGAGGTTCTGTACACGGATCCGTTGCCGCAGGCGCTGGTGCTGACCGCGATCGTAATTTCCTTCGGCATGACCGCGGTGGTGGTGATGATTGCGCTTGGCGCCTATCTGTCGTCGCGCGATGATCGTACCGCCCTCAACGCAGAACCCGAGGGATCCGGAGGCGACGCATAATGGACCACTTGCTGATTGCCCCGGTTGTGCTGCCGGCCCTGGTGGCGCCCTTCATCATCATGGCGGTGCGCCACCACATCGACCTGCAGCGAATTTTCTCGGTCGCCAGCGCCGTTTTGCTGGCCGCGATCTCGGTGACACTGGCGGCGAAGGCCGCCGACGGCAGCGTTTACGTCTACGAGCTGGGTGACTGGCCTGCCCCCTTTGGCATCGTGCTGGTTCTGGATCGTCTGTCCGGCATGATGATCGTGCTGACCGCCCTGCTGGCATTGCCAGTTCTGCTCTACGCAATCGGGTCCGGCTGGGACACCCGCGGCAGCAACTTCCATGCGCTGTTCCAATTTCAGCTGATGGGCATCATGGGCGCCTTCCTGACGGGCGACGCCTTCAACCTTTTCGTATTTTTCGAAGTCCTCCTCATCGCCTCTTACGGCCTGATGATCCACTCCGGGGGCACCCGCCGCTTTCAGGCAGGCGTTCAATACGTTGTATTCAACCTCCTTGGGTCTACCCTGTTCCTGTTCGCGCTTGGCACGCTCTATGCCGTGACGGGCACGCTGAATATGGCCGATCTCGCCGTGAAGGTCGCCCAGACCCCTGCCGAGGAAACCGCCTTGCTGCGCGTCGCCGCAGTGCTCCTGTTGCTGGTCTTCGCAATCAAGGCAGCCCTGCTGCCGTTGCACTTCTGGTTGCCCTCCGCCTACGCCAACGCGCCGATGCCGGTCGCCGCACTTTTTGCCATCATGACAAAGGTCGGTGCCTATTCGATTCTGCGGATCTACACGCTGGTGTTCGGTCCAGAAGTTGAAGCGACCAATGGGCTGACGCAAAGCTGGCTCCTGCCCGCGGCGCTGCTGACCCTTCTCGCCGGGGCAATCGGTGTGCTGGGTTCGCGCAAGCTGGGGCGCCTTGCGGCGTTCGGCGCGATCTCCTCCATGGGGACATTGCTGATTGCAATCTCCCTGTTCACCCCTGCTGCCACGGCTGCCGCGCTCTATTATCTGGTCCATTCGACCCTGGCGGCCGCACTTCTGTTTCTGGTCGCGGATCTGGTCATCGAGCGCCAGGGACGCTGGATCCTGCCACAGCTGCCGATGCCGCAAACCGGATTGATCTCGGCGCTGTTCTTTGCCGCGGCCATCGCGCTGGCAGGCATGCCGCCTCTGTCGGGTTTCCTGGGCAAGCTTCTGGTGCTGGACGCCACCCGAAACGACACGATGGCGACCTGGATCTGGGGCGTCATACTGGTGGGCTCGCTCATCACCATCCTGGGGATGGCGCGTGCCGGCTCGCAACTGTTCTGGAAGGGGCACGGCTTGCCGCAGGAAACCGCGGATGAACCGGGGGAAGTGCCCGCTGTGGCCGCACCTGTTGCCCAGCTGCCCTTCGTTGCCTGCTTCGGCCTGCTGTTCGGACTGGTGGTGCTGACAGTCTTTGCCGGACCGGCAACCCGCTATGCCGAGGCCACTGCTGCGCAACTCTTCACGCCGACGGCCTATATCGAAACCGTACTTGGCACGGAGGCCGAATGAACTTGTTTCGCCGCCTGTTTCCGCACCCGCTGCTCACCCTGCTGCTGACCGTAACGTGGCTTTTGCTGGTCAACGGCTGGTCACTGAACTCGCTTTTGTTCGGCTTGGGACTGGGGATAATGATCCCCTTTCTGACCCAGGCCTATTGGCCGAACCGCCCGCGGCTGAGCCGCCCCTTGAAGGTGATTGAATATGTTCTGGTGGTTCTGGCGGACATCGTGCAGGCCAATATCATCGTTGCCCGCATCGTCCTGTTCAAACCCAATGCCGAACGCCGCCCCAACTGGATCACCATCCCGCTGGACCTGAAAACGCCCGAAGCGATCACCGCCCTTGCGGGGACCATCACCATGACCCCCGGGACACTGTCCGCAGATGTCTCGGACGAAGGCCACACGCTGCTTGTCCACTGCCTTGATGCGCCAAATCCGGAAGCGGTGCGTGCCGAAATCAAGGAGCGCTACGAACACCGCCTGAGGGAGATCTTCGAATGATCGGAATTGCCACCTATTTCGCCTTTGGCTGTTTCGCGCTGGCGCTGTTGATGAACCTCTGGAAGATCGTCACGGCGCCCGATGTCGCCGACCGCATTCTGGCGCTGGATACCATGTTCATAAACGCGATCGCCCTGATGGTGCTTTATGGCCTGGCTCTGGGGAGCGCGATTTTCTTCGAGGCCGCCATGATCATCGCGATGCTCGGCTTCGTGTCCACAGTGGCTTATGCGCGCTTCATCCTGCGCGGAAACATCATCGAGTGAGGGGCGGACATGGACAGCCTGTTTGAATTTCTGGTTTCAGCCTTTCTGGTGATCGCCGGCATTTTCGGCATCGTCGGCTCCTTCGGGCTGCTCAAGCTCGACGACCCGATGTCCCGTCTGCACGCCCCCACAAAGGCCACTACTCTGGGTGTGGGCGGTGTGCTGTTGGCGTCAATGCTGAACGCGGCGGCCTTTGGCGAATACTTCTCGATGCATGAGCTGATGATCACGCTGTTTTTGTTCCTGACGGCGCCGATCACCGCTCATTTCATCGCAAAGGTCCATATCCACCGGCAGGAGACCCGTGAAACCATGCCCGCCGCCGGGGAAGACGATCATTGGGCGACCCATGACACCCCCGAAGACGAGGAACGCCGCAACGCCGCCGCAGATCCCGCAGATCTCTGAGGCCCGCAGCACAGAAAGACTGAGCACGCCATGCACGCCCCTCCTCTGCCCCTGACCCGTGACCTGGTGCTGATCGGCGGCGGCCATAGCCATGCGCTGGTGCTGCGCAAATGGGCGATGAAACCCTTGCCCGGGGCCCGGCTGACCCTGATCAACCCCGGGCCTTGCGCGCCCTACTCGGGAATGCTGCCCGGGTTTGTTGCAGGTCATTATCGCCGCGAGGAGCTGGACATAGACCTCGTCTGCCTCGCACGATTTGCAGGTGCCCGCATCATATTGGGAGCCGCGGAGCATATCGATACGGTGCAGCAACGCGTGCATGTGCGGGGACGCGCGCCGATTGCCTATGACGTCGCTTCCATCGACATCGGGATCACCTCGGACATGCCTGACCTGCCGGGCTTTGCCGACCATGCGACCCCGGCGAAACCCCTGGATGATTTTGCGGCCCGGTGGCGACAGTTCCGCGAAGAAAGCGGTCCCGCACATGTGGCAGTGATCGGTGGCGGCATTGCTGGAACGGAGCTTGTCCTGGCGATGGCGCATGCCTTGAAATCCCGCGGGCGACTTGCGCAGGCGACGTTGATCGACAGCGACAAGGCGCTGGCGACGGTCAATGATCAAGCTCGGCAAACCCTGCGGCGCGCCATGAGCGCTCTGGGTGTGCGGTTGGAGGAATACGCCTCGGTCGCGCGGATCGAGAAAGATCACATCCGGTTGCAGGACGGCCGCGAGATCCTGTCGGACTTCACCACCGGGGCCGCGGGTGCCCTGCCCTACGGCTGGCTGGAGAACAGCGGACTGGACTTGCAGGACGGGTTCATCCGCGTAGGCCCGACGTTGAAAAGTTCGGCTGCCAATCTGTTTGCGGTCGGCGATTGTGCCCACATGGATCACGCACCTCGCCCCAAGGCCGGGGTGTACGCCGTGCGCCAGGCCCCCGTCTTATTTCACAACTTGCGGGCCAGCCTGACGGGCGACCCGCTGCGCGCATATCATCCGCAAAAGGACTACTTGAAACTCGTCTCTCTGGGGGAACGTCAGGCCTTGGCCGAGCGCTTCGGCCGCAGCTTCAGCGGTCCATTGATGTGGCGATGGAAGAACCGGATCGACCAGAGCTTCATGGAACAATTCCGCGTGCTGCCAGCCATGGAGCCGCCGGAACTACCCGCCGAGCATACTGTTGGCATGGCGGAAGCCTTGGGAGACAAGCCATTGTGCGGAGGGTGCGGCGCCAAAGTTGGCCGCGGTGCTCTGTGGTCGGCTCTGGGCGGCATCAAGACAGCGGAACGGGAGGACATCACCCCCTTGCCCGGTGATGACGCAGCACTGTTGTCTACGGGCGGGGCCCGACAAGTGATATCGACAGATCATCTTCGCAGCTTCTGCACTGACCCTGCGATGATGACCCGGATCTCGGCGGTGCATGCACTGGGAGACATTTGGGCCATGGGCGCCGAACCGCAAGCGGCGACTGTGAACGTCATCCTCCCCCGCATGTCCCCAGAGCTTCAGACCCGCAGCCTGGCTGAAATCATGGCGGTCGCCAGCGACGTCTTTACCACGGCAGGTGCCGCGATTGTGGGCGGTCATACCTCCATCGGGGATGAGTTGACGATCGGTTTCACCGTGACCGGTCTCTGCCCCAAAGCGCCCATCACGCTCGCAGGCAGCCGCCCCGGTGACGCCCTGATCCTGACCAAGCCGATCGGCTCCGGGGTGCTGATGGCGGCCGAGATGGCCGGCAAGGCAAATGGCGCCTGGGTGGCCAGCGCGTGGCAGCAGATGTGCCAACCGCAAGACATCGCCTCTCAGATCTTGAGACCTGCGTGCCATGCAATGACCGATGTGACGGGCTTTGGCCTGATAGGCCATCTTCTGGGCATCTGCGAGGCCTCATCTGTTGGTGCAGAGGTGTTCACCGGCCAGGTTCCCCTGATCCAGGGAGCCAAGACTTTGGCTGAAGCCGGGATCCGCTCTTCGCTTTTCGGCGCAAATCAAAGGGCCACCCCCGAACTGGTGACGCGCGGCTGGAAAGAGCTGCTGTTCGACCCGCAAACCGCCGGTGGTCTGCTGGCAGCCGTGCCCGCCTCCGATGCCCCGGCGCTTCTCGGCCAGTTGAAGGACGCGGGATACCCGGCGGCAATCATCGGCCGGACCAATGCCGTTGCCGGCGCGATCACCTTGAGCGAGGGACATCCCTGATCGCAACGGTCCAGAATATCATTGAGACCGGAAGTCGAGATCAGCCGAGAGGCGCCTCACTGCGCCGCCAAAAGCTCCGCCACTTTCCGCGCGGTCTCGTCCAACCCCGTATCGTCCAACCTGTCCGTGTCAAAGCGCGCCAGCACCTTTGCCCCGATCGCCGCCCGCGACTTGCGGTAGGCCGGGTCGTAATGCTCGACCATCAGCGCTTGGGTCAAACCGGCACGGTCCCCGGCCGAAATGCATTTGAACCAGCCATCCACCACGGCCCCGGATCGATGCGCCCGCAGCGGCGCCAGTTTTTCGCGCAGGCGGTCCGCATCCGACAAGATGTCGTCATAGGCGCGAACCAGATAGCTGCTGCGCGCCTCCACTGGCGCATGAATTTCCACCCGGGGCGACTTTTTCATGGCCTCCCAAAGGGTCGGTGGGAGGATACGTTGGCCAATCTTGTTGGATTCCGCCTCGACCAGGACCGGCCGTTTGGGATCCAGCTGCATCAACGCCCCGGCCACGGCCGATTCAAACGCTTTCTGCGATGGCTGCGGTGTGGACCGCTCGCCCAGCAGTGACCCCCGGTGATTGGCTAGCCCTTCAAGATCCAGAACCTGCGAGCCAAGCGCGCCCGCGCGCTTCAGGATTTCTGTCTTGGCCGAGCCGGTGTACCCGTCCAGCAGAACCAGTCGATGGGGCAGCTCGGTTTCATACATCGCCTGATGCACCAGCCGACGATAGCATTGATAGCCTCCGGCCACGACCTCTGCCCGCCAGCCAATCTGCTGCAACATCCAGGTAAACGAACCCGACCGCTGCCCGCCACGCCAACAGTAGACCAATGGCTTCCACCCGCCTTCGTGGTGGCTGAGGCTGCGCTCGATGTGGTCAGCGGCGTTGCGAAACACCAGTGCCGCGCCAAGTTTGCGCGCCTTGAAAGGGCTGTCCTGAACGTAAATGGTGCCGACCCGCGCGCGCTCCTCGTTGTTCAGTACGGGAAGGTTGATCGCACCCGGAACATGGTCCTCGGCGTGTTCGGCAGGGCTGCGCACGTCGATCACCGTATCGAACCCATGGGCGTAAAAGTCTTGCAATGATGTGAAAGTCAGCGCCATGCCACCGGTGTAATCCGCGATCCCGCGTGGGGGAAGCGGCAATTGACCGCTTCGTGGCAATAAACCTTGCCCCCTGCGCGCGACGGGGGCTATGGCAGGAGAAATCACGAAAACCACTGCGCCGCGGACGCATCCGCGGGCCGTAATCGGGAAAATGCCGCGATGGACACCGACGCACTGGACACTGACCCCCTGGATATTCACGCTCTGCCGGGCCATCTGATCCGGCGCCTGCACCAGATTTCCGTTGCCCAGTTCATGGACCGCATGGCCGAGGAAGACATCGACCTGACGCCTGTGCAGTTCTCGGCAATGGCCGCGATCCGCCGCCATCCGGGGATCGACCAGGCCACGGTGGCTGGTCTGGTCGCCTACGACCGGGCGACTCTGGGAAAGGTCGTGGACAGGCTGGTCGACAAGGGGCTTGTGGCCCGACAGATTTCGTCAGTGGACAGGCGGGCCCGCGAAGTGCGGCTCACCGACGCTGGCATCGCCTTGCTGGACCGGGTTCTACCAATCGTGAAGGCTGCGCAGACACGCTTCTTGTCCGGGTTGAACGCGGAAGAGCGCGAGCAGTTCATCAGCCTTTTGCAAAAGGCGACGCTTGCCGCGAATGAACTTAGCCGTGCGCCGCAGCGCGACCTGCCCGAGAACCAGTCCGGCGACCTGACCTAGCGTTCTGACAACCCAGTATCGATTTCATAGCAACCGCCCCGGCGGGGTGTCTGCGGCGTGGAAGGGCTCGATCAACGCCTCCCCTTCTGCCCGGTTTGAATTCACCTGCGGGTCCACCGGATGGTAGCACAGGATGTCCTCCGCAGCGGGCTGCATCAGGCTGGCGGCGCCATGGCCTTCCTCGCCGAGCCATTTCGCCCAGACATCCGGTTCCAGCACCAGCGGCATCCGGTGATGGATCGCCGCGACATGCTCGTTGGCAGCGGTGGTTACGATCGCGCAGGTCTGAATGGCCTCAGTCTCGCCGCCCCAGCTCTGCCAGATCGCCGCGAAGGCCAGGATCCCCCCGTCACGACGCTGAAAATACCAGGGCTGGCGACTGCCGTCATCGGCCTTGGTCCATTCAAAGAAGCCGCTGGCGGGAACGAGGCAACGGCGCTGACGGCAGGCCTCGGCAAAGGCAGGCTTCTGCGCGAGGGTCTCTGCGCGGGCGTTGATGAGCAAAGGACCGTCGCTCGGGCTGCTATACCAATGCGGCAGGAAGCCCCAGCGCATCGAAACCAGCCGCCGCCCATTTTCCCCGCATTGCACCACATGCACAGGGTTGGTTGGACACACGTTGTAGTTCGGAACTTTGGGCAGATCGTTGCTGGGCTGCGCGGAAAATAGCTGCGCCATCGCATCGCTGGGCGTGGTTATGGCAAATCGTCCGCACATCTCAGGCTCCCTCTTTGCCGGTTTGCGCCGTTTGAGCCGGCCTGCGCCTGCCGCAACGCTATTTGGCGTAGGCCTTGCGTGCCAATTCCAACCGCGCATCCATCATGGAGATCTCTTTCAGGATCTCCTGACGGCGGCTTCGGTCTCCCGCCTCCCGCAAGTCTTGTCGCAGGCGCTGCAATTCTCGGGACAGGCTGATGAATTCCGGGACACCGCCACTTTCACGGACCAGCCGGTTCAGCATTTCATTTTCCGGATCGTCCGAGGTCGGCAGCGGCTTGCCCGCCCCAGGCAAATTGTCGAATGCCCCGTCTTTCTCGGCGGCTTCGATGCGGGCGTTTATCAGATCGATCAGCGGGTGGTCCATATCGGAATGATAGTCACGCCAAAAGGCCGCTGCAATGGCGCATCAGCAGAGCTTCGGTCCCCCAGCGCGCCGCCACGCCCCCGATCTTGCGAGCATTGATCCGAACCCGGTTTGGGCAGTCGCCCCGGCGTTGGTCGGGCCAACACCGGGGCAAAGCCAGACGCTTATTTTGCGACAATGCGCCCGTCCGTGTAGGGGCTGTAGGGGCCAACCTCGGCGAGATACTCCGCCACCACATCCGCAAGGTCCGGGCCGAAGTCATAGGCGTTTTTGTCGTCGCCTGCGAACATCTTGTAGCCGTCGCCACCATTGCGAACATAGTTGTTGGAGACCACGTTGTAGGTCTTGGCCGGGTCGATCTCGGTCCAGGATTCGCCCTCTTTGACCATCACGTCGGACACCCGTGCCCCGGCCTCTTTCGACGCATCAAAGGCGAATTTCATACCCGCCACCTGCGGGAAACGGCCAGCGCCATCCTCGATCTGGCTGACGCCGTTTTCCAATGCGTCGATCAAGGTCTGGCCAGTGACCTGGAAGGTCGACAGCGTGTTCTGGAACGGCAGCACCGAGAGCACTTCGCCCATGGTTACCTCACCCTGATCGATCGACGCGCGCAAACCACCGCCGTTCTGGAAAGCAATGGTCACGCCCTGATCCTTGACGCGCGCCAGCATGGCGTCAGCCACCAGGTTGCCCATTGCACATTCACCCGACCGGCAGGCCTCGCGTGATCCCTCGACCGCCTCGGTGGTCTCGGCCACCACGCGGGTCTTCATTTCCTCGATCGGCGCTCCCATTTCCGCGACACGCGCCGCGATGTCGGCATCCGGTGTCACCGAGGCGTCCAAAAGGATCGGCTCTCCCTCGGCGGCGGTCACGTTGCCGGCATCATCAAAGGTCACCGTCAGTTCGCCCAGATACTTCGAATAGGCGTAGGCCTGCACGACCGGAACATCACCAGCCATCGTCGGATACGGCCCGGCGGCCTTGTCGGAGGTGTTGGACAGCAGCGTATGAGAATGGCCGCCAACCACCACGTCGATGCCTTCCACCTTCTCCGCGATCTCCAGATCCTTCGGCAAACCCACATGGGTCAGCGCGATAATCTTGTTGACGCCTTCGGCCTCCAGCGCTGCAACATCGGCCTGCAGGCTTTCGATTTCATCCTGGAACACCACATTCGGCCCCGGCGAGGACGTCTCGACCGTGTCAGTGGCCAAGGCGGAGATGATGCCGATCTTCTCGCCCCCGACCTCCAGTACAACATGGTTTCCAACCTTGCCCTTCAGCGCCGGTTCCGAGGTGAGATCGAGGTTGCCCGAAATGACCGGGAAGGAAACGGCATCGACGAATTTCTCCAGTCCGGCCGGGCCGTCATCGAATTCGTGGTTGCCGACCGCCATCGCATCGTAGCCGATCGCCTCCATGAACTCGGCCTCTGCCGCCCCCTTGTAAGTGGTGTAGAACAGCGAGCCCTGGAATGGATCACCTGCATCCAGCAACAGCACGTTCTGCCCCTCCAGCGCCGCCCGGCGCTCGGTGACCTTGGTCATGATGCGCGCCACGCCGCCAAAGCACTTACCCTCGGCCTCGTCCTCCGCGCCGCAGGTGGAGTCATATTTGTTGATCGACTCGATCCGGCTGTGAATGTCGTTGGTGTGCAGGATGGTCAGCTTGAACTCCGCCGCGGCTGCACCGGCAGTCAGCGCAAGCACTGCAACCGACGTAAGAAATTTTCCAGTCATACAATTTACTCCCGTTGTTATATTTTGGAGTGATCGTGCGCCCAAATCCGCAATCCGTCAAAGGGGAAAACCGGCCTTGAGCGACTTTTGCCCGAACGTTCCGAACCATTGCCTGCACTTCGCGCACCGCGCGGCGGGGGCACGATCCGTGCCCGCATGAGGCCAGCTCCCCCTTGATTTAGCGCCCTTCGCAGGGCATCACGCGACCATGCTGATCTACAAGATTTTCCGCGCGGACGAATGGGCCGCCCTGCAAGCCGACGGCGAGACCCAAGGCGCGCCAATCGACGTGAACGATGGATATGTGCATTTTTCCACTGCTGACCAAGCGGCAGAAACGGCCGCCAAGCATTTCAGCGGTGCGGAGGGGCTGGTACTGCTGGCCTGTGACACCGATGGAATGGCGGATGACCTGAAATGGGAAGTCTCCCGCGGCGGCGCAAAATTCCCTCACCTCTACCGCAAACTCCGCCTGTCGGACGTGATCTGGAGCAAACCGCTGCCGCTGGTTGACGGCGTCCACCAATTTCCGGAGGAAATGGCGTGAATCTGGTTGAAAAGCTGGGGCTTTCCGCGCTGCATCGGCTGGATCCCGAAACGGCCCATGGGGCATCGATCAAGGCGCTCAAGCTGGGGCTGACACCCGCACCGGGGCCAGTGACCTCGTCGCGTTTGCAGACTTCCCTAGCCGGGATTTCCCTGCCCAATCCAGTTGGACTGGCCGCTGGGTTTGACAAGAACGCCGAGGCATTGGCACCCCTGTCCAAAGCCGGGTTTGGTTTCATCGAAGTCGGCGCCGCTACCCCGCGTCCACAGCCCGGCAATCCCAAGCCAAGGTTGTTCCGTCTGACGGAGGACCGCGCCGCGATCAACCGCTTCGGCTTCAACAACGAAGGCATGGAGGTGGTTGGCGCCCGGTTGTCACAACGGCCACGCGATGCGGTGATCGGGTTGAACCTGGGTGCCAACAAGGACAGTGAAGACCGCGCTGCGGACTTTGCCCGTGTCCTCGCCCACTGTGGTGCACATCTTGATTTTGCCACGGTCAATGTTTCCTCGCCCAACACCGAAAAGCTGCGGGATCTGCAAGGCAGGGAAGCGCTGTCGGCGCTGCTGGCCGGGGTGATTGACACGCGCAATGGTCTTGGCCGCCGGGTGCCGGTGTTCCTCAAGATCGCGCCGGATCTCGACCGTGCAGGGATCGAGGACATCGCTGCCGTCGCACTGGACAGCGGCATCGACGCTGTCATTGCCACCAATACCACCTTGTCCCGCGACGGTTTGCGCAGCCCCCACAAGGCCGAGGCAGGCGGGCTTTCCGGCGCACCGTTGTTCGAAGCGTCCACCCGGGTTCTGGCGCAGTTGTCGGAATTGCTGGATGGCAAGGTACCGCTGATCGGTGTCGGCGGCATCAGCACGGCTGAGCAGGCCTACGCCAAGATCTGCGCAGGTGCATCGGCGGTGCAGTTCTATACCGCGATGGTCTATGGCGGGCTGTCATTGGCGGGCGAAATCGCCACGGGGCTGGACAGGCTGCTGGAACGGGACGGCTTTGACAACGTCGCCCAAGCGGTTGGAACAAAACGGAAAGACTGGCTATGATCACCTATTGGCACAATCCCCGTTGCTCGAAATCCCGTGCTGGCCTGAAACTGCTGGAGGACCGTGGTGTCGAGACCTCGCTTCGCCTCTACCTGAAGGAACCGCCATCCGTGGACGAGCTGTTGGCCGTTCAATCGGCGCTTGGAGTGCCTGCCCTGCAGATGATGCGCCGCGGTGAAGCGGTGTTCAGGGAACTGGGACTGCACGCGGACACGCCCGAGGACACCCTGCTGCAAGCGATGGCGGAGCATCCGATCCTGATAGAACGCCCGATTGCGATCAAAGGTGCCAAGGCGGTGATCGGTCGCCCAACTGAAGCACTCGAAGCCCTTCTGTAACCGCGCCCGTCAAGGCACGGCGCTGTGCACGGCAGCCGGGTTCCGGCTGCCTCCACGCCTGCTCACACGGCGACCCGTGCCTCCAACTTGGGGTAGCGTAGACCCAGCGTGATCCCTCTGGCCAGGTTCAGGACCATCAGCGCCGCCCAAAGCCCGTGGTTGCCGAAGACCGGCACCAGAACGGCCAGGGCCACGACATAGGCCACCACCGACTGTATCATGGCGTTGCGCATGTCTCGGGTCCAGGTGGCGCCGATAAAGATGCCATCGAACATGTAGCTGCCAACGCTCAGCACCGGGGCAACGACCACCCAGAACAAATAGACCCGCCCGGCCTCGCGCACCGCCGGGGCCGTGGTCATGACATCAATGACCGCAGGTCCGGCCACCGCGAACCCAAGGCCCAGAAGCACCGCACCCCCAAGGCTCCACTGCGCGGCAACAATCGCGGCGCGGCGCAGCTCTGCCCGGCACTTGGCCCCCACCGCGGAGCCCACGAGCGCCTCAGCCGCAAAGGCGAACCCATCAAGGCCGAATGCTGTCACCGACAGGAACTGCAAAAGGATCTGATTGGCCGCAAGGTTCACGTCTCCCACGCCGGAGCTGATGAACAGGAAAGTGGTAAAGGATCCGGTCAACAACACCGAACGCAACATGATGTCCGCGTTCACCTGCATCATCCGTCGCAGTCGCGCCCGGTCGAACACGCGACCCCAGTCACGCCATTGGCTACCGCCAAAGGCATCTCGGCAAAGGTAGAGCCCGAGGGCCAGACCGCTCCATTCGGCAATCAAGGTGGCCAGGGCCACCCCCTCGACTCCCCAGCCCAGTCCCAACACGAACCACAGATCCAACAGGATGTTCAGCCCGTTCATCCAGACCTGCAAAACGAAGACACCCCGGGTACGCTCCACCGCGATCAGCCAGCCTGTCACGGCGTAAAGCGCGATGGTCGCGGGCGCGCCCCAGATCCGAATTTCGAGGTAGCCACGCGCCAGCGCTTCGACGTCATCGCTCGCCGGGGCGATCGAAAAGGCCGCCCAGAACACTGCCGCCTGACACAGGATGAAGGCCACCCCCGCGGCGAGGCCGAGCAACAGGCCGCGCATCAGCAATGCGCCCGTTTCCGCATCGTCTCCGGCTCCTCGCGCCTGGGCGGCGAGCCCGGTGGTTCCCATCCTCAGGAACCCGAAAACCCAGTAGATCGAGGACAGCACGACCGCGCCGATCCCAACCGCGCCAATTGGTGCCGCAGCCCCCATTTGCCCAACGACACCAGTATCCACCGCGCCAAGGATGGGCACCGTTACATTGGACAGCACGATGGGCAGCGCGATTTTCAGCACCCGGCTGTGGGTGATCTCGGCCTGCGTCTCTGCCATCTGCGGTTCAGCCGACGGCGTCCGTATCCTGCGGCATCAGAAAGTGACCGGTGGCCTGGGCAAACAACTTGTCTTTGTGATCCTGCCAGGCTTCGACATGAACCGACGCATATCGGCGTCCGGAGCGGTTGACCCGCGCCCGCGCATAGGCATCCCGCGGCAGGCCAGAACGCAGATAGTCCACCGTGAAGTCGATGGTTTTCGGCTGTCTCGGCAAGGTCCCCAGCGCCATTTCTGCCGGATCCAGATCCCCGGATTCGATCCGCGGCCAGAGGTGCGACCAGTTCAGGGTGATAACGGCCGTGATCTCGAGGAAGGCGGCAGTCACGCCACCATGGATCGCCGGCAGGAACGGGTTGCCGATGAGTTTGTCATCATAGTTCAACTGCGCCGTCAGCTCATCGCCGCGGCGATCGAAGGTGACGTTCAGAAAGCGGATGTAAGGCACGGAATCGACCAGCGCCGACAGCGCCATGTCGCGCCGCTGCTTGATGACCTGGATGGGTTCGGGACGGGGGCGGCTCAAAACTTGTCCTCCACGGTAAAGGCACCGGAGGCGGTGGCCACGGGACGATCCTCGTCCTCGTCCATCGCGACGGCGCGGACGAAGGCAACCGATCGGGTGATGTGATGACAGGTGGCACGGGTGGTGATGGCATGGCCCGGTGTCGCCGGACGCATGTAGTCGATGCGCAGATCGATCGTCGCGGTTCCGCCGGGTGCTGCCGGATGGCTCATCACCGCGGCACCGCAGCAGGTGTCCATCAGCGCCGAGACCGCGCCCCCGTGAATGACCCCGGTGGCCGGATCGCCAATCAGCTTGTCATCATAGGGCATGCGGATCTCGGCGGTGCCGTCGCCGATCTGCGTCAGCGTCATGCCCAACTGCCGGGCATGGGGAATGGCTTCGATGAATTGCCGCGCGAGCCGGGTCTGATCCGCCATGGTTATGCTCCCCTAAAATTGTTTCACCATCTTTGGCCGCGCGTCCGGCAAAGCGCAAGGGCGCGCAGCAGGCGCTTGCACTGGTTGCTGCAAGTGCATAGGTTCCCCGCAAGGGAGAAGCAGGATGAGCGACAACAGACTGTCATTCAAAGAAATGTGCGCCGAGTTCGACGTCACACCGCGAACGCTGCGCTATTACGAATACATCGAACTCTTGCAGCCGGACCGCGAAGGCCGCGCCCGGTTCTACGGCCCTCGCGAACGGGCACGCATGAAGCTGATCATGCGCGGGCGCAAGTTCGGCTTTCCCCTGGAGGAGATCCGCCAATGGCTGCTGATCTACGAAGAACAGGGCAATGACGTTCAGAACCAAGCCTTTATCGAGATGGCGGACCGGCAGCTGGTCGAATTGAAGAAGCAACGCGAGCAGATCGACGAGGCCATCACCGAATTGGCAGACCTGCGCGAAGCCACAAGGGCGCTGCTGAATTAGGCGGCGCCAAGCCAACTCCAGGGCTTTCCCCCCTTCCAATAGTCTTTTTCAAAACCGACCGGCTCGCGCCGGTCGGCAGGTCTGTCTGTTCGGGTACAACCTGCCCTAGCCGCGCGGATTCGCGGCTAAACACCCCTGTTTGTCTGACTTCCAGCCAATGTGACGCACGCGCCCGCTCTAGGAACGTTGCGTAATTTTACGAACGTTTTGCTATTGCCGCGAAGCGACCTCGAGTGACGCAACGTACAACTTACGTCAACGTCAAGTTTCTCTTGCAAGACGCCTACGCTGATCCCAGCCTGAAGACGCACCCAGCCGTAAGAGTGACGACAATGACCGATAAAACCATGACCATCCGGGAAATGTGCGAGGCCTTTGACGTGACCCCCCGCACGCTCCGTTTCTATGAAGCCAAGGAGCTTTTGTTCCCGATCCGTGAGGGGCAAAAACGGCTGTTCACGTCGCGCGACCGCGCCCGGCTGAAACTGATCCTGCGCGGAAAGCGGTTCGGCTTCAGCCTGGAGGAGATCCGCCAGCTTCTGGACCTCTACCATGTGGGTGACCAGCAGCTGACCCAGCTGAGCCGCACCTATGAGATTGCCCAGGAACGCCTGGCCGACATGGAGCGCCAGCGCGAAGAGCTGACCGAGGCGATTGAAGATTTGAAGGAGCAACTGGCCTGGGGCGCACGAATGATCGCCTCGATGAAGGCCGACAAGAAGGCTGCGGAATAACCAGCCTGCCCCTTCCCCGCATCAGACATAATTCAAGACGAGGACGAAAATGCCTTCCTACACTGCCCCAGCCAAAGACGCTCAATTCATCCTGCACGACGTACTGAAAGTCGCGCAAAGCGACATCCCTGGCTATGCCGAACTGGAACCGGATTTCACCAATGCGGTGCTGGAGGAAGCCGGCAAGGTCGCCAGCGGCGTGCTGCATCCGCTGAACGTGGTTGGCGACACCGAAGGCTGTCGATTGGAAAACGGCGTTGTCCACACGCCCAAGGGCTTCCGCGAAGCCTTTGAGCAGGTGAAGGAAGGCGGCTGGCCCGGCATCGACATGCCGGAAGAGTTCGGCGGCCAGAACATGCCCTATGTGATCGGCACCGCGGTGGGTGAGTTTTTCTCGGCCGCGAACCAGGCGTTCACCATGTACCAGGGCCTGACCCATGGCGCAGCCTCGGCCATTCTGGCGCATGGCACCGATCAGCAGAAGGCAACATATTTGCCGAAAATGGTCAGCTGCGAATGGACCGGCACCATGAACCTGACCGAACCGCACTGCGGCACTGATCTGGGCCTGATGCGCACCAAGGCAGAACCGCAGGGGGACGGCAGCTTCAAGATTTCCGGCCAGAAGATCTTTATCTCGGCAGGCGATCACGACATGGCCGAAAACATCGTGCACCTGGTGCTGGCCAAGATCCCCGGCGGCCCCGAGGGCATCAAGGGTGTCAGCCTGTTCATCGTGCCGAAGTTCCTGGTGAATGAAGACGGCAGCCTGGGCGCGCGCAACGGCGTTTCAGTCGGCAAAATCGAAGAAAAGATGGGCATCCACGGCAACTCGACCTGTGTGATGAACTATGACGAGGCAACCGGCTACCTCCTTGGCGAGGAACACAAGGGCATGCGCGCCATGTTCACCATGATGAACGAGGCCCGTCTGGGTGTCGGCATGCAGGGACTGGCGCAGGCCGAAGCCGCCTACCAGAACGCTGTCGAATACGCCAAGGACCGCCTGCAGGGCCGCGACGTGACCGGCGCCAAGAACCCGGACGGCCCGGCCGATCCTCTGATCGTGCATCCCGACATCCGCCGCTCGCTGATGGATCAGAAGAGCTTTGCCGAGGGCGCGCGCGCCTTCCTGCTGTGGGGTGCCACCCTGATCGACCAGGCGCACCGCGCCGACGACAAGGATGCCGACGGGCTGATCTCCTTGTTGACGCCGGTGATCAAGGGCTTCCTGACCGATCAGGGCTACGACATGACGGTGCTGGCGCAGCAGGTCTATGGCGGCCACGGCTACATCGAGGAATGGGGCATGTCGCAATACACCCGCGACGCCCGCATCGCGATGATCTACGAGGGTGCCAACGGCGTGCAGGCGCTGGATCTGGTGGGCCGCAAGCTGGGTCAGCACGGCGGCAAATATGTGCTGGCCTTCTTTGACATGGTGAAAACCTTCTGCCAGGAAAACAAAGAGATTTCCGAGGATTACACCAAGGACTTCATCAAACCGCTGCAAGCGGCCTCCAAGGACCTGCAGGCGGCGGGCATGTTCTTCATGCAGAACGGCATGAAGGATCCCAACCAGGCACTGGCGGGGTCTTACGACTTCATGCACCTGTTCGGGCATGTCTGCCTTGGCCTGATGTGGGCCCGCATGGGCAAGGCGGCGCAGGAAAAGCTAGACGCTGGGGCCGCTGACGCGGCGTTCTATGAGACAAAGCTGGCCACCGGGCGGTATTACATGGCCCGACGCCTGCCGGCGACCAAGCTTCACCTGGCCCGGATCGAAAGCGGTGCCGATGTTGTGATGGCGCTGGACGCAGAAGCCTTCTGAGACAGCCGGGGTGCGCCCGCGCGGCGCACCCTGCCCGCGCCGCCGATGCCGTTCGAACGCTAAGGATCAAACCATGCCCAAGCGCTTCCGCCTGACCCGCCGCCTCCCCATCGCCATGACGGAAGATGGGTATCGGCGACTGAAAAGCTTCGCGCACGAAGCCGGTCTGGACGAGGGCGAGGCGCTGTCCTTCCTGTTTGAGAATTTCGACAGCGTTACAAACCATGACAACCTGACCCACCGGTTGCGGCTGTTCAATGCCGAGCTGGAAAGCCGCAAGAAGTAACCCCCACCGCGGGGAAGCACGGGGAGAGAGCGATGACCAGTAGCCAGTCCGCCTGGATGACGGAAGAGCATCAGATGCTTGCCGAGATGACGGCCCAGTTCATCACCAACGAATGGGCGCCGAAGTTCGAGACTTGGCGCAAGCAAGGCATGATGGACCGCGAGACCTGGCAGCAGGCGGGTGAACTCGGCCTGCTCTGCCCCTCGGTGCCGGAAGATTTCGGCGGCGCAGGCGGCGATTTCGGTCATGAAGCGGTGATCCTGATGGAAGGCAGCCGCGCCAACCTGGCAAGCTGGGGCCACGGCATACACTCGGGCATCGTTGCGCATTACATCCTCGCCTATGGTACCGAGGAGCAGAAGGCGCGCTGGCTGCCGAAGATGGTGACCGGCGAGTTGGTCGGCGCGCTGGCGATGACGGAGCCTTCGACCGGCTCCGACGTGCAGGCGATCAAGACCAAGGCAGCGCGCGACGGCAACGCCTACAAGCTCTCGGGCCAGAAGACCTTCATCACCAACGGCCAGCACGCCAACCTGATCCTGGTCGCCGCCAAGACCGATCCGTCGGCAGGCGCCAAGGGCGTGTCGCTGGTGGCGGTGGAAACCGATGGCGCCGAGGGCTTCAGCCGCGGCCGCAACCTCGACAAGATCGGCTGCCACGCGGCGGATACCTCCGAGCTGTTCTTCGACAACGTGGAAGTGGCGCCGGAGAACATCCTCGGCGGCGCCGAGGGCCAGGGCTTTTACCAGATGATGCAGCAGCTGCCGCAGGAACGCCTGATCATCGCCTGCGGCGCGGTTGGCGCGATGGAGGGCGCAGTGGAGCGCACGATCGCCTACTGCAAGGAGCGCGAAGCCTTCGGCGGGCCGATCCTGCAATTCCAGAACACCCGCTTCAAGCTGGCCGAATGCCTGACCAAGACCAAGGTGGCACGCGCCTTCCTCGACGAATGCATCGCCGAGCACCTAGGGGGCCGCTTGAGCGTTGAGCAGGCGGCGATGGCGAAATACTGGATCACCGACACGCAAGGAGAAGTGCTGGATGAATGCCTGCAGCTGCACGGCGGCTACGGCTACATGCAGGAATACGCCGTGGGCGAGATGTGGGCCGACGCCCGCGTGCAGCGGATCTACGGCGGCACCAACGAGATCATGAAGGAGCTGATTGCGCGGTCGTTGTAGACGCAAGGGCCGAAGCGGCACCACGGGAGGCAGAGGATGGATTTTGAGTATTTAGGGAAAGATGAAGCAACGGCAGTGTCCCTGCCCCCAAGCCTTCGCCAAATGGGCAGGGACGACTTCACCTTTCACGGCCATCGGCTCTCCAGCCTGTACCGCGGGATCAGGGTAGCACACCGCGCGCAGACTGGGGTTAACGCCCCATCATCTTTCCAAAAATACTCCACGGGGGCGCGGGGGGGGGAAACCCCCGCTCCGCCATCCGATACAGGGAGCAACACATGACAATAGAACTGCATTGCTTCGGCGAAAGCGGCCATTCTTACAAGGCAGCCTTGGCGCTGGAACTATCGGGGCTGGCTTGGGAGCCGGTGTTTGTCGACTTCTTCGGTGGCGCGCACCGCACCGACGATTACCGCGGCCTCAACGTGATGGCCGAGGCGCCGGTGCTGGTGGACGGCGATCTGCGCCTGTCGCAGTCCGGCGTGATCCAGCAGTACATCAGCGACAAGACCGGCAAGTTCGGCGGCGCACCGGAAGACAAATACGAAGTTCTGCGCTGGGTCCTGTGGGACAACCACAAACTGTCCAGCCAGGCCGGCATGACACGCTTCCTGATGAACTTCATCCCCGAGAACAAGCGTCCGCAGGAGGTGATTGCCTTCATGCAGGGCCGCTTGAAGGCTGCCTTCAAGACCCTGGACACCCATTTGCAGGGCCGCGACTGGATCGTGGGCGATGGCCTCACCAACGCCGATCTGACCTGCTGCGGCTACCTGTTTTACCCGGAGCCCTTCGGCTTCGACCGGGCCGATTGGCCCCATATCGACGCTTGGCTGGACCGCATCAGCGCCCTGCCCGGCTGGAAACACCCCTATGACTTGATGCCCGGCAACCCGTCGGACCGGGCCTGAGGAGAGCAAGATGACAGACGCATATATCTATGACGCGCTGCGCACCCCGCGCGGCAAAGGACGCAAGGACGGCTCCCTGCATGAGGTGACCTCGGTCCGCCTGTCCGCCCTGACACTGAATGCGATCAAGGAGCGCAACAACCTCGAAGGCCACGCCGTCGAGGACGTGATCTGGGGCAACGTGACCCAGGTGATGGAACAGGGCGGCTGCCTGGCGCGCTCTGCCGTGCTGGCCTCGGACCTCGATGAGCGCATCCCGGGCCTCGCCATCAACCGCTTCTGTGCGAGCGGCATGGAAGCCGTGAATCTGGCGGCAAACCAGGTGAAGGGCGGCGCGGGCGATGCCTATATCGCGGGCGGCGTCGAGATGATGGGCCGGGTCGCGATGGGCTCGGACGGGGCGGCAATCGCCGTGGACCCGAGCCTCGCGATGGAGACCTATTTCGTGCCGCAGGGCATCTCGGCCGACATCATCGCAACCGAGTATGGCTTTACCCGCGACCAGGCCGATGCGCTGGCGATGGAATCCCAGCGCCGCGCCGCCAGGGCGTGGGAGGAAAAGCGTTTCGAGAAATCGGTCATCACCGTGCGCGACCAGAACGGTCTGCCGATCCTGGACCATGACGAATACATGCGCCCCGGCACCGACATGCAGGCCCTGGGCTCGCTGAACCCGGCGTTCCAGATGATGGGCGAGCAGATGCCCGGTTTCGACAAGGTGGCGATGCTGAAATACCCGCATCTGGAGCGGATCAACCACATCCACCACGCGGGCAACTCCTCGGGCATTGTGGACGGCGCAGCGGCGCTCTTGATCGGCAACAAGGAATTTGGCGAACGCCACGGCCTGAAGCCGCGCGCGCGCATCAAGGCGACCGCCAAGATCGGCACCGATCCGACCATCATGCTGACCGGCCCGGTGCCGGTGACCGAGAAGATCCTGGCCGACACCGGCATGAAGATCGGCGACATCGACCTGTTCGAGGTGAACGAAGCCTTCGCCTCCGTCGTGCTGCGCTTCCAGCAGGCCTTTAACGTCGATCCGGAGCTGGTCAACGTGAACGGCGGCTCCATCGCCATGGGCCACCCGCTGGGCGCCACCGGCGCGATCATCATCGGCACGCTCTTGGACGAGCTGGAGCGCCAGGACAAGGAAACCGGCCTCGCCACGCTCTGCATCGCGTCCGGCATGGGTGCCGCCACCATCATCGAGCGCGTGTAAGCGCCAAAGCCTCACCTGAACAGGGTTGGAGACACCAAGAATGACCGATTTCAAATATGACGTGGACGCCGACGGCGTCGCCATCATCACCTGGGACGCCGAAGGCAAAAGCATGAACGTCCTCACCCGCGAGGCCTTTGGCCTGGTGGAGCAATATGTCGACCGGGCGCTGGAAGACGACAACGTGAAGGGCATCGTGATCACCTCCGGCAAGAAGGACTTTGCCGGCGGCATGGACCTGAACGTGCTGGCGACGATCCGCGAGGAGTCCGGCGAGAACCCCGCGCAAGGCCTGTTCGACTTCACCATGAGCGGCCACCGCATCCTGCGTAAACTCGAACTCGCAGGCATGGACCCGAAGACCAAGAAGGGCGGCAAGCCGGTGGCCTGCGCCATCAACGGCACCTGCGCAGGCATCGGCACCGAGATCGCGCTTGCCTGCCACCACCGGGTGATGACCGACAACCCGAAGGCCAAGATCGGCCTGCCGGAAATCATGATCGGCATCTTCCCCGGCGGCGGCGGCACCACGCGCTATTCGCGCATGGTGGGCGCAATGGCGGCGGCACCGGTGCTGCTCGAAGGCAAGATGATGGACCCGAAGAAGGCCAAGGGAGCGCAGCTGATCGACGCCGTGGCCGAGGATCCGCTGGCCGCAGCCAAGGAATGGGTGCTGAACGCCAAACCCGCCGACCTGGTGAAGCCCTGGGATGCCAAGGGCTACAAGATGCCCGGCGGCGCGCCGTATCATCCGGCGGGCTTCATGACCTTTGTCGGTGCCTCGGCAATGGTGCACGGCAAGACGCAAGGCGCTTTCCCGGCGGCCAAAGCGCTACTGTCGTCGATCTATGAAGGCGCGCTGGTCGATTTCGACACCGCGCTGAAGATCGAGGCGCGCTGGTTCACCCATGTGCTGATGAACCCCTCGTCTTCCGCGATGATCCGCTCGCTGTTCCTCAACAAGCAGGCGCTGGAAAAAGGCGCGGTGCGCCCCAAGGACGTACCAGACCAGTCGGTGAAGAAGATCGGTGTGCTGGGTGCCGGCATGATGGGCGCAGGCATCGCGCTGGTCTCGGCTCAGGCGGGCATGGAAGTAGTGCTGATCGACCGGGATCAGGCAGCCGCCGACAAGGGCAAAGCCTATTCGGCCGCCTACATGGACAAGGGTATCAAGCGCGGCAAGGCAACCGAGGAGAAGAAGGAAGCCCTGCTCGGCCAGATCACCGCGACGGCGGATCTGGAGGCGCTGAAGGGCTGCGACCTGATCATCGAAGCGGTGTTCGAGGACCCGGGCGTGAAGGCCGAGATGACCCAAAAGGTCGAGGCGATCATCCCTGAGGACTGCATCTTTGCCTCCAACACCTCCACCCTGCCGATTACCGAACTGGCCAAGGCCTCCAGCCGCCCGGAGCAGTTCATCGGCATCCACTTCTTCTCGCCGGTCGAGAAGATGTTCCTGGTGGAGATCATCAAGGGCCGCGAAACCGGCGACCGGGCCGTCGCCAAGGCGCTGGATTACGTGCGCCAGATCCGCAAGACGCCGATCGTCGTGAACGATGCGCGGTTCTTCTACGCCAACCGCTGCATCATCCCCTACATCAACGAGGGCATGCGGATGATCACCGAGGGCGTGTCGCCGGTGCTGATCGACAATGCCGCCCGCCAGCTGGGCTTCCCGGTGGGACCGGTGCAGCTGACCGATGAGACCTCGATCGATCTGGGCGCGAAGATTGCCCGTGCCACCAAGGCGGCGATGGGCGACGCCTACCCGGAAAGCCCGGCGGATGATCTGATCTTCTGGATGGAAGAACAGGGCCGTCTTGGGCGCAAGGCCAATGCCGGCTTCTTCGAGTATGACGACAAGGGCAAGCGCATCGAGTACTGGAAAGGCCTGCAGGAGAAATACCCGCTGGCAGCCGAGCAACCAGACCTTATCGAAGTGCAGGAACGGCTGATGTTCGCGCAGGTGCTGGAAGCGGTTCGGGCGCTGGAGGAAGGCGTGCTGATGGACATCCGCGAGGGCGACGTGGGCGCCATTCTGGCCTGGGGCTTTGCGCCCTGGTCCGGCGGGCCGCTCAGCTGGCTTGATATCCTTGGCACGCCCTACGCAGCCGAGCGCTGCGATGCGCTGGCGGAAAAGTTCGGCGAGCGTTTCACCTGCCCGGCGCTGCTGCGCGAAATGGCGGACAAGGGGCAGAGCTTCTACACTCGCTTTGCCCCCGAGAAATCCGCGGCCTGAACCGGACTGAAATACAAAAACTGCGGCCGACGTGATCGTCGGCCGCAGCTGTTTCAAAGGGATGTGCTTTAAAATCGTGGGGCTGGTCAGATCAACGGCGCTTGGGTGTCTCTCGCGCCTGCGACCGTGGCAGCACTGCTCCAGCCGTCTTCCTCGGCAATCATTGCCAGCACCAGTCCGCGCGCTTCATCGGGGGCAAGAACCCGATAGGCACTCTCATCGTTGAAGACCCGTCCACACATCAGATTGCGCGATGCGGCCGTGAAACCGAGCATGCCTGCCTCTAGATAAATCACCTGGTCCTGTGCGAACCGCGGGATCACCAGTTCCAGTTCACCGCCCGGATGCATGCGGCGGATGCCTCGGTAACCGTCCAGCGCACAGGCGGGCACGATCGCGAAGGGATCACCCTGCGCGTCCTCGACCAGCTCACTCTCCAGCAGCACCCCCTGATCCGGCATCAGCCAAAGGGGGACGCGGTTCATCAGCGCATCACGCGGAACGTACAACGGGCAACGAAAATCGCTCAGATGCCCCGACGGGACCGCAATGGTTTCCCGGTGCAGCTCCGCAATGAGCTGCATGCCATGGTCAAAGGTCAAGACCTTGTCGCCTGGCGTCAGGGCCTCCACCGGACGCCATCCGAGGTTCGATGCCACATGCGTGCCCGCAAGCAAACCGCCCTCTGCAACGGGGACCATCGGAAAACCGCTGCCGTTCAAGAGGTCGGTCGGGCCTTGCCTGTTCTTCATCAGCCAATCCAGCATCCGCGTTCCTTTCCCGCGCCCTTGGGTGATACCACCCTGAAAACTCTACCGGGTTGTTGCCAAGCAAACGGGGCCATCGCGGACCATTTTGTGGCGGAAACCCGGCATTGTTGCCGTTTGCGCACCAGCCGCCCGAAGCATCGCGGATTTCGCCGCTATCTTCGGACAAGGTGCCCTGTCCTGTTACCGGGATACGGAAAAATCGTTAAAAGAGTATTCAAATTGCGTGATGTCATCCGAACAGGCCGTCGCCACGGCCTCCGCGCTGGCATCATCGTAATAGTGCCGCCAATCGCGACGGCGCGTGCTCTCATTCACCCGCGGAAGATCCAGTTCAAAGCCGAGGTGCTGAAAAAGCGGCTGAGCATCCAGTTCAAAATGTTCCAGTCGGATGAACAGATCACATTGCTCCTGACCATCCGCGTGGCGCACGTAAGCGCGCGCGGGATGGCGCCGAAGCGCGCGCAGGGTTTGCGGATGCTGTATAAACGCGCGGAAACTTAGCTGCTGTGCCAACCTCACGGCCGGGTGATCAAAGCTCTGCCCTGCCAGCCAGTGATAGTAACTGACCATGCGATCCCAAGGATTTCGCACGAGCGTAAAGGTGAACAGGCCGCGCAAGACGCCCTGCGGCACCAGACCTTCGATGTCTGCCAGGGTGGAGTGTTTCCACAACCTGCCCCGCGTTTGCGCCGTCTTCAGACGGCGGCGGCGTTTCAGCGCCTTGGGGGTGTCGCCCAACATCATGTCATCCGCCATGGCACGCGCTTCCAGCGCCATGGCCAGCGCCGTGCCGCCGGTCTTGGGGATATGCACAAACAGGTATTTTCGGCCCGGCGAAAGGATCATGACCCGACACTAGGCAATCGTGGTGACGAAGAAAACGCCGTATTTGCAGGCCCGCAGGCCCGGCGGCAGGCGGGGCACCATGGCGATCCGAGCCCGATGCACCATCGGCTTCGCAAGTCCCGTCCGCCTGCCCCGCGCTAGGACGAGCGCCGCGAGATGGTGATCCCTGCCGCCATGATCAACCCGATACCAAGGATCTGCCAACCATTCAGCACCTGGCCATAGAGCAACCAAGCCACGCCCGGTCCCACGATCATCACCGAATATTCAAAAACTGCGACAAAGGATGCCTCCCCCAGCTGATAGGCCCGCGTGATCAGGAAGACCCCACCGACTGCGGCAAAGCCCTGCAACAGGATCAGATGGGCGATCTGCCACAGATCCCACACCCAGCCGCGGGTCAGGAAGCCGTCCGCGCCCGCCGCCACCTCTTGTGGCCAGAGCTGCAACCCCAAGAGCATCGCTGCCCCCATGAGCCCCTGCACAAGCAGGTAGACAAGCAGCATCGACACTGTGCTTTCCCCCTGGCACAGCCGTCCGGTCGCAATGGATCCGAGGGCGTAGAACACGCCCCCCGCCACCGGTAAAAGGATCAAGGCATCAAACGCCCCCGGATCCGGTTGCAGGACCAGAAGGACCCCGACAAAACCGGCCACAACCGCACCAACGCGCACCAGCCCGATCCGCATTTGCAGGAACAACACCGAAACCAGCACGATGATGATTGGCGACGTGAACAGACCCGCCAAAGCCTGGGCCAAAGGCATCAATGCAACCGCAGAGAAATAGAACACCATCGACACGGCGAGCAGCAGCGCCCGCAAGGTCACCGCGCCCAGTTTAACGGGTCGCAGGCATCCCAGCCCGGCGCGCGCCATCAGCAGCAAAAGCGGCAGGGCAATCAGCGTGCGCAACAGGTAGAATTGTCCTAAGCCAATATGTTCCGCCATCAGCGGAACAGCGTTGTCGGTGATCCCGATAATCAACATCGCGGCGAGCATGGACTGCGCGGCCCGCGCCTGGCGCAGCTTGTCGGCAGAATGACTTGCAACCGGACCTGCACCGGCTGAGGAAATGGTTGCTAAATGTTTCATACTCTTCCCTTAGCCCGCAACTTTCCGCAGTATCTGTCCTTAAAACGACATCAAAATGATTCATGCCGGGAGGATAACAATGGGGTGGATGGCAGACGAAACCGGGCTGGACAAGACAGCCGCTAACTTTGTGCCCCTGACGCCTTTGTCGCACCTGAAGCGCGCCGCTCAAGTGTTTTCGGATCGCACCGCAGTTGTGTACGGTCAGCACCGGGTGACCTACGCGCAATATCATGAGCGTTGCAGCCGTCTCGCGTCCGCCCTTGTTGGGTTGGGCGTTGCGCCGGGCAATGTGGTGGCAACTCTACTGCCCAACCTGCCCGCCCAGGCCGAGGCTCATTTCGGCGTGCCTGCCTGCGGGGCCGTGTTGAACACGATCAATACCCGGCTGGAGGCCGACACGGTTGCCTATATCCTCGATCATGGCGAGGCCAAGGTATTGCTGGTGGATCCGCAGTTCCTGCCGATGGCGCAGGACGCAATCGCGCGGATGGAAGGCCCCGCCCCCGTGGTGGTCGAAGTTGCCGATCCGCAAGCGGGCTTTCCTGCCAGCGGCAAGAACCTGGACTATGAAGCGCTTCTGGACCAGGGCGACCCTGTCTTTGACTGGATCATGCCGCAGGACGAATGGGAAAGCCTCGCGCTGAACTACACCTCCGGTACGACTGGGCGTCCCAAGGGCGTGGTCTATCACCACCGCGGCGCCTACCTGATGACCATGGGAACGGTGGTGTCCTGGCGTATGGTGCTGCACCCCGTCTATCTGACCATCGTTCCCCTGTTCCACTGCAACGGCTGGAACCATACGTGGATGATGCCGCTGGTGGGTGGAACACTGGTCTGCTGCCGCGACATCAGCGCCGAAAATATCTTCAATGCCATCAAACACGAAGGCGTCACCCACTTCGGCGGCGCGCCGATCGTCCTGAACATGCTGGTCAACGCCCCCGAGACCGTGCGCCAGGAGTTTGACCACCAGGTCGAAGTCTTCACCGCGGGCGCTCCCCCGGCCCCCTCCACCCTGGCCAAGATCGAGGCGCTTGGCTTCAATGTCACGCATGTCTACGGGCTCACCGAAACCTATGGCCACGTCACCGAGTGCTACTGGAACGCGGAACGCTGGGACGGCTTGGACGCGGATGAGACCGCGGCAATCAAGGCCCGTCAGGGCGTGGCGATGCCCATGCTGGAACCGGTGATAATCCGCGACAGCGCGCACAAGCCACTGCCGATGGACGGAAAGACACAAGGCGAAATCGCCCTGCGCGGCAATGTTGTGATGAAAGGGTATCTGAAAAACCCCGAGGCCACGGCGGAGGCCTTCAAGGGCGGCTATTTCAATTCCGGTGACATCGCGGTGCAGCACCCGGACGGCTACGTGCAAATCGCTGACCGGGCCAAGGACATCATCATCTCTGGCGGGGAAAACGTCTCCTCCGTTGAGGTGGAGGGCGTGTTGATGGGGCACCCGGATGTATCGCTTGCTGCCGTGACCGCAAAGCCGGACGACACCTGGGGAGAAGTGCCTTGCGCCTTTGTGGAGCTGAAGCCCGGCGCCTCGGCCGACGAAGCCGCATTGATCTCATATGCGCGGGAACGGCTGGCTGGTTTCAAATGCCCCAAGAAGGTGGTCTTTGCGGAGCTGCCGAAAACGGCCACCGGCAAGATCCAAAAGTTTGAACTCCGCAAAATAGCCAAGGATTTGTAGCTTTTCAGCTCTCTCAGGCTGCGTCAGGCAGCAAAGCAAATTGCCCGCCCGGTCTTATGTGATTATTCTGCCCGCAACACAGGATTGGGGACCGGGCTGGCTGCATGACGGCACTGAAGGAATTTGAACGGCTGGAAGCCGCCGGGCTTTGGCGCGCAGATCCCAAGGCGCAACGGCGTGATGTCATCATCTCGCTCGGGGATGCAACATTGACCATCGCCGACATGAACGACCGTCCGCTGGCGCATTGGTCGCTGGCGGCGGTTGAACGCGCTAATCCGGGTGATTTCCCGGCGATTTTTCATCCCGATGGCGACCCCGGCGAAACCCTGGAACTGCCGAGCGACGAAACCGCCATGCTGGATGCCATCCAGCGGGTGCAGGCCGCAATCGGGCGGACCCGCAGCCACCCCGGGCGCCTGCGCACAGTCAGCCTGGTGGGCGTTCTGGCACTGGTCATGGCGCTGCTGCTGGTCTGGTTGCCCGGTGCGATCACCCGTCACGCCGTCAGCGTGGTGCCCGAGATCAAGCGCAAGGCGATCGGACAGGCCCTGCTCGGGCGTATCGAACGTGTCTCGGGACCGGCCTGCGCCACCCGCGAAGCTGCGCCAATCCTGACAAAACTGGCGGATCGCACGGGGGTGAGGCAACTGGCCATTCTGCGTTCTGGGATTCCCGGCAGCCTCTATCTTCCGGGTGGGATCGTGCTGCTGAACCGCAGCTTTGTCGAAGACTTCGAGGACCCCGCGGTTGCCGCCGGCGCCATTCTTGTCGAACGCGCCCGCGCCGGTGTTACCGACCCGATGGCAGAACTGCTGGAGGCCGGTGGGTTTCTTGCCACGCTGAAACTGCTCACCACCGGAGAGCTGGACCGGGCCACACTGGACGCCTATGCGGAAACCACGCTGGGTAGCCCGCGCCCGACGCTGCCCGATGATGTTGTTCTTGCGGAATTTTCCCGCGCTGCGCTGCCTTCCTCCCCCTATGCCTATGCACTGGACATAACGGGCGAAACAGTGCTTGGGCTGATCGAGGCGGATCCGATGGCAGGCCGGGAACTGGAACCGGTTCTGAATGACCGTGACTGGGTGCGACTGCAGAATATCTGTGGCTGACATATCTTGAATCCTTGGCCCGCGCCTATAGGTTGGCCATTGGCGAGGACGGCCTCCGACCATATCTGCACATCCGCCGGGACGACCCGGCCAATCAGAGGAGAGTGGCCATGCGCAACACCAAGGATCGCATCCGCCATGCCCTGTCATTTGAAATCATCGGCCTGCTGATCGTGACCCCCCTGGGGGCTTATTTCTTTCACATGCCCATGCACCATATCGGTGTTGCCGCGCTGGTTGCGGCCACGGTCGCGACCCTTTGGAACTATGTCTACAACCTGCTCTACGATCACGCGATGCGGCGCCTGCTGGGACATGTTCGCAAATCCCTGCGCCAACGCGTGTTGCATGCAGTGCTGTTCGAGTTCGGGCTTCTGCTGGCGCTCATGCCCTTCTTTGCCTGGTATCTCGACATCTCGCTGCTTCAGGCCTTTGTCATGGACGCAGGCTTTGCCGCATTTTACCTGGTCTACGCATTCTTGTTCAACTGGGGCTACGACCTGCTCTTTCCCATCGACGGCCTGCCTGCGCCGCCCTTGGCCAAGGCCGAGTGACCTTGCAGTTGAAAAAGGCCGGGCATCCCCCCGGCCTTCGCATAAACCACCGTCGCGGCACTTGAACCTGGCGACAACCTAGCGGCTCAACTTGGCTCCAGTGAAGCCAATCTCTCTCACTCGCGTCAACGCGGCTTCCGCCCGCTGTGGGTCCTGAAACGGCCCTGCGAGCACGACGTTGAAACTTTGCCCGCCGCGGCTGAGCCGACCGAGCCGCACCGGCAGCCCTGATGCCGCCAATTTGCGCGCCGCGGCTTTCGCCTCGCTGCCCTCCGCATAGGTCGCGGCGCGGACGTAGCGATTGCCGACTTTGGGCTGCGCCGGGGTCTCTGCCCCAGGCGCCGAACGGGTCGACAACCGCAGCGCGGGTGCTTTTGCTTCGGCGGGGCTGCGGCTCGCCCGGCGAGACAGGGTCACCACCGGTCGATCGAGCGGCTTTTGCACCAAACGGCGCGGCAGGCCATCGGTCCAGACCTCGGCCATCTGCGCATCACCCATTGCGGTACGCTGACCGCGCATCGGGTTCATCCGGCCATCCTCACGTTCCACGACCTCATACCCGGCAGGCGCACCCGAAAATGCCGTCACCATCGCTGGCCGCAAAGTGCGCTCGGCACGACGTGGGTTCAGACGCCCATCATCCCACACGGGCCGATAGCCGTTGGGCACCTCGAAACTGTTTGACTGGCGGCGGGTTTGATAGATGTGGGCCTGCACCACCCGCGTATTCGGCGTCAAGAGCACCGAAGATTGCTGTTCATAGGTCACAGGCGCGGCGCCCTGCGGACCGCAGCGCGCACCTGGGGCATTGCTGTATTGACGACTGATATCGGAAAGCCCCGCACAGCCACCAGCGCCGCTTTCAGCCGGGATTGTGGGTTGAGCGCGCGGAACCACCATCGGTTTGGGATTGGCCCGAACCACGGGTTTGGCCCGCGCAGTCGACGTAGCCGCGGTGGCCGTCGCTGCCTCAACAGGCTGCGCCGTCGGGACGCTGGACGTGCGCGCCGTGCGCTGCGGTTTCGACGTGGTCACCACCTTGGGCGGGGAGCTGGCAGCAGGTTTGGGAGAGGTCTGCGCAGGCGACTTGGCGATCTGCTGATCGGGCTCAAGCGTGATCAACTCCGGGGCCGGGGCGCGTGGCGGTTGCCGCGTGGCGCCAACGACGGGCGTCGGCTCATAGCCGCAGATCTGCTTGCGGGACCGGGTCACCCGCGGCACCCAGGTCACGTTGCCATCAATGCCCGCGCGCACGTAAATGCACCCACGGCTGTCCACATACTGCTTGCCCTTGAAGGAGGCTGGTGGAAACTCCGCTGGCGGGCTGGTTGGGCGCAGGGTCTGTGCCTGTAGTCCTGCAGTGCCCGAAATCCCCGCGATGGCGGCAAGTGCAATAATTCTAGTTATTTTCATCCCTGCACCCCACAAAATATGGCGACAGGATGCCTGAAACAGGTGAGCGAGTAAAGATTCCGTGGCAACAATATGGCGCGGCGGGTGACATTTTTGCGTCCCCACCAACCACTTGCCGCAAGATGGCAAGCCAGCGCGTCGCAGCTATGCGTGCCGCGACGCGCTCACGCCGAGACGGCCGATTTATTTACTTGGTGCCGAACATCCGGTCGCCGGCGTCGCCCAGTCCCGGCAGGATATAGCCTTTGGCGTCAATTTCACGATCCAGCGACGCGGTGACGATCGGCACATCCGGGTGCGCCTCTTTCATCCGTGCAACACCCTCGGGCGAGGCCAGCAGGCACAGGAAACGAATATTGTTTGCGCCCGCCTTCTTCAGAAGGTCAATCGCCGCCGCAGAGCTGTTGCCGGTCGCCAGCATCGGGTCCACCGCGATCACCAGGCGGTCTTCCAGCGCCTCGGGCGCCTTGAAGTAATATTGCACCGGCTCCAAGGTTTCCTCGTCGCGGTAAAGGCCGACAAAACCGACCCGGGCCGAGGGGATCAGCTCCAGCACCCCGTCCAGCATGCCGTTGCCCGCGCGCAGGATCGACACCAGCGCCAGCTTCTTGCCAGCCAGGATCGGCGCTTCCATTTCTTCCATCGGGGTTTCGATGGTGGTGGTGGTCAGCGGCATCTCGCGGGTGATCTCATAGGCCAGAAGCTGTGTCAGCTCCCGCAGCAGCTGGCGGAAACTGGCGGTGGAAGTGCCCTTTTCCCGCATCAGGGTCAGCTTGTGCTGCACAAGCGGGTGATCAACAACGGTCAGGTGGTCGGTCATGGGGCTCTCCTAAAGTCTGTTTGCAGCGCTTTTATGGGTTTGGTCGGGACTGGCAAGCGGGTTTTGACCATCAGGTCAAAGAAAGCTCTTGCCTGCCCCTTGGGCCGGAACATTCAGATGTGCCGCAACGGAGGCGGCCACATCGGCGAATTTGACTTGCCCGATGGGGCCTGCGTCAAGCCCGGCAATCAGAACCGGCACCTGTTCGCGGGTGTGGTCAGAGCCCGGCCAGCTGGGGTCGTTGCCGTGATCCGCGGTCAGCAACAGCATGTCCCCCGGGCGCAGCCGCGGCAGCAGACGGCCCAGTTCGCTGTCAAACCACTCCAGTGCTCGGGCATAACCTGCGATATCGCGGGTGTGGCCATACAGGCTGTCGAACTCGACAAAATTGGCAAATGTCAGGCTGCCATCCTCGGCTTCCTCGACAGCATCAAAAAGATGCTCCATCAGCTTGGTATCACACCCCTTTTTCAGGGTATCGATGCCCGACATGGTGAAGATATCGCCGATCTTTCCGATTGCATGCACCTTGCGGCCCGCGTCCTGCACCCAGTTGGTCAGCACCGACGCGGGCGGCGCAATGGCATAGTCGCGGCGGTTGGTTGTGCGACTGAAGCCCTGGTCAGAGTTGCCAACGAAAGGCCGCGCGATAACCCGCCCCACCTTCATCGCGTGCAGTTCGGGCGCGATCGCCTCGCACAGCGTCAACAGCCGGTCGAGACCAAAGGCCTCCTCGTGCGCGGCGATCTGAAACACGCTGTCGGCCGAGGTGTAGCAAATCGGCCAGCCCGTCTGCAGGTGCCGTTCTCCCAATTCATTGATGATGACCGTGCCAGAGGCATGGCAATTGCCCAAGACCCCTTCCGTGCCCGCCAGTTCTGCCACCCGTGCGGTCAGATCCGCCGGGAAAGACGGAGCGGTGTCCGGGAAATAGTGCCAGTCCCAAGGCACCACCAGCCCAGCCAGCTCCCAGTGGCCCGAGGGGGTGTCCTTGCCGGGGCTAGCCTCTTTTGCGCAGCCCCAGCGCCCTTGCGGTTCCGCCGAAAAGCCTGGAAACGGAACGGATGATGCCAGCCGCATCGCCGCCCCCAGGCCCAGCCGGTCAAGATTGGGTAGCTGCAACGGACCGCTGCGGCCTTGCTCTGCCCGACCAGCGGCGCAAGCCTGGGCGATATGAGCCAGCGTGTTGGCGCCCAGATCCGGCAGATCGCCGTTGAAGAACTTCCCGGCATCCGCCGCGCCGCCGATGCCGACCGAATCCATGACAACAACAAAGGCACGCGGCATCAGCTGATCCTTTCATGCACCAGTGACGGCCGCTCTGGCGCCACGTCCGCAATCCCGATGGCCGCGCGGATCGCCGTTTCCGCCACATCTGCCGCCGCTTCACTGTCGGCGTGGATCCGGGCCAGCGACGCGCCCTTGTCGACCAGATCGCCCAGCCGCACCAGGTCCGAGATACCCACGCCGGGATGGATCTGGTCTCCCTCGACCATGCGACCACCGCCGAGGCTGACGACCGCAAGCCCCAGCGCCTCGCCATTCATCGCGGCGACATATCCTGTTTCCAGAGCCGCAACATCACGGACGACCTCAGCCCCCGGCAGGTGATCCTGCCAGCGCGCCGCAAAATCCGCAGGGCCGCCCATATGCGCAATCATGCGCTCGAACCGCTCTGCGGCACGTCCATCGCACAAGGCGGCTTCGATCATCTCGCGGCCTATGACAGTATCAGGTGCCAGCCGCCCCTGCACCAGTGTCTCAGCCCCGAGCGCAACTGTAATTTCCGCCAGCGGGCCGCCGGTCGACATCGCCGCGGCACCGCCCGTCAGCACCCGCATGACCTCAGCCACTTCCAGCGCATTGCCAAGCGCAGGCGCAAGTGGCTGGTTCATGTCCGTAATCAGCGCGGCTGTCCGGCACCCCGCTGCATTGGCTGTTTCGCACAGCGACACGGCCAATGCGCGGGCCTGATGGGCGGTCTTCATGAAGGCACCCGAACCGATCTTCACGTCCAGCACCAGCGCATCCGGGCTGGCCGCCAGTTTCTTGGACAGGATCGAGGCCGTGATCAGGTCCAGACTGTCCACCGTTGCCGTCACATCGCGCACCGAATACAGCCGCTTGTCGGCCGGGGCGATCTGCGCGGTTGCGCCAACGATGGCACAGCCTGCGTCCCGCACGATCTGGCGCAGATGATCCTCGCTCACACTGGTGGATACGCCGGAAATGGCCTCCAGCTTGTCCAGGGTGCCGCCGGTATGCCCCAGCCCCCGACCCGAGATCATTGGAACATAGGCACCGCAGGCGGCCAGCGCCGGTGCCAACAACAGCGAAACACAATCGCCCACACCACCGGTGGAGTGTTTATCCAGAACCGGCCCGTCCAGATCCCACGTCAGCACGTCGCCGGTGTCCCGCATCGCCAGCGTCAGCGTTCGGCGCCCCTCAACGGTCAGGCCCTGCAGGCAAACGGCCATGGCAAACGCCCCGGCCTGCGCGTCAGACACCGCACCATTGGCCAGCCCCTGGGCAAACCATGTGAGTGCATCGTCCGAGGGCGTTTGCCCCGACCGCAACTGGGAGATGATGCCGCGGGCATCCATCAGCTGCGCTCCATGTGTTCCGCATCAAAGGCACCGGGCAACAGGGCGCCGATACTTGTGGTCTGCTCCGCACCGTCGACGGTCGCAAGGGTAACCGGCACATCATTGTCCCCGAACTCCCGCAGCTTTTGACGGCAACCCCCACAGGGTGGCACCGGCGATGGGCTGTCAGCAATCACATAGACCTCGGCCAGTTCGGTCTCTCCCGCGGCGACCATGGCCGCGATGGCGCCTGCCTCGGCGCAGGTGCCCTCCGGGTAAGCCACATTTTCAACATTGCAGCCGACATAGACCTGGCCCGATGCAGAGCGAATGGCGGCACCCACCTTGAAATTGGAATAAGGCGCGTGGGCATTTTCACGCACAGCGGTGGCAGCGGCCTTCAGGCTCATGGTGATTCCCTGTTTTTTACCATTTGGACAAGATGCCGCAGGATAGCGGCACGCAGCCGCAAAGGTGAACCCCTTTTGACGTAAGATCAGGCCGCACGCATCCCGTGCCCCTCGCGCTGCCCTTCGGCAAGGTGCCGCCTCGCCTGCAACAGGCCCCGTCGCACCCGCGACCTACGAGGTTTCGTATAATCAATCAGGTTCTTTAGCAAAAATGCAGGTTGTGTCATCGGATCAAAACCCTTCGCACGCGCCGTTCAGGACATGCGCCTAGCAAGGGCGACAGCAAGCGGCGGCTGGCCAAGGCATTGCAAGCAAAGTCGGCTACGTAGCCACAAGGCGCCCCAAGGGGGCACCGAATCCATTCACCACATGCGCTAGGCAGAGAGTTGGAGACCGCGGTCATTCTCCCCCTGCCCGCTCGATTTGGCGCGCGACAACGCGCTGGTCGGTGCAGTCCCGCAGTGCAATGCGACAGTTTGGGCTAGGTTTCCGCCCAGAAAATGGTTTAACACTAAACAAACTGAATTTCGAAGGAGCGCGAGATGTCCGATTCACAGAACCTGCGCCAGGCCGCACTGAATTACCACGAGTTCCCGCAGCCCGGAAAACTGGAGATCCGCGCCACCAAACCGATGGCAAACGGCCGGGATCTGGCCCGCGCCTACTCCCCCGGAGTTGCCGAGGCTTGCACCGAGATCAAGGCAGATGCGGCCAATGCCGCCCGATACACGTCACGGGGCAACCTGGTGGCGGTCGTCTCCAACGGTTCTGCTGTTCTGGGATTGGGCAATATCGGCGCGCTGGCCTCAAAGCCGGTGATGGAAGGCAAGGCGGTGTTGTTCAAGAACTTCGCCGGCATCGACTGCTTTGACATCGAAGTCAACGAAAGCGACCCGGAGAAACTGGCGGAGATCGTCTGTTCGCTGGAACCGACGTTTGGCGCCATCAACCTTGAAGACATCAAGGCACCTGATTGTTTCGTGGTGGAAAAGATCTGCCGCGAGCGCATGAATATTCCTGTCTTTCACGACGATCAGCACGGCACGGCCATCGTTGTTGGGGCGGCGGCCAAGAACGCGCTGCACGTTGCCGGGAAATCCTTCGAGGACATCAAGATCGTCTCGACCGGCGGCGGCGCCGCCGGAATTGCCTGCCTGAACATGTTGGTGAAGCTGGGTGTGAAACGAGAAAACATCTGGCTCTGCGACATCCACGGTCTCGTTTACGAGGGCCGGACCGAGGACATGAACCCGCAGAAGGCAGCCTTTGCCCAGGCTTCGGAGAAGCGCACACTGGACGAAGTGATGGATGGCGCGGACCTGTTCCTGGGGCTGTCAGGCCCCAATGTGCTGACCCCGGACATGGTCGGCAAAATGGCGAAGCGCCCGATCATTTTTGCGCTGGCCAATCCGACGCCGGAGATCATGCCCGAGGCCGCGCGCAAGGTGGCCCCGGACGCGATCATCGCCACCGGCCGCAGCGATTTCCCCAACCAGGTCAACAACGTACTGTGCTTCCCCTTTATCTTCCGTGGGGCATTGGACGTGGGCGCCACCGAAATCAACGACGAGATGCAGATCGCTTGCGTGGACGGGATCGCGGAACTGGCACGTGCCACCACCTCGGCCGAGGCCGCTGCCGCCTACAAAGGCGAGCAGCTGACGTTCGGTGCCGATTACCTGATCCCCAAGCCCTTTGATCCGCGGCTGGTGGCGGTTGTGTCTTCGGCGGTGGCCAAGGCTGCAATGGAAAGCGGCGTTGCAACGCGCCCGATCGAGGACATCGCCGCCTACAAGCAGAAACTCAATCAGACCGTGTTCAAATCAGCCCTGCTGATGAAGCCGGTGTTCGAAGCAGCCCGCGCGGCTGCGCGCCGCATCGTCTTTGCCGAAGGCGAGGACGAGCGGGTGCTGCGCGCCGCCCAGGCCATTCTGGAAGAAACCACGGAGACCCCGATTCTGATCGGACGCCCCGAGGTGATCGAACGCCGCTGCGAGAAACTCGGCCTGGATGTGCGGCCGGGCCGCGACTTCCAGCTGGTGAACCCGGAGAACGACCCGCGCTACTATGACTACTGGAACAGCTATCACAAACTGATGCAGCGCCGCGGCGTGACGCCAGATCTCGCCAAGGCGATCATGCGCACCAATACCACCGCCATTGGCGCCATCATGGTGCATCGCGGCGAGGCCGACAGCCTGATATGTGGCACCTTCGGCGAATACCGCTGGCACATGAATTATGTGGAGCAAGTGCTCGGCGGCAACAGCTATTCACCGCACGGCGCGCTGTCGATGATGATCCTCGAGGATGGGCCGCTCTTCATCGCGGATACCCACGTTCGGATCGAACCGACACCTGCGCAGATTGCCGAAACCGTGCTGGGGGCCGCCCGTCACGTGCGCCGCTTCGGTATCGAGCCGAAAATCGCCCTGTGTTCGCAATCGCAATTTGGCAATATCGATTGCGACACCGGCAACCGCCTGCGTGCCGCGCTCGAAATCCTCGACGACAAACGCCGCGATTTTGCCTACGAGGGCGAGATGAACATCGACAGCGCGCTGGATCCGGAGCTCCGCGCGCGGATCTTCCCCAACTCGCGGCTGGAGGGCGCGGCGAACGTGTTGATCTTCGCCCATGCCGATGCGGCCTCGGGCGTGCGCAACATCCTGAAGATGCGTGCAGGCGGGCTTGAAGTGGGGCCGATCCTGATGGGCATGGGCAACCGCGCCCATATCGTGTCGCCTTCGATCACCGCCCGCGGGCTTCTCAACATGGCCGCGATTGCCGGAACGCCAGTGACTCACTACGGCTAAAACCAGGAAGACCGACGCGGTCGCCCTGCCCATGGCACCATGGCAGGGCGAAAGCACCTCTTAACAAAGATAAAGCTGGGCAACGCCGTACGCGGCATAGCCGGGCATTTCGGGCACGGCCAGTTGCATCGGCGGCGCATCCCACCCCAACAGGCCGCGCAGTTCATCGATCAGGTCGCGATGCTCGGGATTGGCCGGATCGGCCTCGGCCAGAAGGCTTTCGGCAGCCATGCCATTCGCCACCAAAATGACGTGGCGCGCGCACAGGATGTGCCAGTACTCGACCTCTGCCCACTCCCGCTCGAGGCAGATTGTACTCCCGTTCAGCAATTTCCTCGCCGGAGCCAGCGCCGCATCCTCGCCGCACAGCATCGCCACGGGCAGGCCATCGACGTAAATCCTGTGCTGCTGCGAAACCCAGGTATCGCGCTCTGGCCGCCCTTCCCCGAGTGCTCCGGCGGCGATGCGCACCGGGCGCCACTTGTCAAACCGTGATCCGGCGGGCAAGGGCAACCGCTTTGCGCCTGCCCACACCACCTCATGCGCCTCGCCAAACCAATCCAAAACCGTATCGCCCGCGCGCAGGTTTTCAACCGGCACGTCGCCCGTCACGGTGCGAATAGCCGTACCCGACGCAAAGCAAACCGGGGTAAAGACGGTGCTGCTCACCGGTTTGATATCAACGACCAGCGCGACCGCTCCCAGGAGATTGGGTTCGCCGTCGGGGAAATGGAAATAGATGGAGCCGTTCGCTTCGAAGACGATTACCGACTTGGACGCCCCCAAAGGCACGGTAGCCCCTGCCAAATCCACGCCGGGCGTGGCGGTCCCGCTACCCAGATAGTTGATCGGATGACCGTTGAAGGTCGACAAGCCGTCATCTTGATCGGACAGAACACCATCATCATCTGACAGTGTCCCGGTTTCCCTCGGCCCAAAGTCATTGAGCACAAGCGTCTGCTTTGAGGACAGAAGCTCCGTCGTCACCACAGAGCCATGATAGGGCGAAACGCTGATCTCGCGACTGTACATCACACACCTCATCGTTATCAAAACAACTCTAGGGTGAGATAAATTGGATTAACGGTCCTTTTAAACGAAGTTAAATCTTCATCAATTCAAGGAATCGAAAAACAGCCATACGCATATCGCCTCCGATCCGGACGCCCCTGCCCCGGCAGTTTGCAAATTTTGCCAAACTTTTCAGTCAGCCCGCCCCTGCCGAACAGTTTGCAAATAAAATGACTAATCCGGCAGGCGATCTTTGTAAAAACTGTAAATGTTGCGGGTGTGCAGGATCAGGAACGGTAAATTGCTTGACGAACTTCATGCCCCGTTAGCGTAAAACTTGCCCTTTGGTCGCCAAGTCGCCTACGCAGGAAGCGAGGAGGAGGAAAAGACATGGGATATCAGGATATCTATTCTGCTTGGCAAAAGGATCCGGAGGGATTCTGGATGCAGGCCGCCGAGGCAATCAGCTGGGTGGAGCCACCGAAGAAAGCGCTGTTCGACCGGGGCGACGGGCTGCACGAATGGTTTGCCGACGCCCGGGTAAACACCTGCTACAACGCCGTCGACCGCCATGTCGAACAAGGTCGCGGCGAACAGACTGCCATCATCTACGACAGCCCGCTGACCCAGACCAAACGTCAGATTTCCTTTGTCGAATTGCGCAATCGTGTGGCCAGCCTGGCCGGTGCCCTGCGCGCAAAAGGCGTGGGGAAAGGCGACCGGGTCATTATCTACATGCCGATGATACCGGAAGCGCTGGAGGCAATGCTCGCCTGTGCCCGAATTGGTGCAGTGCATTCGGTGGTGTTTGGCGGTTTTGCCTCAAACGAACTCGCCGTGCGGATTGACGACGCCCGCCCCAAGGCCATCATTGCCGCCTCCTGCGGCATCGAACCGGGCCGTATCGTGCACTATAAGCCCCTGCTGGACGGCGCGATCGAACAGGCCACCCACAAACCGGAATTCTGCGTCATCTTTCAGCGCGAACAAGAGGTCGCAGAGCTTGTCCCCGGTCGTGATGTCAACTGGCACGGGTTTCAATTCGGCGTCGAACCCGCCGAATGCGTGCCTGTCGAGGGCAATCATCCCGCCTATATCCTGTACACCTCGGGCACCACTGGCCAGCCCAAGGGGGTGATCCGGCACACTGCGGGTCAGCTCGTGGCGCTGAACTGGACGATGAAAAACATCTACAACGTCGACCCGGGTGATGTCTTCTGGGCGGCCTCGGATGTCGGCTGGGTCGTGGGGCACTCCTATATCTGCTACGGCCCGCTGATCCACGGGAACACCACGGTGGTCTTTGAGGGCAAACCTGTCGGCACGCCGGACGCCGGCACGTTCTGGCGCGTCATCGCAGAACACAAGGTCAAGAGCTTCTTCACCGCGCCCACGGCGTTCCGGGCCGTAAAGCGCGAGGATTCCAAGGGCGAAGAAGTCGGGAAATACGACCTCAGCTCTCTGAAGCAGGTGTATCTTGCCGGCGAACGTGCAGATCCCGACACCATCACCTGGGCGCAGCAGCAGTTGAAAGTGCCGGTGGTCGATCATTGGTGGCAAACGGAAACAGGTTGGGCCATCGCGGCCAATCCCTTGGGTATCGAGGAACTGCCGACCAAGCTCGGCTCCCCGGCGGTCCCGATGCCCGGGTACGAGGTCGACATTCTGGACGAGAGCGGCAATCCGGTTGCACCGGGCGAGCTGGGCGCCATTGCCGTAAAGCTCCCCTTGCCGCCCGGCACGCTGCCGACGCTGTGGAATGCTGAAGACCGCTACCGCAAGAGTTACCTGACCACCTTCCCGGGCTATTACGAGACCGGGGATGCCGGGATGAAGGACGAGGACGGCTATCTCTACATCATGGCGCGCACCGACGATGTCATCAACGTTGCAGGTCACCGGCTTTCGACCGGTGCCATGGAAGAAGTCCTCGCCAACCACCCGGATGTGGCGGAATGCGCGGTGATCGGTGTGTCGGACAGCCTGAAAGGGCAGATGCCGGTCGGCCTTCTATGTCTGAATGCCGGAGCCGAACGGAACCACGCGGAAATCGTCAGCGAAGTGATCAAGCTGGTACGCGATAAAATCGGCCCGGTTGCCGCCTTCAAGACAGCGGTTGTGGTCAACCGCCTGCCAAAGACACGGTCCGGCAAGATCCTGCGCGGCACGATGGTGAACATCGCGGATGGCACCTCGTGGAAAATGCCCGCGACCATCGATGATCCATCGGTTCTGGACGAAATCACCGCAGCTTTGCAAACAATCGGTTACGCCCGCTAGATCGCGACCGGTCAGCTCGGCCAAGAACCGAATTTCAATTTGCAACATGAGCTGGCACCGCCTTCGGGCGGTGCCGCTATTTCGCGCAGGAAAAAAGCTCGAATTACGCGAGACACTGCGGATTGACTTGCAACTTGTCGTCGCACGCCTAGGCTGCACGGCAGGAGGCAACTACATGACCGAACAAGACATATGGCAGCTGAGCGCGACAGAACTCACGCGCCTTACCCGGAGCGGAGATCTCAGCGCTGAAGCCGCGGTGGAGGCCGCACTGGGGCGCATGGCAGCCGTGAACCCCGACCTGAATGCCGTGGTCGAAGATCTCAGCACGCAAGCGCGAAGCCGAGCCCACGCGCTCGACAAGACACGCGAAAGTGGCGTCGAACCCGGGCCACTGCACGGCGTCCCTGTCACCATAAAGATCAATGTCGATCAGGCCGGACACGCCACCTCCAACGGTGTCGTCGCGCTCAAAGACCTTATCGCGCCCGCCAATGCCCCGGTCGTGGAAAACTTGCAAAAAGCTGGCGCGGTGGTGATCGGACGCACCAACACGCCGGAGTTTTCCTTTCGCGCGGATACCGACAACCCGCTTCATGGGCGCACCCACAATCCCTGGGGGCGGCATGTCTCTGCCGGTGGTTCTTCCGGAGGTGCCGGAGCCGCGGTGATGGCCGGTATCGGCGCGCTGGCACACGGCAATGACATCGGTGGATCACTGCGCTTCCCCGCGGCCGCAAACGGTGCCGTCACGGTGAAACCTGGACTTGGGCGGGTGCCTGCCTGGAACCCCAGCCAGCGCGCCGAACGCGGATTGCTGGCACAGCTGATGTCGGTGCAGGGATTGATCACTCGGACGGCAGAAGATTTGCACCTGGCAATGCCCAGCCTGATCGCGCCGGACCCACGCGATCCTTTCCACGTGCCGATGCCCTGGCGCGGCGCGGACAACCAGCAGCCTCTGAAGGTCGCCTTCACGCGCAACACCCACGGCTATGACCTGCATCCCGAGGTGGAGGCGGCGCTTCTGACAGCCCGCGATGCGCTGCGCGATGCCGGTTACATTGTCGAAGAGGTCGAGCCGCCCAATGTGTTCGACGCAGGTCGCAGCGGGTACCGCGCCCTTATGGGCGAAATCCATGCTCTGATGAAGGCCGACGTCGATGCAGCCGGCTCCCAGACCGTGCGGGATATCTTCGCGGTCTATTTCCAGGAGTTCCCCCCTTTCACCGGCGACGAATTGTTGAAAGTGATGGCGCAGCGAACGCATTTCGCCCGCCAATGGTCCCTGTTCATGCAGGACTACCCGCTGGTGCTGTCGCCCTTCCTGCCACAGCCGTTCTTCCGTCCAGACCGCGATACCGAAGGTGCGGCCGGTGTGCAGGAGGTGCTCGGTTGCGCTGTCTACTCCTACGCGATGAACTTCCTCGGCCTGCCCTCGGCATCCGTTCCCGCGCGGCTGGCGGAGCTGCCGGGCGGACCGCAGCCGATCAATGTGCAGATCGCGGCGCAGCGGTGGCGCGAGGATCTGGCGGTCGATGCCTGCAAGGTGATCGAGGACCGCGTGGGCCGCATGTGCCTGCCACTGTGGAAGCGGATGCAGCAAGAGCAGTGAGCCTGACAGGTTGAACGGTCGGGTTTATCACCCGGGGAACGGAGCACTCCGTCCCCGGGGCAGTTCCGAACCACATTCACCGTCTACCCTGACGCAATGCTGCGCGGCTTCAGTTCCGCCCGCGATGACAGCAAGCGGCACTTCACCGGTTACGCGGCACGTGCCAGCAAACAAAGGTAACCCAGACACCACTTACGCCACTGGTGCCGCTTGCGGCACCTTGGGATCAAGCGCGGGCCTGAACCAACGCTTGGAGTTCAATAATCGCACGAAGGTGTTACCAAAGTGTTCACCCGTTCCACCCATGGGCGAATGATACGCACATGGGTACAGCTCAGGTGAATTGTTCTGAGATCAGCCGCTCTTCCAGCCCATGCCCGGGATCGAATAGGATCTTGTGGCGAATGTTCAGTTCCGTCCGGATCTCGACCCAGTCGATATCGGCCACGGAAATGGAATCCGCATCTGCCATGACCGGGCGCTTTTCCGGCTCCAGCACGTCAAAGCGCACCATGGCATTGCTGGGCAGCAACGCCCCGCGCCAACGACGCGGCCGAAAGGCGGCGATCGCGGTCAACGCCAATACATCGGCGCCAATCGGCAGAATCGGGCCATGTGCCGAGTAGTTGTAGGCGGTGGAGCCGGCAGGCGTCGCCACAAGCGCCCCATCGCAAACCAGCTCCGGCATGCGAATCCGCCCGTCGACCGAAACCTGCAACCGCGCGGCCTGCGGTCCCGCCCGCAACAAGGAGACCTCGTTGATCGCCAGTTCTTTGTGGACGCCCCCCTGCCGATCCATTGCCGTCATGGACAACGGGTTGATGATCTCCTGCACCGCGTCCTGAAGGCGCTCAGTCAGCCCTTCGGCGCGGTATTCATTCATCAGGAAACCCACGGTCCCACAGTTCATCCCGTAGACCGGCGCGGGGTGATCGACCATGGAGTGCAATGTGCGCAGCATGAACCCATCGCCGCCGAGCGCCACGATGACATCCGCCTGCTCTGGTGACACATGGCCGTATCGGGTCTCAAGCTCGGCCAGAGCCTGCTGTGCGACGTCGGCCTTGCTGGCAAGAAATGCGATTCTCAAAGACATAAAATCTGTTTCCGGTGTTAGCCATGTGGTTCCGAAACAAGCACAGCTTTCCACCGAAGGCCATAGTTGCCGTTCTGTCGCACGCAAATGTCGCTTTACAGGCTTTCTGAGCAGCAAAGTTTCCGATAGGAAATCCTCAAATCTGACCCTCTACTCCAACGGAGCCACCATGACTGAAGCGACCCGTGACCCCGGATTTTTCACCCAATCGCTGGCCGAGCGCGACCCTGAGCTGCACGGCGCAATCACAGCCGAACTGGGCCGCCAGCGCGACGAGATCGAACTAATCGCCTCCGAGAACATCGTCTCTGCCGCGGTGATGGAAGCGCAGGGCTCCGTGCTGACCAACAAGTATGCCGAAGGCTACCCGGGCCGTCGCTACTATGGCGGCTGCCAGTATGTGGACGTGGCCGAAAACCTCGCCATCGACCGCGCCAAGCAGCTGTTCGGCTGCGAGTTCGCCAACGTGCAGCCGAACTCCGGCAGCCAGGCAAACCAGGGCGTGTTCCAGGCGCTGATCCAGCCCGGCGACACCATCCTGGGCATGGACCTCGCCTCCGGTGGTCACCTGACCCACGGCGCCGCGCCGAACCAGTCCGGCAAATGGTTCAACGCCGTGCATTACGGTGTGCGCGAAAGCGATTGCCTGATCGACTACGACCAGATCCAGGCCCTCGCGACGGAGCACCAGCCCAAGCTGATCATCGCCGGCGGCTCCGCCATCCCGCGCCAGATCGACTTTGCCCGCTTCCGCGAAATCGCCGACAGCGTGGGCGCCTACTTCATGGTCGACATGGCCCACATCGCCGGCCTGATCGCCGCAGGTGAGCACCCCTCGCCCTTCCCGCACGCGCATGTGGCAACCACCACCACCCACAAGACCCTGCGCGGCCCGCGCGGCGGCATGATCCTGACCAACGACGCGACGATCGCCAAGAAGGTGAACTCGGCGATCTTCCCCGGCATTCAGGGCGGCCCGTTGATGCACGTGATCGCAGGCAAGGCAGCTGCCTTCGGCGAGGCGCTGAAGCCCGAGTTCAAAGCCTACCAGAAGCAAGTCCGCGCCAACGCGGCAGCGCTGGCGGATCAGCTGATCAAGGGCGGTCTGGACATTGTCACCGGCGGCACTGACACCCATGTGATGCTGGTTGACCTGCGCCCCAAAGGCGTGACCGGCAACATCGCCGACAAGGCCCTGGGCCGTGCCCACATCACCACCAACAAGAACGGCATCCCGTTCGATCCGGAAAAGCCCACCGTGACCTCCGGTCTGCGCCTCGGTACGCCTGCAGGCACCACCCGTGGCTTCGGCGAGGCCGAGTTCCGCCAGATCGCCGACCTGATCATCGAGGTGATCGACGGGCTGGCCAGTAACGGTGAAGAAGGCAATGCGGACGTCGAAGCCTCCGTGCGCGCCAAGGTAGCGGAGCTCTGCAGCCGCTTCCCGCTGTACCCGAACCTGTAAGCCCAACAGGATTGAGGAAAAGAACCGCCGCGCCCCCTGGTCGCGGCGGTTTCATTTTTGGCACCGGATGAGATCTGCCTTGCCCCGCAGCCCCTGGCATAATGGCCAGACATGAGGCTTGGGCGCGACCGCCTCGGCAGGAGCCAAGCCCCCGTCTCGCTCCCGTTGCGCGACCCACAGCAGCCACATGGTTTTGCAACGCACTTGCGCTCAACGAATAGTAGACGACCGCTGAAACAATCTTTGCCCTATGCTTCACACGTCGGGGACAACACAGAGCGGATCACACCAACCCGCGCCAGCGCAGCACCACGACCAGCAGCGCAATCACCGTCAACAGCGAGAAACCGATGCTGCCCAGGATGCTCAGCCACAGCCCCCGGCGGCGATCCGCAAGATCGATCTGCTCGAGGTGCGCGCGCACCTCGCGGGCAGCGCCGCGCAGCGGCTTTTCATCCAGTGTCAACCGCAGCCTGGGATGTTCGATCAACGGCATGGCGGCCGCCAGTTTGCGACCCTGGCGGTAGACCCGGCGCGGCAGGCGGCGGCGCGCCCGCTTCAGCGCCATTTCGAGGTCGCCCGAGGCATGCTCACGTTCCTTCAGAAGCACGCGGATCTCTTCGATATCCTGTTCCAGGCTGGCAGCCATTTCCTGCTCCTTTGGTCGGCTTGTCGCCCCACCCTAGCCTGCCCTTGTCGGGCTCTCAATGGGGCTGGCGCACGGCGCGTCAGGCGGCTATCAAGCGCCTATGCTGAACACGATCACACATGGCTCCGCCACCGAGAAACCGCCACTCCTGATTGCCCACGGGCTTTACGGCTCTGCGCGCAACTGGGGCGTCATCGCGAAACGGCTTTCAGATGAACGTCAGGTGGTAGCGGTCGATATGCGCAACCACGGCGACAGCCCCCGCATGGACAGCCACAGCTACCCGGAAATGGCTGACGACCTGGCCGAGGTGATCGATGCCCATGGCGGGCAGATGGATGTGATCGGCCATTCGATGGGCGGGAAGGCTGCCATGATGCTGGCACTCAAGCACCCCCAGGCGGTGCGGCGCCTGTTGGTCGCGGATATCGCGCCCGTCGCTTATGGGCACACGCAGATTCACTACATCGAGGCGATGCGCTCGGTCGATCTGGACCGGGTTCAACGCCGCCCCGAGGCAGCGGCACAACTGGCCGAAGCGGGTGTGGAACCAGCACTGCAAAGCTTCTTCACCCAATCTCTGGACCTGCCCAACCGGCGCTGGAAGCTGAACCTTGACGTGCTGGCCGACCAGATGCCCAATATCATGTCTTTCCCTGAGACCAATGCAAGCTGGTCCGGTCCGGCCCTGTTCCTGTCCGGGGCCAATTCGGATTACGTGCTGGCGGAACACCGGCCGGTCATCCGCGCCCGGTTCCCCGCCGCGCGGTTCGCCAAGCTGCCCGAGGCAGGCCATTGGCTGCACGCCGAAAAACCACGCGAATTCGAAGCGGCCGCACGGGTCTTCTTCAACGCCTGAGCGTGCAAGGCATCCAGCCGTCGCGCAACAGTGAAGGCTCCAAGTCCGCTCCCCCAGATACAGCCAGACGCCGAGCCGACGCGACGGTTGCTTTCGGCTGAGCGAAATGCAGTGCGCAAACCCGCGCGTCCGCCATTGGCGTGACAAAGCACGAAGGCATGACAAGGCACGAAACGCACAAGCGCCCCTCGCGCGAAAGAAATTCCCTTTAAAATCAGTGGTGCGGACGGCGGGACTCGAACCCGCACGGCCATAAGGCCAGGAGATTTTAAGTTATGATTGAACCACATAAAATCAGGAGCTTAGCCAAATTCGCTCCCACGGACAAAACGTAAACATACAGTGAAAGTGGGCGCGCCCTTTTCTCCCGCACGGGTCCACGTTATTCAAGTGAGATCTTGACGATTCAAGCGCCACTCTTGCGGAAATTTCGCCGACCCAATTGCGCCAAGCTATCGACACTGTTGACACGCGCTGATCACGAAACACGCGTTCGCCCCAACGACGAGGAGCTAAGTTTTTGAAAGCAGAGCGACTAGACAATGGCCTCATCAGGCTCGCGGGCCCCATTTGGAAAGACGAATTTCCGGAAACACGGCTTGAGGCATGGATTGCATGGTATGAAAGAATGCATGAAGACCATGGCCATCACACCTACAGGGCTGCTGCCGAAGCATTGAAAGCCCTGGTATATTAGCCTATCGCTTAGTGTAAGCACTCTGCCGAGAGACAAGGTGTATCCTAGATCATTGCCACCAGAACGCCTCTGATCTGCGACTGGGATCGGTTGAGGATTATACGTGACAATCATACGCGTCCGCGCCTCGCGGACGGCCAGCTAAAATCGCGCCACCGAGCGAGAGCGAGATAAAGGACCGGTCCCAGCCCAATTTGGACGTTTGCACGATGCGCGGCAACGCCCTCGCTGCAAGCGCAAAGGGTCCAGGCAGATTTCCCGAGAGCGGACCTTAAGGGCTGCACAGTTGACTAGGATGATGCTGCACCCCGCTCGAAGGTCGGCGGGGCGCAGAAAGTGAGCTTCGCAAAGTCGACATGTTCGACTTGCGCCCAGGGGTTTGACCCGACCCCAATCAGACCTTGGCCGATGGGTTCACGATACTTCGAACACAACATGCAAATCAGAACTTCATCAGCGAACCTTTGAGGTCTGATCTGTCAATCAGCCTTGAATTTCCTGTGTAAACGCCTCAACCATTGGTAAGAGTGTGGTCCCGGCCGTTCACCCATTAGCACCATGAAGCTTGTGGGTAGAGCACTAAATATTGAGATGGCAGTGGCGTCAGGCCATGTATATAGATTGAAGAGATTGAAGGTGGTTAAGTGAGCAATAAAGTTGATCGACGGATCCTTCAGGATGAGCCATCCGAAAAAGACCTTTTCAATGGAGGTGGGCACGAACGAACTGCTCATTCTCTGTCCAAAGCAATTGTAAGGTTTGATAGCGGTGATAGCGCAATTGGGCTCGAGGGCTCATGGGGAAGCGGGAAGTCCAGTGTCGTCGAAATGGCGAAGAGAAAACTCTCCGAGAAGAATGGGAAGGGAAAGAAGACCTACAACTTCTTTACTTTCGACATATGGAAATCTCAGGGTTCAGATTTCCGCCGGTCGTTCTTGGAGCATTTTTTGAACTGGGCACAAATGACTTTTCCAAAGAAACGTCATGAATTGGCTGCTATTGAAGCTCAGATTCAAGGAAAGACACGAGAGATACAAACAAACAACCAGCCGATACTAGACTGGTATGGAATTACAGTTCTCGTTTTTCTTCCCTTCCTCCCGCTTTATTACTTTTGGGCGAAGACTGTCTTCGATGAAGCTGCCAAGGCAGGGAGTGCCGGAGACTTTCTTTGCTCGACACCCTTTCTGCTGTTGCTTGCATTTGTCATTGCAACCCTTGCACTCGCGGGCTGCAAGTTCAGGTCTGCTCGAGCCAAGGATCCGAAAACAGATTTTAAAGCTGTCATCTCTAGATTGCTCCTTATAAGATCGCGACAGCATCAAGACCACAAAGTTGTTCAGAAGGTTCGGGAAATTGACCCAAATGATTACGAGTTTCATTCTACGTTGCGAGAAATCCTTGGTGTTGTTCAGTCGGAACACGAAAGAGTCGTTGTCGTCCTAGACAACATCGACAGATTGCCTGGAAAAGAAATAAGGGATTATTGGGCACTAGTAAGATCAATTTTTGCGCGAGCGCATGGGGAAATAATACAAGGCGCACATACTGAGATCACAGCAATTGTTCCCTATGATCGAAAGTTGATTGAGGCAAACGTAACAACTGATGAAGACGAAGAAACAGGTCGCAACGACATAAGCTGCCTTGCCTCAAGAGAACTGTTTTCAAAAACATTCTCAGAGATTCTTTCGGTCTCTCCGCCTGTTCTCTCCAACGCACGCGAATTCTTCGCTGACAGGTTGGAAGAAGCGCTGCCCAAGCAGGTTTCCGCAGATGACAGGTTTCGCACCTACCGTATTTTCTGCGAACTACTCAAAACCCAAGGTGGAACAACAACGCCGCGAAACATCGTTTCTTTCGTTAACAACTTGAGCAGCTTGTATGAGTTGCACAACGGAAAGTTTCGTCTTCCAACGGTTGCTGCTTACATTGCCCACCAGGACCGCATCAGAGACAAGCCATCAGTTTTGAACGAGAAAACCGGTCTGGACCCCAGAATTTCTGCTCTATCAGGCGATAGTAAACTTACAAAAAATCTAGCAGCTATGGTCTTCAATGTTGAAGAAGACCTTGCGTTTCAGATCTTGCTCGATGATGAAATTGCTGAAGCCATTCTTAGCCCAAGCCCAGACCGCATTCTTGCTCTATCTTCAGCTCCTGGCTTCGACGACCGCGTCGACGATGTTGTCCAGGCGAATGTCGATGAATGGCGCAGCACGGGAGACCTTGGCACCGCAATCAGAAACATTTCCGAGTTGCATGAGAACTATGAAGGTGACGCAAAGAAACACCTAGCGAGCACAGTGCTCCGGGCGTTCTCAAAAGTGGAAACTCTTCCAATCAAGGGTGAAGGTTACGTTGAACATCTGCCGATTTTCTCGCTAGCTACTGAAAGTCAGCTACCGGAAACTGTGGATTACTTCGTGAATGCGGTGCTGGCAGGTGTGCACCAGCAAGAGAAGTACACATTTCAAGATGGTAAGGCCTTTTCCTCTTTTCTGGTCGCAGTTGCCGAGGCTCTGGAGAAGCATGGCGGAGCAGAGGCCCTGAACATTGCCTTGGGTGAGCAAACACTGCCAACCGCGCCGGAGTATATGTTTGGCCTAGCAGCGACTATTGCAACCACGGGGTTCGACTTAAGCTCCTTTTCCTCGGCAGAGATCGCGCTCGATGAGGATCTTAAGTATTTAGAAGAACAGTTCGTCAAATACCCTGGGCTGGCAATTCCAGCCCTTGAACAGTTCACTTCAAACGACCTCTTGCCCGACCAAGAGCTCGTGAGCATCGCGAATGCCGCTCTGTCCGCTCTCAAAACAGGTGAAGTTCCACCGGGGAACGCCAGTGCGTTGCTAGAAATAGCCGCCATAACTTGGCAGTCGGTTGACGAAAGTAAACGAGCAGAAATACTGCTGGCGAACGCCACGACTGAAGGGCAGTTCTTTAGAAATATTGGTGACGGCTCAACCGTAGAGAGTCAGACAGCCCAGGCGAATTTGCTGTTTTTGGCTCAGGAGCAACTTGGAAAAGGTCTTTCAACCCCAACAAAGTTGAATCCAAATAATACCCGCGCACCTGACCCTTCGGATGGCTTCAGCCGTTTCAAGGATTTGTTAGATGGTTCGGGAGAACTCTTAGATAGCCAAGTAGAATTGGTAGCACACAAGGCAGTCGCAGCACGTGGTGCAACCCGCTGGATTGTGTATGGCAAGGCTAATCGGGAGCATTCGGCAGTCGCACAAATTGTCGTCGAGATGTTTAGCCGTGCGACACCTCCCTACCTCACTCTGCAAGGTTTGACCTCGCATTTCCCTTATCTGCGCGATCTACTCGAAGAAGATGTTTTGGTCGGCGCACTGGGGAAATATGCTCCTAGGATGGACGTCTCAGAGATTAAAAAGCTAACGCTTGATGATATACCCCGCGGCTTTCTATCTCTTTCACATGCTACGGGTGGTCTATGGAACCCCCTGCATGAACACGTCGGTGACCTTTTGAGTTCAGTCGAACAACAGGCTTGGCCAGATCACATTAGTGAGATGGATCACACGGCATTGGTTCTTCTCGAAAAACTAGATTCCTCGGGCTGCCAACTTGATGCAGGCGTATTCAGAAAGCCGTTCGTCCACATTGTAAAACACGTCTTGTCTGGAGAGAGTGAAATTGAGGCTGCCGATGGTGCCTTGGATGCACTGTTGCGCGCTCTAGATAAAAGCTATCACGAGGACGTTTGGCGCTCTCTTCGTGAAGGAATCTCCAACGTTTCCGCGACATCTTTGGGTCATGCTATGCAGCTATGTCCCGAGCTGATCTCAAACGTAGCACAACGTGGAGATCGAATAATGAAGGCCGAGAAGGACAATGTCCTGCGCCATATCCTTGTTCCTGCGCTGGAAGGAAGACAAAGTGACGCTCTTCGGATTTTCGTTGGTATGGGTTACTCGAAGCTGAAGGACTTCCAGAACGCGGCCCAAGACAGCACCACGGCTATGGTTGAGGGCGCGTGGAAAAGCTTTTCCAATGCAAACGTGGATAGAAACCTGATGCGCGACCTTAGCGAGGTCTTGTTTGGAAAGCGAAAAGCGAAGTCAATTTTGGACCCCAGCTTTTGGCTTTCATTGCCAAAGTAACAGTCACTTTTTTATGACCGTTTATTGTGGGCAGAGAAACGTTTTTGTGCGTGCGGCGAAAGTCGGCTCTCCGGAAACCTCCATGATTACAGCGTGCCTGTGCTGCACCTTGCATGAATGTCGCGTTGGGGCTGCCTGCGGGCAGCTGTGACAGCGACGGCAACCGTCCAGGCCGGTGATGTTTCCGTGGCGCTGCCGCAATGCCGCTTCGAGCCCTTACTTACCACTGCTGCGTCAAAGACCAAAGGCCGCATTTTTAGCGCCTAGCGCCCTCCAAGTCAGATTAGGCACCTTTCTTGGAGCTGTATCATTCCACGCCAAGCAGTTTCTTCAATTCGGATTTTGCGCCTGCATGATGGTTGCCGGACAAAAAATCTGTAGAGCTGAAGGTCTCGCTTCCTTGGTTCTGAGCCAAGCCATTCACGCGCACATGATCCCAAGAATGCGTGACCAAGCCTGACTCTTCATCGAAACTCCACCAGTCCTCATATTGGCCGAGGTGGCCTTTTTCGGTTCGGAAAAATATCTTGTTCATGTTTCACCATTTTGAAGGTTAGCGAAAGGCTTCTAGTCATCGTCGCACTCGTCTTCCTCAAGTTCTCAGAGTTCACGAAATGCATCGGCCAGTCGCATCGGATTAATCTGTCTCCCGGTCGCCATCCATCCAGATTGTGCAAAAACACACCGAATATCGTTGGCGAGCCATTATTATATCCTTTCGCAGCTTTCTTGGAATTATTCTGGTAGAAGCATCAACACGCCCTGAAGTAATGCGCTGAAGCCTGCAAAGGCTGCCGCTATTGCATTTAGCTTCGATGCTTTCTGCATAGGCGCAAATGCGGAACCAATCATGCTTTCCTCAAAATCCTGGATGGGAACACGTGAAGCCCGAAACCAATAAAAGGCAGCTATCAATGCTGCGACCACTGAGATCCCGGTCAGCGCCTGCTTTAGGTAGATTTGGTTCATATAATCTGCACCTCTTTTGGAAAGTTTTAACTCGTAAGGTCTACGTTGTGTAGTGACCGATCAGGATACTTCCTCTGCCAGGTTTCAAGTAAAAACAGCGCTGTTGTGCTCGCGGTATGGACCGCAAACCGCGCAATCCTTACGTCAATGCGCGCAAAGCCTCTTTCTCTGCCGTGGGCATCGCCTGCATGTGTTCGTAGGGCGCCGACACCGCTTATTACGCTAGACAGACCTGAAAGTATTTGACGGACGTCATTCGCAATTTGTGGGTCTATGTCGGTTCTACCTGCTGAAAGACCAAGAGGATCTTTCACGGCATTATACAGACCTTGAATGTCCTTCTTGGCCGGTAATGGTATATCAAGCTCGACTAAGATGGATCTGCAGACACTTTCCAATGTGCTGCAAGCAGAGGTAACGGCTCCTTCTGGATCTAGGCTCAAGCTCTCAAGCGCCCGTTCCAAGTCTCTACGAACTGTGTCAAAGTCCACTTCTTCTGCTAGTCCTGCAAGATCAGATAAAACCGGGGTATCCTTTCCCGCTTGGACCAAACGGACGCGTGTACCTAACGATTGAAGCTCGTAGCCATCAAAGGACAAGGCGCGGTTCAGATACGTAACAACCTCTTGATGACGATCTGGATCTTTCATGAAGTCCCTGGGATCAGCAGCACTTTCAACTATCCTCGTCATTACATCTGCTGCTTCACTGCTGGTGTTCTGTCGATTCAGACAATCAATCAAACTCGGCACACGAGACCCTTCAACCTTGAAGCTAACGTTGTTCCGCCTCATGAACTGCTCAAGCTTGGTTCCGCTACGATAGATACCAATGGGTGGGTCCGGGTCCATGCCACCACCACCGCTGATAATTTCTGCGAGTGCATCAATGCTCTGAGGAGATAAAAACACAGCTACTAGTCTTTCTTAGGCTCTTAATTCGTTGTCAGAAAATTGTTGTGCGTTGACTGCGTCCGCATTAGTCATCTTTCTTGGAACCTACGAGACCCAAAGCCCGCAGCTTTCGTTGCTATGTTGGCCTCCATATTCCTTGCGTGTCAGCCATTTCTTGACGGGGCGTGTTCTGAAAAAACACTCCCCAAAGTTTCTGGAGTTTGGCCTGGTCCCACTCCACCGCAGGGATACCACCCAGGTTTCCGCTTGCAGTTCGTGCGCGTCTAGCTTTTGCAGCCACGACATTCCGGGTGCCTTTACCGCAACGAATTGAAAAATCCATTGCCGCCTGTGTTTCTGGGTTCCACGGGAGAGATGTTCCGGTCTCCAAGTCCATCACTGTCACCGCACGCACTCCTATGGCTGAAAGTGCGGCAAGAATATTGTGTTCCGGATGCCCAAGACATGCGGCCGAAGCGACTACGGGCTTTTCCCCTTCCGTCAGGCTGGCAGTTGCTGCGTCTCGGTCGTCCATGTAGACCAGCCTATATTCGTCGGCCACATCTAGCCCAGCAGCAGAAAACGCGGCGCGCTGATCTTTGACGCTTAACCCAGCACCCATCGTTCGCATAAATCCTCGCAGCCCGATTTTCCATTCTGTATCAATGCTATTACTTAGACGCCGTGATACAGTATTGCTACTTTCTCCCCTGTAGCATGAGCAGGTTTTCACTGGGCTGATACAGATTTGCAAGAGGTTTGGCAAAGCTCAAGTCGTTTCAACAAGGGCCCGTCACCCTACGTTTCACTAAAACAGACATTGGCGCACCTGCAGCTAACGGCAGCAAGGTCCGCATCGCCGCTGTTCGACGGTGGTCTGCCTCTGCACATGTGGCGAAGGTCTGCTATTCTTCGTGCGACCGCGGCATGGACCGCCCGTCATGTCGCCAGATCTAACGACTTTGCAAAGGTCACTAACTGCGCATAGCCGTCACAGGTTTGTCACCGCCCGCAGCACAAAAGATTGCCAACGGGCGGTGTAATCTAAGCAGAAGTCATTCTGGGCCAGTCAAATCAACCCTTCAGCTTGGCTCCACTCAAGTGAACAGGAAATTATCCGCGTCACTCAATTCAGCGATTGTCGTATTCTCAACCAACACTGTGGTGGAGGCAAATGTGAACACAACATCATCACCAGATTGCGAGAACGTGATTTGCTCCAGAGACTTAGCCCCCAAAGTGATTTCGATTAAATCGCTTCCCTGGTCGAAGTCTGCGATCGTGTCATTTCCATGATTGCGACCGAAGACGAAGGTGTCCGCACCAAATCCTCCAGTGAGTAAGTCATCTCCATGCCCACCCTTGAGTGTGTCGTGCCCGCTCCCTCCAGAGAGTTCATCGTGGTCACGACGCCCGAAGAGCCGATCCGCGCCATATCCGCCTTTGAGAGTGTCGTTACCTTTTCCTCCGAAGAGGTTATCACTCTCTCTCCCACCGGAAAGAAGGTCGTCACCTCGCCCACCATGTAGGTCATCCGAGCCTGTGTTGCCCTTAAGCGTGTCGCCCCCCCAGCCCCCAACGATTCTGTCATCACCGTCGCGGCCAGCAAGGAAGTCATCGCCGTAGCGCCCGCGCATTTCATCACTATTTGTGGTGTCAATTTGGTGAAAGTCACCGTATCGAACTGAAGAGGTAGCTACGCTGTAAACATGTTCAGCAGTATCCTCTCCATCAACAAAGCTAGCGACCACGGTGATTTCCGCATCGACATCATCCAAGGTCAACGTGAAGGTATCGCCCGTGGCCCCGGCAATATCCACACCGTCCCGCTGCCACTGATAGACGACAGTTCCGAGCCCGTCTTCATCCGAAAGCGTGTGCGAAGCAGTCAGAGTGTGCCCATGCTTTACGTTTCCGGAGATGGTCACGCTGCCCGTGGGATCATCATTAACGTTGGCCACAGCCGCGGTCGCGGTACTGACGACGCTTTCGGCAGTCCCTTCGTCATCGGTGTAGCTGGCAGTCACCGTGATCGCCGCGCCAACATCATCCTGCGTCAGCGTGTAGCTGCTGCCGGTCGCGCCAGCAATATCGACGCCTCCGCGCTGCCACTGGTAGGTAACCGTGCCCAGGCCGTCTTCATCGGCCAGCGTGTGGCTTGCGGTCAGCGTCTGGTCCTCGGCCACGGTGCCCGAGATCGTCACGCTGCCGGTAGGATCATCATTGACGTTGGCCACAGCCGCGGTTGCGGTGCTGACGACGCTTTCGGCCGTCCCTTCATCGTCGGTGTAGCTGGCGACCACCGTGATCACGGCCCCGACATCATCCTGCGTCAGCGTGTAGGTGCCGCCGGTCGCGCCAGCGATATCGACGCCACCGCGCTGCCACTGATAGGTGACCGTGCCCAGGCCGTCTTCATCGGCCAGCGTGTGGCTGGCTGTCAGCGTCTGGTCCTCGGCCACGGTGCCGGAGATCGTCACGCTGCCCGTGGGATCATCGTTGACGTTGGCCACAGCCGCGGTCGCGGTGCTGACAACGCTTTCGGCAGTCCCTTCATCATCGGTATAGCTGGCGGTCACCGTGATCACGGCCCCGACATCATCCTGCGTCAGCGTGTAGCTGCTGCCGGTCGCGCCAGCAATATCGACGCCTCCGCGCTGCCACTGGTAGGTAACCGTGCCCAGGCCGTCTTCATCGGCCAGCGTGTGGCTGGCTGTCAGTGTCTGGTCTTCGGCCACGGTGCCGGAGATCGTCACGCTGCCCGTGGGATCATCGTTGACGTTGGCCACAGCCGCGGTCGCGGTGCTGACAACGCTTTCGGCAGTCCCTTCGTCATCGGTGTAGCTGGCAGTCACCGTGATCGCCGCGCCAACGTCGTCCTGTGTCAGCGTGTAGCTGCTGCCGGTCGCGCCAGCGATATCGACGCCACCGCGCTGCCACTGATAGGTGACCGTGCCCAGGCCGTCTTCATCGGCCAGCGTGTGGCTGGCTGTCAGCGTCTGGTCCTCGGCCACGGTGCCGGAGATCGTCACGCTGCCGGTAGGATCATCATTGACGTTGGTCACGGTGGAGGTGGCGGAGCTAGTGGCGCTTTCATCAAATCCACCGCCATCGGTGTAGCTGGCAGTGACGGTGATTTCCGCGCCAACGTCGCCCTGTGTCAGCACGTAGGTGCTGCCGGTCGCGCCCGCGATGTCGGCGCCGTCGCGATGCCACTGGTAGGTGACGGTGCCGATGCCGTCCTCGTCTGCCAGCGTATTACTAGCGGTCAGGGTCTGGTCTTCGGCCGCGGTGCCTGAGATGGTGACCCCCCCTGTCGGGGCCGTATTGTAGACGGCAATCTTGCCATAGACCCCATCGCTATGTCCATCCTGCCAATTAGATGTCCAGGTGAAGGCCAGGGATCCATCAGTCAATTGCGCCACCGCAGGTCGGTCCTGCGAATTGCTCGTGGAGCTGTTGATCAGCTCTTCCCCGCCCACCGGGGTTCCGTCACTGGCAAATCGCTGAGCAAATATACCGTCGGAATGCGCATCTGCCCCCGAGCTATCGGTCCAGACCACAACAAACCCGCCATCATCAAGGCCGGTAACATGCGGCTCAGATTGATTATCGGTCGTGGTGGTATTCACCAGAATTTCAGTTCCGACCGCTGCGCCGGCGCTGTCATACCGCTGCGCGACGACTCCATAGCTCGAACCATCCTGTTGCCAGGATTCCCAAACGACAACGAACCCGCCATCTGAGAGAGCTGCAACGGATGAATCTTCTTGATTGGCGTTTGTTGTGGTATTGACTTGGAATTCGTTTCCCACCGTTGCGCCGCTACTGTCATAGCGCTGTGCAAAAACGCCGGTGACGCTCCCATCCTGATAAAAGGACGTCCAAGTGACGACAAAACCGCCGCCAGCCAAGGCTGTAACGTCGCTCTCTTGTTGGGTATAGGCCGTCATAGTATTGACCCGGAATTCGCCGTTGATGGCAGACCCATCCGCGGCATACATCTGACCATAGACCCCGTACGCGTCGCCATCATGAAAGTCGGACGTCCAAGTCACGACAAAACCGCCGCCGTCCAATCCGGTTATCGAAGGTGTTAATTGGTAGAACAATGCCTCAGTGTTTACTTGGAATTCAGTATCTACGACCGTTCCACCGCCGTCATACCGCTGCGCAAAGACCCCGTACCCGTCACCATCCTGACCTCGGCTATCCCAAGCGATGACGAAGCCCCCATCAGCAAGAGCGCTGACAACCGCGTTCGCCTGGTCGTGGATAACTTCCGTGTTGACCCTGAATTCGGCCCCCTGCCTGACGCCATCGCTGTCGTACCTTTGGGCGTAGACGCCGGTACCGACTCCATCCTGGCTATCTGACGTCCAGGTTACGACATAGCCACCGCCGGACAGTGCAGCGATGCTAGGGGCGTTCTGATCGTCGTATGTATGTGTATTGACCAGAAATTCGGGCACGATTTCAATAAGGGTGGGGGAAGCGGGCATGTTTTGCTCTTTCTAATTGAAAATGAATGCAAAAGCGCAGATAATTTGCCCACTTCGTATTCTGGCAGCCGTTAAGAACAGGTTGATCGGCCTCTAACACCCGTGAAACTGTCAACTTGCGCGATAAACGCACATAATCACAAAGAATTTAGCCCTCAAGGAATAGAGTTCCCATTCTAAGTTGCCGAATTTTCTCCCGACCTGATTGGCACACATCTGCAGTCTCGCACTGTGAAGTGCGCAGCCGAATCACAGCCATAAGTAGATCATTTTGATTAAGTGGAAAGGCCAAACGCCCAAAGGCCAAACGCCCTTAGCATCCTCGAAACCGACGAAAAACGAGTCTCCTCGTTTACTATCCAACCTTCCGTCCAACCAGAGCTTCGACCTTATCACCACAATCCAGCAAGGCACGCCGGTCCCGGGACCAAAGGAGCTCCACCTGACGATCGCTGAGCCAGCCGTCGGGGATACGCACTGGCGGCGCGCACGGGTCCACAGCTTCAGTGTAGCGCATTGAGCCGCCGCACCCGGCCAGGGCCGAGACAGCGAGGCACAGCAACAGGATCCGCATGGGCCTTCTCCTCCAGTTGGCGTGAAAGTTCATCGCGCGCTCGCAGAGCCTCGATCCGCGCGGCCTCCAATTTCCGGAACGCCTCGATCTGCGCCAGCTCGCGCGCCTGGTAGCTGGCGCGGTAGTCCGCGGCCCCCTGCCGATAGCCGAAAGCGGCAGCGGTCGCCAAAGCCGCGAGTGCGGAAAGTACAGCCGCCCCTCTCATGCTTCCGCATCCAGCGCCCTCAGGCACATCGATCGCTCCGACAGGCGGCGATTGGTCAGGCCACGGATCACCCGCCCCCCTGCCCGGTTCCAACGCGGCAACTCATTGCAGGCGCCGCGCAGATCGCCTGCGTTGGCCTTGCGCACCAGCGTCGAGCGGCAGGCGGCAGCCGCACCGACATTGTAGGTCCAGGATACCAGCGCGATCTTGACCCCCACGGGCACCTTTGCGGTCAGACATCGGTCCAATGCGGCCTCGTATCTGACGATTTCCCGCGCCAGAATCGCATCGCACTCCGCTTTGCTGTAGCGATCGCCGGACCTGACCCCCTTGGTTTCCCCATAACAGACCGTCCAGACACCGACGATGTCGCGGTAGGCCTGCGTGCGCAACCCTTCCCACTGACCGATGAAGGACACCGCCGAGGCAAGCGCGACCGAACCGCCCGCGATCAGGCCGACGGTCCGCTTGCGCAGGGCACCGCTCTCATCCCGCCGGAATGCCCGCCACAGGCCCGAAGCGGGCTGCACCAGCACCCGGGCAGGAATGGCGAGCAGGTTTACCACGGTCGCCGCCAGGGCAAACCACAGCGGATCCAGACCCAGCATGTCGGGCGTGACCAGCGACACGAACACTGGCGCGACCGAGAGGACCGCCGCCAGCAGCAGAAGACGGACAGACCAAGCGCCTTTCAGCGTGGCCTGCCAGTTATCGATGAATTTCATGGGATTTCTCCATGCCAAAAGAGCCCGCAGGCGGGCCACAAAGGTTGAATTGTCGGGAAACTCAGTCCGGCAGCTGGCCGGTCATCTTCAACCGCAGCTCATAGCGCTGCAGCCGGTAGGTCGCGATCTTGTGCCAGAGGTTCACGACGAACCCGGCAAACGCCAGGACAAATCCGCCAATGGCAAGCCACTGCGTGAGGGTGAGCGCGCCAAAGCCCGCGATCGCCGCGCCGCTGAGGGTGGAGAGGTTGGCCATGCCCTGGATCTTTTGATCAATCATGTTCCCTGCCCCTTATTGCCCGGCCAAAGCGGTCTGGAACGCTGCCGAGACATCGAAATCGGCGACCTCCACATCAGGCAGATCGGTGATGGCCTCCTGAACCGTTCGCTCGGCCGCGAAACAGCGCGTGGTGTGCCGCGAGATCGCCCCGGCGATGTTTTGCAGATCCGCCAGCGTCAAATCGCGCCAGCCGGTGTCGAACTTCCACGGGACAGGTTCCTTGGCCAAACCCGCTCGCAGCGCGTTGATTGTTTCGGTGAAGGCCGTGCGCGCCGCCTGGTCACTGCGCACCGCCAGCCCATCCGACAGTGTGACGCCACCGGACTGCACTTCCCAGCGGATCTTCGCGGCCTCTTCAATCAGCTTGGCACGCGCTGCCGCCGCCTTGGCCTCGGCCGTCACCGCCTGGGAAAAGTCGATATTGCTCATTCTGCGGGCTCCTCTTGCGGTTCTGCGTCTGGTTCGGGGTTGCTGTGCGGCGGCACGGGAACCGGCCCATCGCCCGCCATCGCTACCGGCTGCGGAAACCGGGTTTCCTCCGGCGCATCGGCGCCATGCGGCAGCAGCAGGGTCAGGTGGATTTCGCCGCCGATGCGCTCCACATCTGAGGCTAGCCAATCGCAGGCCACTGCATCACGCGGCAAGGTCGCGCCCTCTGGCAGCGGATCGAAGTCGAAAACCTCACCGTTGATGGTCAGCGCATCGCCCTGCTTGGTGATGGTCAGCGCCTCATCCCGGCGCACGGGGTTCCAATCGATCTGCATGGGATTTCTCCTTTAGAACCAGCGGCCGGTAGCTGTCAGGTGGCAGGACTTAGCCTGACGAGCACCAGTCGTGTCGAAACAGTTGAACTCAACATATGTGGTGGTGCTTGATGGCGGATCCGCTGTGACGGTATGTGCCGTTGCGCTGATCGGCAGGAACGAGCACTGCGGTGCTTCAATAAAATCGGCCGGGAACGTCCAGGTTTCCGCACCCGTTGTGAGCGCGTTCTTACGGTGCGTACAAATCTGCGTCCCGTCCGCAAACCGTACGTAACGACCGTTGGTATTGCTACCGCGCTCGATCACCGCACCGGTTGGAAGACCACCAGATTGTGAGACGGCTCCAACAGTAAAACCACCCATGGCCATCGGTGTCCATGCGATAGGATCCGTCCCCGTACCTACTCCCCACCACATCCGCGCCGAACTGACTGAGCCAGTCGCCCGCGCGGCAATGTAAGTGCGTCGGTTAGCCAGCTCGCTGTGGATGACTTGCAGGTTATGGGCGTACGCGACGTTTTCTGGAGCCCCGGCGACAGACGCAGCCGAATAAGTGTAGAACCCTGTAGGCAACTGCCGGCTCTGTAAGGAGTCAGCGCCATACAACTCGACAGTTTCGCCAAGCCCAAACGCCCCGACCTTCATGAGCTTGCCCGCCGTGGCATCAGTGGCGCTGGACTGCACCGCCACGCCGCCAAGACTGTCCGCCAGCAGCGTCGTGAACTTGCCCGCCGCCGCGGCCTTTTGTCCGATCGGCGTGCCGTTGATCTCGCCATCGTCGGTGACCCCGGCGAGCGTCTCCAGCCAGGGGATGTATTCCGTCACCAGCCAGGAGAACAGCGCGAGCGCCCGCGTGTTGAAGTTCGCCGGATCGTTCAGGCTGGGCAGCGTCGGCGCATCAGGTGCAGTGATCGTCATGTGAGACCCTCAATTTCGAGTGCAACAGTGGAGACCCCGCCCTTGCGCAGCGGGATATCGTAGTCCTGGAAAAGCCCGAAGGAGATTGCGGCATAGTCCGCGACCAGATCCTCATGGGCGAAGTAGACGGCGGCAGTGTCGCGCAGGCTGTCCAGAACCCGCTTCACCCGCGCCGCGTCGTTGGCCTTCATCGAGAAGGTGAAGCTCACCGGGTCGGACTTCGCCCGGCTCACGATCGACCAATTGCCGAAGCTGTCCTGCTCCTTGGTGGAGAAGGACTTCAGGCCGATGCTGGTCCCCTCGTGGGTTTCCCCGAGGGTCACGATCTTGCCGAGGGAGATCTCGCCAACCGCAGCGGTGCCGGTCCCATCGCCGATGGTGATGTCGATGCGATAGCCCGGCAGCGCGGTGAAGTCGGCGAACATCGCCAGCGTCTTGAACTCATCGAGATCCGTGGTGAAGAAGCTGAACCAGTCGACGATGTCGATGTCATCGACCAGGTCGAGCGTGGTGTCATAGACCTTAGCCGCGTCGGTATCGAAGACCCGCACCCGGACCTGCGCCGCATTGAGATTGAAGAAGGCAATGCCGGTGACCAGCTGATTGGTCGTGATCGAATAGGTGATCGTCCCGGCGTTTTCCGTCTGGTCAGCGAGAACCCCATCGAAGGCTTTCCAGCGATTGGTGGCGCTGATCTCGAGCCACCAGGTGCCGTCGTCAATGCTCGGGTCATTGCCGAGATTGCCGTCCTGCACGCTCTCGTAGATGCGGTGCGTGACCGTGTCGATCACCCTATCCTGCGCCGCGTAGGTGGTGCCGGCAGCCCATGCGCCGTGGTCGTTCTCCGCCACGTTGGACGCGGTGAGCAACGCATCCGTCATGGCGATCGGCTTGATGATCTTCATTCCGTCACCTGTGTTACCTTGAGGGATCCGGGGTCACGCTCGAAGCGGGTCAGAGCGTCACCGCTGCGCTTGGCGTGTTTGATGTTCGCCAGCATGAGCTGTTGAGTGCTGTCTTCGAGGCTCTCAAGCCGCGTGTTCGCCTTGCGCAACTCGGCCACGACGTCCCGGTTATCGAGCATCGCCCTGGTTTCGCGCGGGTTGTAGATGCGCGAGGGCGCCACCAGCTCGATGTCGTTTTCACCGACACGGGCCAAGCCACCGCGGTGGGTGCCGCCGTTGGCAAAGGCCGGGATCTCGCCGAGGTCGCGGACCTGTTCGCGCAGCCTGTCGACCCGTTCTTGTGCCCGGGTGCGCTGGCGATTGTAGGCAAAGATCTGATCTTCCAGCCCGCCATCGGCCCAGAACTTCTTGCGCCATGCGTCCAGATTGCTTCCCGCACTGCGCACAACGTGATCCGCGCTGTACTGGATCTGCCCGTCCTCTCCGACCTTCAGCGTGTGGCCCGCGTTCAGCCGGACGCCCGTCGCACGCTCCAGCGCCCGGATCTGGTCGATGATCCCCTGCCCATTCATCGCCTCAAAGCCCGCCGCGGCCTCCGCGCCCTTTACCTGCAGTGACGCGAGTTTCTGCGCTACCTCGCGCTGTTTTCGGTCGGCATCCACCGCCTCGCGCAGGTCGTTCAGGTAGCCGCCGAGCTTGCCCATCGGGGTCGAGATCAGCGACTTGGTCCGGTCCGAGTACCAGGTCTTGAACGTGGCTTCGGGCGCGAACTTGAACCGCCCGGCAAGGGTGATCAGGCTGTCGCCGCCCCGGATCGCCTCGATCAGCGCCCGATTGTCACGATCGAGGCCTGCCGTTTGAATGGTCAGCTTGCGGATCGCACGGGTCTCGCTGTTGAGCAGGAGCGCCCGCGCCTTGCCGGTAAGACGATCATCCGCAATCGCTGCACGAATGGTCGCGAGGTAGTGGCCCTGCTGGTCCAGCAGGATCCGCCGCTTGCTGCCCTTGAGTTGGCCGAGGGATGCATCGAGCATGGCCGCGTAGCTGCCGCTGCCACCAAGCATCCGCCGGAGCAGCTTCTGGTTGCCACCTTCGGCAAAGAGACTAGAGACCGTCACCGCGTAAGAGCCGACATTCGCCAGTGCCAGCCGCACCGCCCTGGCGTCTGCCTGCCCCAGAGACACGGTCACGATGCGCGACAGCTCGCTGTTTCCGGCCAGCGCGATCCGGGTTTGATCCGCCGTCAGATCATCCTTGAGGATGAAGCTGATATTGCGGCGCAGCTCCGAGCCTGCCGCCAGCGCAAGGCGGCGGGTCTGACCATCGACGTCATGGCGCAGCACGAAGTCCAGCGACTTCACATGCTCGGACAGGCTGTTGACGGCCAGCCAGCGCATGTCCGGCGACAGCTCGTTGTTTCGGATGATGAAGTCCAGCGAGGTCCGGATGCCGCTGTCAGCCCGATCGACCAGGCGCTGCACCCACGCCGGGGCGTTGTCCGCCAGCGACACCGCGACATCGAGGCTGCCCACGAGGTCGTCATAGCTGAAGGCCTCGGCGGTCCTGATCGCCTCCTCCAGCGCGCCGAGAGAGTTCTCGAAGGCCTCGACCGTGCCGTCCCAATCCTCGGCCAGCGCGGCAACGCCGTCCGACAACTGGCCGACTTGCCCATCCGTCAGACCTTCAAGCTGCAGGAACTGGCCCAAGCCGGTCAGCACCTCGATCTGCTGCTCATAAAGGCCGCGCAGCACGTCCTCGTTGGCGCCCTCCAGCTCGGCAAGCCCCGCCAGGAAGTTGACCTGCCCCTGCACCGCCGCGGCAATACGGCGATACTCCAGCGAGGTCGATGCATTGGCGCGGGCGCTGTTGAGGTAGGCCTTGGCCAGCTCCGGAATATCGCGCGCGGCTTCGACATCGCCCCCGCGTGCCATGTCAAAGGCGGTCTCGAAGCGGCTGCGGTTCACTGCCAGCGTCTGCGACCGGCTGGCGGCCGTCAGGTCGGTGTTCAGCAGATCAGACAGGAAGTCGCGCAGCGTGGTCGCCGTGCGATACCAGAGCTGTGCCGATTGTTCCGTGATCCGCGCCATGTCGCGGGCCGCGCCGATCTGCACGCCGATCTCGCCACCGATCTGATCGACGATGCCTTGCATCACCTCGGTGTAGGCGCTGACCTTCGGCAGCACCTGGTCCATCGCGCCCGAAAGGCTCAGCAGTTGGGCATACAACTCCCGGCCCGCCTCGCTGGTCAGATCGACGCTTTCCACCAGCGCCCGGAACTCGGCCCGGCTGCGTGGCAGGGACAGCCCGAGGTCATCGAACTGCTCTCCCAGCCGCTCCAGCGCGCGGCGGCGGAAGGCCTCGGCCTGTTCCTCGGCGGTATAGAAGGCAGCGAAATAGGCGTTCACCGCCGCCGTCATTGCATCCGCGCCGCCAAAGGCATCGACCAGTCCAGAGGCGGCATCGCCACCGGCCGCCGACACATCGAACAGCGTATGGCTCAACAGGTCGAGCGCATCATTGGCCGCCAGCAGGCTGGTGCCGAGGCGCTGCAAGGCCTCCAGGTGGGTCTCAGACGCGCGGATGTAATCCTCTTCGGTCAGGATCAGCTTGGCCATCTCGTTCGCCGTGCGGGTCACCTGCTCCTCCAGCAGGCGCTGGATCTCTTCCTGGCTCTTGCCACTGGTCCAGATCGAGAAGGCAACGCCTTCCATATCCTTGAGCCCCTCGGTGCTGAGATCGAGCGCGGCCGAGAGATTCAGAACGGTCTGCGCCGCCCCTTTCATCGATGCATCCAAAGCCTCGGCCAGCTCCTGCGGCAGCGCCTTGTGCACCCACTTGTCGCTGCGGAAAAAACCGCCCTTGTAGAAGTCGAACAGGCGACCACCCTCGAGGCCCTCGCTGGACAGGCGCGCATCGAGGCCGCTGCCACGATACTTGCGAGAGAACGCCTTGGACAGGACGGCAATACCGCCTGCGATGATGCCGAGCGCGGGCAGTGCCGCGCCGAGGGCGCCAGCACTGAACCCGGAGGCGCCCGAGACCAGCCCGCCAAGGTTGGCAAAGCTCGCGCCGAGACCGCCGCCGCTGAGGATGCCGCCGAGGCCTGAGCCGACGCCCGCGATGAAGCCACCGCCACTCAGAAGGTTCGCACCACTGCCCAAGAGGTTCAGCAGACCGCCACCGCCACCAGCGGCACCGGCGACCTGCGCCGCTCCGCCGCCGCCCAGGACCAGCTGATCCAGTCCGAGAATGCCGGTGACCGAGGCGACCACCGGAAGCACGATCTTCGCATGGGCGAACTGGTATGCGATATCGCGCAGCATGCCCTCGATCGTGTCACCGAGGCTGCCGCCCTCGAATGCCGTGCGGGTGATTTCCTGCGACCACTGCGCCTGCAGCTCCGCGACCCGCTGCATGCGCTCCTCAGCTTTCTCCAGCTGCACCAGCTGCTCCGCCATCAGGGTCAGCTGGGCCTTGCTGACCTTGCCGCCTTCCTTGCCGAGACGCTGCTGGATGGAGATCAGCGCCTCGTACTTACGGCGCTGGTCGCCAGTCAGGCCCAAGAGCTTTTGGCGCTGAGAGAGTTCCGCCTTCAGGGCGGCCACCGCGCTCTTCGTCGCCGCGCCACCTCCGATCGCGGCTCGCTCTGCCTCCCGGGCCGCTGCGCGGGCAGCTTCCAGGTTGGCATCCAAATTCTGCGCGCCACGATTGGCCACACGCAGCACGCCACCCGCGACAACGCCAAATACGCCGAACCGATCTTCCAGAGATGCGACCTGCTGGTCGAGGGCCAGCGCATTCCGCAGCCCGGCAGCCTCAGACTTTGCGGCAGCCAACGACTTGCCAGCCCGAAGTGCCGCCAATTCTGCCTGCTTCGCAGCACCATCCATCAAGCCGTCTGTCATCGAGCCAAGCGCCGACAGGATCCCAAGGACCTCCTGGCGAACATCATACATGCTGCGCGCCCAGCTCCCGGCGCGGGCAGCCACAAACTCAGTATTGTTTCCAGCGCCTTCCAACTCACTTTTAACGCCCTTCGTGGTCGCCTCGACCTTGGAGAACACGCGGTGGGCCTCGGTCGCCTTGACCGCCAGATCCAGCACCTCATCGGACAGCTTTGCGCCCTCGGAGACGCTGCTGGAGATCGCATTGGCCACCCGCTCGGAGGCCGCGGCAACTTCCTCAGGGGTCTTTGCCTGCGCCAGTTGATCCAGCGCGTCCCGAAGCCGGTACGCCTGGGCGGCAGACATGCCAAAATCTTCCTGAAGGGTCGCGGAGGTCGCCGCCACCGCCTCCTCCAGCGCCTTCACCTCGGAAGGCAGCGGCGCCATCCCGGCGGCAATCGCATCCTGCGCTTCAAGGAAGGCCCGGCGCGCACTGCTCAGATCCCCAATGGCGCTGCGCAGCGCGGTCAGCTGCTCACCAGCCGCATCGGCGGCATTCGCCAGGGCGTTCTCCACCTGCTGCCTGCGCACCGCAACCAGGGCACGGTGCAACTCCCAGACCTCCCGCGCATTCTGGCCGTATTCCTCCCGCAGATCCGACAACGCGGTCTGGGCGATATCGGCCGTGCGGTCAAAATCCCCCGCCGCCTCCCCAAGCGCGTCAAATGCCTCGGCCAGGGCTTCGGTCTTGTCCTCGGCCCCCAGCGCGGACATGGCCCATTGCCCGAGCGCCGCGGCTCCCGCGATGACGCCGATGGTCACCAGCGAGGTCGGGTTGATCACCGACAGGAAGGCGCCGCCCAAGGCCCGCACCGAAGCGGCGCCCCCGCCCATCTGGTTCAGCACCTGCGACACCTGCGTGCCCTGCTGCAAGGCAAGCATGAACGGGCTTTGCCCCGCTGCCATCATCATGCCGATATCGTTGAACTGATACGCGAGGTTGGCCGTGTGGTGGGTCGCGGTCTGCGCCTGCTTGCCATACATGGCAGCCGCCTCACCGGTGCCGAGGTACTGCTTTTCCGCCATGGCAAGCAGGGAATTGGCCTCGCGCTGACTAATCACCCCGGCGGCAAGGGCCGCGTTGGTCTGGTCGAGGACAGCCTCGTAGCGTTTCGAGGACGCATAGAGCGGATCGATGCTGGCCCGGGTGGTCTCATAGGCCGCACGCATCCGCTGTGCTTCCCGTGCCGCCTTCTCCTGCGCCTCTGCCGCCTGCTGGGCCGCCGGCACAAGGCCGAGGTATTTCTGCGCGGCCTGCTCGAGGAACCGGTTGGCCTCGGATTGCGTCACGATGCCGGACCGCACAGCCCCCTCGATCTGCGCCACCGCAGCCTCGTATTGCTTGGAGGAGGCAAAGACGGGATCGATCGAGGCGCGCAGCCGGTCATAGGACTGCGCCTGCTGATCCAGAAGCTTGGCCCAGTATTTCGCGGAGGACGAAGAGCCCTTGGTCGCGCGATCGACGCCTGTCAGCGCGTTGATATGCGCCTGTGCCGCCGTGGTGGTCTTGTCAAAGCTGCTACCCCAGGCGCGTGCGGCGTTCTCGGAGGATCGCACCGCTTCGCGTGTGGTCTTATGGAAGACGCCCTCAAGGCTGTTCAAGGCCGATCGGGTTTTACGCACCCCCGTTTCAAACCCGGCGGCATCAAAAGAGGCAGATGCCCGGACAGCACCGATATCAATCGCCATGCCAAATCCTCATGCTGAATGACGCTTAAAAAGGTGGCCACCCGCCCGCGATCGGGCGCGCGGCCTGCTTATGTGCCCGCCAGGACGCTCAAACCTGCCTTCAAATGCTGGGAGACCCGGCGACGTTCGGCCGGGATGCCGGGATCCTCCTCCGGGCAGTCCTCGTAGGCTGGCGAGACCTTCATCGGTTCACCGCCGCGGGCCATGCCCTCGACATAGGCCACGCTCATTGCCCGGAGCTGGCTCGCCTCCCACGGCTCAAGCTGGATGCCCGCGGCGCGGGAGAAGGCGTCTATCTCGGACCAGCTGTGCGGGGCAGCGCCGCCCATCGGCTCGAACGTGCACCAGCCAAGCCCCTCCGGCCCCATCATGTCCCGCAGGTACTCGACCCCGGTGATATCCGGCAAACCAAGGTCGAGGCCTTCGTCCAGCCACATCTGCATGCGGCTGGTCTTCCAGTCGTCAGGACGGGCCGCGAGAAAGCCTGCCTGACGGGCGTAGAGCGTCAGCCTGCGGAGCCGTTTCCCAGGTAGTTCGCGCGCTTGGAGGAGAACTCAGCCAACTGCTCCGCAAAGGACTTCTCATCGCTCTGGGCGTTAAAGCGGTTCAGGTTCAGGAACCACTCCACATCCTTGGTGGTGGCAGGCTGGTCGCCCCGGTGGATGTTCTTGAAGCCGCAGACCTGGCAGGACAGCGCCTCGACCATCCGCTCGTGCAGATCATCAAAGGACAGATCCTCATCCTTGTCGGCCTCCGCCGCCTTCGGCTCGCCGTCGGCCTGCGCCCGGGCCTTCTGCAGGGCGCGCCGTGCCTCGCGCACCGACGGCGCCTCGGCCCCCTTCACGATCACGATGCAGGGCTTGCCATTGTCCGCGAAGGGATCTTTCGGGTTGTCGAACAGCGGCTTGCCGGTGGCAGGATGCCGAATATGCAGCTCGGCACCTTTTTCGGCTGCAGAAACACTGTCGAAAGCATTGAAGTCCATGAGTAAATCCTTTTGAGGTTCCGTGGTTCAGATGGGCCGGGGGAGTGAACCACCTTCCGCCCGGCCCGAGGTCCGCCCCCGCCTTGCGAGGAGGAGGCAGGCGCGGATCAGGGCGCTGCTTTTTCGAGGATCGGATCCGGCGTCAGCTCGATGTTGGTCGAGGCGGTGACAACGTCATCCACGCCGCCGATGTTGGGCTTGAACGACATCACCAGGCCGGTGAGGTAATAGACCGTGCCATCCTGCAGGGTGACGGAAAAGTATGCCGGATCATCGCTGTCCAGCGCGGTCTTCATGTCGATCTGACCGAGGTCGCTGGGATCCAGCGCAAGCGAGGGGCTGAGGGCGCCATTGTTGAAGCTGCCCTTGCCCTTCTTGGTGCCACGGGTGGCCAGCGGGTTGTGGGTGACCAGCGACCATTCCTTGCCGAACTCACCGATGTTGGTGATCTCGCCAACGTTCTTGAAGGTCAGGGCGTCGAACCCCGTGACGTCATGGGTGGCAGGCGGCGTCAGAGAAATGCCAAGCGTCACGCCGGAAGCAGTTTGGTGTCCCATATCGGGCTCCTTTCAGAATTGCAGTAAGCGCCCCAGCCGGGCGCAGGGGTGGAAACTCAGGACGCCGCGTCGAGGACGGGCGTCAGGCTGGCGGCAAATTCGGCCATCACTTCACCGGCGGCTTCGGTGGCCTCTGCAACCGTGCCGCGGTAGGTGACGCCGTTTTCCAGCGTGAACTCCAGGCACTCGCCGGACTTGGGCGCCTGCCCCTTGAACATCGCCACCGGATGCCCTGGCGTGTTGTCCTTCAACGGCAGCCGGGTAAGGGTCACGCCCTCGACCACGCGGGGCGCGGGGGCGCTTTTGGCCATAACTTCCTGCTCCGCCGGGGCGGTTTTCTTTGTGCTCATCAGAACAGTCCTTTTGAGGTGGGTGGGTGAAGAGGTTAGTCGCGGTAGGTCAGCGCGAAGGTCAGGGAGACCCGCTGCGCAGTGTTTGCGTCCTTGCTGAAGCCATCCCGCAGGGCCGTCAGGCGCGTGCTCAGAACTGGCCCGCCGCTGTAGCCCTCAAGCGCCGCGCGCAATGCGCGGCTGATCGTAAAAGCATCGTCAAATTCAACGCCCCAGCAGTCGATCTGGACGGCCGCCCGCATCAACCCGAGGCTGCTCAGCGTGTGCTCGCGCCGCCCGCCGACCCGAACGATCGTCACCCGCGGCATCGTCTCGCCGTCGCTGAAGTAGCCCCATTGGACCGGGCAGCTCAGCGCGCCGCGAAGAAGTGACAACAGATGTTCTTCCATCACCGCCTCCGCTTCGCCTTGCGCGCCATGGTCGCCTCCAGCTCGCGGCGCAACGTCGCCGCCAGCCCTTCAATGATATCCCCCCGGTGCGCTTCCCATGCCGGGGTCAGCGATGGCGTGGGTGGTGTTGCGCCCACGAATTTGCCGCTCTTGTGATACCGCGGCGCGGTGCCCCATTCGAGCAGATGCGCATGGGGTGCCGACCGGGTCGAGCCAACAAACATCCGGACAGCATTCGGCCCGATTTCCGGCGCACGCTGACCGCGCTGCAGCGTGGCCGAAACCGCAAAGGCGCGCTCATCCGAGCCCGGCCAAAGCTGGTTTGCCATCGCGGCAACCGGCTTCAGCTCCTTTGCCAGCGCCCGGCGCACAACCCCCTTCGAGGTGGCCTTGGGCAACACCGCGAGGATGCTGTCGATCTCCCGCAGGCCTTCGATCTTGAAACTCGCCGTCATTCAATCACTCCCGATCGATCTGCAGTCGCGGCCTAGGACAGGCTGCTTTCCACAACGAGGTAGATCCATCGCCGGTCCGACAGCGCATCCACCTCGCGCACGTCGTAGCGCGTGCCCGGCAGCGGATCCGCCTCGCCTGCCCCGCCCGGCAATCCATGGCGCAGCGTGCGCATGCGACAGCCCGTATCGATGTCCAGGGCGGTTCCCATCTTGCGGATGCGCAGCTTGAACACCGCCCGCCCCTGCAAGCGCGCGGCCTCGACCGCCTCACTGCCGCGCATGTAGATGACCTCGGCCCGGCAGGTGCGGATCTCAGTCCAGACCCGTGACTTGCCGTTCAACCCCGTGCTTGCGACCTGGTCGGGTCGATCGAAGGCAACCCTCTGGCGCATGGCCACGAACCCGCGCCCCCTGCGCGCCGAACTGCGCGGCATCGCCCCCGCCATCAAACCACAACCCGCCAGCGGGCCAGCAGCGTGTTCACCGCCGCGGGAAGGTCATTCCCTGACCCGTCCATCTGCGCCGCATCCCGGTTCTCATACCAATGGGCAACCAGCATCTGCACCGCCACCTTCAGCGCAATTGGCACCTCGGCGGCGCCGCCAAATCCCGCCATGATCGAGATCCGCACCGGATAGCGAACCGGCTGCAGCGCGGGCAGCGAGTATCCGCGCGCCCAGGTCAGCTGGGTGCGGCGGGACGGGTATCTATCCAGATCCCAGGCACTTGCAGGCAATTCCTGTTCCACCCCGTCCCGGTCGAGGTAGCGGACAACAACGGATTGCACCGGCTCCAGCGGCAGGCTGATCCGCCCCGGCCAGGCCTCCAGCTCCAGCAGCCATTCCTGTGTCACGATGGCCCGCCCGAGGATCCCGGACGGGCCGTTGAGGTAGTCAACCGCGGCCGCGATAAACCCTTCGATCAGCTGATCGTCTTCCATGTCGTCAGCCTCGACAAGGCAGTGGCGTTTCGCCTCCTCCAGGGTGACAGGCAATTCAGCCGGTGGGGTGCTCATCGTCAGCCGCATGGCTTACCCTTTCTTCGCCGCAGGCTTGGACTTGGTGGCAGGTGTCACTGCCTTGGCGACAGGGGCCTCGGTTTGCACCTGCACCCGGGTTTGCAGTTCCACCTCGCCAGCGCCGAGATCATCCAAAGGGTTCACCAGCACGTCGCTTGTCGCGGCCTGCGTTGCGCCCTTGCTGTTCGGGTCGACCGCGACACCGCGGGCAATCAGATCCTCTGCGGTCCGGGCGTCAAACCCGGCGACCTCGCCGGGCTGATACATCAGATGCGACCGCAGAAACTTCACCGACCTCATGCCGGCAGGCGGTCCGCACCGCCGAATACCACCACCGAGGACAAGGCCGCCGTGTCGGTGGCCCCTGAGCTCAGATCGGGGGTGAACTTGGCCCGCAGGTAGCGGCCCGCGCCCATGATCGGCGCCATCACCTCGTAGGTGCCGGTGACCGTGCCGCCCCCGGCAGGTCCGGTGGCCACCACGGCGCTGGCAACGACATGCAGATCCGCAGCATCGCTCAGATCACTCTCATTGCCGCTTTCCAGCGTGCAGGCGATCGACAGGGTTTCGCCATCGCCAAGCGTGGCCGAGAACGGCACGGCAAAGACGCAGCTCTGCGGCATCCCGATCTCGGCGCGATCCAGAATGGCGCCGATGACTTCGGTGTTGTCACCTGCACCGCCAGCCGTGGCGGCCACGTTGGCCGAGGCGCGCATCACGGTGATCAGCGCGCCGATGTTACGAAGTTGAGTGGTCATGACAGTTCTCCTCAGTCCGACCGAAAGAAAAAAGCGGGCTATCGGCCCGCCGGTTCAGGATCAGGTGCCGGGTGCCCAGGTCACGCCGGTCAGGATGGAGACCGCGGGCAGATGCCGCAGGCCGATGTCGTGCTGCATGATCATGCGCATCAGCGTTTCATCGCGCGAGAACGCCGACTGCATCTGGCCCTCGGCATCCTTGTAGGGCGCCTCGGTCGACATCGCGATCTCGATACCCATGTGCTCGCCGACAAGGATATGGCCGGGGTGCGCCAGCATGATTTCGGATTCGTCACTGCCCGCGCCGAGGTTGTCGGGGATCTCGGTAGTGATATGCACCGGCTTCATGCGCAGCTGGCCGCTGGCCATCTCCGGATAGACCTTGTTGCCATTGCCGTCGCGCAGGTTGGTCAGGAACATCGCGGTGCGCGGTGACATGATCCAATGCGCGCCGGTCACCACCACGTTTGCATTGGCCAGCGCCAGCTCCATGCGGCCAAGGTCGTTGTCGACCTTCTGCAGGTCCGGCGCGGCGGTCATCGACAGCACATGCGTCTTCTCCACCGGCGTGCCTTTGTGCTGGAAGCGCAGCCCCTTCGGCGCGTAATCCGTTCCCGATCCGCGCAGGAAGTGGCGGTCCTGGATCTGCGCCGCATCCGCCACCGCATCATCGCGCACCATCCGGTCGACGGCGGTCGAGGCGGTGCGCAGCAGATCATTGGAAATCGGGATGATGCCGCTCAGCTTCTTGGCCGAGAGCTTCACCTGACCGTAGCTGTAGCCGGTGGCCTTGGCATCCTGCTGCTCACCGCCATAGCCGAAGGTCGCCCCGGTCGCGCGGCGGTTGGTGGTCATGTTCCCGTTCGGCATCGGCACGATGCGCGGCCCCATCGAGGTCACAACGCTGACCGGGCGCAACAGCTCGATCACCTCGCCCCCCACATCCTCCGGCACCAGGAAGCCGCCCGCGGTGGCCCCGCCCATGTTCTGGTTGGCGAAGAGGCCGCTGTCGCCATTGGCCTCAGCGATCTGCTGCGCGACGTAGTGGTTGCCCCCGGCCGCCGCGATGGTGCGCACCATGCGCGCGAAGGTGAGGCCCGGCTCTTTCGGCTTTGCGGGCGCGGTGTCGGCCGTGACGCCTGCAGGCGGCGTGGCGCCGGGAAGAGGTGCCGCCGGGCGAGCCGCAGCGGCGCGGCGGCGCTCGATGTCTTCCAGCGCACTCATCTGGGCGGCCAGCTTGTCATCCTCGGCCTTCAGACCATCGAGCGTGGCCACCTGCTCATCGGTCCAGTCCTCATCGCTGCCGATGGACGCCGCAAGCGCCTCCATCTGGTCGATAATACCCGCACGGCGGGCTTGCAGTTCCAGGAGTTTATCCATGGTCATTTCCTCATTGCGGCCAGCCGCCGCGCTTGAATATCGGCGGCCACACGCGCACTGCGGCCCGCCCCTTGAGCCCGGGTGCGCCCGGAACCTTCCCTCAGCAGCCCCTCAAGGGTGCCGATCCGATCTGCCATGCCCGCCTCGACGGCGCGGGTTGCCGCGAGCATGCCGCCGCGGCCAAAATCCGCGCGCACCCGCTCGGCCGAGACGCCGCGCCCCGCCGCCACATCGGCGATGAAGACCGCCTCGATGGCGTCGATGTCGCGCTGGATGGCCGCCCGCCCTTCCTCGGTCGAAGGGTCAGGCCGCTTGTCGGGGGCATTGCTGCTGACGATCTCGTAGCTGCGCCGGCCATTGGCATCCGCCGCCTCCTGCCGCGACATCGAGGCGACCACGCCGATCGAGCCAACCGCGGCAGAGCGATCCATGATGATTTCCCGCGACTGGCTGGCCAGCCAGTAGGCCGCCGACGCGCAATTGCCGGTGACGAAGGTGACGGTGGGTTTCCTGAGCGCCCGCAGGCCTTCCGCCGCCTCGCCCAGGCCCGACACCACCCCGCCCGGGCTGTCGGCGAGGATCACGATGCGGGCGACCTCGTCCGAGGCTTCCGCCACCCGGATGTCGCGCATGAAGGCATCGAGCGAGGTGCCATCGCTGGAGGCGCTCACCATGGACGCCCGCGGAAAGATCGGCCCCAGCAGCGGCACCACTGCCGCGCCGTCTCGCACCGTGCTCATCCGGGTGCCCTCAAGCCGCGTGCCGACCGCCGCCACCGCCGACATGTTCGCCGCGAGCCGCTCGATATGACCGTCCGCGGCGATGCGTTTCAGCACATCCTCGTCCAGCGCCCGCAGCGCGATCGCTTCGATCGCATCGAGATAATCGGGCATGATCGCCCAGGGCTGCGACCGGATGGCCGCAACCAGTGCCGTCAGTTGCTGCTTCATTTTGGATCTCCACTCTGTCCTTCCGCGCCGCCCGGCGCAGGCTTTTGACCCGCGATCTCCATGTTCGACGGCCTCCAATATTCGCTTCCGGCATCGCCGGGGATGTCAGGCAGGTTTTCGTAGCGGCGCAGCTCGTTGCCGTTGGCCATGCCCATCTGCCGCTGGTACCAGTAGGCCTCCATCCGGCTCTTGAGGTCGCCCTTCACCAGGGCATCGGTCAGGTGCTCGAAGTAGAACCCCTCCCGCGCAAAGGCCTTGGTCGCCGCCTGCGCCACCCGCGTGTAGTGCCGCCCGAGGTGAAAGATCACGAACTCCAGCGACTGCTGCTCGATGTTGCTGAAGGTGGCCCGCGAAAGGTCGAAGATCAGGTGCGGCGGCACCCCCCAGATCCGGGCGAGGTCCACCACCTGGAACTGCCGGGTTTCAAGGTACTGGCTGGATTTCAGGTCATGGCTTAGGAAGGTCGCCTTCAGGTCCTGGTCGAGCACCGCAACCATTTCGCTGTCCGGGCCGGAATACATCCGCGTCCAGTCATCCCGGATCCGCCCCTTGTCCTCCGGAGCCACCTTCTGCTCGGTGGTCAGCACCGTCGACGGTCGCCCGCCCTTGTTCCAGAACCGCGCCGCATGGTCCGAGGTGGCGATCGCTCCGCCTAAGGCATCGCGGGCATACTGCACCGGGTTCAGCCCCTGGATCCCGTCTCGCGAGAACCCGGGCACGTAGAAGATATCCCGCGCCGCAAAGCGTTCGTGACTGCCATCCGGCAGCGTCGCGTCGAAAAACAGGAAAGTGCCCTCGGCCCGGTCGAAATACTCAACCGGCAGGCAATGGCCGGGCTTAAGTCGGGTGATCGCCACCGGATCGCCGCGCCGGTCGCGGCTGATGTAGCCATGAAAGCCTCCCGCCAGCAGGATGTCCGCCAGCAACAGCTCGAAGAAGGAAAAGGCCGTCTGGTGCGTGTTCGGCCCGCGCAGGAACAGCTTGGCCGCGGCGTTGTCATCGGCCGGCATGCGGCCCTGCTCGGTCTTCTGGTAGAAGTGCAGCGGCGTCATGGCAAAGACGCCCGTCAGGATCCGCAGCGCCTGAAGCGTCGCAGGAATGGAAAGCGCGGTCTGCTCATTGACCCGCACCCCGGCCTTGGAAGGACCGCCGACAACCTGGAATCCGTGCCACTGCCGCTCACTGGCGATGTTGTGTGAGGCCGCGCGCACAGGTGGCTCAGCGCGCACAGAAGCAGCGGCCTGCGGCTGAGCCGCAGGCCGGAAGAAGTCCAGCAATCCCATGGGTGTCACATCCCTGTGTACTCAAACGCCTGCGCCCCGGCGGCAACCGGATTGCGGCTCATCAACGTGAAGGCATTCATGCCTGCGATCAGCGGGTCGATCTTGGCGCGCCCCGCGGCTTCCTTTGTCATCCGCACCGCCGATCCGCGCTGCTCGACCTTGGCGTTGCCCAGCACCCACTCCATCATCGGCTGGTTGCTGTGTAGAAGGGTTCCGTCCTTCAGCTTGCGCTCCATCCCCCAGATCGCCGGGGACAGGCGCCAGTCCTGGCCGACATAGCGCAGCTGGTCCTCGTCAATCCCGATCGCCATCATCTCCTCGAGGATCGAGTAGACCTGCACCGTATCCAGCCCCACCGCCGCCTCAGCAGGCAAGAGCCCCGCGTTCAGCAGCTCGCCCGCGATCTGCGTGGCCCCCTCGATGTCGCCGGTAGGCTGATCTTCCGTCAGCAACGTCAGATCGCCAGCCTTTGCGAAGTCGTGCAGCCGCGGCGCGATTTCGTTGCGCGCCCGCAGCACCTCCGGATGCGCCCAGGCATGGAACCACATGAGCCAGTTCTTGGTCTCGCGCTCGCGGCCGACCACCGACAGGCCAAAGAGATCATCCAGCCCGCCGCCGTCGAGGCCCAGCACCGCGACCTCGCAGCGGTTGATCAGCTCCTCAAGGCCGAAGGTTTCCGGCCCGGCCTTCTTCCAGTAGAGCGCGCCGCTCCAACCACCGCCGAGGCCAACGCCGATCTCGACGTTGAAGTGCTGCGAGGCAAGAAGCTGCAGCGCCTTTGGCCCCTTTTCCCGCGCCTTCACCAGCTGATCCTCCAGGAACGCCGGATCAACAGACCGCCCGAGGTGCGGGTTCACCAGCGCCCAGGTCTCGGGCTTTTGCCAGTGCTTCGCCATCTTGCGCGGCAGCTCGTAGAGCACCGCCAGCATCGGAGACTGCAGGCGCCCGTCACGTACCGCCCGCGCCGTTTCCAGCTCGGCCTTGAACACGCCAGCGGGCTGGTCCTTCGACTGCGTCGTGATCTGCATCACGAACCCCTCCGGCCGCGAGGCCAGCGCGCCACGCAGCTCAAGGAACACCCCGTCCGCCTTGCTCTTCTTGGCGAACTCATGGGTTTCGTCGATCATCGTGTAGGTGGCCTTGCCGCCCGTGATGACGTCACCATCCGCCGCCTTGACCGAGATCTCCGCCCGGCTGACCTTGTGGGTGATCGTGCGAGCGTGGTCCTGAATATGGAATCGCTTGTCGAGCTCGGGATCCGCCCGGATGATGCCCTTGATCTGCTTGAAGGAGATCTTCGCGATCGTCATCGTCGGCGCGATCAGCAAGAGCTCCGCCTCGGGCCGTTCGTTCATGATGCAGGCGGTCAGGATGATCGCCGCCGCGATCGCAGATTTGCCGTTCTTCTTCGGGATCAGCAGGAAGAACTCCCGCAGCATCCGCCGCTTCTTGACCGGATCATAGCTGCCGAAGACCGCCCGGACGAAGTCGAACACCCACGGCGCGCTGACCTCGCCGTAAGTCGGCTGGTCCATCAGATCCGGCACGCGCAAGCGCTTGAAGATCCGCAGGGCTTTTTCCGCCGGTTCATCGAACAGCGGCAGGTCCGGGATCAGCGACTGGCGGTTGACGATCCGCTCCTCCCAGTCCGGCACCGCCGTCGACCAGGCTGCCAGCTCGGCCGGATCGATGAATGCATCTTTCATGGATCAGCCCTCAGTTCGGCCGGAACCCGGGGAGATCAAGATCCGAGCCCCACTCGGTGCCTTCGGCACTTTCATGCGCGGCCTGCAGCGCGGCCTCCTTCTTGCCCAGCCGCTCGCTTGCCGCCGGTTTCTTAGCCTTCTGCGCCGCATCGAGTTTCCGGCCCGCGCCCATCAGGTCGTTCTTCTCCAGCATCTGCTGCAGCAGGCGTTCCGCGCCGATGTTGCCATTCTCAGCCGCCTCCCAGGCGCGCTCAAATCGCCGGGCATCCAGCCGATCGCGCATCCGGTTCCGCTCCGACAGCTCGGATCTAAAATACCGTTTCAGCGTCGGCTCAGAGATCGCCTGGCCGGTCCGCGGATCCACGATACAGGCCGCGATCCGCATGTTCGACCAACCCAAAGCCAGTAACATACTGACTTTACGTGCATTTTCCTCTGTGCGCTGGAACTTCGGCCGCCCCCGCTTGCCTTTGGTCGTGAAGACAGGGTTGCCGAACAGGTCTAGACCGTCCGGAAATTCTTGATCAGCCAAAAAAATTCTCCGCGTGAGCTAGAGCACCGGTTTGCGGCGACGGGCCGTCACAGGGATCAGAGGCCCCCTACCCGCCGCGCCACGGTGTCTCGGTATTCGGCGCGCTGCTTCGCGCCATCGTGGCACGGCTTGCACAGGCACTGCAGGTTGCCGAGGTTCCAGAACTTCGCCGGATCGCCGAGGTGCCTTACCTTGTGGTCGGCCACCAGCTTGGAGGCCTCCGGCTCGATGCGACCGCACAGCTGGCAGGTGAACAGATCCCGCTCCAGGCACTGCCAGCGCAGGCGTTTCCAGCGCGCGGTGTAGTACCACTTGCGCCACGCCTGCTGCTGTCGCCGCCGCGTATCATGGTCGGTTTTGAGAATGGCGACGCGCGGCGCCAGCCCCTGCAGCCTGGGCTTCAGTTGCTTGACCTTCACAGTCACCTCCAAACGCAAAAGCGCCCGGGGCGGGATCTCCGCTCCGGGCGCACATGTGGTGGCTGCACTATGTCAACAGATTGAGATTTCGGTCAAGCCCCTTTCCAGGGCGCACGCGGTGGCAGAGCGTCTGACACGGTGAAGGACGTGAGATGGCAGGCTTTTTGGAAAATGAAGCGCAGATGGTGAATGGCCCTGTACCAGTCCAAGTAGCGCCGCCGCGCGGCCGCCACGTCGCGCGCCGTGTTGCTGTAGGAGACCCGGCACCAGGACCCATCCGGCTTCTTGCCCAGCTGATCAGCTGGCCAGCGCAGCCCCGGCACCCGGCAGACCTCGGTCACTGCGAACGCCCCATGCTTGCACCGACGCCACGCCACCGGCTCGCACGTGGCCCGCGCGCCTGCCATCCAGTCCGGCACTTCGCCAACCCGCGCCAACTCGGCAATCTGCACCGCCATGCGCCGACCGCCACAGGCTTCCGGCAGGCTGGCAAGCGAAGCTGCGACCATGTCCGCGTCGTGGTGGCGCGGCGAGGAACCACCGCCTTGCACTCGGCAGCCCAGCTTGGCCTGCTCAATCAGGATATACTCCATCCCGACGCCCGGCCGCGCGCCGGTTTCCCGCTCGATCTCATCGAAGTCGAGGCCAATCTTCTCACGCTGAAACGCCCACTCGATCAGCTGCAGTGCGCTGACCTCCAGCTTGCCAGACCGCGGCGCGCGCACTGTCGCCCTGTCACGCTGGCGCGGTGCGAGCGCGAAGCCCTTGTGCAATGCCGCCATGTTCATGCCTGGGCCACCGCGCGCTGCGCCCGTGCCTCATCCGCGATGTCGCGGCACTTCTGCAGCGCCACCCGGCGCCGATCGCGGAACGCCACTTCCTCGGCGGTGACCGCACGCCCCCGCGCCATCCGGGCCTCGATGTCTTCCAGCCGCCGCACCGGATCATCGGCGGCAGCCTTGATCTGGCTCACCGTGTAGTTCCCCGGCCACGCGCGGTTGCCTTTCAGCCAGGTCAGCAACTCCGGCGCCCAGCCCTTGGCAATTGCCTCCTGCCCCAACGACCGGCCAAACACCTCCAGCATCAGCGGCGACGGGCCGGTTTCCGGCGGCTCGATCCGCCGCGCTTCCTTCAGGATATGCAGCGCGATCGGGAAGCGGTCGCGGTCCTTGCCGCCCGGGTGCCCCTCGCACCACTCGCACAGCAGCTGCAGGTTGGCCGGCTTCATGTAGGCCAGCATCTGCCGCAGCTCTTTCTTCATCGTCTCGAACTGCTCTTTGCGCATGGTGCCCGGCTTCGTCAGCCCCAGCGCCTCAAGCGGCGCGATCAACAATTCCTGTACCCGCTTTTCCCCTGCGGCCTGCTCTTTCCCGTTCATCTCCGCAATCCCTCTTTCTCAGCAACGACACGTTTTCCACAGGTCAGCGGGCTGAATTGGAGCGCAACTGTCCTGCTGTCTTGTTATTTCCCTGTCTATGTCCCTATCGTGCCGGACACTTCGGGACAGTTTTATAAGCCACTGAAACACCTAGGCATTTCCCGAACACTGTCCTGAAAGTGTCCTGAAAACGTCCAAGAGTGTCCTGCAGACAGTTCGGAAATTGCAGCATCAGGCTGTCCCCCGAGCGCGACTGCGAGCCAGATCCATCGCGTGATTGGACCAAGCCATCATGGCCTTCTCAACCCAGCTGGTGCTTCTGTAGCCGCACCCTTGCTGGATCAGCCATTCATCCATCCATTTGACGGCCGCATCATTCTTGGAAAGCTCCACATGCAGGCCCGCGACCGTCGCGCGCAGCCGCTGCAGCCGCTTGGCGACATTGGCCGCATCACATTTGGCGCGGTTATCTTCCTTGCGGGAAATGGCCTCGGTCAGAGACTTAAGCACCATCGGGTGCATCAGCCTGACCTCCCCGTCACACAGGCATTTGGTCCACCGATGCAGCGGCCCGAAATCCAGAGCGCAGAGCGCCTTGAAGTGGCCCGGATCAACGAACACCAGCTTGGCGAGCACTTCCAGGTCCGCCGACAAAGTGCCGATGGGAGAGTTATCATAGGCGATGTTGATCAGATCAAAGTACAGTGCCCGGCATTCTGGCGTCCCCTTGAGGCGCATATCCGAGTTCAGCCAACGCCGCCGCTCCCAGACCATGAAGTAATGGCTGTCCAACCGGTCATCGGCGGACAGCGGGTACTCTGGCAGATCGCCAGTGTCGACGGGCGTTAGCCGCCCAGCGTGAATGTTCACAGACCAACCTCCAGATCATTTTGGCGGCCCCCGTCTAAAACGAAGACCGGCTTGTTCATTTCAAGCGCCAGAAAAGCCGCCTGCCAGACCCCGGCAGACTGCTGCCAGCCCGGTAGCGTCGGCACGACAACCAGGTCCGCATGGCGCACCGGTCCGGTCGGATCCTCGACGGCAAGACCGGCCTCCGAGGCCATAAAGGCCGGGCAAAGCGGCAGGATACCCACTTGCGCCAGCATCCCCATCCAGGCAACGGCAAGATCTGCAGCCAGCACCGGCCCACCGTCGAACCCCGCGTATGGCGTGGCGAGGCAGGCAAGCTTTCCCGCAGCGCAGGAAGCTACGTCAGCCAGCAAAGCGCCCTCATGTAGCAAGGCAGCGCCCTCAGCGCGTTCACGCAGCCGCTGCCAGTTGTGCGGGCCCGAGAAATCAAGCATGCACCACCTCCGCCATAAAAGGGGCGCGCGGCAGCGAGGCCACCACGCGCCCAAGGTCCATAGGGAGGTGATTGGGGGCCACTCGCAGGCGCGCCTGCCCCCGGTCAGCGCTCAGGCAAAGGGACATGGCGGCCCCGCCTGCGGTGTTGGGAATGATCGCGCTCGAAACGCTCATGCCGCCCGCTCCAGCTTTTCACCGAAAAACGCGGGCGCGCCGGGATCCGTCAACATCACCAGCAGCGCGATATGGCTCGCAGGCGCAGTCACCGCGCCCCACCAGTTCAATGCCGTCTGGAAACTCACGTCACAGAACAGCGCAACCTCGCGCGGGCTGCGGAAACGAGCGCGGAAGTAGGCCGACCAAAGATCTGGCGCATTGGCCTTCAACGCGTATGGGTCAAACTGATTTGACCAAGACTTTGTGACCGCGCCCACTCCATGCTGCTGGCATGAGACATCATTGTTCACGATCAGGGTCAGCTTGGGGCAGGTCATGCAGCAACCTCGCCATTCTCTGGCGGAGGATTGGCAGCGATATAGCGGCGGATCTTGTCGACAGTGTGGAGCGTCGGACTAGATTGCCCTTCCTTCCATGCCTGCCACTGGCTCCAATTCGCGCCGATCGCTTGGCGCAGCACATGCTGTGGGCTCCGTCCGACAGCCTCGGCATAAGCCGCCATCTCTTCCAGAAACTGTTCCATGCCCCCTTCTGGGGTTTTTTTACCCCATAGGTCAAGGGTATTTTTACTCCATGCGCTATTCCCTTAACTGGGGTAATTTACCCCGTATGCAACAAACGTTCCGAGACGCATTCATTGCGGCGATACAAACAACAGGCAAATCTATGCGTCAGGTCGCTCGCGACGCGGGTGTGTCCTATGAACAGCTGAAAAACCTTGCCCAAGGTAAGGCCAAGTCGACCAACGTTGATGACGCTGTACGCATCGCCGCATCGTTCGGCACGACCCTTGAAGGTTTTTTGCAGGGCCAAACGGAGGCTCCGCCAGTTCCAACCATAGCGATAGCAGGGAAAGTCGGCGCGGGCGCACAGGTTCCGGTGTTTGACGCCTATGAAAAAGGCGGGGGACCTCAGGTGAAATGCCCACCTGGCCTATCGCCACACGGCATCGTCGCCGTCGAAGTAGAAGGTGACAGCATGGAGCCGGTCTATTCAGCCGGAGATCTTCTATTCTACACCCGCAATGGGCACGATGCAGTTGCTTTTGAAGACGTCGGCCACCGCTGCGTATGCGAGGATGAGGACGGTATGGGTTGGGTGAAGCAAGTGAAGGCCGGAGACGAACCCGGCCTGTTTCACTTGATCAGCTTGAATCCCGGAGCAAATAACATCTGGAACGTTCGCCTAAAATGGGCTGCACGTGTTAGACTGCATTGGCCTGCTGACCTGGCACAAAAGGTATGATCCTGTCACTTTTCACCTCCTGCGAGCTTTCATCAGGGCGCTACCACAGCAGCATTGCGCACTGCTCCTCCTACACCGCGTATCGATAGATCAAAACATTAAGACCCTCCAGGCGGGTACAGACCCAAAACTTGTGTGCAATGAGCTTACCCTGGGCACCACACGATTTTAGGAAGTCACCACGCCACTCGATGTTGAGTCGTCTGCCTCGCTGCTATACTCATCCATGGACAACCGGCAACTCTATGACAGCACGCACTGGGACGGTTAAACTAGGTAAAAACAAGCTATTGCGAAGAAGTTTTTAAATGCCTGAAGAAAAGAAAGTTTACTTAAATCGACTAATCCTTCATGAAGACAACCCTCGCTTTGAAGGTGTCCTCAACGAAGAGAGAGCCATAAACGCGCTGTGCAGCTCGGAGAAAATCTTGGAGCTGGCAAAAGATATCGCCGAAAATGGACTATCGCCGCTGGAACGCTTCATGGTGTTTCAAGAAGACCCAGAGGACCCCCCTGAAGAAGCGAACTATGTCGTTGCGGAGGGCAACCGGCGCCTCTGCGCCCTTAAGCTTTTAAAAGACCCCAAACGCGCTCCGGCGACGATGAGAGAGGCGTTTCAGCGAGCTTCAAAAGGCTTCAGAGCACCACGGACCATTTCTGTTGTAATCGAAGAAGATGAAGGAGAAAGGCGAAAGTGGATCGAACGTGCACACGCTGGGACTATGGAGGGCAAAGGCCGAAAGGCTTGGAACACCACCCAAAAAACCCGCTTCTTCCAGAACCCTCGCAACCTACGCGGCCAAGCTTTAATGGACTATGCAGTGGCACGAGGCTTCATTTCAAAAGAAGAAACTTTCGGGAGATTATCCCACGTAGTTAGGCTCGTAGGAAACCCTGTAATGCGGGCAGCTATCGGCCTTAGCACTGGCAGCGACCCTACTGAACTATTCCGCAACCGCCCCGCAGAAGACTTTGACAAATTTCTCGTTTGGCTGCTGGATGAGGCACTTAACAAGCGGTTGGGATCCCAGGTCCTAAAGCGCGACATAGAGCAAAAGGCAAACTCTCTCGAAGCGGAATTGGGGTGCTCGCACGTGCGCCTGCCGGAGCCCGTTAGCCTATCAGAAGATCTCAAGCCGGACAAAGCAGGTTTCACCAGTCAGGCTTCCTCCCGAAGTCAGGAACAAGCCGCACGCGGCTCCATTAGTACTACTTCGATGAACTCCGCCGTCAGCGGCAGCTCCCATCAGGCCGATGTAAGCGGTGGTGACGCGACAAGCGATCCTGAGGTGAAAACTTCTGAATCCGTCAACATACCGAAGAAGCCTAAGCTTCCCAAAACCTCAAAGGTTATGCCATACTCGGAAGAAGTAGCCGATCTTCTCGAGCAACTTGGAAACTACAAACTTTCCTCTCTACTGTACTCCATCTCATCCATTCCGGTGAAAGAGCATGTTCCAGCATTGTACGTGACCGCATGGTCATTTTTAGATAGCTTTTCAGTCGCGATGGGGAGAAAATCCGACGGAAATATATCTCAATTCTGGCAGGCTAAGTTTCTTAGACAAGATCCATATAATTTTAGCCGCGATGAAGCCAATGCAATCTCTCACGCCGTTGATCAAATTCGATCGCTTGGCAACACCACGAAACACCATCCCAATGCAGCAGGATTCGATGGCCAACAGTTAAAAAATGATTGGCAGCTCATTTTACCAATCATCGAACTCGCACTCCGAAAGCACCTTAAAAAATGACACGATCAGCTTCGCCCCTCCGCTACCCAGGTGGTAAAGCCTGCTTGTACGAAGCAATGAAGAACATCATTGTTGAAAACGGTCTAACACATCGTACTTATGCGGAACCGTATGCCGGCGGTTGTGGCTTGGCTCTTGCTCTCCTGTTCAACGGGGTCGTTAGAGAAATTCACATCAACGACTTGGATGCCTCAATCTGGTCTTTTTGGCACTCCGTACTTGAACACACTGACGATCTTGTAGAAATGATCCGCAATGCGGAATTAACCATAGACGAATGGAAAAAGCAGCGAGCAATTTATCGAGAACAAAAAGTTTCCGACCCCCTGCGACTAGGTTTCGCAACATTCTACCTCAACCGCACGAACCGTTCGGGGATCATTGCCCAAGGAGGTGTCATTGGCGGACTGTCGCAGAAAGGAAGCTACTTGATGGATTGCAGATTCAACAAGGTAAATCTTGTTGAAAGGATTGAACGAATCGCCTCCTATAAAGACGAAATCCACCTATACCGACTAGATGCTTTGGATTTCATCACGCAGGCGCCTAAGATTTTGCCGCGAAAAAGCCTCCTTTGCGTAGACCCACCATACTTCAATAAAGGCTCGCAGCTTTACACAAGCTTCTACCGGCCGGAGGACCATGCAGCGCTTGCGAAAGTGATACAAAGACTAAAGCTTCCCTGGGTTGTCACCTACGACAACGCAGAGGAAATCCGCAATCTTTATGCAAAGTCGCACTTGCACAGCTTTGACCTCCAGTACTCCGTGCAAACCAAACGACTAGGTAACGAACTACTAATATCCCCTCCGCATGTAAGCTTGCCGACAATTTGGGCGGAAAAACGCATCGCCGCGTGATCACCGAAAAGGGCCTCTCATCAGCATTGCAGTAACGCCGCTGATCAACGGCCAGAACTCTAACAAGCCGCTCAATCGGGGTATTTTTACCCTGCATCGCTGTTGACAGGGTAATTTTACCCCTATACCAATCTTCCTATCAACCGATGGAGGATTGAATGCAAGACATCACCAATACTGCTCGCCAGATCGTCGGATCGCCTGAAGACTACCTGGACGACACACACCTCTTCACCCAAGCATGGGCCACGATGAAAGCCGCACGCGGCCAGGGGTTCGACCCCGCCCGCCTGCGCGCAGCACACCTGATTGATCGTCCGGAACCCGCGCCGGAACCCACCGATCAAACCCTTGCCCGTGTCGGCGCAAAGGTACGCGCACTGATCGCGGAAAAGAACATCCCGGTTCCACACCGCGATGCAGCCTGACCCGAGATCGGCCCGCGCCTGCCCGACCACAAACTCAGCGGCGAGCCGCAGTGTCCGGTCACCACCGCGGGCCCCACCCCAACAGAAATAGCCGAGTAGCGGCGCGTGATGGAGGATTGACGCGCCGCTTTTCTTTGAGGTTTCGCGCCCGTCTTGCGGCGCGGATCAACGCGGGCGGCGCAATCCTCCATTCCATCCGCCGCCCGCGACCACCCAAGGACAGGACACCGATGCCGTCGACACCCCAGGAAATCTACGCCGCCGCCCGCGCCCTGCGCGCCCGATGCCGGTTTGGCCAGGCAATGCTGCTGCAAGAGTTAGGCGGCAAGCTCAGGCCGGAAAGCACCGACCCGAGCGACCGGTTCGACTTCGCGGCGACACGCTGGCACCTCTCTCTGCTGGGCCTCTCGGCCTCAGGCAGCGACATGCCATCGGCGCTGGACGCCTGGCTTCGCGCCGCTCGGATCCACCACAACCTCGACGGCACTCGGCGCGCGGCAGATGGTCGACCAGATTGCCCTTACAATGGCGCTAAGCCATTGCCGCCAAACACTAATCGATTTAAGGATAGAATCTGAAACTGAAACCATCACACTGGACACGTTTCATCTCGCGGGACCGGCCACCCGCACCGCCGGGGCGCGGCAAACAGGCCACCACTCACACATCTGCGCCGCGCCCCACAATCCCAAAGAATGACGACCGGCTCCCTTCGCCGAAACGCATTTGAAAGAGGATGAATAGATGGCAACCATTCAACCTGCGGCCCTGCGTGAAGCCAATGCTGCTGCCTTTTTGGATCTTTCGGTGACGAAGTTCCGCTCCCTGGTCAAACACGGCGCCCTGCCCGGTCCAGTCCGACTGGCGGACGGCGTGGAGCGTTGGCGGGCCGACGATTTGCGCGCCATACTCAGCGGCACGGCCGCACGACCATCAGAGGACTTTGAGCTTTGAAGAAGCCTCCCAAGCCCAGGATCACCAAGCCGAACCTTGCCTGGAAGTGGAACGGTCGCCGCGGCATTTGGGAACCTTACCACCGGGTCACCTGGACGGAAGGCGGCAAGCGTCGCGAGCGAGCGGTGAAACTGGATTGGCAAGGGGATGCGGAACGCCTGGACGTGCTCTATTGGGAGTGCGCTGCAGGTAAACACCAGCGTCAGAAGGTCCAAGCACAGTATACTTGGCGCGCCCTCATCGAGGCCTGGCGAAAAGACCCTCGCATCCAAGGCAAACTCTCGGACGGGACCAAAAAGACTTACCGGCGAGACATGGAGGGCATTCTCGAAAAGAACGCCGACAAGGATGTCCGGCGCACCTCCAAGGCAGCGGTGCGTGCGGCCCACGCCAAGCTCGCAGACACCCCGCGCAAGGCCGATCGCTACCTGCAGACGATCAGCCTGCTGTGGAACTATGGCGCGAACAAGCTGGACTGGCCGCTCGGAGACAATCCAACGAAGGGCGTGGATCACTACGGCAAGCAGCGGGAATACGAACCGTGGCCGCAATGGATAGTCGATAAGCTGGACGAAGCGCCTGAGGATGTGCGCGCCGCGGCAACGCTGATCCTGAACACCGGCCAACGCCCGAACGCTGCAATCTCGATGCGGTTCTCGGACTTTGACGGCGAATGGATGAGCGTCCTGGACGAAAAGAACGACGAACGGATGGAGGTCTACTGCCCCCAGGAATTGCGGAACTTCATCGCCGCAGCGCCACGCAAGGGAGCCTATGTGCTAGCGAAGAACCTCACTCAGCCGCGCGGCTACTGGGCCTTGTCCAAGGCCTTTCGGGAGTGGCGCGCCAGCCTCGGACCCAAGGCCGAGAAGTACGTGCTGCACGGTCTTCGCAAGCTCGCGATCATCCGCCTTGCCGAGGCCGGATGCAGTGATGCCGAGATCCAGGCAGTGACAAACCAGAGCGCCGAAATGGTCGCCTACTACCGCGCTCGCGCAAGCCGAAAGGCCCTGTCACGCTCCGCTCAACTGCGCCGAAAATAGGTTGGACCAGAACGGGAACGAAAGGAGACTGTGGGAGCAGGTTGTGGGAGTGGCGAAGTTTCGACGATTTCCGCCCTTCGCTAAGAGAGAGAATTTCCCTTTAAAATCAGTGGTGCGGACGGCGGGACTCGAACCCGCACGGCCATAAGGCCAGGAGATTTTAAGTCTCCGGTGTCTACCATTCCACCACGTCCGCAGGTGGCACCGGGCGGCAGTGCCACGCGTGCATGGTCTAACCTCCTGTCAGCATGACGACAATGTCTTTTCTCGCCGAATACGCGCATTTTTGCGGCGTCAGAAACCCCGTGGGCGCGCGCTGCCGAGACAATTGAAATCACAGGGGAGCCAGCGCCTCATCCTCCTTCACGGCCTGCATCGCCACATAGGTCGACGTCGACGCCACATGCGGCAAAGCGGAGATCTTCTCGCCGAGCACCGCCCGGTAGTCGCTCATGGAGCGGGTGCGAACCTTCAGGAGATAGTCGAAGTGCGATGCCATCAGATGCGCCTGCTCCACCTCCGGCAACCGTGTGACCGCGGCATTGAACTTGGCCAGCGCCGCCTCTCGGGTGTCGTTCAGCTTGACCTCGACGAAAGCAACGTGATCCAGCCCCAACCGGATCGGATCAACCAGCGCCCGGTAGCCGGTGATGATCCCCTCCGCTTCCAGCCGCTTCAGCCGGGTCTGGGTCGGCGTCTTTGACAGACCGATCCGGCGTGCAAGATCAGCGATCGAAATGCGCCCGTCCGTGCTCAGCTCGTTCAGAATCGCGATATCGTGGCGGTCCAGATCAGAAAAGTCCATTTGCACTCCCGGGCATCCCAATTTCATCCATTTGACCTACCCCTACACAGATTTTGGGCAGTTGTCCTGACATTTTGGATATAAAATCCACCAAAAGACCTGCACCTTTGTGGAGTTTCCCCGCATGACTGCCAATACATCCCTGCGCCACCGTATCGACGCTGGCACCTATATCGATCAAACTTCCATCCGTGATCAACTGATCGCCCAGGCCGCGCTGAGCGCGGAAGACCGTGCCCGGATCTCGGCCCGTGCTGCCGCGCTGGTGCGCGACATTCGCGGCCACTCGGCCCCCGGCCTGATGGAAGTGTTCCTGGCCGAGTATGGCCTGTCCACCGACGAAGGCGTGGCGCTGATGTGCCTTGCCGAAGCGCTGCTGCGGGTGCCGGATGCCGACACCATCGACGCGCTGATCGAAGACAAGATCGCCCCCTCCGACTGGGGGAAGCACCTTGGCAAATCGACCTCCTCTCTGGTCAACGCCTCGACCTGGGCGCTGATGCTGACCGGCAAGGTTCTGGACGAAGAGCGCAGCCCGATCGGAGCACTGCGCGGCGCCATCAAACGTCTGGGCGAGCCGGTGATCCGCACCGCCGTCAGCCGCGCGATGAAGGAAATGGGCCGCCAGTTCGTGCTGGGCGAAAGCATCGAGAGCGCCATGAACCGCGCCGCCGAAATGGAAGCCAAGGGCTACACCTATTCCTACGACATGCTGGGCGAGGCCGCGCGTACCGAGGCCGACGCCGCCCGCTATCACCTATCGTATTCCAAGGCGATCTCGGCCATTGCCGCCGCTTGCAACAGTGACGACATCCGCAAGAACCCCGGTATCTCCGTCAAACTGTCGGCGCTTCATCCGCGCTATGAACTGGCGCAAGACGCCAGTGTGATGGAACATCTGGTGCCGCGCCTGAAGGCGCTGGCGCTGCTGGCCAAGGCCGCCAAGATGGGCCTCAACGTCGACGCCGAGGAGGCCGACCGCCTGTCTTTGTCGCTGGAAGTCATCGAAGCGGTGGTGTCTGATCCGGCACTGGCGGGCTGGGACGGCTTTGGCGTGGTGGTGCAGGCCTATGGCCCGCGCACCGGGCTGGCAATCGACGCCCTGCACGAAATGGCAGAAAAATACGACCGTCGCTTCATGGTGCGGCTTGTGAAAGGCGCCTACTGGGACACCGAGATCAAACGCGCCCAGGTCGAGGGGGTCGACGGCTTCCCGGTCTTCACCTCCAAGGCCCTGACCGACGTGTCCTATATCTCCAACGCCCGCAAGCTTCTGGGGCTGACCGACCGCATCTACCCGCAGTTTGCGACCCACAATGCCCACACGGTCTCTGCCATCCTGCACATGGCCGAGGGCATGGACAAACAGCTGTTCGAATTCCAGCGCCTGCACGGCATGGGAGAAACCTTGCACCAGATGGTGCTGGAGCAGAACAAGACCAACTGCCGGATCTACGCCCCCGTTGGTGCCCACCGTGACCTGCTCGCCTACCTGGTGCGCCGACTGCTGGAGAATGGCGCCAACTCCTCGTTCGTGAACCAGATCGTCGATGAGAATGTCGCGCCGGAAGTCGTCGCCGCCGATCCCTTTGCCCAGGTTGGCGAGATCAGCCGCAAGATTCCCACCGGTCCCGAGCTGTTTGCACCGGAGCGCCCCAACTCCAAGGGGTTCGACCTTGGCCACGCGCCGACCCTCGCCCGGATCGAGGAAGCCCGCGCGCCCTGGCGCGACCATCACTGGCAGGCCGGCCCGCTGCTGGCAGGCGAGGCCCAGCCGGAACCGGCGAAAGATGTTACCAGCCCAACCGACCTCAGCACGGTTGGCAGCGTCCGCCAGTGTAGCGAGGCCGATATCAATCTGGCGCTGAGCGCCGCCACCCCCTGGAACGCCCCGGCAGAGGAACGCGCCGCGATCCTGAACCGGGTCGCCGACCTTTATGAGGAAAACTACGGCGAGCTGTTTGCCATCCTCGCCCGCGAAGCCGGCAAGACCATCCCCGACGCGGTGGCAGAGCTGCGCGAAGCGGTGGACTTCCTGCGGTACTATGCAGCCCGCATTCCCGCGGCGCCGCCCGCCGGTATCTTCTCCTGCATCTCGCCGTGGAACTTCCCGCTGGCAATCTTCACCGGACAGGTTGCCGCCGCCCTGGCCGCAGGCAACGCGGTCCTCGCCAAACCCGCCGATCAGACACCGCTGGTCGCCCACCGGGCGGTACAATTGATGCACGAAGCAGGCGTGCCGCGTGCCGCCATGCAACTGGTTCCGGGCCGCGGCAGCGTGGTTGGCGCCGCGATCACCTCGGATCCGCGGGTTGCAGGCGTCGCCTTCACCGGATCAACCGCGACTGCGATGCGCATCCGCCGCGCGATGGCCGAGAACCTGAAACCCGGCGCCCCCCTGATTGCAGAGACCGGCGGCCTCAACGCGATGATCGTCGACAGCACCGCCCTGCCCGAGCAGACGGTACAGGCAGTGATCGAAAGCGCCTTCCAGTCGGCCGGACAACGCTGCTCGGCGCTGCGCTGCCTCTACCTGCAGGACGACATCGCGGACACTGTGCTGAAGATGCTGAAGGGCGCGATGGACTGCCTGCATCTGGACGACCCCTGGCACCTGTCCACAGACAGCGGCCCGGTGATCGACGAGACCGCCCGCGCAGGCATCCTTGCCCACATCGACAAGGCGCGCGCCGAAGGCCGCGTGCTGAAGGAACTGCGCGCGCCCCAAGGCGGCACCTTCGTCGCCCCGACGATGATCGAGGTGCCCGGCATCAGCGCCCTCGAGGAGGAAATCTTTGGCCCGGTCCTGCATGTGGCGCGGTTCAAGTCGCAAGATCTGGACAAGGTGATTTCCGACATCAATGCAACCGGTTACGGGCTGACCTTCGGGCTGCATACCCGCATCGATGACCGGGTCCAGCACGTCTGCGACCGGGTGCATGCGGGCAACATCTATGTCAACCGCAACCAGATCGGCGCCATCGTCGGCAGCCAACCCTTCGGCGGCGAGGGCCTTTCAGGCACCGGACCGAAGGCCGGCGGCCCGCTCTACCTCAGCCGCTTTTGCGCCCCCGACCGGCAGCAGGTGTCGGACAGCTGGACCAGCACGGTGACAGAGCTGCCCGCAGCCAGCGGCACCCCGGCACAGCCAGTGACCACCACCCTGCCCGGCCCGACCGGCGAGTCCAACCGCCTGACGGTCTCCGCGCGCCCGCCGTTGCTGTGCATGGGTCCGGGCGCACAGGCGTCGGCCGAACAGGCGCGGGAAGTGATCAGCCTCGGCGGCACCGCGATCACGCCCTCTGGCATGCTGGAGCTGGACAAGCTGGAAACCATCGAGGGCATCGCCGGTGTGCTGTGGTGGGGTGACGAGGCCACCGCGCGCGAGATCGAGAAGCGATTGGCAAAGCGTGATGGTCCGATCATCCCGCTGATCCCCGGCAAACCCGATCGCGCCCGCGTTCTGGCCGAGCGCCACGTCTGCGTCGACACCACCGCCTCGGGTGGCAACGCCGACCTGCTCGGCGGAATGGCCTGAGCTACGCCATATAAGCGCTTGACGCTGGGCCCTTTACGGCCCAGCGTTCCGCAATGTTCCCGTTGCGCGACCACAACCCCTCAGGCCGGACGCCCTATGTCGTCTACGTGCTGATGGCGGTGAATATCCTGGCCTATGCCTATTACTCGGCCACCTATGCCAGCCCGCGCGCGCTGGCCTATTTCTATGACAGCTATGCCATCGTGCCCGCCGAGATTAGCCATGGCTACGGGTTGGGGACGCTGTTTACCTCGATGTTCATCCACGGTGGCCTGATGCACCTGGGCGGCAACATGCTGTTCCTCTGGATCTTCGGCGACAATCTCGAAGACGAAATGGGTCACCTGCGCTTTCTCTTGTTCTACCTGGTCAGCGGTGTCGGAGCCGGTCTGATACATGTGATCTCGGCGCCGGGATCAATGGTGCCCACGGTGGGCGCTTCGGGGGCGATAGCCGGGGTCATGGGCGGCTACCTACTGATGTTTCCCCGCGCCCGCGTCGATATCCTGCTGGTGCTGGTGATCTACTTCCGCATCTTCACGATCCCGGCCTTCGTGATGCTGGGCGTCTGGCTGGTGATGCAATTTTTTGGCGGCCTGCGCGCCGATCCCAACCTCGGCGGCGTCGCCTACTGGGCGCACGCCGGTGGGTTTGTCACCGGGCTGCTGCTGTGCCTGCCGCTGTGGCTGCGCCGCGGTGGACCCGCGTACTGGTCCCGAACCTCTGGCCAACCGCCGCATCCTGAACGCCCGTCTTCCTACGCCGCCAGCCGCATCCCAAAGTTGCCCCGCGCAAGACGCAAACCCGGCCCCTGGGGAAAGTGATCCGTGGAAATGGATGGAAAATGCGGCCTGCGCCAACTAGGTAACAGTGAACTCGTCAACACGCAGGCCGCCACCCCGAAAACTTTCAGGGCAGTATAATGGTAGGTCGCCTGCCCCTGCATTTCCGGGGAATTTTTTGGGCATGGGGTCAGCCATGAAGAAAATCAGCAGCAGGAGCATCGGTAAAGATGGCGCGTCTTAAAGCCACCTGTCACTGCGGCGCCGTGGAGATTGAGGCGGATTTCCCCATGGGACTGGCCACAGCCGCGCGGTGCGATTGTTCGTTCTGCCTGCGGCGTGGGGCTGCCGCCGTCACCGCAATAGCCGCGAGTCTCAAAGTCTTGAAAGGGGCGGAGAACCTCAGCCTCTACACCTGGGGCAGCCACACGGCGAAACACTACTTCTGCAAGACTTGCGGGATTTACACGCACCACCAGCGCCGCTCAAACCCCGCGGAATGCGGTGTCAATCTGGGCTGCATCGAAGGCGGCAACCCGAGGACACATGCCGCGTCCTATGGCGAAATCCCTTGGCACGACGGGGTCAACCATCCGGCGGACAAGACGTAACCCTGCAACTGGCCCTTCCCGACGCCGCAGTCCCAGGCCAAGTCTAACGAAAAAACGCGGCCCTAAGGCCGCGCTTGATCCGTGGATACGCGATGCGTGGCTTCAGCCGCGGATCACCTTAGCGAAATTTTCGAAGATCGGCTCGTTCGAGCAGACAACGGAACCGCTGTCGATAATACCCGCCTCCGGGTCGATCGCCTCGGCGAGGCCACCGGCCTCCTTGACGATGATGATCCCTGCGGCCAGGTCCCACGGGTTCAGACGGCGTTCCCAGAACCCCTCGTAGCGGCCAGCCGCGACATAGGCCATGTCCAGCGCGGCAGAGCCCCAGCGGCGGATACCGGCACAGGCGGGTGCCAGACGGGCAAGATCCTGCAGCGTCAGCGGCAGATCGGCGCGACCGCCAAAGGGGACGCCGGTCGCAAAGATGGACTCGATCATCCGGTGACGGCCGGACACCCGGATACGGGTGTCGTTCATCCAGGCACCTGCACCTTTTTCGGCAAAGAACATCTCGTCCTTGGCCGCGTCATAGATCACCCCGGCGACGATCTTGCCCTTGTGCTCCAGCGCAATGGAAATCGCCCAATGCGGCAGGCCGTGCAGGAAGTTGGTGGTGCCATCCAGCGGATCAACAATCCAGCGGCGTGTCGGATCCTCGCCCTCGATCTCGCCGCCCTCTTCGGCAATCCAACCATAGGTCGGGCGCGCATTGGTCAGCTCGTCCTTCAGGATTTTCTCAGCCGCGATGTCGGCTTTGGAGACAAAGTCGCCCGCGCCCTTCATCGAGACCTGCAGGTTTTCCACCTCGCGGAAGTCTTTCACCAGGGAACGGCCTGCCTTGCGGGCGGCCTTGATCATCACGTTGAGGTTTGCACTGCCAATCATGTCGGTTCGGTCCTGTCAGGTCGGTCGGGGAGATGCCGGGTCAATGCGTGCCTATACGCGGCCTGCCCCCGCTTGCCAAGGGGCTTTCCGGTCTTCGCCCGATCCGCAGCACGGCCGTCAAGATGAGGCGAAGCGGTTGAAATCAACCGCGAGCGCTCCCAATGTCCAATCGGTAAAACAAAGGAAGACGCCAATGTCCGAACAGATGCAACGCATTGTGCTGGCCAGCCGCCCCGAAGGCCAGGCCAGCGAACAGAATTTTCGCCTGGAAGACGCTCCCCTCCCCCAGCCTGGTGATGGCGAAGTGCTTGTCAAAGTTCACTATATGTCGCTGGACCCCTACATGCGGGGCCGGATGAATGCAGGCAAATCCTATGCGCCCCCCGTCGAAATCGGCGAGACCATGACCGCCGCCGGCGTTGGCGAAGTGGTCGCCTCTGGCAGTGACGATCTGCAACCTGGTGACTTTGTGCTGGGCATGTTTGGCTGGGCCAGCCACGGGCTCGCCCCGGCTTCCGAGGTGCGCAAACTGGACCCGCAAAAGGCGCCCATCACCACCGCGCTTGGCGTTCTTGGCATGCCGGGTTTTACCGCATGGCATGGCTTGCACGCCTATGGCCGCCCGCAAAAAGGCGAAACGCTGGTGGTCGCCGCCGCCACAGGGCCGGTCGGCTCGATGGTGGGGCAACTCGCCAAACAGGCTGGGCTGCGGGTGGTCGGTGTCGCGGGCGGCGCCGAGAAATGCAAGCTGGCGGTGGACACATTCGGCTTTGACGCCTGCCTCGATCACCGCGCTTACGCCGACGCCCCTGCCCTTGCCGAAGCCCTCGCAGCGGAATGCCCCGATGGCATCGACATCTATTATGAGAACGTCGGCGGCAAGGTGCTGGAGGCGGTACTGCCCAACATGAACAACTTCGGGCGTATTCCGGTCTGTGGCATGATCGCCTGGTACAACAGCGCCGAAACCGGCCTGACCGCCCCCGCGATCTGGCGGGACATCCTGACCAAGTTCCTGTCGGTGAATGGCTTCATCATCTTCAACCACTACGACCGCTATCCCGAGTTCCTCTCCGAAGTCGCCCCCTTGGTGGCCGCGGGCGAGATCAAATACCTCGAGGACGTGGCCGAAGGGCTCGCGAACGCCCCCAAGGCCTTCCTGTCGATGATGCAGGGCGGCAATACCGGCAAGCAGATCGTCAAGCTGGTCTAAGCCGACCAGCGTTTCTGGCCCGCTACGTTGGCCGGATTATGCAACCGCGCGGAGCGGGCACAGGCGCCCAATGGGGGCCAGGCCGCTCCGCGCTTCTTTCAAGCGCAGCCCTTACTGCTGCTGCAGCTTGCGGGCTTCGACCTTCGCCAGACGGATCAGCTCCTGCATGAACGGCTTGTCCCGGTCTTCGCTACGGATCGCCGCATAGAGCCGCCGGGTGATGCCCTCCTTCGTCAGCGGGCGCGTCACGTAATCGGAAGAGTATTTCACCTCGCGCACGACCCAGTCGGGCAGCACCGACACGCCACGGTTCGAGGCCACCAGCAAGAGAATCACCGCCGTCAATTCCACCTGCCGGATCGATGCAGGTTCGACCCCTGCCGGGGTCAGCAGCTGGCTGAATACGTCGAGCCGAGATTTCTCCACCGGATAGGTGATCAAGGCTTCGCCGCGAAAATCCTCCGCCTCCACGTAAGCCTTCGCAGCCAGCGGATGCTGCGCCGAGGCAACGAAGACGGGCTTGTAATCGAACAATTCGATGAACTCGACGCCCGCGATATCTTCGGGATCGGAGGAGACAACCAGGTCCACCTCCTCCTTCTGCAGGGCGGGCAGCGCATCAAAGGCCAGCCCGGGACGGATATCCACATCGACATCGCCCCAATTTTTGCGAAAGCCCTCCAGCACCGGGAACAACCATTCAAAGCAGGCGTGACACTCGATGGCGATGTGCATCCGGCCGGTATGCCCATCGCGCAACGAAGAAAATTCCGCTTGTGCCGCCTCGACTTGCGGCAAAACCTGCTCCGCCAGCCGCAGCAACCTCTGCCCCGCAGGCGACAGCTTCATCGGCTTGGAACGGCGAATGAAAAGCTCGACCCCGGCCTGCTCTTCCAGCCCTTTGACCTGGTGGCTCAGGGCACTTTGGGTGATATTCAGCTGATCGGCAGCCCGGGCCAGCCCGCCGGCCTCATGAATGGCCTTGATGGTGCGCAGGTGACGGAATTCGATGTGCATCCTGTAATGTCGCTCATGTTGTTCTTGAGAATTATGAAATTGTCTCACAATGCTGCGCATGCAACAAGGGTCGAAATCAAACAAGCGAGTGACCTGAGATGACGACGCCCAAGATTTCCTTTGAATTCTTCCCGCCGAAAAATCTCGAAGCCTCCTTCCGGCTTTGGGATACCGTTCAGGTGCTTGCTCCGATGGGGCCGCGCTTCGTGTCGGTGACCTATGGCGCCGGCGGCACCACCCGCACGCTGACCCGCGACGCGGTGGCGACCCTGCACAACTCCTCGGGCCTGAACGTCGCCGCGCATCTGACCTGCGTGAACGCCTCCAAGGCCGAAACCCTCGAAATCGCCGATCAGTTCGCCGAAGCCGGGGTGAAGGAAATCGTCGCCCTGCGCGGCGATCCGCCAAAGGGGGAAGGCAAGTTCACCCCGCACCCCGAGGGTTTTGAGCATTCTGTGGAGCTGATCGAAGCACTGACAGCACGCGGCACGTTCAACATCAAGGTCGGCGCCTATCCAGACCGGCATCCCGACGCAGCCGACCAGAACGCCGACGTGGAATGGCTGAAGCGCAAGCTGGACGCCGGTGCCGACGAGGCGCTGACCCAGTTCTTCTTCGAGGCGGACACCTTCTTCCGCTTCCGCGACGCCTGCGAGAAAGCCGGGATCGATGGCAGCAAGCTGACACCGGGCATCCTGCCGATCGAAAACTGGAAAGGCGCCCGCAACTTTGCCCGCCGCTGCGGCACCGTGGTCCCGCACTGGGTCGAAGAGGCCTTCGAGAAGGCGGTTCGCGATGACCGCGAAGAGCTGCTGGCCACCGCCTTGTGCACGGAACTCTGCTCCGACCTGCTGGAAGGCGGTGTGACGAACCTGCATTTCTACACCCTCAACCGTCCTGAGCTGACCCGCGATGTCTGCTTTGCACTGGGCGTTACGCCCAAGGTGGCGCTGGAGAACGTAGCGTAAGCATTGCACTGGGCGTTGCGCGGTTCCTAATGAACAAAAGCTTTCATCAGGGACCGCGCGCCATGTTCTATGCCGAAACACCCTCGGATCTCTTGACGATCGACCAGACCGCCCGGATGTCCGGGCTCGATTTCATGCAGGGTATTCTGGATGGGCGTCTGCCCGGCCCGCCGATTGCGCGCACGCTCGGCTACCACCTCCATGCGGTCAGCGAAGGCGAGGTCGTGTTCCGCGGCACCCCGGAATTCCATGTCACGAACCCGATGGGCACCGTGCACGGCGGCTGGTACGGCACCCTTCTGGACAGCGCGATGGCCTGCGCGGTGATGACCCGGGTGCCGCAAGGCTCGGTCTACACCACGCTGGAGTACAAGATTAACATCCTACGCCCTATTGCGCTCGGCACCATGATTGACTGCACCGGCACCGTGGACCACGCCGGGCGATCCACCGGAGTCGCCCATGGCGACATTCGCGGCGTGGACGATGGACGGCTTTACGCCACCGGATCTACCACCTGCATCATCATGAAGGTGGCCTAGGGTCGGCCGCAGTCCCCGGCCAGCCTTGTCTTTGCAAATCCGTGGCTTATCTTCCAATCGTCACCCAGTCGCACCACGGAAGGGGCAATGATGCCGCCAAATACCCTCGCGCGGGCCACGACATCGCGCATCCAGGTTCTGGCTCCCAAGGCTGAGCTCGATTTCTTCGATACCCGCTCCATTGATCTGCCCCGCCCGGTCACACCGTTGGAGGCCTGGCGGCTGATGCATGCACGCCCTCTGCCCGGGCTGCGAATGGCCTTCTGGCTGCGTGATGCGATCTCGGCCTGTTTTGGCGTCCGCCGGATCGGCCCAATTTCCGGTGCGACGCCCCGGCAGCTCAGCCCCGGAGACAAGCTGGACTTCTTTCTGGTCGAGGCGATCTCCGACCGGATCCTGACCCTGACCGTGCGGGACCGGCATCTGGACGTGATGACCTGCCTCAGTTCGCACAACGGCGGGCTGACGGTGACCTCGTCGGTGAAGACACACAACCTGTTCGGACGTGCCTACATGGTGCCGGTGCGCCCAGCGCACAAGCTGATCGTCAAGCTTGGCCTGAAACGCTTGCGACAGGCGCTGGAGCAGGAATAACCGCTGCCCGCGCGGCGGCAGCGAATTGACCGCGCGCCAGCGCGTTCCAGCGATAGCGAAGCCTTGGGGTCAGGTGCGGGAGAACATGGCCCGCCAGCCGCTGGCCGGGATCGGGGCATCCTTGCGCGCGGCTTCTACACTGCTGTGCAGGCGTTCGCTGGGATCCAGCCCGACCCGGCGGCGGCTGCGCAGCAGGAAGATCTTGCCCCAGCCGCGCCAGGTGCCGACCGAAGGGGCCTTGGGATCCACCGGAAAGCGCATCCGCCAATCCAGCGGCAACGGCAAGCCGCGCTCCTCGGCCTTTTCCAGCATCCAAACGAGCGAAATATTGGCGAGCGGCCGAGCTGCCTCGAACCCGCCCAGTTGGCCGCCGACATCGCCATGGGCGCCGCGAAACCAGACCTGCTCCACATGACCCTCCCAATCCGCGGGGCTGTCCCACATCACCGGGTGGAACACATCGCGCGTCTCGTCCAGCGCCAGCGCGTGATAGCCGCTTTTGACGTGGTGACCCAATTCGTGGTTGTGGAAATTGTGCTGCTTTTCCGCCCAGCGCCACAGCAGCGGCAAGCGCAGCCCCAGCGCCTTGACTGTGTCCCAGACCCCGACCATCTCGATCTCGACGGTCTCGTGGCAATAGGCACGGCTGAAAGCGGCGCCGGTCTTGCTGCGCCCGTTCAGCCGGTAGTGCCGATAGGCGGTGCGAATGTTGCGCACCGTGGCATGTTCCGCCTTGAGGAGACCGATCCGGTCGATCACCCCGGCGAGCGAGCGCACTGCATAAGCGCCGCGGGAGTAGCCAAACAGGTAGATCTGATCACCGGGATGATAGCGCGATGCGAGGTAGCCATAGGCACGACGGATCTGCCGGTTGATCCCGCGCCCCAACATCACGTCCGGGGCGCTGCCCCAGCCGGTCCATTGCACGCCGGATTCATAGTAAACCGACACGGGTCCCGACATTTCGCGACACAGGCGGTAAAGCTTGCCTGCGTGGGTTTCCCGCCCCTCGTCCAGCGTCGACATGGTGCCATCGAGAATGATCACATGAGCCTGCGGCCCGCGCAGCCTTGTTTCGCCCGAATGTTCCGAGCGGAGCGGCCGTCCAAGCCACTCGAGAAACCTGTTACTCAGCTGCTTTAGAAACATCCCTCAGCACTTTCCACACTCTCTGCGGGGTGAACGGCATATCCATCTGCCGCACCCCTTTGTCCCAGACCGCGTCCTGCATCGCATTGGCCACTGCCGCCAGCGCGCCGACGGTGCCAGCCTCGCCGCACCCCTTCATCCCCATCGGGTTCTGGGTCGAGGGCACTGGCTGGGACGTAAATCCGATCGTCGGGACGGTGTCGGCCCGCGGCATGGCGTAATCCATGAACGTCGCGGTCAGGAGCTGACCGTCCTCGTCATAGACGACCCGCTCCATCATCGCCTGTCCCAGTCCCTGCGCCACCCCGCCATGCACCTGGCCCTCGGCCAGCATCGGGTTGATCAGATTTCCGAAATCGTCGACTACAGTGTAGCGCTCCACCACCGATTGCCCAGTCTCTGGATCGATCACGACCTCTGCAATATGGGCCCCGTTCGGAAACGAGCGTCCCGGCAGCTTGGCCCGCGCCGCGTGACGCAGCAGATCGAGCCGCCCTTGCGCGCGGGCCATCTCGGCGGCGTCCAGCATGCTGGGCGTCAGGTTCGACCCCGGCGCCCGGAAGCTTTCGCCGTCAAAAGAAATCGCATCTTCCTCGACCCCCATCTGCTCTGCGAGGAAGGGGGTGAAGGCCGCCACCATGGTTTCAACCGTGGCCAACGTGGCATTGGCTTGCGTGGTGACCGAGCGCGAGCCGCCGGTGCCGCCGCCCTGGGCGATACGGTCGCTGTCGCCTTGAATGACCTGGATGTTTTCTGCCGGAATGCCGCTCTGGTCGGCCAGAAACTGTGCATAGACGGTCTCATGCCCCTGCCCGTTGCTCTGCGTGCCGACATAGATATTCACACGGCCATCCTCCAGGAATTCCACTTCTGCGCCTTCCGAAGGATCACCCAAAATACTTTCGATATAGTAACACAGGCCAACGCCCCGGTACTTGCCGCGTTTACCATCTGCGGCGCGCCGGGCCTCGAATCCTGCCAGATCAGCCTCTTCGCAAGCGCGGTTCAGCACCAGATCGAAGTCACCCACGTCGTAAGTCTCCCCGGTCACGGTGCCATAGGGAAACGCCGCAGGCTTGATAAAGTTCCGCCGCCGCAGCTCCAGCGGATCAACCCCCAGCTCTCGCGCAGCCCGGTCCATGGCGCGCTCCAGCACATAGATTGCCTCTGGTCTTCCGGCACCGCGGTAGGCGTCAACTTGGGTGGTGTTGGTATAGATCCCCTCGACCTGCAGCCAGGCGGTCTGGATATCATAGACCCCGGCCAGCACCCGGCTGAACAGCTGCGTCTGAATTGGCTGTCCGAAATGCGAGTTATAAGCGCCAAGGTTGCAACGCGTCGTTACCCGATAGGCAGTTATCTTCAGATCTTCGTCAAAGGCCAGTTCCGCCAGCGAGGTCAGATCCCGCCCGCCATTGTCACTGAGCATCGACTCGGTACGGTCCGCGACCCAGAACACCGGCCGCTCCAGCACCCGGGCCGCATGGGCCACGGCAAAATACTCCGGGTAAGGCATCGCCTTCATGCCAAAGCCGCCACCGACATCCGGGGTCGTCACCTTCACCGCGTCTTCGTCCAGCCCCAGCTTCTGCGCCATCTGGGTCTTCATCGCCCAGACGCCCTGCCCACCATAGCAGAAGTGCAAACGTCCATCCTGCCACTCGGCAAAGCAGCCGCGCGGCTCCATCGCGTTGACGATGATACGATTGTCCTCGACCTGCAGGGAAACCCGGTGGGCGGCCTCGTCAAAGGCTTTGCGGGTTGCGGCCTCGTCTCCCATCCCCCAGTCGAAGGCACGGTTGTCCGGCGCCTCGGCGTGCAGCGGCTCTCCCCCGGGTGCCAGATCGAGCTTGGCTGGCAGATCATCGATCTCCACCTCGATCAACTCGCCGGCATCGCGGGCCTGATCCAGGGTCTCGGCGACGACAACGGCCACCGGCTCGCCGACGTAGCGGACCCGGTCGCGGGCCAGCATCGGCCGTTCGGGTGCCGCCGCCTCGCTGCCGTCGCGGTTTTTCACGGTGGTTCCGTCCAGCCGCACGTCCAGCCCCGCGGCTTCGAGATCCGCAAGTGTCAGCACAGCGTGGACGCCGTCGCAGCCGCGGGCCTCGGACACATCCAGCGCAGTGATCGTGCCATGCGCCACCGGGCTGCGCAGCACCCAGGCCCGTAATGCGCCAGCCGGGGCGACATCTTCGATGTAGCGGCCCTGACCGGTCAGGAACCTCACATCCTCGACGCGCTTTACCGGCTGGCTTTTTCCGAATTTGTCCATGCTTGCCCCCTTGTCCGCACGAGCTGGCCGCGCTGCTGATTGTCAGGGGGGAGACTACCGCTAAGCGGGCGGTTGTCCAGTCAGCTCGATCACCGTGGCGACATCCCACAGACCATAGCCGTTGAATTGCGTGCTCATGGCCGAAGAATAGGCCCCGAGGCCGGGAAACAGCACATAATCGCCCGTCGCACAGTCGTCGGGAAGGGGCAGACCATCCGGCAGCCGGTCAAGACTATCACAGGTTGGTCCGAACACCACCCGGGGCCGACGCGGCCCGATGCGGCGGGCGCCGTCCGGGGCGACCACCTCGACACGGCCTGGCAAGCCCATATCACGGATGTCGACCAGCCCGCCATAGATGCCATCGTTCAAGAAGACCACGCCGCCGTTCTGGCGCAGGCCCTTGACCCGGGCCGCGAGGGTGAAGGATTCCGACACCATCGCCCGTCCCGGCTCGCAGATCAGCTGTGGACCGTCGGCACCGAACGCCTCCTGCGCCGCTGCGCCGATGGCGCCGAAAACCCGTTCGAGATCAGGTGCGACGCCATCCCGATTGGCGGCAAAACCGCCACCCACGTTCAACCGGGCGATGCTGACCCCGGCGGCATCGACGATCTTGCGGGCAACATGGATATACTCGACCCAGGCCGCCTCGTCCTCGCATTGGGTGCCGGGATGGAAACACAGCGACGGCCGCCAACCGCGGGCTGCCACCGCCTTCAACAGCTCGACGGCCTCGTCGGCACCAGCCCCGAACTTGCTGCCGAAATCATAGGCGGCCCCCGCCACCGGAAGGGCAAAACGCACCGCGATTTCACAGCTGCGCGGCACCGCGTCAAGCTTGTCCAGCTCGCTCAGCTCATCCACCGACCAGCTGGCCACACCATGGCGGATCCCGGCTGCGATCTCGGCCTCGGAGCGCACAGGGTTGTTGTAATGCATCACCGCATCCGCACTGGCTCCGCGCACCGCTTCCATCTCGGCAGGTGACGCAACATCAAAGGCAGTTACGCCCGCCGCGACCAGGTTCGACAAGACCGCCGGATGCGGATTGGCCTTGACCGCGTAGGTCACCAGACCGGGAAAGCCCCGCTGGAACCGTCCCGCAACCTCATGCAGGACACGCGGTGAGAAATACAGGATCGGGTGATCCGGCGCCGTGCGGGCCAGGTGCGTTTCCGGAGAGAGCCAAAGCGGAGGAATATGCTGCATCAATGTAAACCTCTGTGTGTTGATTTATTTTTGGCAGAATGACCGTCGATTCCTCCCCTCAAACTGACTAAACTGGCGCTCCAGATCGTCAAAATGCAGGCCAAAAATGAAAACTGACGACATCGATCAGCACCTTGTCAGCCTCTTGCGCGAAAACGCCCGCCGTCCGGTATCGGAACTCGCCCGGCAGCTCGGGCTGGCGCGAACCACCGTGCAGGCCCGCCTTGAGCGGCTTGAGAACAGTGGCGTCATCACGGGCTATACGCTGCGCACCTCTGCATCGGCGCGACCGCCGCTGCAGGCGACCGTGTTGATGTCGATCGAGCCCCGTTCCGGCCCGGAGGTGCTGTCCCGGCTGCGCAGCTTGCCGGGTGTCGAGGTGGTCCACACCACCTCGGGCCGGTTCGATCTGCTGGCGCAGGTCGTCGCCCACAGCACCGCCGAACTGGACGACACCATCGACCGCATTGCCGAGGCGCGCGGGGTACGCTCCTCCGAGAGCCTGATCCATCTTGCCACCAAGCTGGACCGCACCAACGCCTGAAACAGCGCCCGACCGGGTCGCGGTCAAAGAAATACCGCGATCCGCCTTTCCCTTCGCTGTGCCATTGGGTAATTGAACCCCAATTGCATGAGGGATGTAGTGATGGCGATGGAAAAGACATTCAACGCAGCGGAAGCGGAAAGCCGCCTGTACAAAGCCTGGGAAGAAGCGGGCTGTTTCAAGGCCGGGGCCAATGCCAAGCCCGGGGCCTCGACCTATTGCATCATGATCCCGCCGCCGAACGTCACCGGCGTTCTGCACATGGGACATGCCTTCAACAACACCCTGCAGGACATCCTGATCCGCTGGAAGCGCATGCAGGGGTTTGACACCCTGTGGCAGCCCGGCTGCGACCATGCAGGCATCGCGACCCAGATGGTCGTCGAGCGTGAGCTGGCCAAGGAGGGCAAGAAGCGCACCGATTTCTCCCGCCCCGACTTCCTCGCCAAGATCTGGGAGTGGAAGGAAAAATCCGGCGGCACCATCGTCGAGCAGCTGAAACGTCTTGGCGCCTCCTGCGACTTCGAACGCACCGCCTTCACCATGGCGGGCGCCCATGGCGACACCCGCACCGGCCACGAGAACTCTCCCAACTTCCATGATGCCGTGATCAAGGTCTTCGTGGAGATGTACAACAAGGGTCTGATCTACCGCGGCAAGCGACTGGTCAACTGGGACCCGCATTTCGAGACCGCGATCTCCGACCTAGAGGTCGAGAACATCGAGGTTGCGGGCCACATGTGGCACTTCAAGTACCCGCTGGCAGGCGGCGAGACCTATACCTACGTCGAGAAGGACGAAGACGGCAACGTCATCCTCGAGGAGGAGCGCGACTACATCGCCATCGCCACCACCCGCCCCGAGACCATGCTCGGCGACGGCGCGGTCGCGGTGCATCCTTCGGATGAGCGCTATGCCCCCATCGTCGGCAAACTGGTGGAAATTCCGGTCGGCCCCAAGGAGCACCGCCGTCAGATCCCGATCATCACGGATGAGTACCCGGACAAGGACTTTGGCTCGGGCGCGGTGAAGATCACCGGCGCGCATGACTTCAATGACTACCAGGTCGCCAAGCGCGGCGGTATCCCGATGTACCGCCTGATGGACCCCAAGGGCGCAATGCGCGCTGACGGTGCGCCCTATGCCGAGGAGGCCGCCAAGGCCCAGGCCCATGCCAAAGGGGCCGCTTTCACCGAGAACGAGGTGGACGCAATCAACCTCGTGCCCGATCACCTGCGTGGGCTGGACCGTTTCGAGGCCCGCAAGAAGGTGGTTCAGGAGATTACCGACGAAGGTCTTGCGGTCATGCAAACCATCACCAAGACGGTGACGGACGAGGACGGCACCGAGCGCGAAGTCACCGAGACCGTGCCCTTCGTCGAGAACAAGCCGATCATGCAGCCCTTCGGCGACCGCTCCAAGGTTGTGATCGAGCCGATGCTGACCGACCAGTGGTTCGTGGACGCGGAAAAGGTCGTCGGCCCGGCGCTGGATGCGGTGAAGAACGGCGACGTGAAGATCCTGCCCGAAAGCGGCGAGAAGACCTATTACCACTGGCTGGAAAACATCGAGCCCTGGTGCATCTCGCGCCAGCTGTGGTGGGGCCACCAGATCCCGGTCTGGTATATCCCCGGCGAGGAAGACTGGTACCCGATCTGCGCCGCCACCGAGGAAGAGGCGCTGGAAAAAGCGCGCCTGCAATCTCCTGAAGGGACCGAGTTCCGCATCGTGGCCGATCAGCAGGAAGCCATCGAGATCCTGGCCGAACAGCGCAAGCTGCTGGACGTCAAAGACGAAGGCGCCATCCGCAGCTTCGAAGGCCCGATGCAGGTGCCGATGTTCCGCGATCCCGACGTGCTCGACACCTGGTTCTCCTCCGGTCTCTGGCCGATCGGCACCCTGGGCTGGCCGGAAGACACGCCGGAGATGCAGAAATACTTCCCGACCTCGACGCTGGTCACCGGTCAGGACATCCTGTTCTTCTGGGTCGCCCGGATGATGATGATGCAGCTGGCCGTGCTGGACGAAAACCTGCCGGTAAAGGACCGCATCCCGTTCGACACCGTCTACCTGCATGGCCTGGTGCGCGATGCCAAGGGCAAGAAGATGTCGAAATCCACCGGCAACGTGGTCGACCCGCTGGAAATCATCGAGGAATACGGCGCCGACGCGCTGCGCTTCACCAATGCGGCCATGGCCTCGCTCGGTGGCGTGCTGAAGCTCGACATGCAGCGTATCGCAGGCTACCGGAACTTTGGCACCAAGCTGTGGAATGCGGTGAACTTTGCCCATTTCAACAAGGTCTATGACGCTGACCGTCAGGCCTATGACATCCCCGATGCCAAGGCCGCCGTGAACCAGTGGATCATCGGCGAGACCGCCAAGGTTCGGGTTGAAGTGGACGAAGCGCTGGAAGCCTTCCGCTTCAACGACGCCGCGCTCAGCCTCTATGCCTTTGTCTGGGGCAAGGTCTGCGACTGGTACATCGAGCTGAGCAAACCGCTGTTCAACTCGGAAGATGAAACCGTGATCGCCGAGACCCGCCAGACGCTCGGCTGGGTGCTGGACCAGTGCATGATCCTCTTGCACCCGATCATGCCGTTCATCACCGAAGAGCTGTGGGGCAACACCGCCAAGCGCGACAACATGCTGGTTCATCAGGACTGGCCGACCTATGGCACCGAACTGGTCAACGCCGAGGCCGATGCCGAGATGAACTGGGTCATCACCGCGATCGAGAACATCCGCTCGACCCGGGCGCAGATGCATGTACCGGCAGGCGCCAAGATCCCGATGGTGGTCACCGAGTTCTCCGACCAGGCCCGCGCGGCCTGGGAAAAGAACGAGGCGATGATCCAGAAGCTCGCCCGCATCACCACCCTGGAACAGGTTGATAGCTTCCCCAAGGGCTGCGCGGCCGTGTCGGCCCCCGGTGCCTCCTTTGGCCTGCCGTTGGCCGATGTGATCGACGTCGATGCGGAAAAGGCGCGACTGGAGAAGACACTGGGCAAACTTGCCAAGGAGCTGGGCGGATTGCGCGGGCGTCTCAACAACCCCAAATTCGCCGCGTCCGCTCCCGAGGAGGTGGTGGCCGAAGCCCGCGCCAACCTCGCGGCGCGCGAAGAGGAAGAAGCCAAGGTCAAGGAAGCGCTTGCACGGCTGGCCGAGATCGGCTGACCGGCTCACCCACCTGAAACGCGACACACCCGCAGGTCTGACCTGCGGGTGTTTTGCTTTGTAATTCAGTCGTCTGCTTTGTATCCGCTGGCACGGACCGGGTGAAATTCCCCGCAAAGCCCCCATTGTCTTTGCCGCGGAATTGTTTCAGCGTGCTTGCAATCTGGACACTTCCTAGGAGACCCCCGCTCATGCCCAAAGGATACTGGGTTGCCCATGTCGACGTCGAGGACATGGACCGCTACAAGGACTACGTCAGCGCCAATGCCAAACCCTTTGCGGACTACGGCGCCCGCTTCCTGGTGCGGGGCGGCCACAAGGAAGTGCGTGAGGGCCAGATGCGGGCGCGCACGGTGGTGATTGAATTCAAGGATTTCGCAACCGCCAAAGCGTGTTATGATTCCGTTGCCTATCAGGACGCCAAAGCCTTGCGCGACCCGGTGTCCAGGGGTGACATGGAAATTATCGAAGGCTACGACGGCTGACACCGCTGCCTCATCTGCACGCGCACACCGAGGATCCCGCATGCCCCTGCTCAAGAAATTCTTTCAGGCCTTCCGCCCTGCCGAACCGCCCGCCCTGCCCGACCCCGATGTGGAGCTGGCACTGGGCGCGCTTCTGGTCCGGGTGGCGCAATCGGACCGGGACTATCAGCTGGAGGAGATCAGCCTGATCGACCGGATCCTGGCCCGCCTTTACCAGCACAACGCGATCGAGGCCGCCAAGGTGCGTGCGACGTGCGAAAAACTGCACGCCGCGGCCCCGGAAACCGACACCTTCGGTCGCCTGATCCGCGAGACGACCGGGCTGGAGGAACGGATGGCCGCGCTCGACGCGCTCTGGGAGGTGGTGTTGGCTGACGGCAATGCGCATGAAGGCGAAGTGAAGATCGTCGAGGAGGCCCGCAGCGCCATGGGCCTGTCCTACGCTGACAGTCAGGCGGCCCGCGCCCGCGCCGAGGAAAAACTCGCCCGACCGGCAGGAGACCACTGATGTTCAAGGACCTGTTGCGCCGTTTGCTGGATCCCGCGCTCAAGCAGTTGGACGACGAGGGAGCCCGGCTCGCCTTGACCGCCCTCCTGGTCCGGATCGCGCGGTCTGACCACAATTATTCCGAGGTCGAGAAGGATCGCATCGACCGCATCCTCGGCACCCGCTACGGCTTGGACACCGGCGGTGCGCTGATCCTGCGCGAACAGGCAGAGGCGCTCGAAGCCGAGGCCCCCGATACTGTCCGTTTCACCCGCGCCATCAAGGATGCCGTGGCCTATGAGGACCGTATCGCGGTGATCGAGGCGCTGTGGCAAGTGGCACTGGCCGACGGCCAGCGGGATGTGAACGAGGACGCGCTGCTGCGGCTGTCCGCCAGCCTGCTCGGGGTCAGCGACATGGAAAGTGCGCGCGCACGCCAACGCGCGGAGGCGGCGCTGTGATCGCATACCTGGGCATGTATGATCGCCCCGAAACCGCCGCCGCCAACGACCGCCTGTGGGCCCTCATTCGCGCGCATCTTGGCACCGGCCCCGAGCAGCTGACCCGTGAGACGGATGGCGATCCCTGGCGGATCTGGACCTCGCCGCAGCTGTTGCTTGCACAGACCTGCGGCTGCCCCTACCGCACGCGGCTCTATGGCGAGGTGGAGCTTGTTGCCACGCCCGACCACGGTTTGCCCGGCTGCGCCCCCGGGTTCTACAACAGCGTGTTTGTCGCAAGGGCGGAGCGCAGCGGTCAACCGGTCAGCGCGTTTGATGGCGCCACCTTCGCCTATAACGACGGGCTGTCGCAATCGGGGTGGGCCGCGCCAATGATCCACCTGCACGACCGCGGTCTCCTGCCCGGAGCCTTGCTGGCCACCGGCGGGCATCAGCAATCCGCCAGGGCCGTGGCCGAGGGCCGCGCCGACTTTGCCGCGCTGGACGTGGTCAGCTGGCAGATCATCCGGGAGCATGACGCCTTTGCCGCGTCGCTCTGCGAGATCGACCAGACCGCACCCTCGCCGGCGCTCCCCTATATCACGGCCGTGGGCACGAACCCGAATCCGCTGTTTTCCGCACTGGAATCAGCCATCGCAGAGCTCGGGGAGGCGGACCGCCAGACCCTGCGCCTGCAGGGTCTCGTCCGGTTCACGCCAAGCGATTACCTCGCGGTGCCCACGCCGCCCGGCCCCGTGCTGACCGAACAGCGCATCCGTCAAGGCAGCCGGGCGTAACGTCATCTCCGTTTTGCGCGCTCCGAAGCTCCAATTCGCCAGCTGATCCGCCAGATCTGCGGTTTGAACATTGCAATCAGGCTTTTTTTCGGTCCAATAAGAACGAATTTCCATTCACAGGGACAGACACGCCTTGACCGATACTTCGCCCGTTCTGCAAATCCGCGACCTCCATAAATCCTATGGTGAGCTGGAGGTGATCAAAGGTGTGGACATCACCGCTCGCAAGGGGGACGTGGTTTCTCTGATCGGGTCCTCCGGCTCTGGCAAGTCCACACTCCTGCGTTGTTGCAACCTGCTGGAGGACAGCCAGCAAGGCGACATCCTGTTCAAGGGCGAGCCGATCACCTGGACCGGCAGCGGCCTCGCACGGCGCCCCGCCGATCCCAAGCAAGTGCTGCGGATTCGCACGAATCTCAGCATGGTGTTCCAGCAGTTCAACCTGTGGGCGCACATGACGATCCTGCAAAACGTGATGGAAGCCCCTGTCACCGTTTTGGGTCGGGACCGCGCCGAGGTCGAGGAAAAGGCCCGGCACTACCTGGCCAAAGTGGGCATCGGCGACAAATGCGACGCCTATCCGGCGCAGCTGTCCGGCGGCCAGCAGCAGCGGGCGGCCATCGCCCGGGCCCTGTGCATGGAGCCCGAGGCACTTTTGTTCGACGAACCTACCTCCGCGCTCGATCCCGAGCTGGAGCAGGAAGTCGTCAAGGTTATCAAGGATCTTGCTGCCGAAGGGCGCACGATGATGATCGTGACCCACGACATGAAGATGGCGGCCGACGTCTCCAGCCACGTGGTGTTCCTGCACAAGGGGCTGATTGAGGAAGAAGGCACGCCTGACGAAGTGTTTGGCGGAACCCGTTCGGAACGGTTGCGCGGGTTCCTGTCATCGACACGCCACGACCAATAAATTCAAATCAATAACCAACCAAATGGGAGTACTTTCATGAAATCTCTGTTCCTTGGCACCGCCGCCCTGGCGCTGACCGCCACCATGGGCCTGGCCGACACCGTACGCCTGGGCACCGAGGGCGCCTACCCTCCGTACAACTTCCTGAACGACGCGGGTGAAGTCGACGGATTCGAGCGCGAGCTGGGCGACGAGCTGTGCAAGCGCGCCGAGCTGACCTGCGAATGGGTCACCAACGACTGGGATTCGATCATCCCCAACCTGCTGTCGGGCAACTACGATGCCATCATCGCTGGCATGTCCATCACCGACGAGCGCAAGGAAGTCGTGAACTTCACCCAGGGCTACACCCGCCCGTCGCCCTCCGCCTACGCGGCGCTGTCGGATGACGTCGATCTCGAAGGCGGCGTGATCGCGGCCCAGGCTTCGACCATCCAGTCCTCGCATGTGGCCTCCACCGGCGCGACCCTGGTTGAATTCCCGAACCCCGACGAAACCGTCGCGGCCGTGAACGCCGGTGAAGTGGACGCGGTGATGGCCGACAAGGACTTCCTGATCCCGATCGTCAACGAGACCGAGCTGCAGTTTGTCGGCGAAGACGTGTTCCTGGGCGACGGCATCGGCATGGCGTTCCGCCAGTCCGATGACGAGCTGCGCAACAAATTCGACGCCGCCATCGCCAGCATGAAGGAAGACGGCTCGCTGAACGCGCTGCTGGACAAGTGGGAAATCGAGGGCAAGTTCTAAGCTGCCCACGCATACCAAATCACGGAAGGGGGGCGTTATTGCCCCCCTTCGCCCCTGACCGGACGCCCTGAGAGGCCCGCGGCGCCACCTGCGGCACGCCGCGCCCCCAGGCCCAGATCATCAAGAGGCCCGCCATTTTTGCCTATTGCCTAGACCCGGCCAGCCTGGAGGGTATCCAGTGGCTGACCTGCTATCTGACCACCGGAAAGCATCTGTCTTTCTACCTGTCCTTCGGCACGGTGTTGCTGCTTCTGGCGGTGACCGCCCCGGCTGCGCTGCTGTTGGGTTTTGGCGGGGCCATTGCCGCGCGCTCGCCGCTGCCGCTGCTGTCCTGGCCCGGCAAGGCCTATATCGCGGTGGTCCGCGGTGTGCCTGACATCGCCTTTTTCCTCTTCTTCGTGATCGCGCTGGACCAGGCCATCGAATGGCTGCGACACAAGGTGAAATGCTCTGATTGGGAACAACCAATCCGCCAGGGCAATGACTTCGTGGTCTGCGAAATCGCCAAGATGCCGCTGGGAACCTCGCCGCAGTGGGTTCACGAGGTCTATGGCTTCAGCCTGGCCGTGGTCACCTTCGCGATCGTTTTCGGCGCCTTTGCCGCCAATGTGCTGTTCGGCGCGATGCAGGCCGTGCCGCGCGCGCAGATCGAAACCGCCGAGGCCTATGGGCTGAGCCGTCGCCAGTCCTTCTGGCGCATCCTGGTTCCGCAGATGTGGGTCTATGCCCTGCCCGGCCTGTCCAACCTCTGGATGGTGTTGATCAAGGCGACGCCTCTGCTGTTCCTGCTGGGGGTCGAGGACATCGTCTATTGGGCCCGCGAGCTGGGGGGATCGAAGACGGCCCGCTTCACCGACTATCCGCACCCGGACTGGCGCATGTGGTACTTTCTGGGTCTGCTGGTTTTCTATCTCCTCTTCACCAAGCTGTCCGAAGTGGTTCTGGAGCGGATCAGCACCCGCCTGTCGCGCGGCCAGGCAACCGTTGCAGGTGAGAAGCAAAGGAAAGCGGCATGAGCTGTCTTCAGACAATCCAGGATTACGGCCTGCGCTCGATCGGGTTCGGCGAACGCCTGCTGCCACGCAGTGACTTCACGCTGTGCGACCAGTTCACGCTGATCGGGTCAGGCATGATCTGGAACATCTATTTTGGCACCCTTGCCGTGCTGGCGGGCTTCGTGCTGGCGAATGCACTGGCGGTGGCCAAGGCGTCCGACAACGCGCTGCTGCGCAAACCGGCCGACTGGTTCATCTTCCTGTTCCGCGGCTCGCCGTTGTTCATCCAGTTCTTCTTTGCCTACTTCCTGTTCCTGAACCTCAAAAGCGTCCACCCGGTGTTTGATTCCTTCACCTCGGCGTGGCTGGGCGCGCTGATCGTGCTGTTCCTGAACACTGCCGCCTACTCGGCAGAGATCTTCTACGGCGCCCTGCGGTCCATCCCCAAGGGCGACGTCGAAGCGGCGGATGCCTATGGCATGACCGGCTGGCGGCGTTTCCGGCGGATCACTTTTCCGACCATGATGCGGCTGGCCTGGCCTGCCTACACCAACGAGGCGATCTTCCTGTTCCACGCCACGACGCTGGTGTTCTTCTCGGGCTTTCCTGCCTGGCGGCAAAAGGGCGACGCGCTCTATTACGCCAACTACTTCGCCGACAAGACCTTCAACCCCTTCATTCCCTACCCGATCCTGGCCTTCTATTTCATCCTGCTGACGCTGGTGATCATCGCGGTCTTCGGAATGGTGAACAAACGGCTCAACCGGCATTTGCCGCAGGAAAAGCGGACCAAGACGAAACTTCGGTTCAACCTGATCCGCTGACGTCTCGACCCAGAACACTGAAATGGCTCCCACGGGGGCCATTTTTTTATGCCGATGTGGCTGCAAACGGCACAATGTGAAGCGCCCTCACGGCTCAGGTGATTTTTTTGATCAAATTTCTTGGCGAATGAAATTTGCTGCGCTAGGGTTGGCTCAGTGAAATCATGGAGCCTCCAATGGACCTGTCCGCTTTGAAAACCATCCGCATCGCCGCCTGTGACATGAATGGCCAGATGCGCGGCAAGCGCCTGCCTGCTGAGATGGCGGGCAAACTGGCCGAAGGCGCGGCGCGGATGCCGATTTCGACCTTGAACGTCGATCTCTGGGGCCGCGATGTCGAAGACAACCCGCTGGTGTTCGAAACCGGGGATGCCGACGGGGTCATGTTGCCGACCAACCGTGGCGCAGTGCCCATGCCCTGGCTCAACAGCCCCTCGGCGCTGGTGCCGATGGCGATGTACTGGGAGGACGGCAAGCCATTCCTGGGCGATCCGCGCCATGTGCTCGGGGACGTGCTGGCCCGCTACGCCGCGCGCGGCTGGACGGTTGTGGCCGCCACCGAGATGGAGTTCAGCCTGCTGGACGACAGCGGCGCGCAGCCTGCTCCGCCGATCGATCCGCAGACTGGCCGGATACTGGACCAGCAGTCGGTGCTGTCGGTGGCCGAGCTTGACGCCTTTGATGCCTTCTTCACCGATCTCTACGACGGTGCCGAAGCGATGGGCATACCGGCGCAATCCGCCATCTCGGAGGCCGGGCTGGGCCAGTTCGAAATCAACCTGAACCACCAGGAGGCCATGCGCGCCGCCGACGATGCCTGGCTGTTCAAAGCGCTGGTCAAGGGTCTGGCGCGCAAGCATGGTTTTGCCGCGACCTTCATGGCCAAACCCTACGCGGAAGAGGCCGGCAACGGCATGCATGTGCATTTCTCGGTCGAAGACGAGAACGGCAACAACGTGTTTGACGATGGCGGCGAAAAAGGTTCGGATCTGCTGATGCACGCGGTGGCGGGCTGCTTGGCCGCGATGCCCGCCAGTTCGTTGATCTTTGCCCCGCACGGAAACTCCTACGAACGGCTGGTGCCCGGCGCCCACGCCCCGGTCAGCGCCGCCTGGGCCTATGAAAACCGCACCGCCGCCATCCGCATTCCGGGCGGCAGCCCGCGCGCGCGCCGGATCGAACACCGGGTGGCGGGCGGCGACATCAACCCCTACCTGATGCTGGCCACGGTTCTGGGCGCCGCCCTTGCCGGGATTGAGGATGCCATGCAGCCGCCGCCCCCCTCCTCCGGCAATATCTACGAGATGACAGGCCTGCCGCAGCTGGCCGCGGACTGGGAGACGGCGATCGACTGGTTCGAGACCGACCCGCTGATCGCCCGTATCCTGCCAGCGCTCGCCATTCAGAACCTGGTGATGACCAAACGCCAGGAGGTCAAAGGCTTTGCCGAACGCCCCCGCGAGACTCATTGGCTGTCCTGGCTCGAGGCCGTATAGATCCACCCCAAGACAGCCGGTTTCGCCGGCTCTTGCCAGGCCTTCACGCCTCGGCTAGGCTAAATTTGATCATATTGGTGACACATGAAAATCGGCATTCTGCAGACCGGCCACTCCCCCGAGGATCTCTATGGCGACTTCGGCGATTACGACGCGATGTTCCGCGATCTCCTGGGCGGCAACGGATTTGAATTCCAGACCTGGGCGGTGGTCGACGGCATCTTTCCCGACGGCCCCGAAGCCGCTGACGGCTGGCTCATCACCGGCTCCAAGCACGGGGCCTACGAAGGCCACCCCTGGATCGCACCGCTGGAAGACCTGATCCGTGCCATAGATGCCCGCAAGCAGCCGCTAGCCGGGATCTGCTTTGGCCATCAGATCATCGCCCAGGCCCTTGGCGGCAAGGTCGAGAAATACACCGGGGGATGGGCCATCGGCCCGGTCACCTACACGGTCGACGGCAAGGATCTGACCTTGAATGCCTGGCACCAGGACCAGGTGGTCGAACTGCCCGAAACCGCCCGCGTGCTGGGCGGCAACAGCTTCTGCCGCAACGGTGTTCTGGCCTATGGCGATCACATCATTTCCTGGCAGCCGCACCCGGAGTTCCCCAGCGCCTTTGTCGGGGGGCTGATCGAAAAACGGGGCCGTGGCGTGGTGCCGGACACGCTGCTCGACGCGGCCGCCTCCAAACTTGATACCCCCGTGGACAACCAGAAAATCGCAACCTTCCTCGCAGAGTTTTACAGGAAAGAGAGGATCTAATGTCAGCTTGGCTCGACGACCTTCCAGAAGCAGCAAAAACCTATCTGGAGGGCCGTCGTCTCGACGAAGTTGAATGCGTTATCTCGGACCTCCCCGGTATCGCCCGGGGCAAGGCGGTACCGGCATCGAAATTCGCGCGGCAGGATTATTTCCACCTGCCCGACAGCATCTTCTACCAGACCATTACCGGCGACTGGGCCGATGCGGCGGATGAGGATGGCTGGATCGAAAAGGACATGACGCTGAAGCCGGACATGTCCACCGCCACCGCCGCACCCTGGACCGGCGACTGGACGCTGCAGGTGATCCACGACGCCTATGACCGCGACGACCAGCCGGTGCCCTTCAGCCCGCGCAACGTGCTGAAACGCGTGGTGCAACTCTACCGCGACCGCGGCTGGGAACCCGTGGTCGCCCCCGAGATGGAATTCTTTCTGGTCGCCCGCAACATCGACCCCGCCCATGGCATCAAGCCGATGATGGGGCGCTCGGGTCGCCCGGCGGCCGCACGCCAGGCCTACTCAATGACCGCAGTGGACGAGTTTGGCCCGGTCATCGACGACATCTATGACTTCGCCGAAGCACAGGGCTTCGAGATCGACGGCATCACCCAGGAAGGCGGCGCCGGTCAGCTCGAAATCAACCTGCGCCATGGCGACCCGGTCAAACTTGCGGACGAGGTGTTCTACTTCAAGCGGCTGATCCGAGAGGCGGCGCTGCGCCACGACTGTTTTGCCACCTTCATGGCCAAGCCGATCGAGGACGAACCCGGCTCCGCCATGCATATTCACCACTCGGTGATCGATATCGAAACCGGCGAGAACATCTTCTCCGGCCCGCAAGGCGGGGAGACCGACGCCTTCTACAACTTCATCGCCGGCTTGCAGAACCACCTGCCCTCGGGTCTGGCGGTGATGGCGCCCTATGTGAACTCCTACCGCCGCTACGTGAAGGATCATGCCGCGCCGATCAACCTGGAATGGGCGCGTGACAATCGCACCACCGGCATCCGCATCCCGCTGTCGAGCCCTGCGGCCCGGCGGGTCGAGAACCGTATCGCCGGCATGGACTGCAACCCTTACCTGGGCATCGCGCTGTCGCTGGCATGCGGTTATCTGGGCCTCACACGGGAAGAACGTCCGCGCAGACAGTTCAAGGGCGACGCTTACGAGGGCGAAGGCGATATTCCCCAGGTGATGGGGCAGGCGCTGGACCTGTTCGACGCGGCCACCGCCCTGCACGAGGTTCTCGGCCCGGAGTTTGCCCGCGTCTATTCCATCGTGAAGCGCACGGAGTACGAGGAATTCCTGCAAGTGATTTCCCCATGGGAGCGCGAGCATCTTCTGCTGAACGTGTAAACCCCCGGCGCTGCGCCCCGGTGCAGCGCCAGCGCATTTGAGTATTTCTGGAAAGATGAAGAGGGGAGCGCTGCGCCCGGCAGGCCGCGGCCGGGCTCCCATATGAGGTGACGCAATGGCTCTGAACCTGCTCTATTCGAATGACCGCAAGGGCGAATACCCGAACAGCTGGTACGCAGCCACCGCCACCCCCTTGCCACCCTTCCCCCGTCTGCAGGCCGACGTGCGCGCCGATGTCTGCATCGTCGGCGCTGGCTACACCGGCCTGTCGGCAGCCCTGCATCTGGCCGATGCGGGCCTGTCGGTGGTGCTGCTGGAAGCTCAACGCGTCGGCTTTGGCGCCTCGGGGCGCAACGGCGGCCAGCTCGGCAGTGGCCAGCGGATGGAGCAGACCGGGCTGGAAAAGCTGGTCGGCCAAGACGATGCGCAAAAGCTGTGGTCGCTGGCCGAGGACGCCAAGAACCTCGTGAAATCTCTGATTGCCCGCCATGGCATCGAATGCCACCTGAAGCCGGGCGTGAGCCACGCCTGCTTCTCCGCGGGCGAAGTACGCCACGAACACGCCTATGCCGAACATCTGCACAAGCGTTACGGCTATGACCAGATCGAGCTGCTGGACCGCGACGGCATGCAGGCGCTCTGCCCCTCGCCCGCCTACGTTGGCGGCACCCTGGACATGGGCGCTGGCCACCTGCATCCGCTGGCCTATGCCCTGGGTCTCGCGCGCGCCGCGGATAGGGCCGGGGCGAAGATCCACGAAGGCAGTGAGGTCCTCGACATCGAAGAAGGCCCCACCTTGCGTGTCAGGACCGCGGGCGGCACCGTGACAGCGGATCACCTGATCCTCGCCTGCAATGGCTACCTCGGTGGGCTCAATGGCCAAGTTGCCGCGCGGGTGATGCCGATCAACAATTTCATCGTCGCCACCAAGCCCTTGGGCGATGACGCCGCGCGCGTGCTGACACGCGACGTGGCTGTGGCGGACACCAAGTTCGTGGTCAATTACTTCCGCCTCAGCCACGACAAACGGCTGCTGTTCGGCGGCGGCGAGAGCTACGGCTATCGCTTCCCGGTTGATATTGCCGCAACCGTCCGCAAACCGATGGCAGAGATCTTTCCGCATCTGAAGGATGTTCAGGTGGATTACGCCTGGGGCGGCACCCTGGGCATCACCATGAAACGCATGCCCTATCTTGCGCGGCTGGCGCCGAATGTGCTGACCGCCTCGGGCTATTCCGGCCATGGCGTCGGCACCGCCACCCATGCTGGCCAGCTGATGGCCAGGACGGTACAGGGCCAGGCCGAAGGCTTTGACACGCTCGCGCGTGTTCCGGCGCCGCGGTTTCCCGGCGGGCCGGGAATGCGCACGCCTCTGCTGGCACTGGCGATGACCTGGTTTGCCCTGCGCGATCGCATCGGGGTCTGAACCGGCGGAACTCCGCGACCTTGCGCAACACTTTTGTGAAAAAAGCCCCGTGGCGCAGGTTTCCGCCAAGGGAGCTCTTGGCAGGCGCGCATCTTAGTTTTAGATTTGCCACAGAAATTATTCAGGATTTTGAAATATGGCCCAGCCGCCCAACGTGCATGACGCTGAACCCATTCCCGCAGCTGCCCGCGAAGCCATCGACGCGCTGATGCAATCGGGCGACCTGTTCCGCTACACCGCGCCGGAAAACGCGCCGGTCACGTTGCTGGAGCAGGAATATGCGGCACTACTGGGCAGCAAATACGCGCTGGCGGTCTCTTCCTGCTCGGCGGCGCTGTTCCTGTCGCTGAAGGCGCTTGGCCTGCCCCGCGACGCCCGCGTCCTGATCCCCGCCTTCACCTTTGCCGCGGTGCCCTCCTCGGTGGTGCATGCGGATTGCGTGCCGGTGCTGTGCGAAGTTGGCGACAACTACCGCATCGACATGGCGGATTTCGCGTCCAAGCTGGACAGCGTGCAGGCGGTGATCATCAGCCACATGCGCGGCCATACCTCCGACATGGATGCGATCATGGCGCTGTGCGATGCCCGCGGCATCCCGGTGGTGGAGGATGCCGCCCATTCGCTGGGCACCACCTGGAACGGGCAGAACATCGGCACCATGGGCAAGGTCGGCTGCTTCTCTTTCCAATCCTACAAGATGGTCAACGCCGGCGAGGGTGGCATCCTGATCACCGATGATGCTGACCTGATCGCCCGCGCCGTCATCATGTCCGGCGCTTACGAGCACAACTGGAAGAAACACAAGGGACCGCGCGGTGAAAATGCGCCGGACCTGGAACAGGCCTTTGCCAAGTGGCAGAACCAGCTGCCGCTGTATAACCTGCGGATGAGCAACCTCTCCGCCGCGGTGATCCGCCCGCAACTGCCAGAGCTGGCCCGGCGGGTCCGCGACGGGCTGAAGAACCACGACTATGTCGCGGAGCGGCTGAACGCCTCGCCGTTCTTTGACGTGCCCGCGCCACTGACACCCGAGCGGCGCGCACCGGACTCCATCCAGTTCAACTTGGTCGGCCTTACCGAAGAGCAGATCTGCGCTTTCGCATCTGCAGCCGACGCAAAAGGTGTGAAGGTCCAGGTATTCGGGCTGTCGCAGGACAATGCCCGCGCCTTCTGGAACTGGCAGTTCCTGCGCGACATTCCCGAACTGCCGAAAACCCGCGCGATGCTGATGAAAGCTTGCGACGTGCGCCTGCCGGTGCGCCTCAGCCGCGAAGAACTCGACGTGATCGCGGACATTCTGCTGGCCGCCGCCGAAGAAACCATGGGCAAGGCCGCCGCCTGACGCCAGAGCGCCTGGCCGGTCGCAGCCGGACAACGCCCTTCTGCATAGAAAAAGGTCGGCACCGCGTTAGCGGTGCCACGCCCAACTGTGGGTGTCATTCGTCTGAATGGCGCAAAACAGGCGGGAGCGCCGCCCGGATCATTTCATCTTTGACAGTTTTTCCTGTAGCGCTGCCAGCTGCTTCTTGATCTCGTCCAGATCTTCGCCGCTGTCACTCGTGGCTTCCTCGCGGCTGCCGCCCGTCCAGCCCTGGCCGCCAAAGCCACCGGTCATCGCCTTCAGAAACGCTTGCTGCTGCGCCTTGAGCGCCTCGAACCCCGGCATCTGCGCCATCGGATTCATGGCGTTCATGTTCTCCATCATCTGCGACTGGCTTTCGCGCAGCATCTCGAAGGACGTCTGCAGGAACTGTGGCATCACCCCACCGCCCGGCACCATGTAGCTGCGCACCAGGTCGTTCAGCACGTTGACCGGCAGCACGTTTTCGCCGCGGCTTTCGTGTTCCGCGATGATTTGCAGCAAATACTGCCGTGTCAGGTCATCGCCGGTCTTCAGATCGACGATCTGCACCTCGCGGCCGTCGCGAATGAACCCGGCAATATCCTCCAGAGTGACATAGTCGCTGGTCTCGGTGTTGTACAACCGGCGACTGGCGTACCGTTTGATCAGCAGCGGTTTTTCCTGTTCTGCCATCTACTTCCTCCCCGGTCATGACGCATTGCAGCAAAGCCTATGCCACTGCAGAACAAAAGGGAAGCCTTCGTGCAACCGGCGCACCATCCCTGCCCGCCCGCGCCGCGCAGCTGGATCGGCGGCGCTTGACCTGAAGTAAGCTTCAGCTTTTACAGATCATTCCGGAACAGATTCGACAGCAGGAGATTTCCGGACATGAAAGTTTTAATCCTCGGCGGTACCGGCACCATCGGCACCGCCGTCACCCGGGAGCTGTGCCGCCACGGCCACGAGGTGACCGGCCTCAGCCGCTCCAACGCCTCCGACCGCACCCTGCGCGGCATGGGCGCGCAACCGCTGCGCGGGGATCTGCGCCAGCCCGGCCTCTGGGCGCGGCAGGTGCAATCGGTGGACGCCGTAATCCAGCTGGCCGCCACCTTCGACACGGATATCGGGACTGTGGACCGCGCCGCGATGGACGCCGTCCTGCGACAGGCAGCCTTGCGCCCCGAACCGCTGCGGCTGCTATATACCGGCGGCTGCTGGCTCTATGGGGCGACCGGCCCACGCGTGGCCGATGAAACCAGCCCGCTGCACCCGATCAAATCCTTTGCCTGGATGCAGGAAAACGCAGCCCGGATCCTGGCCGCCCCGGCGGTCTCGGCGGCAGTCATCCACCCGGCCATGGTCTATCATCAAGGCGGCGGCGCCTTTGCAGATTTCCTGGCCGCCGCCCGCGCGCAGCAACCGTTCGAGATCTGGGGCAGCATCCGCACGCGCTGGCCGCTGGTGCAGCGCGATGATCTGGCGCGCGCCTATCGGCTCCTGCTCGAGCGGCCAGACCTGACCGGCCATTTCAACGCCAGTGCCGAGGCCGGGGTGCCAGTGGCCGCGGTCACCGAGGAAATCGCGCGCCGTCACGGCCACCCCGGCGATTATGTGGTGCGCTCGCTCAAACATGTGCTGTTCACCCATGGCGACTGGGCCGAAGGTCCGACACTGGACCAGCAGATGACCTCCGACAAGCTGCGGCGGTTGACCGGCTGGCAACCCCGGCTGCCCGACTTCCGCACCGCCGCGTTTTAGCCAGTGGTTGGTCCGCACCGCGCCGCACAACCCGCAAACGGCAAAAAGGCAGGCCATCAGGCCTGCCTTTTCTCACGGTGTGGTACCTAAGGGAGGAGAGCCGGTACCAGCCCGTGTACGTCCTGTTGTCAGCAGCGGCTTACTTGGCAGCAGCCGATGCTTTCTTCGCGGCGGTGGTCACCTCGGCGGTGGCCTTCTTGACCGCGGCGGAGGCTTCTTCGGAGATATCCTTGCCAGCCGCCATCATCAGCTCAACCGTGTCCATCTGGACCTTCTTTGCCACTTCGGCAAAGGCTGCCAGGTTTTCAGCAGCCACTTCGGCGGAAGCCGAAGCAAAGTCGGTTGCCGACTTGGCGTAGTCAGCCGGGTCTTCCTTGACCTTGGCGACGTCGCTCAGCTTGGCCAGGGTTTCCTTGGTCCACTTGTTGGAGATCTCGGCAGATTTGCCGGCCGCGTCCAACGCAACAGCGGACAGTTTTTCGTTCAGGGCAGCAGTGTTCTTGAACATGTCTTCCATCGCCTTGGTGTCGACGGGGAATGCGCCCATGAAGTCTTTCATCATCGCGGTGAAATCTTGGGTCTTTGCCATAGTTCTAATTCCTCAGAAAGCTGCGGCAGGACCATCCTGCGCTCTTCAGCATGACCTGAATATCGTTTCTGCAGCGCAGCATTTCAAGATTTTTCTTGCTGCGCTGCAGAAAAAAATCGCAAATCCGGGCAAATCAACGGTTTGCCTTGACCCTCACATAGGTTCCCGGCGCCGGTGCCAAGGGTTCAAGGCCCGACTCACCCACCTCACGGGCGGGCACCTGCTTGCCGGAACGGGGCTTCAGCCAGGCTTGCCAGCGGGGCCACCAGGAGCCCTCGTGGAACTCCGCGCCCGCCATCCAGGCATCGCTGTCCCCTTTCAGATCCGGGTTGGTGTAATGGCCGTACTTCTTTTTGCTGGGCGGATTGACGATGCCCGCGATATGCCCGGATTGCGACACGACGAAGGTCTTGCTGCGCGATCCCATCTGCTGCACGCCGCGATAGCAGTCCTTCCACCGCGCGATATGGTCGGTCTCGCAGGTGATGGCCATCAAGGGAACCTCCACGTCGCGCAGGCGCAGGCGATGGCCCAGCAGCTCGAAACCCTCACCGGCGAATTCGTTGCGCTGACACAGGCCGCGCAGGTACTGCATCGCCATGCGCCCCGGCAGGTTGGCGCCATCGCCATTCCAGTACAAGAGATCAAAGGCGGGCGGTGTCTCCCCCATCATGTAGCTTTTCACCGCAGGTCCATAGATCAGGTCCTTGGAGCGCAGGAAGGACATCGTACGCCCGATCACCCAGGACCGCAGCAACCCGTCCTCGGCCACCTGCGCCTCGATCCCATCAACGAAATCATCCTGCAGGAAGGGGGTAAATTCGCCCTGATCCCCGAAATCCGTGAGCGTGGTAAAGAAGGTTGCCGATTTCACCGATTTGTCGCCGCGCTGTTTCAGCAGCGACAGCGTCAGCGCCAGCGTAGTCCCCGCGATACAATATCCCACCGCGTTCACCTGGCTGACGCCACAGATCTCCTTGGCCGTCTCGATGGCGGTCAGGAATCCCTCCTGGATGTAATCCTCCATGCCGATCTCGGCATGGCTTTCATCCGCGTTGACCCAGGAGACGACGAACAAGGTATAGCCCTGGTCCACCACCCACTTGATCAGGCTGTTCTGCGCCTTCAGATCGAGGATGTAATACTTGTTGATCCATGGCGGGAACAGCACGATCGGTGTTTCATGCACCGTTTCGGTGGTGGGCGTGTACTGGATCAGTTCCATCAGGCGGTTGCGATAGATCACCTCGCCCGGGGTGGTCGCGATGTTGCCCCCCAGCTCAAAGGCGCTTTCATCCGCCAGCCGGACCACCAGCTCGCCATTGTTGGCCTCAAGATCCGAGACCAGGTTTTCCAGCCCGTCGATGAGCGACTGGCCCTCCGTTTCCACCGCCCGCTCCAGCGCGTCCGGGTTGGTCGGCAGAAAATTGGTGGGCGCCATCATTTCGATGATCTGGTCGGCGAAATACGCAAGACGCTTCTTGTCGGTCTCCTCCAGCTCCACCGCTTCCTGCACCGCATTGCGGATGGTTTCCGCGTTGGTCAGGTACTGCTGCTTGACGAAGTGGAAGTAGGGGTTGTTGTCCCACAGAGGGTTGGCGAAACGGCGATCCCTGTCGTTGTCCTGCGCTTCACCGCCATCCGGCGGGGCCGTCAATGCCTGCTGGGCTTCGGCAAAATTCAGCACAGATTTTCCCCAAAAGGCGATCTGCTGCTCCAGAAGCTTGGCGGGATTTTGCATGATCTGCGACCAGTAGGCGGTTGCTGCACGTGCATAAAGCTCCTGATTCGGACCGTCGAGCGCCGGGTTGTGCGGCACCTTCTGCGCCATGACATCGGCCAGCCGCTTACTTAACTCCTCCACGCGGGCCATGTTTTTCGCAAGCTTTTCAATGCTCTCGGAATTGGCTGCCTTGGATAATCCGTCACCAGTTGTCATATAAAAGAATCCCTCATAGGCTTTCTGCTATGCAGAATAAGCATCTGCACTTCTTGGGGCAAAGCGGCGAAAGGTCCGGTGTTCCGAAGTGTCCAGATCCCGACGCCAGGGCAGAGCCGAAGGAGCCCCGCATGCGCTACATGATGACCTACGACCTGATGGAAACGGTCCGGAACACCAACCAATGGCTGGGCGCTACCGCCCTCTCCATGGCATCGTACCCGGTCTTCTCCGCCTTGCCAAATCCGGCCCTCAGCTGGATGGCCGCCTGGGGCGAGGTGACCGAACGGACCTACCAACGCATGGTCGTGAAACCCGATTGGGGTATCCGCACCTTCACCTGCGAGGACGGCAAGGACCATCTGGTCGACATCGTCACCGTTGTTGAACGCCCGTTCGGCGACCTCATCCATTTCAAGGTCAACGACCGCGAGGAACAGCCGCGCAAGGTGCTGCTTGTTGCCCCGATGTCCGGCCATTACGCCACCCTCCTGCGCTCCACCGTGCAAAGCCTGATCGTCAATTGTGAAGTCTACGTGACGGACTGGCACAATGCCCGCGATATTCCTGTTTCCGCAGGAAAATTCGACGTGGAGGATTATACGCTCTACCTTGCCGACTTCATGCGGGAGCTGGGTCCCGACTGCCACGTGGTGGCGGTCTGTCAGCCGGCGCCGCTGACCCTTGCCGCCACCGCCTACCTGGCGGAACAGGACCCCACGGCGCAGCCCAGCTCGCTGACGCTGATCGGAGGCCCGGTGGATCCCGACGCCACCCCCACCGAAGTCACCGATTTCGGCCGCCGGGTGACCATGGGCCAGCTCGAGGAAACCATGATCCAGCGGGTCGGCTTCAAGTACAAGGGCGTCGGCCGCAAGGTCTACCCCGGTCTGCTGCAACTGGCCTCCTTCATGTCGATGAACGGTGAGCGTCACTCCAAGGCGTTCATGGATCAGATCCAGCGCGTATCGCGCGGCGAGGCGTCGGACCACGATGCCCACAACCGGTTTTACGACGAGTATCTCGCCGTCATGGACATGACGGCCGAATTCTACCTGTCGACGGTCGAACGGATCTTCAAGAACCGCGAGATCGCCCGCAACGAATTTGTCGTCGCCGGTCACAAGATCGACATCGGCAAGATCACCGATGTGGCCGTGAAAACCGTCGAAGGCGCCAATGATGACATCTCGGCGCCCGGCCAGTGCATCGCGGCCCTCGATCTCTGCACCGGACTGCCCGAAAGCAAGAAGGCCAGCCATGTCGAGCCCGGCGCGGGCCATTACGGCATCTTCGCGGGCCGCAGCTGGCGCGACAACATCCGGCCGCTGGTGATTGATTTCATGAACGAAAACAGCCGTCGCCCGGTCGCGAAGAACACCTCGCGCAAACCCGCGCGCAAACCCACTCCGGCCTGATCGGATGGCAGGGCCACAGGCATTCGCCTGCACCTGCGGCGCACTGCGGGGGGAGGTCTCGGAGGCCGGGATCAAGACCGGCCTGCGGCTGGTCTGCCACTGCGCCGACTGTCGCGCCAACGAGCTGTACCACGGCCAGCCCGACCCGGCACCGGACCCGGTGGAGCTGTTCCAGCTGGCCCCTCACAGCATCACCATCTCCCACGGCGCAGAGCATCTGCGGGCGATCCGGCTGGGGCCGCGCGGCCCGTTGCGCTGGTATGCCGCCTGCTGCGGCACGCCCTTTGCCAACACACTCTCCCGGCCCGGCCTGCCCTTTGCAGGGATGCGCGCCGATCTCTTTCAGGACAAAACCGCTCTGGGCAAGATCCGCGCCCGGGCCTTCATACCGTCCACCGTGCCCGGCAAGCCCCCCAGGACGAAGGGCGGCGGTGCGATGGCCTGGGGCATTCTCAGCCGCATGATCGCGTCGCGCCTCTCGGGGCGCCGGAAGGAGACACCCTTTTTCGACGCGGTCACCGGTCGCCCCGTGGCCGAGCCGGAATTGATCAGCAAGTCACGCCGCGCCGCGCTCTACCCGTAGGCACCGGCAGCACCGGCCCCGGAGCGCGCGTCGGACACGATCACCGGACGTGGCATCTCGGCACGGTTCGGCATCGCCAGCCAATGCAACAAGGCCCGGTTCACGACCGCCGGCTGCTCCAGCAGTGGCAGATGCCCGGCATTCTCGACCACCTCCAGTCGGCCCTGCGGCATCATCTGCGCCAGCAACTCGTGCTTGCACACCGGCGCCAGCGGATCTTCGGCACCGCACAGCGCCAGGGCAGGCACGTGGATCCGCCGCAAAACCGCCTGTTGATCCGGGCGCCGCTGCATCAGCCGCGCCTGCGTCACGAACAGTTCCGGCCCCAGCGCCAGCGCCATCTGCAACCACCGGTCATGGATCTCCTGCCGCCGCGGTCCCGGTGCCAGCGCCTCCAACGGCATGAGCGCGGGCAGCACGTCCGCCAGTCGCCCCGCCCGGGCCGCCACGATCTGCGGTTCGCGATCCGCGGCCTGCAAGGGGGTATCTGCCAACGGGCTGACGGCCATGAGACACAGGCGGCTGATCCGCTGCGGCGCACGCCGGATCAGCTCCAGCGCCACAACGCCCCCCATGCCATAGCCGACCAGCGCAAACCGTGGCGGCAGGTGGCCAAGCATCCGCTCGGCGATCTCCGCCACCGTACTGCCGCCCGCCAATGGCAGGACCATCACCGGCATGCTGCCCGAAAAGGTTCGGATCTGTTCCTCGAAAATCCGCCCGTCGCACATCATGCCCGGCAACAGAACCAGGGGTTCGCGACACGGCTGCTCTTTTTCAGGCATTTGCTGCCCTCACGGTTTGCCCTCCACCCGTCCTGAAACTGTGCAAGGCGCACCGCATCGGTTCAAGGAAAACCATGACACGGGGAAAACTTTCGTTCCGCCTGCCACCCTGCGGCCACGGTCAATAGCCGTTCCAGCGAAACGCCCCTTCGGGTGACAACGCGGAGAACGGGTTGAAGGCGATTTCCCACAGGTGCCCATCGGGGCTGCGGAAGTAGCCATGATGCCCGCCCCAGAACACATCCTGCGCCGGTTTCAGGATCTCGGCCCCGGCGGATTCGGCAGCCGCGAGCAGCTCCGCCACCTCTTCCTTGCTGCGGGTGTTGTGACCCAGGGAAACGGCCCCAGTGCCGAGGGTGTCTTCCGGCAGGCCGATGTCCGCCGCCAAGGCGGCCAAGGGATACAGGCCCAGCGTCTGCGAAATCAGGTCAAAGGCGATCACCCCGTCCGGGCTCTCGGCCCGCCGCCAGCCCAGCGCCTCGTAAAACGCAGCCGCCTTTTCCACATCCGGCACCCCCAGGGTGATCAGGCTGATACGCTGTTCCATCGCCTCTGTCCTCCGCGTCTGCGCTTGTCACGAATGAAAGCCGCCCTCAGGCCGCTCTCAGTACATCCAGCACCGCATCCTCGATCATCTTCAGGCAGGCCTCGTCCGAGAAGCGGTGATCGGCATCCTTGACCAGGGTCAACCGCATGTCCGGGCAGGTTGCATGATCCATCAGTCGCAGCGCGGTTTCGGTCGACACCGCGGTGTCGGCAGTGCCCTGCAGGCAGCGCACCTTGAACGGCAGGAACAGCGGCGAGCGCAGCACCAGCCGCTTGCGCCCGTCTTCGATCATCCGCTTGGAGATGTGATAGGGCTCCATGTAATCACTCGGCAGTTCGACATAGCCGCGGCTGTCCAGCTCGGCCTTCTGGGCGTCACTGAAATTGGCCCAATAGCCATCCTCGGTGAAGTCCGGTGCGGCGGCGATGGTCACCATGCCCTTGATCCGCTCGGGCATCTCCCGCGCCAGCAGCAGCGCCTGCCAGCCGCCCATGGACGATCCCACCGGCACGATTTCCCCCTCGGTCAGCTCCTGAACCGCGGCCAGCGTGTCCTCGTGCCAGTCGCCGATGCAGCCGTCTTCGAACCGGCACGAGCTTTCGCCGTGGCCGGAATAGTCGAACCGCAGGAACGCCTGACCGCGTGCCTTGGCCCAGGCCTCCAGATGCACAGCCTTGGTGCCTTCCATGTCGGACTTCAACCCGCCGAGGAACACGACACAGGGCCCCTGCCCCTCGGTCTTGTGATAGGCAATCCGGCGTCCCTGCGCGGTCTCCAGAAACTCTGTGGCGGGCATGTCTGTGATCTCCTGTCGTTTACACCAGATGTGGCACGCTCGCGCCTGCTCGGCAAGCCGCACCACGCATCGCTTGCATGCCCCCTGCAACCCTCCTTATGGTCCGCGCAAAATTGCACAAGGGATCTAGGGCATGTTCAGGATCATCAAGGCCATCGTCATTGCCGCTGTCGCCCTCGCGGTGGCGCTGGCCACCGCCTGGGGCGCCATGGCGCTGTGGTATCGACTGCCCCTGGACGACGTGTGGCGCTGGCTCCTGGCGGGGGGCTTTGCGCTGCTGGGCCTGTTGGTGATCCTGACCCTGCGGCGGCGTTCGGCGCTCAGGGGGCTCACCACATTTGCACTGGCACTGGCAGCGGTCATCCTGTGGTGGTCCAGCCTCACCCCGCCCGCCACCGGGAACTGGGCACCGGATGTGGCGCGCCAGGTCACCGGAACCGTCGAGGGCAACCAGTTGACCCTGACCAACGTGCGCAACTTCTCCTGGCAAACGCCCGAGGAGTTTACCGCAGCCTGGGAGACCCGCAGCTATGACCTTGACCGGATCGAAACCGTTGATCTGTTCATGTCCTACTGGGCCGGGCCGCAGATGGCCCATATGATCGTCAGCTTCGGCTTCAAGGGCGGCGAGCATGTCGCCTGGTCCGCCGAGGTGCGGCGCAAGGAGGGCGGCGGCTTCTCCCCGATTGCGGATATGTTCAAATCCAACACCCTGGTGCTGATTGCCGCCGACGAGCGCGACGTGGTGGCAACCCGCACCAACGCACGCGGCGAGAACGTGCAACTGTTCCGCATCAATGTCAGCCCCGAGACCGCCCGCACCCTGCTGTTGGAATACGTCGATGCCGCCAACACGCTGGCGGCGCAGCCACAGTGGTACAATTCGCTGACCGCCAACTGTTCCTCGGTGGTTATGGGGTTGATCCGCCGCTTTGCCCCGGACGTACCACTGGACTGGCGGTTGCTGGCCAACGGCTACCTGCCCGATTACGCATGGGAACAGGGTGTTCTGGACCAGAGCTACAGCGTCGAGGAACTGCGCGCCCTCGGCAGCATCACCCCGATCGCGCAGGCCCACGGGGTGACCCCCGACTATTCCGCGGTGATCCGCGACGGGGTGCCCGCCCCGGTACTGGATAACGTCGGCAGCTGACCGGCGGCCAGGCTGTTATCGCAGCGGGAAAAATACGCCGGGGGGCCACAGGCAGCGCCCCGGCCGTCTTGACACCCCGCGCCTTGCCTGCCAAATCGGGCGGACACCATAACCCGCAACCGGGCGTTCTGTGGGCGCCAAACCGACGAGGAGCAGCCAGCAGCATGGCCCAAGTCTCTCTTACATTCCCCGATGGCAACGCACGATCCTTCGACGCAGGCATCACCCCTGCGCAGGTCGCGTCTTCCATCTCCACCTCGCTGGGTAAAAAAGCGATCTCGGCGACCGTCAATGGTCAGCACTGGGATCTGCAATGGCCGATCGACTCCGACGCCACCATCGCCATCCACACCATGAAGGACGAGGATCAGGCCAACGAGCTGATCCGCCACGATCTCGCCCATATCATGGCCCGTGCGGTGCAGGAAATCTGGCCCGACACCAAGGTCACCATCGGCCCGGTGATCGAGAACGGCTGGTACTACGACTTCGACCGCGCAGAGCCCTTCACCCCCGAAGACCTCGGCACCATCGAAAAGAAGATGAAGGAAATCATCAACAAGCGTGATGAGGTCCGCACCGAGGTCTGGGACCGCGACCGCGCGATCCAGTATTACACCGACAACAACGAACCCTATAAGGTCGAGCTGATCGAGAGCATCCCCGGCGACGAGCCGCTGCGCATGTACTGGCACGGCGACTGGCAGGATCTGTGCCGCGGCCCGCACCTGCAGCACACCGGCCAGGTGCCGGGCGATGCCTTCAAGCTGATGTCGATCGCCGGTGCCTACTGGCGCGGCGACAGCAGCCGCGCCATGCTGCAACGGATCTACGGCGTGGCCTTCACCGGCAAGGAGAAGCTGAAGGCCCATCTGACCATGCTGGAAGAGGCCGCCAAGCGCGACCACCGCAAGCTGGGCAAGGAAATGGGCCTGTTCCACATGCAGGAAGAGGCGCCCGGTCAGGTCTTCTGGCACCCCAACGGCTGGCGCATCTACACCACGCTGCAGGACTACATGCGCCGCATGCAGGACCGCGACGGCTATGTCGAGGTCAACACCCCGCAGGTGGTGGACCGCAAGCTGTGGGAAAAATCCGGCCACTGGGACAAGTACCAGGAGAACATGTTCATCGTTGAGGTGGACGAGGACCACGCCCGCGAAAAGGCGGTGAACGCGCTGAAGCCGATGAACTGCCCCTGCCACGTGCAGGTGTTCAACCAGGGCCTCAAATCCTACCGCGACCTGCCGCTGCGGATGGCCGAGTTCGGCTCCTGCGCGCGTTATGAGCCCTCGGGCGCGCTGCATGGCATCATGCGGGTGCGCGGCTTTACCCAGGACGATGGTCACATCTTCTGCGCCGAGGACCAGATCACCTCGGAAACCGCCAAGTTCATCGCCTTCCTGTCCAAGGTCTATGCCGACCTCGGCTTCCACAACTGGACCATCAAGCTCTCCACCCGCCCGGAAAAGCGGATCGGCTCGGACGAGACCTGGGACCACATGGAACAGGCGCTCGGCGATGCCTGCAAGGCGGCGGGCTACGACTACGAGGTGCTCGAGGGCGAAGGCGCCTTCTACGGCCCCAAGCTGGAGTTCACCCTGACCGACGCCATCGGGCGCAACTGGCAGTGCGGCACCCTGCAAGTGGACGCCAACCTGCCCGAACGGCTGGAGGCCAGCTTCATCGGCCAGGACGGCGCCAAGCACCGTCCGGTGATGTTGCACCGCGCCTGCCTCGGCTCCTTCGAGCGCTTCATCGGCATCCTGATCGAGGAACACGCCGGCAAGCTGCCGTTCTGGCTGGCACCGCGCCAGGTGGTGGTGGCCTCCATCACCTCCGAGGCGGATGACTACGTCAACGAGGTGGTCGAAACCCTGCGCGCCGCAGGCGTGCGCGCCGAGGCCGACATCCGCAACGAGAAGATCAACTACAAGGTCCGCGAGCACTCCGTGGGCAAGGTGCCGGTCATTCTCGCAGTCGGCCACCGCGAGGTCGAGGAGCGCACCGTCTCGGTCCGCCGCCTCGGCGAAAAGCGCACCAGCGTCGAGAGCCTGGAAAATGTTACAAAGGCGCTGGCGGTCGAAGCCACCCCGCCCGACCTGCTGTAACATTTACCGCTGCAAGTTCGGAAACGGCCCCCTCGCGGGGCCGTTTTTGTGTCACAGATTGCAAATATCGCCGCTTTTCAGCACTTTGGGACCACAGCTTCCCGACAAATCCGTAACGGTTTCTGACGCAGGCGTGAGACACGCCCTCGTGACTTCAACGCGCCGTAGCCACGGGTTAGGGTTCTAGTGTCATCACGACACCGGATGCAGATACCGAAAGGACCTACCAGATGTCGAACACCGCAAAATCCCTGGCCGTTGCCAGCGCCGTCGCCGCTGCGCTGACCGCTGCTTCCACCGTGCCCGCCGCTGCCGCCACCAAGGAAAAATGCTACGGCGTGTCGCTGGCCGGTCAGAACGACTGCGCCGCCGGCCCCGGCACCACCTGCGCCGGCACGTCGACCACCGACTACCAGGGCAACGCCTGGACCCTGGTCGATGCAGGCACCTGCGAAAGCATCGACCTGCCCGCCATGGCCGACGGCACCGAGCGCAAGGGCTCGCTGGAGCCGCTGGAACGCGACCTGCCGGCCTAAGCCATTTGACATCAAGGGGCGGGAGCATGGTTTTCCCGCCCTTTTTGCACCCTGACGACGGGGACCCCCATGCGTGACGCCGCCTCACAGACCCACCTGCCCGCCGCACCGGGCATCGGCTACAAGCCGCAGCATTTCACTGCCATCATGCAGGACGCGGGCCGCGTTGCCTGGCTGGAAATCCACGCCGAGAACTACATGGGCGACGGCGGCCGTCCGCTGGCGCAGCTGCGCCACCTGGCCGAGAAGTTCCCGATTTCGGTGCATGGCGTCGGCCTCTCGATCGGCGGTGAGGCCCCGCTGGACCCGGACCACCTCGCCCGGTTGAAGCACCTCATGGGCTGGCTGAACCCGGCCAGCTTCTCCGAACATCTCGCCTGGTCGACCCACGACAGCCATTTCTACAACGACCTGTTGCCGCTGCCCTATACGGACGCCAGCCTGCAGCGGATCTGCGACCACATCGATCAGCTGCAGGATACCATCGCCCGGCCGATGCTGCTGGAGAACCCTTCCAGCTATCTGGCCTTTGCCGAAAGCACCTGGTCAGAGCCCGATTTCCTTGCCGAGATCGCCCGCCGCACCGGCTGCGGGCTGCTGCTGGACGTGAACAACGTCTTTGTCTCCGCCACCAACCTCGGCTTCTCGCCGCAGGGCTACATCGACGCCTTCGCGCTGGCGCATGTGGGCGAAATCCACCTCGGCGGCCATGACACCGATGCGGATGAGCACGGCCGCCCACTGCTGATCGACAGTCACGGCCGCGAGATCGCCGATCCGGTCTGGGCCTTGCTGGACTACACGCTGGCGCGTTCAGGCCCGAGGCCGGTGCTGGTGGAATGGGACAACGACGTGCCGGACTGGCCCGTGCTGGAGGCCGAAGCCGCCCGCGCCGCAGCCGCGCTGGAGCGCATCCCGGCATGAGTGTTTCGCAAGCAGACTTCACCCGCGCCCTGATGGATGCGGGCCAGCAGGTGCCGGACGGGCTGGTGGATCAGCACGGCCAGCCCGCAGGCCGACGTTTTGACGTCTACCGCAACAATGTCGCCGCCGCGCTGACAGAGGCAATGCACACCGCATTCCCGGTGATCGCCAAGCTGCTGGGCAAGCAAAACATGGACGGGCTGGCGGGTCTCTACCTGCGGCAGCACCCGCCCGCCTCGCCGCTGATGATGTTCTACGGCGAAGATTTCCCCGCCTTTCTGGAAGGCATGGAGCAGCTCAGGCACCTCGGCTATCTCGGCGATGTCGCCCGGCTGGAGCTGGCCCTGCGCCGCGCCTATCACGCTGCCGATGCCGCCCCCATTGCGCCGGAGGTGCTTGGTCAGCTCGGGGCAGAGGCGCTGATGCGCACGCGACTGCGACTGGCCCCCGCGGTTCAGGTGCTACGCTCGCCCTGGCCGGTGCATGCGATCTGGCGCTTCAACACCGAATCCTGCGCGCCCGCGCCGCAACCGCAAGCGCAGGACGTGCTGATCACCCGGCCAGAGTACGACCCGCTGCCACAGCTGCTGCCGCCCGGCGGCGCTGCTTGGGTCGCGGCGATCCAGGCAGGTGGGACCATCGGCACGGCGCTCGAGGCGGCCGCCGAAGACCAGCAAGATTTTGACCTCGGCGCGACGCTGACCCTGCTGTTGCAGGGCGGCGCGATCACCGGGCTCGACAACAAAGGGTAAGACCATGAACGCATTTGTCACCATTCACGACGCCGTCTTCAGCCAGGTCGAGCGCGCCGGACGCTGGCTGCTGCCGCTGGCTGCGCGGCTGGTCTTTGCCTCGACGCTGCTGCTCTACTTCTGGAATTCCGGCCTGACCAAGCTGGGCGATGGCCTGCTTGGCCTGTTCAGCCCCTCGATCGGCGCCTACAGCCAGATCTTCCCCAAGCAGCTGGAGGCCGCAGGCTATGACGTCTCTCAGTTCGGCCTGCTGCAAAAACTGGTGGTGCTGGCCGGCACCTACGCCGAATTCATCCTGCCTCTGCTGATCGTCCTCGGGCTGGCAACCCGGCTGGCCGCCCTCGGGATGATCGGATTCGTCGTCGTGCAGTCATTGACGGATGTGATCGGCCATGGCGCCACCGACGCCAAGACACTAGGCGCGATGTTCGACCGGTTCCCGGATGCGGTGATCCTCGACCAGCGGCTGTTCTGGCTGTTCCTGCTGGCCTATTTGGTGGTTCGCGGTGGCGGTGCACTGTCGCTGGACGCACTCCTGCGCCGCCGGGTGGCAGCCGTCCCCAGCTGATCCGGATGCCCCATGTGACAGGCGCCCTGCCGCGGCAGCGGTGCCTGCCCTCTGCCCTGCCGCCTCAGCCCAGCCCCAGGGCCGCCTGCACCGATTTGTCCCAGCCTAGGAACAATTCGCCGTCGCGCTCGATCAGCGGCCGTTTCATCAGCGCCGGATGCGCGCGCAGCAGCGCCAGGGGCGCTTCGTTACGCTCCTCTTCGCTCAGCCCGCGCCATGTCGTCGAACGGGTGTTCACCAGTTTGCTGCCGAATTGAGCGTGCGCTGCCTGCAACACCGCATCCGGCACCGCTTCGGCGCGCACATCTACCAGAGAGAAATCTGGCAACTGTTTCAGCGCCTTACGACAGGTGTCACAGTTTTTCAGCCCGTAAATCTTCATAACGCCTCCAAGGCGGTCGACAGAAATCTTCAGAATTGATGGTAGAATTCACCAGTTTTTCTTGATTTTCGCCGGACCCGTGCAAAACTCTAGGTTGTCCAGCCTTGCCTGCGGCCAGTCGTGCCGGGGCGTGGCCGGATGCCCTGGGGATCCCCAAGGCAAGTTGCAAACTAGAAGGAGACACGGGAAATGCCAAGCGGCACCGTGAAGTGGTTCAACACCACCAAAGGGTACGGGTTCATCGAACCTGACGAAGGCGGCAAAGATGTGTTCGTGCATATCTCAGCAGTTGAACGGTCCGGCATGACCGGACTGGCCGACAACATGAAGATCGCTTACGAACTGTCCGAAGGGCGCGACGGCCGCCAGATGGCGGCGGACCTGAAGGCGTTGTGATCCGGTGCAACCGGTTCTGACGGCGCTGGCCGTCTGACCCGTCGCACCCCGGGCCTTTACGACCATGACGATACAGACTGCCTAAAGGGATCCTGCCCGACGCAGCAAGCCGGTTCTGGTCTGACGACACGCCAAGTCGCGAGCCCGCCCCAAGCTGACCTCTGCGCCCGGTACCACTTCCGGCCTGGGCGCAGCGGGCTTTCGCAATCGGAAACCTCAGCCGTTCCGCGGCGTCTTGCGCAGATACTCCACCATCATGCAGGCCGGGTCTTCAGCCCGCAGGGGCTGCTCTCCCGACCGGTGCCAGTCCTGCGCGGAGAAGTCCGGGAAATAGGCATCGGCGTCTGCAATCTCCAGATCCACTTCGGTAATCAGCAAGCGATCCGCCATCGCCAGCATCTCCCGGTAGATCCCCTCTCCGCCGATCCCATAGATCCGACGGTAGCCCTGCGCCTGCGCCGCCGCCACGGCCGCGGACACCGAGGGCAGCACCGTTTCCGCGGCCTCGGGGTTGGAGGACACGACCAGGTTCAACCGGTTTTTCAAGGGCTTCACCGGCAAACTATCCCAGGTATTGCGCCCCATGATGAGCGCACCGCCAAGCGTTTCGCGCTGAAACGCCTTTAGATCCTCCGGCGCGAACCAGGGGATATCATTGTCCTTGCCAATGGCCCCGTTGCGCGCCCGCGCAGCGATCAGGGTAATCATCTGCAGTCTTCCTTGTTCTATCGACCGGTCGTCTCAGACCGCGACCGGTGCCTTGATGGCGGGGTGAGGGTCATAATCCACGAACTCGAAATCCTCGTACTTGAAGTCGAAGATCGAGCTGACCTCACGTTTGATGCGCAGCTGCGGCAGCGGTCGCGGCTCACGCAACAACTGCAGTTTCACCTGCTCGACGTGGTTGGAGTAGATATGCGCATCGCCCATCGTATGCACGAAATCCCCCGGCTCATAGCCGGTGACATGGGCCAGCATCGCCTGCAGCAGCGCATAGGACGCGATATTGAAAGGCACGCCCAGGAACATGTCGGCCGACCGCTGGTACAGCTGCAAATGCAGTTTGCCGCCGATGATCCGCACCTGCCACAGCGTATGGCACGGCGGCAATGCCATGTCCGGCACATCAGCCGGGTTCCAGGCACTGACGATCAGGCGCCGACTGTCCGGGCTCTTGCGGATCATCTCGACCAGTTCGGCGATCTGATCGACGCTGCCCGCACGGTAGAGCGGCTCATCCCCGGTGGTCCCCGGGAGCGGCTCAAGACGTGGGAAGGCCCGCCATTGGTGGCCATAGACCGGCCCCAGGTCGCCGTTCTCATCCGCCCATTCGTCCCAGATCGAGACGCCGTTGTCCTTCAGGTATCGAATGTTGGTGTCGCCCGACAGGAACCACAACAGCTCATGCACGATGGAGCGCAGGTGCAGTTTCTTGGTGGTCACCAGCGGAAATCCCTCCGCCAGAGAATACCGCGCCTGCATGCCAAAACAGCTGAGCGTCCCGGTGCCGGTGCGGTCATCCGACACCTCTCCGTGCTCAAGGATATAGCGAAGCTGGTCCAGATATTGCTGCATGGCGGCACCCCGTCGTGACTGCGATTGCCCTCCCCGCATACCGCCTGTCCAGCGTCGCGCCAAGTCAAAAAGTTTCGCGCTTGCGCCAGCTGAAGCCCACAATATTTACACCCGGACTGCGCCCTGACTACAATATGCAGGTATCCCATCCGCCACGGTTGCGGCCTAACGGTTCAGGCTCAATTGACATTACCAAAGCCGCGCATGATGGTGCGACAAAACGAAAAAGCATATTTTGAGGTACAGGCAGATGAGGCGCTATTGGCTAGGGCTCGCGGCGGCGTCCGCGCTGTCGGCATGCGGCGGCGGCAATCCCTTCTTGGAGGATGACACCACCACGCCGGACCCGGACCCGGGTCTGCAGATCCCCGAGGAACTTGCCGGGGATGTGACAAGCGTCAGCTATGACGCTGCAAACCAGACCCTGACCGTGACCGGTGTCGGGCTGGACTCCACGCCGGTGACCGCCCAGTATACGCGCAACCCCGCACTCGACAGGGTCGGCTACGAAGCTTACACCGTACAGCAAAACGGGCTTACAGAACATTCCACCGCCTACATCCGCCAAAGCGAGGGTGGCTATGCAACCGTGGTGATGACCGGCGGCCAGTTCGGGTATTTCCAGGGCGGCTCCACCTATGGCAGCGACGGCAGTTTCTCCAAGCCCCCGGTCGACACCGGGGACAAGGGCATCGTCAGCTATGCCGGCACGTACGTCGGCCTGTTGAACATCAACGGGGATGGCGGCGACCTGAAACCAGCGCCGCCCGGCAGCGACCCAGCGATCATCCCCGGGCAGGCTGCTGAAGTCACCGGCAACGCGTTCATCAACGCCGACTTTTCCGACATGAGGGTGAAGGGCAGCGTCTACAATCGCACCATTACCGATTCCCCCGGAACTGTGGTCGAGAATCTCGAGTTTGAGCCCACGGCCATCGCCTCGGACGGCTCCTTCACCGGCTCTGTCACCGTGGACAAGGCAGGGGTCGGCGAATATGGCGGTGTCTTCAGCGGTACCGACGCCGCCGCCGTTGCAGGCACCCTGCACGCCACCGGCCATATCGAGGAACTGAACAACGGCTCCGTGCCAATCGAGGAATTCGGCGTCTTCGTTCTGGGCTCCTGCACCGGCCCTTCTGCCGATCCGGCCTGCCCTGCCCCATGACGCGGGCTGCAGCGGCAGCCCTGGCGCTGGCCCTTGCCCTGCCCCTCTCGGCCGCTCGCCTCGCTGCCGAGGCGGTCGAGCCACAGCTGCACCTGTCCCTTGAACAGGGGCAGGCGCTGGCGGCGCACGCGCTGCAAAACGGTGACCCGGCCCTGACCCTCGAACTCTCCCGGGCATTGCTGCAGGCGGACCGCAGGAACCACACGGCCTGGCATCTGCGCGCCGCCGCTTTTGCCCAGACCGGCCAACCCGCCAAGGGCCGCAAGGCCGCCGCCCGCGCCTTCCGCCACGCACCTGATGACGCCAGCCGCTACCAGTTGGCACAGCTGGCCTCGCGACTGGCCTATCAAAGCGGCAGGCCCACGCTGTCGCAATACTGGCTGCGCCGCACCGCCACCTATGCGCCGGACGCCCGCGCCGAACAGCTGATCGCCCGCGACTACAAGACACTGCGCCGGATCAACCCCTGGTCCTTCCGCCTCAGCGGCGGAGTAAAACCTTCGAGCAACGTCAACAACGGCTCCGATGCGGCAACGCTGCAGGTCGACGGGCTGGGCTCGCATCAAAATCGGCTCGGCCCGCGCGCCATCGCGCTGTCGGGGCTGATCGGCACGCTGGATGCGGGCATCAGCCGCCGCCTGGCGCAGAACGCCAACAGCCAGACCATGCTCAGCGCGCGGCTGTACGTGCAGCGGGTGGCGCTGTCCTCCAGCGCCAAGGAAAAGGCGCAGGACGCCGCCGCGAAGACCCACACCACGGTGCCGCGCAACGCCGACTTTGGCTCCACCTACGGCGAGCTGACGCTGGCGCATGCCTTTCGCGCTGGCCCCGCCGACAGCGGCGGCAGCGCCCGCGTCGCGCTGACCGCGGCGACCTCCTGGTACGGCGGCGAGCGCAGCTATGACCTCGCCAAGCTCAGCGCCTCGCGCAGCTGGGTGCTGTCGCCGCAGATGCGCCTGACCCTCAGCGGCAGCGCCGAGCACCGGATCGCGCCGCAGCGGTTGTCGCTGGATGCAAACGTGCTGGGACTGGGCGCCGCCCTCACCCGCGAGCTGGGCAACGGCGACCGCGTCGATGTCAGCCTTGGCCTGCGGGACACCCGCGCCAAAAGCAAATACTTCGCCAGCCAGACCACCACCCTGCGGCTCGGCTACGCCTTTGACGAGCAGGTCGGCCCGGCCCGTGTCAGCACCGGCCTGATCCTCGGCAATTCCGCCTATCCCGATCAGGTGGTCTACACCGGCAGCGCCTGGCAGCCGGTGCCGGGCGGGCGGACCGACAGATCCGCCTATGCGGACCTCAACCTGTTCTTTGCCGATTACGACTATGCCGGATTTGCGCCGCAGCTGCGCCTGCGCGCAGGCAAGCGGTTTTCGAATCTCAGCAAATACGACAGCAGCGAGTTTTCCGTCTCGCTGGGCATCCAGTCAAAATTCTGATCGCGCCGAGCCTTTGACTGGCCTTCGCCAACAGGGTGGGTAAAGTGCGCAGCGCAACCCAAACAGGAGAGCCTCATGCCCCTCAAGTATCTGCACACCATGGTCCGTGTGAAGGACCTGAAGAAATCCATGGCCTTTTATGAGCTCCTGGGCCTGAAGGAAATCCGCCGCAAGGACTCCGAAGAGGGACGTTTCAGCCTGATCTTCATGGCCGCTCCCGGCCAAGAGGAAACCCCGCTGGAGCTGACCTGGAACTGGGATGGCGACGACGGGCTTCCCAGCGACAGCCGCCATTTCGGCCACCTGGCCTACGGCGTGGACAACATCTACGAGACCTGCCAGCGCCTGATGGACAATGGCGTCACCATCAATCGCCCGCCGCGCGACGGTCACATGGCCTTTGTGCGCTCGCCCGACAACATCTCGATCGAGCTGTTGCAGAACGGCGACCGGCTCGAGCCCGCGGAACCCTGGGCCAGCATGGAAAACACCGGCCACTGGTAAGACGGCCACTGGCAGGACGGGCAAGACATGCCCACCCGCGTCGCCACGCGTGCGGCGCGCCGGAGGCCAGACATGACAATTTCCGCGCAGCCAGCACTGGCTGCCCGGATCAATCCGCGGCATCAGGGGCGACGCGTGTCACAAGTCGCGGCCCGTATCTCGTCGTGTTGAAAGATGGGGGAAAGGGCGGCCACTTCTGTGACCTTCAACCAAGGTTTTCACAACCTGGTGCCTGACCCTTTTATCCCGTCCGGGACATGGTTTCCCCGCATGTCCCGATGCCGACTCGCGATGTTTCCCGCTTGTGTCGGCTGTCCTCTGCCTGCCAGGAGCAACCCGGCGCGGCAGTCAGTAGATATAGCGGATCTGATCCGACCAGTAGCGCTCGACGCGTTTCAACGACGCGGTGATATCTTCGATCCCTTGCGAGGAGATCACATCCTTGCCTTCCAGCCCCTCGGCATGGCGGGCAAACAGCGCCGACACGATATCGCGAATCTCGCGACCACGCGGCGTCAGACGCACCCGCACCGAGCGACGGTCGATCTCGCAACGCTGATGGTGCATGTAGCCCATCTCGACCAGCTTCTTCAGGTTGTAGCTGACATTGCTGCCCTGGTAATAACCGCGGGTTTTCAGTTCCCCGGCCGTGACCTCGTTGTCACCGATGTTGAACAGCAGCAGCGCCTGGACCGCGTTGATCTCCAGCACACCGACGCGTTCGAATTCATCCTTGATGACATCCAGCAACAGACGGTGGAGACGCTCGACAAGGGCCAGCGCCTCCAGATAACCAGTCATGAACCCTTTGCGGTCCGTCTGGTTGATTGGCAGTTCCATACTCATTCGCATCTCCGACTCGAATTTGCTCCTGAGTAAAGATGCCAACAATTTCCCAAAAATCGGTTAAGCCCGAATTTTATTATTTTTGGTAGGTTTGCGCGATCTCCCCCACCAGGTCACGGAACTGTTCCGGGGCGGCAACCTGCCCCGTAACCCATTGATACAAATCCTGATCATTCTCATGCAACAGGGCTTCGTACAGGTCCAGGCGCGGGTCTTCCATTTGCGCCAGATTTGCAGCGGCATACCCCGACAGCAGGATATCCATCTCCTTGATGCCCCGCCGCATGGAGCGCATGTGCAGGCGCTTCAGACGGATTTCGCGGGTCTCGCTCATTCTGCCACTCCCGCGGCGACTTCCCCGCCTGTCGAGACGCTGGCGGCTTCGGCCGTCTGCAGCAGCGTGCGCAGTTTCTTTTCCAGCCGCGCCGCCCGCTCCGCATTGTTGCGCATCTCGCCGCGCAGCGCCCGAAGCTCGCGCAGGACGCCGGCGAAATCGCCCAGATCCACGTCGCCGCTGGCCGGTTCGCTCATGCCTTCGCCCTCGCCGGTCAACAGCCAGGACATCGACACGTTCAGCACGCCCGCCATCATCGTCAGCTTGTTGGCCCGCGGCTCCGACAGGTCCTGTTCCCAGCCCATCAGCGTCGCCTTCTTGATCCCCAGCCGCCGTGCCAGCTGCGCCTGTGTCATCCCGGCAGCCTCGCGTGCTGCGGCAACCCGGTCCCCGAATGTTGCCGCGTCCGGTCCGTACCAGTCAGTCTCCTGCGCTTCCATCGTCGGATCTCCTATTTGCTCGCTTGATCGCTGTTTAGCGGCACCCTATGACAGTTCTGCAGAACATACAAACCGGGGCCCGTTTCATGTCATTCCTGTCCGATACGCTGTCGCGCGTCAAACCCTCGCCGACCATTGCCATGACCGCCAAGGCGGCCGAGCTGAAGGCCGCCGGACGCGATGTCATCGGTCTGTCCGCAGGGGAACCGGACTTTGACACCCCGCAGAACATCAAGGACGCCGCCGTTGCCGCCATCGCCGCGGGCAAGACGAAATACACCGCCCCCGACGGCATCCCCGAGCTGAAACAGGCGGTCTGCGCCAAGATGAAACGTGACCACGGGCTCGACTACACCCCGGCGCAGATCTCGGTCGGCACCGGCGGCAAGCAGACGCTCTACAACGCGCTGATGGCCACCCTCAACCCGGGCGACGAAGTGGTGATCCCGGCGCCCTACTGGGTCAGCTACCCCGACATGGTGCTGCTGGCGGGCGGCACCCCGGTGACGGTGGAAACCACGCTGGAAAACAGCTTCAAGCTGACGCCCGAGCAGCTGGACGCGGCGATCACCCCGAACACCAAGTGGTTCATCTTCAACTCGCCCTCCAACCCCACCGGCGCAGGCTACAGCTGGGCCGAACTGAAGGCGCTGACCGAGGTGCTGCTGCGCCACCCGCATGTCTGGGTGATGACCGACGACATGTATGAGCACCTCGCCTACGACGGCTTTGAATTCTGCACCCCGGCGCAGGTCGAACCAAAGCTTTACGACCGCACCCTCACCTGCAACGGCGTCTCCAAGGCCTATGCGATGACCGGCTGGCGCATCGGCTATGCGGCCGGCCCGGAAACGCTGATCGCCGCCATGCGCAAGGTGCAGTCGCAATCCACCTCCAACCCCTGTTCGGTCAGCCAATGGGCTGCGGTGGAGGCCCTGAACGGCCCGCAGGATTTCCTCGCACCGAACAACGAAACCTTCGTGCGCCGTCGCAACCTGGTGGTCGAGATGCTGAACGCGGTCGACGGCATCACCTGCCCGGTGCCGGAAGGGGCCTTCTATGTCTATCCCTCGATTGCCGGTCTGATCGGCAAGACCACCCCCGCAGGCAAGGTGATCGAAACCGACGAGGATTTCGCCACCGCCCTGCTCGAGGAGGCCGACGTCGCCGTGGTCTTTGGCGCGGCCTTCGGCCTGTCGCCGAATTTCCGGGTCAGCTACGCCACCTCGGATGCGGCACTGAAAGAAGCCTGCACCCGCATCCAGGCCTTCTGCGCCAAGCTGAGCTGAAGGGGCTACGGGTATGAGTGCCGACCTGCCGGAGTATTATTTCCGCGTCCGCGAAAACGGCGCCTTTGTCTTTCGCATCGACGGCGAAAACCGGCAGCGGCGGATCGAAATGGACCAGATCGCGGTCGTCAACATCCGCAACGGAGAGATCAAGCCGCATGGCCAGCGGGTGCTGTCCGACCGCGACCTCGAGGAGATCAAACGCTGGATGGCCGAGCGCAGCGCCACGCTGGCCGCGCGTGAACTCGACGACATCCACCGCGCCATCGACCATCTGAACCTCACCGCCCACTGGGCCAACAGCCGCGCCACCGATGCGCAGCTGGAGGAGGTCACCGACGCCCTGTTGCTGGCCATGCACGACCTGCGCAGCGTTCTGGTGCGCAAGAAGGCTGACCGGCTGATGAAGGCACAGGAGCCACGCGGGGACGACTCGCAATAGGGCTGCGGCGTTACTCGGCGATGTACTCGGCCCAGAGGTCGGGCTTTTCGCGGATGAAGCGGGCCATCAGCGCGATGCAGTCCGGATCGTCGGCCACCACCACCTCAACGCCGCGGCTGCGCAGGAAGTCCTCGTTGCCGCCAAAGTTCTGGCTGTCGCCGATCACCACGCGCGGAATGCCGAACTGCACGATTGTGCCGCTGCACATCATGCAGGGCGACAACGATGTATAGAGAACCGTATCGCGGTAGCTGGCCTGCCGCCCCGCCTTTCGCAGCGCGTCCATCTCGCCGTGGGCGATGGGATCGCCCTTCTGCACCCGCTGATTGCGCCCCTGTGCCACCACCTGCCCGCCCCGTGCCAGGACCGAGCCGATCGGGCAGCCGCCCTCGTCGAACCCGGCACGGGCTTCCTCATAGGCGATGCGCAACAGGCGGCGGTCATCTTCGGTCATCATCGGCAGGCACTTTCCGGTTGTGGGGACTTGCCCCAGCCTGCCGACGCCTGCCGCAGCGGTCAAGCCATGGCGCTCAGGCGTTGGCGGTGCCGACTGTGCGGATGATCCGCCCCCAGAAGCGCCACATCAGGAACACGCCCGCCGTGGTCAGCCCGGCCACCAGCCCGACCCAGACGCCAACGCCGCCCCAGCCCAGCACAAAGCCCATCACGTAAGACGCGGGTATACCCACCGCCCAATAGCTGACCACCGCGATCACCAGCGGCACGGCGGTGTCCTGCACCCCGCGCAGCAGCCCCAGCGCCACCACCTGCATGCCGTCCATCAGCTGGAACAGCGCCGCCATCGCCAAAAGGCCGACGCCGATCAGCACGATCTGATCCTTCTGCGGGTCGGCCGGGTCGAGGAACAGCGAGATCAGCCACTCCGGCAACAACAGGAAGGCCGCAACCCCCAGCACCGAAAACGCCAGCGACATCACGGTCACCACCTTGGCCCCCAGTGCCATATGCGCCCGGTCGCCCCGGCCAAAGGCATTGCCCGCCCGGATGGTGGCCGCGTTGGACAGCCCCAGGTGCGCCATGAAGGCCAGCCCGCCCAGCGATACCGCGATCCCGTGCGCCGCCAGCGGCACCGTGCCCAGCCAGCCCATCATCATCGCCGAGGCGGCAAACAGGCTGCTCTCGGCCACCGTGGTCAGCCCGATCGGAGTGCCCATGCGCAGAACCTTGCCCAGCATCTCCCAGTCCGGGCGCTGGAAGTTCTTCAGCAGCTCATGCTCGGGCAGCACCCGCAGGGCATAGGCCAGCACCAGCACAAAGGACACCCCGTTGGTCACCACCGAGGCCAGCGCGGCCCCCGTCACCCCCAGCTCCGGCGCGCCCCAGTTGCCGAAGATCAACGCATAGTTCACCAGCGCGTTCAGCACCGCGCCGAACACCGACATCCACAGGACGATCTGGGTACGCTCCAGCGCCGCCAGGTAGGATTTCGCCACCATGTACAACAGCGCCGGAAAGATCGCCCAGCCGGCAATGCGCAGATACTCCGCCGCGTCATGCGCCACCTGCGGTTTCTGCCCCAGCAGCAGCAGGATCGGCTCCGACCACCACAAGAGCGGCATCGCCAACGCGCCATACAGCAGCGACAGCCACAGCCCCATGCGGGTCGAGCGGCGGATCTGGCGGTCCTCCCCGGCGCCGGCCGCCGCCGCCACCATCGGCATCACCGCAAAGGCAAAGCCGGATCCCAGCAGGAAGATCGAGAAGAAATAGGTCGAGCCCAGCGTCACCGCCGCCAGCGCCTCCACCCCGTACCAGCCCAGCATCACCGTATCGGTGAGGCCGATGGCAAACTGCGCCACATGGCCGCCGATCAAAGGCAGCCCCAGAACCGCGATCGCGCGCGCATGGCCGCGCGCGCTCATGACCATTGCTTTGTTATCCGTCTTGCTCATGCGCCAGCATTAGGCCCGGTCACGCGTTCCGGCAAGGGCAGAGTTTCCTTTCCCGCGCACAGCCTTATGGTGGTAGACTGCACAGCCACGCCCGCGCAGGAGCCCGCCATCATGCCCGCCTCGAAATCCGACCCGTTTGCCCCGCTGATCCCCGACGCCCGCGCCTTCCTGGCCGAACTGACGGAAAACAACACGCGCGACTGGTTCAATGCCCATAAATCCCGCTACGAGGCGCAGCTGCGCACCCCCGCGCTGCGCCTCGTGGACGAGGTCGCCCAGGCGATCAGCCGGCGCACGGGCGCCAAGGTGACGGGCAAGCTGTTCCGCCCCCAGCGCGACATCCGCTTCTCCAAGGACAAGACCCCCTACAAGACGCACCTGCATATGCTCTGGTCGATCGAGGACGCCGCAGCCGACACCAGCTGCGCGCTGTTTTTCGGGATCGATCCCGCGCGCTGCACCACCGGCGGTGGCATCATGGGCTTCAGCCCCGCGCAGGTCACCCGCTGGCGGGCTGCCGTGGACGGGGCGACGGGGGACGAAGCCGCGGCGTTGGTGGACATTCTGGCCCTCAAGGGTTTTGCCACCCGCCCGGCCGAGCTGAAACGCACCCCTGCGCCCTATGGCAAGGCGCATCCGCATGGCGACCTATTGCGCCGTAAATCGCTGACCTTCTGGCATGATCTGTCCAGCGCCGAGCAGGCCGCGCCAATGGCGGCGGTGATGTCCACGCAGCTGACGCTCGCGCCGGCCTTCGCTCTGCTGGGGGACGCCCTTCGGGGCTGAGGGCCTAGAGCGCGCGCAGCATGATCTGGATGGCCAGGATGGCCACCACCGCCCCCGCCAGGATCTCGAGCATTGCGGCGGCCCGCAGGGCACCGCGCCCCTGCAACTGCGCCAGCGCGCCCCGACGCAAGGTCACTGCCGCAACGGCCACGGCAACCGTCACCGTGGCAGTGCCCAGCCCCATGACGAACACCCCGGCAACCCCCGCCCACAAGACGCCCATGCGCCAGGTCAGCAGCAGCAGGAACACCGCACCGGTACAGGGGCGCAGCGCCACCGTCCCCACCACCGCCAGCGCATCGCGCAGCGAGGTGACATTGGCGGCTTCCTCCAGCGTCGGCCCGTGCCGGTGCCCGCAAGAGGCACAAACGCCATCGTGAAGGTCATGCGCCTGCGCTCCATGGGTGTGCCCATGGTCGTGATCATGCACGTGCCCGTGGACCTGATCATGATCGTGATGATGATGGTGATGGTGACCCGCAGGGTCATGGGAATGGGCGGCCTGTCCCTGCCCAGCCGTGGCCAGCGCCAGTTCGGGTCCCGCGCTGGCCAGCAGCCGCCGCAGCCCGCGCGCCAGCAGCCACAGACCAACCAGCGCGATCAGCGCGTAGGACAGCGGCGCCAGCACCTGTTCGGCCATGTCGGTCAGCTGCTCGCGCCCCCAGTCGAGCGCCAGCAACCCGCCCGCAACAAGGATCACGGCAGTCGCCGCCTGCGCCAGCGACGAGGCCACCGCCAGGGCCGCCAGCCGCATCAAGGGCACCCGTCGCCCCATGCCATAGCCGCCGATCACCAGCTTGCCATGCCCCGGCCCCGCCGCATGAAAGAACCCATAGGCAAAGCACAGGGACAAGAGCGCTGCCAGCGCCCCCGGCTCACCACCGCGCAGCGCGCGCAGCCCCCGCGCCATCGCGTTCTGCGCCTGTCGCTGGCCCTCTGCGGCCCAGCTCGCCACGTCCTGCGCGCCGCCCAGGCCCCACAGCCAGACCGCCAGCGCCACGACGCCCAGCGCCGCCAGTGTCAGCGCATACCGCATCCTCAGCCCTCACACCGCAGCCGAACCACATCGGCGAATTTCTCTCCGACCTTGGGAAACTCCAACTCCGCCTCCTGCGTCGGCATCGCATAAAGCAGCTCTTCCACCTGGGAATAGGCCGCATTCAGATCCGGCGGCGTCACCTCGCCCTGGCATCCGCCCGTCACCTCAAGCCCGAGGTTCAGCGTGTACGCCGTGTAGAAGGTCGGATCGTAAACCTTCATCACCACCCCGTCGGCCGCCACCGGCTGTGCCAGCGCGCGGCGATGGCGGGTGGTGATCCGGCCCTCCTCGACCTCGGTCGACAGATGCTCCGGGTTCCCCAGCGCCAGCGCCTCCCCCTCCCGGTCGAGATAGGTATCGCCTTCGAAATCGGGCAACCAGGCCAGATCGAACCCCTGCAGCTGCGCCAGTTCGGCCTCGGTCAGCTTACCGTCATAGTCGCTGTCCAAACCACGGTCCTCCAGCACCAGCAGCGAGTAGAACTCATCATAGGCCCAAGTGACCTCCACCGCTTCCAGGGTGCCGGTCTCGCTGACGATCACCTTTACGGCGGTGTCCACGAAGATATGCGGGTGTGCCGCGGCAGCAGCCGGCAACAGCGCGGCGCCCAACAGCAATCGACAGATTTTTTTCATGCCCCAAGATCTACGCCCATGGCCCCGACGCTGCAACCGCGACGACGGCAGCGGTGGCGCCGCTCCGCCCATCGTCAAGGCACCGCAAAATTACCCGCGGGGATCACCGCAAATAAAGTTGACTTTAATAGTCGGAATACCTATGCCAAACGGCGGAGCCAGCAAGACCGTCCAGCACGCATCCCTCCCTGTATGCATGAACGGACCTGGACCATGGCCCCCTCCCCACGCCCCCACCTTCCCCTGACCGCCGCCCTGCTGCTTGGCACCTGCCTGGCCGCCCCTGCATTGGCCGAGGACAGCCCGCTGCTGCTGAACGAGATCATCGTCTCCAGCGACCGCGCGGGCGGCACGCCGCTGGATATTCCGGCCAATGTCATCGTCATCGACGGGGCCGAACTGGAACGCCGTGGCGTGCAGGACCTGGAGGATCTCCTGCGCACGGTACCGGGCGTGGATATCGCGCGCCAGACCTCGGCAACGGATCCGTTCAACACCATCGGCGGCGTGACCATCCGCGGCGTCGGCGGCAACCGGGTGGCGCTGCAGGTCGACGGCTCACGGGTGGCAGAGCGGATCACCGACGGCACCCGCGACTACTTCGACTTTTCCTTCACCAAACAGGCCGAGGTGGTGCGCGGACCCGCCTCGGTGAAATGGGGTGCCGATGCGCTGGGGGGCCTGCTGGCGGTTGAAACCCTGGACCCCGAAGACCTGCTGCTGGGACAGGACCGCGCAGGCCGGACCAAGGCGTCCCATGACAGTCTCAACCGCGGCACCGAGGCCGAGGCGATCTTTGCCCAGCGCTTCAACGACCGGCTCAGCTTCCTGCTGGGGGCAAAGCGCAGCCAGGCGCATGAGATCGAAAAGTCCAACGCCCGCGCCGATGGCGGCCTTTACGGCTGTCCGCGCAACCTCAGCCACGGCGCCACCCACTGCGGCGAGCTGGACCCCACCGACACCGCCACCAGCCGCGCCCTGGCCAAGCTGGTCTGGACCCCCAACGCCCGACACCGGCTGGAATTCAGCGCCGACCATCTGGACCGGCAAACCGATGTGACGCAGAAACAGGATCTCGGCCCGGTCTACTCCAGCTTCTCGGGCGCGCCGACGGGCGAGGTGATCCACAGCCGCGACCGCCACCTCGACCTGTCGCGCCAGCGGTTCGGGCTCGAGCACCAATGGTCCCCGGCGCAGGGCTGGCTGGACGAGGTCAAGACCACGCTGGCCTATGTGCCCCACAGCTACGAAAGTCTCAGCCACAAATCCACCACCTCCGCCGCGGGCGACAGCCTGCGCACGACGGATATCCTGACGTACTCCGAGGACTTCCACGAACTCGACATTCAGGCCACCAAGACCTTCACGACCGGAGACATCGACCATCACTTGGTCTTCGGTTTCGATGGCGATTACGCGCAAACCGACTATCAGCGGATCTCGCGGGTCAGCAACCTGACCACCGGCACCACGACCGAGACCCGCGCGGGCGGCTTCAACTTTGCCAACGCCGAGACAACCCGCGCCGACCTCTATGCCGAAAATCGGATGCGCTTTGCCGGTGGCCGCTTCGAGCTGACGCCGGGGCTGCGCTTTGCCACCTACCGGATCGAGCCCAAGCCCGACGCCGACTACCAGGTGGTGCCGGGGGCGGAGCCCGTCACGCGCAAGGACAGCGAGCTGCTGGCCAGCCTCGGGGCGCAGTTCCACATCGACGACCGTTATTCGGTCTGGGCCAAATACGGCGAAGGCTTCAAGATGCCCACCGCCCAGCAGCTGTTCCAGTCGCTGGATTCCACCTTCTTTGATCTGGTGCCTGCACCCGGCCTGCGCCCCGAAAGCGTCAAGAGCTACGAGATCGGCCTGCGCTACGAAGGCGCGCGCGGCTACACCGCGGTGAACCTGTTCCAGTCCGACTACGACGATTTCATCCAGAGCTTCTACAACATCCCCGGCACCAGCCAGTACACCTACCGCAACCTCTCAGAGGTTTCGATCTGGGGGATCGAGATGTCCGGCGCCTGGGATCTGAACGACCGCAGCTGGCTGACCTATGCCGCCGCCTGGCAGAAAGGCACCCAGCGGACCAGTGCCAGCGCCGCCGAAACCCCGCATGACCTTGCGCCGCTGACCGCCACCCTGACCTATGGCTACGCGCTGCCGCAGTATGACCTGACGCTCGAGGCCGTCGCCACCGTGGCCGCGCGGGTCAAGGAAACCGCCGATCCCGACGGTTTCAAACCGGCAGGCTACGCGCTGCTGGACCTCTACGGCAAATGGCAGGTTGCGCCCAACGCCTCGCTGAACGTCGGCGTGCAGAACGTCTTTGACAAACGTTACTTCACCGCCGACGCCATTGGCCGCAGCACCGCCCCCTCGGAGGCGGTGGCCCGGTCCAACCCGCTGGAGCTGATGACCGGTGCAGGCCGCAGCTTCCAGGTCAGCCTGAACCTGGACTTCTGATGCGGGCGCTGTTCGGCAGACTCTACCGCCTGACGCGGCTTGCGGCCTCGGGGCCGCAGGCGTGGCAGGGGCTGGTGCTCTATGCCACGGTGCTCGGCCTCGGCTTTGTCGGGGTCTGGACCAGCGTCCTGATGATCGCCTGGAACAAACGCTTCTATGACGCGGTGGAGCAGCTGGACCTGGCCACCACCCTGCGCGAGCTGGCGGTGTTCTTTGCCATCACCGGGCTGCAGGTGGTGCTGTTCATCGTCGGCGACTACCTGCGCAAGCGGCTGCTCCTGCGCTGGCGCGCGCAGCTGACCGAGCGCGCCCTTTCCGCCTGGACCAGCACCCGCGCCTATTGGCACCTGCGCCCCGGTCTGTCGCCGCAGGCGATCGACAACCCCGACCAGCGCGTCGCCGAGGACTGCCGCCAGTTCGTCGACAAGCTGCTGCTGCTGTCGCTGGACCTGATCGAGAACTGCGTCTCCATCGTCAGCTACCTGGTGGTGCTCTGGGGGCTGACCGGCTTCGTGCTGACGCTGCCCGTCTTCGGCACCGAGCTCACCCTGCCGCATTACCTTGTCTGGCTCGCCTTCGTCTATGTCGGCATCTCCAGCGGCATCACCCATCTGATGGGCCGCCAGCTGAAGCCGCTGTTTTTCCGCCAGGAACGGCAGGAGGCCGACTTCCGCCACGCGCTGGTGCAGCTGCGCGACAACGCACCCGAAATCGCCCAGTCCGGCGGCGAGGACGCCGAGCTGCGCCGCCTCGGCCAGCGGTTTCAGGGCATCCGCCGCAACTGGCTGGCGCTGATCCGCCGCGAGGCGGTCCTCAACATCTTTCACCGACCCTATTTCCAGACCGTGCTGCGGGTGCCGATGTTCTTCTCGCTGCCCGCCTATTTCGCAGGCTTCGTCACCTTCGGCGGCATGATGCAGCTGGCCGGCGCCTTCGGCCGGGTGACCCAGACCCTCAGCTGGTTCATCTTCAACTACAGGGCCATTGCCGAAATCGCCGCCATCGCCGAACGCCTGGATGAGCTGTTCGCCAGCACCCGCGCCCCTGCGCCGATGCCCGGTGTGCCCCGCGCCATCCGCCGCGCGCCCGCGCCGGACGACGCGCTGCACGTGCGCGGGCTGGCCCTGTTCACCCCGCAGGGCCGCGCCTTGGACCCGGTCCCGGATGCCACCATCCGGCCCGGCGCATCGGTCTGGATCAGCGGCCCCTCCGGCACCGGCAAGACCACGCTGCTGGCCGCCCTCTCCGGTCTCTGGACCTATGGCGAGGGCGAGATCCTGACACCGCCTGCGGGCCTGATGTTCCTGCCCCAGAAACCCTACCTGCTGCCCGACGGCCTAGCCGCGGCCGCCTGCTACCCCAGCGATCCGGCAGGCTTTGCCCCCGCCCGCCTGCGCGCGGTGCTGCAGGAGATCGGCCTCGGCCACCGGCTGGACATGCTGGATCAGCCCGGCCCCGCCGCGCTCGAAGGGCTGTCAATGGGAGAGCGCCAGCGGCTGGCGCTCGCCCGCGTGCTGCTGAACCGCCCCGCCTGGGTGGTGCTGGACGAGGCCACCAGCGCGCTCGACAGCGCCAGCGAGACCCGCCTGCTGTCCCTGATCCGCCGCGCGCTGCCCCGGGCCGCGATCCTGTGCGTGGCCCACCACGAACCCCGCGGGCTGGCCCCCTTCGACCGCTGGCAGATCGGCCCCGCAACCCCGGATGAAAGACAAATCGCATGACAGACACACAAGCCTGCCCCGCAGGCGACGCCGCAGAGCGCGGCCGCTGGACCCTCGGCGGTGCCGAACCGAATGCACTGCTGGCACGGCTGACGCAGATGGACCGGGTGATGCTGGCAATCCGGCAGGACGGGCTGCTGCATGAGCGTCTGGGCCGGATCCGCGAGGTGCGCCTTGATGGCGGCCACGTCGTGCTCGGCGGCACCGATCCGGTTGCCCGCATCCCGCAGGGCCTGCTGGCGGCGGTGCGTCTGGATGTCAGCGCCGAGATGCGCGGCAAGCTCTACCCCCGGCTGGAGTTCCTCGACCGCGACGGCACCCATGTGTTCTCCGTCACCGGGCTGGAGGGCGCGGCCCCGTTCCTTTCCCCCCTCGCCACGCTCAACCGCACGCCGCTGCCGCCGCCCAGCGCCGAGGATCCGGTGGACACGCCCGAGGATCCCACCGATCAGGACCCCGCCCTGCAGCTTCTGGGCCGTCTCCAGCGTGCTGCGCAACCGCTGCGCATCACCGCCCGCCAATACGGGATCCGCCAAAGCTGGCAGGGTGTCATCGACCGGTTGATGCCGATGGGCGGCCATGTGAACATCATCACCAAACCCTTTCACCTGCACCTGCGCGCGGGCCTGATCGCCGCCTGGGACAGCACGAAAGGCCACCATGTCGCGCTTGATGCACAGGCACGGCCCCTCGGACTGGAGATTACCGAAACATGACCCCCGGCACCTGGTTCACCCCCGGCACGCAGACCCTGCTCAGCCATCAGGAGGTGCTCGCCCGCGCCGCGCGCCAGCAGGCGGTGCTGCTGGGCGAAAGCCACGACAGGGCGGAAAACCACCGCTGGCAGATGCACGTCTGCGCGGGCCTTTTGGCGCATCGCCCGGATCTGGTGCTCGGCTTCGAGATGTTCCCGGCCCGGCTGAACCCGGTGCTGGCCGACTGGGTCGGCGGCACGCTCAGCGAGGCGGAGTTTCTGGAGCGCGCCGAATGGAGCACCGTCTGGGGCTTTGATGCCGAGCTTTACATGCCGATCTTCCGCTTTGCCCGCGATTTCGGGATCGGGATGATCGGCCTCAACTGCCGCCGCGCGCTGGTCACCGAGGTCGGCCGCGACGGCTGGGAAAACATTCCCGAGGACGCCCGCGAAGGGCTGAGCCCGGCCGCGCCCGCAACCGCCGCCTATCGCCAGTACCTGTTCGACATCACCGGCGGTCGGCGCGAAGGCCGCGCGGCGCAATCCGCCGATGATCCCACCTTTGACCGTTTCGTGCGCGCGCAGCAGACATGGGACCGCGCCTTTGCCTGCCGCATCGCCGAGCGCGCCGCCGCACCGGACGCGCCGCTGGTGGTCGGCATCATCGGCCGCGGCCACCTGGAGTTCCGCGGCGGCACCCCGTTCCAGCTCGACCACCTAGGCATTGCACAGACGATGGTGCTGCTGCCGCATGCGCAAGGGGACAGCCACCATGCCGGGCAGGCCGACGCCATGTGCGTGATGCCGGACAGCCCGGACCAGCCCGCCGCAGCGGGCTAGACCCCTGCCCGCTCGTCGGCCTCTCGCGCGACCGCGACGATGGCGGCGCGCACGTCCGGCGCGCGACTGCGATGATTGGTGATCGCCGCCCGCAACAACACCCGGCCATCCACGCGGGTGGTGGAGAACACGGCCTCGCCGCTTTCCTGCAGCACCTGCGCGATCTCGGCATTCAACCGGGACTGCGCATCCGGCGGCAGGTCCGCCCGGGCGGTGAAAACGCAGACATTCGACACCACTGGCGCCGCCAGGGCCATCTTTGGCTGCGCCGCGACCTCAGCCGCCATCAAGGCCGCCAGGCCGCAGTTTCCGGTAATCGCCTCCGAGAACGCCGCCTCGCCATAGGTCTCCAGCGCCGTCCAGACCTTCAGCGCCCGGTTGCCACGGGAAAGGTCGATGCCGTAATCGCAGAACCACGGCTCGCCCCCCGCCAACCCGCGCTCCGCGCCCTCCAGATAGGAGGGCCGCGCGGCAAACGCCGCCCGGTGCTCGGCCTCGTTGCGGATCAAGGCCATGCCGCAGTCGTAACCGACGTACATCCACTTGTGGAAATCCAGCGCAATGCTGTCAGCCCGGCCGATGCCGTCACTCAGCGACCGGTAGGGCTCTGCCGCGATCCGGGTCCAGGCGCCGAACGCTCCGTCGACATGCAGCCACAGCCCCAGTTCGGCGGCCGCATCTGCGAGGGCATTCAGATCGTCAAACAGCCCTAGGTCCACCGACCCGGCGGTGCCCACCACCAGGAACGGCAGCGCCCCGGCAGCACGATCCTGCGCCACCATCTCCGCCAGCGCGGCGCAATCCATCCTGCCATCGACCAGCGGAACCTTGCGCAGGTTGTCCGAACCAATGCCCAGCAGCTCCACCGCCTTCAGCGTGGCATTGTGCACGCCCTCACCCGCATAGGCCGTCAGCCGCCCATCGCCCTGCCCCCGCTTGCGCAGATCCGGCAAGGCCCGCAGCCGCGCCGCCTGAAAGGCAATCACCGTCGCCTGCGAGGTGCCGGTCACGAGCAATCCGCTGGCCCCTTCCGGCATCCCCATCTTGCGGCGGGTCCAATCCACCACCGCGCGCTCCATGTAGTTCGCCCCGTGGTCGCGCCCGCCCATGTTGGCATTGACCGCAGCCGCCGCGACCGACGCGATCAGGTCCGAGGCCAGCCCCGAGCCCTGCACCCAGCCCCAGAACCGCGGATGGGTATTGCCGCCATGATAGGGCAGCACATCGGCGATGATCCGGTCCACGGTCTCTTGCGGCCCGCGCGCCTCGGCCTGCACCGCATAGCGCGCATCGATGTCATCCGGCACCGGCTGCCAGGGGCGCTCCGCCGCCTGCTGCATCTGGTCCAGCGCCGCCTCCAGCATCCGCTGCGCCTCGGCCCGGAAGGTGTCCCAATCCTGCGTCTTGATTCCCTGATCCGCCATCCCCGCGTCCTCTGCCTGCCCTGTGCTGGCCGCAGGTGTAGCCCGCAGACCGCCACGCTGCACGGAGAATATCGCCGCAGCCGTCCGGCGGTCCGCGGCTCAGCCCCCGACCGCCCCGTCAAACCAAAGGTTTGCCTCCAGCAAAACGGGAGAGCGCTTCGCACCCGCCCGAGATCGGCCAAGGCGCTGCGCAGCTTATCCACAGCCCCTTGCGTCCCTCTTCCACCCGGCCCCAACACCTGCCATAATGACCGTAAACCAAAACCAAGGAAGAGCAGCTCCCGCACATGGCCGACGACCTCCTCAGCACGCCCGCAGCCGAGACCTATGACGCCTCCTCCATCGAGGTTCTCGAAGGCCTCGAACCGGTCCGACAGCGCCCCGGCATGTATATCGGCGGCACCGATGAGCGCGCCCTGCACCACATGGTGGCGGAAATCCTCGACAACTCGATGGACGAGGCCGTGGCCGGCCACGCCAACCGCATCGAGGTGACGCTGCACGCCGATTATTCCGTCACCATCTCCGACAACGGCCGCGGCATCCCGATCGACCCGCACCCCAAGTTCCCCGACAAATCCGCGCTCGAAGTGATCCTCTGCACCCTGCACGCGGGCGGCAAGTTCTCCGGCAAGGCCTACCAGACCTCCGGCGGTCTGCACGGCGTGGGCTCCTCGGTGGTGAACGCGCTGTCGGATTCCATGGTCGTGCAAGTGGCCAAGAACAAGGAACTGTTCGAACAGCGCTTCTCCCGCGGGTTGCCGCAAGGCCCGGTCGAGAAGATCGGCGCAGCGCCGAACAAGCGCGGCACCTTCGTCACCTTCCACGCCGATGAGCAGATCTTCGGCCACCACCGCTTCAAACCCGCCCGCCTGTTCAAGCTGGTGCGCTCCAAGGCCTATCTGTTCTCCGGCGTCGAGATCCGCTGGAAAACCGAAATCGACGACGGCGAGACCCCGGCCGAGGCCACCTTCCACTTCCCCGGCGGCCTCAAGGACTACCTGACCGAAGTGTTGGGCAAATCCTCCGTCTACGCAGACCAGCCCTTCGCCGGCAAGGTCGAGTTCCGCGAGAAATTCGGCGAGCCGGGTTACGTGGAATGGGCGATCAACTGGACGCCGTCGCGCGACGGCTTTACGCAGTCCTACTGTAACACAGTCCCCACCCCCGAAGGCGGCACCCATGTCACCGGATTCTGGTCCGCGATCCTCAAGGGCATCAAGGCCTACGGCGAGCTGGTCGGCAACAAGAAGGCGGCCCAGATCACCCGCGATGACCTGATGGCGGGCGGCTGTGCGCTGGTCTCCTGCTTCATCGCCGACCCCGCCTTCGTCGGCCAGACCAAGGACCGCCTGTCCACCGAATCCGCCAACAAGATGGTGGAAAACTCGGTCCGCGACCATTTCGACAACTGGCTCGCCGCCGATACCAAATCCGCCGGCGCCATCCTCGATTTCCTGATCCTGCGCGCCGAGGAACGCCTGCGCCGCAAGCAGGAGAAGGAGACCCAGCGCAAGTCCGCCACCAAGAAGCTGCGCCTGCCCGGCAAGCTGACCGACTGTACCTCCAAGGACCGCTCCGGCACCGAGCTGTTCATCGTCGAGGGCGACTCCGCGGGCGGCTCCGGCAAGGGCGCGCGCAACCGCGAATACCAGGCGCTCCTGCCGCTCAAGGGCAAGATCCTGAACGTGCTGGGCGCGGCCTCCAACAAGCTCGGCTCCAACGCCGAGATCAACGACCTCTGCGAGGCGCTGGGGGTCGGGCTGGGTTCCAAGTTCAACCTCGACGATCTGCGCTATGACAAGATCATCATCATGACCGATGCGGACGTCGACGGCGCCCATATCGCCTCGCTCTTGATGACCTTCTTCTTCACCCAGATGCGCCCGCTGATCGACCACGGCCACCTGTACCTGGCCTGCCCGCCGCTGTTCCGCCTGACGCAAGGCGCCAAGCGCGTCTACTGCCAGGACGAGGCCGAGCGCGACTACTGGCTGGAAAAGGGCCTCGGCGGCAAGGGCAAGATCGACGTCAGCCGCTTCAAGGGTCTGGGCGAAATGGACGCCAAGGACCTGAAGGAGACCACAATGGACCCCAAGACCCGGAAATTGATCCGGGTGACCATCGACGAGGACGAGCCCGGCGAGACCGGCGACCTGGTCGAGCGCCTGATGGGCAAGAAACCCGAGCTCCGCTTCCAGTATATCCAGGAGAACGCGAAGTTCGTGGAGGAGCTGGATGTTTAAAGGTTTCTTCGATCTATGAATTTGGACCTTGTATTACCTATATCCGTGATTGCTTTGGCATTCACGGTCAAACTCTTTGTGGACAGAAGCACATCTCTTCCAGATTTCGTGGCAAGCATTTTGGAACTCCCCGTTGACATTATGTTTCTCGCGATCTCACTCATGGTTGGCCTCGCAATCGCTTCCGCAGACGGAGAAAATGAGCACACGATCTACCTAATTTTACTCATAATTTTGGCTATAATCGTGGTCGGACTATGGAGAAAGTCCGCCATGTTTTTTGAGAATGAGCACTTCAAAATGTCGGTTGGTCTTGCTGTGGCTTCATACACGATATCAGTTACCAGCGTCGTTGCTACAATTAAGATGATTGGGGTCTGAAATGCAGTCGCTCACAGAGATCCTTGGAACTCAGGACATCATTCTGATTATTGGAACTGTCGGGGTAACCGCTACAATCTTGATTGCACTGATGTCATTTCAGCTAAGATCTAAGCAGCTCAAACTTGAGGAAAAACGCCTTTCCGTAGAAATTGAGATGATGCGACGCTCATTCGAGCACAAGCTGTATGACTTGAACAACAGATTAACGCAGAACTCAGACCGCTGGTCTGACGTAAATCATTTGCTCGTAGAGGGAGCCTCATCTTTTGCTAAAGGTGACCATTCCCACCGCGTTCAAAGCGAAAACCAGTTCCTCAAAAACCTTGGGATCACCGCCCAAAGTTCAGAGCAAAAAACGCGGAAAGCATTTATATTAACACCTTTCCACGAGCGCTTCTCGAACGATTATGAAACGATCAGCAAAGCCCTTAGAAATGTGGGTTATGAAGTTTCACGCGGCGATGAAACTTTTCTAGAAGGGAATATACTAAGACACATCGTTACAGAAATTTCCACCTCTGCTTTAATCGTAGCAAACATCGACGGTCGCAATCCTAATGTATTTTACGAGTTGGGGATTGCTCATGCCCTAGGAAAGAGAGTGATTATTGTTACGTCGTCACTCGACGATGTGCCATTTGACTTGCGCAATCACTTACTACTTTTTTGGAAAACACCCGACCAACTAACAGAAGAACTGCATAAATCCCTTGCACGCCTTGGTCTTTTGGAAAAATAGCACGTCACAAAAAGAACTCAGCTCGATAGCCAGTTTCCTTTGGTTGTACAACATTTCGCAACACAAGGCCCGCGCCTGACCTTGGGAGGGCGCGAATGCGCCTTCCCGGGGGGAAGGTCAGGCGCGGGCCGTGTGGCTGACGCCTCACGTCCCAGGGGGCACACCGCCGCCGTCACCTTCCAAGGCACCGGTATCAGCGAAGGGCTCCGCCCGTCCACGCCTCAAACAGTCCCCCGGACTGTTTGTCCCTTCGGGAACCGGCGTGAACTCCCGGGGGGAAGGTCAGGCGCGGGCCGTGCCGCTATCGCCCCACGTCCCAGGAAAATTCCTGCCAACGCCGCTCTTTGATTTGAACCGTCGGTTGCGCAGGGCTCCGCCCGTCCACACTTCAAACCGTCCCCCGGACGGTTTGCCGCTTCGCGGACCAGTGTGAACTCCCGGAAGGAAGGTCAGGCGCGGGCGATGCGACCGACGCTCGAAAGAGCAAACCGCCGACACCTTCACCTTTTCAAAAATACTCCCGCCGGAGGCATCCCACCTCCCGGTCTGCGCCTGCCTGGGCGGGACGCGACTGCGCCAGTTCATTTTGCCGAAGGCCAAGCTCCGATATGACCCGCAGGCAGGCGCAGCCCCGGCCGTTGCGCCCATCCCCAAACCAGCGCACGCCCCGCTTGCGCGCCCTTAACCCCGTCCTGCCATACTCCAATCCGTCGCGACACAAGGTGCGGACTGACACCCCGCACCCACAGGAGATACGGGGACCCCAAAGACCACCTCTTCATCGGGTGCAGGGGTTCTCCGCAAAACGGAAGCTTTCGAGCGGACAACGGGGCCTGACACGCCCCCGCCCGGCCCTCCGCCTCAGGCCCCTCCGGGTCCCTGGCGGCGCCGCCACCTTTCCACAGGCCAGCACGACACGGCCCTGCAACCCTAACGGCCACCGGCCCCGAACGCGGCCCAGGCACAACCCCGGACAGGGCCATCCCCCTGCCCGGCCACCCCCGCGCATCCGGTGACAGCTTCGTGAGGACTGTTGCCTGCCCCCGCGTTCCCTTCCTAAGCTCAGGTCAGCCGATCACAGCGGGGACACGAGCCATGGCCTTCATCGCAGACAACCAGCTGCCCCTGCTTCTGCTGTTCTTCCTCGCGGGCCTCATCGGGACCGCCTTCCTGTTTCGCAAGCCCGCAGGCCACCGCGCCTGGCGGCTGGCGGATCTCGTCTGGGTGGTGCTCGGCGGCTTCGGCGCGCTGGCGGCGGTGATCTCCGGCATCTACGCCGCCGACAGCTCGCGGCTGGAGCGCCAGATCGACATCGCCTATGCCGCCACCGCCGCCTTTGACCGCGACGCCGCCCGCTTCCGCCTGCGCTTTTGCGACCCCGCCTATGATGCCGACATCGCGGTCCTGTGCGACAAGGTCGAATTCCTCTCCGCCTCCACCGCGGGCAATGCCGAGCTGCCGCTGTTCATCGCGGTCACGGATGAGGTCGCGCCTCTGCGCGGGCTCAGCCTGCTGTTCGGCGGCCGCGCTGCCGCGCAGCAGATGCAGGACATGACAGCCACGGCCAGCGCCTTCGACCCGCAGGCGTTTCTGGTCTTTACCGCCCTTGACGCGCCCGCGCAGGCGGCGGTCGACACCCTGCGCCGCAAGGTGCCCGCCATCGCCGGCGATTTCCTGATCCTGGCGCGCGCCTATGACGATCTGATCGCCCATGTGGCCAAGCTCAAGGACGAATGGGACTATCTCCAGGCCAATGCCCATATCCTCGCGCTGCAAGTGATCGCGCTCTGCCTGGTCAGCTTTGCGGCCCCGTTCCGCCTTGGCAAATCCATTGTCGAGCTGCGCCGCCACGGCTAGTCTCGAAGCTGCCGCCACCGCTTCCGGAGCCCAACGCCCGTGATCCGCCTCCTGCTTCTGATCCTCGCGCTACTGCCTGCCGCCTGTGGCCGACCGCTGACAGAGGCCGAGCGCAGCTATCTCTCGGGGTTGCACGGCAGCACCCTGGACCTCGACCGGGTCCGCCTGGTGCGCGGCGCGCCGGTGGCGGCGGTCACCTTCCGCCGCAGCCCGCGACCACGGCTCAGTTGCCGCGAACGCATCCTGCCGCCGGTCAAGGACGAGATCGTGACCTCCTCGCCTGCGGCGGTGGCGCTGTTCAACCGGGTCTTCTTTGCCCGCATCTGGTACGCCGACGACTACCTGCCGGAATACCCCGAGCGCCTGCACCTGGTCGAAACCATGCTGCTTGCGCATGAGGCCACCCATGTCTGGCAATGGCAGAACCGCCGCCGCACCGGCTATCACCCGCTGCGCGCCGCCGCCGAGCACGGCAGCCGACGCGATCCCTATCTGTTCGAAATAACAGGGGAAACGCCGGATTTCCTCAGTTACGGCTATGAACAGCAGGGCGCCATCGTCGAAGAATACGTCTGCTGCCGCGCCCTCGCGCCACAGGCGCCGCGCACCCACCGCCTGCACGCGATGCTGGCGCGCCACATGCCGGTCCGTCCGCTGCCGCAAAGCCGCGAAAGCGACGTCTACCTGCCCTGGAAGGATGTCGAACTGCGCGGGATCTGCGACTGACGCCCGCGTCACCGAACCGGTGCACGCAGGCGCGCGCCCGGCCGCAGCGGCAGGTGGCCTAGCCGGTCACCTTCTTCACGAATTGTGATTTCAGCCCGATCGCGCCGACACCGGCGATCCTGCAATCGATGTCGTGATCGCCGTCGACCAGGCGAATGCCGCGCACCTTGGTGCCAACCTTCAGGGTGGAGGACGCGCCCTTGAGCTTCAGATCCTTGATCAGCGTCACCGTGTCCCCGTCCTGCAGCAGGTTGCCGACACTGTCGCGCACCTCGGCCGCGGTTTCGGCAGCGCCCGCCTCGGAGGCCGCCCACTCATGCCCGCACTCCGGGCAGATCAGCAGGGCGTCCTGCTGGTAGCTGTAGGCAGAGGCACAGGCGGGGCACGGAGGCAGAAGATCACTCATGCCTTGGCCCTAGACCGTTCGCAGGGTGATTGCCAGCCTCAACTGGCAGGTCCGACGCAGGTCTACGACACGCCCCGCGCCAGTGCCCATCTCTGGCTCAGCCTTTGCCGGTGATGCGGATATTGCCCTGCAGCTGGGCGCCACTTTCGGTGGCCATGGCCTTGGCCTCGACATCCGCCGTCACTTGCGCGCTGGCAGACAGCCGCAGATCATCGCAGGCGATCCGACCGCTGTAACGTCCCTCGACCGCAACCTGCTGGGCGCTGAGCGCGCCATCGACCCGACCGCCGACATGGACCGTCACGGATTGCGCCGACACGTCACCAACGACGCGCCCCCGGACCTCGACACTGCCCTTGCTGGAGCTGAGGTTCCCCTCCACGGTCACGTCTTCTTCGATAATGGATTTCACCACGGGTACACCTTTTCTTCATTGTCCGGCAGTTTTGTCCTGCCAAATCTATCTTGGAAGTCGCAATTTGACCACCAGCCTTCCCGGCGGTGCGCAGCGGAATGCCAGTCTGCCGTCATAGCGGCACCAGCACCCCGTTCTCCAGCTTCACCTGCCGGTCCATGCGGGCGGCCAGTTCCAGGTTGTGGGTCGCGATCAGGGCCGACAGGCCGGTGCCCCGCACCAGTGTCATCAGCGCGGCAAAAACCTGGTCCGAGGTCGCCGGATCGAGATTGCCCGTCGGCTCATCTGCCAGCAGGATGCGCGGGCTGTTCGCGAGGGCACGGCAGAAGGCGACCCGCTGCTGCTCGCCGCCTGACAGCGCTGCCGGGCGGTGGTCTGCGCGCGCCGCGAGGCCGACGGTGTCCAGCAGCTCCGCCGCCCGCGCCGCCGCCGCCTTTTGCGAGGTGCCGTTGGCCAGCTGCGGCAGCACGATGTTTTCAAGGGCGGTGAACTCCGGCAGCAGATGGTGGAACTGGTAGACGAACCCCACCTCCTGACGCCGCACCCGGGTGCGGCGGCGGTCGCCCTTGCCGCTGACGTCCTCGCCCGCAACGCGCACCTCGCCCGCGTCCGGCGTGTCCAGCAGCCCGGCGATGTGCAAAAGCGTCGACTTGCCCGCGCCCGAGGGCGCCACCAGCGCCACCACCTCCCCGGCGTGCAACGCCAGATCGGCGCCGCGCAGCACTTGGACCTCGCCCGGTTCGCCACGCAGGTAGGACTTGCTGATGCCCTTCAGCTCCAGGGTGATCTCACTCATAGCGCAGCGCCTCCACCGGATTCAGCCGCGCCGCGCGGCGGGCCGGGAATATGGTCACGAAAAATGACAGGCCCAGCGACAGGCCAACCGCGGACATGACGTCGGTCAGCCGCAGCTCGGCCGGCAGCGCATAGATGCCGCGGATCGAAGGATCCCAGACACCGCCGCCCATCACGTAGTTCACGAAGGAAAAGATCGGGTCGATATAGATGGCAAAGAGGCACCCCAGCACCACGCCACAGACGGTGCCGATGACACCGGTGAAGGCGCCGCAGATGAAGAACACCCGCATCACCGACCCTTCGCTGAGGCCGATGGTGCGCAGGATACCGATGTCGCGGCCCTTGTTCTTGACCAGCATGATCAGCCCGGAGACGATGTTCATCGCCGCGATCAATACCAGGATCGACAGGATCACGAACATCACGTTGTCCTCGACCTCCAGCGCCCGCAGGAACCCGCCCGAGGCATCACGCCAGGTCCACACCCCGGCATTGCCACCCGCCGCCTGCAGGATCGCATTGGCCACCCCGTCGAGGTTCTCGGGGTCCTCGACCATCACCTCGATCTCATCGGCCACACCCTCGCGGTTGAAGAAGGCCTGCGCCTCGGCAAACGGCAGGTAGACGCGGGTGCGGTCGATGTCCCAGCGCCCGGCGGTGAAGATATAGACCACCTCATAGGCGTTCACCCGCGGGCTGGTGCCAAAGGCCGTCTTGATCCCGTTCGGCGAGATCAGCTTGATCTTGTCGCCGACGCTCACCCCCAGCTCCCGCGCGATGCCCGAGCCGATGGCGATACCATCCTCGAAACGCGACAGGTCGCCCTGGGCCTCGTCGCTCTGGGCGACGCCGGGAATGCCGCGAATGTCCTCGGCCGAAATGCCAAAGACCTCGACCCCGGCGTTGCGCTGGCGCAGATTGGCCATCACCTGGCCCTTGACCAGCGGCGCCGCCCGCACCACGCCGGGGACCGCGGCCACCCGGTCGGCCAGCGCCTCGTAATCCTTCAGCGACCGATCCAGCGCCCCGGCGGCGTTCACCTCGCCGTAGGAATAGACGGTGACATGGGCGTTGGCCCCCAGGATGGTGCCCACGAACTCCGAGCGGAAACCCGAGCGCACCGCCAGCGTCGCAATCAGTGCGAACACCGCCAGCGTGATGCCGATGAGACTGATCCAGGTCATCACGCTGACGCCGCCTTCGGCCTTGCGGGCGCGCAGGTAGCGCCAGGCGATGATCCATTCAAAACGTGAAAACGGCGGAGGTGTGGTGGCCATGTGTGGTCCTGCCCGGAAATTTTGCCTGCAAACTGTGCTGCCTAACGCCCCGGGTCAAGGTTTGGTTGCACGGCGCGCGAACAATCCGCGCTCACCGGCAGGAACCGGCCGCCTGCATGTGCCCGCCCCTTTTTCACGGCGACGGCCTGCCCGGCGACTTGCCCGCGCCCCCGGATGGAGGCAGCGAAAAAGGGCGCGAAACCGCGCCCTTCTCTGAAAGATATCACGAGTGCCGACGCAGCTCAGAAGCCGCGGCCGGTGCGGTGCTTTTCGTAGACCGCCGCAACTTTGCGCACCGCTTCTTCCGGGCTCAGCTCCTCGCTCTCGCCGGTGCGGCGCGAGGTCAGCTCGACCACGCCGTTCTTCAGCCCGCGCGGGCCAACGGTGATGCGCCAGGGCAGACCGATCAGGTCCATGGTGGCGAACTTGCCGCCCGCACGCTCCTTGCGGTCATCATAAAGCGGATCCAGACCCGCCGCGGTCAGCGCCGCATAGATCTGGTTACAGGCCGCATCGGCCTCGTCGTCGCCCTGCTTGAGGTTGACGATGCCGCAGTGGAACGGGGTCACGCCCTCGGGCCAGATGATGCCCTTGTCGTCATGGCTGGCCTCGATGATCGCGCCCAGCAGACGGCTGACGCCAATCCCGTGCGAGCCCATGTGAACCGGCACGTTCTTGCCATCTGGCCCCTGCACGGTGGCGCCCATGCTTTCGGAATACTTGGTGCCGAAGTAGAAGATCTGCCCCACCTCGATGCCGCGCGCCACCCGGCGACGCTCCTCGGGGATCTGGTTGAACAGGGCTTCGTCGTGGGTCTCGTCGGTGCGGGCGTATTTCGAGGTGAACTCCTCCAGCACGCTCTGGCACTGTTCGACGTTGTCATAGTCGATGTCACGATCACCAAAGGTGAGGTCGGTCACCGCGCTGTCATAGAACACCTCGGACTCACCGGTTTCGGCCAGCACCAGGAATTCATGGGTGTAATCACCGCCGATCGGGCCGCCATCGGCGCGCATCGGGATCGCCTGCAGGCCCATGCGCTCGTAGGTGCGCAGGTAGCTGACCAGGTGGCGGTTGTAGGCGTGCAGCGCGTCTTCCTTGGTCAGGTCGAAGTTGTAGCCGTCCTTCATGTAGAACTCGCGGCCCCGCATCACGCCAAAGCGCGGGCGGATCTCGTCGCGGAATTTCCACTGCACCTGGTACATGGTCAGCGGCAGATCCTTGTAGCTGCTGACATGGGCGCGGAAGATGTCGGTGATCATCTCCTCGTTGGTCGGGCCGAACAGCATGTCGCGCTCGTGGCGGTCGCGGATGCGCAGCATCTCCTGACCGTAGTCGTCATAGCGGCCCGACTCGCGCCACAGGTCGGCCGGCTGCATGGTCGACATCAGCATCGGGATGTGGCCCGCGCGGATCTGCTCGTCATGGACGATGCTTTCGATCTTTTTCAGCACCTTGAAGCCCAGGGGCAGCCAGGAGTAGATCCCGGCGGAGGATTGCTTGATCATCCCGGCGCGCAACATCAGCCGGTGGCTGACGATCTGGGCTTCCGAGGGGTTTTCCTTCAGAACAGGCAGGAAGTAGCGGGACAGGCGCATGGCGGTCTCATTCTAGCAAACGGGTTCACGAATTCAGGTTCCCATGCGGTCTAAGCCATCGCTGCGCCACAGGCAATCAGGCGCGTGCGGGAAAGCTGCCGGACCAACTCTGCTAAAAATTGTCAAAAAGACACGCTATGGGTGCTAAGGTCGCTACGCCGGGACGCCCTTTGGCGTGTCCCGGTCTTTCATTTGTTTAAGAGTTTCCAGCAAGGCAGGGGGAAATTATGGCAACGTTCAAGTGGTTCAACGGGAATCAAGGCGTTTTCCGATACTCGAACTTCGGAAATTACGAAGTGACCAAGATCACCTCCAAGGCGATTTTCGCCGAATACAACGGACAGGACGGCCCGATCGACGAGACCGCCCAACCGGCGCGAATCAAGGTGCTCATCAAAGACGCCGTCACAGCCGGGAGCAGCGGCAGTTTCACCGAAGGAACGATCACCAAGATCATCTGGTACAACAGCGATGGCGACAGGATCATGGAGGCGTCCGACCTGAACGTCAGCCTGCCGATCGCGGCAGCGATGATGGCCAGTGGGAACCCGCATCAGCTGGACGAACTGATCTGGGCCGGGGGGCACACTTTCATCGGCTCCGATGACAGCCTGTATCCCTTTGACTGGGACGGGGACGACCTGCGCACCGGTTTTGGCAACGACACCGTTTCGGCGAATGGCGGCGATGATTTCATCACCGACCTCGGCGGCGCGGACATCTACGATGGCGGCGACGGCCGCGACACGCTGAACTACAGCGACAGCTTTCATTACGTGTTTCTTGCCAAACAGGGCATCCGCGCGGATCTCAAGGCGGGCACCATCATTGGCACGGATGGCCTGACCGACCAGGTCAGCAACATCGAGAGCATCCGCGGTTCGTTCCTGCGCGACGTGATGAAGGGAGATGACGGCAACAACCGTTTCACCGGCCTGCAGGGCAATGATTTCTTCCATGGCCGGGGCGGATTTGACACCATCCGCTATGACCGCGACGATCGCCAGGGCGGGTTCGAGGGCGTCATGGTGAACCTCGGCAAGGGCACCGCCATCGACGGGTTCGGCAACCGGGACACCTTCAAGAGCATCGAGGGCGTGCGCGGTTCCAACTACGATGACGTGCTGAAGGATTCCGGCATCGACAACTGGCTGTCGGGGCGTGACGGCGACGACGTGATCTGCGTCGACAACGGCAATGACACCCTCGAGGGCGGCAGCGGCGCCGATGTGTTCCAGTTCAAGAGCAAGAGCTTTGGCGACAACACCATCCGCGACTTCGAGGACGGCGTCGACATGATCGAGATCCTGCACGCCAAGCGGTTTTCCCAGCTCACCATCGAAGACACCGGCGACGGCGCGGCCCTGGTCAGCTACCGCGGCAGCAGCATCACCGTCGACAACGTCTCGGCAAGTGACCTGACGGCGGATGATTTCATCTTCTGACCCGGCAATGACCACCCGCAAGGCGGCAGCACCGGTCGCCTTGCGGGGCAAGATTTCCTTGACTTGCCCCCGGCCTTTTGCGGCTTATCCCCGCCTTGCCCACAGGCGATTGCCCCCAGCCCCTTGCATGGGCTGGGCGCATCAGGGAAGACTGGCGACCAAGATCCTGAACAATGCGGACGCGAACGGGCAGACGGACCATGGCGCTACCAGCGAAGAAACAGTTCAAATTCTGGGGCCTTGCCGCAGTCGTCTTTGCCGTCGTGATGTGGGCGCTCGGGAACGTGTTGCTGCCCTTCATCCTGGGCGCGGCGATTGCCTATATGATCGACCCGATTGCCGATCGCCTCGAGGCCTGGGGCATGAGCCGGACCGGGGCCACCGCCACCATTACCATCGCCGCCCTGCTGGTGTTCCTGCTGCTGCTGGTGGTGGTGGTGCCGACACTGATCTACCAGCTGATCGACCTGATCAACGTGCTGCCGCAACTGGTGCGTGACGCCCGCGCCTTCGCGGTGGAGCACGTACCGTCCCTATTTGAACAGGACACCCGCATCCACAAGGCCGTCAGCACCCTTGGTGAAACCCTGCAATCGCGCGCGATGGAGCTGCTGCAGACCGCGCTGGGGTCGGCGGTTTCGCTGCTCAACATCGTGGTTCTCCTGGTGATCGTTCCGGTCGTGGCGGTCTACCTGCTGCTGGACTGGGACCGGATGATCGCCCGCATCGACGAGCTGCTGCCGCGCGACCACCAGCCGGTGATCCGCCACATCGCGTCGGAAATTGACAAGGTAATGCACTCCTTCATCCACGGAATGGGCACGGTCTGCCTGATCCTGGGCAGCTACTACGCGGTGGCCCTGATGCTGGTGGGGCTGAACTTCGGCCTTGCGGTGGGCTTCATCGCCGGGCTGGTGACCTTCATCCCCTACCTGGGCGCGCTGATCGGCGGCGCCCTGGCCATCGGCCTGGCGCTGTTCCAGTTCTGGGGCGACTGGGTCTCGATCGGGCTGGTGGCCGGGATCTTCGTGATCGGCCAGATCGTCGAGGGCAATTTCCTCACCCCCAAGCTGGTCGGGGATTCCGTCGGGCTGCACCCGGTGTGGCTGCTTCTGGCGCTGTCGGTCTTCGGCGCGCTGTTCGGTTTCGTCGGCATGCTGGTCGCCGTGCCGGTGGCCGCCGCCCTGGGGGTGATCGCGCGCTTCCTGACCGAGCAGTATCTCAACAGTCGCCTCTACCAGGGACAGGGGCACCGCGACGCGGGGGCCGAGTGATCCGATGGCGCAACAGCTGAGTTTCGATCTACCGTCCAAACCGGCCCTGGGGCGCGATGATTTCTTTGTGGCGCCCTCCAACGCGATGGCCGTGGCGCTGCTGGATCCGCAGTTCACCTGGCCCAGTGGCAAGCTGGTGTTGACCGGCCCCGCCGGCGCCGGCAAGACCCACCTCGCGCATGTCTGGGCCAGCCAGACCGGGGCCCGCATCCTGCCCGCAACGGCGCTGACCGAGGCACAGCTCACGGAGCTGTCGCAAGGCCCCGTGGTGGTCGAGGACGTGCCCGACATCCGTGCCGACCGCGAGCGCCAGAACCTGCTGTTCCACCTCCACAACCTGGTGCTGGCGCAGGGGCATGCGCTGGTGATGACCGGGCAGATGGCCCCGAATCTCTGGGGGCTCAGCCTGCCGGACCTGCAAAGCCGGGTACAGGCGGCAACCCATGCCGAGCTGCAACCGCCGGACGACCAGCTGCTGGCGGTGGTTCTGGCCAAGCTCTTTACCGACCGCCAGATCACCCCCAAGCCCGACGTGATCCCCTACCTGGTGGCGCATATGCACCGCTCCTTTGCCGCCGCGGCGCAGATCGTCGGGCGCCTGGATCACCTGTCACTGGCGGAAAAACGCAGCCTGACCCGGCCGCTGGCCGTGCGGGCGCTGTCGGAAATCCGGCAGGAAAGCACGGAAAACGCCGCCTAGGCAGGCGGTTGACCCCGCCCTTGCCTTGGCCCATCCTGACCGCGGACTGCAAGACGAAGGCCCGATGCCCATGACTGATGCCCCCGCCGCCGCCAACACCGACTGGGGCCCTTTCGGCCGACCGCTCTTTGACGATCCCGGCGCGCGGGCGCTGTCCCGGGTCGGCGTGGTCGACGTCGGGTCCAACTCGGTACGCCTCGTGGTGTTTGACGGCGCCGCCCGCAGCCCGGCCTATTTCTACAACGAGAAGATCATGTGCGCGCTCGGCGCCGGCCTGTCGGAATCGGGTCGGCTGAACCCCGAGGGGCGCAAACGCGCGCTCTCGGCGCTACGCCGTTTCCAGCATCTTGCGCGGGGCATGGGCCTGCCGCCCTTGTCGGCGGTGGCCACCGCGGCGGTGCGCGACGCCTCCGACGGGCCGGAGTTCTGCGAGGAGGTGCTGCGCGAGACCGGCCTCAAGATCCACGTCATCGACGGGCGCGAGGAAGCCCGGCTGTCGGCGCAGGGCGTGCTCCTGGGCTGGCCCGGGGCCTATGGGCTGGTCTGCGACATCGGCGGCTCCTCGATGGAGCTGGCGGAGATCCATCACAACACCGTCGGACGCCGGGTGACCTCGCCACTGGGGCCACTGAAACTGCGCGACATCAAGGGCGGTCGCCGGGGCCGCAAGGCCTATATCGCCGAGGTGATCGACCAGCTGAAAGAAGAGATGGGCGCGCAGCGCGATCGCCTGTTCCTGGTGGGCGGCAGCTGGCGGGCGATTGCGCGCATCGACATGCACCGCCGCGGTTACCCGCTGAAAGTGCTGCATGAATACCGCATGTCCCCCCGCGACATGCGCGAGACCGCCCGCTTCATCGAAAACAGCGACCTTGGCAAATTGCGCAACGCCTGCGGCATTTCCTCGACCCGGATGGCGCTGGTTCCCTATGCGATCGACGTGCTGACGCGCCTGGTCAAGACCTTCAAGCCCAAGGACATCGCGGTGTCCAGCTACGGCATCCGCGAGGGGCTGCTGTATGAGCAGATGCCACAGCGCCTGCGCGAGCGTGATCCGCTGATCGAGGCGTCGCGCTTTGCCGAGATGAAGGACGCCCGCATCCCCGGCTTTGGCAAGACGCTATATGACTTCGTCAGCCCCCTCTTCAACGGCGCCCCGCACAGCAAGCGCCGGCTCGTCAAGGCTGCCTGCCTGCTGCATGACGTCAGCTGGCGGGCGCATCCCGACTACCGCGCCGAGGTCTGTTTCGACAACGCCACCCGTGCCAATCTCGGCGGGCTGAAACATTCCGAGCGCGTGTTCCTGGGGCTGGCGCTGCTGCACCGCTACAGCAACAAGCGCCAGGGCAGCGCCTTTGACCATCTGTACGGGCTGCTCGACGAGAAGGGCCAGCACGAGGCCGAGGTGCTGGGCCGCGCGATGCGGTTCGGCGCGATGCTGATGGTGTCTGACAAGGGCGACATCGGCAAGCTGCGCTGGCAGCCGCGCAAGCGCGTGCTGCATGCCGCCCTGCCCGATGCCGCCCGGCCGCTGTATGGCGAGGTGGCCGAGAACCGCCTGAAAGCCCTGGCCAAGGCGCTGGACGCCGAAGTGGTGCTGAGCTTCACCAAGCCGCAAAGCCCCAAGGAAGAGGCCGTCCATACCGCCGAGGTTCCCGCGGATACGACCGCGGCACCGGCCACGCCGCGCGGGTAATCACGCGGCGGCTGGACCTGAGAGGCCCGCGCGCATCGCTCGGGCCGGAGAAATCACCGCGGAGAAATTTGCCCCGTGTCGGCAGGCCAGTGCGCTTTGGCCCGTGTGATCGGGCCCGTGCGCTTTGGCCAGTGCTTTCAGGCCTGTGTCAGCAGAGCAGCGCCGTCGGAGCGGGTGTCAGATGTCGATTGCCTCGCCGTCCGGCACGGTGTCAGTGGGGGCATCTTCGGGGGGCTCCGTGTCCGGCTTGCGGCGGATGATGATATCGCCATTGGGCAGGATCTCGGGCATCTCGTAAACGCTCCAATCCTCGACCTCGCGGGCGATATCCGCCAGCGCCGGACCCATCTGGGACAGGAACGCGCCCATCGAAGGCCCGATGTCCTGCATGAACCCCTGCAGATCCTGCAGCGCCGGTGCCATCTCCTGTTGCAGCCCGCGCAAGAACAGCTCGGCCCCGCGTTCCATCAGGCTGGACCCGGTGTCGTCGGGCGGCGTGCGCTCGGCGTCCTCCTGCGCAAGCAGGGGCGTGGACAGAAGGCCGATCAGGGCCACGGGCAGGATGATCTGTTTCATGCGGTCAATATAGGTCGCGCGCCGGGGCGAAAACAGGGGGAAGCGCAGAGAAACAGTGCCATTCGCACCGGCAGGCCGGTCAGTCCAGCTGCAGGTCCAGCGTGACCGGAAAATGATCCGAGGCATCCAGCAGCGCCCTGTGCAGCGTCGCGTCACCGCGGCACTCAGCATCCTCGAAAGGGTGCCAGATCCGCCAGTGCGGCTGGTATTGCATCAGGCTGTGCGAGATCATCACGTAGTCCAGTAAGGCACAGAAATAGCGTTTCGTTTCAGGGTTATAGAACCGCGACGTGCTGGGCAGCGGGTCGCGCTGCGCGCCGCTCAGCGCCAGCCCGTGCGGGTCATTCAGCAAATCCCCCATCACGATCTCGACCGAGGATCGGCCGAACAGCTTTTCGTATTCGTCCAGGCCCGGACCATCGTTGAGATCGCCCATCACCACCACGTGATCGCCGGCGGCGACATGGGCGGCCACCCGGCGGTGCAGCCAGATGGCCTGGGCCAGCTGTTTGCGCCGATTGGCGATCGACCGGGCGGTGGCGGCGGCCGGGGTGCGCGCTCCATGCGGCGCCTTGGACTTCAGATGCGCGCCGATCATCCGCAACGCGGTGCCGCCCCGGGTGGTCACCGCCAGCTCCAGCGGCGGCTTGGAGAAACGCACCGCATCCGCCTGCGCATCGACGTCCAGATCCATCGGCAGAACCCCGTCAAAGCGCGGCGCATCCGGTGCGGCCTGCGGATCATGCACCGCCGAGAGCACCGCGGGATCATACAGCAGGGAAATCTCCTGCCGCGTGTCATTGGCAAAACCGCTGACCGCCTCGCAGGTGCGCAGGCCCGCCTCGGCCGCGAAATGTTCCAGCGCCCGGGCGCTGCGCTGGGTCTTGCCGGTGTTGGGTGCCTCGACGATCATCACCGCATCGGCGTCGATGCGGCGCAGCACATGGGCGATCGCCCGCCCCTGGGTGTAGCGGTCCGTGCCGTGGTGTCCCGAGGGCGCCGCGTCCAGCAGCAGGCGGTCCTGGCTGTCAAACAGGTAAGCGAACCATTCGATGTTATAGGTTGCCAGCCGCATTGCCGCAGCACCCGTTGATCTGGTCCCAGGCGCGGTTGATGTCGATCATCCGCTTTTCCGCCAGCCGCACCGCCTCTTCGGGGACGCCGCGCGCCATCATCGCGTCGGGGTGCGTGTCGCGCACCAGCCGCCGCCAATGCTTGCGGATCTCGTCCTTGTCCATGTCGGGGCTGACACCAAGAACGGTATAGGGATCCTTCGGCGCATCCGGCACGAAGCGCGCCCGCAGCGCCTGGAACTGCTGCGGCGTCTGCCCGAAGATGCGGCTCACCTCCTCGAGAAACTCGTTCTCGCCGGGGTGGTAGAACCCATCGGCCATGGCAATGTGGAACAGCCCCTCCATCAGGTCATTGAGGGTCGAGGGGTCATCCGCGAACATCCGCTGGATGCGGGCCGCATATTCCCGATAGCCGGCCACATCGGTGCGCGCGATGTTGAACACGCGGGCCGCCCCGGCCTCATCCTCGCGGGCGATCTGGAACACCTCACGGAAGGCGGTGACCTCGTCGCGGGTGACCTGGCCATCGGCCTTGGCCATCTTGGCCCCGAGCGCGATCACCGCGATGGCAAAACCCACGGTACGTTCAGGCGGGGCGCGCAGCCGGTCGAACACCTGCGTCAGGCTTTCACCATTGGCAAGCGCTGCCAGCGCGTCAGATATGCGAGACCAAAGCGACATGGCTCCAGCCTAGCGGGGATTGGCGGCGCTGTCAGGGGCAGGAATGCCCGGCGTCAGGATTTTCTGCATGAAAACAGTATCAAGCCACTGCCCCCACTTGCAGCCCAACTGCGGCATGCGCGCCGTTTCCACATAGCCCAGCGCGGCGTGAAAGGCGATGGCGGCCGGGTTCGCGCTGCTGACGCTGGCCACCAGAACGTGGATGTCCGCCTGGCGCGCCGCCGCCTCCAGCGCCTGCATCAGCAAGCGCCCGGCCCCCTGGCCCTGGGCCTCGGGCAACAGGTGGATGGTGTGTTCGGCGGTAAACCGATAGCCGGGACCGGCGCGAAACGGGAAGAAATAGGCATGGCCCAGCACCCGGCCCGCCTGCTCGGCGACAAAGTACCCGCCCGGCCGTGCCGCGATCTGCGCCCGGACCTGCTCGGGCGTTTTCTCTTCGGTGTTGAACGTGGCCAGCGTGTCGCGGATCACCCAGTTGGCGATGGCACAGCAGGGCTCGGCGTCCGCGGCGGTGGCAGGGCGGATCTTCATGCCAGCAGCCTCGGCCCGTGCGGCGTGTCGAACTCGGCCTGCAGGGCGGGATGGCCCGGCTCAACCACCACGCGCGGATCTTCCAGCACCCGCGCAAGTGCGGCACGCAGGGCGCTGGCCTCCGGGTGGCTGACCGTCAGCCGCCGCAGCCGACACCCCGATTGTGGCAGGCTGGCGGCCGGCGGCGGCGACTGCCATTGCAGAACCGACGGAAAGACGTTGCCAAAGGGCTGTATCCCATCCGCGGGCACCGTCATCAGCCAGCGCAGGTCGCCGCGCTGCATCTGCACCGGAGACTGCGCATGCTTCGGCAGCAGTGCCTGCTCCTGCGCCAGATCCTCGGCCCGCAGGATCCAATGCGCCAGCCGCGCCGGGCCCCTGAAATTGTCGAGGTCGAACCAGCGGGGCCGTTGCTGCGGCTGCTGCGCGGGATCAATGGCGATCGCCTCCAGATAGAGGCCGTCCTCAAGCCCGATCAGGCGGTTGTGCGTGCCGAAGCGGGCGTGGCTGCCGCCTGGCTCGAGCCGGACCCCCAAAGCCTCTTCCACATGGGCGGTGGCCGCCGCCAGGGTGGCGCCCGCCACGGCCAGGTGATCCAGTCTCATCATGCGCTCCCTCTGCCGCCGACAGGGCAGAGACTAGCCAAGCCGCGGCCGGGCGCAAGCCGCGATTGCGCCCCTGCGCCGCGTCAGGCCGACCGCGCCCAGGGCTCGTCAACGTCCTCGTAGACCTCCGCCTGCGACGGCGGCGCTGCCGGGTCATCATGGGTGCGGAACGCGCCGATCGCCTCGGCCATTGCCTGCGCCTCGCGCGACAGCCCCTGACTGGAGGCGGTGACCTCTTCGAACAGGCCCGCGTTGCGGGTGGTGGCATCATCCAGGCTGGCCATCGCCGCATTGATTTCCTGCAGGCTGCCGGACTGTTCGCTGGCCGCCTGGGAGATGGTTTTCATCAGGTCCGCGGCGCTGGTCACCGAGGTGGAGATCTCGTCGATCGCCGCACGGGTCTGATCGACCAGGCCCGCCCCGAGGTCGACGTTCTCGCTCGCCTCGGCCACCAGGGTGGCGATTTCGGTCGCCGCTTCCTTTGAGCGATGCGCCAGGGTGCGGACCTCGGAAGCGACGACGGCAAACCCCTTGCCAACCGACCCGGCGCGCGCGGCCTCGACCCCGGCGTTCAGCGCCAGAAGGTTGGTCTGCTGTGCGATCGAGTCCATCAGCCCGATGATCTGCGAAATCTTCTGCGAGCTCTCCTTGATCGCCTCCATCGCGCCATAGGCCTGTTCCACCACCTCGATGCTGTTGTCAGCGTTGCGCCGCGCCGTCTCGACCGAGGCGGAGGCCTCTCCCGAGGCCTTGGCGGTGCCGCTGATCGACACCGACAGCTGGTTCACCGCCGCAGCGGTGCCCGCCAGCGTCTGCGCGGTGCGCTCGGAGCGGCCCGACAGGTCATGCGAGGCCGCGGAGATCTCGGTGCTGCTGCCCGCGATCGACAGGCCATTGGCGCTGAGACTGCGGATCGAGGCTTCCAGCTTGTCCACCGCGGCGTTGAAATCATCGCGCAGCTTGGCATAGCCCTCGCCCATCTCCTCCTCGATCCGCACGGTCAGATCACCTTGCGACAACCGCTCAAGACCGGCGCCGATGGCGCCGACGGCGGCGGTCTGTTCGGCCAGCCGGGCGTTGCGCTCGGCCTCGGCCGTGGCCTCCACCTCGGCCTTTTCGACCAGCCCGTCACGGAACACCCGCAAGGCGGTGGCGATGCGGCGGATCTCGTCGCTGGCCCGCTCGTAGCCGGTGACCGGACGCAGATCGCCCGCCGCCAGCCGCTCGGTGGTGGCGCTGATGTTGGCCAGCGGACGCAGGATCAGCACCCGGGTCAGCACAAGCGCCGCCACAAAGACCGCTGCCGCCACGCCCATCAGCATCTGCATTTGCCGCTGCGCCGCTTGAACTTCACCGGACAAACCCTCGGCAATAGATGATATTTCCAACTGGCTGTCGGCGCCCAGCTTGCCCGCGCTATCGGCAAAGCGCAGCACGGCCGCAACCGTCGCCTGCGCCGCCTCGGCGGCCTCGTCCGAAGCACGCAGCGCGGCGGCCTTGAACAGCGGCAGACCGTTGGCCGGATCGGCCATGGCGATCATCGCTTCCAGCTCGGTGCGGAACACGCCCTGTTCGAACGCGTAGAACCCTTCCAGCGCCTGCGCCGCCGCCTGCAACGACCCCGTCGCAATCTCCACCGCATCCAGGTCCGAGGCGGCCGCCATGTCCAACGCGGCGACCTGGAAGGCGTTGATCCAGCGGGTCAGCTCCAGCAGCTGCAACAACACGCCGACCTGGTTGTCCAGCAGCCGCTGGATGGTGTCACGGTTGCCGGCGCTGGCCCCGGCGGCCGCTTCCGAAAGGCTGCGGGTCATCGTTTCGATCGCAGCCGTGAGCGGGCCGAGGCTGGCACTGCGCGCCGCCAGCACCGGCCCGCGGCTTTCCTTCAGCTCCTTCCGGCTGGCCGACAGCGTCGACTGGAACAGGGCCACCGCGGCGCTGATCTCGCGACGCGACCCGGCGTCCACGCCGAGGTCCTCCAGCCGCGCCAGAACCGGCTTCAGCCGGGAACCGGCGGTCTTGGCCATCTTCTTCAATTCGCGCTTGGTGGCGACGTCGCGGACATGCCCCAGCGCCAGCGCCGCGCCGGAGAGAATGCTGATGTCCGCCCGCGCTTCCAGCAGCGTTTGCAGGTCGCCAAACTGCTGCTCGACCAGCGTTTTCAGCGCCGCATCGACCTGGGTGATCGTGGCTTCGCCGCCCTCGACCAGGCCACTGCGGGCCGCACCGGCCACATCAGCCAGCCGCATCTGTACGGTCTCTCCCATCATCTGCAGACTAGAAGTGCGAATGTCGATCATCACCTGGTTACGGAAGGCCCCGCTGCGGGCCGCGATCAGGCTGTTGAGCCGGTCGGCGGCCGTTGCCGCCTCGGCCTGAAACTGCGCCTGGTGGTCGCCGCCCAACCCTGCCGCGCTGGCGTTCAGATGCGCGATGGCGGCGGCGGCCTCCTCCTCGGCGGCGGAAAGTTCGGTCGCGTCGCTGGCCTGCAATACCGCGATCATCACGTCCTTGGTGCGGGCCGCCGCGTCGGTCAGCTGGCGGCTCAGCTCCAGCTCCGGCACTTTCTCATCTGTCAGCACCCGCATCTGGCTGCCCACCTGCGCGAACACCAGCGACACCAGCAATCCCACTGCTGCGGCCGCGGCCCCCATCGCCATGAGGATCAGCGTGATCTTGGCGCCAATGCTGGAAAAAGGCCGAAAATAACGTTTTGCGGATCCGTTTTTTTTGCGTGCGGTCATGATCTCTTCCGTGGCAGCCGCCAGATCCCCCCGGGCCGCCGATGGCCGATGGGAAGATGCCGCCCCGCAGGACCGCGCTCTGGCGAATACAGGCCGACCACGAGCCGGCCCCCTGTTCCATGCCCCGAATGGACCGCAAGAGCGTAAACAAACCGTAAGATCGTCCGGGTGCGCGGGCAAACAAACGCTTCGCTTTTTAACGAGCCCGGCGTTTGCCTGCCTGTGCAACCCCTTGGGGTCAGTCCGGCACCCCCGCCGCGCGGAGGGCGCTGACCCATTCCTGGCCCGCCGGGCTCATCGCGGCGGGATTGTCACGCTGAAACTGCGAAAGATTGAATCGCGGTGCTGCCTGCAACAAACGGTCCACGGTACTGCGCGCCTCGGCGTCACGGCCCGACATCTGCAGCGCAATCGCCTTGGAGCGCAGCGGCACCGGGAAGGCCTGTTTCGACCGCAGCGAGCGGTCCGCCAGCTCGATCGCGCGCCCGAAGTCGCGCGCGGTCAGGTTGGCCAGCGCCGAGATCGCATCGAAATAATAGCTTTGCGGCCCCAGCGGCGACAGTCGGCGGGCCGCATCGGTCAGCGCCACCGCCTCGTCCGGCACGTCCTGATAGGCCAGCGTCGCGCCTTTCAGCAGCAGGGCCAGCGCCTCGTTCGGGTTGTCCCGCAAGGCCAGGTCATAGGCATCCTGCGCAAGGTCAAAGCGGAACAGCAGATGGCTGGAAATCAGCCCCTTCAGCGTATGCGCCAGCGAGAACCCCGGCGCGACGGCGATGGCGGCCTCGGCCATGCGGGTGGCCAGGCGACAATCCTGCTCACGGTTCGGCGACAGCCCCTTCTCAACCCGCATCGCGTGCCAGAAGCCCATCCAGGTCAGCGGCAAGGCGTGATCGGGTTCCCGTTCCAGCAGGTGCATCAGGAGATCATGGGCCTGCTGGAATTTTTCCGCCTCCATTTCCTGCATCTGGGCGATGGCAGCCATCAGCAGCGTGTGATTTTCCAGGTCCCTCAGTGGCTGGAAGCCGACCAGCCGCACCGCCTCTCCGGCCGCGGTCTGGCCGATCTGCTGGGTTGCATTGCGCAGCGCGGTGCTGCGCCCCTCCAACAGGTTGCGCTGGCTGCCTTCGAAGCTGCGCGACCAGACGACTTTCTCGCGCGGGGCATCATGCAGGTCGATCTGGGCCCGGAAACGGCTGCCGTCGGTGGTTATGCTGCCGGTCACCAGGTAGCCCGCCTGCGCCAGCCCAGCCACCTCGGCCGGGCGCACCCGCTGCGGATCCAGCTGCCGGGACGCAAGATAAGAGGTCACCGAAAACGCCCAGCTGCGCGACAGGTGGCGCGACAGCTCCTCGGCGATCAGGTCGCCAAGCACGCCGTTGTCCTCGCTCGGGTGGCGTTGGGCAAACGGCAGGACGGTCACCGTCGGCAGCAGCCCGTCAAGCACCACGCGGCCGCGGTGCGGTGCGCCGGTCGCGGCGGCTTGCGGCGCGATGCGCGCCAGCTCCTGCCGCGTCTCGCTGAGCCAGCTGCGAAACACCTCCTCGTGCGGCAGCTCAAAGCCTTCCATGAAGGTCGGCCCGCCGCTGACGCCGCTGTCCAGCTCGATCCGGGTGAGGTCGAGGATCACCCGCTCGCGATTGGCGAACAACAGCTTGGCCGCCTCAGGTCCCAGGTGGCGGCGCAGGGTTGACAGCGCCGTGCGCAGGCTGGCCTTGGCCTGTTCCGGCTGCGCGAGACACCAGAGCGTCTTTTCAAGGAAGGCGCGGGTGCGAATGCCACCCTCTGCCGTCGATAGCAGGGCCAGCAGAGCCTGGTGCTTGGCGCCCAGTGGAATGCTGCGGCCGTCCGCATGAAACACGCCAAAGGCGCCAAACCGGCAAATTCTCAGGAGAACGGTCATTGCAACACCCCGCAAACGAGAAGAAGAATACAGTTAAACCACGATCATCTTGCCGCTTGCCGCAGGTTTTTGCAATCTTTAGTTGCATAAACTAAAATTTTTGAACAACTTTAAAGAGATACAGGCCGCTGTTTGATGCCGTGGCCTGGCCGGACCGCCCCGGCACATGTCCTTGGGGCCGTCGCCGAGCCTCGGACACCACCGGAATGAATCGTTTGTTGGGAATAACTTGACCAGCTTCGCGACCAGGGCGCCCTGCGCCCGTGCGGGGGCTCGCAGAAGTATTGCTGGGATCTCGGCGCGGCGGCAGGCGCCCCGACAGGGGCGGCTGCCCGGCCCAAGGCCGCCAAGGGATCCGCCCAAGGGGCGGACCCCTGCGGGCGCGGGAGCCCCCCGCCCGCAGGGGTTCAGGTCACGTCAGGCGCGCGCTTCGCGAATCAACTTCAGGATGTCCTGGGCTGCCTCGGGAATGTTGGTGCCGGGGCCGAAGATCGCCTTGACGCCCTTGCTGTAGAGGAACTCGTAATCCTGCTGCGGGATCACCCCGCCGCAGATCACGATGATGTCCTCGGCGCCTGCGGCCTTGAGCGCGTCGACCAGCTGCGGGGCCAGCGTCTTGTGGCCCGCCGCCTGGGACGAGATCCCGACCACGTGCACGTCATTGTCGATGGCGTCCTGCGCGGCTTCCTCGGGGGTCTGGAACAGCGGCCCCACATCAACGTCAAAGCCGATGTCGGCAAAGGCGGTGGCAATCACCTTGGCGCCGCGGTCGTGGCCGTCCTGGCCCATCTTGACCACCAGAAGCCGCGGACGGCGGCCTTCCTCGGCCGCGAAATCCTCGATCGCCTTCTGGATCGCGGCAAAGCCCTCGTCGCCCTCGTAGGCGGCGCCGTAGACGCCGGCCAGGGTCTTTACCTCGGCGCGGTGGCGGCCGAATTCCTTTTCCATCGCCATGCTGATTTCTCCGACTGACGCACGGGCACGGGCCGCTTCCACCGCGGCCTCCAGCAGGTTGCCGCCGTCCTTGGCGCGGCGGGTGAGCTCCTCCAGGGCCGCCTGGCAGGCAGCCTCGTCGCGGGTTTCACGCAGCTGCTTAAGCCGCGCGATCTGGCTTTCACGCACCGCGACATTGTCGACATCCAGGATGTCGATCGGGTCTTCCTTGTCCTTGCGGTACTTGTTGACGCCGACGACAACCTCTTCGCCGCGGTCGATCATCGCCTGGCGGCGGGCAGCGCTTTCCTCGATGCGCAGCTTGGGCATGCCGCTTTCGACCGCCTTGGTCATGCCGCCCATTTCCTCGACCTCTTCCATCAGCGCCCAGGCCTTCTCGACCAGCTCGTTGGTAAGGCTTTCGACGTAGTAGGAGCCCGCCAGCGGATCGACCACGTTGGTGATGCCAGTTTCCTCTTGCAGCACCAGCTGGGTGTTGCGGGCGATGCGGGCCGAGAAATCGGTCGGCAGCGCGATGGCCTCGTCCAGCGCGTTGGTGTGCAGCGACTGGGTACCGCCGAGCACCGCGCTCAGCGCTTCATAGGCGGTGCGGATGACGTTGTTGTAGGGGTCCTGCTCCTGCAAGGACACGCCCGAGGTCTGGCAGTGGGTGCGCAGCATCTTGGAGCGCTCGTTCTTGGCGCCGAACTCGGTCATCACCCGGTGCCAGAGCGTGCGCGCGGCGCGCAGCTTGGCGATCTCCATGAAGAAGTTCATGCCGATCGCGAAGAAGAAGCTGAGGCGGCCGGCGAACTTGTCCACGTCCATGCCGGCGTCGATTGCCGCGCGCACGTATTCGCGCCCGTCCGCCAGCGTGTAGGCCAGCTCCTGCACCAGGTTCGCGCCGGCCTCCTGCATGTGGTAGCCGGAGATCGAGATCGAGTTGAACTTGGGCATCTCGTTCGAGGTGTATTCGATGATGTCCGAGATGATCCGCATCGAGGGTTTGGGCGGATAGATATAGGTGTTGCGGACCATGAACTCCTTGAGGATGTCGTTCTGGATGGTGCCCGCCAGCAGCGACTTGTCGTGGCCCTGCTCCTCGCCCGCGACGATGAAATTCGCCAGCACCGGGATCACCGCGCCGTTCATGGTCATCGAGACCGAGACCTGATCCAGCGGGATGCCGTCGAACAGCACCTTCATGTCCTCGACGCTGTCGATGGCGACGCCGGCCTTGCCGACATCGCCGACCACGCGGGGGTGGTCGCTGTCATAGCCGCGGTGGGTGGCGAGGTCGAAGGCGACCGAGACGCCCTGCTGGCCCGCGGCCAGGTTGCGGCGGTAGAAGGCGTTGCTCTCCTCCGCGGTGGAGAAACCCGCGTATTGGCGGATGGTCCAGGGGCGGCCGGCGTACATGGTGGCCTTCACCCCGCGGGTGAAGGGACCAAAGCCCGGCAGCGAGCCCATGTGGGGCAAGTCCTTGGTGTCTTCCTCGGTGTAGAGCGGCTTGACCTCGATGCCTTCCAGCGTCTGCCAGTTGAGGTCCTCGACCGCCCGTCCGCGCAGCTCTTTCTCAGCCAGAGCCCGCCATTCGTCCTTGTTTGTCATCAGGTCTTCCTCTCGTCAGTCGGGTGCGGGGCGGGTTCAGGCCCGCCGCCAGTTTTTCGGGGTCTTCGACCAGCGTGGCGAGGCCATCTGCCCCCCCTGCCAGCCACATCATGTCGTCGGCGTAGACCTCGCGCAGGGCGGCGGCCTGGGCCTCGTCGAAGGGATGCCAGCGGCCGCTGCCCTCGGGCAGCTGTTCCGCGACGCGCTGCGGCAGGCTGGCCCGCAGATCGGCCAGGCACAGCGAGGCATTCAGCCGCACGCGCGCATGGGCGCGCGGGGCGGTCTGGCTGGTGAGCGCCTTCAGCTGGGCCTCGGGGCGGGCCCCGAAGATTTCAAACGGCAGCACATGCAGGCGCACGCCGGGCATGGCGGCGGCGATGTCGGTGATCACGTCGCGCCAGCTGCGCGGCGCGCGCGCCAGCCGATCCAGCTGCGCCGGCGTCGGCAGCCGGTGGCCGCGCGCCACCGCATAGGCCAGCGCCGAGGTCCAGTAGCCGTCGAGACTCCGGATGTTCAGCGCCAGATCGCTGACGCCGCCCTCGAAGGCGCGGGCAAAGCGGGCCATGCGTTCTCCGGCACCGCCATAAAGCCCGCCGTGCCGCAGGTTGTCGCGGATGTTGCCGATCATGTTCTCGTCACTGACGATCAGATGCTGCACCCCGGCCGCACGGCTGTATTCCAGTTGGATCTGCAACCGCCCGCGGGCGCGGTCGGCAAGGTTGCGGCCGGTCACCCTTGCCGGGCCCGGCTGGATGCCGTGAAACAGGCCACGCCGGGTCCGCCGCGGCCCCCAGAAGCCGATGCCCTCGGCGGTCAGCGCGGGGCTGTTCTGGCGCAGGTATTCCTGGAACGACGTGGTGGCGCAGCGATGGGCGCCGACATGCAGGATCACGTTCATCATGGTGCGGGACCTCTCTGGGAGGGCCGCGGGCCGCAGCCCGGTCACGGGGGGATGAACAATCATGACTGCCAACCCCTGATTATCCCGTTAATGGGAACGTTTTTTGCCCCTGCCACGGAATTGACGGTCGCAATTGCCGCGGTTGCACATATATTCAACCCAACAGGAGAGACCATGAAAGCAATCCTAACCGTTGTTTTGGCAGGATTTCTGCCGCTGACCGCCATGGCTGCCGACAGCAGCACGGATGAGCTGATCCAGCCAGGATACGATGTGCAGCTGTCCGACTTCCAATGGACCCACCGCCCGGTTGTGGTGTTTGCCGACAGCCCCGAGGACCCGCGTTTCCACGAACAGCTGCAACGGCTGATGGACGGCATCGAGGCGCTGCGCGAGCGCGACGTCATCGTGCTGACCGACACGGACCCCGCGGCGAAATCCGCCCTGCGCCAGAAACTGCGTCCGCGCGGCTTCATGTTGGTGCTGGTGGGCAAGGACGGCGGCGTGAAGCTGCGCAAACCGCACCCCTGGACGGTGCGCGAGCTGTCGCGCAGCATCGACAAATTCCCCGAGCGGCTGCGCGAAGTGGAAGAGCGGCGCGGCGGCTGAGGCCTGCGCGCGGCGGCTGCGCCGGAGCTGCCTAGCCGTTGCCGCGCACGTAGATCAGCGCCATCGCCTGCTTGTCGAGGACCACCATGGCACCGCTGTCCGGCACGAACAGCAGGTTCGATGTCGGGTTGCGGATGGCCTGGTAATAGATCGATTTGACCAGGTCCGACATGCAGCTGACCCCGGCCAGACCGGAGTTCAGCACCCCAAGCCCCTGCGGCAGGTCGCGCGACATGATGTCCTCTGTCACCGCGTTGGGGGACTTGCCCGAGATCGCAAAGACCACCGGCGTCCCGGCTTCCAGCATCTGCATGCCGGTGTTGAGCGAGCGCGCGCGCGCCAGCTGCGAGGTGAGGCGCGGGCTTTCGGAGGTGTGGAACACCGCCGCGGTGCAGCTCATCGAGCTTTCGAAGAAGAAGGTCTCGCCCAGCTCCACCCAGGCGGAGAGCTGGCTGCGCAACGCCTCTTCCTTGTCCAGCGCGCAGGCGGACAGCACCAGAAGCGTCGAGAGCAGGCACAGGGCGGGACGGAACATGCGGCACCTTCAGGGGGTCAAACACCGCAGCTGTCGCAGAAATTCCTGAAGATTTCGTGCATGCCGACAAACGCCTGCGGGCAGATACGCCGACCGGGAGGGCGTCTGCCGCCCCCCTGCCCGCGCTGATATCTGCCCGCAGATCCATTGTTATTCGAACTCCATGATCACGTCATCGACCGCCAGGCTGTCACCGGCGCTGGCGTTGATCTTGGAGACCACGCCCTTTCTCTCGGCGCGCAGGATGTTCTCCATCTTCATCGCCTCGACGGTGCACAGCGCCTGGCCTTCCTGCACCTCCTGCCCCACTTCGACGTCGACCTTCACGATCAGGCCGGGCATCGGGCAGAGCAGCATCTTGGAGGTGTCGGGCGCCTGTTTCTCGGGCATCAGCTGCGCCAGCTCCGCCTGCCGCGGGGTGCGCACGTGGACCCGGATATCCGCCCCGCGCGAGCGGATGCGGAAGCCCTGGGTGATCTTTCCGGTCTTCAGAACCAATGTCTCGCCGTTGACATCGACGGTGGCCAGCTGGTCGCCCGGCGTCCAGTCGGAGCTGACCCGCAGCGCCTCGCCATCCTCGAAGCGCACGGTGGCCCCGTCGCGGTCGGCGTCGATCACCACCGGGTAGGACTGCCCCTGCAGGGAGACCACCCAGTCGGTGCCGACCTTGCGCTCGTGGTTGTCCATCCGGCCGGAGACGCGGGTGCGGCGGATCTCAGCCACCCGGTGCATCGCCGCACAGGAGGCCGCGATCTTGCGCAGGTCCGCCTCGGGCAGCTCGACCCCGGCGAAACCGTCGGGATATTCCTCGGCGATGAAGGCAGTGGTCATGTCGCCGGAGACGAATTTCGGATGGTCCATCACCGCCGCCACGAACGGCAGGTTGTGGCCGATGCCCTCCACCTCGAAACTGTCGAGCGCGATGCGCATCGCCTCGATCGCCGCGTCGCGGGTCGGGCCCCAGGTGCAGAGCTTGGCGATCATCGGGTCGTAATACATCGAGATCTCGCCACCCTCGTAGACGCCGGTGTCGTTGCGCACCGCGGTGTCGCCTGCGGGGGCGTCGCCATGCCAGGTGCCATTTTCGGCCATCGGGCCGGCCGCAACCTCCGCCGGCGGGCGGTAGCGGGTCAGACGGCCGATCGAGGGCAGGAAGTTACGGTAGGGATCTTCGGCATAAAGCCGGTTTTCGATCGCCCAGCCGGTCAACTTGACGTCTTCCTGGCGCAGCGGCAGCTCGGCACCGTCGGCGACGCGGATCATCTGCTCGACCAGGTCGACGCCAGTGATCAGCTCGGTCACCGGGTGCTCCACCTGCAGGCGGGTGTTCATCTCGAGGAAGTAGAAATTCTTGTCGCCATCGACGATGAATTCCACGGTGCCCGCCGAGGAATAGCCCACCGCCTTGGCCAGCGCGACAGCCTGCTCGCCCATCGCGCGGCGGGTTTCTTCATCCAGAAAGGGCGACGGCGCCTCTTCAACAACTTTCTGGTTGCGGCGCTGGATCGAGCATTCGCGCTCGCCCAGGTAGATGCCGTTGCCGTGCTTGTCACACAGCACCTGGATCTCGATGTGGCGCGGTTGCGTCACGAATTTCTCGATGAAGATCCGATCGTCGCCAAAGGAGTTCGCCGCCTCGTTCTTGGAGGACTGGAAGCCTTCGCGGGCCTCTTCGTCGTTCCAGGCGATGCGCATGCCCTTGCCGCCGCCGCCGGCGGAGGCCTTGATCATCACCGGGTAGCCGATCTCATTGGAGATCTTCACCGCCTCGTCGGCATCGGCAATCAGCCCCATGTAGCCGGGCACGGTGGAGACGCCGGCCTCCTGGGCGATCTTCTTGGAGGTGATCTTGTCGCCCATCGCCTCGATCGCGCCTTTCGGGGGGCCGACAAAGGCGACGCCCTCGGCTTCCAGCGCCTCGGCGAACTTGGAGTTTTCCGACAGGAAGCCATAGCCCGGGTGCACCGCCTGGGCGCCGGTCTGGCGGATCGCCTCCATCACCTTGTCGATGACGATATAGGACTGGTTGGCGGGCGGCGGGCCGATGTGGACAGCTTCATCCGCCATCTGCACGTGCAGCGCCTGCTTGTCGGCGTCGGAGTAGATGGCGACGGTCTTGATGCCCATCTTGCGCGCGGTCTTGATGACACGGCAGGCAATCTCGCCCCTGTTGGCGATCAGGATCTTGTCAAACATAGGCTGTCCCTTGTTCCTTGGTAGTGCGGAATGCAAAACGCCGCGCCCGGGGCAGACCCGGACACGGCGATTGCGCGATTTCAAAAGCGGCCCCGGCGGGGCGGCGGATCAGGGCTGCGGCGGCAGCCTCAGCATCTGCGGGGATTCTGCTGGCAATAGACCAGGTTTGCGGCGACGCCGACCGCAGCACCGGTGACCGGGTTGGCATCCAGCAGGACCGCGCCGACCGCGCCTGCGCCGCCGCCGTAGATGATCTGCTCGCCGGTGGTGTCGCCACACGCTGCCAGCAGCCCGCAAAGCGGCAACGCCGCCAGAAGTGTTCTTGCCCGCATGTTTCTTGTCCTTCTGTTGAGGCATTCACTGTCGCGGGGCAATGTGCCCACAAACCACGACCGTGCAAGACAGGCAGGCGGGCGGAAAAAAGATGGGCGGAGGCTTGCCGCAAAACTGGGGGGATACGGCAAGCTTCCGCCAATGCCTGAGAGGGACAAAAGACGGGCAGGCCGCGGATGGGGGCGCGTACCTGCCCGTTCAGGCGAAGGGGCCGGAACAAATGCTCGGCGTGGCGGCGCATCGGCACCGCCGCAGCCAGCATGCCTGCTCCCCTGCCCCATGTAAGCCCCTGTGAGCCGCCCCCGGCGGTTTGGGCAACTTCCCGCTGAATCGGAGAACCGCTGTGCAAATTCACGCCGAAATTGCGCCCCGACGCCTGCCGGGCAGCGATTGCCGCCCGGTGATGCCGCCGCAGGGACACGGCGGACACAGCTATGCGGGGCGCCCGCATCATTCGAAGGCTTCCGGGAAAGAGGCCCGCGCAACGGCCTCGTCGATGACGAGAAGGGCTTCGTAGCTGGCGGGATCGAAGGGATCTTCGGCCGGGATCACCTCGCGTCCGAACAGCCAGCTGAGCCGACCGGCATCAAGGTTGCCGCGCTCGAAGGGCTGGTCGCCGAAGTGTTCCCACAGCGCCTGCATGAACATGGAATCGACGCGTTTGTCGACGTTCTTGCGATCGCGGTAGCGCTCGCGCCGGGTCAGCGGCGTCACCCCCTTGGGATTGGGGCGACGGATCGTGAACTGGAAATCTGTCCCCGGCATGCGGCCGGGGAACCCGCGGTGTTTCAACATCTGGGTGCCTCCGGTCCGGCACCCCACGGGGCGGCGAGGGCCGGCCGCAGGGCCGGACCCCTGTGATTTTTACTTGTACTTGCCGGTGTAGACGGGTTCTTGCGAAACCGGCTCGACCACGACAAACTCTTCTTCCTGCTGAGCGCAGGCGGCAACGGCGGCCAGCAGGCCGGCCAGGGTGATAAGCTTGATGCTCTTGGACATCTCTGTCTCCTGATTGCAAATGTGAAACCAGCGGGGGCCAGGCCGCCCGCGTGCCTCAACCTCAAAGTAAAGGCAGCCCGAGGGCCACCGGCATCAAAGATAGCCGGGTTTGCGCCGGAGTCACATCTGAATCGCGCCAATTGGCGACATTGTGGCTGCAATGCCGCAAGAAACCGCCGATCCCTGCCAATGCCCTCAAGATCTTGTGGTCGCATCAAAAAGCCTCCCAGATGCAGGATGCCCCGTCGGGCCGATACACCTCGAAGAACTGTGTGACCGTGGCGTCCTGCAGGCCAAAGGGCAGCGGCCGGTCCGCCAGCGAGATCACCACCCGTGCAGGCCGCACGCCCTCGGCCGCCAGGTAGGGCAGCGCCAGGTCCGCGCAGAGGTGGTCCATGTCGGGCGCGGCCTGTTCATGGCTGACGCTGCCGCCCTCGCGAGCGATCTGGGGGGCCACGAAGCGAAAACGCGCCCAGGTCTCGCCCTGGCTGTCATCCAGAAGCACCTCGGCAAGGCGCACCTGCTGGCCGGAGGGCACGGACACTGCCATGGGTTCCACCGCGGCCAGTTCAGTGCTGGCACAACAGGCAACCGATAACGGGATGAGCGCTTTCAGATAACCGCAACCCCGGCCCCCGTCAGTTCGGGCTCCTCCGGCCAGGGTTGCAGGCGCTGCACGTAAAGCGCGCGCTGTGGGTATCTGGCTGACGCGGATCATGGCGCTGATTCGTCCGTCTTGTCAATTTCCGCTGCAAATTTGTGCGCATTTTTCACGGTTGCGCCGGATTCGGAGCGATTCGTGTCCGGGCGAAACCCGGCGTGGCGCAGCCAGCGCGCGCGGTTGGCCGCGCTGTCCAGCACCTCGGCGATCCGTCCGGCGGCATTTGCGGGCACCTGCCCGGCCACCTGCCCGCCGGCACGCACCCGCAGTCCCGCCCCTGCTGCGGAGATTTCCACCGCGGGGGCAAACCCGCGCAGGGATTGCAGCGCGCGCCACATATCCTGTCGGATCTGATGCGCCAGGCGCAGCGGGTCGCCGCCCGGCAGCGTGGTCTCGGCCGCAAGGTCGAACCGCGCGGGCAGACGTCGCGACAGGGTCAGCGCGTCATCGGTGCGGGTGATATGCCAGGGGCTGCGGGGCAAGGAGGAGACCCTCTCTTCATCTTTCCGAAAAATACTCTCGGGGGTGCGGGGGCAGACAGCCCCCGCTGCAACAGCCGCAATTACAGCGGAATGTTGTCGTGCTTCTTCCACGGGTTCTTCAACTGCTTGCCCCGCAAGGAGGCAAAGGCCCGGGCCACCCGCTTGCGGGTCGAATGCGGCATGATCACCTCGTCGATGAATCCACGTTCGGCCGCCACGAAGGGGTTGGCAAAGCGATCTTCATACTCGGCCGTCTTCTGGGCGATCTTCTCGGGGTCGTTCAGATCGGCGCGGTGAATGATCTCGGTCGCCCCCTTGGCGCCCATCACCGCGATCTCGGCGGTCGGCCAGGCGTAGTTGAAATCGCCGCGCAGGTGCTTGGACGCCATCACGTCATAGGCACCGCCATAGGCCTTGCGGGTGATCACGGTGACCTTGGGCACGGTGGCCTCGCCATAGGCGAACAGCAGCTTGGCACCGTGCTTGATGACGCCGCCATATTCCTGGCTGGTCCCCGGCAGGAAGCCCGGCACGTCGACGAAGGTCAGGATCGGGATCTCGAAGCAGTCGCAGAAGCGCACGAAACGCGCGGCCTTGCGGGAGCTGTCGATATCCAAGCAGCCTGCCAGCACCATCGGCTGGTTGGCCACGACGCCGACCGTCTGCCCTTCGAGGCGGACAAAGCCGGTGATGATGTTCTTGGCGAAATCTTCCTGGATCTCGTAGAAGTCGCCCTCATCCGCGATCTTGGTGATCAGCTCCTTCATGTCGTAGGGCGTGTTCGGGTTCTCCGGCACCAGCGTGTCGAGGCTGTCCTCGATGCGGGCAGGATCGTCGAAGAAAGGCCGCACGGGCGGTTTTTCACGGTTGTTCAGCGGCAGGAAGTCGACCAGGCGGCGGACCTCGGCCAGCGCCTCGACGTCGTTTTCAAAGGCACCGTCGGCGACAGAGGACTTCTTGGTGTGGGTGGAAGCACCGCCCAGTTCCTCGGCGGTGACGACCTCGTTGGTGACGGTTTTCACCACGTCGGGACCGGTCACGAACATGTAGGAGGTGTCCTTCACCATGAAGATGAAGTCGGTCATCGCAGGCGAGTAGACCGCACCACCGGCGCAGGGACCCATGATGACGGAGATCTGCGGCACCACGCCGGAGGCCATGATGTTGCGCTGGAAGATCTCGGCGTAACCGGCCAGCGCGTCGACGCCCTCCTGGATGCGGGCACCGCCGGAATCATTGATGCCGATCACCGGCGCGCCGTTCTGCACCGCCATATCCATGATCTTGCAGATCTTCTGCGCATGGGTGGCCGAGACCGAACCGCCCAGAACGGTAAAATCCTGAGAGAAGACATAGACCTGGCGGCCGTTGATGGTGCCCCAGCCGGTGACGACACCGTCGCCTGCGGGCTTGTTGTCCTCCATGCCGAAATCGGTGCAGCGGTGGCTGACGAACATGTCGAATTCTTCAAAGCTGCCCTCGTCCAGCAGCAGCTCGATGCGCTCGCGGGCGGTCAGCTTGCCGCGGGCGTGCTGCGCATCGATGCGGCGCTGGCCGCCGCCCAGCCGCGCATTCTCGCGGCGGTCCTCGAGCTCGGAAAGAATGTCTTTCATGGCATGTCCCCTGTCAGTTTCTGCGCGATCCTAACGCGGGTGCAGCGCCGACCAAAGGGGTTTGTGGCAAATTTGCAAATCGTTTGCATATCGCAACTGAATAACTGCGAACCAGCAAATATCCTGAATTTTCGCACAGGCCCGCCGCGCAGCTTGCGCGATAGACAAAACCGCAGAAGCGGGATACAGGAAATGGTATGTCAGCATACAATTCCAGCGCGGCCAGCCAGCGCACGCCGCCCCGCATTTTCACTTTGATCCTGTTGGCGGGGCTTTCGGCCCTCGGCATGAACATCCACCTGCCCTCGCTGCCCAGCATGACCGAGTATTTCCAGACCGATTACCGGCTGATGCAGCTGTCGGTGGCGCTGTATCTGGCGGGCAACGCGGTGGTGCAGATCCTGGTCGGACCGATCTCGGACCAGATGGGGCGGCGGCCGGTGATCATGGGCAGCATCGTGCTGTTCCTGCTGGCCACGCTGGGCTGCATCTATGCGCCCACGGCCGAGATCTTCCTCATGTTCCGCATTGCCCAGACCGCGGTTGCGGCCACCATGGTGCTGAGCCGCGCGGCGGTGCGCGACATGTTTGACACCGACCAGGCCGCCAGCATGATCGGCTATGTCACCATGGGGATGGCGGTCGTGCCGATGCTGGGCCCGGCGATCGGCGGGTTTCTCGACCAGTGGCTGGGCTGGCAGGCCAATTTCTGGCTGCTGTTCCTCGTCGCCGCTGCCACGCTGGCGATCACCTTCGTGGACTTCGGCGAAACCGCGGGGCGCAGCGGCAAGACGCTGCTGGCGCAGTTCCGCGAATATCCCGAGCTGCTGCGCTCGCCGCGGTTCTGGGGCTACTCGCTGGCCTCCGGCCTCGCCTCGGGGGCGTTCTTTGCCTACCTCGGCGGCGCGCCCTTTGTCGGCACCCAGATCTACGGGCTGAGCGCCGCTGCGCTGGGGGTCTGGTTCGCGGCACCGGCGGTCGGCTATTTTGTCGGCAATTTCATCTCGGGGCGGTTTTCCACCCGCATCGGGGTCAACCGCATGGTGCTGTGGGGGTGCCTGATCAACGGCGGCGGCGTCCTGCTGTCGTTGATGATCGCCCTTGCAGGCGCTGACAGCGTTTATTCCTTCTTCGGGCTGATGTGCTTTGTCGGCCTTGGCAACGGCATGTCGATCCCCAATGCCACCGCCGGCGCGATCTCGGTGCGGCCGCATCTGGCGGGGACCGCCTCGGGCCTCAGCGGCGCCATCATGATCGGCGCCGGCGCGGCTCTCAGCGCCTTTGCCGGCTGGCTGCTGGTGCCCGGCTCCACCGCGGTGCCGCTGCTGACCATCATGTTCGTCACCGCGATGTGCGGCCTGGCCGCGATCCTGCTGGTGGTTCTGCGGGAGCGGCAGATCCGCGCATAGGCCAATCTGCAGACTTGCCGCGGCTGACTTTGCAATTATACCATTGCGGGGAAATGGATTTGCAAAGGCTTGCCTCATGGCCACTCAGAAACTTTACGCTGGCGCCAAGCTGCGCGAAATGCGCCAGAGACTGGAGCTGACACAAAAGGATTTCGCAGCAAAATTAGGGGTTTCCCTTCCTTACCTAAACCAGATGGAGAACAACAACCGCCCGGTTTCGACCACGGTGGTTCTGGCGCTGGCGCAGGAATTCGGCATGGATGTGACCGAGCTGAACGCGGGCGACAGCGAGCGCCTGGTCAGCGACATGCGCGAGGCAATGGCGGATCCGGTGTTCGCCGATGATGCGCCGCCGCTGGCCGATCTGCGGCTGACCGCCTCGAACGCGCCGGCGCTGGCGCGGGCCTTTCTGACCCTGCACCGCGCCTACCGGCAGACGCATGAACGGCTGGCCTCGCTGGATGAAGCGCTGGGGCGCGAGGATGCGCGCATCCAGGCCTCCCCGTGGGAGGAGGTGCGCGATTTCTTCCACTACTGCGACAACTACATCGACGCGGTGGACCACGCGGCGGAGCATTTCGCAGCCACCGGTGACATCCGCGCCGCGGCGCTGGCGGAGCTGGAACGGGCCGGTGTGAGCGTGCGCCAGAGCGAGATCGAAGGCCTGCGCCACTTTGATGCCGAGGCGGGCGTGCTGCATCTGTCGAACCGCTCGGCGCCGCAAACGCAGCTGTTCCAGATGCTGTTGCAGGTGGCGCTGCTGCGGCAAAACACGCTGCTGGAAGCGACGCTGGATTTTGCCAAGTTCCAGAGCGAGGAAGCCCGCGCGATCGCCAAGATCGGACTGGCGAATTATTTCGCCGGCGCGGCGCTGATGCCCTATACCCGGTTCCTCGAAGCCGCCCAATCCTGCCGCCACGACCTGGAGCTGCTGGCGATCCGCTTTGGCGCCTCGATCGAGCAGGTGGCGCACCGGCTGTCGACGTTGCAGCGGCCCGGTGCCAAGGGGGTGCCGTTCTTCTTCGTGCGGGTTGACCAGGCCGGCACCATCACCAAGCGACACTCGGCCACGCGGCTGCAATTCGCCCGTTTCGGCGGCGCCTGCCCCCTGTGGAACGTGCACCGCGCATTCGAGACCCCGGGGCGCTTCCTGCGGCAGCTGGCCGAGACGCCGGACGGGGTGCGTTACATCTCGCTGGCACGGGATGTTTCCAAGCCCGGCGGCTCCTTCGGAGCGCCGGTGCGCCGCTATGCCATCTCCCTGGGCTGCGAGGTGCGCCACGCGGATGCGCTGGTCTATGCCGACGGGCTGGATGTGAGCCAGGACAGCGCCTATGAGCCGATCGGCATTTCCTGCCGCATCTGCGAGCGCAAGGATTGCCACCAGCGTTCAGTGCCGCCGCTGGAGCGGCGACTGACCATCAACACCGACCAACGCGGCGTGCTGCCCTATGAGGTGAGCTGACCCCTGAACGAAAAAGCGGGCCATCAAGGCCCGCTACAGCACCAAAGGCGCCAGTGAAAACTTGGGAACGGCGGCGGCATGCCCCCTGCACATGACCCCAGTACCGGGCCGCTCGCCCCCCCCGTGGTCAGCCGCGCAGGCGACCGAAAATCTGGGTGACCAGCGACGGCTTGACGGCGGCATTGGCAGCCACGTTGCGCTGCGGCTTCGGCGCGCTGGCCCAGATACGGCTGCGGCTGGCGGCCTCCTGATGCTCGCGCTCGACCTCGGGATGCGAGACCTCCTCTGCGGTGAGGATCGCACGCACCGCGGCCAGGATTTCCGCGTCGGTGGTTTCGACACTCTTGCCCTGGATCTCCTGCACGGCACCGGCTTGATAAGACTGTTCCATCTAAGGTCTCCTTGGCTTGGTCCGCGAATGCTGTGGCATGGCGGCCCATCGCGTCACTTCAATTCAAATTTAACCTATTCGCCGGGAAAGCGGTGGATTTACCTCGAATTTGCCGAAATTACCCGGAAACAGGCCAAAAACCGGAAACAATAGCGCCGCTTGCAGACATTGTTGCCCGACCGGCGGCGACGCGGCGAGAATCACCGCCCCTGCCCCTGGCATTCGGCACGAAAAAGGGGCGCCCGAGACGCCCCTTTCTGCCAATTGCAATCCGGGCCTTCCCGGTTTCAGCGTTGCGCGGTCTGCCAGTTCGGGTGGAACCACGGCTCGGCGTTCGAGGCCGGCAGGCGGCGGCCCAGGATATGATCCGAGGCTTTCTCGCCGGTCATGATGGACGGGCCGTTGAGGTTGCCGTTGGTGATGCGCGGGAAGATCGAACTGTCGGCCACCCGCAGCCCGTCGACGCCGATCACCCGGCATTCGGGATCGACCACGGACATCTGGTCATCCACCGCGCCCATCTTGCAGGTGCCGCAGGGGTGATAGGCGCTCTCGGCGTGCTCGCGGATGAAGGCGTCGATCTCGTCGTCGGTCTGCACGTCGGCACCCGGCTGGATCTCGTGCTTGACGAAGGGCTTCATCGCCTCCTGTGCAAAGACCTCTCGGGTCAGGCGCACGCATTTGCGGAAATCGATCCAGTCCTGCTCGGTGGACATGTAGTTGAACAGGATGTTCGGGGCATCCTTGGGGTCGCTGGAGGCCAGCGTGACATGCCCGCGCGAGGGCGAGCGCATCGGGCCGACGTGAACCTGGAAACCATGCCCTTCGGCGGCCGCCTGGCCATCGTAGCGCACCGCGATGGGCAGGAAGTGGTACTGGATGTCCGGGTAGTCCACGCCCTTGTCCGAGCGGATGAAGGCGGCGCTTTCGAACTGGTTGGAGGCGCCAAGGCCGGTCTTGGTGAACAGCCACTGCGCCCCGACCCAGGCCTTGCCGAAGAGGTTCCAGTATTTGTAGAGCGTGATCGGCTGCTTGGAGGCGAACTGGAAATAGAATTCCAGGTGGTCCTGCAGGTTCTGGCCGACACCGGGGCGATCGGCAACCACGTCGATCCCGTGTTCCGCCAGATGCGCCGCCGGGCCGATGCCGGAGAGCATCAGCAGCTTGGGCGAGTTCAGCGAGGAGGCCGCGAGGATCACCTCGACATTCGCGCGGATCACTTCGACCTTGCCACCGCGCTCCACCTCGACGCCCACGGCGCGGCCGTCCTCGATCACCACCTTGCGGGCGAAGGCGCGGATCAGGTCGCAGTTGTCCCGCTTCAGTGCGGGCTTCAGATAGGCGTTGGCGGCAGACCAGCGGCGGCCCTTGTAGACCGTCATCTCCATCGGGCCGAAGCCCTCCTGCTGCTCGCCATTGTAGTCCTTGGTCACCGGGTAGCCCGCCTGCGCCCCGGCCTTGACGAAGGCGTCATGCAGCGGGTTGTCGCGCGGGCCGCGGGTGACATGCAGCGGGCCGTCCTTGCCGCGCCAGTCCGGGTCGCCGCCATGGCCGTTGCCGTCCCAGGTTTCCATGCGTTTGAAATAGGGCAGCACATCGGCATAGGACCAGCCCGCGGCGCCCGACTCGGCCCAGTGGTTGTAGTCGCCCGCATGGCCGCGCACATAGACCATGCCGTTGATCGAGGAGGAGCCGCCGATCACCTTGCCGCGCGGGCAGACCAGCTCGCGCCCGCCCAGATGCGGTTCGGGCTGGGATTTGTAACCCCAGTCATAAAGCGGCATGTTCATCGGGTAGCTGAGCGCGCCCGGCATCTGGATGAACGGCCCGACATCTGTGCCGCCGTGTTCGATCACCAGCACAGATTTTCCGGCCTCGCTGAGCCGGTAGGCCATCGCACAGCCGGCTGACCCGGCACCGACAATCACGTAATCCGCGTTCATTTCTATTCTCCATTGCGGATTCGGGGTGGGTCAAGGATGCCTTCGGCACCGCGCCCTGGCGCGGCTTGTCCTTGAGGCATCCCGAATCTGCCTCATCGTTGTTGTGGTCTGCTGAGGACGCAAAGCGCCCTCAGCGACCTCTCGGCAAACCCTTCCCTCTTGCCCTTTTGGGCAACGGGGCGGGTGGGTGGGCGTTGCCCAAAAGGGCAATCAGAAGGCGGCTTCGACGTCGCCCATGCGGACGTAGACGGATTTCACCTGGCTGAAGTGCTTGATCGCCTCCTTCGAGTTCTCGCGACCGACGCCAGAAGCCTTCACACCGCCGAACGGCGCCTCAACCGGCGCGTCGTTGTAGGAGTTGATGAAGCAGCTGCCCGCCTCCAGCTGGCCGATCACCCGGTGGGCACGGGTGAAGTCGTTGGTGAACACCCCCGCGGACAGGCCGTATTCGGTGTCATTGGCGCGGGCGATCACCTCTTCCTCGGTGTCGAAGTCGAGAACCGACATGACCGGGCCAAAGATTTCCTCGCGGGCGATGGTCATGTCGTCGGTCACGTCGGCAAAGACGGTGGGCTCGATGTAGAAACCCGGCATGTCGGCACGCTTGCCGCCGCAGATCAGGCGCGCGCCTTCCGCCTTGCCCTTCTCGATGTAGCCGAGCACGATGTTCATCTGGTTCTCGGACACCATCGGGCCAAAGTTGGTCGCCTCGTCCTGCGGATCGCCCAGCACGGCGTTGCCGGTGCGCTCGGCCAGGCGGGCGAGGAATTTTTCCTTGATGCCCTTCTGGACGAACACGCGGGTGCCGTTCGAACAGACCTGGCCGGAGGAATAGAAGTTGCCGTTGATGGCCCCGCCGACCGCGTTGTCGATGTCGGCGTCATCGAAGATGATCAGCGGCGACTTGCCGCCCAGCTCCATGGTGACATGCTTCATGCCGGCTGCAGCGGCGGCATAGACCTTCTTGCCGGTCGGCACCGAGCCGGTCAGCGAGACCTTGTCGACGCGCGGGTCGGTGACCAGCGCGCTGCCGACCTCGCCCATGCCCTGCACCACGTTGTAGAGACCTGCGGGCAGCCCGGCCTCATGCAGGATCTCGGCCACTTTCAGGGCACAGAGCGGCGTGGTCTCGGAGGGTTTGAACACCATCGAGTTGCCGCAGGCCAGTGCCGGTGCGCCTTTCCAGCAGGCGATCTGGGTCGGGTAGTTCCAGGCGCCGATGCCCACACACAGGCCCAGCGCCTCGCGCACGGTGTAGACCCAGTCCTCGCCCATCGGGATGTGCTCGCCGGTCAGCGAGCCTGCGAGACCACCGAAGTATTCGAGCGCATCGGCGCCGGAGGTCGCGTCAGCGACGAGGGTTTCCTGCAGCGGTTTGCCGGTGTCATAGGTTTCCAGCACCGACAGCTCGTGGTTGCGTTCGCGCATGATGTCTGCGGCGCGGCGCAGGATGCGGCCGCGTTCGGTGCCGGTCATCTTGGCCCATGCCTTTTGCGCTTCCTTGGCGGTGGACAGCGCCTGCTCAACAATGGCGGGCGTTGCGGCGTAGACGGTTGCGATCTGCTCACCCGTCGCGGCGTAGATCACCGGGATCGGGGTGCCGGCAGTGTCTTCGACATATTCGCCGTTGATGAAGTGGCTGGCCTTGGGCTGTGCGGGATGTGTCATGTTGTGTGTCTCCAGCGGGGGTCTTCAGCAGGGGGAGATGCTGAACGGTTGCTAAGGTTATTCGCCGCGGGGAAAGCGTTTGCTTTCCTCCAGCGTGTTAAGATCCACGTGGTTGCGCATGTAGCGCTCCGAGGCCTTCTGCAGCGGCTGGTAGTCCCAGGGGTAGTAGCCGCCCTGGCGCAGCGCCTCGTAGACGACCCAGCGGCGGGCCTGGCTGGCGCGCACCTCTGCGTCGAAGGTTTCCAGGTTCCAGCGGGCCTCGGACTTGGCGCGCAGGGTTTGCAGGGTCCCGGCATGGGCCGGGTCCTCTGCGAGGTTGGTGAGCTCGTGCGGGTCGGCGTCCAGATCGAACAGCTGATCAGGGTCCAGCGCGCAGCGGTTGTACTTCCACTTGCCGTAGCGCAGGGACACCAGCGGCGCGTAGGACGCCTCGGCCGCGTATTCCATGGCGACGGGGGCGCTGCGCTCTGCGCCTTGCGCCAATGGCACGAGGTTGTGGCCATCGGTCCAGGGTTCGATCTCGCTCATGTCGACGCCTGCCAGCGCGCCCAGTGTCGGGGTGACGTCGATGGTCGACACCGGCGTGTCGATGCGCCCGGCGGGGAGATCGGGGGCGGAGATCATCAGCGGCACGCGGGAGGAGCCCTCGAAGAAGCTCATCTTGAACCAGAGGCCGCGCTCGCCCAGCATGTCGCCATGGTCGGAGACGAACAGGATGATCGCCTCCTGCCGGGTGGTTTCCAGCACGTTCAGGATCTCGCCGATCTTGTCGTCGAGGTAGGAGATATTGGCGAAATAGGCGCGGCGGGCGCGTTTGATGTGGTCTTCGGTGATGTCGAAGCTGCGCCAGTCGTTGGCGTCAAAAATGCGCTTGGAATGGTTGTCGTGCTCTTCGTAATCCATCGCCGGGACCTGCGGCAGCAGGTGCTCGCAATCCTCGTACAGATCCCAGTACTTGCGGCGCGCCACGTAGGGATCATGCGGGTGAGTGAAGCTGACGGTCAGCGCCCACGGGCGGTCGTCCAGCCCGCGCGACAGCTCATAGAGCTTGGCGGTGGCGTTGTAGGCGACCTCGTCATCGTATTCCATCTGGTTGGAGGTCTCGGCGACCCCTGCCCCGGTGACCGAGCCCATGTTGTGATACCACCAGTCGATGCGCTCACCCGGTTTGCGGTAATCCGGCGTCCAGCCGAAGTCGGCCGGGTAGATGTCGGTGGTCAGCCGGTCCTCGAAGCCGTGCAGCTGGTCGGGGCCGACGAAATGCATTTTGCCGCTGAGGCAGGTGTAATAGCCCGCGCGGCGCAGGTGGTGCGCGTAGGTGGGGATGTCGGAGCGGAATTCGGCGGCGTTGTCGTAGACGCCGGTGCGCGAGGGCAGCTGCCCCGACATGAAGGAGGCCCGGCCCGGCGCGCAGAGCGGCGACGCGGTATAGGCATTGGCAAAGCGGGTCGAGCGCGCCGCCAGCTTTTTCAGGTTCGGCGCGTGCAGCCAATCGGCGGGACCGTCGGGGAACAGGGTTCCGTTCAGCTGGTCGACCATCAGGATCAGGATATTCGGAGCACGCATTGCGGACCTCTCTAACCGGGCAGTTTCTGTAAAGGCGCCCGGCAGGCCCGAAGGCGCTGCCAGGCAGTGAAGGCCGCCCCCGTTATCGGGGAGACAGGGGGGCGGCCAAAGTGAATGGCATCAGTGGGCCAGTTTGATCTTTTCAAAGTCGAGAGTGTTTTCCTCCGGCGACGAAGTGATCGCCATGACCTCGCGGCGCTTGAACAGCACGATATAGCCAAGGCAGGCGACGTAGATGCCGATCACCACGGTGCCGATCCACTGGATCTGCAGCCATTGGCTCTGGAAGGCGACGGTAAGACCGAACAGCACAACCGAGTTGCCCAGAACATAGGGCAGCAGGCCAAAGCGCTTGACGGTCAGGTTGAGGTTGTCGGTGTAAAGGCGGATCAGCGAGTCAAACGAGTTGACCACGAAGATGATGCCCACGGCCACCATGGAGACGTTGATGAGCAGCGTCGTCTCGATGCTGTTGAGGTGGTAGTAGTAGAGAACCGAGAACCACACGCCCAGCGGGATCGAGGGGAACACCAAGAGCGACGCCAGCACCTGCCAGGTCTTCAGCCCGCCGACAAAGCGCGCGGTGAACTGACCGATCATGATCGACCAGGCGAACCACCAGAACAGGTAGAACTCGTGATAGTCGGTCAGCGGCAGGATGAACTTGTGAATGTTGGCGAAGTAGCCGCCGATGTTGGAGGCGGTGTCGGCGAATTCACCCAGCCCCATGCCGGCATAGGCCCACATGCCCAGGATCAGCGCCGCGAACAGCGCGGTGGAGCCCAGCGACAGAATGCGCACGTATTTGATGTCGGTCGAGGAGAAGGCGGCAAACAGGATCACCAGGAAGGTGATGAGGTAGAACGCCGGGATCACCGTCTCGCCGTCGCCCATGAAGGTGGCGTAATAGGGCAGATAGATCAGGAACAGCGCGCCGGTGAAGGCGCAGGTGCCGACGATGACGATGTTGTTCAGCAGCTTGACCAGCGGGATTTCAAAGAACTTCACCCGCGGCTCGATCACGCAGAAATAGAACGTCGTCAGGAAGTAGAAGCCCCAGATCAGGAAGCCCCAGAAGCCGAACTCCAACGCCAGCGGGTTGGTGAAACCATAGGCCGGTTCCGCAGCGGTGTCCGCGTAAAGCGGGAAATCCCACGCCAGCGGGAACATGATCAGCCCCACGTCCAGACCGGAGGTGAACAGGATGGCGATGAAGGTGAAAAGGTGAACCGGTGTCACGCCGACATTGCGCACGTTCCACCATTTGATCACGCAGAATGCCACCAGCGCAAAGGCCAGCAGGATCCCGAACGAGATGATTGTCGTCATATAGACCTCCCATTGCGGGGCAGTTCGCGCCCCTTGTCATTGAAAGGTGACATATCACAGACAGATGAACGGCCCAATGATTTTTTAAATGACCATTCAAGTTTCTGACTGACGGAACAGCAGTTGAAACAAGACCCCTTTTGCCGCACAAGGTTGACATGAGCAGAAAACGTATCCGCGACATCCGCAACGAAGAGCTGATCGAAGCCACCATCATCGCCGTGCACAAGCGCGGCTATGGTGTTGTTACGATGGCGGAAATCGCGCGCGAAGCGGGGGCGTCAGCAGCCTCGATCAACTATTACTTCGGCTCCAAGGAAGGGCTGATGGAAGCAACGATGCGCCATCTTCTGGGCAAATTGCGGCAGGCCATGGTCGAGGGCTATGCCACCGCGAACACGCCTCGGGAACGGCTCTACGCGGTGATGGATGCCAACTTCTCCGACGGGCTCTACACGGTGCCGCAATGCAGCATCTGGATGCAGTTCTGGGCCAATGCGCCCTATTCGCCGCGTCTCAGCCGGTTGCATCGAATCAACCGTGCCCGGGTGCGCAGCCATTTCCTGGCCGAGCTGCGCGCGCTGCTGCCGGAAACCCAGATCGAAACCGCGCGCCAGGCGTTGCAATCCTACATGGATGGGGTCTGGTTGCAGGCCGCGCAGTCGGAGACGCCGCTCGACCCGGCGGCCGCCCGTGCGGCGGCGCATCGGGTTGTGGACCTGGTGACGACGGCCTGAACCGAGGGCCGCCGCGTCAGGCACCGCTCAGGCGGCGGGCGGGTTGGCGATACTGGCCTGGGCGCGTTTCTTCATCACCGCCTCGCGCCACGCGATGAAGCTGACCGCCGCCAGGATCAGGCCACCGCCGGACACCACCCAGATGTCGGCAGGCTCACCAAACACCAGCGCCCCCAGCAGCGTCGCCCAGACCAGCTGCAAAAAGGTGACCGGCTGCGTCACCGCCACCGGCGCAGCGGCAAAGGCCAGCGTCATGGTGTAATGGCCCGCGGTGGCGAAACAGGCGACGAGAAACAGCAGGCCCAGCTCCGGCAGTGTCGGTGTCACCCAGACCGCCAGCGCAAAGGGCGCAAGGCCAATGGTGACAAAGACCGACAGCATCGCCACCACGACGGCGGGGCTGTTGCTGCCGACGGTAAACTTGGCAATCAGGTAGGAGGCCCCAAAGGTGATCGCGGTGAACAGCATGGCGATATGGCCCGGCGAAATCTCGCGAAAGCCCGGCCGCAGGATGATCACCGCGCCGACCAGCGCCACCGCGATCGCGGAGATGCGGCGGAAGGCCAGCTTCTCGCCCAGGAACAGCGCCGCCCCCAGCGTCACATAGACCGGCGACAGGTAGTTCATCGCCGTCACCTCGGCCAGCGGGATCTGGGTCATGGCAAAGAACCACAGGATCACCCCGGCGGTATGCACCACGCCGCGCCCGGCGAACAGCATCCAAAGCCGCGGTGTCAGCTGCGCCCGCCGCAGCGCGCCAACCATGGGGATCAGGAACACCAGCCCCAGCAGATAGCGCAGAAAGGCGCTTTGGGCCGGGGGGATGCGATCGCCCAGATACTTGACCAATGCCGTCACCGCCACGAAGCACAGCCCAGTCACGACCATCCAGAACACACCTCTGAGAGGGTTCTGGACCGTGGCGGAGGGAATAGCTGTCTGGCTCATGCGGGCAGAGAACACCCAAACGGGCAGAGGATCAAGACTTCACATGTGAAATAGTTTGCAACCGCGCCTGACGCCGCCGGTGCAGCCTTCACATCAACAGGAGCTTGAGCGCAATCGCCCACATGGTGAGGCCGACAACAGCATCCAGAACCTGCCAGGCGCGCGGGCGGGCAAAAACCGGGGCCAGCAGGCTGGCGCCGTAGCCCAGCGTGAAGAAGAAAGTGAAGCTCGCGATGGCCGCCCCGGCGGCAAAGACCAGGGGTTGCGGATATTGCGCCGAGATCGAGCCAAGCAGAACCACCGTGTCGAGATAGACATGCGGGTTCAGCCAGGTCAGCGCCAGCACCGTGGCCAGCACCGGCCAGAGCGCGGTGCCAGTCCCCTCCCCCTCGGCCTCCAGCGCCGCGCCACCGCGCCAGGCGGCACGCAGGGCGCGGGCACCGTACCAGATCAGGAAGGCCGCGCCGCCCAGCCGCATCGCGGTTTCAAACCATGGCAGCGCCAGCGCCAGGGAGCCGAAGCCAAGGACTCCGGCTGTAATCAGCACCGCGTCAGACCCGGCACAGGTCAGGCAGATCCAGAACACATGCTGGCGGCGCAGCCCCTGTCGCAGCACGAAGGCGTTCTGAGCCCCGATCGCCATGATGAGGCTTAGACCAAGGGCAAATCCGGCAAAAAGGCTGGGCGGCATGGCGGGCTCCTGTGTTGTCGCGGGATTTGACTAACCGGCGCGCGCTGATTAATCCAGTTAAAGAAACTTAGGCCAGATTAGGAACGCTAATGCAGATGGATCCCAGCCAGCTGGCGGCGCTGAGCACGGTCCTGCGACTTGGATCGTTCGACGCCGCGGCGCGGGCGCTGTCGGTGACACCTTCGGCGATCTCGCAGCGGATCAAGGCGCTGGAAGAGCGGATCGGCACCACGCTGGTGCATCGGGGCACCCCCTGCAGCGGCACCGCGGCGGGGCGGCGGATTGCCAAACACGCCGAGGACATCGGCCTGCTGGAGGCACAGCTGGCGCGCGAACTGTCGCTGGAAGGCGGCACGGCCCCTGTCCGGCTGCGGGTGGCGGTCAATGCCGACAGCCTGGCCAGCTGGTTCATCGACGCGATGGCGGCGGTGGAGGGTGTGCTGTTCGACCTCGTGGTGGACGACCAGGACCACAGCGCCGACTGGCTGCGCCGCGGCGAGGTTTCGGCAGCGGTCACCGCCAGCACCCGACCGGTTACCGGCTTTGAGGCCTATCCGCTGGGCGCGTTGGAATATGTCGCCACCGCCAGCCCCGCCTTCATGGCGCGCTGGTTCGCTGCGGGGGTGACCGCCGAGACCGCAGCGCGGGCGCCCTGCCTGATCTTCAATGCCAAGGACAATCTGCAACAGCTGTGGCTGGAGCGGAACGTGGCCGCCGGGCTGTCTCCGCCCGCCCATTTCCTGCCCTCGACCCAGGCCTTCATCGATGCGGCAGCGGCGGGGTTGGGTTGGGGGATGAACCCGCTGGAGATGGTGCGCCGGGACATGCAGGACGGCCGACTGGTGCCGCTGATCGCAGACACCACCCTGCCGGTCCCGCTGACCTGGCAGGTGGCGCGGGTAATGGCACCGGCCCTTGCCGACCTGACCCGCGCGGTGCAGACTTCGGCGCGACAGCATCTAGCCGCGATCTGAGGCCGGAGGCAGCACCACGGGAGGGAGTGCCATCCCAACAGGAAATCACGGCCAGAGCAAGATGGCGGGCAGCGGCCAGAGCCGATCGCCCGGGGCTGCCAGGAAGACAGCAGCGTGCTGCGGCGGCAGGCGGCAGCGATGAGCGCCCCGGCCGTCTCCCTGTCGCGCTGCCTGCTCCGGCAGTTGCTGCTGCCTCGGGCGGCGGTGGTGCTGGGGTGGCTGGCGGCGGCGCATTGGCTGGCCCTGCCCAAGGGGCTGGTGCTGGCGCTGATCGCCGCCGACGCACTGCTGTTGTTGTGGCAGGCCCGCGCGGTGCTGCGCGGAACCGATGCCCATGTGGCCAGCACCGGCGCGATGGCCCCGGTCTGGGGCAGCTATCTGCTGGTGCTTCTGGCGATCTTTGCCGCGCCGGTGCTGTGGTGGGAGGCTCTCCTGAGCACCCGGGAAGAAGCCGCCCTGCCCTATGCCGAACAACGCCGCCAGGAACGTGAAGCCTTGTACCGGCTGACCCTGTCCGAGGATGGCAGCACCCTCGTGCTGGAGGGCGAGATCACCCACGGGCTGACCCGCCGCATCGAGGCGCAGTTGGCCGCCGCCCCCGATCTGCGCCGCCTGCAACTGTCCAGCGCGGGCGGGCTGATCTACGAAGCGCGCGGCACCGCCCGGCTGATCGCGCAATACCGGCTGGAAACCGAAGCCGCCGGGCTGTGCGCATCGGCCTGCACGCTGATCTTTGCGGCCGGGCACAGCCGCCGACTGGCCCCGGACGGCGCGCTGGGGTTTCACGGCTATGGCCTGATGTTTCCGGGCGGGCTGCCGCAGGTGAACCTGATCGCCGAGCAGCAGCGGGATCTGGAGTTTCTGCAACAGCAAGGCATCCACGCGGACTTCGCGCGCCGGGCCTTGGCAACCGATCATCGCAGCCTGTGGCGACCGACTCTGTCCGAGCTGCTGGCGGCGGGGGTGGTGACGCAGAGCGGTCACTGACGTGAGGCAGTAGCTTGTAAGAGACCTTATCTGATGGTGCTGTGTCTTGGCAGGTCAGCGGCCCCCTAGGCGCGACAGCCCATTTGCGCCGCGATCCTCACGCGCCCTGAAATGAAAAAGGCAGCCACCGGGGCTGCCTTTGGGTCTCGTCAATCGCGGGCGCGGATCAAAGCTGCGCCATCACCTCGTCGGAGGCCTCGAAGTTGGTGGTGACGCGCTGCACGTCGTCGTCATCTTCCAGCGCTTCGACCAGCTTCATCAGCTTTTGCATGCCTTCAAGGTCCAGCTCGGTGGTGGTGGTGGGCTTCCAGACCAGCTTGGTCGATTCCGATTCACCCAGCTCGGCCTCCAGCGCGTTGGCCACCTCGTTGAGGTCGGTGTCGGTGCAATAGATGATGTGGCCGTCCTCGGAGCTTTCGACATCCTCGGCCCCGGCTTCGATCGCGGCCATCATCACGGTGTCTGCATCACCCACGGAGGCAGGATAGGTCACCTCGCCCTTGCGTTCGAACATGAACCCCACAGAGCCGGTCTCGCCGAGATTGCCACCGTTCTTGGAAAAGGTGGAGCGCACGTTGGAGGCGGTGCGGTTCTTGTTGTCGGTCATCGTCTCGACGATCACCGCAACACCGTTGGGCCCGTAGCCTTCGTAGCGGATCTCATCGTAGTTCTCGGCGTCACCGCCCTGGGACTTCTTGATCGCACGTTCGATCACGTCCTTGGGCACCGACTGGCTCTTGGCTTCTTTCACCGCCAGGCGCAGACGCGGGTTCTTTTCCGGGTCCGGGTCCCCCATCTTGGCGGCCACGGTGATCTCCTTGGCCAGTTTGGAAAACAATTTGGACCGCGCCGCGTCCTGACGGCCCTTGCGGTGCTGAATGTTTGCCCATTTAGAGTGGCCTGCCATGGTGCATCCTTGCTGCTGAATATCAGAATTGGCGCTCATATAGCCCGTGCCTCGCCCTGCTTTCAAGCGTCACAGCCCTTGTCGGCACACGCGGAGCGGCTAAGGTGGCGGAATGACATTCGATCAAGCCGTTCTCTTCGCCCTTTTTGCCGCTGTCTTTGCCCTGCTGATCTGGGGGCGCTGGCGCTATGACCTCGTGGCCTTTGCGGCGCTGATGGTCGGTGTGGTGCTGGGGGTGGTGCCCGCGGCTGAGGCTTTCTCGGGCTTTGGTCACCCGGCGACGCTGGTGGTGGCGCTGGTGCTGATCGTCTCTGCCGGGCTGGTGCGCTCGGGCGCGGTGTTCCTGATCACCCGCACGCTGGTGGACAGCGCCAGGGGCCTTGGCGCCCATATCGCACTGATGGGCGGCGTCGGCGCGGTGCTGTCGGCCTTCATGAACAACGTGGCGGCGCTGGCGCTGTTGATGCCAGTGGACATTCAGACCGCCCGCAAGGCCGGGCGCGCCCCGGGGTTGAGCCTGATGCCGCTGTCCTTTGCCACCATCCTGGGCGGCATGGTGACGCTGATCGGCACCCCGCCCAACATCATCATCGCCACCATCCGCGAGGAACAGCTGGGCGCGCCCTTCCGCATGTTCGATTTTGCGCCCGTCGGGGCCACGGCGGCGATTGCCGGTCTGGCCTTTGTGGCGCTGGTGGGCTGGCGGCTGATCCCGGAGCGGCAGAATGCGGCCGGCGCCACCGAAGCGCAGCTCGCCCCCTATATCGCCGAGCTGACGGTCGGCGCCGAGTCCGAGCTGATCGGCCAGCGACTGGGCACCCTGGACGAGGAGGCCGAAAAGGCGGATGTCGCTATCCTGGGGCTGATCCGCGACGGCAAGCGGCAGTACGGGCGGGCGGCGGCGGCCACCCTGCGGGCGGGGGATGCGCTGGTCATCGAGGCCGAACCGGAAGCGCTGGACGAGTTTCGCAGCGCGCTGAAACTGGATTTTGCCGATGCCGCCCGACAGGAAAAGCTGACGGCCGCGGGCGAAGGCCTGGAGCTGGTCGAGCTGGTGGTGCCGGAAACCGCCCGCATAAATGGCCGCAGCGCCCAGTCGATCGGGCTGGCCTGGCGTCAGAACGCGGTGCTTCTGGGGATTTCGCGGCAGGGCAAGCGGCTGACCCGCCATGTCCGCCAAAGCCAGATCGAGGCGGGCGACATCCTGCTGCTGTTGTGCCCGCGCGGGCGCAGCAGCGACGTCACCGAGTGGCTGGGCTGCCTGCCGCTGGCCGAACGCGGGCTGTCGGTGACGGCCAACGACAAGACCTGGGCCGCGATCGGCCTGTTTGGTGCCGCCGTGCTGGCCGCCTCGATCGGGCTGCTGTATCTGCCGGTGGCGCTGGGGCTGGTGGCCATTGGCTACGTGCTGCTGAAAATCCTGCCGGTGGCGGAGATCTATGATCATGTGGAGTGGCCCGTGGTGGTGCTGCTGGGCTCGATGATCCCGCTGGGCGCAGCCTTGGAGACCTCGGGGGGCACGCTGCTGATCGCCAACGCGCTGACCGGGCTGACCGCGGGCCTGCCAGCCTGGGCCGTGCTGGCGGTGCTGATGGTGGTCACCATGACCCTGTCGGATGTGCTGAACAATACGGCCACGGCGATTGTCGCGGCCCCGGTGGCGATCCAGATGGCTGATACCCTGGGGGTCTCGCCCGATCCTTTCCTGATGGCGGTGGCGGTGGCGGCCTCGGCCGCGTTCCTGACCCCCATCGGGCACAAGAACAACACGCTGGTGCTGGGTCCGGGGGGCTATCGGTTCGGGGATTACTGGCGCATGGGGCTGCCGCTGGAGGTGCTGGTCATCGCCGTGTCGATCCCGGCGATCCTGCTGTTCTGGCCCTTGTGAGCCAACCTGTCAGCGAACCTGTGCGCCACGTGCACGCGGCCATCGCAAGGTTGAGAACAGACACCCAAGTTCAGAACGGATGCGGCGTTGTTGCGGCGGGCTGGCCGGCCTCGACGCTCTCGACCTGCAACGCCCGCGAGCCCAAGGCGATCGCCGTTGAGCCCACCAGAACGGTAACCAAAAAGATATTCCTGAAATTCACTGCCGCGTCCCTGTACGTATCTTGCTTTGCAGCTCAACGCGCCGGGGCGCAGAAAGTTCCGTCGCCCTGCCGAAGGCCTGCTCAGAGCGGCCAGATGAAGGGGATCAGCAGCGAGGCCAGCAGGCCCACGGTGAGGTTCAGCGGGATGCCGACGCGCAGGAAGTCGGTGAACTTGTAACCACCGGGACCATAGACCAGCATGTTGGTCTGGTAGCCGATCGGCGTGGCAAAACTGGCCGAGGCCGCGACCATGACCGCCACCACCAGCGGCCGGGGATCCACCCCCATCGCCTGCGCAAGGCCGATGGCAATCGGCGTCACCACCACGGCAACGGCGTTGTTGGAAACCAGCTCGGTCAGGATCGAGGTCAGCAGGTAAACCGCCCAGACCAGCAGGAACGGCGGCAGCATCGACAAGCCGGGGGCAAGGGCGTTGACGATCAGGCTGACCGCGCCGGAGCTTTCCAGCGCCGCCCCGATGGCCAGCATCGAAAAGATCAGGGCAAGGAGCCTTCCGTCGATGAAGGAGAACGCCTCATCCGCGTCGATGCAGCGGGTGATGAAGACCAGAGTCACGGCGAACAGCGAGAGCATCAGGATCGGCGCGACGCCGAAGGCCGCCAGGATCACGATGGACAGCAGCGCCACCATGGCAATCGGCGCATGGCTGCGGCGGTAGGCGCGCTGTGTCGGTTGCGACACATCGGCCAGATCCATGTCCGAAGCCAGCCGCTGAATGTCGGCGGGCGCGCCCTCCAGCAGCAGGGTGTCGCCGACCCGCACCACCAGGTCGTCGAGTTGCACGCCGATGTTCTGGTTACGTCGGTGCACCGCCAGCGTGTAGACACCGTAACGGCGCCGCAGGCGCATCGCACCAAGGCTGCGGCCCACCATGCGGCAGCCCGGCGTGATCAGCACCTCGACGGTCTGGGTCTCCACCGCGGACACCTGGTCGACGCGTTTGAGTTCCTTGTTGGATTGCAGGCTCAGCAATTCGGTCATCCGGGTGCGCAGCACCACCCGGTCGCCAACCTGCAACTCGACCCCTTTCAGGTTGCGGCGCAGCGACTCGTCGCCACGGATCACGTCGATCAGCCGCACACCGGGGCGCTTGAACAGCTGCACGCCGGTCACTTCGCGGCCGATCAGGTTGCTGTCCGGCGGGATCACCGCCTCGGTGAAGAATTTCATCTTCGACTTGTCGCTGAGCATCGCGGCCATGCTGTCGCGCTCGGGCAGCAGCCGTGGCGCGACAAACCGCAGGTAGACCATGCCGTAGGCCACCAGGATCAACCCCAGTGGGGTCACCTCGAAGATGGTGAAGGGCGCCAGCCCCTGCGCGCGCGCCACACCATCCACCAGCAGGTTGGTGGAGGTCCCGATCAGCGTCAGCGTGCCCCCGAGGATCGCCGCGTAGCTCAGCGGAATCAGCATCTTGGAGGCAGAGACATTCAAGGTGCGGGCGATCTGGATGAACACCGGGATCATCACCACCACCACCGGCGTGTTGGACACCACGGCCGAGGCCGCCACCACGAAAGCCATCAGCAGCGCCACCGCCAGCCGCGGGCTGACCTCGGCCTTGCGCTTGGCAATTTGCGTGAAGGCATCAAGCGCCCCGGTGCGCACCAGCGCGCCCATGATGATGAACATGGCAGCAATGGTCCAGGGCGCCGGGTTGGACAGCACCGGCAGCGCCTGGTCGTAGGGCAGCACCCCGGTTGCCAGCATCGCCGCCACACCGGTCATCGCAACCACCTCTGTCGGGTAGGTCTCACGCAGGAAGGCCAGGAACATGGCTAGGACGATCACAATCGCCACCACGGCGCTGCCGGAATCACCAGAGAGGAAAAGTTGCATCTACCGTGACTATGCCCATTTTGTTGTCGGCGCCCGCGCCGCGACCACGCGCACCGTTGCGCAGTTTCCCCGAAACCGGGTGGCGGAGCAAGGTCATCAGCATGCCACGCAGCCAAGTGCTGGTATTGAGGATCTTTTTCAAGATTTCCTTACCCCTGCAGGACAGAAGCGGCGGCAGCGGCGCAAATCCGGTCCGCTGATCCGCCAGGCGGCGATCAGGGGATCGCCTCCTGCAGCAGCCCACCGTTGCGCACCATGCGAATCTGCTTGGCCGCGCCGGTGCGGTCATCGGTCTCGACAAACACGCCGGACAGGGTCGCCTCGCCATTGGCCGGGGTGAAGCGCGCCTTCGGCATGCCGGTCAGGAAGCGGCGCATCGGCTCGGCCTTGTCCATGCCGATGACCGAATTGTAGTCGCCGCACATGCCCGCATCCGTCAGGTAGCCCGTCCCTTCGGAAAGGATCTGCGCATCCGCCGTCGGCACATGCGTATGGGTGCCCACCACCAGCGACGCACGACCATTGCAGAAGTGGCCCATGGCCATCTTCTCCGAAGTCGCTTCGCAATGCACATCAACGATGATCGCCTGCGCCAACCCGCCGCGGGGGTGTGATTTCAGCACCGCCTCGACCGCCCCGAACGGGTCGTCAAAGGCCCGCTTCATGAACACCTGCCCGAGCACCTGCAGCACCAGCACCTTGCGCCCTCCGGGGGCGTCAAACAGCCGATAGCCACGCCCCGGCGCACCCTTGGCAAAGTTCAGAGGCCGGATGAGGCGCGGCTCCTTCTCGATGAACTGCAGCATGTCCTTCTGGTCGAAGGCATGATCGCCGAGGGTCAGGCAGTCGACGCCCGCATCCAGCAGCAGCTTTGCGTGTTCACCGCTCAGCCCCATGCCATTGGAGGCGTTTTCGCCGTTCACCACTACAAAATCGAGCCGCCATTCCTCACGGAGGCGCGGCAGGGTTTCGGTGATGGCGCGGCGCCCGGCGCGGCCCATCACATCGCCAAGAAACAGAATTCGCATGTGCGGTTGGTACGCTGAAGCCGACCGCGGAACAAGGGCCGCAACGGCCGAGCAAAACCATTCAGGATGGTTTTGCCACAGTTTTTTTTACCGTGAACCGGACCGGCGCAGGCAGCCCGGTGGGGAGATCAGCGGTCAAACTGCAGGACGCGGCTTTCGGTGACCACCATGTCAAGCGGCTGGTCGGTCGGCTCCAGCGGCAGGTCTTCGGCCTCCTGCGCGTCGAAGGCAAAGCCGATCGCGAGGGTCGCACGCTTGCTGCGCAACAGCTCCAGCGTGCGGTCATAGAAACCGCCGCCATAACCCAGTCGCCCGCCATTGGCATCAAAGGCGACCAGCGGCACCACCAGGATCTCCGGCTCGAAGAAGTCATCGACCTCGGGCACCATCGCGCCGAAGGGGCCATCGCGCAGCAGTCCGTCCGGTTGCCAGCGGCTGAACTTCAGCGGCTGCCCTGCCCCCAGGATAACCGGCACTCCGACCGGTCCATGCGCTGCGGCTTCGGCCATGGCGGGGCGCGGGTCGATCTCGGTGCGGATCGGCAGGAAGCCCGACAAGGGCACGCCCCGATATCCCGCCAGAACCTCTGACAGGCGTCCCGCCGCGCCGGGGATGTTGCGCTCGAACGCGGCCTTGCGGCGGGCAAAGGCCGCCTTGCGGGCGGCGGCCTTGATTTCAGTCAGATCAGCGGGGGTGGTCATTGCGCGCTCCTACAGCAAGACGGCGGCGGCCAGGCCGAGGAAGGCAAAGAAGCCCACCACATCGGTCACCGTGGTGACGAAGGCGCCCGAGGCCAGGGCCGGGTCAATTCCGATCTTCTCCAGTAGAACCGGGATCACCGTGCCCGCCAGCCCCGCGACGACCATATTGACCACCATCGCGACGGCGATCACGCCGCCCAGCGCGGGCGAGCCGAACCAGACCAGCCCGACCACCCCCATCACCAGCGCAAAGATCAGCCCGTTGACCAGGCCCACCAGCACCTCACGCCGGATCACCCGCCAGACGTTCGATCCGGTAAGGTCGCGGGTGGCCATGGCGCGCACCGCCACGGTCAGCGACTGGGTGCCGGCATTGCCGCCCATCGAGGCGACGATCGGCATCAGGACCGCCAGCGCCACCACCTGGGCAATCGCCGCCTCGAACTGGGCGATCACCAGCGAGGCCAGCACCGCGGTGACCAGGTTCACCGCCAGCCAGGGGAAACGACGCTTGGTGGTCTCCACCACCTTGTCGGCCAGCGAGCTTTCCTCGCCCACGCCGGCAAGGCGCAGGATGTCTTCCTCGTGTTCCTCGTCCAGCACCGCCATGGCGTCATCAATGGTGATGACCCCGACCAGCCGCCCCTCGCCATCGACCACCGGGGCCGAGATCAGGTGGTACTGGTTGAAGGCATAGGCGACGTCTTCCTCGTCCTGATCCGCCGGGATGACCTGGAAGGTGTCCTCCAGAAGATCGGCGAGCGGCACGTCCCGCTTGGAGCCCATGATCCGGCCCAGGGTGACATTGCCCACCGGGTGGGTGCGCGGATCGACCAGCACCACATGGTAGAACTGCTCCGGCAGGTCGTCGGATTCGCGCATGAAATCAATCGCCTGCCCGACGTTCCAATGCTCCGGCGCCATTACCACCGCGCGCTGCATCAGGCGGCCCGCGGAGTTCTCCGGGAAGCTCAGCGACTGTTCAACGGCAACCCGGTCGGCAACCTCCAGCACCTCGAGGATGGCCTCCTGCTGGGGTTCCTCGAGATCTTCGAGCAGGTCGACCACATCGTCGCTTTCCAGCTCGCGCACCGCCTCTGCCAGCACGGCAGGGGCGAGCATGCCGATCACCTCTTCGCGGATGCTTTCATCCAGTTCCGACAGGATCTCGCCGTCAAACTCGCGGTCATAGAGACGGATCAACCGGGCCCGCTCGGCTGAGTCGACCTGTTCCAGAAGGTCGGCGATATCGGCCGCATGCAGGTGCTCCAGCAGCTCCGTCAACTGCTGTTGATCGCCCTGCTCCACCGCCGCCAGGACCTGGGAAACCAGCTGGCGGTCCAGCTCATAGGCGTCCTCGGCGGGCGTTTCGCCGGTGATGTTGTCGCCGCTGCTCATCTGGCACCCCCAGAACTCTTGTGAATATCTGCAAAATAGAAGAAGCGGTTACCGGAAAACAATGTCCGTGGCATAATTTACCGGGGCTTATGTGCCGGGTAACCTGCCATGGGCAATTTGGCAAGAAAGGGCTGAACAGATGGGCGCGGAAATGATCCTGAAAGGACAGGTTTTGAGCTTTGAGCGCTCGCCATTCGACGCGGGTCGGCCCGAGGATGCCTGCCGGATTGCAGAGGCGGTGGCGTTGCGCGACGGCCAGGTGGCCGCGGTTGGCCCGCTGGCAGAGCTGCGTGCCCAGATGCCGCAGGCAGAGGTCGCCGACCATGGCGCGCGGCTGATCCTGGCCGGCTTTGTCGATGCCCATGTGCATTACCCGCAGACGGCGATCATCGCCAGCTGGGGCAAGCGGCTGATCGACTGGCTGAACAGCTACACCTTCCCCGAGGAGGAGCGCTTTGGCGACCGCGCCTATGCGGATGAGATCGCCGCCCGTTACCTGGATCTGACCACCGCCCATGGTACCACCACCGTGTGCAGCTACTGCACCATTCACCCCGAAAGCGTCGATGCGTTTTTCTCCGCCGCGCAGGCCCGCGGCCAGCGGGTGGTTGCGGGCAAGACCTGCATGGACCGCAATGCGCCATCCGGCCTGCGCGACACCGCGCAATCCGCCCATGACGACTCGGCGGCGCTGATTGCCCGCTGGCACCGGGTCGACCGGTTGGAATACGCCATCACACCGCGGTTTTCGCCCACCTCGACGCCAGAGCAGCTGGAGGCCCTGGGCGCGCTGTGGGCCGAGCACCCCAGCTGCCTGATGCAGACCCATCTGAGCGAGCAGACCGATGAGATCGAATGGGTGCAGGAGCTGTTTCCGCAGGCGCGCGACTATCTGGACACCTACGAGGAGTTCGGCCTGTTGGGCGCGCGCGGGCTCTATGGCCACGCCATCCATCTGACCGAGCGCGAACGCCACCGCTTGCGCGAATATGGTGCGGCGCTGGTGCATTGCCCGACCTCCAACACCTTCATCGGCTCCGGCCTGTTCGACATGGCCGGGCTGATGGCCGAGGGGCAGCGGATCGGGCTGGCCACCGACACCGGTGGCGGCTCCAGCTTTTCGATGCTGCGCACCATGGCCGCGGCCTATGAGGTCGGCCAGCTGCGCGGCACGCCGCTGCACGCGGCGCAGCTTTTGTGGCTGGCGACCCAGGGCTCGGCCACGGCGCTGCGGATGCAGGACAAGATCGGCAACATCGCCCCCGGCATGGAGGCGGATCTGGTGGTGCTGGACCTGGCATCCACCCCGGCGATCGCACAGCGCAGCGCGCGCGCCGAAGACCTGTGGGAGGCTGTGTTCCCGACCATCATGATGGGTGATGACCGTGCCATTGCCGAGGTCTGGATCGGCGGCAGGCGGGTGCAGGAGAGGCGCTGACGCGCCTCCGCCTGCGGCGGTTTGAGTATTTTCAGAAAGATGAAGCCAGGGCGCGCGCCATCTTGCCGTGGCGTTCGATCAGGCGCGGCAGGTCGAGCGTGGTGATCTCGCCGCTGCGGATGATCTGCTTTCCTTCGACGAACAGGTGTTTCACCTGCGTCGGCCCCGCCAACAGCATCGCCGCCGGATCCCAGCTGCCGCTGGAGGCGATGCCAGTGGTGTCCCAGATCGCGATGTCAGCACGCTTGCCCGGCTCCAGTCGGCCACAATCCGGTCGGCCCAGCACATCGGCGCCGCCACGGGTGGCGATCTCCAGCGCCTCGTAGGCGCTCATCGCGTCGGCACCGTTCGCAACCCGCTGCAAGAGCATCGCCTGGCGTGCCTCGGCGCTGAGGCTGGCCATGTCGTTGCTGGCGGAGCCATCGACGCCCAGGCCCACCGGTACGCCCGCATCGCGCATCGCGCGCACAGGTGCGATGCCGCTGCCCAGACGACAGTTGGAACAGGGGCAATGGGCAATCCCGGTGCGGGTTCTGGCAAAGAGATCAATCTCTTGCGCGTCGAGCTTCACGCAGTGGGCGTGCCAGACATCGTCGCCGGTCCAGCCCAGCTCCTCGGCATATTGACCGGGCCGACAGCCGAATTTCGCTTCGGAATAGGCGATGTCCTCGTCGTTCTCGGCCAAGTGGGTATGCAGCATCACCCCCTTGTCGCGCGCCAGCAGCGCTGCATCGCGCATCAGTTCCCGGCTAACCGAAAAAGGCGAACAGGGGGCAAGGCCGACCCGGCACATCGAGCCCTCGGACGGATCGTGGAAGCCGTCCACCACCCGGATCATGTCGTCGAGGATGGCGCGCTCATCCTCGACCAGGCTGTCGGGCGGCAGGCCGCCGTCGCTTTCGCCGATGCTCATCGCGCCGCGGGTCGGGTGGAAGCGCAGGCCAATGTCGCGGGCGGCGTGGATGGTGTCCTCCAGCCGGGAGCCGTTGGGATAGAGATAGAGATGGTCAGAGCTGAGCGTGCAACCCGACAGCGCCAGTTCCGCCAGCCCGAGCTGAGCGGAGACGAACATCTCGTCCGGGGTGAAGCGCGCCCAGATCGGATAGAGCCGCTGCAGCCAGCCGAACAGCAGCGCATCCTGCGCTCCCGGCACCGCCCGGGTCAGGTTCTGGTAGAGATGGTGGTGGGTGTTCACCAAGCCCGGCGTCACCACGCAGCCGCGGCCCGACACGGTCTCCCCCGCGGTTTGCAGCCCCTGCCCGACGGCGGCGATCTGGCCGCCGCGGATCAGCACATCGGCGCCATGCAGCACGCGGCGGGCGTCGTCCATGGTCAGGACGGTATCGGCGTTTTGAATCAGGAATTCTGTCGTCATCACACACTCCATTTGACAGCCCGCTTCATAGGAATGTGTGGGGCGCGATGGAAAACGGGAAAGAACCGCGCCGGTGCCGAATGTAAGGCGCTGGCGCGGGCTTTACAACCCGGTCAACCGGCGTTGAGACGCTCCAGAGCTGCGCGGTGCAGGTCCGGGTTTGCTGCTGCAATCACCTGGCCGCCTTGGTGCACCGGATCGCCCTGCCAATTTGTGACGACACCGCCGGCCGCCTCGATCACCGCGATGGGGGCCTGGATGTCGTAGGCGTTGAGGCCCGCTTCGATCACCAGATCCACCTGGCCCGCCGCCAGCAGGGCATAGGCATAGCAATCCATGCCGTAGCGGGTCAGTCGGACGCGGGCTGCGACGCGTTCAAAACCGGCCCGCTCCTCCGGGGTGCCGACCTCGGGGAAGGTGGTGAAGAGGATGGCCTCCTCCAGCCCGGCCGTTGCGCGGGTCTGCAGGGGCTGCTCGCCCAACGGGCCGGTCATCACGGCCGTCCCTAGCCCGCCACAGAAGCGTTCGCCGGTATAGGGCTGGTCGATGACCCCCAGAAACGGGCCGTTGGCGTCGCCAAGCGCGATCAACACGCCCCATGTGGGCGTTCCGCTGATAAATCCACGGGTGCCGTCGATCGGATCCAGCACCCAGGTGCGGCCCGACGTCCCTGCCCTCGTGCCGAATTCCTCGCCCAGGATCGCATCCTCCGGGCGCAGCTCCGACAGAACCGCACGCATGGCTTCTTCCGCCGCGCGGTCGGCGACGGTGACAGGGTCAAACCCCTCTGCCAACTTGTTTTCTGCGTTGAGACCGCGGCTGCGGAAATGCGGCAGGATGGCGGTGCGCGCAGCATCTGCCATCCGGTGAGCAACGTCGAGATCGGAAATATCGGGCTGTGTCATGCCCAAACGGGTGCCACCGGGCGGCCGTTTTTGCAAGGGAAAAGACCGGCTCGCGTCGGCGCTCCGCTCCTTGCTTATGCCGCTGCCGTGACCGTTTGCGGCCAAACGGCATGCTCAGGACGGGACGACACCCAAGGGTGCGATCCCGTCACTGGTCATCAACTGGGTGATCAGGCTGCGTCGCTCAGCACGCGGGCCAGTTCGAACAGGCGCCGACGCTGATTTTCAGGGATGGCATAGTAGGACCGCACCAGATCCAGTGCTTCCTTGTCTCCCATCAGATCTTCCGGGACGGCGACCTTGTCGGACGCGGCCTTGTCCTCTTCCTGCAAACCCTCGAAGAAGAAGCTGACGGAAACGTCCAGCGTATCTGCGATGTCCCACAGGCGGGACGCGCTGACCCGGTTTGCACCGGTTTCATACTTCTGAATTTGTTGAAACTTGATACCGACCTGTTCGGCAAGCTGCTGCTGTGTCATGCCAATGAGCCACCGACGGTGGCGAATGCGCTTTCCCACATGCACGTCTACGGGATGAGCCATGCGTCTCTCCTAAAACTGTAAATCCGGTCACCCCCGGATCGCCGCTTCCATCAAACCTGACCGTCCAGCGTCCTAATGCCGCCGGAACAAGGTTCCCCATCAGGGCGATCCAAGCTCAACCTCCAAGAAAAAGTCTACAACCATTGCGATTGAATGCAAGGCCGTAAACGCCCCGTGCGCAACGCGCACATTCAAATAGTTGATTTCCCATACCATTTTTCAAACGTTTTATTGACAAGTAACTGTAGAAGCCGCGCCTCCCCAAAAATAGCGAGGTGCAGCCCCCTGTGATACCTACCCAGTGTAGCCCGGCGAATCGCTTCGATTCCCGCACAAGCTGAGGAGACGACATGCAGGCCTTTCAGGTTAATAGCTTTGACGACCGCGCCGCCCTGACCACACTTGCCGCGCCCGAACCCGGTCCCGGCCAGGTTGCGGTGTCCCTGCGCGCCTGCGGGCTGAACTTCGCGGACCTGCTGATGCAGAAAGGTACGTATCAGGACACGCCGACGCCGCCCTTCACCCTTGGACTGGAAGCGGCGGGCGTGGTCATCGCCTGCGGGCCGGAGGTGGCAGAGTTCTCGCCGGGCGACCGGGTGGCTGTCTTTGCCGGATCAGGCGGTCTTGCGGAAATCGGGGTGTTCGATGCCGACCGGGTGATCCACATTCCCGAGACCATGAGTTTTGAACATGCCGCCGCCATGCAGATCGCCTATGGCACCAGCCACATGGCCCTGGATCACTGCGCGCGCCTCCAGCCGGGCGAAACGCTGCTGGTAACCGGCGCCGCGGGTGGGGTCGGGCTGACCGCGGTGGAGATCGGCAAACTGATGGGCGCCACCGTGATCGCCCAGGCGCGTGACGCTGCCAAGCTGGAAGTGGCCGCCGCTGCCGGGGCCGACCACCTGATTGACGCCAGTGAGGATTTGCGCAGCGCGGTCAAGGCCCTGGGCGGTGCCGACGTGGTTTATGACGCGGTCGGAGGAGAGGTCTGGCAGGCCGCCTTCCGCTCTGCCAATCCCGGCGCACGGCTGCTGCCGATCGGCTTTGCCGGAGGCGCCGTGCCGCAGATCCCCGCCAATCATCTGCTGGTCAAGAACCTGACCGTGATCGGCTTCTACCTGGGGGGCTACATGAAAATCCGCCCCGAGGTGGTGCGGCAATCCTTCAAGACGCTGTTCGCCTGGCACGGCGAGGGGCGCATCAAGCCGCACATCAGCCATTACCTGCCGCTGGAGCGGGCCGCCGAAGGGCTGGAGCTGCTGCGCGACCGCAAGTCCACCGGCAAGGTCGTCATCACCATGAACGCCACCGACTGACGCGCACCAACACAAGCCGGGCGGCCACCCCGCGCCGCCCCGCTCTGCGGCTCAGCTGGCGACCCGCAGCGGCACCGAACGCAGGTTTGAGAAGCCCTGTCGGATCAAGCCGGCCAGCTCCTCGACATAGGGCGCGCGGACCTTGTCGCCGCCGTATAGGTTGATGTGCTGCCCCGGCAGCTCCGGCAGGGCGCCACCGTGGTCGATCAACTCCTGATGCGGCGGCTGAGTGCCCTCCAGCAGGACGCCCACCGCCAGATCGGCACTGACCGTGGCCTCCACCGTGCGGTCGGATTCACTGTCCAGTGCCATTTCCCAATCCCGCCCGGCCGCATCCAGCGCGGCCGTGGCCACGCCACGGAAGATGCACTGTCGGCAGAACCCCAGCCGCAGCGGTTGTTGCCGCCAGGCCGAGCCATTGACAGCGCCGACCCAGCGCAGCGGCATCTTGTGGATTGTCTCGCTGCCCGGCTCTTCGCCGGTTTCCGTCGTCAGGATCAGGTCCAGCTTGCCGCGGGAAAACCCGTCCTTCAGCTCGCGGGTGTTGGAGGTCACCAGGTTGACATTGACCCGCGGAAAACTGGCGTTGAACCGCTTCAGCACCTGCGGGATCGCCGGGTAAACAATGTCATGCGGCACGCCGAGGATCACCTCGCCCTCGAACGCCTGATCGGTGAGCCGCCCGATCACCTCGTCGTTCAGCGCCACCATGCGGCGGGCATAGGCCAGCAGCTGCTCGCCCGAGGCCGTGAGCGCGATGCTTCGACCCGACCGGTCCAGCAGATCCAGCCCCAACACCTCCTCCAGCCGCTTCAGCTGCATCGAAACGGCAGATTGGGTCAGGTGCAGAAAGCCCGCCGCCCGCGTCACACCGCCATGGTCAGCCACCGCCACAAAGGAGCGCAGGGTGGTCACATCGAGATTTCTAGCCATCACAACACCTGATGCTTGCCATCAAAAACATTCGTTTTGAAAATGTGCCATAAGCCGTCATATATATCAACATAATTGATTGCCCCAAAGGTAAGCATCACAAACCCACACCAAAGGATCCGCGCCATGCCGACCGTCACCCCTGCCCGCTCTTCCGCCTGCTGCCCGCCTGCCCGGCCCAGCCTGTCGCTGCGCATCGTGCAGCGGTTTGCCCTCTGGCGTCAGCGCCGCCAGCTCGCGCAGCTGGACGCCGCGCAGCTTGACGACATCGGCATCAGCGCCGAGGAGGCCAGCACCGAAGCCAGCCGGGGCCTCTGGCACGCGCCGGACCACTGGCACCGCTGAGCCACGGCTGCCAGCCTCACCCTCCATACGCACAAGCAGATACGGGTCGCCGCAAGGTGACCCGTATTTGTTGTTTTTTCCTGCAAATCCTCACCGGAAATACTTGAACCGCAACGCTTCAGGCCCGATATTCACGGGGAAAGCTGCGGCCCGTGTCCCCGGACCCGCGCCCGCAGCGAGGGAGTAGATTACGGAGACCACCTGAGATGGCACAATTCGACACCATCCGCTCTGCCGCGGGCGTCCGCACCGCGCAGATCGATGAGGGGCTACGCGCCCATATGAACAAAGTCTACGGCACCATGTCCGTCGGCACGTTCATCACCTTCCTGGCCGCCTGGGCCATTTCCGGGCTCGCCGTGACCACAGATCCGGCCAATGCCGTGGCTCAGCTGAGCAGCGACAAGTACCTGACCAACCTCGGCTATGCGCTGTATGCCTCGCCGCTGAAGTGGGTCATCATGTTTGCGCCGCTGGCCTTCGTGTTCGGCATCGGCGCCGCGGCCAACCGCATGTCGGCAGCCGGCGTGCAGCTGCTGTTCTACACCTTTGCAACCGTGATGGGCCTGTCGATCAGCTCGATCTTCCTGGTGTTCACCGGTGAAAGCATCGTGCAGGTGTTCCTGGTCACCTCGATCGCCTTCGCAGGGCTGTCGCTGGTAGGCTACACCACCAAGAAGGACCTGTCCGGCATGGGTGCCTTCCTGATCATGGGTCTGATCGGCCTGATCGTGGCCTCGATCGTCAACATCTTCCTGGCCTCCTCGGCCATGGCGTTCGCGATCTCGGTCATCGGCGTGCTGATCTTTGCAGGCCTCACCGCCTATGACACCCAGCGCATCAAGAACGAGTACATCCAGCACGCCCACATGGGCGACCAGGAGTGGCTGGCGAAATCCGCGATCATGGGCGCCCTGAGCCTGTATCTGGACTTCATCAACATGTTCATGATGCTGCTCCAGCTGCTGGGCAATCGCGAATAAGCGACCGGCACAATCCAAGACAGCGGGGGCGGATCTGAAACGATCCGCCCCTTTTTTATTTTCAACAACACGACAGTCAGAAAGTATTTTCAGATGCAGCTCATTGAGATCCCACCAGCCGGAGCAAGACGCCTGCTCCCGTTGTTGCAGGACCTGCACGCCCTGCACGCCACCCACCAGCCCGATCGCCATACCGCCGCCCCTGTCGAGGCGGATCTCGAAGCCTGGCTGACCGACTGGCTGGCCGACGACAGCGTCACCGCAGTGGCGGCAGAAAGCCCGCAGGGCAGCTTGCTGGGCTACGCGCTATATCAGATCGAAACACGCCCCATGCTGCCGGTACGTCCAGCGGAGACCCGCGCCATGCTGCACCATATCGCCGTCCGCAAGAACTGGCGCCGGATGGGCGTCGGCCAGGCGCTGGTGGCCGCGGTGAAGGCGCGTGCGGTACAGGCTGGCGCAACCGTCGTTGCAACCACCTATGCGCCCTTCAACACGGCCTCTGCCGGGCTGATGCGTTCGATGGGGCTGGAGCCGGTTTTGACCCTTGCGGAATGGCGCCCCTGAGCAGACCCATCAAACAGTCGCCCTGAGCCGCCTTGCAGCGCCGCAGGCAGGGCGATCAGCCCCTGTACCCTCCAGCCACATTTGCCGCCGCTGGAGGCGCTGCTCAGCGGCCACGGACGCCGGGCGAGAGCTGACCCGCCCCGTGCCCCCGACCGCGGCCAAGGGCTGGACCGCAATCGCGGCGGGCAAAGGCACGCTCTGTCCCGGCTCAAAAGAGCTGGACACCGGCGCGCCGATCCCGCCAATCGCCACTGCAAAAACGAAAACTCGCACAGCCCACCCCCAGTCTGCTCAACATCCCACAAGGCCGAGGTTAGGGGGACAATGCGGCACAAAGATGCCGACGGCCGTGGCCGACACCGGCCAGGGGCGAAGAACTTGCGGACAAGTTTAACAGACCACAAACGCAAAACGGGCCGCGGCAACCGCGACCCGTTCTGAAAAATCGTCCCGAGGGGAAGGCTTACTTGATTTTGCCTTCCTTGTACTCGACGTGCTTGCGGACAACCGGGTCGTACTTCCGCACGACCATCTTTTCGGTCATGGTGCGGGCGTTCTTCTTGGTGACATAGAAGTGGCCGGTGCCCGCGCTCGAGTTCAGGCGGATCTTGATGGTGGTCGGCTTCGCCATGGTGCTTCTCCTGCGTCCGGAAAGGCTGCAAGCCTCTCGGTAAATTCCTGTCTGAAGCCCGGCTTTTACCCGCCCCAGCCCCCAAGTCAATAGGATTCTCCCCGGCGTCGGGGGATTTATGCACAGAAGGCCTGTAAGCCGGATCCTGTCCCCCCTGCCCCGAAAGGCAGGGCTCGATGACCATTCATCTGGGCGACGCATTGCTGCGCCGCTCTAGCTGCCAACCCGGTCCCTCTCGGCTGAAGCGAACCTAGCGGCGGTTTTCCGGAAACCCGGAACCTGCCCGCGCGGGGACCCTATTTGGCATTGCTCCCGGTGGGGCTTGCCGTGCCGCCCCTGTTGCCAGGGGCGCGGTGGGCTCTTACCCCACCGTTTCACCCTTACCCGCGCGGGCTGATCCCTTGGCGAACCGCAGGGCCAGCGGGCGGTCTGTTTTCTGTGGCGCTTTCCGTCGGGTCTCCCCGCCCGGGCGTTACCCGGCACCGTTGCTTCATGGAGTCCGGACTTTCCTCGCGGGGGTTGCACCCCACGCGGCCATCCAGCCTTCTGTGCGCTCCGAGGGGTAGAAACAATGCCCCGTGGCGTCAAGCGGATAGTTCGGCATGGCGGGCTCGCCCCGATAGCCCCTTCGGGCGACCGCCCGCGGAGCGCAGGGCAGAGCCGCGCAGCGGTCAGGCCACGCCAGACGCGCCGGGAAGTGCTGCGAAATCCTCTGCCGCCAGCGCGCCTTTGCCCGACGGGCGGAAACGCAGGCGCACCGCCTGCAGCAGTGCCTCGTCCTGCACCGGAGCGGTAAAGCCCGCAGCCCGGGCAGCGGCGCGAAAGGCGGTCATGTCGGCGCTGGTCGGCGCTGCGCCGCCCACACTGGACGGAGCCGCCAGCCCCTGGCGCGCCAGCCGCGCCCAGTCAAATCGCGGACCCGGATCAGACTTGCGCCCCGGCGCCATACAGCTATGGCCGATGACCCCCGCCGCCGGAATCTGCCAACGGTCCATGATGCCACGCATCAGTGCCTCCAGCCGGTCCATCTGGACGGCGCTGAACGGGTGATTGCCGCGGTTGTCGAGCTCGATCCCGATGGAGCGGGAATTGATGTCGTCCTGCCCCTGCCATTCGCCCGCACCGGCATGCCAGGCACGCTCGGCTTCGGCCACCAGCTGCCAGATCCTGCCATCTGCCGCGATCAGGTAATGCGCCGAGACTTCACTCGCTGGATCGCACAACCGTTGCAGGGCCGCTTCAGCGCCCTCCATCGCGGTGTAATGCAGCACGATCAGCGACGGCTTCAGGCCGCCCCGACGCGGGCCGAAGTTGGGACTGGGACACCACAACGCCCCCTCGGCGTCGGCCCGGCAGGTCAGTTCTGCACCGCCTGCCGGTACGGGGCCGGATCCCAGTCGCAGGCATAGCCATCGCCGTCCGGGTCCAGCGCCTGACGGTCGCGTTTGGGGCCACCGCCCTCGAGAAAGGCGATCTGGGCCTGATCCGGCGAGGCAAAGGCCGCGCAGTTTCGTTCATGTCGCGCGGCAAGGTTCAGGCCGGAGCGGCTGTAGACACGCATACCCTTGGGGTTGGAAGTGCTGAGCGCGTAGCGCACGATATTGGGGCCGGTATCCGCATCCCGCTCTGGCAACGACGTGGGCTGCACCAGCCGGTACTGCGCGCGCTGGCGTTCCAGTCGGGCCGCGTCGCTTTCGATCGTCTGACGCGCGGCGACGGCCTCGAAGTCATTTTCATCCGAGATCCCCGCATTCCCGGCCAATGGCGGCGCCGGGTTGGCCGGGCTGGCCTCGAGCGGGGCAACGCCCGAGTTGGCCCGGCTTGCAGCCAGGGCCGCAGCTGTCTCCCGGGCCAGGTCGGCGTCGCTATCGCTCGCGTCAGCGGCCGCCACGCCGCCGCCTCCGGTCTGCCCTGCACCCGCCTCGTAGGGCGTGCTGGACACCCGCGCGGGCGGCACCAAAGGATCGCCGTTGATAGTGGTGCCGACGGCAGGCGGTGGCGCGAAGGGATCACCATCGATGCCAACGCCTGCGGCGCTGTCGGGAACCTGGGGGGAACAGGCAGCCATGACCAGAAGGCTGCCTGCAACGGCGTGAGATGCGAATGCGCGCATGGGGTTACCTGTCTGCTCTGCTCAATTGCTGAGGCGGAGGTTTACCACCATTGCTGAGGCTTGGCTACAAAGCCCGCCGCAGACTCCAGCGCATAGGCAGTGTTCAGCAGATCGCCCTCTTCCCACGGCTTGCCGATCAGCTGCAGACCCAACGGCAACCCCTTGGCATCCAGGCCCGCAGGCACTGCGATACCGGGCAGGCCAGCCAGGTTCACGGTCACGGTGAAGACGTCGTTGAGATACATCTGCACCGGATCCGCTTCCGTCATCTCGCCGAGGCCGAACGCAGCCGAGGGGGTCGCCGGGGTCAGGATCGCATCGACACCGGCGGCAAAGGCATCCTCGAAGTCCTTCTTGATCAAGGTGCGCACCTTGCGGGCGCGGTTGTAGTAGGCGTCGTAGAAGCCGGCCGACAGCACGTAGGTGCCAACCATGACCCGGCGCTGCACCTCGGGACCGAAGCCTTCGGCGCGGGTCTTCTCGTACATCTCGGTGATGCCGTCACCTGCTTCCAGCGTCGCGCGATGGCCGTAGCGCACACCGTCGTAGCGCGCGAGGTTCGAGGAGGCTTCCGCCGGGGCGATCACGTAATACGCAGGCAGGGCGTATTTGGTGTGCGGCAGAGAGATGTCGACGATCTCGGCACCGGCGGCCTTCAGCATCTCGGCGCCATCGGCCCAGAGCTTGCTGATTTCCTCGGGCATGCCGTCCATGCGGTATTCCTTGGGGATACCGATCTTCTTGCCGCGGATGTCGCCCGTCAGCATCGCCTCGAAATCCGGGACCGGCAGGTCGGCAGAGGTTGAATCCTTGGGATCGTGGCCACACATCGCCTCGAGCATGATCGCCGCGTCACGCACCGATTTGGTCATCGGCCCGGCCTGGTCCAGCGAGGAGGCAAAGGCCACCACACCCCAGCGCGAGCAGCGGCCGTAGGTGGGCTTGATGCCGACGGTGCCGGTAAAGGCCGCAGGCTGGCGGATCGAGCCGCCGGTGTCGGTGCCGGTGGCCGCGAGGCACAGGTCCGCCGCCACGGCAGCAGCCGAGCCGCCGGAGGAGCCGCCCGGGGTCAGCTGGGCGTCGTCGCCATCGCGCCGCCACGGGCTGACCGCGTTGCCATAGGCCGAGGTCTCGTTCGAGGAGCCCATGGCGAACTCGTCCATGTTCAACTTGCCCAGCATCACCGCGCCGGCGTCAACCAGCTGCTGCGAGACGGTGGATTCATACTCGGGCTTGAACCCCTTGAGGATGTTGGAGGCCGCCTGGCTGTCCACGCCCTTGGTGCAGAACAGGTCCTTGATGCCAATCGGCAGGCCGCACATAGACGGCGCGTCGCCCGCCTTGATGCGCTCATCCGCCGCGCGGGCGCGTTCCAGCGCAATCTCCGGCGTCTTGTGAACGAAAGCGTTCAGCGCATCGGCCGCATCGATGGCCTTCAGGCAGGCCTCGGTCAGCTCGACGGAGGTGGTGTCGCCCTTGCGCAGCGCGTCGCGGGCCTCTGCCAGGCCCAGTTTGTTCAGATCGCTCATGTCTCTTACTCCACAACCTTGGGCACTGCGAAAAAGCCTTCGCGGGCGTCCGGCGCATTGGCCAGGACCTTGTCCTGCTGGCTGCCGTCGGTCACTTCATCCTTGCGACGCTTGAGCCGCTGCGGGGTGACGGAGGTCATCGGCTCAACGCCCTCGACATCCACCTCGTTCAGCTGCTCGATGAAGCCCAGGATGTTGTTGAATTCGTCTGCCAGCGCCGGCAGCGCGTCATCCTCGACCTTGATCCGGGCCAGTTTGGCCACCTTGGCGGCGGTGCTTTGGTCAATCGACATGGAAACCCTCATCTCGTGTTGGGTAGGCATTTACCGCCGCAAGGGGCGCGCCGCAAGCCTGCAAGGGCGCAGCGGCGCATCTCCCCGGCGCAACGGTGAATTTCGCAGCCCTTGCGCATTCCATTTGCGGCGCGGCCTGATAGGCTGGCGCCGGATTTCGCAACCTCCGACAGCAAGAGGATTTTGGCAATGAAAGTGATTTGGCTGGGGCATGGCTCCTTTCGCATGGAAACCGCAGGCCAGGTGCTGCTGGTGGACCCGTGGCTGACCGGCAACCCGGTGCTGCCCGAAGACCAGCACGAGGCGGCGATCGCGGGCGCCACCCATATCGTGCTGACCCATGTGCATTTCGACCACGTGGTCGACGTGCTGCCGCTGGCCAGGCGGCTGGGGGTGCCGGTGGTCGGGCAATACGACCTGATGGGCCTGTGGGCGGAGACCGAAGGGGTTGAGACCATCGGCTTCAACAAGGGCGGCACGGTGGATCTGGGCGGTGTGCAGCTGTCGATGGTGCCCGCCTCGCACAGCTCGACCTTCTCGACGCCCGAGGGGCTGCGCACCGGCGGCAGCGAAGTGGGTTACATGATCCACGCCGAGAGCAAGACCATCTACCTGTCGGGCGATACCGACATCATGGCGGACATGGACTGGATGGGCGATTTCTACAAACCGGACGTGGGCATCCTGTCGGCAGGCGGGCATTTCACCATGGACATGAAGGGCGCGGCCTATGCGGCCAGGCGCTATTTCAACTTCAAGACGGTGATCCCCTGCCACTATAAGAGCTTCCCGATCCTGGAGCAGGACGCCAAGGGGCTGATCGACGGGCTGCCGGGCGTTGAGGTGATCGAACCTGAGGTGATGACGCCCATCGAGATCTGAACCGGGCCTGCCGCACGGGCGCGCGGGACCGCCAAGGGCGCGCGCCCTCCCGCCCGGCGCTGGATCTGCAGGGCAGATCCGCGCCCGTTGGGCCCAGCGCCGGGCCTTGGCGGCCCGGCGCGGCACCTGTGTCAGTCGGCTGACTTCAGTTGCGGCGGCGTGAATGCCGCGCGGGCAGCCGCAGCCCGCTCGCGACAGATGCAGCCGCGGGCATGATCATTCACCAGCCCCATCGCCTGCATGAAGGCAAAGGCGGTGGTGGGGCCGACAAATTTCCAGCCGCGTTTCTTCAGCGCCCTGGACAGCGCCACCGACTGTGGCGTGGTCGACACCGTCTGCGGTTCCGGCAGATCCTCGGGGGCTGGCTCGAAACTCCAGAAAAACGCGGCCAAGGAGCCTGCCTCGGAGACCAGTTCCTGCGCGCGGGCGGCATTGTTGATCACCGCCTCGATCTTGCCGCGGTGGCGGACGATGCCCTTGTCCTGCAACAGCCGCGCAACATCCGACGCGCCGAAACCCGCCATCACGTTGAAGTCGAACCCGGCGAAGGCGGCGCGGAAATTCTCGCGTTTGTCCAGAATGGTGCGCCAGCTGAGGCCGGACTGGAAACTCTCAAGGCAGACTTTCTCGAACAGGCGGATGTCATCGCCCACGGGATAGCCCCATTCCTCGTCGTGGTAGCGCAGGAAATCCGGCGCCGACGCAGCCCAGCCGCAGCGCGGCTGACCATCGGGCGCGGTGTAGATCCGGCTCACTCGCCGCCCCGCAGGAAATCAAGCCGGGGATCCATCATGGTGGGTGCCACGCCGATGATTTCCGGCTCCACCACGCCTCCGGTCACGAAGGGATCCTTTGCGATGCGGGCGGCAAGCTCGTCCTCGGTTTCACCAACGGCAAGGATCGCGCCGCCCTCGCCATCCGTCATCGAGCCGGCCGCGAGGAAGACCCCGTCCTCGAACCCCTGCTGAAGCCACGCCTTGTGCGCCTCAAGAAACTCGGCCAGCCGATCCTTCTGGGCGGCAAATGAGAGCAGAATGAAATACATATGTGTCTCCTGTGATGTGAACCAATCGGGGCACAGCGCTGGCATATCCCCCCGTACCCGGCACTGCGTCGGCGCGACTGCTGATCGCGTGCCAGCAGGTGCAGCGCACGCGCATCGGGCTGTGCCCCTGCAACAGCCGCCCGCAGCGTCGGTGATGCGGTTTCAGGACGCCCTGGCTGCTGGCCGCGCCACGACAACTTCCAGAGCACGCGACATGGGTCTCGATAGGGCAAATGCCTCACTGCCACAACAGGCCACAACAGGAATGGCCGTTGCCGAGCCCACCCGCCGGTTTCGCGTTCAGCGCTTCCGGACAAAGAATTCCTTCAGCAAGGCGCTCGCCTCGGCCTCGGCAATGCCCTCGTAGACCTCGGGGGCGTGATGCGCTTGCGGGTGCGAGAAGACGCAGGCGCCATGGGCCACGCCGCCGGACTTGGGGTCGGAGGCCCCGTAGTACACCCGCCGGATACGGGCGGCAGCAATGGCGGCGGCGCACATCGCGCAAGGTTCCAGCGTCACATAGAGGTCAAAGCCGGTCAGCCGCTCGCTGCCGAGGTGGGCGCAGGCTTCGCGGATGGTCAGGATCTCGGCATGGGCGGTGGGGTCGTTCAGCTCCCGCGTGCGGTTGCCGGCCATCGCGGCCACCTGCCCGTCGGGCGCGATCAGCGCGGCCCCCACCGGCACCTCGCCCCGGCGCGCGGCGGCCCGCGCCTGCTCCAGCGCCTTGTCCATATGCGATTTGAACGTCATGCCTCTTCCTGCCCGCGATTGCGCGCTTTCGCAAGGCGGCGGAATGTTCTATGGCAGCCTTATGAGCAAAACACCCGCATCCCCGAAGGGCAAACCGGCCCCGAAAGCCGCAGCAGGCAAAACGCCCGCTGCAAATCCGACTGACGGCAAAGCTGCCGAGGGCGACCGCATCGCCAAGGTGCTGTCGCGCGCTGGCGTGGCCTCGCGCCGCGAGGCCGAGCGGATGATCGCCGAAGGGCGCGTGTCGGTAAACGGCAAGAAGATCGACAGCCCGGCGCTGAACGTGACGGCACGAGACCGCATCAGCGTCGACGGCCAGCCCCTGCCCGAAGCGGAGGCGCCGCGGATGTGGCTATATTACAAGCCGATCGGGCTGGTGACCACGACCAGCGACGAAAAGGGCCGCAAGACGATTTTCGACGAACTGCCCGAGGATATGCCGCGGGTCATGACGGTCGGGCGGCTCGACCTGAACTCGGAAGGGCTGCTGCTGCTGACCAATGACGGGGCCATCAAGCGCAAGCTGGAACTGCCCTCGACCGGTTGGCTGCGGCGCTACCGGGTGCGCATCAATGGCCGTCCGCGCGACGAAGATTTTGCGCCGCTGCGCAAAGGGGCGGTGATCGACGGGGAAAAATTCCAACCGATGACGGTGACGCTGGACCGGCAGCAAGGCGCCAATGCCTGGCTGACGGTGGGGCTGCGCGAAGGCAAGAACCGCGAAATCCGCCGCGCGATGGAACATGTGGGTTTCACCGTGAACCGGCTTTTGCGGGTGTCCTACGGGCCGTTTCAACTTGGCGAGCTGAAACCCGGAGAGGTCGAGGAGCTGCGCCCGCGCGTGGTGCGCGACCAACTGGGCCTGGAACCGGAAGAGGCCGCCCCGACCGCGCGTCCGACCCGCGCGCGTGGCAAGCCAGGCGCCAAACCGGGGCGCAGGCCGGGCAGCACGCCCCAGGACAAGGCAACTGGTGGCGCAGGCAAACCCGGCGGGCGCCCCGACGGCAAGCGGGGCGACAAACCGGTGCGCGCCCCGGGCGGAAAACCCGCCGCGCCATCGACCGGCCGCCGTGCGCCCCCCGGCGGCCGCGGCACCCCCAAAGGCACAGGACGCCCGGCGCACCCCGGCGGCGCAAAGCCCCCGGGTGGCAAGAAACCCCGGCGCTGAGACAATTGCGGCAGACTTCCCCCTAGCAAGATCGCAACCTATCCCCTAGGTTTCCAATTAGTTAATCGCTTTTGGCTGCTTTGGGGGATGCTCGCGTGCAGAAAATTGCCTTCGTCGCCTTGTTGATCCTTCTGCTGGGGCTTGGCACCGGCTGGATCGTGGGGGGCTGATCGGATGGCACAGCGCTACGGCGGCAAATACAGTCCCGATACGAAAACCACGGAGGCGTCCCAGCCCAAGGGCACGCCTGCGGCGCGACGCCCGGCACGGGTGCAGGTCGATCCCGTCGGTCTGCGCGCCAACCTGATGTTTGTTCCGCCGGCGCTGCTGACGCTGCTGTCCCTGACCGACGGCGCCACCGGGCTCGCACTCGGGCTGGTGGGCGCGCTGTCCTGGACCGGCGCGGCGCTGCTGCTGCGCGAGGGGCTGAAAGCCGAAGCCGCTTACCAGGCACGCAAGGTCGCGCGCCGCCCCGCCCTGCCCCGCAAGATCCTGGCCGCGGTCCTGTCCGGCGGCGGCGCGGCGCTGGCCGCGGCCAAGGGGGATCCCAGCATCGCGACAATGGCGCTCTACGGCCTCGCGGCCGCCGGGCTGCATCTCGCGGCTTTTGGCCTTGACCCCTTGCAGGACAAGGGCGCCGAGGGGGTTGACGAGTTTCAACGCTCCCGCGTGGCCCGTGCCGTCGACGAGGCCGAAGCCAACCTGTCGGCGATGACGCAGGCCGTGCAGCGCACCCGCGACCGGCAGCTCGAAGCACGGGTGGAACAGTTTCAGGCCATTGCCCGCGAGTTGTTCCGCACCGTCGAAGAGGACCCGCGCGATCTCACCGCCGCGCGCAAGTATCTGACCGTCTATTTGCGGGGCGCAAAGGATGCTACTGTGAAATTCGCCGACATCTATGACCGCAGCGGCGATCAGCAGGCCCGCATCGATTACCTGGCTCTGCTGGACGATCTGGAACAGAATTTCGCCGCCCGCACCCGCAAGCTGCTGGTTGAGGATCGCACGGATCTGACCGTTGAAATCGACGTGCTGCGCGACCGCTTGCAGCGTGAAGGGGTCCACCTGGACCGGAACTGATGAGTGAGGAAGCCATTTATGTCCCAAGCAATTCAAACCAAGGCCGCTGAGGCCGAAACTCTGGTTCAGGAAGTCACCGCCACCCAACTGCCCGAGCCCAAGGCCGAGGTGCAGAGGCTGGAGGAGGCCGATGCCGAGACCTCCGAGGCGATCCGCAAGCGGATGGACCAGATCGATATGGCCGATACCAACTCGATCATCCACTTCGGCTCCGATGCGCAGGCGGAGTTGCAGACCATCAGCCAGGCGATGCTGGCGGATGTGCGCAACAAGGACGTGGGCCCGGCTGGCGACAGCCTGCGCAACATCGTCACCACCATTCGCGGCTTCTCGGTGTCGGAACTGGACATGCGCCGCAAGCCCTCCTTCTGGGAGCGCCTGCTGGGCCGCGCCGCGCCCTTTGCCAAGTTCACCGCCCGCTATGAAACTGTGCAGGAGCAGATCGACAAGATCACCCATGACCTGCTGGGCCATGAACACACGCTGCTGAAGGACATCAAGTCGCTGGACCTGCTCTATGAAAAGACGCTGGAGTTCTACGACGAGCTGGCGCTTTACATCGCCGCGGGCGAGGCCAAGCTGGCCGAGCTGGACGGCACCGCCATCCCCGCCAAGGAGGCCGAGGTGCAGGCGGCGCCCGAAGGCGACCAGGTGATGAAGGCGCAGGAGTTGCGTGATCTGCGGGCCGCGCGCGACGACCTGGAGCGCCGGGTGCATGACCTGAAGCTGACCCGCCAGGTCACCATGCAGTCGCTGCCCTCGATCCGGTTGGTGCAGGAGAACGACAAGTCGCTGGTGACCAAGATCAACTCGACCCTGGTGAACACCGTGCCGCTGTGGGAGACCCAGCTGGCCCAGGCGCTGACCATCCAGCGTTCGGCGCAGGCAGCCGCTGCCGTGCGTGATGCCAACGACCTGACGAATGAGCTGCTGACCTCGAACGCCGCCAACCTGCGGCAGTCGAACGAGATGATCCGACAGGAGATGGAGCGCGGCGTATTTGACATCGAAGCGGTGAAACAGGCCAATGCGGATCTGATCGGCACCATCCAGGACAGCCTCAAGATCGCCGACGAGGGCAAGGCCAAGCGCGCCGCCGCCGAGGCCGAGCTGCAGAAGATGGAAGCCGAGCTGCGCGACACGCTGGCCGCCGCCAAGGCCCGTCGGGACGGGGTGGGCGACAATGCCGGCACCGCGGTGCCGGGCTGAGCCATGTGGCGGGTCGCGGCACATAGATCTGTGCTCGGTCGCAGCGCCGCCCTTGGCGCTCTGGTTGCGACGGCGGGCTGTCTTCCGATGTCAAAACCGGAGTCGCTGGTGCCGCGCCCGCGCCCGGCCACGCTGCAACCGGCGGTCTACGAGCCCTCCGCCGACAGCGCCCAGCTGGCCTATTACTATCAGAACCTGCAACGGGACCTGCTGACCCGCGGGTTGCTGCGCACCGATGGCGGCGGGCCGGACACCCCCTACGACGCCGAGGATCTGGCCGAGAGCTTTGAAGCGCTGGCCTTCTACGATGAATACGGTGGCTCCGACGTGGCCGGGGAGCTGGGGCGCTGGGACAAGCCCGTGCGCATCGCGGCCGAGTTCGGCCCCTCGGTTCCGAAGTCCCAGCGCGACGCCGACCAGCAGATGCTGGGCGACTACGCAGCGCGGCTGGCACGGATCACCCGGCATCCGATCAGCATGGTCAGCAGCCGCGCCAATTTCCACGTGATCTTCGCCAGCCTCGACGACAGCGCCTTTGTCGCCGAGCGGGTGCGCGAGCTGCTGCCCTCGATCAGCGCCAAGGACCTGTCGCTGCTGGCCGCCCCGCCGCGCAACTACTACTGCCTGGTGATCGCCGGCGGGCCGCAGGAGGATCCGCTCTCCTACAGCCACGGCGTGGCCCTGATCCGCGCCGAACACCCCGACCTGGTGCGCAAAAGCTGCGTGCATGAGGAAGTCGCGCAAGGCCTGGGTCTTCGCAACGACAGCCCGCGGGCACGGCCTTCGATCTTCAACGATGACGACGAATTCGCCCTGCTGACCAGTTTCGACGAGAAGCTGTTGCAGATGCTGTATGATCCAAGACTGAAGACGGGCATGCGTGCCGAGGACGCCCGCCCGATCGTTCGCATCCTCGCCCGCGAGGCGACCGGCCGCGACCTGTAGGCCGCCACATGAAGAGGACCTGACTGATGGGTATTTTCGATTTTCTCAAGGGTGAATTCATCGATGTCATTCACTGGGTGGATGATACCCATGACACGATGGTCTGGCGGTTCGAGCGCGAAGGCCACGCGATCAAATATGGCGCCAAGCTGACGGTGCGCGAGGGCCAGGCGGCGGTTTTCGTGCATGAGGGCCAGCTGGCGGATGTCTTCACCCCCGGTCTCTACATGCTGGAGACCAACAACATGCCGATCATGACGACGCTGCAGCACTGGGACCACGGCTTCCAGTCGCCGTTCAAGTCCGAGATCTATTTCGTCGACACCACCCGTTTCAGCGATCTGAAATGGGGCACCAAGAACCCGATCATCTGCCGCGACCCCGAATTCGGCCCGGTTCGGCTGCGCGCCTATGGCACCTACACGATCAAGGTGGCGGACCCTGCCCGCTTCCTGACCGAGATCGTCGGCACTGACGGCGAATTCACCATGGACGAGATCTCCTTTCAGATCCGCAACATCATCGTGCAGGAGTTCTCCCGCGTGGTGGCAGGCAGCGGTATCCCGGTCCTCGACATGGCCGCCAACACCGCCGATCTGGGCAAGCTGGTGGCGGCGGAAATCTCCGGTACGCTGGCAGAATACGGCCTGATGATGCCCGAGCTTTACATCGAGAACATCTCGCTGCCGCCGGCAGTGGAAGAGGCGTTGGACAAGCGCACCCAGATGGGCGTGCTCGGCGATCTGGGCCGCTACACCCAGTTTTCCGCCGCAGAGGCGATGACGGCGGCGGCCCGGACTCCAAACAGCGGCATGGGCGCCGGAATGGGTATGGGCATGGGTATGGCGATGGCCCAGCAGATGGCGCAACAGATGGCACCGGGGGCGGCGGGTCAGCCTTCGGGCCCCTGGGGCGCCCGTCCCGCCCCCGCTGCGGCGGCCCAGGCCGCGCCTGCCGCAAGGCCCCAATCCGCACCGGTGGCACCGCCGCCGCCCCCGGTGGAGCACGTCTGGCACATCGCTGTCGACGGTCAGACCTCCGGGCCGTTCTCCAAGGCCCGCATGGGGCGCATGGCGCAGGATGGCACCCTGACCCGCGACACCCATGTGTGGACGCCCGGGCAGGATGGCTGGAAACGGGCCGGGGACGTGATCGAACTGGCACAGCTGTTCACCATTCTGCCGCCGCCCCCTCCGCCGCCGCCACCCGCGGGCTGACCCTCGCCATCATGCTGCTGCCCCTGCCCGACTTTCGACCGCCCCTTGCCTGACAGGTACGCCCGACCGTGACGATGCCGCCGCCGCCGATTGCGCCCGAAACCGCTGCCGAAACCACCCACCGCTTTCCCTGCGAGAATTGCGGCGCGGATTACACCTATGATCCGGCCACCGGCCAGCTGACCTGTGCGCATTGCGGCCATACCGACCGCATTCGCAGCGGCCCCTGGAAGGGGTCCGCGCTGAAGGAGCTGGATTTTCACGCCGCGGTGGCGGAGCAGCTGCCCGAGATCGAAACGGAAGTCACCCGGGTCAGCACCTGTCCCAACTGCGCCGCCCAGGTGGAGTTCGACCCTCAGACCCACGCCCGGGAATGCCCCTTTTGCGCAACACCAGTGGTCACGGACACGGACGAGAGCCGACAGATCAAGCCCAAGGCTGTGCTGCCCTTCGCCATAACCGAACGCCTGGCGCATCAGGCGATGAGCAATTGGCTGGGACAGCTGTGGTTCGCGCCCAGCGGGCTGAAGCAATACGCCCGCAAGGGACGGCGCATGCAGGGCATCTATGTGCCCTATTGGACCTATGACGCCCAGACCCGCAGCACCTACCGCGGAGAGCACGGCACGGTGTATTACGTCACCGAGCGTGTCCAGCGCAATGGCCGTACCGAAACCCGCCAGGTCGCCAAGGTGCGCTGGCGCCCCGTGGCGGGACGGGTACAGCGCTTCTTTGACGATGTTCTGGTCCTCGCGTCGCGAAGCCTGCCGAAACGCTACACCGACGCGCTGGATCCTTGGGACCTGTCGCAACTGGAGCCGTACCAGCCGCAATACCTGGCCGGGTTCCGGGCCGAGGCCTATGGCGTGGACCTGGAAACGGGTTTTGCCGAAGCCCGCCAACGGATGGACCGGGTGATCGAGCGGGACGTGCGGTTTGACATCGGCGGCGACCGCCAGCGCATCCACGCGATCGACACGCAGGTCTCGGACGTCACCTTCAAACATATCCTGCTGCCTGTCTGGCTGGCCGCCTACAAGTACCGTGGCAAGACCTATCGCTTTGTCGTCAATGGCCAATCCGGCAAGGTTCAGGGCGAACGCCCCTATTCCGCCATCAAGATTGCCCTGGCTGCGCTGGCGGCCGCGATCGTGGTTGCAGCGGTCGCCTATTTGGCTGGACAACAGTAGATCGCCGCGCCACAAAGCCCCGGGACACCAACACAGAGAAAACCAGCATGCGCGCTTTGATTCAAAGGGTTACAGAAGCCTCGGTCACGGTAGACAATGAGGTCTGCGGCGAAATCGGCCCCGGCCTGCTGGTCCTGGTCTGCGCCATGCAAGGCGACGATGAGGCGGCCGCCGAGCAACTGGCCGCGAAAATCGCCAAGCTGCGCATCTTCAAGGACGAGGCCGGGCGGATGAACCGCTCGGTGCTGGACACCGGCGGCAGCGTTCTGGTCGTCAGCCAATTCACCCTGGCAGCGGACACCCGCAGCGGCAACCGTCCCGGCTTTTCGCAGGCTGCCCCGCCGGTGGAGGGCGAACGCCTCTACCTGCATTTCGCCGATGCCGTGCGGCAGCAGGGCCTGACCATCGCCACCGGCCGCTTTGGCGCCGACATGAAGGTGGCGCTGGTCAATGACGGGCCGGTGACCATCTGGCTGGATACCGCACAGCGCTGAACCGCCCGGTGGCCGCTGTGACCGGATCGAAGCAAGGTGACTCGCGTCGGGGTCAACAGGTCGGGTTCAGGCGTTGCGCGCCCATGTTTGCGGCAACACTTTGACAATCCTAGGTTGCAAGATAGCGACGTCAGCGCAATTAAATTAAGCGTTTGCGGCTCCGTAGGGTAAAAAAATTCTGGTCGCATTCCGGCCGGAAATTTGATTTACACGCCGCACGACAATCTGAATACGGCACCTAACCACACAAAGGCGACGCGCTGCGATTTCGCCATGACTCTGCATGTGCGCCCCCTCCGGGGCCGCCGCGAATAATCCTTGCGAGGCTGCGGCAAATGCGCAAATCTTGAACCATCAATTAAAAAACGGGTGTTTACAGCACCTAATCAAACCGGGAGATCCTCATGAACAGACACATCCAGTATCTGGCCAGCCAGGCCGTGGCAGGCAAGCTGTCGCGTCGCGAATTCCTGGGCAAGGCCGCGGCTCTGGGCTTTACCGCCGTGTCCGCCAATCTTGTCCTCGCCAACAGCGCCCGCGCGGCCGGTCCCCAGACAGGCGGCACCCTGCGTATGGGTCTGCAAGGCGGCTCGACAACGGACAGCCTCGACCCGGCTTTGGTCACCAACACCGCTGGCCTGATGATCACCCGCCTCTGGGGTGAAACCCTGGTCGAACTGGCCGAGGACGGCGGCATCGAGGGCAAGTTGGCCGAAAGCTACGAGGCCTCGGCGGACGCCAAGACCTGGACCTTCAAACTGCGCCCCGGCGTGACCTACTCGAACGGGCAGAACGTGACCGCTGACGACGTGGTCAAAACCATGGAGCGCCACAGCGGCGAAGACACCAAGTCCGGCGCCCTGGGCATCATGCGCGGTATCAAGGATGTGCGCGCGGACGGTGACACTGTGGTCTTCGAACTGGACAGCCCGAATGCCGACCTGCCCTATCTGCTGGCCGATTATCACCTGATCATCCAGCCGGGTGGCGGCGTCGATGACCCGGCCGCAGCCATTGGTACCGGCCCCTACATCATCAAGTCCGCCGACATGGGCGTGCGCGTGGTGGCCGAGAAGAACCCCAACTACTGGGGCGATCTGGGCTATGCCGAGACCGTGGAAATCATCGTCATCAACGACGACACCGCCCGTGTTGCCGCACTGCAGTCCGGCCAGGTGGACGTCATCGACCGGGTGCCGCCGCGCACCGCGAAACTGGTCGACCGCGCGCCCAACATCACCGTGCATTCGACCTCGGCGGCAGGCCATTACGTGTTCATCATGCACTGCAATACGGCCCCGTTCGACAACAATGACCTGCGGATGGCGCTGAAGTACGGCATCAACCGTCAGGAAATGGTCGACAAGATCCTGAACGGCTACGGCACCGTCGGCAACGACACCCCGATTAACGCCTCCTATCCGATGTACACCGAGCTGGAGCAGCGCACCTTCGATCCCGACAAGGCGATGCACCACCTGAAGAAGTCGGGTCACGACGGCTCCATCCTGCTGCGGACCTCCGACAACTCCTTCCCCGGTGCGCCGGATGCGGCGGCGCTGTTCCAGCAGTCGCTGTCCAGCGCTGGCATCAAGCTGGACGTCAAGCGCGAGCCGAATGACGGGTACTGGTCGGAAGTGTGGAACAACAAGCCCTTCTGCACCAGCTACTGGGGCGGCCGTCCGACCCAGGACCAGATGTTCACCACCGCCTATCTGTCGACTGCCGACTGGAACGACACCCGCTTCAACAACGAGCAGTTCGACCAGATGCTGATCGCCGCCCGCGGCGAGCTGGACGTGGCCAAGCGGACCCAGATGTACGCCGACATGTCGACGATCCTGCGCGACGAAGGTGGTCTGATCTGCCCGATGTTCAACGACTTCGTCGAAGCGACCGGCGACCGCGTGGACGGATTCGTGGCAGGCATGCCGGGGCAGGTCCTGATGAACGGCTACGCCGCCAGCAAGATGTGGGTCAAAGCCTAAGATGTCCCCAATCGTGAAACTTCTGGCTCAGCGCATCGCGCTGAGCCTACTTCTTCTGTTGCTCATCTCGGCGGTGATCTTCGCCGGGACCATCGTCCTTCCGGGGGATGTGGCCCAGTCCATTCTCGGCCAGTCCGCAACCCCTGAAGCCCTGGCCAACCTGCGCGCCGAACTGGGCGTCAACGACCCGCCGGTTGAGCGCTATTTCTCCTGGCTGTTCGGTGCGATCCAGGGCGATCTGGGCACCGCATTGACCAGCGGACAGGACATTGCCGAAGCACTGAGCAACCGGTTCTGGAATACCCTTTTCCTGGCTTTCTGGGCCGCCGTGGTCGCGGTGCCGCTGGCCATCTTTCTCGGCCTGCTGGCCGTCCGCTACAAGGACCGCTGGCCGGACAAGCTGATCTCTGCCGTCACGCTCGCCTCGATCTCGATCCCCGAATTCCTGATCGGCTATGTGCTGATGTATTTCATCGCGGTGAAGCTGCGCTGGTTCCCCTCTGTCGCGATGATCAACGACAGCATGAGCCTGCTGGACAAGCTGAGCGCGATCGCGCTGCCCGTCGCCGTGCTGACGCTGGTGGTGCTGGCGCATATGATGCGCATGACCCGCGCCGCGATCCTCAACGTGATGCAGTCGGCGTATATCGAGACCGCCGAGCTGAAGGGCCTCAATGCCTTTCAGGTGATCTTCCGTCATGCCTTTCCCAACGCGATCGCGCCGATCGTCAACGTGGTGATGCTGAACCTGGCCTATCTGGTGGTCGGGGTCGTGGTGATCGAAGTGGTCTTTGTTTACCCCGGCATGGGCCAATATCTGGTCGACCATGTCTCCAAGCGTGACGTGCCCGTGGTGCAGGCCTGCGGCCTGATCTTTGCCGCGGTTTATATCGGCCTCAACATGATTGCCGACATCGTCGCCATCCTGAGCAACCCGCGTCTGAGGCATCCGAAATGAAGAATATCCCCATTTCCGCACTCGTCGGGCTGTTTTTCACCGCCCTCTATTTTCTCGGGGCCATCTTTGCTCCGCTGCTGGCGCCCTATGGGGTCGGCGAAATTGTCGGCGACGTCTGGGAGCCCTCCAGCGCCGACTACCTGCTGGGCACCGACAATATCGGCCGCGACCTGCTGAGCCGGATGATCTACGGTGGCCGCACCACCATCTTCATCGCCTCTGCCGCGACGGTTCTGTCGTTCACGCTGGGCTCCGTGCTGGGTTTCTTTGCCGCCGTGATGGGCGGCTGGGTCGACCAGATGCTGTCGCGTTTCGTCGATCTGGCGATGTCCATCCCGACGCTGATCTTCGCACTGGTGGTGCTGTCGGTGGCACCGGTGACCATTCCGATGCTGATCATCGTGATGGGTCTTCTGGATTCCACCCGCGTCTACCGTCTGGCCCGCGCCGTCGCGGTGGATATCGAGGTCATGGACTTTGTCGAGGCAGCCCGTCTGCGCGGCGAGAAAACCGCCTGGATCATCTTCCGCGAGATCCTGCCCAACGCGCTGTCGCCGCTCATCGCCGAGATGGGCCTGCGCTTCATCTTCGCGGTCCTGTTCGTCTCCACCCTGTCCTTCCTGGGCCTGGGTGTGCAACCGCCCGAGGCTGACTGGGGCGGCATCGTGAAGGAGAACAAGGAAGGCATCGTCTACGGCATCCCGGCGGCGCTGATCCCGGCCTTTGCCATCGCCACGCTGGCGATCTCGGTGAACCTGGTCGCCGACTGGGTGCTGAACCGGACAACTTCGCTGAAAGGAGGCCGCGGATGAGCGATACCCTGTTGAAAGTCCGCGACCTGAAGATCGGCGCGACCGTCTACCCGCCGGGGGAGAAGCCCCGCGACATCGAGATCGTGCACGGGGTCAGCTTTGACCTCGCGCCCGGCAAGGTGTTGGGGCTGATCGGTGAATCCGGGGCCGGCAAATCCACCATTGGCCTTGCCTCCATGGCCTATGGCCGCGGCGGCGTGAAGATCACCGGCGGCGAAGTCTGGGTGAACGGCCGCGACATCCTCAAGTCCAAGCTCGGCGATATCCGCCGCTTGCGCGGCGGCGAGGTCACCTATGTGTCGCAATCGGCGGCCGCGTCCTTCAACCCGGCCAAGAAGATCATGGATCAGGTGGTGGAAGCCGCCGTCGAGCAGAAGAAGTTCTCCCGCAAGGAGGCCGAGGCCCGTGCACGTGCGCTGTTTGCCAAGCTGGGCCTGCCGGATCCGGACAACATCGGCGACCGCTACCCGCACCAGGTGTCGGGCGGCCAGCTGCAGCGCTGCATGACGGCGCTGGCGCTCTGTCCCGAGCCGGACCTGGTGGTCTTCGACGAGCCGACGACGGCGCTGGACGTGACCACCCAGATCGACGTGCTGATGGCGATCAAGGAAGCCATCCGCGACACCGGCGTTGCGGCGCTCTACATCACCCATGACCTCGCGGTTGTGGCGCAGGTGAGCGATGACATCATGGTGCTGAAGATGGGCAACACGGTCGAATACGGCCCTGTTGACCAGATCATCAACAACCCGCAGGAGGAGTACACGCAGGCGCTGGTCTCGGTCCGCTCCATCGAGCACGAGGAAAAATCGCCAACCGAGGAGCCGGTACTGAGCGTGCGCAACATCACCGCGCGCTACAAGGGCACCCAGTTCGACGTGCTGCACAACGTGAACGTCGATCTTTATCCCGGCCAGACCCTGGCCGTGGTCGGGGAGTCCGGCTCCGGCAAATCGACGCTCGCCCGGGTGATCACCGGCCTTCTGCCGCCGCGCGAGGGGGAAATCGAGTTCGCCGGTCGCGTCCTGTCGCCCGACCTCAAGGGCCGCACCCGCGAGGACCTGCGCGAGTTGCAGATGATCTACCAGATGGCCGATGTGGCGATGAACCCGCGCCAGACGGTGGGCACCATCATCGGCCGACCGCTGGAGTTCTACTTTGGCCTGCGCGGCGCGGAAAAGCGCAAGCGGATCATCGAACTGCTGGACGAGATCGAGCTGGGCGAAAAATTCATCGATCGCTACCCGGCGGAACTCTCCGGCGGCCAGAAGCAGCGTGTCTGCATTGCCCGTGCCCTGGCGGCAAAGCCCAAGATGATCATCTGCGACGAGGTCACCTCGGCGCTGGATCCCCTGGTGGCGGACGGCATCCTCCAGCTGCTCCTGGAGCTGCAGAAAATCGAGGATGTCGCCTACCTGTTCATCACCCACGACCTCGCCACGGTGCGGGCGATCTCCGACAACATCGCGGTGATGTACCAGGGCAAGGTGCAGCGCTACGGCGGCAAGAGCCAGGTGCTCAGCCCGCCGTTCGACGACTACACCGACCTGCTGCTCAACTCGGTGCCGGAAATGCGGCTGGGCTGGCTGGAAGAGGTCATCGCCAACCGCAAGATGGAGAGCGCCGGCAACTGACGCCGCCAGCAGGAATTCAGGCTGATGGCCCCTGCCCCGCTTGCGCGGCGGGGGCCTTTTTCTGACCTGTAATGCCAGGCCGTGCCAGATGAGGAAACCCACTGCGTCCTGCGCGGTTTCGCCCCCTTCGCATCAAGAGACCTTTCAAGTGAAACAGCGCATTTGCGACATCATTCTTCGGGTTTGGACCGGCGTGGCTGCTCCTTGTCCGCATGATGGCCGTGAGGCGAATTGATCCCCAAAGGAGCATCCATGAATAGCAAGCTTCTTCTCATCATTCTCGACGGCGTGCCCTGGCGCAACTTTCGCCGTCTGTTCGGAAATCTGGAGGGATGGGTCGACAGCGGCGACGCCCGCGTCTGGAAACTGCGCTCGGTGCTGCCGTCGATATCGGCCAGCTGCTATGCCTCGATCCACACCGGTGTGGCGCCAGCGGTCCATGGCTGCACCGGCAACGCCAATGTTTTCCGCCTGAAGGAAAAGGACGTGTTCTCGCAGGTGCGTGCCGCCGGAGGTGTGACTGGCGCCGTGGCGCACAGCTACTGGTCGTCCTTCTTCAATCGCCACCCCTTCGATCCGGTGCGCGACATCGAGTATGACGAACCGGACAGCGCCACCATCAACCACGGCCGGTTTCACAGCATGACCGGCTATGGCAAGGACAACCAGATGACGCCTTGCGACGTCGATCTGTTTGCCACACTGACCAACCTGTGCATGCGTTTTGGCCTGGACTACGGCATGCTGCACACGTGTACGCTGGACAGCATGGGGCATCGGTTCTTCCACGACTGCCAGGAGATGGACCACGCCTGTTTCGTGATGGACGAAATGCTGGCGCCCTTCATCCACCGCTGGCGGGACATGGGATATGAGGTGATCGTGACCGCGGATCATGGCCAGGATGAACGCGGCCACCACGGCGGTCGCGATCCGCTGCAACAGGAAACGGCGCTCTACTACTTTGGCGAGGCCGACGGGCCTGCGCGCGATGATGTCATCGATCAACGCCAGCTGGCGCCCACCATCCTGACCCGGCTGGGCGCCCCGGTAGCGGACACCATGACCGCCGCCTCCTTTTTGCAGTAACCCCTACTGGCGGTGGCCTGTACGCAGGCCATCGCCCCAGACCATCGCGCGGGGATCGTGTCGGCGGAGCCCGATCAATCCTCGAAAGACCAGATCTCCTGACCAAGCGCTTCGATCGCAATCGAAATGCGCTCGAAACTGTCGCGCGCACGGCTGACGCTGTGGCGGGCCCTCAGATACCCGTGAACCAACCCGGACTCGTTGATCCAGTGCGCCTTGCCGCCCGCTGCCTGGATCCGATCACGGTAATGGCGCGAGTCGTCGCGCACGGGGTCGCAATCCGCCGTCACCAGGACCGTCGGCGGCAGGTCCGCAAAATCGCTGTCCTGCAGGGGCGAAAACCGGGGATCCCCATCCGGCACCGCGCCCCCCGCGCGCAGCTTGGTGTAATAGAGGATGTCTTCGCGCGTCAGCATCGGCGCATGGGCGTGTTCGACGTAGGAGCCTTCGTTCATATCGCCGCCAAGCGCCCCGTAGATAAGCACCTGCCCCAGCACCACCTCGCAACGGCCCCGGGCGTGATGCGCCACCGCCGCACACAGGTTCGCCCCGGCGCTGTCCCCCGCGAGGACAATACTGCGGCCATAGGTCGTGCCCGCCCATGTCAGCACCGCCCAGACGTCATCAAAGCTCGCCGGGTGCGGGTGTTCCGGTGCCAACCTGTAATCAACCGAGACCACGCGGTAGCCGGTCTGGGCACAGATTTCGGCGCAGACATCGTCATGGCTGTCCAGCCCACCGACCACGAAGCCGCCACCGTGACAGTAAAGCACCGTGCGGGTGGGATCGCCCGCGGTATATATCCGCACCGGCACATCGTGGGCGGTCTCATCCTGCGTCGCGACCACGTCCGGCCGTGGCATGCGGAACTCGCGCGCCATCGCGTCATAGATCTTGCGTTGCTCGGTGATCGGCAGCTCAACGGCGTCATCGGGATACAGTTCCCCGGTCTTCTGGATAAACTCCCAGGTTTCCTCGTCGATCAGCCTTTCGTAATCCATCCGTGCCTCCCGGTGGCCAGAGTTTTCCTGAGCCTAGGCGGGCTTGGCCGCAAATGGAATGGTTGAAAAAAAGAGCGCCCCAAGAAGGGACGCCCCGTGTGGCCAAGGTGATGGCCAATCGTGCCTGCATGACCTGTGCAGCGATCAGCTTGCCGCAGCAGGCTCCCACGGGCGCGTGAAACTGTTCAGCACCCCAGCCACCTCTGCCTCAGAGCTGCCATTGGCAGCAACCTGTGCCACCAGGCCGCGTTTCTTGTCATCGACCACGGACGTGACCCGTGCCGCCACCCCGGCCTTCTCCAGCGCCTCATTGTAGACGCGGGTGATGGCCATCTTTCGCAGGTCCGGCTTGAACACCTTGCCGACCGCGGTCTTTGGCAGCTCGTCCAGCACCGTCAGATGCTTTGGGATCGCCGCGCGCTCATGGACATGAGTCGCGCAATAGTCGAGCAACTCCTTCTCGGACACGCTGGCACCATCGACCAGTTCGACATAGGCGCAGGGCAGTTCGCCCGAATGGGCATCCGGCTGGCCAATGGCCCCGGCAAAGGCGACCGCCTCATGCCCCAGAAGCGCCTCTTCGATCTCCGCCGGGTCGATGTTGTGGCCACCGCGGATAATCAGGTCCTTGGCGCGACCGGTGATCCAGAGATAGCCGTCCGCATCGATCCGCCCGAGGTCGCCCGTGCGCAGGAACTTGTCCTGGTAGTACAACCCCACGTTCTTGTCCGCTTCGGTGTAGGTATGCCCGGCATAGACACCCGGGTTCGAGACGCAAATCTCGCCCACCTCGTCCACGCCACATTCCCGCGCGCCCGCGCCGTTCTGCTGCACGATGCGCACGTCCGTATAGGGAAAGGGAATACCGACGGAGCCGACCTTCTTCTCGCCACCGGGCGGGTTGCAGGACACTAGGCAGGTCGCCTCGGTCAGCCCGTAGCCCTCGACGATGGCCACGCCCGAGGCGGCCTCGAATCGCTTGAACAGCTCCATCGGCATCGGGGCCGAGCCGGAGAAGGCGGTTTTCACGCTGGAGATATCCGCATCGACCTCGCGCTGCATCAGCGCCGAAACCGCGGTCGGCACGGTGATGATGAAGGTGATCTTCCAGCGTTCGATCAGCTTCCAGAAGTTGTCGAATACGCCTTCGCCGCGGTAGCCCTGCGGGGTCGGGAACACCACATGCGCGCCCGACGCGACCGCCGCCATCACGATCACATGCACGGCAAACACATGGAACAGCGGCAAAGGACACATGATGTTGTCCTCTTCGCTGAACAAAAGCGTATGCCCCAGCCAGCCGTTGTAGATCAGGCCCGAATACTTGTGCTGCGCCACCTTGGGCATGCCGGTGGTGCCGCCGGTGTGGAAATAGCACGCAACCCGGTCGCCCGCGGAATCGGCAAAGGCCAGCGTCTTGGGCTGTTTCGCCATCTCCTTGGCAAAGCTGAAGTATTTCGCCTGCGGCGCACGCGCATCAGCGGCCAGTTTGGGCCGGATCAACGGCACGATCCAGGACTTCGGCGGCGTCAGGTAGCGGTTCAAATCCACCTCCAGCACCGTCGAGACATCCGGCGCATGACGCACCGCCTCCGCCACCTTCTGGGCCACATCCGTCTTGGGGAAAGGGCGCAGCGTGACGACGACCTTGGCGCCGGTCTCGCGCAGGATCGAGGCGATCTGCTCTGCGTCCAGCAGCGGGTTGATCGGGTTGACGATCCCCGCAACGGCCCCGCCCAACATGGTCACCAGCGTCTCGTTACAGTTGGGCAGCACATAGGCGACCACGTCCTGCTCGCCCACACCCAACGCGCGGAACAGGTTGGCGGCCTGGCTGACCTGATCCTTCAGCGTGGACCAGGTCAGCGTTTCCGCCTTGTCCTGCGGACCCGAGAATATCTGATAGCTGACCGCGTTGCGGTTCGGAAACCTGTCCGCAGTTCGCGACAGCAAACCATAAAGCGTGGCTGGCAGGCCGCGCTCCTCAAACGGCATCTCTGCCTGCAGCGCGTCTCTGTCCGCCTTGCCGGAAAAAACCATGAAACTCCTCCCTTGTCCCCCGATGCATCGCGGGATGTGTTCTTGTTCTGCCAGATTATTGCAAACCGCATTTGGCGCAAGCGTCGGGACGGTTCACGCAAAGTCACCTTGCGCTGTGACGTCACGCCATTTCTCTCCGCCCGCGCCTGAACACCCGCCGCGCGCCCCGCGCGGTCGGCCGCCCGGGCCTAACCCGGCGCGGTTCCTCAATGCCTTGCGGATTACTGCGCGGCCATGCCTTCGGTGAATTGCAACCGGGCCAGACGCGCATAAAGCCCGCCTTCGGCCACCAGCTCATCATGGGTGCCGGTGGCAACGATGCGCCCCTGATCCATCACCACGATGCGGTCTGCTTTCTTCACCGTCGCCAGCCTATGCGCCACGATCAGCGTGGTGCGGCCCTGGCTCAGCTCATCAACCGCGGCCTGCACCAGGCGTTCGCTCTCGGCATCCAGTGCCGAAGTTGCCTCGTCCAGCAGCAACACCGGCGCGTCACGCAGAATGGCGCGGGCGATGGCGATGCGTTGCTTCTGACCGCCCGACAACATCACGCCGCGCTCTCCCAGGAAACTGTCGTAGCCTTCCGGCAGCTTCTGGATGAACTCATGCGCTGCTGCCGCCTGCGCCGCCGCTTCCACCTCGGCATCGGTGGCATCGGGGCGACCAAATCGGATGTTGTCACGCGCCGAGGCGGCAAAGATCACCGGATCCTGCGGCACCAGCGCGATGTGACGCCGGAACTCGTCGCGCCGAAGATCGGTCAGCGGCACGCCGTCCAGCTTCACCGCGCCGCTGTTGGGATCGTAGAACCGCTGCAGCATCTGGATGATGGTGGTCTTGCCTGCCCCGGACGGGCCGACAAAGGCCACGGTTTCGCCCGGCGCGACCGTCAGCGACACCCCGTCGAGCGCCGGAACATCCGGCCGCGACGGATAGCGGAAAGACACATCTTCGAACTCGATGCCCCCGCGCACCGGCTGCGGCAGCTGGCGCGAGGAAACCGGGTCCCGCACCGTGTCCTCCGCATTCAGCAGTTCCACCAGCCGCTCTGTCGCGCCGGCGGCGCGCTGCAACTCGCTCCAGATCTCCGACAGCGCCGCAACCGATCCTGCGACCAGCACCGCGTAGATCACGAACTGGATCAACGTGCCCTCGCTCATCACCCCGGCGCGCACGTCGTTGGCGCCCATCCACAACACGCCCACGATGCCCGAGAACACCAGGAAAATCACGATCACGGTCAGCTGCGCGCGGGTACGGATGCGGCGCCGCGAGACATCGAACGCGGTCTCCGTCATGCGGGCAAAGTCCGCCCGGCTCCGGTCCTCGTGGCTGAAGGCCTGCACCGTCTGCACCGCCCCCAGGGCTTCGCCCGCATTGCCGGAAGAGGCCGCGATCCAATCCTGGTTCTCCTTGCTGATGCCGCGCAGGCGGCGCCCCAGGAACAGGATCGGCACGATCACCGCCGGGACGATCAACAGCACCATCAGCGTCAACTTCGCAGAGGTCAGCAGCATGAGCACCATACCACCAAGGAAAATCAACAGGTTGCGCAGGGCAATTGATACGGAGGACCCCAGAACTGACTGAATCAGAGTGGTATCGGTGGTGATCCGGCTCAGCACCTCGCCGGTCATGATGCGTTCGTAGAAGGCGGGGCTCATGCCGATCACCCGGTCGAAAACCGCCTTGCGGATGTCGGCAACCACCCGTTCGCCCAGCCGCGTGACCAGCGCGTAACGCAACCCGGTGCCCACCGCCAGCAAGGCCGCGATCACCAGTGCCGCGCTGAAATACAGGTTCAACAGCTCCGAATCCGACACCCGAAAGTTGTCGACCACCCGCCGCACCGCCAGCGGCAGCGTCAATGACAACCCGGCCGTCATGACCAACGCACAGGTCGCCGCAAACATCAGCACCCGGTAGGGCCGCATGAAGGGCCACAGGGCTGCAAGTACCCCGATCTTGCGTGAGGTTGCCCGCTCCTGTTCAGAGTTCGGGGCTGCCGGTTTGCGCGCCATGCCGGTTCCTTTTGCACTGTGGGCAGGCGGGGGAGCGACCCCGCACATTCGTCAGGGTTCATGGCCCTCTCGGCCCGGCAGGTCAAGCGCACAGCCCGTGCAAATGCCTCTTCTGGCCCGTTTCCGGGCGCGTCACACTGTATCACCGTGCCATGCAAAGGCCACGGGCCACCGCCAAGGCAACAGGCAGGGATATCCGCCAAACGGTACAATGCAAAGATCAAGGAGAGTTTGGAGCGGGTAGCGGGAATCGAACCCGCACCTTAAGCTTGGAAGGCTCTTATGATACCATTTCACCATACCCGCTCGGAGTATTTGCTGATTTATGGGAAGCGTTCGGGAAGGTCAACCACCTTGTAACAGGGATTTTTCCGCCACGGCCAAAAAGTGAGTTTCACCTTGCGCCCGAGCCGCCAAACCCGTCAGATATCACGATAAACCCGCCCCGCACCACGCCTGTCGACCGGCGAACCTGAAGGAAGCGACCGTGAGCCAATCCCTGCGCACCGCCGTCATCACCGCCCACGGCCAGCCCTCCGCACCCGCCCCGGCCGAGGCCGATCTGGCAGACCTGGCGCGGGCTGTTTCCGCGTTTTTGCCCGACTGGGACGTTCGCTCCGCTACCCTCGCCAGCCCCGGTCAGCTGGAAGCGACAGTGACGCCGGGCGCGATCATATACCCTTTCTTCATGTCCCGTGGCTGGTTCACCTCCAAGGTGTTGCCAGAGCGGCTCGCCGACATCCCCTGCCACGTCGCGTCACCGTTCGGGCTCGATCCCGCGCTGCCGCAGCTGGCCGCGCAGGCGGTGCTGCAGTCTGCCAAAGAGCTGGCATGGCCAGCGACAGAGGATCCGCATCTGTTGCTCGCAGCCCATGGCTCCGCCCGCGGTCCCAAGGCGGCCGAGGCGGCCGAGGCCTTCGCCGCGCAGTTGCGGCCCCACCTGCCCGGCTGGACGGTGTCGATCGGCTATGTCGAACAGGCCCCCCGGCTCGCCGAGGCGGCACGGCAGCTGCCCCCCCGCAGCCTTTGCCTGCCCTTTTTCGCGCAGGCCGGTGACCACGTGCGACAGGACATCCCCGAAGCATTGGAAGACGCGGGCTTCTCTGGCCAGGTGCTGCCGGTGACCGGCGCCCTGACCGGGGTGCCGCAGCTGATCGCCAAAGCCATCGAGCGCACCGCCCTTGAAAGCCAAGACGCATGACGACTTGCCCTGCTGCGCGCTCATAATGCCCCACCGCTGAGAGCCCCAGCTAGCGAGGTGCTTTGCCCAAGTACGCGTTTAGGAGCCGATGAAACGCCGACGCTTTGTGCATGTTTAGGCTTGTACTGCGCCGTGAATCACGGTACTCCCCGCTACACACCACAAGGACCTTAGAAATAAGGCAAAAGGCGAGTTGGCGGAGTGGTGACGCAGCGGATTGCAAATCCGTGTACACCGGTTCGATTCCGGTACTCGCCTCCAAACAAAATCAAGCCCTTGCGCTGATTTAACCAACCCCCAAACGTCAAGAACAACACTTCCTCAGAGCGGACACTTTGCTTGCGGCTCAGCGCAGCGAAATCTAGGTTTCTTCGCCTAGACGTCACGGCAAGTGGCACCTGCGGACGTCCGGCGCCTTGCGTAACAACGGTATGCGATCACCGCTACGACCTCTCCACAGGATCAAAACTGCTCCCGGCTCGCCGCCAGCAAAACCTTCCCGGCCTATCTCTGCGTCATCTCAGCAAGAAAAACTGCATGAAACCGGAGGGGATCTCTACTGTTTCAACCGGAACCGCTGGATCTTGCCCGTCTCGGTTTTAGGCAGCGCATCGGTGAACAGGACGGACCGCGGGTATTTATACGGGGCAATCTCTGCCTTCACGTGGTCCTGAAGAAGCTTGACAAGCTCTTCACCCGGCTGATGGCCCTCGGCCAATACCACGTGTGCCTGCACGATCTCGCCACGCGCCTCGTCCGGCGCGCCGACCACCGCGCATTCCGCCACGGCCGGATGTGCCAGCAGCGCTGCCTCGACCTCCGGGCCGGCAATGTTGTACCCCGCCGACACGATCATATCGTCGTTACGGGCCGCAAAATGCAGATACCCCTCGGCATCCTGGACAAAACTGTCGCCGGTGATGTTCCAGCCGTCCTGCACGTAATCCGCCTGCCGCGCGTCCGCCAGGTATCGGCAACCGGTCGGCCCCTTCACCGCCAGCCTGCCGACCACGCCGCGCGGGGCCTCATTGCCGTCGGCGTCCAGCACCTTCACCTCATAGCCGCTCACCGGCTTGCCAGTGCAGGCGGGCTTGTGATCGCTGAAACGGTTGGAGATGAAGATATGCAGCATCTCGGTGGCCCCAATGCCATCCAGCATCGGCTTGCCGGTCTTCTCCATCCACTCCTGGTACACCGGCGCGGGCAAGGTCTCCCCGGCCGAGACCGCCGCCCTGAGCGAGGACAGATCCGCCCCCTCCTCCATCGCACGCAGCATCACGCGATAGGCGGTTGGCGCGGTAAAACAGACAGTTGCGCGGTACTTCTCGATGATCTCGATCAGGTTCGGCGGGCTGGCATTTTCTAGGAGCGTCGCCGCCGCGCCAAAGCGCAAGGGAAAGATCGCCAGACCGCCAAGGCCAAATGTAAAGGCCAGTGGCGGCGAGCCGACGAACACGTCCTCGGGCTGCACATCCAGCACCTCGCGCGCATAGCCGTCGGCAATCATCAACAGGTCGCGGTGAAAATGCATCGTCGCTTTGGGCGATCCCGTGGTGCCCGAGGTGAACCCCAGCAGCGCCACATCGTCCCGGCCCGTCTTCACCGCCTCATAACTCACCGGCTTTTCCAGCGCCAGCCGGTCCAGCTCCGCATCGTGGTTGGAGGTGCCGTCAAACCCCACCACAGTTTTCAGGAATTTCGAATCCTTGGCACAGGCAACCAGTTCGTCCTTCAGCCGGGTGTCGCACAGCGCGTGGGAGATCTCCGCCTTGTCGACGATCTTGGCCAGCTCGCCCCGGCGCAGCATCGGCATGGTGTTGACCACCACCGCGCCCGCCTTGGTCGCGGCCAGCCAGCAGGCGACCATCGCCGGGTTGTTGGCCGAGCGTATCAGCACCCGGTTGCCCGGCTTCACCCCCAGGTCCTCTGTCAGCACATGCGCCAGCCGGTTGGTCCAGTCGGCCAGCTCCTTGTAAGTGCGATAACGACCGTTGCCGATCAGCGCAGTGCGGTCGCCAAACCCCTTCTCCACCATCGCATCGGTCAGCTCGACCGCAGCATTCAGGTATTCGGGATAGTCGAACCCCTCCAGCAGGAATTCCGGCCATTGCTCCGCCGGAGGCAGGTTGTCGCGGGTGAACGTATCCACATGCGCTGTCGGTCCCAGCATCTCAATTTCCTCCCTGAAAGGCGGCCAGTGCCTGGCGCGCGATCACCACCCGCTGCACGTCTGATGCACCCTCGTAAATGCGCAGAGCACGAATATCGCGGTAGAGTTCCTCCACCTTCTGCCCCGAGCGCACCCCGTCGCCGCCATGCAACTGCACAGCCTTGTCGATAACCTGCTGCGCTTGGTCAGTGGAAAACAGCTTGGCCATCGCCGCCTCGCGCGTCACCCGCGCAGCGCCGGTGTCCTTGGCCCAGGCGGCGCGGTAGACCAGCAGCGCCGCGGCGTCCACATCCAGCGCCATGTCGGCGATATGGCCCTGCACCATCTGCAAGTCGAACAGCGGCGCGCCCTGCACCTGCCGGGTGGTGACCCGCTCCAGCGCTTCATCCAGCGCGCGGCGGGCAAAGCCCAATGCCGCCGCCGCCACGGTGGAGCGGAACACATCCAGCACCGACATGGCGATCTTGAAGCCCTGCCCCGGCTGGCCCAGCAGGGCGGATTTCGGAATGCGGCAGTCGGTAAAGCGCAAGGTCGCCAAGGGATGCGGCGCGATCACCTGCTGACGCTCCACCACCTCGAACCCCGGCAGGCCCGCAGGCACCACAAAGGCGCTCAATCCCTTGGCGCCCGGCGCTTCCCCCGTGCGGGCAAACAGCGTGTAGACATCGGCGATGCCGCCGTTGGAGATCCAGGTCTTCTCGCCGTTCAGCACGTAAGACTCGCCGTCCAGCGTCGCGGTCATGGTGGAGTTCGCCACATCCGACCCCGACTGCGGCTCGGTCAGCGCGAAGGCCGAGATCGCCTTGCCCGCCCGCGTCAGCGGCAACCATTCCGCCTGCTGCTCCGGCGTGCCGAACAGCGAAATTGCCCCGGTGCCCAGCCCCTGCATGGCAAAGGCAAAATCGGCCAGCCCGTCATGGCGCGCCAGCGTCTCGCGGATCAGGCACAGCGTGCGCACATCCAGCTGCTCACCCGCTTCTGCCCCGCTGTGCCGGGTCCAACCCGCCGCGCCCAGCGCCGCCACCAGCGAGCGGCAGGCCGCATCCGTGTCGGAATGATCGATGCCCCCCAGATGTGCCCCGGCCCAATCGTCCAGTTCCGCCGCCAGGGCACGGTGCCGGTCTTCAAAGAACGGCCAGGTTAGAAAGCTCTTGTCCGCCATCCGCGTCTCCTCCCGGTGAACAGGCTGCGCGCCCGTTTCATCTTTCCCCAAATACTCCCGCCGGAGGCACCCGCGCTCTGCTGCGGCGCAGGTTCCGGCGGTGCCGCGGCTCAGTCGCCTTCAAACAGCGGCTTTTCCTTGTTCACAAAGGCATGATAGGCGCGCTCGAAATCGGCCGTCTGCATGCAGATCGCCTGCGCCTGCGCCTCGGCCTCGATCGCCTGTTCGATCGACATCGACCATTCCTGCGCCAGCATCGTCTTGGTCATCATGTGACCAAAGTTGGGCCCGGCCGCGATCCGCTCGGCCCAGCTCTGCGCCTCACTCTCCAGCGCATCCGCCGCCACCAGTTTGTTGTGGAACCCCCAGGCATGGCCCTCCTCGGCACTCATCGAGCGGCCGGTGTACAGCAGCTCCGCCGCCCGGCCCTGGCCGATGATGCGCGGCAGGATCGCGCAGGCGCCCATGTCGCAGCCCGCCAGCCCCACCCGGGTGAACAGGAACGCGGTCTTGGCCTCGGGCGTGGCAATGCGGATGTCCGACGCCATGGCGATGATCGCGCCTGCGCCGACGCAGATGCCGTCAATCGCCGCAATCACCGGCTTGCCGCAGTTCACGATCGCCTTGACCAGATCGCCGGTCATGCGGGTAAAGGCCAGGAGCTCTTTCATGCTCATCTTGGTCAGCGGGCCGATGATGTCATGCACATCCCCGCCCGAGCAGAAATTGCCACCATTGGAGGCAAAGACCACCGCCTTGACGCTGTCATCATAATGCAGATCGCGGAACCAGTCGCGCAGCTCTGCATAGCTGTCGAACGTCAGCGGGTTCTTGCGCTCCGGCCGGTTCAGCGAGACAGTGGCGATGCCATCCTCGATCCGGCACAGGAAATGCTCCGGGGTGCGGTTTACCTTCATGCTCTCTCTCCGTTCTCCAGCCGCCGGGCCACCGCGTCCAGGCTCTCGGCAATCGCCTGCGCCTCGTCTGCGGTCAGCCCGTCAAAGGCGGCGTTGATCCAGCCCTCATGCGCCTCGGCCTGGCGGGCGAACTCGGCCCGCCCCGCAGGCGTCAGCCGCACCAGGTTGGCGCGGCGGTCCCCTTCGACCTTCTCGCGCTGCACATGGCCATCTTCGACCAGCCGCTCCACGATGCCGGTCACATTGCCGTTGGAGACTTTCAGAACCCCCGACAGCTCACTCATTTTCAAGCCTTTTTCGTGCTGCACCAAGGCTGCCATCACGTCAAAACGCGGCAGCGTGGTGGCGAACTCGCGCCGCAGGTTCTCGCGCACATTGCTCTCGACCGCCTTGGTCGCCTTCAGCACTTTCAGCCACAGCCGCAGCCGGTCCTTGGACGTGGTGCTCAAATCTCACCTCCCGACACGCTCATCGCGTGCCCGTTGACCGAAGACGCACCGGGCGAGGCCAGGAACACCGCCGTGGCCGCGACCTCTTCGGGCGTGATCAGCCGCTGCATCGGGTTGCCGCCAACCACCATTCTCACCGCCTTCTCCCGCGGGATGTCATGCCGGGCCATCAGCCCGGTGATCGCGCTTTCCGCCATTTCGGTATCGACAAATCCGGGACAGATCGCGTTGCAGGTGATGCCCCGCTTGGCCACCCCCTGCGCGACCGAACGCACCAGCCCCAGCACCCCGTGTTTCGAGGCCGCATAGGCCGGGATCTGCGCCCCGCCCTGCAAGGAGGCGGTCGAGGCGATGGCGATCAGCCGCCCGCCTGCCCCCATGCCCGCCCGCAAGGCCTCGCGGAAAGTCAGGAAGGTGCCGGTCATGTTTACCGTCAGCGTGTGCTGCCAATCGGCCAGCTCGACATCCTCGATCCGCCCTGCCACGCCCGTGCCCGCATTGGCCACGACCACGTCAAAGGGCGTATCGAACAAGACCTTGACCTGCGCCTCGTCAGTCACATCCGCCTCGCGGATCTCCATCGTCTGACCGTCTGCTGCTGCCTCAAGCGGTGCGCGGCGGCGACCGGCGATGGTCACCGTATCCCCCGCCTCGGCAAAGGCATGAGCGATTGCCCGGCCAATCCCGGTGCCGCCGCCTGTCACTAGAACCCGCCGTGTCATGCCCGGATCACCTCCGCTTCGCGGTCCGCCAGCCGCCAGGCCTGATCGCGCCCGGCGTGATAGGGCAGCGGCCAGTCGCCGTGCCGGTCGCCGATGCGTGCGGCCTCGTGCAGCGTCCAGTAGGGATCGGCCAGATGCGGCCGCCCGACGCAGACCAGATCCGCCCGCCCCGCCATCAGGATCGAGTTGGCGTGATCCGCCTCATAGATGTTGCCGACCGCCATGGTGGCAATTCCCGCCTCATTGCGGATGCGGTCGGAGAACGGCGTCTGGAACATGCGCCCGTAAACCGGCTGCGCATCAACCGAGGTCTGCCCGGCGGAGACGTCGATGATATCCGCACCGGCGGCAGTGAAGGCCTTCGCAATCTCGACTGCCTCCTCCGGGGTCACGCCTTCGTCGCCGACCCAGTCGTTGGCAGAGATCCGCACCGACATCGGCTTGCCCTCGGGCCAGACTGCGCGCATCGCCTGGAACACCTCCAGCGGGTAGCGCAGCCGGTTTTCCAGCGAGCCGCCATACGCATCCTGTCGAATGTTGGATTTGGGCGAAATGAAGGACGAGATCAGATAGCCATGCGCGGCGTGGAGTTCGATCATGTCGAAGCCCGCGCGCTCTGCCATCCGTGCGGCCGCAACAAATTCATCGCGGATCTGGTCCATCTCCGCCCGCGAAATCTCGCGCGGTACGGGATTGTTGTCCGACCACGGGATCGCCGAGGCCGAGACGGTCTCCCAGTTGCCCTCCGGCAGCGGCGCGTCCATTTCCTCCCAGCCCAGCTGGGTCGATCCCTTGCGCCCGGAATGGCCGATCTGGCAGCAGATCCTGGCGCTGGTCTCTGCGTGCACGAAATCCACCAGCCGCGTCCAGGCGGCTTCATGCTCCGGCGCGTAGAGCCCCGGACAGCCTGGCGTGATCCGCCCCTCCGCCGACACGCAGGTCATCTCGGTGTAGACCAGCCCGGCGCCACCCTTGGCGCGCTCGCCATAGTGGATCAGGTGCCAGTCGGTCGGGCAACCGTCGACGGCCTTGTACTGCGCCATGGGCGAAACCACGATGCGGTTCTTCAGATCCATATCGCGCAGCTTAAACGGCGCGAACATCGGCGGCCGCACCGGTGCATCGGCGGGCGCACCGGCCTTGGTCTGGAACCACTTCTCGGCGCTTTGCAGCCAATCCGCATCGCGCAGGCGCAGGTTTTCATGGGAAATCCGCTGCGAGCGGGTCAGCAGCGAATAGTTGAACTGCACCGGATCCATATCCAGGTAGCGCTCCACTTCCTCGAACCACTCCAGCGAGTTGCGCGCCGCCGACTGCAGCCGCAGCACGTCCAGCCGCCGTTCGTCCTGATAGCGCTCAAACGCGCGCTCCAGAGTGGGTTCGGTGCTGACCAGCTCCGCCAGGGCAATCGCGCTGTCAAAGGCCAGCCGCGTGCCCGACCCGATCGAGAAATGCGCCGTGGCCGAGGCATCGCCCAGCAGCACCACGTTTTCATGATACCACTTCTCGCACAGCACCCGCGGGAAATTGATCCAGACAGCCGCCCCGCGCAGATGCGCCGCGTTGGACATCAGCGCATGACCGTCCAGATGATCGGCAAAGATCTCCTCGCAGGTGCGGATGATCTCTTCCTTGCTCATCCCCTCGAACCCCCAGTTCTCCCAGGTCTGGGCCGAGCATTCGACGATCACCGTCGCGGTGTCGTCGTCGAACTGGTAGGCATGGATCCACATCCAGCCGTGCTTGGTCTTCTCGAAGATGAAGGTGAAGGCATCGTCGAATTTCTGATGCGTACCGAGCCAGATGAACTTGCAGGGGCGCACGTCGATCTGCGGTTTAAAGTGCTCCGCGAACTCATTGCGAACGCTGGAATTCAGCCCGTCGCAGCCGACCACCAGATCATAGTCTTTCTGATACTCCGACGCGGGCTTGGCGATGGTTTCATACTGCAGGTCCACCCCCAGCTCGCGCGCCCGGTCCTGCAACAGCAGCAGCATCTTCTTGCGCCCGATCCCGGCAAATCCGTGCCCCCCGGAGACCGTGCGCGTTCCGTTGTGCACCACCGCGATGTCATCCCAATAGGCAAAATTCGCGCGGATCGCCTCGGCGCTTTGCGGATCGTTGGCCCGCAGGTTCTCCAGCGCGTCATCCGACAGCACCACGCCCCAGCCAAAGGTGTCATCGGCGCGGTTGCGCTCGATCACCGTCACCTCCGCCTCGGGTTGGCGAAGTTTCAATGAGATCGCAAAATACAGCCCCGCAGGACCGCCTCCCAGACAGGCGACTTTCATGCGCATCCCTCCCGCTCAGCCTTAAACAGTTTCCCAGAGGATAGGCCGCTGCGGAAATAAATTTCAAGCCTAAAGTTTTAGGTTTGAAGTATGCGCACACGGGGCTGCCACGGCTGCCTGAAAAGCAGCCGCGCACAAGGGGTCAGTGCTTAAAGCTCGCGCAGGTACTGCATCACCGCAGGACGCACGGATTGCTCCCCGCGCTGACGGGCTTCGGCGATGATCTTGCGGATCTTCTCCAGGTCGACCCGCAGCAGCAGCGATTTCACCGGCCCGATCGACGCCGGGCGCATCGACAGCGTGCGGATACCCATGGCCGCCAGGCAGACGGCTTCGACCGGACGTCCCGCATCCTCGCCGCAGAAGCTCAGCGGGGTTCCCGAAATCGCGCAGCGTTCGACGATCTGTTCGATAAAGCTCAGAAAGCTGACGTTCAGCGTGTCATACCGTTTGCGCACCCGCTCGTTCTCGCGGTCGGCCGCAAAGAAGAACTGCTTGAGGTCATTGCCGCCAATCGACAGGAAGCTCACCTCGTCAAAGAACTTTTGCGGCGCATAGGCCAGCGACGGGGTTTCCAGCATCGCGCCCACCTTCAGCTCCGAAGGCAGCGCATGGCCGAGAATCCGCTCGCGCTCGATGGTCTTGTCGACCTCGGCCTTGGCGGCACGGTATTCCTCGAACTGGGCCACGAAGGGGAACATGATCGACAGCGGCCGCCCCTCGGCCGCGCGGAAGAGCGCCTGCAGCTGCATCCGCATCACGCCGGGCTTGTCCAGCCCGACCCGGATCGCCCGCCAGCCCAACGCCGGGTTCGGCTCATCCGTTGGCTTCATGTAGGGCAGCACCTTGTCCGAACCGATGTCGAGTGTGCGGAACACCACCGGCTTGCCATGCGCCGCATCCAGGACCCGTTTGTACAAGGCCACCAGCTCCGAACGCTTCGGCATCTGGTTGCGCACCAGGAATTGCAACTCGGTGCGGAACAGCCCCACGCCCTCGGCACCGGAGCCCTCGAGCGACGGCAGGTCCGCCATCAGACCGGCGTTCATCACCATGTTGATATGCTGACCATCGGTGGTAATCGCCGGGGTGTTGCGGATCGAGGCGTAACGCTCCTGCGCCTTTGTGTGCATCGCGATCTTGTCGCGAAACGCCCCCACCACCGTGTCATCCGGGCGCAGATGCACCACCCCCTGATCGCCGTCGACCATGATGTGGTCGCCATTCAGCGCCTCGGTGGTGATCCGCTTGGCGTTGACCACCAGCGGGATCGCCAGCGCCCGCGCCACGATCGCCGCGTGGGAGCCGACAGACCCCTCCTCCAGCACGATCCCACGCAGGGACCGACCGTATTCCAGCAGGTCGCCGGGGCCGATGTTGCGGGCAATCAGGATCGGGTTTTCCGGCAGCTCGGCACCAGTATCCGCGCCCTGCCCGGTCAGGATCCGCAGCAGGCGGTTGGACAGGTCATCAAGGTCGCTCAACCGCTCCCGCAGGTAGGCATCCTGCACCTGCGCCATTCTCGATCGCGCCTGCGATTGCTCCTTTTCCACCGCGGCCTCGGCGCTGAGCCCGCGGGCGATGTCCTCTTCCATGCGCCGCATCCAACCCTTGGAGTTGGCAAACATCCGATAGGCCTCAAGCACTTGCAGCTGTTCCTTGTCGCCGTTGCGCGACACCTCCAGCATCTTGTCGACCCCGACGCGCAGTTCTTCGACGGCCTCGTTGAGCCGCTCCAGCTCGCGCTTGGGGTCGTCGGCAATCGGGTTGGTCACGATGACCCGCGGCTCATGCAGCCAGACATGGCCCTCGGCCGCGCCTTCCTGCGCCGAGGTGCCGTGAATCAGCACCGCCTGCTGGTGCAAGGGCGACAGCGCCGCGCCCTCGCCGACAAAGGCACCCAGCTCGGTCATCTCGGCGATGACCATCGCCACCACCTCCAGCGCATAGACCGCGTCGGACGAAAACTCCCGCGCCTCCTTCGACTGCACGACCAGCACGCCCAGCATTTCGCCCAACCGCTGGATCGGCACGCCAAGGAACGAGGAATACCGCTCCTCACCGGTTTCCGGCATGTAGCGAAAGCCTTTGGCGTTGGGCGCATCCGGCGTGTTCACCACCTTGCCGTATTTGGCGACGCGCCCCACCAGCCCTTCGCCGATGCGCATGCGGGTCTGGTGGACGGATTCGGCCAGCAGACCCTCGGTCGCGCAGAGCTCCAGCGTTTCCTCATCGCGAAACAGGTAGACCGAGCAGACCTCGGTGCCCATGCTGTCGGCAATCAGATGGGTTATCTTGTCAAGCCGCGCCTGCCCGGCATCATCGCCGGCCATCGCCTCACGCAGACGCACCAGAAGTTTCCGGCTTTCGGATTCCATCGTATCAGCCATTCTCACCCTTTCTCGGGCCCACCCTTTTCCCGGGCATAATCCCTGCGCGTCGGCGCATCATCACCTCCTCAGGAGCGGACAGGTTTACAGCCACGCAGCCCAAAGACGTGCGCCAGCGCACTCTCCTCCCCCCTCTTCTCCCACCCTGACGGGAAAAGTCCAAGCGTTTTTATCCCTTTGCCCGCTAACATCACGGTCCGCCGGAAATATAGGCACGCGGCAGGGCAAGCGCCCCTTCAAACGGCAAAGGCGCCCCCAGGACGCCTTTGCTTTGTACGAAAAATCGTTTGCGTGCCGAAACTTAGGCAGCCTTGTCCAGCTCGAACGCATCATGCAGCGCCTGGACGGCCAGCTCCATGTACTTGCGGTCGATCAGCACCGAAATCTTGATTTCGGAGGTGGTGATGACCTTGATGTTGATGCCTTCGTCCGACAGCACCTTGAACATCTTGGCCGCGACACCGGATTGCGAGCGCATGCCGATGCCCACCACCGACACCTTCGCGACATCCTTGTCGGCCAGCAGCTCGGCATAGTTCAGCTCACCCTTTTCCTTGATCGCCAGCAGCGCCTGCTCAGCGCGCGCCACCTGGTCGGTGGGGCAGGAGAAGGTCATGTCGGTGCGGCCCTCTTCGGAGATGTCCTGCACGATCATGTCAACGTTCACGCCCGCGTCGGACAGCGTGGTGAAGATGGTTGCCGCGATGCCGGGACGGTCTGCCACCGACTGCACGGTCAGCTTGGCTTCGTCACGGGAATAGGCCACACCGGCCACAACATTGGATTCCATGATTTCCTCCTCGTCGCAGACCAGGGTTCCGGCCTCGTCGGACTGTTCCTCAAAGCTCGACAGCACGCGCAATTTCACCTTGTAGCGCATTGCCAGTTCAACCGAGCGGGTTTGCAGCACCTTGGCCCCCAGCGAGGCCAGCTCCAGCATCTCTTCAAAGGCGATCTTGTCCAGCTTGCGCGCCTTGTCGCAAATCCGCGGGTCGGTGGTGTAGACCCCGTCCACATCGGTGTAGATATCACAGCGCTCCGCGTCAAAAGCCGCCGCGAACGCCACGGCCGTGGTGTCGGAACCGCCGCGCCCCAACGTGGTGATGCGCCCTTCGGGGCTGATGCCCTGGAAGCCCGCAACCACCGCCACCTTCATGCCTTCGGCAAACTTGGCGTTGATGTTCTCCGGCGGGATCTCCTCGATCCGGGCCTGGCTGTGGGCGGAGTTGGTCTTGAGCGGCACCTGCCAGCCCTGCCAGCTGCGCGCGGGGATATCCATCTCCTGCAGCGTCAGCGCCATCAGGCCGGCGGTGACATTCTCGCCCGAGGACACCACAGCGTCATATTCGCGGGCGTCATACAGTGGCGAGGTCTCATCGACCCAGCCCACCAGCTCGTTGGTCTTGCCGGACATGGCAGAGACGATGACGATCACGTCATAGCCCTTGGCCACCTCGACGCCGACGCGTTTGGCGGCACGTCGAATTCGGTCCAGGTTGGCGACGGATGTGCCGCCGAATTTCATCACAAGTACGGGCATGCGGAACGGGTCTCCCTGCGCTTGCGGGTTTCGATCCCGAGCCTCATATGCGACCCCCCGCCCAAGGGCAAGAGCGGGCAGCCCCCGAGGGCAAGGAAGCTGCGCGCAACAGCGCGTTTTACACCGCGGCAAACCGCCACAACGGCAGCCTTGCGCAATTTCCGCAAATCAGCTGCGCCAGAAGCGCACCGTCAGCATCGCGTAGACCGCCATCAGCTCCAGCCGCCCGATCAGCATTGCCGCGATCAGGAGCCACTTGGCCGGATCGTTCAGGGTCGAGAAATTTCCGGCCGGCCCGATGGTGTCACCAAGGCCCGGTCCGATATTGGCCACGGCCGTCGCCGCGCCGGATACGGAGGTTACGAAATCCAGCCCCGTCAGCGCCAACCCCCAGGCGACCAGCCCCACCGTGACGACGAAGAACATGAAAAACGAGATCACCGAACTCAGCACCTCGGCGTCCACCACCCGCCCGTCATACCGGGTCGGGAACACCCCATGCGGCGAGCGGATGCGCTGAATCTGCGCCCGGATCGAGGCAAACAGCAGCTGGTAGCGGAAGATCTTCACCGAACAGGCGGTCGAGCCCGCGCAGCCACCGATCAGGCCGATGAAGAAGAACACCATGATCAGGAAATTGCCCCACTGCATGTAGTCCACGCTGGCATATCCCGTCCCCGAGATGATCGAGGTAATGTTGAACAGCGCCTCGCGGAACGCTTGTTCCGGATGGTGCGGAAACACGGTGAGCAGCACGCCGGTGGTCACCACCACCAGGATCGCGATGGTTGCCATGAACACGCGGATCTGGCTGTCGCGCAACAGCGGCTGCCCATGGCCGTTGATCAGCTGCACATAGCGCACGAAGGGCAGCGCCGCCGCGATCATGAAAAAGGAGGCCGCATATTCCGCCGGGCCCGAAAACGTGCCGAAGGAGGCATCGTAATTCGAAAACCCGCCCGTCGACATCGTGGTCAGCGCATGCACCAGCGCGTCGAAGGCGCTCATCCCCAGCACCATGTAGACCAGCACGCAGGCCATCGTCAGCGACACGTAGATCAGCGAGATCTGCTTGGCGATCGCCTGCGCACGCGGCAGGATCTTCCCCATCGTGTCAAAGGCTTCGGAGCGGAAAATCTGCATGCCGCCGACCCGCAGCTCGGGCAGGAACACCATCGCCACGACGATGATGCCGATACCGCCCAGCCATTGCAGGATGCCCCGCCACAGCAGCAGGCCGCGCGGCAGACCATCAAGCCCGGAGATCACCGTCGATCCGGTGGTGGTCAGCCCCGACATCGCCTCGAAGAAGGCGTCGACAAACCGCAGATCGGTCGCGCCCAGCATCAGCGGAATCGCCCCGAACAAGGGCAGCGCCACCCAGACCGTCGTGGTCAGCAAGAAGGTTTGGCGGATGCTCAGCCCCTCGCGCACGCCATTGGCGCAGCTCAGCGACAGCAGCCCCCCCATCAGAATGGTGAAGATGGCGCTCTCCAGGAACACATGCCATTCCCCGCGGCCGTCCATCAGATCGACCAGCAGCGGGAACAGCATCATGGCTCCCAAAATTACGACCAACAGGCCAATGACATACCCGACCGGGCGGAAATCCAACATGCGGCGAAGCGTTGGCCTCCCACGCGCTAAGTGTCAAGACTGCGGCGTTATTTGCCGCTGCCCCCCTTGTCGTCAGACTCGCCGGATCGTGTGGTGCGGCCCGTGCTCTGCGGCATTTGCGGAGGCTTGGCCGGTTGGCGCGGACGCTTCGCAGCGGTGGCCGACTCGCCACCTTCGCTGTTGCCACCCGTGCGACGCGAGGGCGGGAAGGTTGCCGGTCCCGTGGCCTTTGCCTCGGACGTCGTCGCCGATGCGCGCGGATCCGTCACCGGTGCCTTGGCTGATGGCTCTGACTTGCCAGACGGCGGCGTCGACGCCGCGGGTTTTGCCGCGTCTTTGGGCGTGACCGCAGGCGCCTGCTCCGCGGCGGCGATGGCGGGTTTGCTGCTGGTCGGGCGAGCGGGTGCCTTGCGCCGAGCGGGCTTTGCCGTGGTGGACTTGCTGGTCGCGGACGTGCCGGTCGCGGTCTTGGTGGTTGCAGTTTTGTTGGTCGCAGTTTTGGAGGGCGCAGTTTTGCGGGGCGCGCGCTTTACTTCAGCGGCCTTGGCTGTCTCGGCCTTCGGCTGGTCCGCCGGCTCCACGCTGGTCTCGGCGGCGCGGCCAGCGTCGGTCGGTGCCGGGGCTGTCGTCTCCTCTTGCGGCGCGGCAGCCGGGCCACCGTGCAGCAGCCGCTGCTGCGCCGCCATCAGGCTCTGCGCCACGCGCAGCTGATGAAACGGTGCCTGTACCGCCAGTTCCGTGGCCTGCCGCCACAGTTTCAACTGGAAACCCGCCGCGGTACCGGCCCATTCATGCGCTCGCATCGCCATCCCGGCCATCTGGTGAAAACCTGTCATCTGATACTCCTCGCTTGCGGCGTCAGCTGAAGAACCGGCCCCTCAGGCATCCGGTCCACCAGCCCGGCTGGGCGCACAGGCGCCCTCCCCCAAAGGTCGTTTCAGGGGATTCGCTCACGAGGCTAACATGATATTCTGCACGGCAGCATAAAAAATGCGGCAACGCAGCATTGGACGTGGCAGTGTCCTGCCTACGCCCTGATAATCACCGCAAGGGCCGACCGCCGACGGTCAGCCCTTGTGGATCAGGCTGGCGAACAACCGCGGATCCATGCTGGTTGCCTTGAACAGTGCGCCCTGCGTCAGGACGCTGACGGCGTCATGGCTGTGCAGGCTTTCCTGGTGGCTGGCAATGACCCGGAAATCGCCGATCCGCGCATCACCCTGCAGGGCCTCGCAGAACAGCCGCGCGGCATCCTCGACAAAGATCGGGTTGGCGGCGTTCAACTCCGCAAAGGCCTGCTCGTCCTCGCGCTTGACCATCACCTGCGTCTCGGTGGGCACCGCCTGGCGGCACAGCTCGATGAGATCCTCGAACCACAGGCAGCCCGCGTCCGGCTCGACCTGCACCGAGATCCGCGCAACGGAGCGTTGCGAATGCGGCGTTGCCAGCTGCCCGCGGGCCTGTCGGGCGTGCTCAGACAGTTCCAGCGAACAGGGGCACGTCGAGGAATAGACGTAGTCGAGGTGGATGATCTTTTCGCGCACGCCGTCATGGTCCACCAGCTCCAGCGCGAAATCGTAATACTGATACCCGCTGAGCCCCGACCGCAGGCTCTGCACCTTGACCGGGAAGGAAAACCGCATCTGCAACCGCGCATCCGGGCTGTCGAGATCGCTCAGGTAGTCGTCCAACGCCGCTGCCATCACCTCGAAGCTGAAGGTGCGCTCGGCGTGCTTGTAAAAACTGCGCATGATCCGGGACATGTTGATGCCCTTCTTGCTGGCGTCCAGAGACACCGTGCCGGTCACGCTGGTTTCAAGCGTCAGATCGCCATTGTCGCGGGTGTGGAACCGGATCGGCAGGCGAAAGTTGGAAATGCCAACGTGCTGGATCTGCTCCTGCGCGCCACGGATCAGGCTGGTCGGCCCGTTCTGCAGATCCGGCAGGGAGGCGCGATAGATGTCGTCCGCGTTGAAATCCTCAGGATAGTGCCGCGACAGATCCGGGTAGTTGGCCGTCGCGCGCTCGGGCAGCAGCCGGGCCACCGCCGGATCCAGCTGGGCGATCTCGGTTTCGGTCGCGGTCCCGGCCCAGGCGCGCAGCACGTCCAGCGCGGCGGCGGCGGCCTCACGATCCGGGGTTTGTGCGTTGTCGCGGGTGTGAATGTTCATCGGCGCGTTTCCCTACTCTGGCAGGCGCCCGGCGGCGCCTGCAGACAATGCAATTATACCTTTACGCCGCAAAACTCAAAACGGATCAGTCAAATGCGGCAAAACCTGCGCCTGAACGGACGTTCGGCTCACCCCTGCGCCGCCTCAAGCGCCTGCGTGAGGTCGGCAATCAGGTCGGCTGCATCCTCCAGCCCGACCGACAGCCGCACCAGCCCCGGCGTGATCCCCAGTTCGGCCTTCAGCTCATCGCTGAGCCGCTGGTGGGTGGTGGTGGCGGGATGGGTGGCGATGGATTTCGCGTCGCCCAGGTTGTTGGAGATCACCGGGATCGTCATCGCGTTCAGGAAGCGGAAGGCCGCCTCCTTGCCGCCCTTCAGATCCAGCGACAGCACCGTGCCGCCCTTGCCGCCCAGCTGGGTCTGCACCAGCGCGTTCTGCGCATGGCCCGGCAGCCCCGGATAGATCGTGCGCGCCAGGGCCGGATGCCCCTCCAGCGCCTCGGCAATCTTCAGCGCGCTGTCGGCCTGGGCGTTCACCCGCAGGGAGATCGTCTCCAGCCCCTTCAGCAGCACCCAGGCGTTGAACGGACTCAGCGAGCCGCCGGTGTGCTTCATGTAGGGTTCCAGCGTGCCGCGGATGAAGTCCTTGGTGCCCAGCACCACGCCGCCCAGCACCCGGCCCTGGCCGTCGATATGCTTGGTCGCGGAGTAAACCACCACATCCGCGCCCTGCGCGATGGCGCGCGAGAACACCGGGGTCGAGAACACGTTGTCGACGATCACCAGCGCGCCGACGGCATGGGCGATCTCGGCCACGGCGGCGATGTCGATCACTTCCAGCGTCGGGTTCGACATCGATTCAAAGAACACCGCCTTGGTGTCGGGCCGCACCGCCGCACGCCACTGCTCCAGATCGGTGCCATCGACAAAGGTCACCTCGACACCATACCGTGCCAGGATATTTTCCAGGATATACAGGCAGGACCCGAACAGCGCCCGGGCCGAGACCACGTGATCCCCCGCCTTCAGCACCGAGGTCAGCGCGCCATTGACCGCCGCCATGCCCGAGGCCGTGGCAAAGGCGTCCTCCGCCCCCTCGAGCGCCGCGATGCGCTTTTCGAACATGTCGACGGTCGGGTTGCCGTAGCGGGCATAGATGAACTCGTCCGGGCCGGTTTCGACAAACCGCGCCTCGGCCTGTTCGGCGCTGTCATAGACAAAACCCTGCGTCAGGAAGATCGCCTCGCTCACCTCGTTGTACTGGCTGCGGCGACTACCGCCATGGACCAGCTTGGTGCGGGTGTTCCAGTTGTCGCTCATCTTCTGTCTCCTCGCGCCCGCGGCGCATAAAAAACCCCCGTTCGGCCAAGCGAAAGGGGGTCCTTCACGTCCTGACCTCTTTAGCGGGTATGTTTTACGTGGCCCGCAATCCGGTAACAAATCGCCACGATAGATGGCCCGCATGTACGCGCGCAGGCGCAACCAGTCAAGCTGTAGCAGCTGCGCCGTGCGTCATACGACCGTTACCGGATCGTCACCTGCCGGTCACGCCCCGGGGTTAAGGTTCGGCAAAATTCAGGAGCCGGGAGCCGAAGATGGCCTTGATCCGCATTAATGCCCGCGGGCAGACAGCCGAACTGCACGGCTCTCCCGCACCGCTCGAGAGCCTGCTGCAGCGCGCCACAGCGGGTGACGGGCCGGTGATCGTGATGATTCACGGCTACAACTATCGCCCCGGCGGCCGCAGCAACTGCCCCCACCGCCACCTGCTCTCGCTCGAGCCTGCGCATCTGCCTTGGCGCGCGCCCTCCTGGCCGCGCCAGCTGGGCTTCGGGCTCGGCCATGCCGACGAAGGCCTTGGCATTGCCTTTGGCTGGAACGCCTGCGGCACCCTGCGACAGGCCCAGGCCACCGCGGCCCGCGCCGGGCAGGCCCTGGCACAGGTCTGCGCCCTGCTGCACCGGCAGGATCCGCGGCGGCCGGTGCATGTGATCGGGCATTCGCTGGGGATCGAGGTCGCCTTGGAAATGCTGCACCATCTGCCGCAGGGCGCCATCGGCCGCATCATCTCGCTGTTCGGAGCCAGTTTTCAAAGCCGCACCGCAACCGCCCTGGACACGCCCGCCGGGCGCTCGGCCGAGTTCATCAACATCACCAGCCGCGAGAACGACCCGTTCGATTTTCTGTTCGAACGGCTGACCCGGCTGCCGACGCGCGGCGACCACGCCATCGGCCATGGTGTCAGTGCGGCGAATGCCGTCACGCTGCCGCTGGACGACGCGGACACGCTGAGCCATCTGCGCACGCTGGGCTATGCCATCGCCCAGCCGCAACATCGGATCTGCCACTGGTCGTCCTTCACCCGCCCCGGCACGCTGCGGTTCTACCGCCACCTGCTGCGCCAACCGCAGGAGACGCCCCTGCAACGCCTGCGCCCGGCCTGCCCGCCGCGCTCGGCACGCCGCTGGTCACGGCTGTTTGCGCTGCGCCCCTTCGCCGCCCCCTTGCCTGCCTGGCACCAGCTGTGATCCTCTGGGCGCAAGGCAACGAGCAGGAGCGCCCAGATGCAGTCCGCCATTCAACTCTATTACTGGCCCACCCCCAACGGCTGGAAGATCTCCATCGCGCTGGAGGAAATGGGCCTGCCCTATGACACCACGCTGATCGATATCGCCAAGGGCGACCAGTTCGCACCCGCGTTCCTGGCGCTGTCGCCCAACAACAAGATGCCCGCGATCACCGACCCGGACGGCCCTGGCGGCCGCCCGGTGTCACTGTTCGAAAGCGGCGCAATCCTGATGTATCTCGCCCGCAAGACCGGGCGTTTCTACGGCAGCGACGACCGCACGCGGCTGGCGGTGGAGCAATGGCTGATGTGGCAGATGGGCGGGCTCGGGCCGATGGCAGGCCAGGCGCATCACTTCCTGAAATACGCGCCCGAGCCGCTGCCCTATGCCCAGGACCGCTACCGGGACGAGGTGGCGCGGTTGTACGGCGTGCTGGACCGGCAGCTGGCGGACAACGAATATGTCGCCGGGCCGGACATCACCATTGCCGACATGGCAATCTGGCCCTGGGCCTCTTTGTGGGAAGGCCAGCAGCAGACCCTTGACGACAAGCCGAACATGGCCCGCTGGCTGGAACAGATGTGGTCCCGCCCCGGTGTCATCGCCGGGCGGGCGCTGCATGCCGATCTGCGCGGTGATCGCTCCGACACCAGGGCGCAGCAGGTGCTGTTCGGCAAGTGACGGATTTGGGGCATCGCCCCCGCCTGCGGCACGCGCTGGCGCAGCCCGCCGCAGGCGGGCTGCCATGCCCAAGGCCTGTGGCCTCATCCCCGATGAGGCCAGGGCGCGGGAGCGCTCCCCTGTTGCGGGTTACTCCGCCGGACCGGTGTTTTCCTCGTCCTCGTCCGGCCCGTATTTCTGAAACAGCGGCCCCTGGAACATGAAGAAGCCGAACATCGCAATCGGCAGGCCGAAGGTCTTGAAATAGACCCAGGCCTCTTCGCTCTGGAAGCGCCAGATCAGCTCATTCGCCACCGCCAGCGCAAAGAAGAAGGCGCAGAGGCGACGGGTCAGGATCATCCAGCCCTCCTGCTCCAGCGGCATCACCTCTTCCATCACCACCTTCAGCCAGCTTTGGCCGCGCAATAGCCCAATGCCCAACAGGCCGCCAAACAACAGATACAGCATCGTCGGCTTCATCTTGATGAAACGGTCGTCGTTGAACCACACCGACATGCCGCCGAACAGGACCACCAGCACCAGCGTCGCAAACTGCATCCGCGACAGATGCCCGGTCAGCTTCCACAGCGCCAGCGTTGAGGCCACCATCAGCGGGATGAAGGCGGCGGTGATCACGATGAAGCCCTTGTACTCCTCGCCGCCGATCAAAAAGATCTCGTCCTTGAGCTTCAGGTAGCCGACGAAGAACAGCACAACCGGACCGAATTCCAGTATCATCTTCAGCGTCGGGTTGATCTTCTTTTCAGCCATCTGGCGTCCTGTCCTGTGTCTGTTGCGGCGGCGGCGCTCAGCCGCCCATTTCCACTATCACAGCGCCCAGCGCGATCAAAGCCATCAGCGCAATCCGGCGCGGCCCGACGGTCTCCTTCAGCACCAGCCAGCCGATCAGGGCGGCAAACACGGTGGAGGTCTCGCGCAGCACCGCCGCCTCGCCGACCTTGTCCAGCCGCGTCGCCAGCATCACCGAGCCAAAGGAGGCAAAGGCCACCAGCCCGCCGAAGAAACCCTTGACCAGAAGCGGCCCCGGCACCGGCGGCGCAGCCATGCCCCGCCAGCGCAGCAGCGCGATGACGGGAAACACCAGCCCGTCGATCATGAAGAACCAGGCAAGGAAGGTGAAAGGATCCGCCGTGGCGCGGATGCCATAGGCGTCATAGGTGGTGTAAAGCGCCACGAACAGGCCGGTGATCACCGCCAGCACCAGCGCAATCCCCAACGTGTCGCGCGCCGCGGTCAGGAAGATGAAGTTGTAGACCGCCAGCCCGAAGATCCCCGCCAGAAGCACGCCGACACCCAGCCACTGGGTGCCGGTGAAGGTCTCGCCGAACAGCCAGTAGGCGCCGATCACCGTGAACAGCGGCCCGGTGCCGCGCACCACGGGGTACACCACCGTATAGGCGCCCTTGGTATAGGCCAGCGCCTGGAACAGCTTGTACAGCAGATGGATCACAAAGGCGCCGAGGAAGATCACCCACATATGGGGTTCCGGCCAGGGCACCACGAACAACGCAAAAGGCGCGGCCATCAGGCAATAGAAGAAATCGATCGCCCCGCGCGACAGCCAGGGATCGTGCCGCCCCTTCTGCAGCGCGCCGAAGACCGCATGCAGGAAGGCCGCCGACAGCGCCAGGATCAGGGCCATCTGATGCCCGGCCTCGGTGCCCTCGAGGGAGATCAGCCAATCGCTCAAATCAAATACCTTTGTTCACGCCGCATCAGCCGGGTGTTTTCCTTACCGGTTGCCCGGAGGAATTGTCCGGCAAGAGGAAACCCGGATCAGGATTTCTCCAGACCGGTCAGGGCGGCGGCAAATTCCTCGGGGTCGAAGGGCGCCAGATCGTCAATCTGCTCGCCCACGCCGATGGCGTGGATCGGCAGGCCGAATTTATCCGCCAGCGCCACCAGCACGCCGCCCTTGGCGGTGCCGTCCAGCTTGGTCATTACCAGCCCCGAGACATCCGCCAGCTGGCGGAAGGTGCCAACCTGGCTCAGCGCGTTCTGGCCGGTGGTGGCGTCCAGCACCAACAGGGTATTGTGCGGCGCGGTCTCGTCCTTCTTGCGGATCACGCGGACGATCTTGGCCAGCTCCTCCATCAGATCGGCACGGTTCTGCAGACGGCCTGCGGTGTCGATCATCAGAAGGTCAGCGCCCTCTTCCTGCGCCTTGGTCATGGCATCGAATGCCAACGAGGCCGGATCGGACCCTTCCGGCGCGGTCAGCACCGGCACGCCCGCGCGCTCGCCCCAGACCTGCAATTGTTCCACCGCTGCGGCGCGGAAGGTGTCGCCCGCGGCGATTACCACCTTCTTGCCCGCGCCCTTGAACTGGCTGGCCAGCTTGCCGATAGTCGTGGTCTTGCCAGAGCCGTTGACGCCGACCACCAGCACCACCTGCGGGCGCTTGGCGTAGATCGGCAGCGGTTTGGCGACGGGTTCCATGATGCGGGCGACTTCCTGCGCCAGCAGTTCCTTGATCTCGCGGCTGGACACCCGTTTGCCCATGCGCCCCTCGGCCAGGTTGGCGGTGACACGCAGCGCCGTGTCCACCCCCATGTCGGCGGCGATCAGCAACTCTTCCAGCTGCTCCAGCATGTCGTCATCCAGCGCCCGGCGCGGCTCATCCGCCGTGCCGCGCCCCATCAGGCGGCCCAGCAGACCCGGCGCCTTCTTCTCCGGCTCCGGTGCAGGCGCGGGTTTTGCGGCAGGCGCCGGTGCCGGGGCAGGCGCGGGTTTCGTCTCCGGCTCGGGCTGCGGTTCGGGCGCGAGATCCGGCACCGGTGCCGGGGCGGGTTGTTCCGGGCTGACCGCAGGCGAGTGCGCCAGCGTTTCGGCCACCTGATCCGCGGCGCTGTCCGCGCCTTCCTCGACGATGGCGTCCAGCCCCTGCTCCAGCTTGGACGAGGATTTGAACAGCCGGTCTTTCAGCTTTGAGAAAAACGCCATCGGTGTCTGCGCTCCGGGATTGCTACGGGGTCTGACATCCACCTAATGCGGATTTCCGCCGAGTGCAAAGCGCAAGGCGGGCCGGGACCGCGAAAATGCCGCCGACACGGCCGCCGCGCGCCGCTTTGGCGACATTGCCCTTGGTCCCGCGCCCTGCCCTCTGGCACAGTGGGCCCATGCGTTTTCCTTCGCTGATTCCCCTGCTTGCCGCGCTGGCGCTGCCCGCGCCCCCTGCCGCCGCGGCCGAGCCACTGGGCGCCGAGGCTTTTGATCGCTACACTCAGGGGCGCACGCTCTATTACGGCTTTGGCGGCGATCTCTACGGGGTTGAACGCTACCTGCCGGGGCGGCGGGTGATCTGGTCTTTCCTCGACGGCCGCTGCCAGGAAGGCCGCTGGTACGAGGAGGCAGACCAGATCTGTTTCATCTATGAAAACCGCCCCGACCCGCAATGCTGGCGGTTTGAACTGGGCCCGCGCGGGCTGACCGCACAGTTTGAAAACGACCCCGCTGCGACCGAGCTTTACGAGGCCGAGGACATCGGCGAGGACATGCTGTGCCTTGGCCCCGACGTCGGCGTCTAAGGCAGACACCGGCGCCGTGAGTATTTCTGACCAGAAAGAAGTCGGCCCTGGGCCGTGTCAGAACAGCGAGCCCTGATCGCCGCGGTCGCCGCCCGACGGTTTGTCCGGGGCGGTGGCCGCGCCCGTTTGCGCCGCCTCCCTCGTCACGTCCAGCGTGCCATCGGCAAACTCGACCTGCAGCGGGCCTGCCGCAGCGGCCGCCGCCGCCCGGGTCGTCACCACGTCGCCGCCCGCGCGCACCACCGCATAGCCGCGCCCAAGCGTTGCCTTGTAGCTGAGGATCTCCAGCTGCCGTCCACTGGCCGCAAGGCTCTGGCGCTGACGATCGATGCGGGCGGCCTGCGCCGCATCCAGCCGCTGCGCCAGCCGCGCCAGCGCATCCTTCTGCGCCGCCATCTCGCGCTGGATCGGGCGCAGGCTGAGCCGCGAAGACAAGTTCTGCAGCCGGTTGCGCCGCCCCTCGACCAGCTGGCGCAGGGTGGCAGGACGCAAGCTGGCGGCGGTTTCGCTCAGATGCACCCGGCGGCGCTGCACGCCGGAGATCAGCGCGCCGGGCAGCCGGTCGGAAATCCGGTCCAGCCGCTGACGCGGGGTTTCCAGCAAGGTATCGGGCTTGGGCAGTGCACGCGCCAGATCGTTCAGTCGCTGGCGGCGCAGCTGCACCGCCTGCCCCGCTGCCCGCGTCAGCCGCGCGCCCTGATTTTCCGCCCAGGCCATCAGCTCCAGCCGCACCGGCACCGCCAGCTCTGCCGCCGCCGTCGGCGTCGGAGCCCGTCGGTCCGAGACAAAGTCGATCAGAGTCGTGTCCGTCTCATGCCCCACCGCCGAGATCAGCGGGATCTGGCTGGCCGCCGCGGCGCGGGCGACGATCTCCTCGTTGAAGCCCCACAGATCCTCGATCGAGCCGCCGCCGCGGGCCACGATGATCAGATCGGGCCGCGGCAGCGCACCACCCGGTGTCAGCCGGTTGAAGCCCTCGATGGCGCGGGCCACTTCTGGTGCGCAGGTCTTCCCCTGCACCGCCACCGGCCAGACCAGCACCTTGCGCGGAAAACGATCGCGCAGGCGGTGCAGGATATCGCGGATCACCGCGCCCGAGGGCGAGGTCACCACGCCGATGATATGCGGCAGGTAAGGCAGCGGTTTCTTGCGCTCCGGCGCAAACAGCCCCTCGGCCTCCAGCTGCTTCTTGCGTTTTTCCAAGAGCGCCATCAGCGCGCCCTGGCCCGCAACCGCAACCTCATCGACGTTCATGTTGTATTTCGACTGCGCGCCAAAGGCGGTCAGCCGGCCGGTGACAACCACCTCCAGCCCTTCTTCCGGCACCACCGAGAGGCCGCTGATCTGCCCCTTCCAGGTGGTGCAGGCCAGCACCGAGCGGTCGTCCTTGATGTCGTAGTAAAGATGCCCCGAGCGCGCCTTGAACACGCGGCCCACCTCGCCGCGCACGCGAATGCGGCCAAAGGTGCCCTCCAGCGTGCGCTTCACCTCGCCCGAGATCTCGGAAACGGTGAACTCCGGGGCGTTCTGGCCTGGGATCGGGTCGTCAAACAGGTCGGACATCGGGGGGCTGCTCTCCTGCGGCCTTTGGCCGGTCTTGTTTTGAAGTCGCGCGCAGCATAGAACGCGCGGCAAGCAAGGCAAGCCCCGGGTGGCACCGCGGGGCACAGAGCTCAGGCAGATCGGAGAATGCGCCAATGAACATCCTTATCCTCGGCAGCGGCGGGCGTGAACATGCATTGGCCTGGGCGGTGATGCAGAACCCCAAATGCGACAAGCTGATCGTGGCCCCGGGCAACGCAGGCATCGCGCAGATCGCCGACTGCGCCGCGCTGGACATCGAGAACGGCACCGCGGTGGTAAGCTTTGCCGAGGAAAACGCCATCGATTTCGTTATCATCGGCCCCGAGGCGCCGCTGGCCGCAGGTGTGGCTGACCGGCTGCGCGCCGCGGGCCTTCTGGTGTTTGGCCCGTCTGAGGCCGCAGCAAGGCTGGAAGCCTCCAAAAGCTTCACCAAGGAAGTCTGCGACGCGGCCGGTGCCCCCACCGCCGCCTATGGCCATTTCACCGACGCCGAGGCCGCCAAGGCGCATGTGCGCCAGCATGGCGCGCCCACCGTGGTCAAGGCCGACGGTCTGGCAGCCGGCAAGGGCGTCATCATCGCGATGAGCGAAGAGGAAGCCATTGCCGCCATCGACGACATGTTCGGCGGCGCCTTTGGCGGCGCCGGTGCCGAGGTGGTGATCGAGGAATTCATGGAAGGCGAGGAAGCGTCCCTGTTCGTGCTGGTCGACGGCGAGGACGTGCTGGCGATCGGCTCGGCCCAGGACCACAAGCGCGTCGGCGAAGGCGACACCGGCCCCAACACCGGCGGCATGGGCGCCTATTCCCCCGCGCCGGTGCTGAGCGCCGAGATCGAGGCGAAAGCGATGGAAGAGATCGTGAAGCCGACCATGCGGGTGATGGCCGAGCGCGGCATGCCCTATCAGGGCGTGCTCTATGCCGGTCTGATGATCAAGGACGGCCAGCCGCGGCTGGTGGAATACAACGTCCGCTTTGGCGACCCGGAATGTCAGGTGCTGATGCTGCGGCTGGGCGCGCAGGCGCTGGACCTGATGCATGCCGCCGCCGAAGGCCGCCTGGCGGACGCACAGGTGAACTGGGCCGACGATCACGCGATCACCGTGGTTCTGGCCGCCCAGGGCTATCCGGGTGGTTACGAGAAAGGCACTGAGATCAAGGGGCTGGACGCGCTGCCCGAGGACAGCAGCAACATGGTGTTCCACGCGGGCACCAAATCCGAGGATGGCAAGATCCTGGCCGTCGGCGGCCGCGTTCTGAACGTCACCGCCCGCGGCGACACCCTGCAAGAGGCCCGCGACCGCGCCTATGCCATGATCGACGAAATCGACTGGCCGCAGGGGTTCCACCGTCGCGACATCGGCTGGCGCGCCCTGTAACCGCGCGCACAACGCGCCCTCCCGCTCCCCTGTAGCTGCCTCGGCAGGGGGCCACAGACACAGGCCCGGGAGGCACGCAATCCACGACGCAGCCCCGTCATGGCGACCGGGAACCGGTCAGGCCAAGGGCCTGGCCGTGCCGCCCGTCAAGCGCGGGCGCGCCCCGGTCACTTTGGTTTCCATGGGTGGTGCCGTTGATCGGCATCCTGCCCGGCCGGATCAGAACAGGTTCAGTTCACTCATCATCAGGAAGCGGCGACGGAACTGGTCCATCAGGTCCGGCTCCAGATAATCCGCCGGATGGCTGGTGCCAAAGGCCGAATAGGAACGCTCCTTCAGTTCGCTCAGCTGCCGCTCGATATCCAGCTGGGCAAAGCTGGAGGGCAACGCCAGCGCCGTCTCGAAGACCGTGCGCAGCGGCGGCGACCCCATGATGTTGTACCAATGGGCGTCCTCGCTGCCGCCGGCATCCACGACGCCCTGCATCTCACGCTCGAACGCCAGCGCCAGCCGCATGTTGGAATCCGATTCGCCAATCTGGATTTCGAACTGCCGATCCTGGTAAAGCTCCACCAGTTCCGCCGCAAAGCCCTCGGGATAGGTCAGCCCGGTCTCGCCTTTGTTGAAGGCAAAAGCCTCGGCCATCGCCCGCAACCCCTTGTCGTAATGCAGGTTGACGAAGGAGATCTCGTCCGACAGGTCGGAATCCAACGCCTTGATTACCGTATTGAAATCGTCTTCGCGGCGGCTTTGCCCGAACAGGTCCAGCGTCGCGGCAAAAAGATCCAGGTCAAAGACCACGTCGCGGGCCTGGCTCAGGTCCGCCGCCTTGTCGCCGATCTCCTGCACGAAAATGTCCATCTTGTTCACGTATTCCGGCCAGCCGTTCTGAAAGGCATCGGCGAAATCGCGATAGGCCACGTTGTCGGGCTGGTTGACGAAGGAATTCGGGTCGTCCAGATCGGACTCCAGCACCTGCCGCAGGTAGTCCTCTCCGCGATCACTCAGATAGAACAGGTCCAGCGAGTGGGCCAGCAGGTCCGGGTTGTGCAGCAGCTGGTCCGGGCTGGTGAAGGTGTTGATGTCCGGCCAGCCAAAGCCGAAGGCCGCCGAGGCCGTGCGATAGCGCGTGTCCTCCAGCTGGTTTACGAAGGAATTCGGATCGGTGGTGTCCGAATTGAACACGCGCAACAGGAAATCCGGGTGCGTCCGCTCCAGATCGAAGGTCTCGACCACCGCCGCCAGCAGTTTTTCATCCGCCAGCAGGTCCTCGGCGCTGGCCAACCCGTCGGGGTGCTTGCCATATTCCGCCAGCAGCGACTGGATGCTGTTGTCATATTCCGGCGGCGCGGCAAAATTGAACTGGGCGGCGAAATCCGCGAACTTGGGATTGCTCAGCTTGTTCGCAAAGGAGTCGGGATCACTCAGGTCCGATTCCAGCACCTTCTGCAGGAAGAACTGGTTGTTCTCCATCCCCTCCAGCCCGACGTTCGCCAGCGCCTTGCGCAGCAATGTGCCGTTGGACAGCAGGTCATCCGGCGTGTTGATCCCCACGAACTCGGCCCCGGCGCGCGCGCTTGGCAATTGCGGCCCGTCCGCGCTGCCAAAGCCGAAGGTGGTCGCCAGCGCCTGGTACCGGGTGTCATTCAACCGGTTCACAAAGGACTTCGGATCGTTGACGTCGGATTCCAGCACCTGCTTGAGATAGGCACGGTTGCCGATGTCCTCGTCGAGACCAAAGGCCCCGAGGGTCACCTTCAACAGGTTGTAGTCATCCAGCAGCTGATCGGCGTTCTCGATCGTGGTGATCCGCTGGGTGAAATCCTCCACCTCGCGGGTCATCACAGGGGACTTTTCGAAAACGTCCTGCTGTTGCTCTCGGGTCCGCTGCAGGAAGGTCCATCCGCTGATCCCCGTGCCCAGCACATAGGGTGTAAAGCTCACGCGCAATCTCCTGTGATTCCGGTCCCTGCCCAAAAGGCCGCCGGGGTCTGATCCGCGATCACGCTACGCGAAGGTGGTGAAGAAATCGCAAACGGCCGCCCACGCTCGGGCGGCCGCAGAGATCACGGAGGGCTCCCGCCGCGCCGCCCCATCCACGGATGGGCGCTGCCCGTTGGGCCCGGCGCCGCGCCACGGCGCGGCGCGGCAGCGCGTCATTGGCAGCGCAGCGCCTGCCGCAGACCGATGTCCGGCTGCAGCGGCCCCAAGTCGCGGCTGCCGAGTTCGCCATCCTGCAGCCGCAAAGCCTTGATCCGCCGCCAGTCACCGTCAGGCACCACCAGCTCCGGCCCCAGGCCGCAGTCGCGGAGGCCCGAGGTGATCCCGGCATCGCCAATGCGGTGATTGCTGTATCCGGCGCGGCTGGCCACCTCAGTCAGCGCACCGTTCCGGAACCGCCAGATGCGCAGGATCCTTGCCAGGTGCGGACGGTCGACATAGGCGATCTCCACCTCGCCGTCGCCATCCAGATCCGCCGCGCCAATCACCGCCAGCCAGCGATGCGGCCGACCGATCGGCGGGGTCTCGGCGACCACCGCCACGCTGCTGCCCCCGGGAGGGTCCGGCGTGGACACCTCATCCCAGATACGCAGGGCAGCGCCTTGATCGAAATAGGAAATGACCGTGATGACCTCGGCCGTGCCATCGCCGTCCAGGTCCACCAGCCGCGGGGCGGTGTCCTCATAGACGGCGCGCTCCGGCGTTGATCGGATCCGCCGCCCGTCGCGCAGCCGGATCTCCAGCCGGGCGTATTCACCGCCAGGCAGCACCCCGTGACCGTAGGCGCGCGTGGGCTCCACGTAGCGCGCCGAGGCGATCTCTGCCGCAACCTCCGCCGCAGGCGACAGCCCGGCCAGCCACAGGCACAACAGCCCCCGCGCGCGGCGGGTGAAGCGGGGCCGCAGGCACGACGCCAGACGCCGCGCCGCCGCCCCCGCGGGCATTAGATCTGCTTTTCGGGCATATGCACGACCAGCCCGTCCAGATCGTCCGTCACCTTGATCTGGCAGGTCAACCGCGAGCGCGCCGGGTCCGGCTCAAAGGCGAAATCCAGCATGTCCTCTTCCATGTCGTCCTTGGCGGGCAGCTTTTCCACCCAGTCCGGCGCGATGTAGACATGGCAGGTCGAGCAGGCGCAGGCGCCGCCGCAATCGGCTTCGATGCCGGGGATGTTGTTGTCGCGCGCGCCTTCCATCACGGTCAGCCCGTTGGCCACATCCACCACATGTTCGGTGCCGTTGTGCTCGATGTAAGTGATCTTTGCCATTTCCAGCTCTCTTCCCTTTTCCGGTACTTGCAGGACTGTGTAGCCAAGCCCCCGCAGCGGTGCCAGCCCCAATTGCGCCACCAGCCGTCGCTGCTGGACCTGCGGCGCCAGATGTTCTACAAATGTTCCATATCTTCCCGCCACAGGCCACCGCCATGCCCGCCCCCACGTCTCCCCCCACGTCTCCCCCCGCGTCGCCCCCCATGTCCACACCCATGTCCGCCCCCGCGTCCGCACAGCCCCCCGCGCCGCCCTCTGCGGCAGGGGGCCCCTGGCCGCGCCCGCCCTCAGCCCTGCCCGCCGCCCGGCTGGGCGAGCCGCCCGAGGGCGCCCGCGTCACGGTGGCGGGCCTGGTGATCCTGCGCCAGCGTCCCGGCACCGCCAAGGGGGTGATCTTCGTCACGCTTGAGGACGAAACCGGCGTCGTCAACGTGATCGTCTGGCGCAAGATCTACGAGGCGTTCCGCCGGGCGGTGATCTCGGGGCGGCTCCTGCGCGTCACCGGACGGCTGCAGCGGGCCCATTCCGTCACCCATGTGATCGCCGAAGTGGTCGAGGATATCTCGCCGATGCTGGATCTTTTGCTGGCGGAACAGGGCCGCCAGGACGATCCTGCCTTTGCGCCCCCCACGGATGTGGGCTAATCTGCCGCCAAATCAACAGCGCCCCGCGCGGGCCGAGGCATTCAGGGCATGACCGCATCCGTATTCACCAGCACCCGTCGAGGCCGGGCCGCGGCGCTGCTGGCGGCGTTGGCCCTGCTGGCCGCCTGCGTACAGCCCCCGCGGGGCGATGACGTCGCGCGCGGCGGACGCTACGCACCACCCGGCGCGCCCGCGGACAGTTGCTGGAGCCGTTATACCACCCCCGCCGTGATCGAGACCGTCACCCGACAGGTGCAAATCGCACCCGCGCAGCTGGACAGCAACGACAAGGTCCTGCGTCCCGCCAGCTTTCGCACCGAGTCCAGCCAGCAGATCGTCAGCCCGCGCCGCGAGAACTGGATCGAGATCCCCTGCCCCGAAAGGATGACCCCCACGTTCATTCGCACCCTCCAACGCGCCCTGGGCGCGCGCGGCCTCTACCACGGCCCGATCCATGGCCGCATGGACCACGCCACCCGGCTTGCCGTGCAGCGCTACCAGGCCCCGCTGGGCGTGGACAGCGGCACCCTGACGCTGGCATCCGCGCGCAAGCTGGGCCTGGTGGCTGTGGCGGGTTGACCGCAGTCAAGACACCGCGAAACATGTGCGGTTTTCCGCCGAGGCCTGCTCTGCTATGGTTAGCGCAAACCGCACACCCCGCCCCCAAGGTGTGCCCGCCCCAGAGGGATGGAACCGACACATGCTGAAGACCCGCCTGCCCGACACCGGCTTTCTGTCCGGCGCGTCCGGCCCGCTCAGGCGCATGCTGGAAAGCCAGGCCAGCGAAATCCGCCTGTCCCAGGGCGAGGTGCTGTTCGAGCAGGGGGATCCGGGGGATGCGCTCTATGCGATTGTTGAGGGGGCGCTGGAATTATCGGTGCTGTCCGCCTCCGGGCGCAAGCTGTCGCTGGACATGATGCGCCCCGGTGCGGTGTTCGGAGAGATCACCCTGTTCGACCCGGGCGAGCGCACCGCAACCGCCATTGCCACCGAAGCCAGCCTCGTGCTGCGCCTGCGCAGCGGTGATGTGCTGGAACAGATCCGTCGGCACCCCGACCTCGCCGCGGATCTGCTGCGACTGGCCGGTCAGCGCATGCGGTGGATGAACAACCAGCTCAATGAACAAGTGTTCCTGCCGATGCCGGTGCGCCTTGCACGCAAGCTGGCGTATCTCGCGCCCGAAGGCAGCGACGGGCGGATTTCGCTGTCCCAGGCAGAGTTGGCGGAATTCGTCGGTGCCACCCGCGAAGCCGTGTCCAAGACCCTGGCAACCTGGAAACGCAACGGGCTGATCAGCGTCAGCCGCGGCGGTGTCCAGATACTGGACCGCAACGCCCTGGCCGTTCTGGCGGAACCGGAATCGATCTGACCACCGCGCGCCTCCGATTTTTTTGTAAATTCCCAACAATTTCACCTGTTCTGTAATCCCGGTTACAGAAGCCCCCGGCCCGCGCGGCCATAACAGCAGGCATCGGCAGCCATTATCCGTTCCATCCCAATGGCTGCCGCCCCCAAAAGAGCCATGTGCCCGCCAGCACATGGCTCTTTCTCATTCTCGCTTGGCCCTCAAGGTGCTTTGCCCGACGACCGCCAAAGGTCGCCAACGCGCCCGCAGGCCCGGGCTGCACGGGCCGCAAAACGAAAAGGCCGGGCACTCCGCCCGGCCGTCTCGTGATTGTCAGTCAGGGCCGGAAGGCCGCGATCACTCTTCCAGGTTCAGCGCCACGAAGCGCGGCTCACCGGCCCGGCGCACCAGCAGCAACAGCGACTTGCGACCGGCTTCACGCGCCTCGGCGACACGGTCTTCCAGCTCGGAAATGGCGGTCACCTTCTGCTGCCCCGCCTCGGTGATCACGTCACCGGCGCGCAGCCCTTTCTCCCAGGCTTCCGAGGCTTCGTCCACCGACAGGATCGCCAGCCCCTGCACGTCGTCGCCCACGTTCAGCTCGGCGCGCATCTGGTCATTGAGGACACCCACGGTGAGGCCCAGAAGCTCGGTTTCCGACACATCCGGCATCGTATCGCGGCTCGGACGCGAGCTGCCCCGTTCAGCGTCTTCACGACGACCCAGGGTCACCCGCAGGGTCTCGGTCTTGCCTTCCCGGTAGACCACCACGCGCACGGTCTTGCCGACCTCGGCATTGCCGACCTGACGCACCAGGGCGCGGGTATCCTGCACATCCACACCGTCAAAGCTGACGATGACATCCCCGGCCAGAACACCGGCCTCCTTTGCCGGCCCTTCCGGCACATCGGTGACCAGCGCGCCGCGCGCCTTCTCAAGCCCGATCGCCTCGGCCAGGTCGCCGTCCACGTCCTGGATCTTCACACCCAGCCAGCCGCGACGGGTCTCGCCGTATTCCTTCAGTTGTTCGACCACCTTGACGACCACGTTGGACGCCATCGAGAAGCCGATGCCGATCGAGCCGCCGTTGGGCGAAAGAATCGCGGTGTTCACCCCGACGACGTCACCGTCCATGTTGAACAGCGGCCCGCCGGAGTTGCCCCGGTTGATCGCCGCATCGGTCTGGATGTAATCGTCATAAGAACCCGAGAGCTCACGGTTGCGGGCGGACACGATGCCCGCGGACAGCGAAAAGCCCTGCCCCAGCGGATTGCCCATCGCAACAACCCAGTCGCCCACGCGGGCCGTGTCGCTGTCGCCGAACTTGACGAATTTCAGCGGACCGGGTGCCTCGACTTTCAGCAGCGCGATGTCGGTATTGGGATCGGTGCCGATCACCTTGGCCGGCAGCAGCCCCTGCGGCTGGCCCTTGCCGGGGAAGAACTCGATCTCGATCTCGTCGGCCCCCTCAATCACGTGGTTGTTGGTGACGATATAGCCATCCTCGGAAATCACGAATCCCGACCCCAGCGCAGAGGAGCGCCGCGGCCGTCCGCCGTTTCCGTTACGGTCCTGAAATTCCCGGAAGAAATCCTCGAACGGAGAGCCCTCGGGGACAATCCCCTGCGGTCCGGTGCGGCCCTCCACGACGGTGGTGGTGGTGATGTTGACAACGGCCGGGCTGACCCTGTCGGCCAGAGGCGCCAGGCTCTCGGGACGGGCCAGCGCGGTCACCGCCTGCATCAGCAGAACCGCCATGCTGAGAACCGCAAGCGCAGCCAGGCGCAGTACCGCACCCCCGCCGCTTGCCTTGCCGGAAATTGCAATTGCCTGTGGCTGCACGGAATTTCTCCTTGTCATTTCTCGTTCTTCTGTCCCGCCCGCACCCGGGCCTTTCAGCCCCGGTCCCGCAGGAGTCGCGTGCGACCAATGTAAGAACTTACGCCCGACCCGCAACAAATGTTGCAGCCGATCAAGCTCCTGTGAGCAGATTTCCTGCCGCTCCCCCGTCAGGACGCCCGGCGCAGCTGCTCAGACGCCGAGGTGAAAGGCCAGCCAGACCAGCACAAGCCCCAGCGCCAGCGCCGCCAGCCCGGCGTTGCGACGCTGCTCCTCGCTCAAGCTGCGCAGCATCTCCAGCAGGCGCTCCACAAGCGAAGGGGCCAGTGCGTACACCAGCCCCTCTGCAATCAACACCAGTCCGAGGGCCAGGAGGATGAAGGCCATTACTCGCCTTCCGTCTGACCGTCCGACAGCCGGTTCGACGGCGCGTTGGACCGGCCAGCCGCCTTGCCATCCGAGGACTTCAGGTAGTTGAAGAACTCGTTGTTCGGCGACAGCACCAGCGACGAGTTGCCCTCCTGAAGCGAGGCCGCATAGGCATTCAGCGAGCGATAGAACTCGAAGAATTCCGCGTCCCGACCATAGGCTTCCGCAAAGATCGCGTTGCGCTCGGCGTCGGCTTCACCGCGGATGATCTCGGCTTCGCGCTGCGCTTCGGAGACCAGCTCGACCACGGTCCGGTCGGCCTGGGCACGCACCCGCTGCGCCGCCTCTTCACCGCGGGCGATCTCGTCCGCCGCTTCCCGCTCACGCTCGGCGCGCATCCGGGCAAAGGTGGCTTCGAGGTTGGCCTGCGGCAGGTCGGTGCGCTTCAGCCGCACGTCGATCACTTCGAGGCCCAGCGCACGGGCTTCGGCGATCGCACCATTGCGGATGCGCAGCATCAGCGTCGCCCGGTCCGAGGACAGGATGTCATCGGAGCTGACGGTACCGAGGATGGCGCGGGTCTGCGACCGCAGGATCGAATCCAGACGGGTTTCCGCCGTGGCGATCCCGCCGGCACCCACCGCCTTACGGAACTGCTCCACGTCCGCGATGCGGTAGCGGGCAAAGGCGTCGACCACCAGGCGGCGGTCATCTTCAGGGGTGATTTCCAGCGGCCCGACTTCGCGGCTCAGGATGCGGTCGTCATAGGTGACGACGTTCTGGATCAGCGGGATCTTGAAGGCCAGACCCGGCTCTTCCTTGACCGACTTGATCTGGCCGAACTGCAGCACCAGCGCCTTTTCGCGCTCATCGACGATGAAAATCGACGACAGGCCGGCAATCACCGCAACCACGAGGATCGGCAGAATGAGAGTGGTGTTCCGCATCAGTTGCCCTCCTGAGACTTGCGCAGCTCATTCAGCGGCAGATAGGGGACGACCCCCTGGCCCTGACCGCTGCCGGTTTCATCGAGAATGATCTTGTCGACCCGGCCCAGAACCTTTTCCATGGTTTCCAGGTACAGGCGCTTGCGGGTCACTTCCGGCGCTTTCAGGTATTCTTCCAGAACCGCGGTAAAGCGGCTGGCCTCACCCTGGGCCTGGTTCACGACCTGTGCCCGGTAGGCTTCGGCTTCTTCGAGGGTCTGCGCAGCTTCACCACGCGCGCCCGCCAGCTTGCGGTTTGCATAGGCATCCGCCTGCTTCTCCAGACGGTCCCGCTCCTGGCCGGCCGACTGAACTTCGCGGAAGGCGTCTTTCACCGGCTCCGGCGGATCGGCCTGGTCGAAGTTCACACGGATGATATTCACGCCGCTGTCATAGCTGTCGAGGGTGGTCTGGATCAGCTCGCCCAGACGCTCGGCAATGATGCCGCGGTCCCGGTTCAGGATCGGCGCCAGTTCGGACTGCGCCACGATTTCCCGCATCGCCGATTCCGACACCGCCTGGATGGTCTGCTTGGGGTCACGCAGGTTGAACAGGTATTTCGCCGGATCGTTGATGTTCCAGACAACCTGGAAATCCACGTCGATAATGTTTTCATCCCCGGTCAGCATCAGCCCCGCGTCACCGCCGCGAGACCCCGCCCCGATGTGTTCGGTCTGTTCCACCTGCACCGGGATCACCTCGTAGGTGACCAGCGGCCAGGGCGCGATGTTCAGGCCCGGCTCACCCGTGGCCGAGTATTTGCCAAGGAACAGTTCAACCGACTGTTCTTCCGGCTTGACGGTGTAGAAACTGGCAAATCCCCACAGCACCACGGCTGCGGCTGCTGCCAGCCCCAGGGTGCCCTTGGTGAACAGGGGCGCACCGCCGCCTGCGCCGCCGCCGCGACCACCGCGACCGCCACCGGCACCACCGCGACCGCCCATCAGGACGCGCAGCTGCTCCTGGCCTTTCTTGACCAGTTCGTCGATCTCGGGAATCTGGGGGTCATCCGGCTTGCGGCCACCGCCGCCGTTGTTCCCACCGTTGTTGCCCCGGTTGCCTCCTCCGCCACCAGAGGAGCCACCGCCCCCCCATGGGCCACCGCTATTGCCAGCCATCTGTCTCCTATCCGTTTACTGCCGCCCGCGGGCGGCATGGGTGTTCATCTGCTTGCCGAGGCGCCCTCAGGTGGTGCGCACCGGCGTTTTCAAGGTTACCAACTCTTCCGACATTGTCGGGTGCACCGCAACAGTGCGGTCGAAATCTTCCTTGGTCGCGCCCATCTTTACCGCGATTCCGGCCAGCTGGATCATCTCGCCGGCAGCGGGTGCGACGATATGGCAGCCCAGCACCTTGCGGGTTGCCTTGCTGACCACCAGCTTCATCAACACCTTCTGGGCGCGGCCCGCAAAGCTCTGCTGCATCGGCTTGAAGGAGGTCGAATAGACCTCGATCGGCTCCTGCTTGGCGGCGTCCTCTTCGCTGAGGCCGATGGTGCCCATTTCCGGCTGGGTGAAGATCGCCGTCGGGATCAGCTCGTGGTCGGGGCTGGTCGGGTTGCCCTTGAACACGGTCTCAACAAAGGCCATGCCTTCGCGGATCGCAACCGGCGTCAGCGCCACGCGGTCGGTCACATCGCCCACCGCATAGACCGAAGGCACCGTGGTCTGGCTGTACTGGTCGACGACAATCTCGCCGCCCTTGCCACGTTCCACGCCCAGCGCCTCAAGGCCGAGGTTGTCGGCATTGGGCGCGCGGCCGGTGGCATACATCACCTGGTCGAACAGATGCTCTTCGCCATTGGTGTCGGTGACGCGGATCTTGTCGCCGTCACGGCGCATCTCGGTGACGTTGACGTTCACCCGCAGATCGACGCCCGCCTCGCGCATGCCGTCGGCGATCACGCCGCGGGCCTCTTCGTCAAAGCCGCGCAGGATCTGCTCGCCGCGGTAGAACTGGGTGGTCTTGACGCCCAGCCCGTTCAAGATACCGGCGAATTCGCTGGCGATATAGCCGCCGCCGACGATCAGGATGCTTTCCGGCAGCTTTTCAAGGTTGAAGATCTCGTTCGAGGTGATCGCCAGGTCAGAGCCCGGGAACTCCGGCACTGTGGGCCAGCCGCCGGTCGCGATCAGGATGTGCTTGGCGGTCTTGCGGGTGCCGTCTGCCAGCTCCACCGTGTGGGCGTCGGCCAGCCTGGCGCGGCTATCAAAGCTCTCGACGCCGCTGTTTTTCAGCAGGTTGCGATAGATGCCTTCCAGCCGGTCCAGCTCCGCGTGCAGCTTGCCCTTGAAGGCGTCCCAGTCAAAAGCGCCCGGCTTGATGTCCCAGCCGTAGGCCTGCGCGTCCTCGACCATGCCGGAATATTCCGAAGCAAAAACCATCAGCTTCTTCGGCACGCAGCCGCGGATCACGCAGGTGCCGCCATAGCGGTCTTCCTCGGCCAGCGCCACCTTGACGCCTTCCTGTGCTGCGACGCGGGCCGCGCGCACCCCGCCGGAACCGCCACCGATGACAAACAGATCGTAATCAAAGCTCATGAAGTTCTGCCCTTTGCAAGTCCTGTGCAGGTGTATCCCATAACGGACCACCAAACGCCATATGCCCAAGTGGGCGTTATTGCGCCGCATTCAACCTTTTGGCGCGGATTTGCACGGGGTTGTGAGGCGAAAGCCCTCGCCGCGCCGAGAGCCGCGGCCGCCCGAGCGCGAAACCGAAGTCCGCGCCAGTCCCTGCCCTCGGGCGCGGACAGGCGCGGGCAGGCACGGCCGGGCCTGCCGACCGGGCGACGCCGTCCCAACAAGGCACATCCTACTCCGCGAGATCGGTGAACAGGTTGTCCTCCTCGGCGAACTCCAGCCGGTCCTTCTCTACCGTGCCCTCGTTGATGTCGCGCACCTCGACGTGGCCGTCGCCATAGCCGATCACCACCGTGTCGCAGATGTCGATGAACAGCCCGTTCTCGATCACCCCGGGGATCTGGTTCAGCACCAGCGCCAGCTGGCGCGGATGGCCGATCCGCTTGAGATGCAGATCGAGGATATAATTGCCCTCGTCGGTCACGAAGGGCGCGTCGCCGTTCATCCGCAGGGTCGTCATCCGCCCCATCACGTCCATCGACACCAGCGTCTCCTCGATCAGCGCCTGGCTGCTCTGCCAGCCGAACGGCAGCACCTCCACCGGCAGCGGAAACGCCCCCAGCCGCTGCACCGACTTGCTGGCATCCGCGATCACCACCATCTGGTCCGAGGCGGTGGCGACGATCTTCTCCTGCAGATGCGCGCCGCCGCCGCCCTTGATCAGGTTCAGGTCGGCGTCGAACTCGTCGGCGCCGTCGATGGTGATGTCCAGCCACTTGGCCTCATCCAGCGACACCACGTCGATGCCCACGTCCCGCGCCAGCGCCGCGGTCCGGCTGGAAGTCGGCACCGCGGTGATCCGCAGCCCCTCCTCGCGCACCATCTCGCCCAGGCAGCGCACCAGCCAGGCGGCGGTGGACCCGGTCCCCAGCCCGACCCGCATGCCGTCATCGACCATCGCCGCCGCCCGCTTGGCCGCTACGAATTTCGCCTTGTCGATCGGTGACAGTTCTCCGCCCATCGGCCTTGCTCCCCGGCTGTTTTCCTCGGCCGCGTTATACCGGCTTTGCCCGCAACAGGCGAGAGCCCGCATGCGCGAGGCGGATCGTTTCCGTCCCGCCGCCCCCCCTGCAGGCAACCACTGGCACTGGCCGGACAGACGATGTATCAGGAAAGGCGGGTTTCCGATCGGAAACGCCGGAAATGAACACACGCGCGCTCCTTTTGCGGCCTAATGCTGAACCAGGAGCAAGCCCAACGACCGGCCCGACACGCATGACCGCCACCTATCGCCTGCACTATGCCCCCGACAACGCCTCGCTGGTGATCCGGCTGGTGCTGGAGGAAATGGGCCAGCCCTATGACACGGTGCTGGTGGACCGCCGCGCGCGGGCACAGGACAGCGCCGCCTACCGGGCGCTGAACCCCGGCGGGCTGATTCCGGTGCTGGAAACCCCGGACGGGCCGCTGTTCGAGACCGCCGCGATCCTCTTGTGGCTGGCCGACCGCCACGGCGTCATGGCGCCCTCCGCCGCCAGCCCCGCGCGCGCCGCCTTCCTGAAATGGCTGTTCTTCGCCTCCAACACGCTGCACGCCGATCTGCGCATGCTGTTCTATCCCGACAAGTATATCGGGGCCGAGCCCGCCCACCAGGCCCAGCTGCAGGCCACCTTGCGCCAGCGCCTGCACCAGCATCTGACCAGCCTGGAGCGCGCCGCGGCCGACCGCCCCGCCTGGCTTGGCGCGCTGCAACCCTCGGTCCTGGATTACTACCTGGCCTGCCAGCTGCGCTGGATGGCGCTCTATCCGGTTGACAGTGATCGCAGCTGGTTCGATCCTGCCGCCTATCCCATGTTGCAACGGCTTTGCTCCGGGCTGGAAAGCCGCCCTGCCGTTGTCGCCGCGCAAGAGGCCGAAGGTCTCGGGGCGCACCCGTTCACAAATCCCGTTCATGCCAATCCCCCAGAAGGATCAGCCACCTGATGTTCCTCTCCGTCTTCGACATGTTCAAGGTCGGCATCGGCCCCTCGTCCTCGCATACCATGGGCCCGATGGTGGCCGCCGCGCGCTTTCTCGACATGATGCGCGCCTCGCCGTTCGAATTCCACGGCCTGCGCGCCTCGCTGCACGGCTCGCTCGCCTTTACCGGCGTCGGCCACGCCACCGACCGCGCCACCATCCTCGGCCTCGGCGGCTTCACCCCCGAGGATTACGACGACGAAAAGGCCGAAGCCTTCCTTGCCGAGCTGGCCAAGACCCACCAGATGCAGCCCGAGGGGCTGGGGCCGCTGCGTTTCGACCCCAAGGCGGACATGATCTTTGATTACGACCAGGCTCTGCCCGGCCACGCCAACGGCATGATCCTGATGGCCACCGACGCCCAGGGCGACGTGATCCTGCGGCAGGTGTTCTATTCCATCGGCGGCGGCTTCGTGGTCACCGAGGAGGAACTGGCAGCCGGCAAGGCCACCGATGAGGGCGCACCGGTCCCCTACCCGTTCAAGACCGCCGCCGAGATGCTGGAGATGGCCAAGGCCAGCGGCAAGTCCATCGCCGAGATGAAGCGCGCCAACGAGATCGCCCGCGGCTGCCCGGAAAGCCTGTCCAAGGGCACCGCCCGCATCTGGCAGGTGATGAACGACTGCATCAACCGCGGCCTGTCGCGTGACGGCATCCTGCCCGGCGGGCTCAACGTGCGCCGCCGCGCCAAGGGCATCTACGAGGCGCTGCTGGCCGAGCGCGGCATGAACCAGCCCGCACCGCACACCATCAACGACTGGATGAGCGTCTACGCCATGGCGGTGAACGAGGAAAACGCCGCCGGCGGCCAGGTTGTCACCGCGCCGACCAACGGTGCCGCGGGCACGCTGCCGGCCGTGATCCGCTACTACCTCGATCACGTGCCGGGCGCCTCGGAAAGCCATGTCGAGGACTTTCTGCTGACCGCCGCCGCCATCGCGGGCCTCGTGAAATACAACGCGTCGATCTCCGGCGCCGAGGCCGGTTGCCAGGCCGAGGTCGGCTCGGCCGCCGCCATGTCCGCCGCAGGTCTCTGCGCGGTGATGGGCGGCACCCCGGAACAGGTTGAAAACGCAGCCGAAATCGCGCTGGAGCATCACCTCGGCATGACCTGCGATCCGGTCAAGGGGCTGGTGCAGGTGCCCTGCATCGAGCGCAACGGCCTGGCCGCGATCAAGGCCGTCTCGGCCGCCTCCCTCGCCCTGCGCGGCGATGGCCAGCATTTCGTGCCGCTGGATTCGGTGATCGAGACCATGCGCCAGACCGGCGAGGACATGCACGAGAAATACAAGGAAACCTCGCTCGGCGGCCTCGCCGTGAATGTGCCGAACTGCTGACGCCGGGCGCACCGACCGCACGCCCCCAAGGCGCGCGTCGAGCCATCCCTGCGCAACACAAGGCCCGTGCCTGACCTTGGGAGGGCGCGAAAGCGCCGTCCCTGGGGGACGGTCAGGCGCGGGGTGTGCGGCTAGCGCCCCACGCCCCAGATGGGGTCCTGCCTGCCGCGCAGCTTGCTTTGCGCGGGTCAGCGCAGCCCCCTGCGTCCGCAAAGGCCACGCGCTTTCGGCCTGCGCCCTCAACCTTCCCTTGCATCCCCCGGCAGGCGGGCCTAGCGTCGCGCCATGACACAGGACCGCCCCCTCCTCGGCATCGCCCTGATGCTGGGTTTCTGCGTGACCATCCCGGTCTGCGACGCCATCGCCAAGCTGCTTGGCGACCATATTCCCGTGGGGCAGATCGTCTTCGCCCGCTTTGCGTTTCAGGCGGCCCTGCTGCTGCCGCTGGCACTTCTGCTGGGCAACTCCCTGCGGCTGCCACGCCATGTGCTGCCCTACCTGCTGCTGCGCACGCTGTTGCAGATGGGCGGGGTCGCGGCGATGTTCACCGCGTTTCGCTTTCTGCCGCTGGCGGATGCGGTGGCGATTGCCTTCGTGATGCCCTTCATCATGCTGCTGCTCGGCAAATTCGTGCTCGGCGAGGAGGTCGGGCTGCGGCGCCTGGGGGCCTGCGTCGTCGGCTTCACCGGCACCCTCCTGGTGATCCAGCCCAGCTTTGCCGCGGTTGGCCTGCACGCGCTGTGGCCGGTGCTGGTCGCGCTGATCTTTGCCCTGTTCATGCTGGTCACCCGCAAGATCGCCAAACACACCGAGCCGGTGTCACTGCAGGCGATCTCCGGCCTGCTGGCAACCGTGCTGATGCTGCCGCTCCTGTGGTATGGCGATGTCACCAGCCTTGCCGGGCTGACCCTGGACATGCCCCCGGCCCACACCTGGAACCTGCTGATCGCCACCGGGGTCATGGGCACGCTGGCGCATCTCCTGATGACCTGGAGCCTGCGCTATGCCCCCACGTCGACGCTGGCCTCGATGCAATACCTGGAAATCCCGGTTGCGGTGTTTGTCGGCTGGTGGATCTTCGGCGACCTGCCCAACGCGCTGGCCTCCCTGGGCATCCTGCTTACCGTCGCCGCCGGGCTTTACGCGGTGATGCGCGAACACAAGGCCGCGCGCAGCCTGCGCCGGATCACCCCTGCGAGCGATCCCGTCTGATCTGCCCCAGCACATCCGCCAACAACCGCCGCGGCACGATCACCAGCAACCCCTCGCCCTCAGGCTCCAGCCGGATCGCCCCCAGCGCCCGGTTCGAGGTGCCGATCCGCCCCATCGGCGACATCTCCAGCCCGTCGATCGGCCACTCCAACCCCTCCGAGCGCCCCCGCACCCGCTGCATCGGAAACAGTGACACCACCTCGCCCGCCTCGGTCGGCAAGGCGACCGGATGGGTCAGGTGAAAGATGACCTCCTGCGCGCCGAGCAGAACGCAGGGCGTGGCATGCCCCTGCACCAGCGTGTTGAAGGCCGCCAGCTGGTGATCCACCCGCTTGCCGAGAAACCCCACGGCGATCACCGCCGGAGCCGAGACCGAGCGCAGCGCCTTGTCGAAATCGGTGCTCTCCTGCTCGGCCACCTCGTGCAGGCAGCCTGGCGGCAGCTGTTCCCGCAACGCTGCGGGCAGGGAATCAAGATCGCCGATCACCGCCTCCGGCATCCGCCCCGCCGCCAGCACCGCCGCCGCGCCGCCATCCGCCGCCGCCAGTCGCGGTGCCAGCGCCAGCGCCGCCTCCAGCGCCCCCGGCATCACCTCGCCGCCCCCGACGAGGGTAACTGGTTCCGATGCGTCAACAATTCTCGCTGTCATGGGCGGTATTCCTGGCAGTTTTGGAAACAGGTCACAATGTGAACACAAAATGATACGATCTATTGCACGAATTCGAGCAAAATTGGTCCTTCCAGCCCATATGGTGAATGGAAGCAACTGTGGCGAAGACGAGCGAGCTGATGGTACAAAACAACAAAGTCCTGACCGTCTCCTATGGAACCTTTTCCTGCACATTGGAAGGGTTCGAGGATTCCTTCGGCACGATGAAGGCCATCGCCGAGTATTTCCGCGACCTGGCCTCCGAAGACCGGTACTTTGGTGCCGAGCCGCCGCAGCCGGATGCCGACATGCTCGCCCGCATTGCCCAGCGCGAGATCGCCCGCCAGGTCGAGGCGCGCACCAGCGAGGGTGGCATTCACCTGCGCGCCGCGGCGCTTTCTGCCGCCCCGGCGGAACCGCCGACGCAAACCGCCCCTCCCGCCGACACCCAGGCGGCCACCACGGCGCAGCCCTCTCCCGCCGCCTATCTGGCCACCGAACGCCCGGCGCAGACCCTGCCGACGGCACCGCAGGCCGCGCCGCAAGCCGAACCTGCCGCCGCGGCTGAAACCGCCCCGGAAGCCGCCGTCGTGGCCGAGGAGGTCGAGGACTGGAGCCTGACCGAAGCCGAAGCCGAAGCCGAAGCCGAAGCCGAAGCCGAAGCCGAAGCCGAAGCCGAAGACACGATCGCCGCTGTGCTCGCCAGTGCAAGCGCCTCCGACGCGCCGCAAGACACCCGCGCCTCGAGCGCCGCCGCCGCACAGGCCGAGCCCGAGGACACCCCGGCCCCGGACAGCATCGCCGCCAAGCTGCAGCGGATCCGCGCCGTGGTCGCTCGCGCCCCGGAACCGGAAGAGGAGTTCTCCGAGGACGAGCACGCCGACGACGTGCTGGAAAACGCGGCCGCCGACATCTCCAGCGCGATGCAGGACGGCGACGAGTCCGACGCGCCCGATTTCGACGACGAAAGCGACGACGAGATCGCCCGCGCGCTGGACCGGCTCGACATCGAAGCCGAGGCCGACAGTGCAGCGCCGTCCGAGGCAGAGGCCGACGCGGAAGAGGCCACAGATACGGAATCGCAGCCCGCTCCCGCCGCCCCGCCCCGCATGCGCGTCGCCAAGGTAAAGCGCGCCGATTTCGAGAAAGCCGTCGCCGCCGGTCAGCTGGAAGAAACAGCCGACAGCGACGACGAGCAGGCCGACCACGCCGCGCCCCACACCCCCGCCGAACTCTCCGAGGAGGACGAGGCCGACCTGATGCGGGAACTGGCCGAGGTCGAAGCGGAGATTCTCGCCGCCGGGCAGGAGCCCGAGGAGGAGACGGCGCCGGACACCCCGGCCGAGACCGCCTTTACCCTTGCGCCGCACGCGGAAACCCCGCCCGCCGCGCCTGCGCCGGACCTGCCCGACAGCGATGTATCGCGGCTGATGGCCGCCGCGGACCAGCGGCTCGAAGAACCCGAATCAGCCTCCACGCGGGAGGCCTACAGCCATCTGCGCGCCGCCGCCGCCGCGGCCAAGAACGGCGAGACCGACGGCTCCGGCGATGACGAGGCCCAGCCCTACCGCGAAGACCTGGCCAGCGTGGTGCGCCCGCGCCGCCCGGAAACCCGCGCCAAGCCCCGCGACGCCGGCGCCGATCGCCCGCGCATCGCGGTAAGCCGCCCGGCACCGCTGAAACTCGTGGCCGAGCAGCGCATCGACGAAACCAGCCAGCCACAGCAGCCGGTGCGCCCGCGCCGGGTGTCCGCAGCAATTCTCGAAGAGCCCTCCCCCGACGCCACCGGCAGCAGCTTTGCCGATTACGCCGAGGAGCGCGGCGCAGTCGAACTGCATGAATTGCTCGAAGCCGCCGCCGCTTATCTCAGCTTCGTCGAGGGACGAGACCATTTCTCCCGTCCGCAGCTGATGAACAAGGTCCGCAGCAGCGGTGCCGGCGACTTCAACCGCGAGGACGGGCTGCGCAGCTTTGGCCAGCTCCTGCGCGAAGGCAAGATCGAACGGTCCGGCAACGGCAAGTTCACCGCCTCCGGCGAGATCGGCTTCCAGCCCGGCAAACGCGCCGCGGGCTGAACCTCCGAACAAAAACAAAAAAAGGCGGCCCCCGGGGCCGCCTTTTTCAGTTCAGCACAACGCGCTGCCGCTTCATCTTTCCCCAAAATACTCCGGGGTGAATTGGCCCGCAGGGCCAAGAGGGGCAGCGCCCCTCTTCCAGGCAAACCTGCGGGGCAACGCCCCTCCGCTTACTCGCCGTCCGCGTCCGGGTCCGCCTGTCCGACACCGCGGAAGACAAACTTGAACGGCAGCACCCAGACGATGCCCAGCGCCACATAGACCACCAGTTCCAGCCACAGCGGCGGCCGGTCCAGCCAGTTCATCACCGTGACCGCGGCCACGATGTAAACCGGCATGCCCACCAGCAGGATCACCAGCGCCCAGCGCCGCCGCGCCTTGTAGCTCAGGCCTTGCTTCTCTGCCATCAGTCGGCAAACGGGTCGGTCACCAGGATGGTGTCGTCCCGCTCCGGGCTGGTGGAGAGCAGCGCCACCGGGCATTCGATCAGCTCTTCCACGCGTTTCACATACTTGATCGCGTTGGCCGGCAGGTCGTTCCAGCTGCGCGCGCCTTCGGTGGATTCGCTCCAGCCCGGCATCTCCTCGTAGATCGGCTTGCAGCGCGCCTGCTGGTCGGCAGCGGTGGGCAGGTAGTCCAGCCGCTCGCCATCCAGCTCATAGCCGGTGCAGATCTTCAGGGTTTCAAAGCCGTCCAGCACGTCCAGCTTGGTCAGGCAGATGCCCTTGATGCCGGAGGTGGCGCAGGTCTGGCGCACCAGCGCGGCATCGAACCAGCCGCAGCGGCGCTGGCGGCCGGTGGTGGTGCCGAACTCATGGCCGCGGGTGCCCAGACGCTCGCCATCGGCATCGGGCTTGCCCTCGGCGTCCAGCAGCTCGGTCGGGAACGGACCTTCGCCAACGCGGGTGGTGTAGGCCTTGACGATGCCCAGCACGTAATCGATCGAGCCCGGGCCGATGCCGACGCCGGTCGCGGCCTGACCCGCAATCACGTTGGACGAGGTCACAAAGGGATAGGTGCCGAAATCGATGTCCAGCAATGCGCCCTGCGCGCCTTCAAACAGGATCCGCTTGCCCGCCTTGCGCTTCTCGTTCAGCACCTTCCAGACCGGCGCCGCGTAGGGCAGGATCTTCGGTGCGATCTCTTTCAGCTGGGCAATCAGCGCATCGCGGTCGATGGCTTCGACGCCCAGGCCCTTGCGCAGCGGATCATGGTGCTGCAACGCGCGGTCAACGCGGGCGATCAGCGTCGCCTCATCGGCCAGATCCGCGACGCGGATGGCGCGGCGGCCGACCTTGTCCTCATAGGCCGGACCGATGCCGCGGCCGGTGGTGCCGATCTTGGTGCCCTTGGAGGCCGCTTCCTCGCGCGCGCGGTCCAGCTCGCCGTGCAGCGGCAGGATCAGCGGGGTGTTTTCCGCGATCATCAGCGTCTCCGGCGTGATCTCCACGCCCTGGGCGCGCACGGTCTCGATCTCTTTCAGCAGGTGCCAGGGGTCCAGCACCACGCCATTGCCGATGACCGACAGCTTGCCACCGCGCACCACGCCCGAGGGCAGCGCGTGCAGCTTGTAGACCTTTCCGTCAATGACCAGCGTGTGGCCGGCGTTATGGCCGCCCTGAAAGCGTGCGATCACATCCGCGCGCTCGCTCAGCCAGTCCACGATCTTGCCTTTACCTTCGTCGCCCCACTGGGCGCCGACTACGACGACATTGGCCATATCCGGTCCTTTACAGTCTTTGGTTCAAACCCACGCTCATATAGCGATGCTGCGCAGGCAGGGGAACCGGTTTTTCGCCGCAGGGGGCAGTGTTTCACCGCAACGCGTGCCGCCCCACGCCAGGAATCAAGCCGCAGGCGCCGGGCGAGCGCCTGCCCGCCCCACCGGGCTGGCGCTTTGGTACAGGTATCGCTTCACTGCGGCCTAGTACGGATTTTGCTGACATGAACTGCCGGACACGCCCCAATCAGCGCCACCCCGCGGTCAGGCGCTCGCCCTCATTGTACCGTCTCCAAGCGGGTGTTGCGCCCCCAGCGTACGCCCGCTTCACGCAATCCTCAGACCGACCTGCCAGACTGCCCCTGATCGCGATCCCCCGCCATGATCCTTGCGCAAGGGTCATGATACGTGGCGCAGGCATCTGTGTGGCTGCCTGCGCATCACCCGGAGACCGGCCCCGATAAAAAGGGGGTCGTTCAGGAAGTCCTGTCCGAGCCTCCCCCGCGGGGGAGCGTCCATCCTCCACCCGGCGGCGCCGCCCCCTTTATCAGGGTATAGCGCAGAACCAGAGCAACAACGCTGATACACCCGCCCGGCGCCCGGCCGCGGCGGCCAGAGCTGCCGGAGTCACTCCGGCAGATGCACCGGCGCGCCATGCGGCGTGGTCAGATAGGCCTCCTCCCAGCGCTTGCGCATCTGCTCGGCCTCGGCCGGGGCCACCGCGCCGTCTTCCGCCAGGTAGCTCTCCAGCGTTTCCAGCCAGGCGCGAAAGTAATCCTCGCCGCCGTCCAGATCGCGGTTCAGCCCGTGCCGCTTCAGGGTGGCCGAGAACCGCTGCACCCAGTCGGCCCAGCTGAACCGCCCGGCCTCGTTCAGATGCACCGTCAGGGCAAACACCTGCGCGTGCCAGGGTTCGGCAAAGACCGGCTCCGGCGCGGAAACCTCGGCACAGCTGCTCATAGCGGCTCCAGATAGCTTTGCCACAGATCCAGCACCACCTCGTCATCGGGATGTTCGGGGTGCGCCCACAGCTGGCTCGCGGCAAAGCGCACGGCATAGAGCGGCTCTGGCGCCTCGCCCAGCCCGTGGGCATTGCTGTCGGGTAGCACATGGCTGCCGTGCAGCCGCAGGATCTGGCCGCAGGCGCCGGCCGCGTAACGCGGCAGCCGGGTGTGGCCGCCCGGCATCAGCACATTCTCGGCAGGTCGCCGCGTGCGCACCGCCTGCCCGGGGGAAAACCGCGGTGCCGGGCCGCCATCGCGTGCCGCCGGGCCGCCCCTGGCCAGCGCCGCCGCGACGTCTTGTGCCTGCAGCGCCCGCCCGGCCAACGCGTGCAGCTCGGCCGTGCCCTTGCCCTGAAGGTCGGCCTCGCTCAGCACGCCGGTTTCCACCAGCAGGTCGGCCAGCGCGGCGATCCATTTCTCGTAATAGGAAAATCGGCTGTAGTCCCCGGGCGACAGCCGCTCGCGCGCGTGACGCGAGACGTCGATGTTCCACTGGCCCAACGCGCCGCAGGCCAGCGTCACCGCCAGCGCGCGGCCGTGCCAATCCTGCGCAAAAACCGGCGCGTCCGCGGCCTCTGGCCTTACCGGCCCGTCGCCGAATCGCCCGCCCATGTCATGCACCCGGGTCATGGCTGCGCCTGCCCCGGCGCCGCCGGCAGGGCGGTTCCGATCATGCTGTCACGGCTGACCAGCGCCGCCAGCGCCGCCTCGTCCAGGCCCTCGGTGCCTTTGGGCCGCATCGGCAGGACCAGATAGCGGACCTCGGCCGTCGAATCCCAGACCCGCACTGCGGTTTCCGGCGGCAGCGCCACGCCAAATTCCGCCAACACCTTGCGCGGCTCGCGCACCGCGCGGGCGCGGTAGGCGTCGGATTTGTACCAGCCGGGCGGGATCCCCAGCAAAGGCCACGGGTAGCAGCTGCACAGGGTGCAGACGATCATGTTGTGGCGCTGGGGCGTGTTCTCCACCACCACCATATGCTCCCCCTGCCGCCCGTAATAACCAAGCTCCGCCAGCACCGGGTCGGCATCCGCCAGAAGGGCGGCCTTGAACGCGGGATCGCGCCAGGCCCGCGCCACCACCCGCGCCCCGTTCTGCGGGCCTATGCGGTTCTGGTAGGTGTCGATGATCTCCTCCAGCGCGGCGGGATCGACCAGGCCTTTTGCGGTCAGAATCGTCTCCAGCGCTTTCACCCGCAGGGCGGGGTCCGGGGGCAGATGGGCGTGCGGGTGGTCAGGCAAGTCATGTGGCATATGGGCAGACTGCGCCGCCCCGCGCGCCCTGTCCAGCGCCCTTTGATGATAGGAGAAATCAAGATCCGTGATGCAGCTTGGCCATTGCCGGCATCGCAGGCAAACTGAGCCCTTGCCCCCCCGGCCAATCTTCCCTATTTACCGCCCGATACTCAGCCAACCGCCGCAGGGACCCATGGAAAACGTTGTTCTCATCATCCATCTTCTTCTGGCTCTCGGCCTGATTGCCATTGTCCTGCTGCAACGCTCCGAGGGCGGCGGTCTGGGCATGGGCGGCGGTGGCGGCGGGGCGATCTCCGGCCGGGCCGCGGCAACCGCGCTCAGCAAGCTGACCTGGCTGCTGGCCATTGCCTTTGTCGGCACCTCGATCACCCTGACGGTGCTGGCCGCACAGAAATCCGCGGGTTCCTCGGTCGCTGACCGGCTGACCGTTCCGCAGGCCGAAGGCGAGGCTCCGGCAGCTCCGCCTGCTCTGGGCAGCGATCTTCTGCCGCCGAGCGAAGGCGACAACGCACCGCTGGTGCCAAGCCTGGACTAAACCACTATACCTTGACGGGTTTTCGGGAACTGCAACAGCATCTTGCGGTTCCCTTGCGCATGATGCGCGAATCCTCTATATATGAAGTCCCGTGATGCTGCGGTTTTTCGGATGATTCCGATCACCGCCGGGCAGCTGAAATCTGACTTCTCACGGGGGCAGCCGAACACATATGGCGCGTTTTATCTTCATCACTGGCGGTGTTGTTTCATCACTGGGCAAAGGTCTGGCTTCGGCGGCACTGGGGGCGCTTCTGCAGGCTCGCGGCTATTCCGTTCGCCTGCGCAAGCTGGACCCCTATCTGAACGTCGATCCCGGCACCATGAGCCCGTTCGAGCACGGCGAGGTCTTCGTCACCGACGACGGCGCCGAGACCGACCTCGACCTCGGCCACTACGAGCGCTTCACCGGGGTGCCTGCCCGCAAGACCGACTCGATCTCCTCGGGCCGGATCTACACCAACGTGCTGGAGAAGGAGCGCCGCGGCGACTACCTCGGCAAGACCATCCAGGTCATTCCGCACGTCACCAACGAGATCAAGGACTTCATCTCGATCGGCGAGGATGAGGTCGACTTCATGCTCTGCGAGATCGGCGGCACCGTCGGCGACATCGAGGGCCTGCCCTTCTTCGAGGCGATCCGCCAGTTCGCCCAGGACAAGCCGCGCGGCCAGTGCATCTTCATGCACCTGACGCTGCTGCCCTACATCAAGGCCTCCGGCGAGCTGAAGACCAAGCCGACCCAGCACTCGGTGAAGGAGCTGCGCTCGATCGGCCTTGCCCCCGACATCCTGGTCTGCCGCTCGGAAGGCCCGATCCCGAAGAAAGAGCGCGAGAAGCTGGCGCTGTTCTGCAACGTCCGCCCCGATTCGGTGATCGCCGCGCAGGACCTGAAATCGATCTACGAAGCGCCGCTGGCCTACCACCGCGAGGGCATGGACCAGGCCGTTCTGGACGCCTTTGGCATTGCCCCGGCCCCCAAGCCGAACCTGGCGCGCTGGGAAGATGTGGCTGACCGCATCTACAACCCCGAGGGCGAGGTGAAGGTGGCCATCGTCGGCAAGTACACCCAGCTGGAAGATGCCTATAAATCCATCGCCGAGGCGCTCACCCATGGCGGCATGTCGAACCGGGTGAAGGTCAAGATCGAATGGGTCGACGCCGAGCTGTTCGACAAGGATGATGCGGCGCCCTACCTGCAGGGCTATCACGCGATCCTGGTGCCCGGCGGCTTTGGCGAGCGCGGCACCGAGGGCAAGATCAAGGCGGCGCAATACGCACGCGAAAACAACGTGCCCTACCTCGGCATCTGCCTTGGCATGCAGATGGCGGTGATCGAAGCCGCCCGCAATGTCGCAGGCATCGCCGAGGCCGGTTCGGAGGAATTCGATCACGAGGCCGGCAAGAAGCGGTTCGAGCCGGTGGTCTATCACCTCAAGGAATGGGTGCAGGGCAACCACAAGGTCAGCCGCACCGCCGATGACGACAAGGGCGGCACCATGCGCCTGGGCGCCTATGACGCGACGCTGAGCGAAGGCTCGCTGGTGTCGCGCGTCTATGGCAGCACCCATATCGAGGAACGCCACCGTCACCGCTACGAGGTGGACATCAAGTACCGCGAGAAGCTGGAAGCCTGCGGGCTGCATTTCTCGGGCATGTCGCCCGACGGCCGCCTGCCGGAGATCGTCGAATGGAAGGACCATCCCTGGTTCATCGGCGTGCAGTTCCACCCCGAGCTGAAGTCCAAACCCTTTGCGCCGCACCCGTTGTTCGACGACTTCGTGCGCGCGGCCAAGGAAGCCTCGCGGCTGGTCTAAGTGCTGGCGGGCGGCGGCGCTCCCGCCCGTCGACGGCGCCATCCGGGATGGCGCCTTGCCAGTTGGGCCCGGCGCCGCTGCGCGGCGCTGGGAGAAACAGGAAAAAGGCGGGCCATCGGCCCGCCTTTTTTGCATTTTGGTTTTCCGAACCAGGTATCCGATCCATTCTCCCCACCGGCATCCGTTGCGACGTCCGCTCATGCAGGGGATTGGGCGTGCAGGTCACTTGCGCGCGAGGCCACCTCCGCCCGGTTTGCGACCGGGGCCCAGCACGCGATGGCGGGCTCAGAAGCCGTGCATCCGCTTGGCCCATTGATAGGCCACCACCAGCCCCTTCATGCGCGGCAGCATCACCAGCGAGGCGACCACCGTCACCACCGACAGGATCAGCGCCAGCGTCCAGGGATCCGGTCGCAGCTGCACGTAGACAATGTGCAGGACGAAGCCCAGAATATGGCCAACCACCAGAATGGTCAGATAGGCAGGCCCATCATCCGCGCGCTGGTGATGCAGCTCCTCGCCGCATTCGCTGCAGCCGTCATTCACCTTCAGGTAGCTGTGCAGCAGCTTCCCCTGCCCGCAGGCGGGACAGCGCAACCGCAGCCCGTTCACAAGCGCAGGCTTCATCGCCCGCACGTCCTGTTCCATCAGATCGGTGCCACTCATTTGCGCGTCTCCTTGGCTTTGCAGCCTGATACCGTGATTCCGTCATTGCATGCAATCAATATGCAGTCATTTATCTTGCATAGATTGTCGCAGTTTGGCATTGAACCAGTCAATTCCGAAACAAAGTGACCAGCTGACGGGAGATGAGGCAGATGGACGACTGGAGCCCGGAACGGCTGGCAGAGGCGCTGAACGGCGGCAGACCGCGCTATCTGGAGATAGCCGAGGCGATCGGTGCGGATATCGACGCGGGCGTGCTGTCACCGGGCGACCGCCTGCCGCCACAGCGGCGGGTGGCGCAGCAGTTGGGGGTGGATTTCTCAACCGTGGCGCGGGGTTACGCCGAAGCGGTGCGGCGCGGCTATATCGAGACCTTCGTCGGCCGCGGCACGTTTGTCAAAGCCCCGCAGCCGCAGCCCCTGCGCCCCGATCCGCGCCGGGCGCGGGAAGAAGACCCGATGATGAACATGCCCCCCGAGCCGGAGGACCCGGCGCTTGTTGCCCGGATGCAGGCGGGTCTGGCGCATGTCTCTGCCAACCTGCTGCCCCTGCTGCGCTACCAGTCGGTCACCGGCAGCCCGCAGGACCGCGAGGTGCTGTGCGACTGGCTGCAAGCCAACGGCCTGCCCTGCGCGCCGGAGCGGCTGGCGCTGACCCCCGGCGCCCATGCGGCGCTGTACGCAATCCTGACGGTGTTGTGCGAACCCGGCTCGGTGGTGCTGTGCGAGGATGTCACCTACCCGGGCCTGCGGGCGATCGCCGCACAGCTGGGCGTGCAGCTGGTCGGCCTGCCCGGCGACGGAGACGGGATCGATCCGCAGGCGCTGGAGACCGCGATCCGCAGCCATTGGCCCGCGGCGCTCTATCTCAATCCGACGCTACACAATCCCACCACCCGCACCATGCCCCTCACACGCCGCCAGCAAGTGGCCGCGGTGCTGGCCGAGCATGACCTGCCGCTGATCGAGGACGACGCCTACTGCCTGGTGGCGACCCCGCCGCCAACGCCGATCAGCACGCTGGTGCCGGAGCTGGGCTGGCACATCGCCGGCCTGTCCAAATGCCTGGGCGCGGGGCTGCGACTGGCCTGCACCACGGTGCCGCAGCAAAGCCAGATGGGCCGGTTCAGCCAGGCCCTGCGGGCCCTGCACGTAATGGTCTCGCCGCTGACACTGGCCCTGCTGACACGGTGGATCGAGGACGGCACCGCCACGGAGCTGCAGGCCCACCTGCGCGAGGCCGCGCGCGCACGGCAGGCCCTGGCGGCGGAGATCCTGTCGCCGGGAGCCCCGCAAGGGGTGGCGACACGGAGCGATCCGCTGGCCTTCAACCTGTGGCTGTCGCTGCCGCCGGGCACCAGCCGCGCCGAGGTGATGGGCCGGATGGCCACGCGCCAGATCGGCATTCTGCCCAGCGATGCCTTCACCGTCAGCGGCCCGCCCCCCGAGGCGCTGCGGGTCTGCCTTGGCGGGCCGATCCCCCTGCCCGCCCTGCGGGCCGACCTGCTGGCCCTGCAGGACGCGCTGAGCCGCAAGGACTGGCTGGGCTGAGCCGCGCGCAGCGGCGCGGGCCGCGCGTGCGCAACGGCGGCGACCCGTCGGCAAGCGCCCGCAAAAGCTTCACCCGTTAGCGCAATCGACCCGTTGTTTTCGCACCATTTCGCGGTATAGACAGCCCGACGACAGATATTTTCAACAAGAGTGACGCATCATGGCAAAAGACGCTTCCACCCAGCAGGCTCAATTCGACCGCATTGCCACCGGCAAAGGGTTCATCGCGGCACTGGACCAGTCCGGCGGCTCCACCCCGAAGGCGCTGAAGCTGTACGGTGTGAACGAAGACGCCTACTCGAACGATGACGAGATGTTTGCCGAGATCCACAAGATGCGCACCCGCATCATCACCTCGCCCAGCTTCACCCAGGAGCGCATCCTCGGCGCGATCCTGTTCGAGAAGACCATGGATGGCGACATCGAGGGCAAGCCGACCGCGCAATACCTGTGGGAAGACTGCGGCGTGGTGCCGTTCCTGAAGGTCGACAAGGGTCTGGCCGACGCCGAAAACGGCGTGCAGATGATGAAGCCGATGCCGGACCTCGACGCGCTGCTGGCGCGCGCCAACGACAAGGGCATCTTCGGCACCAAGATGCGCTCCGTCATCAAGGAAGCCAATGCCGAGGGCATCAAGGCGGTCGTCGCCCAGCAGTTCGAAGTGGGCAAGCAGATCGCCGCCGCCGGGCTGGTGCCGATCATCGAGCCGGAAGTCGACATCCACTCGGCCACCAAGGCCGAGGCCGAGGACATCCTGAAGGCAGAGATCGCCGCGCAGCTGGATGCCCTGCCGACAGACACCAAGGTGGCGCTGAAGCTGACCATCCCGACCAAGCCGGGCCTGTATGACGATCTGGCCGATCACGCCAATGTGGTGCGGGTCGTGGCCCTGTCGGGCGGCTACAGCACCGACGAGGCCTGCGAGAAGCTGGCGCAGAACCCGAAGATGATCGCCTCCTTCAGCCGTGCGCTGACCGAAGGTCTGAACGTGTCGATGACCGATGCCGAATATGATGCGGCGCTGGATGCCAACATCGGCAAGATCTACGCGGCCTCGCTGTAAGCCGCAGCCACGCCAGATTGATTTTGAAGGGGCCGCACCATCGGGTGCGGCCCTTTTTTTCGTGCCGATTGTTGCGCCTCTGGCCCGGCGGACCCGTCTTGCGCTGCGTTGGTCGGCGAGCTGGACCGGCTCAATCCTCGGGGCGTCGCGCCAGACAGACCGCGAGGATCAGGCCCGCACCGCTGAGGAACGGCGGCCAGAAGTGACGCAGCCCGGCGGCGCTGAACCAGCTTTCTGATTGCGGCGAGGCGGTCGGGGTCAGGCTGCTGGCCACCTGCTGCCAGAACAGCACCGAGGCCAGGCATATCATCACGCCGCAGACCGCCAGCAGCCAGCGGGCGGAGCTAGGCACACCGGCCCCGCCACGCTGCCAACCTGCGCGCGGTGCAAGCGCTGAGGGGCAGCCGGATCACGCCGCCTCGGTCAGGGAGGGGCGCAGGCCGGTGCAGCTGACCCTGTTCTCATTTGCTGCCAAATATTTCTGGGCCGACTCGCGATCACCAAAGCTCAGCGCCTCGTCGTAGAAATAGGTGATCCGGTCGCCGCTGCGCGACAGCAGCGCGCCACTTTCAAATGCAATGAACCACTTTTTCCGCACCAGATACATCAGCCTCAATCCTTCTTTTCACGCCCGATCCTGAGGTCCATGACCGCGGTCGGGTTCGCATTGCCTTGTGACCGGCTCGCCCCGACGCAAGAGGCGACGGCCTGCCCTGCCGTCTTGACGCCAGACCTAGATCTGGGCGCTTGTTGGCAGAGCTTGGCCAGATTTTGCGCTATTTCCTTGCCAAAAGGTTAACGAGTTCCCGCACCCCTTGCGCTGCGGCAGCATTCTGCCGGCGGCGGGCGGTTTCCTGCCGGCCTCGGCGGGATGTGGGAAAAACTGGCAAGAATTTGCATCAAATTGAGGTCATCCGCCTTTTCGCTTGCCAGCCCGAATTGCCGTGCCGCAGCCGCGACTCCACAGGCGGCCGTCAGCGCGGTTGACCGGGATCAGGAAAACCGTGGCGGGCGTTTTTGCAGCTGGGCGGCGACCGCTTCCATCTGGTCTGGCTGCCCGATCAGCGCAAGTTGCTCGCGGCTCTCGGCGAGCAGCACCTCGGACTGGCTGGCACCGCTTTCGGCAAGGCCGATCAGGCGTTTGGCCGCGCGGATGGCAGAGGGGCTCTGCCCCGCGACCTGTGCCGCCAGGGCCTGCGCACGCGCCAGCGGGTCGGCAGCCACTTCGGTGACCAGGCCGCAGTCCTGGGCGTCGTCGGCCGCGATCACCTCGGCCGTGTAGGTCAGGCGGCGCAGCATGTCAGAGCGCAGCAGCCGCGGCAGCAACACCATGCCGCCCATGTCCGGGATCAGCCCCCATTTCATCTCCATCACCGAGAAACGGCTGTCGGGGTGGGCAATGCGGATGTCGGCCCCGAGCGCGAGCTGCAGCCCGCCTCCGAAACAGGCGCCGTGGATCGCGGCGATCACCGGGACCGGCAGCCGCCGCCAGACCATGGCCACCTCCTGAAACCGGTTGGCGTCGTGATGGCTGCGCTGCATCACCTCCTGCGTCAGATCGCGCTGCGCGAGGGTTGCGAAACTGGCCATGTCGAGCCCGGCGCAGAAGCTCTTGCCCGCCCCCGAGAGCACCACCGCGCGGGCCTCCGTGTCCGCGAGCTGCTGCCCGGCCGCCACGATTTCGTTGATCATCGCGTCGTCCAGCGCGTTGTGCTTGTCGGCACGGCTCAGGGTGACATGGGCGACGTGGTCCTTGTGGTCGATGGTGACGCGCGGCATGGGCGGGGCTCCGATGTTGCTGATGGCGGCAGCCTGCCCCGGACACGCCACACAGGCCAGCGCAACGTGGCGGCAGCCCGAGGCTTGCCCCGGCCCCGGCCTTGCGGTTATCTGCCGCCATGACTGGACCCCGTTATACCCCGCTTGTGCAATCGCTGCCCGCCACCGTGCCCTTTGTCGGCCCTGAAACCCAGGAACGCACGCGCGGCACGCCGTTTGCCGCCCGGCTGGGCGCGAATGAGAACATCTTTGGCCCCTCGCCGCGCGCGGTGGAGGCGATGGCGCAGGCCGCGGCCGAGATCTGGAAATACGGCGACGCCGAGAACCACGACCTGCGCCGCGCGCTGGCGGCGGAGCATGGCGTGGCGATGGAGAACATCGTGGTCGGCGAAGGCATCGACGGGCTGCTGGGCTACCTGGTGCGGCTTCTGGTGGCGCCGGGCGATGCGGTGGTAACGTCTGAGGGCGCCTATCCAACCTTCAACTACCATGTGGCGGGGTTTGGCGGCGTGCTGCACAAGGTGCCCTACCGCGAGGACCACGAGGACATCGCGGCGCTGTTCGCCCGCGCTGCCGAAGTGGATGCCAAGATCGTCTACCTGGCCAACCCCGACAATCCGATGGGCAGCTGGCACCGCGGCGCCGATATTGCCGCCGCGCTGGACGGGCTGCCCGAGGGCTGCCTGCTGCTGCTGGACGAGGCCTATGTGGAATGCGCCCCCGAGGGCACCGCGGCGCCGATCCGCGCGGATGACGCGCGGGTGATCCGCATGCGGACCTTCTCCAAGGCCTATGCGATGGCGGGGGCGCGGGTCGGCTATGCGCTGGGGCACCCGGACCTGATCGCCGCCTTCCACAAGGTGCGCAACCATTTCGGCATGAACCGCGCCGCGCAGGCCGGGGCGCTGGCGGCGGTGCAGGACCGCGCGTGGCTGGCGCATGTGGTCGCGCAGATCGACGGCGCGCGACGGCGCCTCGGCGAGATTGCCGCCGCGAACGGGCTGACGGCGCTGCCATCCGCAACCAATTTCGTTGCCATCGACTGCGGCGCCGACGGGGCCTTTGCCAAGCGGGTGCTGGAGGCGCTGGTGGACCGCGGGGTCTTTGTGCGGATGCCGCTGGCGGAGCCGCAAAACCGCTGCATCCGTGTCAGCTGCGGACCGGAGGCCGAGATGGCCGCCTTTGCCGAGGCGCTGCCTGCCGCGCTGGCGGTCGCGCGGGGCGGCTGAAACCTGCCCAGTCGCCGGTGCTCACGCGATCTTTTACCGGACTTTCCCCGCTTTCGGGCTACCCTTGTCAGGGTATCACCGGGAGAATTGTCATGCGTGACCCTGACCTGCCGGACGGCATTCCGGACATGTTTGCTGCGACCATTACCTTTGCCGGCATCAACCTGATGTGGATCTTCTTCGTGCTGTGGGTGCTGTACGGGCTGGTGCCCGTGCTGGTGCTGGCGGTTCTGATCAACCACCTCATCACCAGGCTGGAAATCCGCCTGAACGGGCACAAGGGGCAACGGGGGCAAAAGGGGCATAACGCCTGACTGCTGCCTGACCAGGGCCTGAAACGGCGCCGGACCCGAGGCCTGATACGGTGCCTGACACGAGTACCTAACGAGTACCTGATACGGGCGCCCCTGCCCGTCCCACGGCGCGCCGTTGCGAGCCAGGTGCCTCAGCTTGGACCTCAGCTTGCCGCGAGCACCGCGGCCGCGCGCGTCAAGGCGTTCTGGCCGTGGGGGATGTCCAGCGCCTTCAGGCCGACGTCGATGCCGCCCAGCAACCCCATGATCATATGTCCGTTGACATGGCCCATGTGGCCAAGCCGGAAGAACCCGTGCCACTCGGGGCTGTCCGGTGGCGCCATGCCGAGGCCGATGCCCAGCGTCAGCCCCAGGTTCTGCTCCAGCCAGGTGCGCAGACGGGTGCCATTTGGGGCCGCCATATGCAGCGCGGTCACCGCGTTCGAGCGCAAGCCCGGATCCGGCACGTTCATCCGCAGCGGACCATCCTCGCCCCAGGCCTCGCAGGCGGCCCAGATGGCGCGGGCCAGGTGGGCGTGGCGGGCCCAGACGTTTTCCACCCCTTCGGCATGAATCAGGTCCAGCGCGGCGCGCAAGCCGTAGAGGTGATGGGTGGGCGCGGTGCCCCCGAAGAACTGGTAGAACATCTCCGGGTTGGCGCGCGGGCTCCAGTCCCAGTAGCGGCTGATGCGCGGCAGCGCGGCACGGGCCGCGGCGGCGCGGTCATTGAAGAACACGAAGCTCATCCCCGCGGGCACCATCAGCCCCTTCTGGCAGGCCGCGACCATCACGTCGACGCCCCACTCGTCCATCTCGAACCTGTCGCACCCCAAGGAGGCGATGCAGTCGGCCATCAGCAGCGCCGGGTGGCCCGCCGCGTCCAGCAGGCGGCGCAGCGCCGCCACGTCGTTGCGGATCGAGCTGGAGGTGTCCACATGCACCCCCAGAACCGCCTTGATGCGGTGCGCCCGGTCGGCCTCCAGCACCTCGGCGATGCGGGCGTGGTCCCAGGGTGCGGCGGTGCCGAAATCGAGGATCTCCACCTCCAGTCCCAGCGCCTCGGCCATTTCCGACCAGCCGATGGCAAAGCGCCCGGAGGCGGGCACCAGCACCCGGTCGCCCGGCTGCAGGGTGTTGTGCAGCGCCGCTTCCCAGGCACCGTGGCCGTTGGCAATGTAGATCGCGACATGGTGCCGGGTGCGAGCCACCCGGCGCAGGTCGGGGATCAGGGTTTCGGTCATCTCGACCAGCTCACCCGCGTAGATGTTGGGCGAGGCCCGGTGCATCGCCTGCAGGACCTGGTCCGGCACCACCGAGGGGCCGGGAATGGCCAGGTAGGATCGCCCGGCCGACAGGTTGACGGATGACTTCATGGCTGCTGCTCCCTGTGCTGCGGCGGGCGGGCAGCCGGGCCGCAGGTGATTTTGCCCGCCAGAGTAGTCATCCGGATCGCGGGGTCAATCGCCGAGGATGACGCCGCGCCATGCCCCTGCGCCAACGCGGCCTTTGGGGCCAATGGCTTGCACCACGGCCCTCAGCTGCTTAAATGGCGCAACCCCCGCCGGGACGAACACCATCAGAAGAGGCCCGAGATGACCCCAACGAACCGCCGGACCTTGCCCCTGCGACGGACCCTGACGCGATGAGCAAGCCGCATAAATCCTCGCGCGAGCTGTTCGGCTGGCTGTGGCGCGGCTATCTGCGCCATTACATCGGTCTTCTGGGCATCGCGGTGGTCTTCATGTTGATCGAGGGCGCGACAATGGGCGCGCTGGGATACATGATGCAGCCGATGTTCGACCTTGTCTTCGTCGATGGCAATTCCGACGCGCTGGTCTGGGTCAGCCTGGCGTTTCTGGCGATCTTCACTCTGCGCGGGGTGTCCAGCGTCACCCAGAAGGTGCTGCTGAGCAAGGTCTCGCAGACCTCTGCCGCGCATCTGCGCAAGGACATGCTGGCGCGGCTGATCCGGCAGGATCCGGCGTTCCATCAGCAGCACCCGCCGGGGCTGCTCCTGCAGCGGGTGCAAAGCGACGTCGGCGCCATCGGGGCGGTCTGGCAGGCGGTGATCACCGGCGCGGGCCGCGACCTGGTCGCGCTGGTGGCGGTGCTGGGCGTGGCGTTCAGCATCGACTGGCGCTGGACCCTGATCCTGCTGATCGGGGTGCCGGTGCTGCTGCTGCCGATCGCCACGATCCAGCGCTACGTGCGCAAGAAGGCATCGAAAGCGCGGGATCTGGGGGCGGACCTGGCGACACGGCTGGACGAGATCTTCCACGGCATCGTGCCGGTAAAGCTGAACCGGCTGGAAGACTACCAGGTGGGGCGTTTCACCGAACGCACCGATGAGTTTGTCAAATCCGAGGTGAAGGCGGCTTTCGGCACCTCCTCGATCTCCGGGATGACCGACATTATGGCCGGCGTCGGCTTCATGGCGGTGCTGCTGTATGGCGGCAACGAGATCATCGAAGGCGAAAAGACCGTCGGCCAGTTCATGAGCTTCTTCACCTCGATCGGTCTGTCCTTCGAGCCGATGCGGCGGCTGGCAAATATCTCCGGTGTCTGGCAGAACGCGGCCGCGGCGCTGGAGCGCATCAAGGAGCTGCTCGACGCACCGATCCTGTTGCAGGAACCCGAACACCCCAAACCGGCCCCCGAGGGGCTGCCCGACATCCGGCTGCAGGGGGTGGACCTCAGCTATGGCGACGCCCGGATCCTGCGTGGCCTCTCGCTGGAGGCGGAGGCGGGCAAGACCACCGCGCTGGTCGGTGCCTCCGGGGCGGGGAAATCGACCATTTTCAACCTGCTGACCCGGATGGTGGACCCGCAGGTCGGCACCGTCACCGTCGGCGGCGTCAACGTGAACGAGTTGAGCACGTCCGATCTGCGGAGCCTGTTCTCGGTGGTTACGCAGGACGCGATGCTGTTCGACGAGACCCTGCGTGAAAACATCGTCTTGGGGCGCACCGACGTCAGTGACGAGGAGTTGCAGGCGGCGCTCGAAGCCTCGCATGTGGCGGACTTCCTGCCCAAGCTGGAACATGGGCTGGAGACACGGGTGGGACCGCGCGGTTCGGCCCTGTCGGGCGGTCAGCGGCAGCGGGTGGTGATTGCCCGGGCCCTGTTGCGCAACACGCCGATCCTGCTGCTGGATGAGGCGACCTCGGCGCTGGACGCGCAGTCGGAGAAGGTGGTGCAGGCGGCGCTGGACAAGCTGGCGGGCGGGCGTACCACGCTGGTGATCGCGCATCGGCTGTCGACCATCCGCAACGCCGACAAGATCGTGGTGATGGATCGCGGCCGGGTGGTGGACCAGGGCAGCCACGAGGAGCTGCTGGCGCGCGGCGGCATTTATGCCGACCTCTACCGGCTGCAGTTCCAGGACGGCAAGGCCGTGGTCGACACCACCGCCATCACGGCGCAGACCGAGCATCTGACCAAAGGCCGCAGCGGTTCGCGCGAGCGCTGGTTCCGCCGCTTTGCCCGCAAGCTGTTCGGCTGACGCCCGGCGGTGCATCGGGCCGGTTGCGGGCCGGGCCCTTCCCGCAGGAGGGGCGCGCGGAACGAGCTATTTGCTGTAGGACTTTGCGAGACGCTCGGGCGTGGCGCCGAGGAAATACCGCGCCAGTGTCCACAGGTTGCGCCCGCCGCGCCGCAGCCATCCGGCCCGCTGGTAGCGCACGGCACTGGTCAGCGCCGTCGAGGGCAAGGCGGTCAGACCCTTGAGGCGGCGCGCCAGCGCAACGTCCTCCATCAGCGGCTGGTCGGGGTAGCCGCCCGCGGCCACATAGGTATCGCGGCGGATCAGCAGACCCTGGTCGCCATAGGGTAGGCCGAACAGGCGCGAACGCAGGTTGGCCCAGCCCGCCACCAGCGCAGGCATCCCCCCGGACGCGCGGAAGCGCAGGCGGAAATAAGCGGGCAGCCCCTGCCCTGTCTCCAGATGCTCAGTCACCGCGTCGGCCCAGCCCAGTGCCAGCCGGGTGTCGGCGTGCAGCACCAACAGCCACTCGCCGCGCGCCACGGCGCAGGCCCGGCGCAGCTGACCGCCGCGCGACGGCGCACCGCTGATCCATTCGGCGCCGGCAGCCTGGGCAATGGCGCGGGTTTCATCCTGCGAACCGCCATCGGAGATGATCAACTCGCAGATCAGCCCGGCGCTCAGCCCCTCCATCAGGTGCTCGAGGCAGGCGGGCAGCTCTGCCCCCGCGTTCAGGGTGGGGATCACGATGCTGACCGGCGCGGGCATGATCGCCTCCTGTGCGGTTTTGCGGTTTTCTTCCGCCGCACTTCCTATATCACTGTGCGGCAAAGTTAAACGCCCCGGCCAACGGACCGGTTCCAGCGGAGACACAAGCATGAGCAACCGTCGCATTCTGCGCCTGAGCGGCGCTGACACACGCAGCTTCCTGCAAGGGCTGGTCACCAGCAACGTGGACCGTCTGAAGGACGGCCTGGTCTATACCGCATTGCTGACCCCGCAGGGCAAATACCTCGCGGATTTCTTCCTCGCCGCGGATGGCGATTCCGTCCTGCTCGACGTGGAGGCCAGCCTGGCCGAGGGGCTGATGAAACGCCTGACCATGTATCGGCTGCGCGCCGACGTGCAGGTGGAGATGACCGATCTGCAAGTGCGGCGCGGCACCGGCCCGGCACCGGAAGGCGCGCTGGCCGACCCCCGCCACCCGGACATGGGCTGGCGGCTGTATGGCCCCGAAGGCGGCGATGACGGCAGCGACTGGGACGCCATCCGGGTGGCCCACTGCATCCCCGAAAGCGGCATTGAACTGGGGCCCGACACCTACATCCTGGAAGCCGGGTTCGAGCGCCTCGGCGGCGTCGATTTCCGCAAGGGGTGCTATGTCGGCCAGGAGGTCACCGCCCGCATGAAGCACAAGACCACCCTGCGCAAGGGGCTGAGGGTCGTGGAGGTCGCAGGCGCCGCCCCGGTGGGCACCGAGATCACCGCGAACGGCAAGAGCGTCGGCACGCTCTACACCCAGTCCGGCGGTCGCGGCATCGCCTATCTCCGTCTTGATCGGGCCACCGGCGACATGCAGGCCGGTGAGGCGCGCGTCACCTGGCACCCCGAGGCGGAGGCCAACGACAAGGGCTGACGCGCGATCTGCGCGCATGGCTGGCCGTGTTCACCAGCGGTTCACGCGCGCGCCGTAGGGTGCAGGCGAGTGCTGTATACCCAAAGGACTTCCCATGCGCCTGATCACCGCCGTCGCGCTGACCGCGATACCCGCCTGCCCTGCCCTCGCCACCGACTGGAGCCACAAGGACTGGCGCGTTTCCGTCACCGTGCATGAAACGACCGAGGACCGCCACCTCACCTGCCGCGCCAGTACCGGCGGCGACGGCGATCCGGTGCTGGCGCTGTCGGTCTACTCCGGCGATGTCGGCCCGCCCTACAGCTATCCCATGGCCCAGGTGATCGAACGCGCGCCGCGCGGCTACGGGACCGCGATGCAGCAGGGCCAGCCGGTCGATTTCCTGTTCGACTTCGATCGCGGCTTTGCCATCACCGCCAGCGCCTCTGCCGGTTTTGACTCCGAAGGGATCGCCACCGCCGAAACCCAGCTGCGCCCGCAGGACCATCTGCCGATGCTGCAGGCAATGAAGCAGGGCCGCTGGGTGGAGATCTGGGCGGGCAACGACATGCTATACGAGGCATCTCTCAGCGGCTTTACCGCCGCCTACGGCAAAATGATGGACTCCTGCGGCTTTGACCTCGCGCTGCCGCCAAGGTGATCCGGCGGGGTCTGCGCAAGAGCTTTCCGAGCTGATGCGCGCAGGACCGGTCTGAAGGATCCCGGCTGCCAGTCCACAGCCCAAAAGGTCCACAGTCAAAAAGGCCAACATCAAAAAAGCCGCCCCGAGGGAGGGCGGCTTTCTGTTTTCCGGGTCGTCCTGGATCAGGCGCGTTCGGAATATTCCATGGTCTCGGTGTTGACGACGATCATTTCGTCCTGCCCGACGAAGGGCGGCACCATGACCTTGACGCCGTTGTCCAGAATCGCGGGCTTGAAGGAGTTCGCTGCGGTCTGGCCTTTGACGACCGGCTCGGTCTCGACAACCTTGCAGGTCACCTTCTGCGGCAGGGTCGCGTTCAGCGCTTCGGATTCGTAGAATTCCACCACGATGGTCATGCCATCCTGCAGGAACGGGCGACGCTCGCCCAGAAGATCCGCGGGCAGCTCGATCTGCTCGTAGGTTTCGGTGTCCATGAACACCAGCATGCCGTCGGTCTCATAGAGGAACTGCTGGTCTTTCTGCTCGAGGCGCACGCGCTCGACCTTGTCGGCGGAGCGGAAGCGCTCGTTCAGCTTGGAGCCGTTGCGCAGGTTGCGCATTTCGACCTGGGCAAAGGCGCCGCCCTTGCCGGGCTTGACGTGATCGACCTTCACCGCTGCCCACAAACCGCCATTATGTTCCAGGACGTTACCAGGACGGATTTCATTGCCGTTGATCTTGGGCATGGGAAAATGCCTTTCAGATGGTTGATGATAATTTGCAAGACCCTATATCTGGCAGGCTGATCGCTGGCAAGACAAGGATATGGTGTGTAGAAAGGATGAAAAAGCTATGCGCAAATTGCATGAATGCTATGCATCTGCGCTCTATCCGAATCGTCACAATTCCGCCATAAGCAGCGCTACGCCGAAAATTGCAATAGCAAGAACAACAAGGGATACGAGATGCGAGATTTCGTAGACGGCACCGCTTACAATAACGAGCAAGGCAACCGCGCCCGCAAACTCTTTGCCGCTGTTGTCCTGGCCGCACTGGATGATGCCATCGCCGACGACAAGAAATATGGTAATGGCCCCGAACAGATCGCCCGCTGGGCGCGCTCGCGCGATGGTCGCGAAGTGCTGTCCTGCGCCGGTATCGACCCGAACGAGCGGGTTGTGGAAGGTCTGATGGACTTTGTCGGTCGTGGGGTGCGGACCTCGGTCGCGCTGTCGCGCGAGGAAAGCGAGCGTCGCAACGCCGCCCAAGCAGAAGCCGCCTGACGGCCCCTGCCTGTCTGATAGATCTATCAGATGAAAAACGCGCCCCAGAGATGGGGCGTGTTTTCTTTTGCGCGCCCCCTCCTCCGGCCGCGCGCTTCTGTGCCCCCCGTGACAATCTGACCAGACGGCAACACGTCGTGCCGGGGCCAAACCACGGCGGTTCCGGCGCACGCCCCATGGACGGCGGCGGCTAAACTGCTATCCATGGCGGCAACAACAGGCGCAACCAGGGAGCAGCGGATGGCGCGTTCAATCATGATCCAGGGCACCGGCAGCAACGTCGGGAAATCCCTGCTGGTGGCCGGACTGGCGCGGGCCTATGTGCGGCGTGGGTTGCGGGTGGCACCGTTCAAGCCGCAGAACATGTCCAACAATGCCGCCGTGACGCCCGAGGGCGGCGAGATCGGTCGCGCCCAGGCGCTGCAGGCGCGGGCGGCCAGACGCGCGCCGCATACCGACATGAACCCGGTGTTGCTGAAGCCGGAAACCGACACCGGCGCGCAGGTGATCGTGCAGGGCAAGCGCCGCGGCACCCAGGGCGCCGGGTCGTTCCTGCGTGACAAGTCCGGCCTGCTGGAGGCGGCGCTGGAAAGCTACCACCGGCTGGCGGCAGACGCCGACCTGGTGCTGATCGAGGGCGCGGGCTCCCCGGCGGAAACGAACCTGCGCAAGACCGACATTGCCAACATGGGCTTTGCCTGCGCCGCGGAGGTGCCGGTGGTGATCGCCGGCGACATTCACCGCGGCGGGGTGATCGCGCAGATCGTCGGCACCCATGCGGTGCTGGAGCCGCAGGACCTGGAGCGCGTTGTCGGCTTCCTGGTCAACCGCTTCCGTGGTGACCTCAGCCTGTTTGACGGCGGCCGCGACGACATTGCCGCGCGCACCGGCTGGCCCTGCCTGGGGGTGGTGCCCTGGTTCTGGGATGCCTGGAAGCTGCCCGCCGAGGACATGATGGATATTGCCTCGCATCGGGGCGGTGCCTGCAAGGTCGTGGTGCCGCAGCTGGAGCGGATGGCGAATTTCGACGACCTTGACCCGCTGGCCGCCGAGCCCGAGGTCACGGTCGAGATCGTGCCGCCGGGTCGCGCCCTGCCCGGCGACGCCGACCTGATCATCCTGCCCGGCAGCAAGTCGACCATCGGCGACCTTGGCTACCTGCGCGGCCAGGGCTGGGACATCGACATCCTGGCCCATTACCGCCGCGGCGGCCATGTGCTGGGCCTGTGCGGTGGCTACCAGATGCTGGGCAAGACGATCGACGATCCCGAAGGGGTCGACGGCCGCCCGGGAAAGGTCGAGGGGCTGGGCCTGCTGGATGTTCACACCGTGATGGCCAACGACAAGCGGGTCACACTGACCGAGGCGGTCACCCGGGACAGCGGGCTGCCGGTCAGCGGCTATGAGATCCACATGGGCCGCACCGAAGGCCCGGATTGCGCGCGCGCCTGGCTGACGATCGGGGAGCGCCCTGAAGGCGCTGCCTCTGCCGATGGGCGGGTGAAAGGCTCCTACCTGCACGGGCTGTTCTCGTCAGACCGGTTCCGCGCCAGCGTTCTGGAGAGCTTGGGATACGCCAGCCAGCCGGGATATGACGATGGTGTCGAGGCAACGCTGGATGCGCTTGCCGACCACCTGGAGCGGTACATGGATCTGGATCAGCTGCTCACCCTGGCGCAGCCGGTGGTGCGCTGAGGCCAGGCTGAGCACCCCTGCCCCGCCTGCCTCGCACCTCTGCTGCGCGCGCGCAATCAGGGGAGGTCCGGTGATGGCGCCAGGGCTGGAACCGCTCTGAGACTGCACCGAATTCCCCTGCCCCGCACATGGGGCAACTCGTGGATCAGAGCAGGTCGTGCGCGGCCAGAGCGCGATGGATTTCGCGACGCACCAGCTTGCGCACATTGCGGGTGATCCGCTCCCCCAATGCGCCCTGCAGCTCCTCTCGCACGATGCTGGCGACCAGTTCCCGCAGGCCGTCCTCGTCAAGGTAGGCCTCACCGTTGGCCTCTGCTTCGGCGGCCAGCGCATCCATCGCAGCCTCTGTCACCGCAGATGCGGTCAGGGCCTCGACCTCATCGCTCTCGGCGCTCTGCGTTGCCGACGCTTCCTCGCGCTCCTCGGCCGATGCCGCGGGTTGCGCCGGTTGCTCCGCCGCCCTGGCGGGCTGCACCGCTGCGGCCAGTTCCGCCGACTGCGGCGCAACGGACGACAGGGGTTTCTCGCGCACGGGCTCGTCGCGCCATACGATCACATCCGGCCCGATCGAGGCAAAGGGCCCCTCGGTCTTGCTGTCGGGTTCCCAAACCGGTTCGGGCGCGCCGGCCGCCTGGCCCTGACTGCGCGCCTCCATCTCGGCGATCTTGCGCACGACGGAGGCGGCACGATGGGCCACGGATTCGGTCTGGGCAGCGCCCGCGGACCGGGCAGCAGTCTCGGGCGCTTCGGCGGTTGCAGCTTCTGGCGCAGGATCGGCTGCCGTCGGCTGTTCGGCAGCCGCATGTGTGCCGTTGAATTCGGAAACTTCGGACGGATTGGCCGCACACGGCTCTGCCGCGATCCCCTCGCCTCCGGGGGCCTCCTCGTGCTCGGCGGCATCCGCAGCAGCGGCAAACAAGGTGGCACCCGGACGGCCCCAGGGCGCTTGCGCCTCGCCCGTCTCGGCGGCGTCGGCCTGTGCGCCGGAGGCGGCGTCAGCCTCCACGCGTTGGGCAGCGGCGACATCCTCGCTCGCGGCGGCCTGATCCGTAGTGGTCTGATCGGGATAGAGACGTCGGTGATGGAAGGCCAGTGGCGGCTCGGCAGCGAAATCTTCCGGCGCCGGGGCAGATAGGTCCGGGTCCGGGATCTCCGCAAGTGTTGCGGAAGCGCTTTCTGCGGCGGATCGGGCCGCTGAGACGACCGGGTCAGCCGCGGGCGCGACGCCGTCCTGATCCTGATGATCCTCACTCGTCGCAGGGCCGTCCTGCACCCGCAGGGCTGGTGTCAGGACAAGCCGCGCCGCGGGATGCGGCGCAGCCTCATCACTGCGGGTATCTTCGCTCACCAGACGGCGGATCGAGGACAGAACATCTTCAATCTCGGCGTGGGTAACTGGGTCGGACATTTTTGATAACCACTCTTGCCTCTTACGGTAGAGTGTAGCGACCTTCCCTGTTCCACACAACAGATAGGATGAATTGTCAGTTACGCCCCAAGGCCTTGAGCACCCGGTCCAGATCCTTGCCGCGCTTGCTCAGCGGGACGGGGGCGTCCTTGACCAGGTTGTAATAGAGCGTGGGATCGTAGACCTCGACCGCGAGGCCGAGGTGTTCCGCGGTCAGCAAACCCTGCGCCTGCAACAGCTGGTAGGCGGCAATGGCCTGGTTGGCGCGGGCATTGACCTGCTCGGTCTGCGCATCGAGGTAATCCTGCTCGGCCTGCAACACGTCCAGAGTGGTCCGTGCGCCCAGCGTCGCTTCCTCGCGGATACCATCAAAGGCGACCTTGGAGGCGCGCACGCGCTCGGCCGAGGAAATCAGGCTGACGCGGGCTGTCTCGACATTGTAATAGGCGGCGCTGACGCTTTGCTGGACCACCCGCTGCGTGTTGATGAGCAGGCCGCGCTGCGCATCCGCATTGGCAATCGCACGCCGCCGCACGGCCGAGTTGCGCCCGCCCGCGTAGAGCTCCTGCCCGAGGGTGACACCGATGCTGGAGCTATTGCCGGAACTGTTGCTGCCATGGGTGTCATCGCTGACGCCGACCTGCGCCTGCAGGCTGACCCGCGGCCCCATGTCGGCGGTGGCGGCGGCCACCTGGTAATCGCGGGCCTTGACCACATGCTGTTGGGACAGCAGGTCCGGGTGGTTGCGAATGGCGACAGCCTGCGCGCTCTGCAAGGAGGCGACGGTGCGCGGCAACGGCGGCTGCCCTGCGATCACGCCGGGGTCGCGGCCCACGACTTCCCTGTAGGTCGCCTTGGCGGTCAGCAACACGCCTTCGGCATTGGTGAGATTGGCGCGCGCACCGGCAACCCGGCTTTCGGCAAGCGCCACATCCGTGCGGGTGACCTCGCCGACGTCGAAGCGGTCGCGCGCGGCCTTCAGCTCCTCGCCCAGCAGGCGCAGGTTGTTACGCCGCAACCGGACATTCTCTTGTGCCTGCAGCACGTCGACATAGGCCTGCACCGCGCGCAGCAGCACCGATTGCTCAACGCTGAGCAGGGCCTGGCGGGTGGCCAGAACCGTTTCCTGCGCCGCCAGCTTGTTCAGGCGGCTGGCACCCCCATCATAGAGAAGCTGGGTCAGTTGCAGCCCGGTGGACAGGGTATTCTGTGTCCGGTCCTGGCGGAATTCGCTGTAGCTGTTGGTGGCGGAGACGGTCCATTCGATCACCGGTCGCAGCCGCGACACCGCAATCGCCACATCCTCGTCGGCGGCCCGCAGCAGGGCCCGGTTCTGCTCCAGCAGGCCACTGGTCTTGTAGGCGCCAATCAACGCATCGGACAGGTTGTCGGCCGCGGCCTTCAGCGGCATCAGCGCCGTGGCGGCGACCCCGCCGGCAAACACAAAAGCCTTGAATACACTCGCAGAAAACTTCATTCGCATAGGTTGCCTTGCTCGTTTGCCGCGCCGCCAGTCGCGGTGATTTACCTCTTGAGCAGCGGCCGCCGACAACGATCCGGCGCCCGGCTCATCCATCTTGGCACACGGCCACCCCCAAGAACCGTGGCGACCATCCGGGGATGGTCTAGAGCGCGAATTCCCGCGCCGCCGCAAACCCCGGCAGGACCGGAGCATTTGCGTTGAATTCAAACCGCCAGGAAATCTGGTCGCCGGATTTGTATCCGATCTTCACTTCTCCCAGCGCGCCGCGCACCAGCAGCGCCGCGATCCGGCCGCCGTCCTTGAGCTGGTCGAGCAGCGCGGGCGGCAGGTCCTCGACGCCGCCCTGCACGAGGATAACGTCATAGGGGCCATGTTCCGCCGCCCCTTCGGCCAGCGGCCCGGTGTGCACGATGGCATTGTCGGCCCCGGCATCCGAGAGCAGCGTCTGCGCGTCCGCCGCGAGGTCTTCGTCTTCCTCGACGCCGATCACCATCTGGGCGATGCGCGCGGCAACTGCGGTGGAATAGCCCAGCCCACAGGCGACATCGAGCACCAGCTCGTCGTTCTGCAGGTCCACCGCGTCCAGCATCTTGGCCAGCGTGCGCGGCTCCAGCAGGACGCGACCGCCGCCAAGCGGCACGTTCTGATCGGCGTAGGCAGCTTCGACCTGGGAATCGGGCACGAACTGCTCGCGGGGAACGTCCAGCATGGCGGCGATGATCGGGTATTTGGTGACATCCGACGGTCGGATCTGGGTATCCACCATCATGCGGCGGCGCTCAGTGAAATCTGGCATCTGCTAAACTCATGTGTTCAGTCGGTCAGGCTGGTTGTGACATATCCCGCCCGGCACGGCAACGGTGGCGTTGGCGCGAACAATTAAAGTCGTGCAGTGCTGCCATGAGGCAACTGCCGATGATGGTGGAGCACTCGCTTCCGGGCCCGGTCAGCCCCTCTGCGAGCCACAGGTCCTGTCGCGTAGAAGGGATGCCGGATGCCACAACAAAATCTGCCGCACCACGGGCCAGACCGGCAACACGTCACCCCCCTCCTCGCCGCCCCATGCGACCGACGGCGAGAGGGCCTGCCCTGACGTCTTGCCCACGCCGGGGCTGCCTGAGGGGCGCTAGGGGGCGCAGGATTTGCAGAACGGCGTGTGCGGGCTTTGCTCCAGAAGATCCGCGCCGATCTCGTCGCCGCAAATCTGGCAGAAGCCGTCGGAGCCTTCACGCAGCCGCGCACGCGCCGCTTCGACCTGCCGCAGGTCTTCCGCTCGGACCGCGCCGGTCGCGGCAGGTCCCGCCATCGCGACCGGATCCGGCCAGGCCGAGGCCATGGCCAGCCCCTGCCGCGGATGCGGTGCGTCCGGCTGACTGCGGGCGCTCTCGGCCATGGCGCCGGACACGGCCCCGGACAGCCGCGCGCTCTGCGCCCCAAGCGTTTGTTTCCTCGCAGTAAAATCCATAGGCTCAACCTCCGCCTTCCCTTGCCGCCGGACAGGCCGGGGCCGACCTGGCACCGGCAGCGCCGACCCAAGCCTCTATTGCATTTACAGGATAGCACTCATCCATAGGTTGCACAAGTTTCCCCTCTGACCACGGCAAGTGGCGGCGGCTTTTCGCATGCGCCGAAACCGCTGGCCTGAAGAGGGGGTGCTTGTTAGAAACTCTGTCAGATTATCAATCCATTACACTCCAAACCAAGGGGCGAGGGAAATGTTCCGAATTATTGTGATAGGGCTGGCCGTCTGGGGGCTGACCGCCTGCGAAACCGCCAAGGGCGCCGGGCGCGACATCCAGAAAGCCGGGCAAGCGATCAGCGGCGCGGCGCAGGACGTACAGAACACCATGTAAGCCCGGGCGGGGCGCCGTCAGGGCACCGCCGACACCCGCGAGCCAGCCTTGCGCCCCCGGCGCGCGCCACCGCCCGACCACCGCCCGAGCGGAAGCACGCGCACGCCCGCGCGCGTATTATGCCGCGCGGCGCACGTGGCGGCTTGACCAAACCCCGAATCCAAATCATATGCCTGAGCATGACTGATCTCGCCAAAATCCGTAATTTCTCCATCGTGGCCCATATCGACCACGGGAAATCCACCCTCGCCGACCGGCTCATCCAGGAGACCGGCACGGTGCAGGACCGTGACATGAAGGAGCAGCTGCTCGACTCGATGGATATCGAGCGCGAGCGCGGGATCACCATCAAGGCCAACACCGTGCGTATCGATTATGTCGCGAATGACGGTGAAACCTATGTGTTGAACCTGATCGACACCCCCGGCCACGTCGACTTTGCCTATGAGGTCTCCCGCTCCATGCGCGCGGTTGAAGGCTCGCTCCTGGTGGTCGACTCGACGCAAGGGGTCGAAGCGCAGACATTGGCGAATGTCTATCAGGCGATCGAAGCGGATCACGAGATCGTGCCGGTGCTGAACAAGATCGACCTGCCTGCGTCGGACTGCGACCGGGTGGCGGAGCAGATCGAGGATGTGATCGGCATCGACGCGTCGGGCGCGATCCAGGTCTCTGCCAAGACCGGCCAGGGCATCCGCGAGACGCTGGAAGCCATCGTCACGCAGCTGCCCGCCCCCAAGGGCGAGCGCGACGCGCCGTTGAAAGCAATGCTGGTGGACAGCTGGTACGACGCCTACCTGGGCGTGATCGTTCTGGTCCGCATCATGGACGGCGTGCTGAAAAAGGGCATGCGGGTGAAGTTCATGTCGAACAACACCCTGCACCACGTCGACCGCATCGGCGTGTTCCGCCCCGCCATGCAGGTGGTGGATGAGCTGGGCCCGGGCGAAATCGGCTTCCTCACCGCCTCGATCAAGCAGGTGCGCGACACCCGCGTCGGCGATACCATCACCAACGACCGCAACGGCTGCGAAAAGGCCCTGCCGGGCTTCAAACCGGCGCAGCCGGTGGTGTTCTGCGGTCTGTTCCCGGTCGATTCCGCCGAGTTCGAAGACCTGCGCGACGCCATCGACAAGCTGGCGCTGAACGACGCGTCCTTCAGCTTCGAGATGGAAACCTCGGCCGCGCTTGGCTTCGGCTTCCGCTGCGGCTTCCTCGGCCTCTTGCACCTCGAGGTGATCCGCGACCGGATCGAGCGCGAATACAACATCGAGCTGATCACCACCGCGCCGAGCGTGATCTATCACGTCTACATGAAAGACGGCGAGATGATCGAGCTGCACAACCCTGCCGACATGCCCGACATGTCCAAGGTCGACCACATGGAGGAGCCGCGCATCAAGGCGACTATCATGGTGCCGGACGAATACCTGGGCGACGTGCTGAAACTGTGCCAGGACCGCCGCGGCATCCAGGAAGACCTGACCTATGCCGGCAGCCGCGCCATGGCGGTCTATGACCTGCCGCTGAACGAGGTGGTGTTCGACTTCTACGACCGGCTGAAATCGGTGACCAAGGGCTATGCCTCCTTTGACTACCAGATGACCGGCTACCGCCAGGACAACTTGGTGAAGATGTCGATCCTGGTGAACGACGAGCCGGTGGACGCGCTGTCGACCATGGTCCACCGCGACCGCGCCGAGATGCGTGGTCGGGCGATGTGCGAGAAGCTGAAGGACCTGATCCCGCGCCACATGTTCAAGATCCCGATCCAGGCGGCGATCGGCGGCAAGGTGATCGCCCGCGAGACCCTCTCGGCGCTGCGCAAGGACGTGACCGCCAAATGCTACGGTGGCGACGCCACCCGGAAGCGGAAGCTGCTGGACAAGCAGAAGGCGGGCAAGAAGAAGATGCGCCAGTTCGGCAAGGTGGACATCCCGCAGGAGGCGTTTATTTCCGCCCTCAAAATGGACAACTGAGGTTGACCATTTTCGCGGGACGGCATGGTTCTGCTTTGCGGCGCAACGCTACGCCTATAAAAACGCTTGCAAAACGGGGCTTCGGCTCCGTTTTCTGTTTTTTGCTAGTGCTGCCGCCCCACCCGTTCCACCTTCACAGACCGGCGCGCGCCCCGCGCGCACGTCCGGCGCATCGCCTGCTCCTCTGGGCTTTAATGCCCCCATGCGCCACTCTCCGCCCATCCACAGGCAGGCCACCACTCCGCTGCTGAAAACGCAGACATTCCGTGCTATCCTTCCTCCGTTCATCTGGGGAGGATAACACCATGAAACACCTGACTTTGGCCGCCGCGATCACCCTTTTGGCGTCGCCGCTTCTGGCCGGGCAGTGCCCCGCCGATATTGCCGCCATCGACGCCGCGCTGGCCGCCGGAACAGAGCTGTCGGAGGAAGACCTGGCAAAGGTCCAGGACTTGCGCGACGAGGGGCAGAGCCTGCATGACAGCGGCGATCATGATGCCTCGGTCGCAACCCTGGCTGAAGCCAAGGGGCTGCTGGGACTCGAATAGGCGCCTTCAGGCATAGACCCGTCAAAAACGCCCGGCGGCAAACCGGGCGTTTCATCTCCGCTCTGCGGCTCCGGCGTTGAGCGGTTCAGGCGCTGCTTTTATCGCCTGTCGCGGCGGCACGCATCCCGCTGCCGCCCTTGACTTTTGTGCGCCCGGCGGCCACGCCGTCCGTCCATAGTCCGCCGCAGCCCCCGGCCCGATCCCGGCGATGCAGCGCCAGCCGCTGCAATTTCCGGAAAAATCCGCTATACTGCCTCCATTCCGCGGCTCACGCGGCCCCTTGCGGGTGACGAACCAAGCACAGGAGGACAACCGGAATGGACGCAATCAAAGCCAGTGAATACGCCCGTGCGCTCTACTCGGCGCATGGCGACAAGGCCGAGGCCGAGGCCGCACAGAAGATGCGCCAATGCGCCGAAGCCGGGCGCGATAGCGAAGCCAAAGACTGGAAAGCCGTGCGCCAGGCCGTGCGCGCGATGCGCGGGCCAAACCAGGCCTGAGGCCAACCAGGAACCGTAACGTCCGGGGTGGCGGGCCGCGCTGTGGCGGAGGCTTGCCGCCCCTCTCTCACCCCAGGTCACCGTGATTGAAACGAAGCCGCGCTTGCGGCATACTGCCGTGCAATTGCGGGCAGCAAGCCCGCGCCGCATGAACGGGGCACGAGCAGATGAAACACTTCCTGACCGCCGCAGCTTGCGCTGCATTTCTGGCCGGGCTGATGCCCGTAGAATCGCAGGCTGGCACGATTGAACGCGCCTGTCGCCAATCCGACCGGACCGCCGCCTCGCCGCGGCTGTGCCGCTGCATTCAGCAGGTCGCCGACCAGAGCCTGACCCGCAGCGAGCAGCGCACCGTCGCCAAATTTTTCGCCGACCCGCACCGGGCGCAGGTGGTGCGCCAGTCCGACCGTCGCAGCGACGAACGGCTGTGGCTGCGCTACAAGGCTTTTGGTGAAAACGCCGCCCGCAGCTGCGGCTGAGCCTGCGATCACCTCCCCAGACCGCCCGGCATGACCGCTGGCGACGCGGGCTGAAGGCTGCCTGCACGGCAGCCGACGCCGCACCCGGCGGCTTTGCGACATTTTGCACCTCAACGCCCGCCCTCTTGACCGGCATGCTGCAACGCGGAACAAACGGGTCCAAGCGATTTGGAGTGTTTGCATGTTGATGAAGGGCGTGACCCTGCGCGGGCTGGAGGTGTTCGAAGCACTGGCCAAGACCGGTTCGGTGGCACAGGCCGCCGAGTTGACGGGCCTGAGCCAGCCTGCAGTCAGCCAGCAGATGCGCAATCTGGAAAAGGCGCTGGACAGCGATCTGATCGACCATGGCCGCCGCCCGATGGTGCTGACGGCCGCCGGACGCAGCTTCCTGACCCGAACCGAGGCGGTGCTGGCCGAACTGCGGCTGGCCCAGAGCGAGCTGACGGTGATGGATCTCAGCCACCTGCAGGCGCTGTCGATCGGGCTGATCGACGATTTCGACAATGATCTGACACCGCGGCTGGCCACCATCCTGGCCGACAGCCTGACCGGGTGCAGGCTGAAGATGATCACGGCCTCCAGCCATGACATCGTGCGGGCGCTGGAAGCGCGCGATCTGCACATCGCCATTGCTGCGACCTCGGGCAACCTGCACGAAGGCATGGTGGAATATCCGCTGGTGCGCGATCCCTTCATCCTGGTGGTGCCGCGCGGCGTGGTACGGGGGAGCGCTGACGCCGCCGCCCAGCTGGAGGGTCTGCCGCTGCTGCGCTACGCGCGCGAGCAGCTGATCTCGCAGCAGATCGAGGCGCTGTTGGCGCGTCAGGCGCTGACCTTCGAAAACCGGTTCGAGGTGGGCTCCCACCTGGCGCTGATGGCGATGGTGGCGCGGCGCATCGGCTGGGCGATCACGACCCCGCTGGGCTACATGCGCGCCGGTCGCTTCCACGACCAGATCGACGCGCTGCCATTGCCTTTTGGCGAGATGTCCCGCACCATCTCCCTCTTTACCGCCGCCGATTGGTCGGACCGGGTGCCCCGTGACGTGGCCGAGACGGTGCGTCGGCTGGTGCAGAGCCAGATGATCGATCCGGCGGTCCAGCAGCTGCCGTTTCTTGCCAGCGGGTTTCGGACCATCAGCGCCTAAGGCGCCCTGCCCCTAGCGCTGCGCCGTGCCGATCGCCTCCTGCAGCCCCTTGGCCGCAGCCTCGATCAGGTCGAGGCACCCATCGAAGTCGCGCGTGTAATAGGGGTCCGGCACGTGGTCCATACCGCTCTGCGGCGCGTAATCGGTAAACAGACGCAAGGGCGTCTGGTTCCCCATGGGGCGCAGGGCTTCGATCTTGTCGATGTTGCCTTGGTCCATCGCGATGAGCAGATCGAAAGCGTCGAAATCCGCCGGGGTCACCTGCCGCGCCCGCAGATCGCTGATGTCCAGCCCGCGCGCCCGCGCCGCCGCCTGCATCGGCCCATAGGGCGGCTCCCCCACATGCCAGTCCGAGGTGCCCGCGCTGTCGGTTTGGACCTCGGGACAAAGCGCGCGAAACACGCCTTCGGCCGCCGGGGAGCGACAGATGTTTCCTAGGCAGACAAACAGAATACGGGTAGGCATGGGGCGGATCTCCTGTGGATGGGAGCAGTGATAAGGGGTTCAGGCGCAATGGAAAAGAGCATGCAGAAGATCGTGATCCTGACTGGTGCGGGGGTTTCGGCCGAAAGCGGGCTGGGAACGTTTCGCGACGAGGGGGGCCTCTGGGCGCAGCACCGGATCGAGGACGTCGCGACACCCGAGGGGTTTGCCCGCGACCCGGCGCTGGTGCATGACTTCTACAATGCGCGCCGCGCCCAGGCAGCGGCGGCCGAGCCCAATCCGGCGCACCGCGCGCTGGCGCGGCTGCAGGCGGAGCATTCCGGCGAGGTGGTGTTGATCACCCAGAATGTCGATGCCCTGCACGAGGCGGGCGGCGCTGACCCGGTGCTGCATATGCACGGCACGCTGGCAGGCGCGCTTTGCGCCGCTTGCGATCACCGCTGGGCGGCACCGGCGCAGATGCACCCCGGCCAGCCCTGCCCCGCCTGTCGCGCCCCAACGGGCCGCCCTGACGTGGTTTGGTTCGGCGAGATGCCCTATCACATGGAGGAGATCTACGCGCATCTGGCGGAGGCGGATCTGTTTGCCGCCATCGGCACCTCGGGCGAGGTCTACCCGGCGGCCGCCTTCGTGGACGAGGCCCAGGCGGCGGGCGCACATACGGTGGAGCTGAACCTCGCCCCCTCTGCCACGACCTCGCGCTTTGCCGAGCGCCGCTATGGTCCCGCCAGCCAGACCGTGCCAGCCTGGGTGGCGGAGCTGCTCGCCTAGCGCCAGGCGGCAAAAAGCCCGCCGCAAGGGCGGGCTTTGGGCGCGAAGAAGGGCTGCAGCGCAGCCTGACGCCGCGCCCGCCCTGCCCCCCGTGGATCAGTTGGACTGGCCGGAGTGGTCGTGATCCTTGTCATGGCCGTGATCATGGCCGTCACCGTGATCGTGGGCATCGGGCTTGCGCTCCAGGTCGACGGGCACCTCGATCTCGATCTCGCCGGCCTGTTCGAACACCAGCGTCAGCTTGACCACATCGCCGTGGTTCAGCGCGCGGGTCAGCCCCATGAACATCACGTGGTCGCCGCCGCGCTGCAGCCGATGGGTGGCGCCCGCGGGCACGGCCAAGCCGTCCTCGACGTGCATCATCTTCATCACCCCGTCACCGCTTTCCTTGTGGGTGTGCAGTTCGACCCGCGCCGCCACATCGGAGCGCACGGCGACCAGGCGGTCATCCTGCGCCGTGTGGTTGGTGATTTCCAGAAAGGCTGCACCAGCCTTGGCCACGGGCGAGGACACCCGTGCGTATTGGTCGTGCACCATGATCTTGGCAGCGTGGTCAGCCAGCGCAGAGGTGGCCAGAACAGCGGCAGCGGAGGCCGCAAAGAGTACGGATTTCAGGGACATGGCATGTCTCCTCATAGGTCTGAATTTGGCAATGGTGTCAGTGGGAAAGCGGCCGCAGCCTCAGCCCGCCGCGGGCGGCGCGCGGGCACTCGCGTGCAGCCGCGGGGCCGCGCCCTGCAGAACCGGGGCGTCCATCGCCACGCCTGTCGCAGCATAGCCGCCGGGCACCGGCAGCGCCGTGGGCGGAACCACCGCATCCAGCACATGCGTCACGCAGTCGGGGCAGTAATGCGGTGCCGGAACCGGCTGGCCCTCGGCATCGGTGTAGACGACCACCGCCCCCATGCCGGTGCAGATCACCATCGTTCCGGTGGCATCGCGGCCGCCTTGGGCCGCGGCCGCGCTGTGGGCCGTCAGGGCGACGGCCAGGGCCAGGAACAGGCCGAGATATCTGCGCAATACCGGTGTCATCGCGGCATGATATGCCCGCGCAATACCCGGCCCGCAAGGGGGCGCAGGCGGCAGGCGCCGCGCAAAACCGCCGCAGGCCGCAGCAACGCAAACACCGCGCGAAGGTTGCCCTTCGCGCGGTTCTGCAATTCCGTGATCCGCGCGGGATCAGCGCCAGTGATCAGGCCGCGGCGGCCTGTGCCTTGGCGATCTCTTTTTTCACTTTCAGCGCGTTTGCCGACAGCTCTTCGTCCTTGGCTTTGGCCAGGAAGGCGTCCAGACCACCGCGGTGGTCAACGGAGCGCAGAGCAGCTGCGGAGATGCGCAGCTTGATGCCACGGCCCAGAACTTCGGACTGCAGGGTCACGTCGTTCAGGTTGGGCAGAAAGCGGCGTTTGGTTTTGTTGTTGGCGTGGCTGACATTGTTGCCAGTCATCGGGCCTTTTCCGGTCAGTTCGCAACGGCGCGACATATCATCATCCTTCGTTTCTGTAAGCCCGGAGCAGCTCCGGGCCAAATCACAAGGGGCGCGGCCATTGGCTGCGCCCGAAAACTGGTCCGCTGCTCATACGCTCAACCGGCAACAGCGTCAAGTGATTCAACTCAGCTTTCTTGCCCGGCTTATGCCCCGGTTTCCGCTGCCTGTGCAAGACGCTTCAGCGCGGCATCCGCCGCCGCCGCCAGCTGCGGCCTGCCGTGCTGCCGGGCGATGCGGGCAAGCTTCTGCCAGTAGCTGGGCGAGTGGCGACGGCGGCTGCGGTGCATTGCCAGCACGCGGGCGGGCGTCAGCGGCCCCTCGCGCAGGAGCGTTTGCAGATCCCAGAAGCTGCCCCCCTCGCGAATGACCTGGCTGGCGGGGTGGCCTGCGCAGGACAGGCGGCACAGCTTCAGGTCGGGAAACACCGCCTGGATGAACAGCGCATGGCTGAGGTCCATCTTGCGGAAGGGGTCGAACAGCACCACCCCCTGCACCCCGTGACGGCCAAAGCGGACGAGATCGCCCAGCTCGGCGTCAAAGCCCGCGGCCTCCTTGCGGCGGCGGTCGTTGGGAACCGCGCCGGGGGCGATGGTGAACTGTGGCGACACCGCGATCAGCCGCTTGAGGTGCAGCGCCTTGGAGAACCGCAGCGCGCCGTAGCCGCCCATGGAAAACCCCATCGCCGAGACGTCCTCGAACCCCTTGGTCAGGGCCTTGAGACTGCGCGACAGCGGCTTGGTCTCGGCGTTGATGTACCAGTCGTTGTGCCGGGGCTGGATGTGCAGATGGGCGTAGCCGTGCCGCGTCATGTTGCGGACCGGGCCGCGGTCTTCGAACTCCCCGGCCACGGCGACGCGCTGGCGGAAGGTGACGAACAGGCGCTTGCTGCCCGGGTTGAACAGCGAGGCGCGCAGGTGTTCGCCGTCAAAGACGCGGGTTTCCTGCATGCGCGTTCAGCCCTGCAGGTGCTGCTGCAACATCTGCTGCGCCGCCGCCGCCGGGGTCAGCGCGCCCGTGGCCACCTGCCCGGACAGATCCGCCATTGCCGCCTGCGCCTCTGGGGTGTGCAGCCGGGCCAGCAGCGCCTGGCGCACCTCCTGGTCGAACCAGTAGCAGGCCTGCGCCTCGCGCCGTTTCTGCCAGTGGCCGTTCTCGCGCCGCCAGTCGATCAGCGACTGCATCTCGGTCCAGGCCTGATCAAGTCCGTGCTCCTCGACCGCGGAGACCATCAGCGCCTTGGGAAAGCCCTCGGGGTCCTGCGGGCGTTTGCGCAGGAGCCGCAGCGCACCGGCGTAATCGGCGCAGGTGCGGCTGGCGACCGGTTTCAGCGCGCCGTCGGCCTTGTTCACCAGGATCAGGTCGGCCATCTCCATGATGCCGCGCTTCACGCCCTGCAGCTCGTCGCCGCCTGCGGGCGCCAACAGCAGCACGAACAGGTCGGACATCTCCGCCACCACGGTTTCCGACTGTCCCACCCCGACGGTTTCAATCAGCACCACGTCAAAGCCTGCCGCCTCGCACAGGGCCACCGCCTCGCGCGAGCGGCGGGCGACGCCGCCGAGGTGGCTTTGGCTGGGGGACGGGCGGATGAAGGCGTTCTTCTCGCGGCTGAGCCGTTCCATCCGGGTCTTGTCACCGAGGATCGAGCCGCCGGACCGGGTCGAGCTGGGATCAACCGCCAGCACCGCCACCCGCAGCCCCATGCCGATCAGCATCATGCCGAAGCTTTCGATGAAGGTGGATTTGCCCACGCCGGGCGTGCCCGACAGGCCGATGCGCAGCGCCTGGCGTTTGTGCTCGGCCAGTGCGGACAGCAGCGCGCCTGCCTGCGCGCGGTGGTCTTCGCGGCCGCTTTCCACCAGGGTGATGGCACGGGCCAGGGCGCGGCGGTCGCCCGCCAGGATCTTGGGTGTCAGCTGTTCGATGTCCATCTGGGCCTTCCTGTCGTCTTGCCGCGGACCTTGGCGCATGGGGGGCGGCAATGTCCAGTGGTTGCGGGGCCTGTTCCGCCCGCGGACGGGAGATGCCCTCCGTGTCTTGTCCGCAAGAACTTTACCGTCGCATGCGCTAGACCTCCCTCGCCGCTTTGGCGATAAGGCGGACATGACCAGATTGCCGATCGAAGACGCCCTTCCCGAATTGCTGGACGCGCTGCGCGGGCGCGGCCGGGCCGTGTTGCAGGCGCCGCCCGGCGCGGGCAAGACCACCCGCGTGCCGCTGGCGATGCTGGAGGCCGGGCTGACGCAGGGGCGCATCGTGATGCTGGAGCCGCGTCGCCTCGCCGCCCGCGCCGCCGCCGAACGGATGGCTGAGACGCTGGGCGAGAAGCCGGGCGAGACCGTCGGCTACCGGGTGCGCGGCGATGCCAAGGTGTCGAGATCCACCCGCATCGAGGTGGTGACCGAGGGCATCCTGACCCGGATGCTGCAATCGGACCCGGACCTGCCCGGCGTCGGCGCGGTGATCTTTGACGAATTCCACGAACGCTCGCTGAACGCGGATCTGGGTCTGGCGCTGTGCCTTGAAGTGGCCGGGGCGCTGCGCGATGACCTGATCCTGGTGGCGATGTCGGCCACGCTGGACGCAGGCCCGGTGGCGGCGTTGATGGACGCCCCCATGGTGACCTCCGAGGGGCGCAGCTACCCGGTCGAGACCCGCTGGCTGGAGCGCCCGCTGCCCGCACAAGCACGGCGCGTGGATGCGCTGGTCGATCTTGTCGCACAGGCCGAGCGGGACACCAAATCCACCGGCGGCGGCATTCTGGTGTTCCTGCCCGGCGAGGGCGAGATCCGCCGCGCCGCGGGGGCGCTGGAGAAGCGGCTGCCGGGCCATTGCCACATCCGGCCGCTGTTCGGCGCCCTGCCCTTTGCCGAGCAGCGCGCCGCGATCCAGCCCGAAACGAATGGCCGCAAGGTGGTGCTGGCGACCTCGATCGCCGAAACGTCGCTGACCATTCAGGACATCCGGGTGGTGGTGGACATGGGCCAGGCGCGCCGGGCGCGGTTCGATCCGGGCTCCGGCATGTCGCGGCTGGTGACCGAAAAGGTGACCCGCGCCGAGGCGACCCAGCGCCAGGGCCGCGCGGGCCGGGTGGCGGAAGGCATCTGCTACCGGCTGTGGACCAAGGGCGAGGAAGGCGCGCTGCTGGGTTTCCCGCCTGCCGAGATCGAGAGCGCCGACCTGACCGCGCTGGCGCTGGAGCTGGCGCTCTGGGGGGCGGCGCCCGACGATCTGATGTTCCTCACGCCGCCGCCTGCAGGGGCGCTGGCGGAGGCGCAAACGCTGCTGGCGATGCTGGGCGCGCTGGATGCGCAGGGGCGCATCACCAAGCACGGCAAGGCGCTGGCAGCGCTGCCGCTGCATCCGCGGCTGGGCCATATGCTGCTGCAGGCCGGGCCGGATGCGGCACCGCTGGCCGCCCTGCTGGGAGAACGCGATCCCTTGCGTGGCGCGCCCTCGGATCTGCTGTTGCGGCTGAAGGCGCTGAAGGACCCCAAGGGGTTCGAAAGCCGCCATCCCTATCAGCTGAACCGCGCGGTGGTGGAGCGGATCAAGGCCGAGGCGCGGCGACTGCGGCCGCAGGCCGGGCGCTCGGAAGCCGGGTTGTCACCGGCCGCGATGGCCGCCCTCGCCTATCCCGACCGCATCGGCCAGCGGCGCAAGGGCGACACCCCGCGCTATGTGCTGTCGGGTGGCAAGGGCGCGGCTCTGGACGGCGGCGACACGCTGGCGGCGGCGCCCTTCATCGTGGCGCTGGACACCGACGGCAACCCGCGCGAGGCCCGGATCCGCATGGCGGCGCAGATCACGCTGTCGGAAATACGGGCGCTGTTTGCCGACCAGATCAGCTGGGTCGATGTCTGCGAGTGGTCGAAACGCGAGCGCAGGGTGGTGGCCCGCCAGCAGGAGCGGCTGGGCGCCCTCGTGCTGGACGACCGGATCTGGAAGGATGTGCCCCCTGAAGCCGTGGCAAAGGCCATGCTGGACGGGGTGCGCGACCTTGGCCTGCGGCTGACGGGCGCCGCGGCGCGACTGGCGGCCCGGGTGGAGCTGCTGCGCGCAGATGGCCATGACCTGCCGGATTTCTCGATCCCCGGACTGACCGAAACGCTGGACGACTGGCTGCTGCCGATGCTCGGCGGGGTGAAATCCGCGGAGGACTGGAAACGGTTCGATGTGCTGCCCGCGCTGCGCGCCGCGCTCAGCTGGGAGCAGACGCAGCTTTTGGACCGCGAGGCACCGGGCAGTTTCATCACCCCGCTGGGCCACAAGGTGCCGATCGATTATGCCGGCGAGGTGCCGGAGGTCTCCCTGCGCCTGCAGGAGCTGTTCGGCGTCACCCGTCACCCCACGGTGGGTGGGGTTGCGCTGAAGGTCACGCTGCTGTCCCCTGCCCGTCGCCCGATCCAGATCACCCGTGATCTGCCGGGTTTCTGGGCCGGATCCTATGCCGATGTGCGCAAGGACATGCGCGCGCAGTACCCCAAGCACCCCTGGCCCGAGGACCCGACGCAAGCGGACCCCACCCTGCGCGCCAAACGGCGGACCTAGCGCCCCGAGACGCTCCGAGACGCCCCGGGGTCGGTACAACCGCAAGCGCAGCATCAAAACCGCCGCAAGCCCTGGGCGCGGGATGGCTGACGGCGGCGCGCCGCCTGCTGCGTGCTTGCAAAGCCGCGGGCACCCTCCTACTTTGTCGGCAATCCGAACAAGACACGGGGTAACCCGATCACAAAGGCTGAGCAGACATGACCCGCACCTTGACCCGCGCCTGGGAAGAAATCGTGAAACCACTTTTAAGACGGCCGAACCGGCTGCAGGTTGCCGCGCTGTGCTATCGCACCGGCGAGTCCGGCAAGGAAGTGCTCATGATCACCAGCCGTGGCACTGGCCGCTGGATCATTCCGAAGGGCTGGCCGATTGATGGCAAGAACGGCCCGGATTCAGCCCTTCAGGAAGCCTGGGAAGAGGCCGGAGTGCGCAAGGCACGGGTCTCCGAACGCCCGATCGGCGAATACAACTACATGAAACGCCACGACAACGGCACCGACGAGCCGGTGACGACGCTGATCTTCGCCGCCGAGGTCGAGGAACTGGAAGACAGCTACCCCGAGGCCGCAGAGCGCAACCGCCAATGGATGAGCCCGCAAGAGGCTGCAACCCTGGTGCATGAACCCCAATTGCAGGACGTGCTGCGCAAATTGTAACATTTTTGTAACAGCTTCATGTCAGGCGCTTGCAACCCGGCAGGTGCCTCGCTAGGCGCGTGCCGAGACCTCAGAATCAGGAATGTCGAGAATGAGCGATGCACCGCAGCGCAGCCAATGGAAAACCCTGGACAAGGATCTGAACCGGATCTCCCAGGTTGAGCTGGCGACCAGCTATGTCTCGCGCCCCCTGGTGGCACCGGGGATTGCGCTGGCCTTCATCGTGCTGGCGGGCCTGGGCGCCGGCGTGTTCTTTGGCGGCTCGGCCATGAGCATGGTGGTGATCGCCGCCGCCGCATTCGGCGCCTATATGGCGATCAACATCGGCGCCAATGACGTGGCCAACAACATGGGCCCCGCGGTGGGCGCCAATGCGCTGACCATGGGCGGCGCCATCGTCATTGCCGCCATCGCCGAAAGCGCGGGCGCGCTGCTGGCGGGCGGCGACGTGGTCTCGACCATTTCCAAGGGCATCATCGATCCGACGGCCGTGGCCAATGAGACGATCTTCATCTGGGCGATGATGGCGGCGCTGATCTCCTCGGCGCTGTGGGTGAACTTGGCAACCTGGGTCGGGGCTCCGGTCTCGACCACCCATTCGGTGGTCGGCGGTGTCCTTGGCGCGGGTGTCGCGGCGGCGGGCGTGTCGGTGGTGAACTGGCCGACCATGGCCAAGATCGCCGCCAGCTGGGTGATCTCGCCGGTGTTGGGCGGCGTCATCGCGGCGCTGTTCCTCGCCTTCATCAAGGCCAAGATCATCTATCAGGAAGACAAGATCGCCGCCGCGCGCCGCTGGGTGCCGGTGCTGGTCGGCATCATGGCCGGCGCCTTTGCCGCCTATCTGGCGCTGAAGGGGCTGAAGCGGATCATCAAGATCGACCTGCAGACCGCCCTGCTGATCGGTGCTGCCGCCGGGGCCTTGTCCTACGTGATCACCGCGCCGCTGATCAAACGCCAGTCCGAGGGCATGGAGAACCGCAACAAGTCGCTGAAAGCGCTGTTCGGCCTGCCGCTGGTGATCTCCGCGGGCCTTCTGTCCTTTGCCCATGGCGCCAATGATGTCGCCAACGCGGTCGGCCCCCTGGCGGCCATCGTGCATGCCACCGAATTCGGCGATTTCGCCTCCAAGGTGGCGATCCCGACCTGGGTGATGGTGATCGGCGCCTTCGGCATCTCCTTTGGCCTGTTCCTGTTCGGCCCCAAGCTGATCCGCATGGTCGGCAGCCAGATCACCAAGCTGAACCCGATGCGGGCCTACTGCGTATCGCTGTCGGCGGCGATCACCGTGATCGTGGCCAGCTGGCTGGGGCTGCCGGTGTCCTCGACCCATATCGCGGTTGGCGCGGTGTTCGGGGTCGGCTTCTTCCGCGAGTGGCACATGGAGCGCCGCCTGAAGAAATCCGCCGCCAGCCGCCCGCCGGAAAAGCGCATCGCCCCGGAGGAGCGCCGCCGTCGCAAGCTGGTGCGCCGCAGCCATTTCATGACCATCGTGGCCGCCTGGGTCATCACCGTCCCGGCCGCTGCCCTGCTGTCCGCGTTGATCTACCTGCTGCTGAACACAATCACGGGCTAAGCCCTACCGACCACACGCGCGCGCCATCCGCCCGAAGCGACGGATGGCGCGCGGCATTTTCCGGGCCACGGCGCCTTGCGCCCCTGCCCGATCAGCGCGCTGAGCTTGCAGCCTTCCTCGCAGGTTCCTGCCCTGATGTCCCTGTTTCCCCACCGCCTGAAACCAAGAAACCTGCCGCGGATCCCGCGACAGGTTCGATGATCTGGGCGAGACACGGCGCCCCGCCCCCGGTACGAGGTCCGACCGCAACAGCACCCGGACCTCGCTGTAAAACGTTTCCGATCGCTCAGCCGCAGGCCTTGGTCAGGGCCTGGTCGAGGTCGCGGATCAGGTCGTCCGCGTCTTCGATACCGATCGAGACACGCACCACGTTCGGCCCGGCTCCAGCGGCTTCCTGCTGCTCAGGCGTCAACTGCCGGTGGGTGGTCGAGGCGGAGTGAATGATCAGCGACCGGGTGTCACCGAGGTTGGCCACATGGCTGAAGATCTCCAGCGCATCGACCAGCTTGACGCAGGCCTCGTAGCCGCCCTTGACCGCAAAGGTGAACAGACCGCCGGTGCCCTTGGGGTAGCAGCTCTTGGCGCGCTCGTGGTAGGGCGACGACGGCAGACCGGCGTAGGTCACGTAATCGACACGGTCGTCCTGCTCCAGCCACTCGGCCACCTTCACCGCGTTCTCGCAGTGGCGCTGCATGCGCAAGGACAACGTCTCGATCCCCATCAGGGTGTAATGCGCCGCCTGCGGGTTCATCGTCATGCCCAGATCGCGCAGCCCGATGGCGATGCCGTGGAAGGTGAAGGCCAGCGGGCCGAAGGTCTCGTGGAACTTGAGCCCGTGATAGGCCGGTTCGGGCTGCGACAGCGACGGGAACTTGTCACTCGCGGACCAGTCGAACTTGCCGGAGTCGACGATGCAGCCGCCGGTCACGGTGCCGTTGCCGGTGAGGTACTTGGTGGTGGAATGCACCACCAGCGTCGCGCCCTGTTCGATCGGGCGGCAGAGATAGGGTGTCGCCGAGGTGTTGTCGACGATCAGCGGCAGGCCCGCCGCATCCGCCACATCGGCCAGCGCCCGGATGTCGGTGACATAGCCGCCGGGGTTCGCGATGGATTCGCAGAACACCGCGCGGGTGTTTTCGTCGATCGCCGCTTTCACCGCCTCCAGATCGTCGGTGTCGACGAATTTCGCCGACCAGCCGAAGCGCTTGATGGTCTGGCTGAACTGGGTGACGGTGCCGCCATAAAGCCGGGTCGAGGCGACCACGTTGCAGCCCGGGCTCATCAGTGCGAACAGCGCCATGATCTGCGCCGCATGGCCAGACGAACAGCAGACCGCCCCGACGCCGCCTTCCAGCGTCGCCAGGCGTTCCTGCAGCACGGCAACCGTGGGGTTGGTCAGGCGCGAGTAGATGTAGCCGACCTCCTGCAGGTTGAACAAAGCGGCGGCATGTTCCGCGTCGCGGAACACGTATGCGGTGCTTTGATAGATCGGCGTCTGCCGCGCACCGGTGGCCGGGTCAGGCTTGGCGCCGGCATGGATTTGCAAGGTGTCAAAACCGTAGCTCGGAGCGTCGGTCATCGTTCAGTCTCCCTTAGACGTTGTTCTGTCGCGCGCACCTCAGCATGGCCGGGGCCGGAACGCAATCGCGCGAATGTCGCGCCAGAGCGCAAAGCGCCCCCGTCGCCGCATGGGCCAGCCCCTCGCCGCCCCACCGCGCGCAGCGCGGTGCCACCCCCAACTGCAAGGCTGCGCCGCAGGCGCTGCTGGCGCAGGCGGGAGCCCCGCCGCCCCGGTAGCCGCGAAACGCGCGCGCCCGCGGCAGGTCGACCACCCCTAGCGCATCCAGAAGCCTTCGGACTTGATCCGGTTGCGGATCGCCTGCTCGCGGCGCGGCAGGTTGTCCTGATCGAACAGCGCCCGCACCTTCTCGCCCCGGCGCTGGTAGACCATCCGCTTGATCGGCTCGTACTGCTTCAGCACCTTCTTGAGGCGGTTGGGAGCGGTGATTTCGTGCAGCAGCGCCACCACCCGGTCGCTTTCCCGCGCATACAGCAGCGGGAACAATCTGTAGTGGCAGCTGACCTCCCCATCCAGATACCCCGCAGGCAGCGCGTCCCGTCCGCCCCCCAATTCGTGGATGACCAGCGGCAGCACGATCTGGTCCAGCCAGGGGTCAAGGCTTTGGCCAATCAACTCAGCCGGGGGATCATCCCGCACCGATTGTGCGTAGCGCAGGAACCGCTCGCCAAAGGCCCGCGGACAGGCCCCATAAAAGTATCCCGCGTTGAAATAGAGGTAGCGCTTCCAGAACTCGTCCGGCTGGCTGAGATCAAGACTGCTCGCGAAATCGAGCCCGAAGCGATCATAGAGCGAGCGCCAGATGCCATCGTACCCCGGACCATACAGCGTCGGTTTCGGCCAGCTGCCCTCGACCCGCAAGGACGCCGACGGACGCGAGAAATCAAAAGGCACGTCCGCCAATTCGCCGGTGATGAGCGTATCGGTGTCGAAGAACACAAAAGGCTCGCCTTCTGGCATCACCTGCAGGGCTTCGATCTTGTTGCCATAGGGATAGGCGCTGCCGAACACTTGGCTGTCGAACGGGACCATGCGCGCGCCCAGCTCCTCCAACGCGGCAAGCACGTCCGGGTTGCGGATGCGCGGATCCCTCTGCCACAGTGGGCCGGGCTGAGGCACCGCAACAAAGAGCTGACCGGAGAAGCCCGGCGCACAGTGCCGCAAGGACGCCGCAAACAGCACCGCCTCGTACTGCAACCGGCCCGCCTGGCCGACAATCAGGATGTTGAAGGGGGCATCTGCCATGGTTTTCCCCGTGTTCCGTCCCGCCCGCACGGGTAGTTTTGCTTGGTGAAACAGCTAAGCGCCAAAGCCGGTCCATGCAACCGTCGCGCTTGAAAATCGGGCGCGCGGCAGAGTTTAGCGCATTGCAGGAGACAGACCATGCTTGACGTGATCCTGGCCATTCTGGCCGCCACCGCGCAGACCGGCGAACCGGCCGCTGCCGTGCACGCACCCGGCGGAGCAGCTGTGGCCCAGGCGCCTGCTGCACTGTCGTCCCCGCCACCGGCCCTGATTGCCGAGCCACAGGACGCCACCGGCCGCTTCACCACCGCGCTGGAAGTGAGGCCGATCCTGGCCGCCACCCGGAGCAACTGGATCCATGTGCGGGAGTTTCAGGGGCAGGATCTGCTCTATGTCACCCATCTGTGGTCCTGGCGCTGCGGCCTTGCGCAGATCCGGCTGAGCGTCAACGGAGGAGAGCCGGAAGTCTGGCCTCTGCCCGCCTGCCACCTGGACGAAGGTTTTCCCAACATGATCAAGGCCGAGGACGGCATGCCGTATCGCGAGTACCCGCTCGGAAGCGTACAGGCGGTGACGGTCGAACTCACCTACGATGACCTTGGCACGGAAACGCTCAACTTCGGACGGGACGGGCAACCCCGCCCCTGACGGCTCTGACGCCCCCGGCCGGGCAAAGCCCTTCGCAGAAAACGAGATGTGAAACGCGTCAGTATCATCCTCGCGACCTGCCCGGACGGAGGCGAAAATGTTTCTGCGCATGCGCACGTTAGCGGCTTGACGGTACCGACGCGGTCTAGTACCAGTCCCGCACGCGATCCGCAGATCACCCTGGCAGTTTTGCCTTCCCGGGTGCGTCGGTTTGGAGCGCGGCGTGAAGAGTGCCCCTATAGCTCAGCTGGTAGAGCAACTGATTTGTAATCAGTAGGTCCGCGGTTCGAGTCCGTGTGGGGGCACCATCAAATCTCCTAAAGCATTGTTTTGCATCGGCTTCTGCATTGGGCAAGGCGAGGCGTAGAACAAATTGGAGACCATTTCGCGCAGCTATGTCTTCCTGAAGGAAGGCATCTACTATTTCATTCGCCGAGTTCCGGCGGACCTCCGTCAGCATTATTCGTCGGGCAAAATCTTTTACTCGTTGCGGACCAGATCCCGTGGTGTAGCCTTGTCGAGGGCGAACAGAGCGGCATGCAAGTTGGACGAATACCCTAGCCTCAAGGAGCTGGCACGCGGAGCGGTTTCGGTAGTGGCTGCCTGACAGTCAGCGCACTACCGGCCAAAAGGCCAAGCCGCCACGGACCAGCCTTCCGCGGCCTGCCCGGGACCCGTCAGGGTCCGCAGGCAGCGCCGAAGAGCCCCGATCCCGGTTGCAGGCGGGACCATGACAGCCAGACCTGCGGACCGGTGGCTGAGTGGTTGCGGCCTCAGATACTCAGGCAGCAGTATTTCAGTTCGAGGTAATCCTCGATCCCGTATTTCGAGCCTTCCCGGCCCAGACCGGACAGCTTGACGCCGCCGAACGGCGCCACTTCGGTGGAGATCAAGCCCGTGTTGACACCCACCATTCCGTACTCAAGCCCCTCCATCATCTTGTAGATGCGGCTCAAGTCGCGGCTGTACAGATAGGACGCGAGGCCAAACTCGGTGTCGTTGGCCGCGGCCAGGACCTCATCCACCTCCGAGAACCGGAAGACGGGAGCCAGCGGGCCGAAGGTTTCCTCGCGGGCCACCGCCATCTCCTGGGTCACCCCGGTGATCACCGTGGGCTGAAAGAACGTCCCGCCCAACGCATGTTGCCTGCCTCCGGTCGCGACCTGCCCGCCTTTGGCGACGGCATCGCTGATGTGCTCGTTCACTTTGCTCACAGCGGACGCGCTGATCAGCGGCCCGATGGCGGTTCCTTCGGCGAAACCGTCGCCAACCGGCAGAGCCTTCACCGCGGCACAGAGTTTTTCCACGAAGGCGTCGTGGACAGCATCCTGCACGTAGATCCGGTTGGTGCACACGCAGGTCTGGCCGGCATTGCGAAACTTAGAGATCAGCGCGCCTTCGACCGCGGCATCCAGATCGGCGTCGTCGAACACGATGAAGGGGGCGTTGCCGCCCAGCTCCAGAGACAGCTTCTTGATCTGCGCGGCCCCCTGGCGCATCAGGATGCTGCCGACGTTGGTAGACCCGGTGAAACTGATCTTCTGCATCGCCGGGTTTTCGCAGAACTCCAGGCCGATCCCCTTGCTGTCGGTTGACGGCAGCACCGAGAAGACGCCCGCGGGAAGTCCCGCTTCCTCGCCCAGCCGGGCTATGGCCAGGGCCGACAGCGGCGTTTCGCTGGCGGGGCGCACCACCATGGCACACCCGGCCGCCAGTGCCGGACCTGCCTTGCGCGTGATCATCGCGTTGGGGAAGTTCCAGGGCGTGATGGCCCCGACCACACCGACCGGCTGCTTCATCACCAGGATCCGCTTGTCCCGCTGATGGCCGGGAATGGTGTCGCCATAGATCCGCTTGGCCTCCTCCGCGAACCATTCGATGAAGCTGGCGCCATACATGATCTCGCCTTTGGCTTCGGCCAGCGGCTTGCCCATCTCGGCGGTGAGGATGGCGGCCAGATCATCGGCATGGGCGACCATGAGATCGAACCACCGGCGCAGAACCGCGGCGCGCTCCTTGCCGGTCCACTTGGCCCAGTCCCGCTGGGCAACACTGGCAGCCGCGATGGCGGCCCTGGCGTCGTCGACGGTGCAATCGGCCACATTGGCCAGCACCGCGCCGGTCGAGGGGTTGAGCACCTGGAACCGACTGTCGCGGGCCAGCCATTCGCCGTTCACATAGGCATCCTGCAACAGCAGATCGGGACGGGAGAGAGAGAGCACTTGCAAAACTCCTGTGCGGTAGAATTGGGGGCGAGCTGTCCCGCCCCCTGTTTGACGTTGGCTTGCGCCGATCAGGCGTGCAGATCCTGGTTGAGGGAAGTGCCATCCGGAGCCTGCTCCGGGCTGCTCGTCACGGCGGCCGGATCTTCCATCAGCGACTTGATCACGCCCCAGGCCATCATCACCACCAGCACCGAGATCGGCAGGGCGGCCGCAATCGCTGCGGTCTGCAGCGCCGACAGCCCGCCGGCCAGCAGCAGCACGGCGGCAACCAGCCCCTGGGCCGCGCCCCAGACCACACGGTGCAGTTTGGGAGGATGCGCATTGCCCATCGACAGGATGGTGGTCACCACCAGGGTGCCGGAATCGGAGCTGGTGATGAACCAGGTGGCAAGCAGGAAGGTGGTGAGGGCAGAGATGACCCAAGCCAGCGTCCCGCCATCTGCCAGCAGGTCGATGGTGCCGAACAGGGTACCGCCCAGGTTCCAGCTGTTGACCATATCCACCAAGCCCGCGGTTCCGACGCCGCCTTCGGCATTGAGTTCAAGGAACAACGCGCTGCCGCCGAACACCGAGATCCAGATGAAGGCCATCGAGGTTGGAACCAGCATGGCGCCGAACATGAACTCGCGGATGGTCCGGCCCTTGGAGATGCGGGCGATGAACATGCCGACGAAGGGCGCCCAGCTCAGCCACCAGCCCCAGTAGAAGATGGTCCAGCCCCCCTGCCAGGCGACGTCGCCCGGCGTGGAAGCGGTCCAGAACCCCATCGACAGGAACTGGGTCAGGTAGTCCCCGGTTGCATTGAGCAGGAAGCCAGCCAGCCATTGGGTGGGGCCTGCGAAGACAAAGAAGAGGATGAGGGCGATGGTCAGCACGACATTCCATTCCGACAGGATCTTGATACCCCTGCCAATGCCGGAGACCGCCGACAGCGTCGCAATGACCGAGATGATGACGATCAGCGCGACCTGGGTGCCCACGCCCGGATCGATCCCGAACAGCACGTTCATGCCATGCGCCATCTGGGTCACTCCAAGCCCCATCGAGGTGGCGATGCCGAACACCGTGCCAAAGACTGCCAGCAGATCGACGGCGTGACCGGCCGGACCATAGATCCGCTGGCCAAGGACCGGATACAGCGCCGAGCGGAAGGTCAGCGGCAGCTTTTTACGAAAGGCAAAATAGCCGAGGGCCAGACCGGTCAGCGTATAGATCGCCCACCCATGCAGCCCCCAGTGAAAGTTGGTCACCCGCACGGCGTCTGCCGCGCGCTGCACATCCATCTCGGTGTGGCCCGCCGCATCCGCGAAGGGGTTGTTGGGATACCCCCACCCCGCCGAATTGTCGAAGTAGAACAACGGCTCGGCAACGCCAAAGAACATGATGCCGATCGACACCGATGCGGAAAACAGCATGGCGAACCAGGAAAAACGGCTGAACTCCGGCTTGCTGTCGTCATCGCCGAGGCGGATGGACCCGAACCGGCTGAACATCAGGAACAGGCAGGCAGCCAGGATGACGATCACGGTGCTGATGTAATACCAGCTCAGCGCGCCTTCGATCCAGGCGCGAATGCCGCCATAGATGCGGCCTGCATAATCCACGTTCAGGATCGTGAACACGACAAAGGCAGCCACCATCGCCTTGGACGCGATGCTCATGCCGTTGTGAAGCCCTTTGAAAACCCCTTTGTCGGAGACCAGCTGGCCTCCCTCTCCTATTTTGTCGTCGCTCGCCATGGTTTCCTCCCTTTGACAATGACTGGGTGACCGGAGGCGCGACAGGCGCCTCCGGCAAGCAATTTTCTTCTGTTGGGATCAGTCCCGCCTTACCGCATCACGAAAGGGTCCGGGATGGGATCGTCGCTGGTGCGCAGCCAGACCGCCTTCAGCTTGGTGTAATCCAGCACCGCCTGAAGCCCGCCCTCGCGGCCGTGGCCGGACAGGCCGTGACCGCCGAAGGGCGCAATCGGGCTTACCGCGCGATAGGTGTTGACCCAGACGATGCCCGCCCGGATCTTGCGGATCATCCGATGTGCGCGGGTCAGGTTCTGGGTGAACACGCCCGAGGCGAGGCCAAACGCGGTGTTGTTTGCGATCTCCACGGCCTCTGCCTCGGTCTCGAAGTCAACCACCGAGAGGACCGGGCCGAAAAACTCGTTCGACAGGCACGGCGCAGTCGGCGCATCGGAGCAATCCAGCACGGTGGGCGGAAAGAAGTAGCCCTGCCCCTCCGGCACAATGCCGCCCGTGACCAGCCTCGCGCCCGCCTGAAGCGAGGCCTCAATCAGCCGCACCGCGTGATCGCGCTGCCTCAACGTGCACAAAGGCCCCACCTCGGTGTTCATGTCCTGCGGCATGCCGATCACCACGGCCTCGGCCTTCTCCTTCAGCCGCTTGAGAAATTCCGCCTTAATCCCTTTCTGGATCACCAGCCGGGATCCCGCGACGCAGCTTTGCCCGGTCGCGGCAAAGATGCCCGAGACCTGGGCATTCACGGCGCTTTCGAGATCGGCGTCGTCGAACACGATGAAGGGGGACTTGCCCCCGAGTTCCAACGAGGTGGACGCAAGGTTCTCGGCGGAGTTGCGCACGATATGGCGCGCTGTCTCCGGCCCGCCGGTGAAGGCAACATGGGCGACCGATGCATGGCTGGTCAGCGCGGCACCGGCCTGCGGCCCGCCGGTGATGACGTTCAGCACACCGGGCGGAAAGCCCGCCTGGTCAAAGATCCGGGCGAATTCCAGCATTGGTGCCGGGGCTTCCTCGGAGGCTTTCAGAACCACCGTACAGCCTGCTGCCAGTGCCGGGGCGATCTTTACCGCGGACAGGAACAGCTGCGAGTTCCAGGGCACGATCGCGGCCACCACGCCCACCGGTTCACGGCGCAGCCAGACCTCCATGTCCGGCTTGTCGATCGGCAGATGGGCGCCCTCGATCTTGTCGGCGAGGCCCGCGTAATAGCGATAGTATTCCGCCACATAGGCAATCTGCGCCGAGGTCTCGCGGATGATCTTCCCGGTATCACGGGTTTCCAGTTCCGCCAACCGCGGAGCGTTCTCCGCCACCAGGTCCGCCAGGCGCATCAGGAGCTTGCCGCGCTGGGTCGCCGTCATCTCGGCCCAGTCAGGGGAGAAGAACGCAGCCTCCGCCGCCGTTACCGCCCGGTCCACATCCGCCTCGGAGGCCGCGGGCATCTTTGCCCAGGGCGCGCCCGTGGCGGGGTCGCGACTGTCGAAGGTGGTGTCGGCATCCTCAAATGCGCCACCGATATACTGCTGGAAGGTCTGCATTCTCAGGCTCCCTTACTGAAACGCGGGCATCACGTGCGCAATGAAACGCTCGAGCGAGGCCTTCTTACGCTCGAAACTCATGCTGCTGTCGATCCAGAACGCATATTCATCGTATCCGAGCGACTCGTATGTCTTCAGCCGTTCGATCACAGCTGCCGGTTCCCCGATCACCAGGTCCCGCTCCATCGCCTCGGGTGAGTAGAACGGATGCGCGGCGATTTCCTCGTCCGACAAGGGGGCGATGAGACCCTGCGAGATGTCCCGCTTGTTCATGAACCACGCGCCGAAGTAGTTGTAGAAGCGGTTCAGCTCCTCCGCGCCGCGTTTCACATCCGCGGCGCTGTCCGCGACATAGGTGTGCTGCAGCAGCATGATCTTGGGCCGCGGCACGTCGTTGTGCTTTTCACAGGCCGCGTTGAACTTGCTCATCAGGTCGGCGATTTCCTCGTCGCCCTTCCACAGCGGGGTCACCTGAACGTTGCAGCCATTAGCCACCGCGAATTCATGGCTGTTCGGATCGCGGGCCGCGACCCAGATCGGCGGGCCGCCGTCCTGCAACGGCTTGGGCGAGGACGTGGTCTTGGGGAAGGAGTGGAACTCCCCTTCCTGCGCGTAATCGCCCTGCCACAGCCCCTGCAGTGCCGGGATCAGCTCCCGCATCCGCAGGCCCGCCTCCCAGGCGTCCATCCCGGGCATCATGCGCTCGTATTCAAAGGAATACGCGCCACGCGCGATACCCAGATCCAGGCGGCCGTCGGTGATGATGTCGGTCATCGCCGCCTCGCCCGCCAGCCGGATCGGATGCCAGAAGGGCGCAATCACCGTGCCCGTGCCGAGGCGGACATTCTTGGTGTGTCGCGCCGCATCGACGAGGTTCAGGAACGGGTTGGGCGCAATCGTGAAATTCATCCCATGGTGTTCGCCGGTCCACACCGCGTGCATGCCGCCGTCATCGGCGATTTTGCAAAGCTGGATGAACTCGTCGTAGAGCTGTTTCTGATCCTGATCCGCAGAAATCCGCTCCATATGCGCAAAGAGAGAAAATTTCATGCCCGCGTGCTCCCTGTCCCCACGGGGCGCACTTGCCCGGTGGTCTGGTTTCCATAATACACCCCGAAATTGCCGATCCGGCTTTCGTTGGCGAACCGCTCCAGCATGGTGCAGACCGCCGCATCCGCGATGTCCATCAGCGTGGTCTGGCTGAGCTGGGTAAAGGTGCCCTTGGCCGGGGTGCCCCCGGCAGACTGGCACAGAAACGAAATATGCTGATGTTCTCGCGCTTCGTCTTCGAACACCGAGTAGATGAACCCCGGCTCCGCTTCGACACCGGTTTCGGCAATCAGCCGGGCCAAGGCCGCGGAGGCTCCCTCCTTGCCGACCCGCGTTTCCGGCAGCGTCAGCTTGCCAAGGTCATTGCCCATCAGCAGCACCTTGCCCTCATGCTCGATGAGGGCTGAGACAATCAGCTTGGCACCCTGTGTCAGAGCCTCGGCTTCGGCCGCCGCCGTCACGTAGGCGCCGCGGGCATAGCCCAATCCCGGCGCGGGCGAAGTCTCGAAGGCCTCCACCTGCCCGATCAGGATCAAATGGTCGCCCGCTTCCACACGTTTGTGCATGGAACAGTCGAACCAGGCTGAAACGCCATCGAATACTGGGCTGCCTTGCGGGCCTTTCTGCCATTGAACGACCGAGAAACGATCCTCGACCGGCCTTGCAAAAGTGTTGGAGACGTCCTTCTGGTCCTCCGCCAGCACGTTCACGGCAAAGCCGTCGGCCTGCTCGAACGCGGCATAGTTCCTGGAGGAATTGGCGAGGCACACCAACACCAGTGGCGGCTCCAGCGACACGGAGGTGAAGGAGTTGGCGGTGAAACCGATCGGATTTCCGTCGGGATCATGCGTTGTCACAACTGTAACGCCGGTCATGAAGGTGCCAAAGGCATTGCGCAGCGCGCGTGGATCGATGTTGCTCATGACAGCTCCTCCTCTGTGTTGAGCCAGGTCCGCAGGGCGGCGTTCACTTCCTCCGGTGCGGTCAGGTTCACCATGTGGCGGTGGCCTTCGATGACCACTGCCCGCCCGTGGGGCGCAGCATCCGCCATGGCCCGCGCCATTTCCGGCGTCGAGTTCGGGTCACCATCACCGGTCAGCGCCAGGAGCGGGCAGCGGATGTCGGAAAACCCGTCCGCATAGGTGCTGTCACCGCGCGCAAAGGCGGTATAGGCCGCAGCATAGCCCGCGAGGTTCACCCCCGACAGCCATTCAGCCACCTGCTCCCGGGCAGCCAGGTCGGTCTTGCCTTCTCCGAACCATCTGGCCAAGGGCGTCTCGAGGTCGAAGCCACCAGCACGGATCAGGGCTGCGCGGGCCTCGACGGCCTCGCGCGCCGCGGGATCCCGGCGGAAGACCCCGTTCAACAACGCCACGCGAGAGACGTGCGCGGGATGGCAGACGGTATATCCACCGGCGATGAGCGCCCCCATGGAATGGCCCGCCAGCGACACGGGCCCCAGATCCAGCTCCGTGAGCACGGCATGAAGCCAGGCCACGTAGTCCGGCAGCTCCGCGCCGTCCGGCAGCAGCCCGCTGCCGCCGTGTCCGGGCAGATCCAGCGCAATCACCCGATGGGTCTGCGACAGCTGCTCGATCTGCGGCGCCCAGGCCGCAGACTGCATGCCGACACCGTGAAGCAGCACCACAGGCGCCCCGTCACCGGCCGATTGGCAGGTGACCGGACCAAAGGGATCAGACAGCTGCAGGGTTGTCGACGTCATGGCCCAGCTCCTTGAGGTCCTGATAGCGATCGCCGATGCGGTGATGCGGCCGCCCACCAATGGAAGCCCCCAGCGCGATCACGATCTCGTCCGGCCCGGGCGCATCCGCCACGGACAGCTGGATGGTCAGGTAATGACTGCGCCGCCCGCCGTCGTTCTTGTCCATCAACGGGATTTGCAAGGAAGCGTTGGCCGGGCCACGGGTGTTGGTGAAGGCAAGATAGGACTTCGCCCCCACCGCCTCGCGGAAGTGGTTGCCAAAGCGCAGCGTGTGGATCAGGGCGGAGGCGTGCTCGACCTCGCCGTTGACGCCGACGATGGCAGATTTGCCGTAGCCTTCGACCTTGTCACCGCCACCTGCGGCCTCAAGGATCATCGCCGTCAGCTTCTCTCCCAGCCCGGGTGCGCAGTCATGGATTGCCGGGCGCAGGTCTTCGACAAACCCCTGCCCCGCCCAGGGGTTTTTGATCACCGCCACCGCGGCAATCATCTTTAGCGGCGTCTCTGCAGCTTTACCGCCCTCGATCAGGGTCTCTTCAACATGCAGCAACGTTTTGCGGATTTCGGCGGGCATGGCTGAGCCTTTCCTATCTGATTCCAGTTGCCGTCATATGGTATACCATAGGACTGCATGTCAACAGACACTTGCCTGAGACCACGGCTGTTGGTATCGACACAGGCATGAGCAAACCCGCCCCCCAGCCCGTAATGACCCGGATCGACCAACCTCAGACGCTGCGCTGCATCGTGCAGGAGCGAATGCGCGAGGCGATCATTTCTGGCCAATTCGCCCCCGGCGAACGACTGGTCGAACGCGCGCTCTGCGACCAACTGGGCGTCAGCCGAACGGTGGTCCGCGAGACCATCCGCTACCTTGAGGCCGAGGGGCTGGTTGAAATCCTGACGGGCAAAGGGCCGATCGTCGCGCAGCTCAGCTGGGAGGACGCACGGCAGATCTATGATATCCGTCAGATGCTTGAGACCGCCGCCGCCACCGCCTGCGCCGAAAACATGACACCGCGGCTGGCAGAAGAACTGAAAGAGGCATTGACGGTGCTGAAAGACGCGGTAGCGGTGGGTGCCCCCGGCCCAATGTTGCGCGCCTCTACCGACTTCTATCGCATCATCTTCGAGGGGGCTGGCCATCACGTCGCTTGGGAAATCGCCCAGCGCCTGAACGGTCGCATCAGCCGCCTGCGGGCGGTCACACTGTCGACCGCCGACCGGCCGAAACCCGGCCCCTCCCACATGGAAGAAATCTGCGAAGCCATCACCTCGGGCAACACGGAAGCTGCCAAAAAGGCCGTCCACGACCATCTGACGGAAACAGCCGCCGTTGCCAAACGGGTTCTCACCCAAGAGAAAGCCTGAAAAGCCAATGCCCAAAGCCTACTGGATTGCCAATGTGACAGTCACTGACCCCGAGCGTTACCGGGGGTACCAGGCAATTGCCCCGGCGGCGTTTGCTGAATTCGGCGCGCGCTTCCTGGCAAGAGGTGAAGCGGACACCCTTGAAGGTCGCGCATGGCAGCGCAGAGTTGTCATCGAATTCGACAGTTTGGACCGCGCCCGCGCCTGCTACGACTCCGCGGCGTACCGGGCCGCGCGCGCCGAGCGTGCCGGTGCCTGCGAGGCGGACATCGCGATCATCGAGGCCCTGGACTAAGGCCAAGCCCCCGTCCCAGAGACCGCAACATTGCCCGCAAGGTTGCCCGCAGGCGTGGGCACGTCTGCCCCACGGCATGCGCCCGCGCCTGTTGGCTGGGCCAGCGTGGTGGCTCGTGCGGGCCGGAGAATGCTGCCACGGGCCGCGCCCGCGCTTAGGCAGGGCGGCGATTTGTTGCAAAGGCGAGCCCAGGCCTGCGGAGCCTCCGCCCCGCCATCGCTCAGCCAGCCAGCAAACAGGCCGCCTTGTGACCGTCTGAAAGGTCTCGCAGGGGTGGCACCGCCTCCCGGCAGGCGTCGGTGGCCAGCGCACAGCGTGGATGAAAGGCGCAGCCGGACGGTGGGTTCAGCGGACTGGGCGGTTCACCATTGTCGACGCATCTTGCACGCTTGGGCGCATGGATGTCCGGAATCGTATTGAGCAGAAGCTGCGAATACGGGTGCAGAGGCTGGTTGAAAAGGGATTCGACCGGGGCCATTTCGACGATGCGCCCCAGGTACATCACCGCAATCATGTCAGACATGTGCCGCACCACGCTCAGGTCGTGGCTGATGAACAGATAGGTCAGCCCCAGCTCCTGTTGCAGGCGCCGCATCAGGTTCAGGATCTGGGCCTGCACCGACACGTCCAGCGCCGAGGTCGGCTCGTCACAGACCAGCAGTTCCGGCTCGCAGGCCAGCGCGCGTGCGATCGAAATGCGCTGCCGCTGCCCGCCGGAGAATTCATGCGGAAACTTGCGTGCGTCATCCGCAGCAAGGCCCACGGTTTGCAGCAGTTCTTCCACGCGCGAGGTGGTTTCAGCCTCGTCGCGGCGCAGCTTCATCTCGCGGATTGGCTCGGCGATGATGTCGCCGATGCGCCAGCGCGGGTTCAGGCTGGAATGCGGGTCCTGAAAGATCATCTGCACCCGCACCGGACGGCCCTCGGCGCCGCGGCCAAAGCGGATGTCGCCACCGCTGGTGGCGTAAAGCCCGGTCACCAGCCGCGCCACGGTGGATTTGCCGCAGCCCGATTCGCCGACGATGCTGAAACAGCTGCCGCGGGCGATGGTAAAGCTGACCTCGTTTACCGCATTGACCAGCAGCCGCGGCTTGCCCTCCAGCACCCGGTTCAGCCAGGGCGCGGAGACGTCAAACCGTTTCGACACCCGGTCGACGGTCAGGATTGGATCGTTGATCTGCATCATTCGGTGCCTCCGTCCTGGATGAAACAGGCCGCTTCGCTGCGCGCCGCCGGAACCAGCTGCGGCCGTTCGCGCAAGCAGCGCGGCCCGGCCTGTGGGCAGCGCGGGTGAAAGGCACAGCCCGAAGGGCGAGCATTCAGCCGCGGCATCGCGCCGTCGATCTGCGCCAGCGTACCGCTGCGCGCGTGCAGGCTGGGAATCGCGGCCATCAGCCCGCGGGTATAGGGGTGCTGCGGATCATGCAGCACGTCCTCGACGCGGCCGGTTTCCACCACCCGGCCCGAGTACATCACCGCCACCCGGTCGGCAGTCTCGGCGATCACGCCCATGTCGTGGGTCACCAGCATGATGCCGGTGCGGTGCTCGTCGCACAGGCGCCGCAGCAACGTGGTGATCTGCGCCTGGATCGAGACATCCAGCGCCGTCGTGGGTTCATCGGCGATGATCAGCTGTGGCTCCGCCGCCAGCGCCAGCGCAATCACCACCCGCTGCCGCATGCCGCCGGAAAACTGGTGCGGATATTGCTTCAGTCGGTCCTCCGGCGCCGGGATGCCAACCTCGCGCAGCAGGGTAACAGCTTTTTGCTGTGCCGCCTCGCGCGACATCGGCTTGTGCAGGCGAATGGTCTCGATCAGCTGCGCCCCGATCGAGAACAGCGGATTCAGCGCGGTCAGCGGATCCTGAAAGATCGCGCCCATTTCACGCCCCCGCACGCGGGTCAGCTCGTCTTCTGACAGCGTGTCGACCCGGCGGCCGCCGACGCGGATCTCGCCCTTGGCGATCCGGCCCGGCGCCTCCAGCAGACCCAGCACGGCAAGGCCGGTGATCGACTTGCCCGCGCCGGATTCCCCGACAACGCCGAGGATCTCCCCCGGAGCGATGCGGATCGAGACGTCGTCAATGGCGGTGAGCAGCCCGCGGCGGGTCGGAAACTCCACGGTCAGGCTGTCGACCTCCAGTGCTGGCGCCCCTTCGGGCACGGGCTGGCTGCCTGGGTCCTGCGGTGCAGGTGCTTGCCTCAGCATCATCTCGTTATCCTTCACGTCTGGGGCCGCGTCAGCGGCGGGTATGTCGGGGGGAAGATCTCGGCCAGCGATGGATGGCCAACCGTCCGGTCCGGGTATTTGGCCAGCAGCCCGTCGAACTGCGCCTGCGCGCGCAGGCGGGCCGCGGCCATGTCGATGCCCGCAAGGTCGCCGTCGCGCATCGACAGGCGGCCATCGACGATGGTGGCCCTGGTGACCCGGCCAGTGGCGCCCAGGATCAGGGTCTGCACCGGGTCGATGGTCGGCGCCATTGCAGTATCAGAGAGGTCGAAGACGGCGATATCCGCCCTGCCCCCTTCCCGCAGCACGCCAATGTCGTCGCGCCCCAGCGCCGCCGCACCGCCCAGGGTGGCGGCATCGAACATCTCGGCCGAGGTGATGGTGGTCAGATCGCCCTCCACCATGCGGCACATCATCATGCCCACCGCCATGTTCAGCACCATGTCCGGCGGCGCGGTGTCGGTGCCCATGGCAATGCCGATGCCCTTGTCGCGCAGCCGCCGAAAGGAGCGCAGCGCACCGCCATGCCGGGCCGCGACCAGCGGGCAATGCACCACGCTGACGCCATGGCTGGCATAAAGATCAAGATCCGCGTCATCGGCCACCGTGGCATGCGGTGCCAGCAGGCGGGCATTCAGCAGGCCGTGGCTATTCAACCACTGCGGCGCGCTCATGCCGTGCAACTGCTGTACGGTATCGCGCTCCATCTGGCCCTGGGCCATATGCAGGCGCACCGGACAGTTCAGCTCCTCCGCCGCGGCCATGGTGCGGCGCAAAAGCTCTGCAGTGCAGGTCTCCACCCGGTCCGGCGCCAGCAACGGCGAGATCAGGCCATGCCCCTGCCACGCGGCAGCAAAGCCGAGCGCCGCATCCAGTCCCGCCAGGCCGCGCGCCTCGTCAAACTCGGCCACCAGGCGGCCATCGGCCTCGGCCACCATGCCGCCGCTGCGGTAAGCAGGTCCCAGCCAGACGCGCAGGCCAAGCTCCTCTGCCGCCTCGGCCGCGGCGGTGAACTCCTCCACCGTCTCGCCCCATTCGCGGTAAAATAGCGAGGCAATGGGTGCCGCGGTGGTGATCCCGTTCTGCAGCAGCTGGCCAAAGGCAAAGCGCTTCTGAAACGCCAGTTCCTCAGGGCTGTACATCTCATAGGGTCCGCGCTCGACGTAAGAGCGCGGCCAGACGCGGCCTTTCTTGTCGCCGGGCCAGTTGTCATGCGCCAGCAGCGTCGTGTCGAGGTCGGACAGCGCATCAAGATCGACCAAACCCGGTGCGATCAGCGCCTGTCCCATGTCGTAGCGGGCCGCGACCTCGCCCTCGAACGGCAGGCCCACGTGGATGACACGGCCGCCTTCGACAACCACCTCGCCATCCGGCACCAGATGGCGGCCAGTTGGGGTGTCTACGATCACCCAGGCCGCACGCAGCGCCCAGCGCCCCGGCGGGCGGGCCCCCAGCGGCAGGTCAGCAAAGCGGCTCATGGAGCCTCCATCACGGTCTTGCCACCGCGTGCCGTGACATTGCCGCCCTTGACCACCAGCTGGCGCGGTGCGTGGGTGACCACCGCCTGCACGACGGTTTCGCCCTGCACCAGCACCACATCGCCCGGTGCCCCGACCTCCAGCGCGCGGCGGGGTTTCCCCATCGCCTCGGCACCGCCGCCCGCGCAGATATCCAGCGCGGTCTTCACCTCGCTGTCCATGCGCAGGTTGTTGCGCAGGCCGATGAACTTGGCGCGCTCCAGCATGTCGCCGTTGCCATATGGCCCCCAGGTGTCCTGAATACCGTCATTGCCGGCACCAATGCGGATGCCATGCGCCATCAGCTGCTTGACCATCGGCGCGGGCGAGGACGCCGGCGCGGTGGTCATGATCCGCACGTCCAGTGCCGCCAGCCGCTCCAGCATCGCCTCGACCCGCTGATAGTCGTTCATGCCCAGACAGAAGGCATGGGAAATGGAGACCAGTCCCGTCATGCCCAGCGCCTCGGCGCGGGTCAGAATCTCCTCCATCGAGAACATGCCCATCTCACCGCGTTCATGCAGGTGGATGTCGACGCCCTTGCCGTGTTTTTCCGCCAGCCCGAAGACCACGTCGAGATGCCCCTTGGGATCACGGTCCACGCCGCAGGGGTCCAGCCCGCCGACCAGATCGGCCCCCATCGCCAGCGCCTGATCCATCAGCTCGGCGGTGCCCTCGCGGATCATCAGGCCCGACTGCGGGAAAGCCACGGTTTCGATCTCAACCACGTCGGCCAGCTTGTCAGCGGTTTCCATCACGCCTTCCAGCGCGCGCAGCCCGCCGTCGGTGTCGATGTCCACATGGCTGCGGATCAGCGTCGCACCATAGGCGGCGGTCTGCAGGGCATGGCGCATCGATTGCACATGCGGATCCAGCCCCAGCCGCGCCTTCATCGCGCGCTCGTTGTCGATCATCGCCATCAGGTTGCCGCCGCCGACATCGTTCTTGTACCAGGGCCAGCCAATCAGCGACTTGTCGAGGTGGGTGTGGGCATCCACCAGCCCGGGAATGGCGATCGCATCCGCGGCCTCTTCGGTAGCCACGCCGGGGGCGTCCAGCCCCGGCGCGATTTCGGCGATCCGGCCATCGCGGATCAGGATGTCGGCGCTTTCGCCATCCCCGATGCGGGCGTGTTTGATCAGAAGCGAAGTCATCAAAGTCGTCCTTTAGCGAAGTTTCGGGTTGAGGGCGTCGCGCAGCCAGTCGCCCAGCATGTTCACGGCCACCACCAGGATACAAAGCTGCACCGAGGGGAAGAGCACGATCCACCAGGAGCCGGAGAACAGATACTGATTGCCGACCCGGATCAGCGTCCCCAGCGAGGGCTGGTTCGGCGGCATGCCGACGCCAAGGAAGGACAGCGTTGCCTCGATCAGGATGGCCAGGCCGAAGTTCAGCGTTGCCGCCACGAACACCGGCGTCAGCGTGTTGGGCAGGATATGCTTCAGCATCAGCCGCCGACCGGGGGTGCCAACCAGCCGCGAGGCCTGCACATATTCCTTGCGCCGCTCCACCATCGTCTGGGCCCGCACGACGCGGGCGTATTGCACCCAGGAATACAGCGCGATGGCCAGCACCAGCACCGCGGCGATGCCTGCCTCGCGCAGCTCCGGCGGCAACAGCGCCTGCGCGACCGAGCTGACCAGGATTGCCGCAAGGATGATCGGGATCGACAGCAGCACATCACCGATGCGCATCAGCACGTTGTCGATCCAGCCGCCATAGTAGCCAGCGGCCAGCCCGGCCAGCAGGCCGATTGCCAGCGACACCGCAACCGAGGCGATGCCGATGAAAATCGAGATCCGCGTGCCATAGAGAATGCCTGACAGGATATCGCGCCCCTGCACGTCAGTGCCTAGAACAAAGGGCATCTGCCCACCCTGCATCCACACTGGCGGCAGCTCTGCGTTCCACAGTTCCAGCGCCGCGAGATCATAGGGGTTCTGCGGCGCCAGCACCGGCGCCAGGAAGGCGGTGACGGTGACAAAGGCCAGTACCGCCGCCGCGCCGACCGCGGATTTCGAGTTCTTGAAGCTCCACCACAGGTCGCTGTCGGCGATCCGGGCCAGGCGGGCTGCAAGGGGCGCGCGGGTGGTTTCGGGTTGGGTTCGGGTATCGGTCATTTGTCAGCTCCGCGCAGGCGGGGGTCGATCACCGCATAGGTGATATCGACCAGGGCATTGAGGGTGACGAAGATCAGCGCGACGATGCAGAGGTATCCCGCCATGATCGGCACATCGACAAAGGTCACCGCCTGGATGAACAGCAGCCCCATGCCGGGCCATTGGAACACCGTCTCGGTCACCAGCGCAAAGGCGATCAGCCCGCCGATCTGCATGGCGGTCATGGTGACCACCGGCATCAGGCAGTTGTGCAGCGCGTGGCGGAAATGGATGGTGCGGGCGGGAATGCCGCGGGCGCGGGCGAACTTGATGAAATCGGTGCGCAGCACCTCCAGCATCTCGGCCCGCACCAGCCGCATCACCAGGGTGATCTGGAACAGCGACAGCGACAGGGCCGGCAAGATGATCGACAGCCGCCCCGACGGGGTCAGCAAACCAGTCGACCACCAGCCGAGGTCCACCGTCTCGCCGCGCCCGAAGGCGGGGAGCCAGCCGAGCCAGACCGAGAAGATCAGGATCAGCCCGATACCCACCACGAAGCTGGGCAGCGATATGCCGATGATCGAGGTGAACTGCAGCGTTTCCGCATACCAGCGCTGGCGGTGGATCGCGGTGATCACCCCCAGCGGGATGCCGACAACCAGCGAGATCAGAGTCGCCACGATCACAAGTTCAAAGGTGGCGGGGAAGCGCTCGGCGATCATCGCCAGAACGTCCTGCTGGTTGCGGAAGGAAATGCCGAAATCTCCCTGAGCCGCGTTTTTGACAAAGGTGGTGAACTGAACGATGAACGGATCATCCAGCCCCAGCTTGGCGCGCAGCGCATCCCGCTGGGCCTGGGTCGCCTGCTCGTTCAGCATCAGCTCGACCGGATCGCCGACAAAGCGGAAGATCATGAAGGCGATGAAACTGACGGAGAGCATCACGAAGATCGCATTCGCCGTCCGCTTGATCAGAAAAGCCAGCATCGGTGCCTCTCCCCTGTTGTGTTGAAAAAGCGGGACAGCCCCGGCAGGCGCTGCCCCAGTGGGGGGATTACCGGGTCACGAACCACATGCGCGGCTTGTTGTCCGGGAACTGCGGGAAGTCCTCGAAGTCCGCCGACACCGCCCAGGCCATCGGCTGCTGGTGCAGGGGCATCATCACGATTTCTTCCTTGGCGATGCGCAGGGCCTCAGTTTCCATCGACAGGCGCTTTTCGCGGTCCAGCTCGACCGAGGCGGCCTGGGTCAGCTTGTCGATCTCCGGGTAGGACCAGTTGCCCCAGTTGAACACGCCGGAGTTGCCCTCCTTGCTGTGCAGCATCTGCACAAGGATCGAATAGGTATCCAGCATCGGCAGCGTCGCCCAGCCGATGGTGTAGACATCCGCCTTGCCGCCCGCGCGCTTGGGGGTCTGCTTGGCGGTAGGGCCGATGTCCAGACGGGGGCTCAGCCCGATCCGCGACCACATGGAGGCGATCGCCTGGCAGAACTGCTCCTCATTCACGTAGCTTTCATTGGTGCAGACGAAGTCGAACTCGAAACCGTCTTCATACCCGGCCTCGGCCAGCAGCGCCCTGGCCTTGTCGGGATCGGCCGCCACCACGCTGTCCAGCGCTTCGGAATAGCCGGGAATCGAGGGGGCAACGAGCGTGCCGGCATTGCGGGACTTGCCGCGCATGACGCGGGACTGAATCAGATCCATGTCCACCGCCAGCTGCATCGCCTGACGCACGCGCAGATCGTTCAACGGGTTCTCACCACCCGCCACCAGCTCATCCCGGCGGTTGAAGCCCAGCATCACGGTGCGCAGGTCGGTGCGCTCCAGCACCTTCAGGTTGGGCGCCGCCGACAGGCGCGGCAAATCCTGCACCGGGGCGCTGTCGACAAAATCAACCTCGCCGGACAGCAGGGCTGCGACACGGGTCGCGGCGGAAGTGACCGGCTGGAATTCGATCCGGGTCAGATTGTGCTGAGGTTCATCCCACCAGCCCTCGTTCACGGTCAGCACCGTCTGCGCCTCGGGGGTACGGCTTTCGAGCACAAACGGGCCAGTGCCGTTGGTGTTGAAGGTCGCGTAGCCTTCGACCCCGGCGCTGACGTCGGTCGGCATTTCGGCGTTGTTCTCGACCAGCCAGTCCTTGTCAAAGATATGGATATTGGTCAGATCGTTCAGCAGCAGCGGATAGGCGCCGGTCAGTTCGATATCAATGGTGTGATCGTCGACCACGGTGGCGCTCTTGTAGGCCGGCAGGTTCCCCTTGAGCGGCGAGCTTTCGTCGCTGACGCGGGTCAGCGAGGCCAGCACGTCCTCGGCCGTGAAGTCGCTGCCGTTGTGGAATTTCACCCCCTTGCGCAGGCTGAACCGCCAGGTGGTGGGAGAGATGATCTCCCAGCTTTCCGCCAGCGCCGGCTCGATCTGCAGATCGCGGTCAAAGCGCACAAGCCCCTCATAGATGTGGTTGAGGAAATTGATCGTGTAGCTGTCGCCGTAGGAATAGGGGTCGAGCGAGACGATGTCGCGCGGCGCGCCCCAGCGCACGGTTTCCGCAGACGCCGTCCCCGCCAGCGTCGCCGCCGCCATGCCGCCCAGAAGCGCGACCTTCAGTCCAGTTTTCGAGATCATTCTGTTGTCTCCCTGTTGTGAATACAAATTTCGTTTCTTTTGCATCCATTTCAAATGCGACCTTCTCTGTGCCTTTTTGCGGTTCCCGCAGTACCCGGATCGAGCCAGGTAGTGACGTGAGGTTATGGACCCGGCCACCATCTGTCTACAAAAATGTTTGCAGATTGTATTCAATGATTGTATCCAACACAAAGCAACCGAAAGCTGCTAGTTTCGCCGAGCCATCAGGCCTCCGCCTGAAAAAGCTTAAATTTCAAGCATGAGAGCACAGTAAATGTACAAATCATCGACCCGCAGCTTTCCAGTTTACGACTCCCTGCGCCAAGCCATCATCGAGCAAGCCCTGAAGCCCGGCGTGAAGCTTCCCGAAGATTCGATCGGCGAGACATTTGGCGTCAGCCGTACAACCGTACGCAATGCACTGGTACGCCTCGACGCCGAAGGGCTGGTCGACCTACAGCCGAATCGCGGCGCTTCCGTCGCCGAGCCGACCATCGAAGAAGCCTATGACATCTTCGAAATGCGCCAGTGCCTGGAACGCGAGGTGATACAGCGGCTGTGCAAGATGGACCCCAAGCCGATCATCAAGGCGCTGAAGGCACATCTGAAGGAAGAAGAAAAATACCTCGGCAAGGATCACACCCGCTCGATCCGGCTGGCCGGCGAATTCCACATCCTTCTGGCAGAGCTGACCGGCTCCAAGATCCTGGCCAATTACGTCAATGAAATCGTCTCGCGCTGTTCGCTGATCTTGGCGCGGTTCGCGCAGGTCCACTCTGCCGAATGCGGCGTCGAGGAACACGCCGAACTGATTGCTGCCCTGGCCGAGGGCGACGCCGAACGCGCCAGCGCCTGCATGCACAGCCACCTGCACGGGGTGCAAGACCGCGCCCTGCTCAACCCCGAAGACGCCGAGCCCGACAACGTGGCGCAGATCCTGTCACGCTACCGGCCGGCCAAGACAAAACCATAGACACCGGGAGACCCGCCATGACCGACGACACCCAGCCCGCACCCGGGCAGACGCGTTTCGACTTCGCCAAACTGACGCCGCGCGAACGCTACAAGCTGCTGATCGGTGCCGTGGTGCCGCGGCCGATCGCTTGGGTGACAACGGTCAACGAGGCGGGCACCGCCAACGCCGCTCCCTACAGTTTCTTCAACTGCCTGTCCTCAGACCCCGCCATCCTGGCCATTGGCGTCGAAAACCATGCCGACATGCGGTTCAAGGATACCGCCCACAACATCCGGGTGACGGAAGAATTCACCGTCAATATCGTCGCCCACGCCAACCTGCACGCGATGAACGCCACGGCGGTGCCCTTTGGCCCCGAGGTCGACGAGATCGCCGAAGCCGGGCTGACGATGTTGCCGGGGGAGTTCGTGTCCTGCCCGCAGATCGCCGAGGCTCCGGTGCGGTTCGAATGCCGCCGCCACACCACACTGAACATCGGCAAATCGCGCGAAATCATCCTGGGCGAGGTGCTGGCGATGCACAGCCATCCGGGACTGGTGAACGACCGCCATCATGTCGACCCGGCGGCGCTGGACGCGCTGGGGCGGATGGGCGGCCACGGCTATTGCCGCTCGAACCAGACGTTCGATCTGCCCACCATGTCGCTGGAGGAATGGACCGCCTTCACCAGCCGCCAAGCCGAAAGCCTGCGCGGATGAAGCTGTGTTTCGTCAACCCGAACTCCACCACCGAGATGACCCGCCGCATGGTCGAACAAGCCCGCGGCCTTGCGCCCCGCGGCCTGTCCATCATCGGCGCCACCAACACCGCCGGGCCGCCCTCGATCCAGGGCCAGGCCGACGGCGATGCTGCGGAACCCGGCACGCTGTCGCTGCTGGCGGCGGGCGACTTTGATCTTGCCGTGATCGGCTGCTTCGACGACACCGGCCTGCCGGTCGCCCGCACGCGCTGCGCGATTCCGATAGTGGGGCTGGGCGAGGCCAGTTTCCAGCGCGGCCACGACCAGGCCGAGCCTTTCATCGTTCTGACCACATCCGAGTTATCGGTTCCGGTCCTTGAGGCAAACATCGCCAGCTACGGGCTGCACCGTCATTGCATCGGTATTTTTGCCTCCGGTGTGCCGGTGCTGGATTTCGAGCATGACAGGGCGAACGCGAGGGATCGGCTGATCTCTGAGGCCAGGCGGCTTTGCACCGAGCACGGGCAAACCCGCACGCTTGTGCTTGGATGCGCCGGCATGGGCGGCTTGGCCACAGAGCTGACGGAGGCGTTGGGCCTAACCGTTATCGACCCCATCGAAGCAGCGCTGGCTGTTGCGTGCCAACGGTTGCAGCGCGCCCGTGAACACAGCCACTGACGGCGCGCTGCGGGCACCCTGCCCCTTTGAGAAGCGCCGTAAAAGGAAGCTGGCGGCCGCCGTCCGCTCTCGCAGGCACATGCAAGAGCTGTTCGGCGGGGTCGTGGGGGCGCTGGCTCCCGAACCTGCCATCGTTTAGCCGCTGGCGCTGTAGCTTTCAGGACCGCCGTCGACGGTTCTCTTGGGCGGGGTGTCCTTGCCCGGGGTGTGCATCAACGTCGCAATAAACAGCCCCGCGCCGGTGGCAAGAACACAGGCCGCGCCCGCCAGCCGGGCCTGGCGTTCAAACCGATCGGGCCGCTTGCCACCTGTCGCCAGACGGTGCGCCGCCCAGTTTCGCGCCCACAGGGCGCTTACACCGATGGCCGACATCGCCACCGCCATGCCAGCGGAGATTGCGAGCACCATCACGATGGCGGGACCGACCAGATCGTTGGCGAGACCAAACAACATCACCAGTAGCGCGCCGGTACAGGGCACCGCACCGATGGCGACGGCCACCCAGTTACCCCCTCTCGGCGGCGCGCAGGCAGCACAGCCGACATGGTCATGCGCCGGATGATGGTGGTGCCCCGATGATCCAGCGGCGCGCCACGCCGCAATTGCCTGCCACAACATGGCGGTGCCAATGGCCATGATCAGCGCATAACTGCCCAGCCGGATCGCACGGGTATCGGACGGCGCGCTGCCCGTGGCCTGACGCCAGGCAACGTCAATCAGCGTGACCACCACAACAGCCGAGAGGACATGAAAGACCGCAATGCGGACTCCCATGCCGATACCACGCCGCAGACTGCCTCCGGTTCCGACAAAATAGGAGATCACAACGGTCTTGCCGTGCCCCGGCCCCAGCGTGTGCAGCACGCCATACGCAAAGGAAAGCAGGACCGCGATCAGCATTGCACGCACTGAGCCCCCTTCCTGAAGGGCGGACATGCCCGAGGTGAACAACTGGTTGGTGCGAAGCTGAATTTGGCTGAGCAGCGGCAGGTCAGACACCGACGCCGCAGAAATTGCACCGGGCACCCCCGCCAGTTCGGCCTGCACGAGAGCGTATGAAGCCGGAATTTTGCGGCTGCCATCCACCAGAAACAGACTGTGCGCGGCGGGTTCATAACGCAGAGTGCCGGACAGCCGCACCGGCTCGAACCACTGGTCGAGCCGCAGACCGTCCGGGTACGTGACATGCACAACCTGATTGGGCGGCGGAGGTGGTGTGTGGATACAGGCACCGACCCAGGGCACCAGCAGAAACTCCACGGCCCGCTCCCCCTGCCATTTCAGCGGCAACGCATAGCCATCCAGCAGTACCGCTCGATCCAGAACGGCGGAGGCCACTCCCGTCGCCTCCTCCCGACGCCGGTCCATGACCACGAGACGCTGTCGCAGCAAATCATCCGCATCCAGCCCGGCGGCTTGCAACCTCCGGAGCGCACCAGCCTCCGCCGCCTGCAACGCTGGCAGCACCTTGCCGCTTTCACGCGCCTCGCGGGCGCGCAGCACGTCGCGCAGGTCCGACTTGTGCTCGTATGACATGTCCTCGAACGGGTCGTCGTATGCGGCCACGGGTGGCGCCAGCATATCCCAGGTTACCAGATCGAAATCGGCGGCGCGCCCCGCAGCTGGCGACAGGGCGACAAGCAGAGCGACAGCGGCGGCCAGAGCGACTGCCACGATACGGCGTTGCACACGATCCACTCCACCGGCGCCATGCGAAGACGCCGAAGCCGCGATGCTCGCCTCCACCCCGCGTGCACGGCTAGACATCAGCGAACTCGGGAAATTTGGTCCGCCGGATCCCCCGGAAAGGCATCAGATCTTCCTCTGCCTACTGATCCAACGCGTTTTTGTAGATCACGCCGTCTTTCATGATCAGATCGAAGTTCGCCTCCGGGTCCGCCACCAGATTGATATCCTGCAGCGGGTTGCCATCCACGAGAATGAGGTCGGCATAGGCGCCCTCAGTGATCACCCCGAGCGGACCCTGCTGATAGGGATGACGCGGACCGGCTTCGGCCAGCAGCTCGGCGTTGATAGAGGTTGCCATGCGCAGCACCTCATAGGGGCTGTACCACTTTTGCAACTTGGCGAGGAAGGCCCCCTGGCGTTCCGCCAGCGCCGGATCAAACAGGATGTCGGTGCCAAACGCGACCTTCACGCCAACTTCCTTGGCCAGCGTATAGGCCCTGTCCGTGCCGTCGGTGACTTCGATCCATTTTGCCTGGCTTACGGGATCATTGAAGCTGAAGCCGTCTTCATCGTCCAGCAGCGGCTGGATCGACAGCCAGACATCGTTGTCGCGCATCATCTCCATCGTTTCGCGACTCATCAGGAAGCCGTGTTCGATGGATTTCACACCGGCCTCGATTGCGATCTGCGCCGCGTCATCCGTGAAGATATGCGAGGCAACATAGGTGTTGTAAGTGTCAGCGACCTCGACAAAGGCTTCGATCTCGGCCTTCGTATACTGGCGCACGTCCAGCGGGTCATAGACTGAAGAGACCCCGCCCCCGCCCGATATCTTCAGCTGGGTGGCCCCCATGCGCATCACCTCACGTGCCCGCAAGGTCACCTCCGGCACGCCATCGGCCATCGCCATCAGGCCGACGCTGTACCAATACCACTGGGAATCGGCAGGATTGCTGGGCACGTCCTGATATGGACGGTAATCGAAATGCCCGCCGGTTTGCCCGATCGGCGGCCCCGAGGGAAGAATGCGCGGGCCCGGAATCTCGCCTGCGTCGATCATCTTCTTGGTCGAAAAGGGATTTCCGCCGACGTCCCGCACGGTCGTGAAGCCGCGCATCAGCGTCCCCTCAGACCCTTTGGCGCCCCGGATTGCGACCTCCAGTATATCGCCCGTCACCACTGTTGCCTGAGCCGCACAGCAGTAAGAGGTGTGCCAATGCACGTCGATCAGACCGGGGATCAAGGTACGCCCGCCGCCGTCAATCACGGTGCCGCCCGCCGCATCCACCGGTTCGGTCGACACCGCGGTTATCAGGTTATCGGTGACCACGACGTTGGCATTTTCGATCAGCTGTTCGCTGGTCCCATCGAACACGTTTACATTGGCGATCAAGGTGACCTTCGGCGCGTCGTCCTGAGCATTTGCAGGCACCGAAGCCACCAACACAAGCATGGCACCGGTCGCGAAGCATCTCATATGCATAAAAAAATCCTCTGATGGGTGACCCTGCCTCGAACAGCGCGGCCGAATGATGAAAGCTTAGCAAGCTGGCAGCACTCGCGTTAAGGGGAAAAACAACGTCTCCATTGCAAGGAGCCGCGCAACACCTGCCCTGGCTCCATGCGGGAATTAATCATTCGCTGAAGGAACCGAACGATCGGCGCGTGCCTGCATCAGACCGGAAATGCTCAACCCCCGCAAAGATTTGTCATGCCGAACTCGCCCAAGCACCTTTGCGGAGGTTTGTGAAACCGCGTGCCGCCTATGACGGCGAAAGCTGTTTAGGTCTGCGCCATCACGTCCCGAACGGCACGGACCAGCCAGCCGATGTCCCTGGTGCCGAGTCGCGCGACATTGACCCGACCGCCTTTGACCACATGAATGCCATGCTCGCGTGTCAGTGCGGCTTCATGAGGGCCAGTCAGTGGCAGCAGCGAGAACATCCCCTGTTGCCGGGCCAGATACGCAAGGTCCTGCGTGCCGAACGTGTCACATTCCTCACGCGCTATCTCCACCCGGACCTGGGCCACGCGCCGCCGCATGAGGTCCAGCTCCTGCAACCAGAGCGCCTTCAACTCCTGATCCTGCAAGATTGTGCGCACCACCGACGGGCCATGATCCGGCGCATGCGAAGCCCCTGATCGCACGATGGACGATACGGCCCTGTGCAGGCGGCCGCGATCCGCCTTGCGAGTTTTCACGAACAGGGCCCCGGCGCGATCGCGGTAGATCCCGAATGACTTGGAGAGCGTGATACAGACAATGCACTCGGGAAAACGCGCGGCGATCTGGCGGGCCATGGCGCAGTCGGCTTCAAAACTGCGGGCAAAACCAAGGTAGGCCAGGTCGATCCACGGCACGATGTCCCTCGCCTCCAGAACCTCAAGCAAAGCGGTAAACTGTTCGGCTGTCATGTCCGCGCCTGTCGGGTTGTGGCACACCCCTTGCAGGAGGAAGACGTCACCGGGGCTGGCGGCGCTCAACCCGTCGAGCATCTGTTCAAACGTGACCTCGCACCGGATCGGATCGTAATAGGGAACCTGGCCGAACTTCGCCCCCGCAGCCATCAGGATCGGGACGTAATTGCCATAGGTCGGCGTTTGCAGCCAAACTTTTGGTGGATCCGGCATTTGCGACAGAAGCTCTGCCATGACCCGCAGCGCCACGGCTCCGCCTGCCGTTTGCGCCGCGACCCAGTCACCCCTCCAGCTCGCTCCCAGCACCTCCTGCCCCAAGGCCTCGCAATACTCGGCGTCGCCGGTCAGGGCGAGGTAGGATTTGGTTGTCTGCGTCTCCACCAATCGCTGCTCTGCAGCCTTCACCGCGCGCAGAACCGGTGTCTGCCCCTGCGCATCCTGATAGATCCCGACGGTCAGGTTCAGCTTGTCGCGGCGCGGGTCCTGCGCGAAGTCGTCCGCGCCGATCATGATTGGGTCGACGGGGTAGTCCCCTACTCTCTCGAACATTTTTACCCCTTTTGTGGTGGCGGGTCTGTTTCCGCGGCAAGCGGCGATGCGGTCACGAAGATCGACGCGAACGCACCGTGCACTCAGAAACTTGTGATGACGGTGGCGCCGACGGACTGGAAGTTATCCATGTTCATCAGCGCCGCGGGCGCATCCGCAAGACTGATCTGATCGCCCACCAGCCGCGCCGGATCCAGTTTGCCACTGGCCACCATGTCCAGCATCGCGCCATACCGGTGCGCCTGCATACCGTGTGAGCCAAGCAATTCGATCTCCTGCCCGACGATCTTGGGCATGGGAATCGCGGGGGACGCATGTTCGCCCAGCATCAGGCCAACCTGGATGTGCTTTCCCTGCGGTCGCAGGCACAGGATGGAGTTGGTCATGGTCACCGGATGCCCAAGCGCATCCAGCGAGACATGCGCGCCGCCTCTCGTGAATTCCCTGATCGCCCGGGCCACGTCGGCTTCGCCGCCGTTGACGACTGCCACGGCCCCCAAGTCTCGCGCCAGATCCAGCTTGGCCGGGTCGAGATCGATGCCAATCACATTGGCCCCGGCCGCTGCCGCGATCATCACGGCCGACAGCCCGACCCCGCCGCAGCCATGCACGGCCACCCATTGTCCGGCGCTCACCTTGCCCTGATCGATCACCGCACGAAACGCCGTCGCAAAGCGGCAGCCAAGACTGGCCGCAGTCGCGAAATCCATGCTTTCGGGCAGAGACACCAGGTTCAGGTCGGCCTGATGGATGCCGACGTATTCCGCGAAGGAGCCCCAGTGGGTGAATCCGGGCTGCTCTTGGTGCAGGCACACCTGTTGCTGGCCCGCGTGGCATTCCGAACAGCTGCCGCAGCCGCAAATGAAGGGCACGGTGACCTTGTCGCCGACCTTCCAGTTGGCAACATCCTTGCCAACCGCAGCCACGACACCTGCCAGTTCGTGACCGGGAACATGCGGCAGGTCGATATCGCTGTCATGCCCCATCCACCCATGCCAGTCGCTGCGGCACACGCCTGTGGCCGCGACCTTCAGAACCACGCCATTCGGCGCCGGGGTCGGGTCGGCCACCGTGACCAGCTTTGGGGGTTCCTGGAACTTCTCAAACAGGACAGCTTTCATCGTGATGGGTTTCCGTTTCTGCATTTGCCTTGGGCCAAGAATAACGCCCGGCGCGGAAACAGCTTTGCCAAACTTGCAGTATTCACGCTAATTTGGAGCAGACCCTTTCCAAATAGCCCGCACTGACAAAGGATTCTGCCCTTGATCGATTTGGACGCGACGAACGCGAAAATCCTGAGCTTGCTGCAAAGCGACGGACGCATGACGAACGCGAAACTGTCCGAGAAGCTGGGCATGAGCGAAACCCCCTGCTGGCGCCGCCTGAAGCGGCTCGAGGAGGAGGGCATTATCGAAGGCTACCAGGCCAATCTGAACCGCCGCAAGCTGGGGCTGGGGGTCATGGCCTTTGTTCAGCTGCGCTGCTCTGAGCACGATCAGGCCGCCACCGCGGAATTTCAACGGATCATCGAAACCACCCCGAACATTCTTGCCTGCCACAATACCACCGGAGCCGACGACTTCCTACTTGTCGTCGTGGCCCGGGATCTGGATGACTACAGCTCCTTCGTCGACAGTACCCTGCGCCGTCTGCCGGGTGTCACCAGCATTCGCTCGAACCTGTCACTGAAAGAGATGAAGGCCTCAAACAAGCTACCGGTAATGTAGGCCGCCGCGGCCCAGCCGCACCCACTGGACAGGCTTCACTGGCCCCCTAAACAACAGAAACGCCCCACACCATTCGGCAGGGCGTTCCTGGGCGTTCGGGGATTTGATCGCGACGGCAGGCGCGCGCGTCAGGTCCGGCGCGCGATCGCCTTTCGACGGGTTCCCACCGATGTCAGTTGCCCTCGGGCACCTCAATGTCGAACACCACCGAAACATTGTGGCTGAAACTCAGCTCGCCCGCCTCGATCGGCATCGCGTCGCTGCGGGCCATCTCCATCGCCATCATCGGCCGCGGGCCACCGCCACCGCCGTGCTCCGAAATGGACCGGACCGGACCCAGCTCCATGCCCGCCACTTCGGCAAGCTGCGCAGCCTTGCGGATTGCATCCTTGACCGCCTCTCCGCGGATCTTGTCAGCAACAGCCGCCGGATCCTCCACCCCGAAGGTCAACCCCTGGAAGTTATTGGCTCCGGCCGCCAAGACCGCATCCATAACCGACCCCAGTCGATCCAGGTCGCGCACCCGCAACATCAGCGTGTTGGAGGCCTGAAAACCGGTGATCCGGCGTTTACCGCCCTCATCATACGAGCGGTCCTGGGACCAGACCGGGTGCATTGAGACATGGCGGGTCTGCATGTCTTCGGGGGCGATGCCTGCCGCCTTGAGTTCCGCGATCACTGCCGCCATCGCCTTGGAGACAGCTTGCATGGCCATGGCGGCCTCTTCCGCCTCCTCGGTCACGCCCAAAGTAATCGTCGCCAGGTCCGGCGCAACGGTCAGTGTGCTTTCGCCAGTCACGGAGATCTGGCGCAGCGGTGTACCCTCTGCCGCCGCCAGGCTGCCCGCGCTCATCGACAGCATCAAAGCCGCTGCCAGAAGTGTCTTTGCCTTCATGCTAAAAAGCTCCTCTTGCAATGCCCCTAGATGGGGGTGGCAATCCCCCGCTCGCAAGCCCCCGCGCCTGTCTTTTCCTTTCACTCGGCGGGTTCCTGCTTTATGGTTCGCGCAAAAGAACGGGCATGGCGGGCAGGCCCGGAGCTATGGAATTGGATGGTTTGACTCAGGGCATGAAACCGGCATTTGCGCTTTCGCTTTCCTCAGAGGGTATTGCATTGTTCCACCGCGCTGCAGATGGCTGGCGCGACGTGGGCCGGACCGCGTTTGACAATGAGGACCTGCCAAAGGCGCTGGCAGCGCTGCGTGCCGATGCCCTGCGACTGGAGCCGGACGGCCTGTATTGCAAGCTGATCCTGCCGCGCGACCAGATCCGCTACCTGACGGTGGAAACCGGCGAGGTCGACGAGGACGCGCGGCTGGCGGCAGCGCGTCAGGCCCTGGAAGGCGCCACCCCCTACGCGGTTGAGGAACTGGCCTATGACATCTCGGCAGACGGTCCGCGCACGCATGTTGCTGCAGTCGCGCTGGAAACCCTCGACGAGGCTGAAACCTTCGCGGTGGAGCATGACTTCGGTCCGGTGAGCTTCGTCTCGCAGCCATCCAAGGCGCAGGGGGACGGTTTCCGCGGGGAGCCCTTCTTTGGCACCACACGGGCCATACGTGGAACCGAGGTGACCCCCGACACGGCGCCGGTCACGGTCGTCGGCCCCGCTCACCTCCCGGCTTTCGCCTCTGCTGCGCCCAAGGACGAGCCGACGCAGGCGCCACCGGCCACCCCGCATGGTCCGTCATCGGCCGCCACCGAGACAGCCGCTGCAAAAGTCGCCACGGCTGACGGCGCGCACGCTGCGCAGCTGGACGAAGAGGATACCGCGCTGGAGCTGGAAGTCAGCCCGGCCCTTGACCTCGAGCCGGAACTTGACCTGGAACCCGCCTTGAAGGCGGCGGAAGACCCGGCGGCGTTTGATCCGCAGGAAGGCAGCGAGGACGGTCCGAAGACAGGTGGGGCACCTGCCGAGACAAAGCGTCCGCAACCTGCTGCTGAAAAGGCGGCGGATGAACAGCACCCTGCCGAGGCGGACAAAACGACCGAGACCACGGCTGCGACGGCGGCGGCAGAGACCGCGACAGCGGCAGCGGCAGACAAGGGGCGCCCGCCCGAGGCCGCCGACCCGAACAAAAAAGAGCCCACCGAGAAAAAGGCTGGCAAGGCCATCGAACACAAGGCGGCCCCGGCGAGCACCGCGGCAGAGGAAAAGCCTGCACCGGTGGTCCCGCCTGCCCCGCCGGTCAAGCCTGTTGCCTCCGGGGCCGACACACCCGATCCGCAAACTGCCTTTGCGTCCCGCCGCACACGCGCCGATGCACCCGCGCCCAAACCCGCGCCCGCAACCGCGGTGCCGGTCCCGCCACCTGGCGCCGTAAAGCCGCTGATGGCAAAGCCCGACGAAAGCGGGGAAAATCAGGATGGTGCAAAGGCTGCCAAAGCGTCCGCTGCAGCTCCCATCATCGCGCCTGCGAAAAAGGTGCCAGCGGCGCCCGCCGCCACCCTGCCCCCTGCTCCGGCAGCGCCCTCCTCTGCTGCAAAGACGGCGGCCCAGCCCGTAGCCGCGACCTCCCACAGCCAGCCCGACAAGGCGCGTGGCAAGCCGAAGTTTCTGGGTGTCATTCTGACCGCCTTTTTGCTGCTGTTCATGGCCACGGTTGCGGTCTGGGCGGTTTATGGCAGTGGCGACTTCTGGTCCGATCAGCCAGCGCCGGACAGTCCGGACGCGCCAGCAGCCAGCCCGGACGGTGCCGAAGCGCCGGATGAAAACGGCAACGCAGGCTCCACGCCGCTGCCGGATGGCCAGGGCGGCGAGGAGGTGCCTGCCATTGCCCCCCAGGTCAGCGTGCTACCGGACCAGCCCGACCCAGGCGTGCGGGAGATCATCCCGCAACCGCCGGAAACAACCGCCGCGCCCCTCGACGCAGACGCCCCCGAGCCGTTGCCCGCGGAAACCGCATCGGCAGAGCAGCTGGAAACCGATGCCGCCGACCCCAGCCCCGAAGACGAGGCCGCAGCGGATGGCGTCGACCTGCCCGAGGAGGGCACCGAAAGCGCCTTTGTGGACACCGCCACACTGACACCAGAGCAAGATCAGCCCGAACAGGACCCGGCAGCCCCGGGTCCTGACGCGGTTTCAGAGGCCGAAACCGCTGGCCTGACCGAGACAGCGGACAGCACATCGCTGGACCCGCTTGCCGCCGCGGCCCGCTATGCCGCGACCGGGGTCTGGCCGACCTCTCCCGCAATGGAAGACGCGCCGCAGGCCGTGGCGCTCGACCAGCTCTACACCGCTTCCATCGATCAGATTGATCTGGCGGCCGACGCGGTGGCCCTGCCTCAGGCTGGCAGCTTCGAGGCCGACCTCGAACCCGCCGCAGTGGCCTCCCCCGCAGCCGCGGGACGGGCCTACGAGCTGGACGCACGCGGCCTCGTCAAGGCCACGCCCGAGGGAACGCTGAACCCCGACGGGGTCATGGTCTACCTCGGCCGCCCGCAAAAGGTGCCCCCCGCAGCTCCTGATCGCAGCGATCCGGATGCCGAAGCGCTGGCCGAAGCGGTTGCCCGCAATCAACTTCTGTCGCAACTGCGGCCCAAGTCGCGGCCCGAAGACCTGGCCGAGCGCATCGAACGCTCGCAGCTGGGCGGGTTCAGCCGGGAGGAACTGGCGCGCGTCCGCCCTAAGCCGCGCCCGCCCAGCCTGAAGCCCGCGAATGAGAACCAATTGCCGGTGACCGAACAGGCCGTGGGCACCTCCGTGGTGCCCCGCAGCCGCCCCTCGAACTTCGCCAACCTGGTGGACCGGGCGCGGCGGAACTCCCAGAACGACGCCAGCCGGACCGCCGCCGCAGTGCCTGCCAGCGCCGCCGCTGCCCCGCCCCGGATACCGACCACCGCCTCTGTTGCCCGCCGCGCCACCGTTTCCGGCGCGATCAACCTGCGCAAGATCAACCTCATCGGCGTTTACGGCACGGCCTCCAACCGCAGCGCACTCGTTCGTCTGCCCTCCGGGCGCTACAAGAAGGTGCAGGTCGGCGACCGCATCGACGGCGGTCGCATCATCGCCATCGGCGACGGGCAGCTGCAATACCAAAAGGGCGGCCGCAATCGCACCCTGACCATGCCCAAGGGTTGAGCCCCACCACCGGACACAGAAAATCCGGACCCGTGAAACGGGCCCGGACCAGTTGGCTTCCAGTGCGCCTTCAGCTTATTCGGCGGCCTGGATTTCCCCATTGTTGATCTGTTCCTGTTCGATGGATTCGAACAGCGCCTTGAAGTTCCCCTCGCCAAAGCCGTCATCACCCTTGCGCTGGATGAACTCAAAGAAGATCGGTCCGATCACGGTCTTCGAGAAGATCTGCAGCAGGATCTTGGTTTCGCCACCATCGACCACGCCTTCGCCGTCGATCAGGATCCCGTGTTTCTTCATCCGGTCGATCGGCTCTTCATGGCCGACCACGCGATCCTTCGACATCTCGTAGTAGGCGTCATTGGGACCGGGCATGAATTTCAGCCCCTTTTCCGCGATCGCATCGGTGCTGGCATAGATGTCGTTGGTCCCGACCGCGATATGCTGAATTCCCTCGCCATTGTACTTGTTCAGGTAGGCGACGATCTGGCCGGTCTCACCGCGGTCTTCGTTGATCGGGATGCGGATGCGGCCGCAGGGCGAGGTCAAGGCGCGGCTCAGCAGGCCGGTGTATTTGCCCTGAATGTCAAAGAAACGGATTTCCTTGAAGTTGAACAGGTCGCCGTAGAACTTGAACCACTTGTCCATGTTGCCCTTGTAGACGTTGTGGGTCAGGTGATCGAGGTAGAAGAACCCGTCGCCACGCGGCTTGGACTGGGCGGTCCATTCGAATTCCTCGTTATAGGGCGAGGTCTCATAATACTGGTCGATGAAGTAGATCAGCGAGCCGCCGATGCCCTTGATCGCGGGCACGTTCATGGTCTTGCCCGGGCCGTCATAGGGCTCGGCGCCCTTGGACACCGCATGATCGTAGGCTTTCTGCGCATCCACCACGCGCCAGCCCATGGAGGGTGCACAGGGGCCGTGCTCCTCGACAAATTTGGCGGCAAAACTGTCTGGATCGGCATTGAGGATGTAGGTCACATCGCCCTGCTGCCACAATTCAACCAGTGGCTGATCCTTGCGGTGGCCCACCAGTGCGTAGCCCATCCGGGTGAACAGGTCGCGCAGCTCCTGCGGTTCGGGGCTGGCGAATTCGACGAATTCGAAACCGTCGGTGCCAGCGGGGTTCTCGGGCGTGATTTCGGATTTCGGGGCGTTGTGCGGGAACGGACCCATGACGTGTCTCCTCCATTGATTGCGTGGGGACAGATGATTGCTGCATCCAGAATATCGCATTGCAGACACGGGTTCTCCGCATTCTGTCGCATTCATTTGTTGAAACGCGCAGTGTTTTGACACATTTTGGGCAAATGAAGGAAAATTCACGCATGCTTGATCCAACCGACACGCGGCTGCTTGCCGCGCTTCAGGACAACGCGCATCTGACAGCGCAGGACCTGGGGGAATTGTTGAACCTGTCGCCCAGCCAGGCCGGGCGACGGCGGCAGCGGCTGGAGGCGGAGGGCTTCATCCAGGGGTACGCGGCCCGGCTTGACCCGGCCAAGCTGGGGCTGGCAGTGCAGAGTTTCGTGCAGGTTCACCTTGGCAGCCACGGCCCGGAACAGTCGCAAAGCTTTGCCCGGCTGGTGGCCACTCAACCTGAAATCACCTCAGCCTGGACAATGACCGGAGAGGCCGACTACCTGCTGCGAGTCTATTGCGCGGATTTGCAGGCGTTGAACACTCTCATCCATGATATCCTGCTGCCGCACCCTGCCGTTTCACGGGTGCAGAGCCAGATCGTCATGGCGCAATTAAAGCGGGACGCACCGCTGCCGACTTAACGTTCGGGGAAGGATTTCCAGATACAACGGCGCCCAAGGCCAATTGCAGCAAATGGGATATGCCGTGTCTTTTATCGACCGCCGCGTGGAAACGCGGCCAACCAGTGGTGAGGCGCCCTTTGGCCTTCATGAGGTTTTCTTCTCCCGCACTGACAGCCGCGGCGTCATTCAGGCGGGAAACTATGTCTTCCGCCGGGTCGGTGCCTATGACTGGGAAGAGCTGATCGGTGCCCCGCACAAGCTGATCCGTCATCCCGACATGCCCAAAGGCGTGTTCTCGCTTTTCTGGGAGACCATCCAGCGCGGCGAGACCATCGGCGCCTATGTGAAAAACAAGGCCAAGGATGGCCTGTACTACTGGGTTTTCGCGGTGGTCGCGCCCTGTGGCGAAGGCTATCTTTCGGCCCGCATCAAGCCCAGCAGCAAGCTGTTCGAAGAGGTGCGCGGACTGTACAAACAGATGCGCAAGCTGGAACTGGACGAAGGTCTGAGCCCAGAAGAGAGCGCCGGCTACCTGATGGAATGGCTGCATGGGCAAGGCTATGAGGATTACGAACAGTTTGCCACCCACGCGCTGAGCCAGGAGCTTCTGGCGCGTGACCGTGGACTGGGCAATCAGCCCCAACCGCGCATTCAGGAACTGACCAACATGCTGCGCAAGGCCGAAGCGCTGGCCGAAGAGACAGACGGTCTGATCTCCGATTTCGACGCCATGCACACGATTCCGCACAACCTGCGGGTCCTTGCCTCGCGGATCGAACCCTCGGGCGGACCGGTTACCGTGCTGTCGCAGAACTACGGATCGATGTCGCGACAGATGTCGGACTGGTTCGGTGCCCATGTGATGGGAGAGGACAGCAACTTTGCCACCATCAAGTCGTCGGTGACCGGCAGCCTGTTCATCGAAGGGCTCGCGCGCATCCTGATCGACTGTGACACCCAGCTGCAGCAGGAACGCCGCGGCCTCGGCGAGATCGACATGGAGGCCGAGCGGCGCATCCTTGGGGACCTGGTGTCCTCTCAGGTGGCAAAGGCAAAGGCCTGCATGCGCGAGGTGGATGAAGAAGCCGCGCGGATCACCGGCGCCTGCCAGATCATGCATCGGCATTTTCTCGGCCTCAGCTCCACCCGTGTCCTTCTGAAGATCGAAAGCGCGCGTTTGACTGCCTCCGGGGAAACCCTGGCTGACATCATTGACCAGCTCGGCGGTTTCCAGGAGCGGATCTCGCAGCGGCTGGACCGGATCGGCAAGCTGAGCGAGGACATTCGCCAACCCGACCAGTAAGCCAGCAAGGCTATCATCAGCGTTGCGCGCACACGGGCTTGGCCCCGTGTGCCTGTTGCCGGGCAGAGCGCCCGGCGGCGCCGGATTGCCCTATTTTGGTCCGGCACGTGGCAAGCCCATTGCCAAGCCCCCGGCCCGCTTGCGATACCTGATACATGGACGCATTCTTCTATCAGGCGACAATCTACCTCGCCGCAGCCGTCATCGCGGTGCCCCTGGCGGCACGGCTGGGTCTTGGATCGGTGCTGGGCTACCTGGCAGCCGGGATCGCGATTGGCCCGGTGCTCGGCCTCACCGGGGCCGAGACCGAAGACCTGCGCCATTTCGCCGAGTTCGGCGTGGTGATGATGCTGTTCCTGATCGGACTGGAACTGGAGCCTCGCGCGCTTTGGGACATGCGCAACAAGCTGCTGGGCTTGGGGGGCTCGCAGATCGCCGCCTCCACCCTTGCCCTGATGGGCGCCGCGATGCTGATGGGGCAACCCTGGCACGTCAGCCTCGCGATTGGCCTGGCGTTGTCACTGTCCTCGACGGCGATTGTACTGCAGACCCTGTCGGAAAAGGGCTTGATGCAGACCGGCGGCGGACGCTCCGCCTTCTCGGTGCTGCTGACGCAAGACATCGCGGTGATCCCGATCCTCGCCTTCCTGCCGCTGCTGGGCAGCTACGCGATTCCGAAATTCGCCGGCGGCACCATCGGCCATGAGACTGCCGGAGGCCACGGCGGTCACGGCTCGCTGTCCCTGGTGGACGGGCTGCCGGGCTGGGCGGTGGCCTTGGTCACGCTGGCTGCCATCGCCTTCATCATCCTCGCCGGGATCTACCTGACCCGCCCCCTGTTCCGCTTCATCCACGCCTCCGGCCTGCGCGAGATGTACACCGCGCTGGGGCTGTTGATCGTTGTGGGCATCTCATTCGTCATGACACTGGTTGGCCTGTCGCCAGCGCTGGGGGCCTTTCTGGCGGGTGTGGTGCTGGCCAACTCCGAATTCCGGCACGAGTTGGAAAGCGACCTCAACCCGTTCAAGGGGCTGCTGCTGGGGCTGTTCTTCATCACCGTTGGCGCGGGCATCGACTACCGCCAGTTCCTGGCGGATCCGGGGGATCTGATCGGGCTGGCGCTGCTGGTGATTCTGGCCAAGGGCGCGGTGCTGTTTGTTGTCGGCCGCGCCTTCGGCCTCAGGCGGCGGCGTCTGTGGCTGTTCACGCTCAGCCTGGCGCAGGCCGGGGAGTTCGGCTTTGTGCTGCTGACCTTTTCCACGCAGCTCAACGTGATACCGGTGGACCTGTCCGAGAAGCTGCTGCTGGTGATTGCCCTGTCGATGCTGATCACGCCCCTGCTGTTCATTGTCTATGACCTGCTGTCCAAACGCATGGGGGAGGCCCGCCAAGATTTCGAGCCAGATGAAATCGACGAGGAAGGCCCGGTCATCATCGCGGGCATCGGCCGTTTCGGCCAGATCGTGAACCGGCTGGTGCAGGCCAGCGGCTTCAAGACCGTGGTGCTCGACCACGACATGGAAGCGGTGCAGCTGATGCGCCGTTTCGGCGTAAAAAGTTTTCTTGGCGACCCGACCCGGCCGGAGTTGCTGAAAGCCGCCGGCATTGCCAAGGCCAAGGTGCTCGTGGTGGCGCTCGACGACCCTGAAGGCGTGGTCAAGATGATCACATACGTGCGCCGCAATTATCCGCAGCTGCATATCATCGCCCGCGCCAAGGACCGCAACCACGTCTATGAACTCTACCAGGCAGGCGCCAACGACATCGTGCGCGAGATGTTCGACAGCTCAATCCGGGCCGGGCGCTACGTGCTGGAGAATGTCGGCCTCAGCGAATACGAGGCAGCGCAGGCTGCGCAGACCTTTTACGCACATGACCGCCAGAACCTGCGGGACCTGGCGGAACATTGGATTCCCGGCGTCCCCGCCAGCCAGAACCCCGCCTATATCGAGCGCGCGCAGGAGCTGGAAAAAGCCATTGAAAGCGCCATCTTCCAGATGGCCGAACGGCGGCGCAAGAAATCCTCGGAAGCCGCAGAATGACAAAGCCCCGGCGCAATGCCGGGGCTTTTCTTTTTACAGTCGCCGCATTGTACAGGCGGCACAGGCGGGCTCAGCCGTCGCTGACCCCGGCCTCGGCAAAGGTTGCCATGCCGCTGTGACAGGCAATCGCCCCCTTCAGAACCTGAATCGCCAGCGCGGCTCCAGAGGCTTCGCCGAGGCGCAGGCCCAGCGACAAAAGCGGCTGCTTGCCCAGTTTTGCCAGCAGCGCGGCATGCGCGCTCTCGGCGCTTTCATGGCCTGCCAGCGCGTGATCCAGCGCGCCGTCTGCCGTCCGCACAAGGCAGGCGGCGGCGGCGCAGCAGATAAATCCGTCGAGGATCACCGGGATGCGCAGCACGCGGGCGGCGGCAATGGCGCCCGCCATGGCAGCAATCTCGCGCCCGCCGAGGCAGGCCAGCGCGTCCAGACCGTCACGGATGGCGTCCTTGTGGCGGGCAACGCCCTCGGCCACGACGCGGGTCTTGTTGGCCAGCCCAGCATCATCCACGCCGGTGCCGCGGCCGGTCCAGTCGGCAGCCTCGCCGCCGAACAGCGCGCAGGCCAGCGCCGCGGCGGGCGTGGTGTTGCCGATGCCCATCTCGCCCACCACCAGCAGGTCCGCCGCCGGGTCGACCGCGTTCCAACCACATTGCAGCGCCGCCAGCAGCTCATCCTGGCTCAGCGCCGGGCCTTGCGTGAAATCCGCGGTCGGCCGGTCCAGCTCCAGCGCGTGCACATACATGCGCGCGCCCGCCAGCTTGGCCAGCTGGTTGATCGCTGCGCCGCCGTGTTCGAAGTTCGCCACCATCTGCGCCGTCACCTCTGCCGGGAAGGCAGAGACACCTTGCGCGGTCACGCCGTGATTGCCGGCAAAGACAATCACCTGCGGCGCGGCAATTTCAGGCCGGTCGCTGCCACGCCAACCGCCGTACCAGATGGCCAGATCTTCCAGCCGCCCCAGGGCGCCGGGCGGCTTGGTCAGCTGGCCATTGCGCGCAGCCGCGCCCTCCAGCGCGGTTTGGTCCTGGGCAGGGGCGGCGGCAAGGGCGGCGCGGAAATCATCCAGAGTGGTAAGCTGTGGCAGCATCGGTAAAGCCTCGTTGCATCTCGTGCGTCTGACGCGGATAAAAGCGGTTAGCAATCTGTTTAACCTCTGGCCATCGTGCCGCAAGCCCCGCTACAGGCCCGATCATGCGAAAAAACGACATTCAAGCAAAAGACGTCACGCTCGCGCTGGTCCTGCTGACCCGGCTGCCACTGCCGCATTTGCCCGCCGCGGCGTTTCAACGCCAGGCGCAGGCGGTCTGGGCCTTTCCGCTGGCCGGGCTGGCGGTGGCGCTGCCCGCCGCGGCGCTGGCGGCCGTGGCGCTGGCCATGGGCCTGCCCACCACAGTGGCAGCCGGGCTGGCCCTGGCCGTGCAGGTGATGCTGACCGGCGCCATGCACGAAGACGGGCTGGCCGACACTGCGGACGGGCTTTGGGGCGGATTTGACCGCGCGCGGCGGTTGGAGATCATGAAGGACAGCCGCATTGGCGCCTACGGGGTAATTGCGCTGATCCTCGGCTTCGGTCTGCGCTGGAGCGCGCTGGCGGCGCTGATCGCAATGGCGGGGGTCTGGCCGCTGCTGGCGCTGGCCATGCTGAGCCGCGCGGTGATGCCCGCGCTGATGGCCGCCCTGCCCCATGCCCGCGATGGCGGCCTGTCGCAATCGGTGGGCCGACCGCGGGCCCTGCCCTGCAATATTGCTGTACTGCTGGCGTTGCTGCTGTCGTTGCCCCTGATCGGCGCATCCGCACTTGCCGCGCTGCTGGCAATGGGCGCCGGTGCCGCAGGGCTGGGCTGGCTGGCACGGGTCAAGATCGGCGGTCAGACCGGCGATATTCTGGGCGCCGCACAGCAGGTTGCAGAGCTTGCCGGGCTGCTGACCCTGCTGGCGCTTCTGGCCTAACCAGAAACATTTACCGGCCCATGCGGGGACGGAGACATCGTCACGAAAAAGGGCCGCGCCCTTGCAGGCACGGCCCCGATCATACTGCTGCGCTAAATCAGGCGGCGCGGGAGGTCAGAACCTCATCCACCTGCTTGGCGGCAGCGATTTCATCGTTGCCGGACACGGCGGCCACTTCGCGGGTCAGGCGTTCCAGCGCCGCTTCATAGAGCTGGCGTTCGGAGTAGCTTTGCTCGCGCTGGTCGTCGGTGCGGTGCAGGTCGCGGACCACCTCAGCGATGGAGATCAGGTCGCCGGAGTTAATCTTCTGTTCGTACTCCTGGGCGCGGCGCGACCACATGGCGCGCTTCACCTTGGCCTTGCCCTTGAGCGTCTTCATTGCCTGCGCGATCACGTCGGGCGAGCTGAGCGAGCGCATGCCCACCTCGGTCGCCTTGTTGGTCGGCACCCGCAGGGTCATCTTGTCCTTTTCAAAGGTAATCACGAAAAGCTCCAGCGCAAAGCCGGCGACTTCCTGCTCCTCGATCGAGATGATCTGCCCCACGCCATGCGCCGGGTAGACCACGTAATCATTGGGACGGAATTCGAGCTTCTTCGACTTGGTCATACAGGTTTTTCCTCACTCACAGCCGGGCGGCACCGGCATTGACGCGATACACCGTTTAACACCGGGTGGAACTTTCCACCCAGCCCAACGGGCGCTATCCGCAGAAATTCCGCCCGGAAAAGCACATGTTGCAGGCATGCGCCGGAGCGGATTTCGGTTTGATTATGTCTACTGGGATGCATTGTAACACAAAAACGGCCCCGTCGGAAGACGGAGCCTTATCGCTGGAACGCTCTTCGCGCCGCCAAAACGGCGCAAAGGCGCCGATCTGCGGCAGAACAGCAACCGACCGCGCGGAGAATCAGCCGCCCTCGCCCGGCGCCTCGGAGAAGTATTTCTCCAGTTTGCCTTCTTCGCCATCGCGTTCCTCGTGGCCCGGAAGCGGATCCTTCTTGGACACGATGACCGGCCAAAGCTCGGCGTATTTGCGGTTGAACTCGACCCACTTGTCCATGTCCGGCTCGGTATCGGGGCGGATCGCATCAGCCGGACATTCCGGTTCGCAGACGCCACAGTCGATGCATTCGTCGGGGTGGATCACCAGCGTGTTCTCGCCCTCGTAGAAGCAGTCCACCGGACATACCTCGACGCAGTCGGTGTATTTGCAGGCGATGCAGTTATCCGTCACGACATAGGTCATAATACCGAGTCCCGTTTTTCGTTTGCGCCTAGCTAATCCAGTCAGCCCGGGGCTTCAAGACGTCAAAGCGTATCCCGCCTGCGAGTAAGATCAAGCGCCCTGCGCGCCTTTTTGTCCGGCCGGCCCTTTCCTTCGAACTTGGGGTTTGCAGGAATTTTTTCCTGCTTTTCCGTCATATCAAAGTACAGCGCCTGAGCCTCCGGCGCCGGACCGCGGCGCTCGGCCAGGGCTTCGATCCGCACCACGCGGATCAGCCGTCCCTGGGCAAAGGTCAGAACGTCACCGGCAGCGACGTTCTGAGCCGGTTTCAACACCTTGTCGCCGTTGAGGCGCACATGACCCGCTGCGACCTGCTTGGCGGCCAGGCTGCGGGTCTTGAAGAACCGCGCGTGCCACAGCCACTTGTCGATGCGGGTCTTGGGCGCACCCTCGGCCATCGGCGGTTCAGTCGCCCTGTTTCAGACCCATCAGTGCCGCGGCAAAGGGGTTGTCGGGGTCGATCTTCTTTTCCTTCTTGGCGGGACGCGCGGAATAGGTCTTGGCGCCCTTGTCCTGGCGTGGACCGCCCTTGCGGCCCGGTTTGCCTCGGCCACCGTCGCGCTCGCCGCCCTTGGCGCCACGCGATTTGCCCTTGCCGCCGGGTTTGCCCTCGCCGCCCGGAGCACGGCGCCCCTGCTGGCGCTGGCCGCCCTGGCGGCCGCCACGGTTGCCGCCCCAGGTAAAGGTGTAGAACACCTCCAGCTCCGGCTCGTCAACATTGGCATCAGCCGCTTCGCCGACCGGGGTTTCATCCGCGGCCGTCTCGGCAACCGGAGTGTCCGCAACCGGCTCGGCTGCCTCTTCGGCCACCGGCGCAACGCCCGCGTCTTCAATCGCCTCGGTGCCTGCGGGCACGTCAGCGGGCGCGGTTTCGCCGCCTTCGTCCGGGGCTGCGGCGGGCGTGGTTTCGGCCTCGGCCGCAGCATCCATCACCGGCTGACCTTCGGCCGGGGTGCCGGTCTCGGCAACCACCGCGTCCACCGGCTTCACCTTCTGGCGCTCGCCCTTCTCGGCCTTGTAGCCCAGGCCCTGCATCAGGTCTGCGAACTGCTCCAGCGTCATGCCGGTGATCGACAGCATGTCCGCCTTGGCTTCAAAGCCGCCGCGGCTGTCTTCGGCACGCAGCATGTCGGCCAGACGCTCCAGCATGTCGATGCGGATCATCCGCTCGCCTGCGGCGCGGTAGCCACACATGGTGTCGAGCCCTTCCGGTGCGTCCTTCACCGTCGGCACGGTGACCAGACCCGGCGGCGGCGCTTCGGGGAAGTCCTGCAGACCATTGGCCAGCGACCACAGCACCAACCGCAGACGGGTCGGCGCGGGTTTCAGCAGCAACGGCATGAAAATGGTGAACTGGCCAAAGCGGATGCCATGCTTGCGCAGCGCACCGCGAGCATCCTGGTCCAGATCCTTGACCTCCTGCGCGACCTTGGCGCGCGGCAGCACACCAAAGTTTTCGACCATGCGGAACGCAAAGCCCCGGGCAAGCCCGGTCAGCTCTTCGTCCTTCTGCAGGTTCAGCAGGGGCTCGAACAGCGCGTTGATCTTGCGGGAAATGAAATGCAGCAGGCGGCGTTCGACCTTCTGGGCAACCTCCGGCCCGGCGGCGTCATCGACAAAAACCTCGATCTGCGGGTTCAGCGGATCGGCGCCGGCAACCAGCTTGCCCACCGCGTGCTCGCCCCACATGAGGCCGCCCTGTTCGGTAAAATCAATCTCGGTATCGGGCGCATTGTAGAACCGGTCTGCGCGCAGATGAAATTGCGGCGCCAGAGCCTGCAGCGAGGCCGCTTTCAAGGCTTTCGCCTCGGCGCCCTGCTGGCCTTTGTCCGGGCTGAACCGGAATCCTTCCAGACGGCCGACGAATTCGCCCTCGACCATCACTTCACCCTTGTCATTCACTTCGGCCAAAAGGGCCTCCTTCTGTTTGAGCCGCCGCAGCAAAACGGATGTGCGCCGGTCCACAAATCTTTGAGTCAGACGCTCATGCAGCGCATCCGACAACCTGTCTTCTACAGCGCGTGTCTCGCCGCGCCAATGGCTTTCGTCACGCAGCCAACCGTTTCGCTGCGCCACATATGTCCACGTGCGAATATATGCCAGACGCTTGGACAATGTGTCGATGTTTCCGTCAGTGCGGTCAATCCGCTTTATCTGCCGCGCCATCCAGTCATCCGGCACCACGCCACCGCCGTGCAGATGCTCGAAGATAACGCCCAGCAGCGAGGAATGTTCCGCATGACTGATGCCACGGAAATCGGGAATCCGGCAGACATCCCACAGCAATTTAACCGATTGCGCGTTGGTGGTGCGCGCCATGATGGCGGATTCGCGCGACAACATCTTCAGCGCCCCGAGGTCGTCCGCCTCGCGCGCCTTCACGAGATGCTCGTTCTGCGGCGCTGATTCGAGCGAGTTGATCAGGGCTTCGACCGAGCCGAACTGCAACTTGGCCGATCGCCAGTTCAGCTTTTTCAGCGGTGTGAACTGGTGGTTCATGATCGCCTGCGCGGTTCCCTCGTCGAGCGGTCGGGCATCACCGGTGACGCCGAAGGTGCCGTGGCTCATGCCGCGGCCTGCGCGACCGGCGATCTGCGCCAGCTCGTTTGGGGCCAACGGACGCATCCGGCGGCCATCGAACTTGGTGGTGGAGGAGAAAGCCACGTGGTCGATATCAAGGTTCAGCCCCATGCCGATCGCGTCGGTCGCCACCAGGTAATCGACCTCACCATTCTGATAGAGCGCCACCTGCGCATTTCGCGTGCGCGGGCTCAATGCGCCCATCACCACCGCCGCGCCGCCCTTCTGGCGGCGGATCAGCTCGGCAATCGCGTAGACATTATCCACCGAGAACCCGACGATTGCGGTGCGCGGCGGCATCCGGCTGATCTTCTTTGAACCGGCATAGACCAGGTCGGACATCCGCTCGCGGCGGACAAACTCGACCCCCGGCACCAGCGCCGCAATCGGTCCGCGCATGGTGTCCGCGCCCAGGAACAGCGTCTCATGGGTGCCGCGCGCACGCAGCAGCCGATCAGTGAAGACATGACCGCGCTCAGGGTCGGCGCACAGTTGGATCTCGTCGATTGCAAGGAAATCGCACCCCATGCCCTCGGGCATCGCCTCGACTGTGCAAATCCAATATTGCGCCCGCGGGGGCACGATACGTTCCTCGCCGGTGACCAGGGCCACCACCGAAGGCCCACGAGCCGCCACCACCTTGTCATAGACCTCACGCGCCAAGAGGCGCAGGGGAAAGCCCATTACCCCGGTGCGATGCCCCAGCATCCGTTCAATGGCATAATGCGTCTTGCCGGTGTTCGTCGGGCCCAGCACGGCCACGATGCGCGATGCGTTTGACATAGAATTCGCCCCCGCCTCGACCGAGGCTCAGAGTTCGCGACCCTCGACCTGGGGGGCCAGCCGTTCAAGGGCGCTGCTTACTTCCTCGTGATGCGGATGTATAGCCTTGGCGCGCCGATAGGCGGCAAATGCGCGGTCCGGCATCCGGAACTGTTCGAAAACCAGACCAAGCGCAAAGATCGCATTGTAATCCATCGGGTTGAGCGCCAGCGCACGCTCAAGGTCAGCCACCGCCGGACCATAAAGACCCAGCAAGTGATAGACGCGGGCCCGCTCATACCAGCCGCGGGAAAACTCCGGCGCATGGTCTGTCAGCGCCGTCAGATGCTCAACGGCCTCCAGCAGATCTCCCCGCTCGGCGGCATCGCGACCGCGGCGCAGCAACAGGTCCATCGCCGCCGAACCGCTGCGGGACCACAGGGCCTGAAGCTCGCGGTCGATGGCGGCGGTTTCGGCAGGCGCCGCCAGCGCCAGGTCCTGCAACAGCACCTCGGCCGTCACGCCCGGCGCGCGCTGCGCCCCGGCCGCCGCATCCTCGGCGCGCAGAGGTGCAGGCGGGAAAATCGCGACAAAGACCGCCGTTGCCGCCACGATAGCTTTGAGGTTTGGGAATTTTGCCAGCATGATGACCCCAGTGTAATCACGCGCGCTGCTTTTTTACAGTATTGGATGCACATGCCTCACAGGTTTGTGCTACAAGCGCGCCAAACAGATCGAGGACTGAAATGAGCGTTACCCTTGAGCAGGCGGCAGAGGCCCTGAACGAAAAACTGGATGCGGGCGAGTTCGATTCCACCGCCAAGTTCCAGATCGAAGGTCTTGGCGCCATCATGCTGGACGGCTCCGGCGCCCGGGTGGGCGATGACGAGGCCGATGTCACGATGACGGCCGATGCTGACACCTTTCAGGCGATCCTCGAGGGGGAGCTGAACCCAACCGCCGCCTTCATGTCCGGCAAGCTGACCATCGACGGTGACATGGGTGCCGCGATGAAACTGGCCTCGGCTCTGGCCTGATGGACGGACCTCCGATGGAGCTGGCGCCCGCGCCCCTGTTCGCCGAGATCGCGCAGGGGCCGTCGCAGGGCGCGGCACATTGGATCACGACGGCAGACGGGCTGCGCATCCGCGCGGCCCTCTGGCGGCCCGAGGGCACCGCACGGGGGACCGTGCTGCTGTTTCCCGGCCGCACCGAATACATCGAAAAATATGGCCTGACCGCCGCCGCCCTTGCCCGGCGCGGCTATGCCACGCTGACGGTGGATTGGCGCGGCCAGGGGCTGTCGGCGCGAATGCTGAACGACCGGCGGCTGGGCCATGTGGTGCGCTTTGCAGACTATCAGTCGGACGTGGCCGCGCTGACGGATCTGGCACAAAGACTGGACGCGCCGGAACCGCGGTTCCTGATCGGCCATTCGATGGGCGGCGCCATCGGGCTGCGCGCCCTGATGCAGGGGCTGGAGGTTCGCGCCTGCTGCTTCACCGGCCCGATGTGGGGCATCCAGATCCCGCCGCTGCTGCGCCCGGCCGTCAGCCTGCTGGGCCGCGTCGCGCCGCTGCTGCGGCTGGACGGGATGCTGATGCCCACCACCGCGCCGGAACAATACGTGCAGTTCACCCCGTTCGAGGGCAACACGCTGACAGGTGATGCGGAGATGTATCAGCTGATGGCCGATCAGCTGACGGCGCAGCCCGATCTGGCACTTGGTGGCCCCACCGTGCGCTGGCTGCGCGAAGGCCTGCGGGAATGCGCCGAACTGGCGCGGCTGCCCACCCCCGTGCAGCCCTGCATCACCTTTCTGGGCACCGAGGAGCAGATCGTCAGCCCCGATGCCATCCGCCGCCGGATGCAGAACTGGCCCGGTGGCGAGCTGGAGCTGATCGAAGGGGGACGCCACGAAGTGCTGATGGAAACCCCGGACATCCGCACCCATGTGCTGGACCGCATCTGCGGTCTGTTCGACCGCCACTGCGGCTGACGCGCCCCGGGAACTCCCGACTGTTGCGATCCTGGCCCCGGCCGCCATGCGGCTGCTTGTGATCCCCTGGCACGGCGCTTAGATGTTGGGCAACGCACTCATTTTGACAGGAGCCCGCATGTTCCAGCTTCCCTTCCCCGTTCGCGACGCAAACGCCTCAGCCGGTTCCGATGGCCTCGGCAACTTGCCGGAGTGGGATCTCAGCGATCTCTACACTTCTGACGAGGCCCCAGAACTGGCCCGCGACCTGGACTGGCTGGAGCAGGAATGCGCGGCCTTTGCCGCGGACTACGAAGGCAAGCTGGCCGATCTGGACGCCGATGGCCTGCTGACCTGCGTGCAGCGCAACGAAAAGATCAACAATGTTGCCGGGCGCATCATGTCCTACGCCGGGCTGCGCTATTACCAGCTGACCACCGACGCCGACCGCGCCGCCTTCCTGTCCGATTGCCAAGAAAAGGTCACCATCTCGACCACGCCGCTGGTGTTCTTCACGCTGGAGCTGAACCGGATTGAAGACAGCGTGATGGACGCGCATCTGGCCGCGAACGCCGAGCTTGCCCGCTATGAAAGCGTGTTCCGCCGCATCCGCGCGATGAAACCCTACCAGCTGTCGGACGAGCTGGAGAAATTCCTGCATGACCTCGGCATCGTCGGCGACGCCTGGGAAAAGCTGTTTGACGAAACCATCGCCGGTCTCACCTTCACCGTGGATGGCGAAGAGCTGAACATCGAAGGCACCCTGAACCTGCTGACCGAACAGGACCGCAGCAAGCGTGAGGCCGCGGCCCGCGAACTGGCCCGCGTTTTTGCCGACAACATCAAGACCTTTGCCCGGATCCACAATACGCAAGCCAAGGAAAAGGAAATCGTCGACCGTTGGCGTGGCATGCCCAGCCCGCAGACCGGTCGCCACCTGTCCAACGATGTCGAGCCCGAGGTGGTCGAGGCGCTGCGCGAGGCGGTTGTCGCGGCCTACCCGAAGCTGAGCCACCGCTACTATGAGCTGAAGCGCAAGTGGCTGGGTCTGGACGTGATGCAGGTCTGGGACCGCAACGCGCCGCTGCCGCTGGAAGACAGCCGCACCGTCAGCTGGGACGAGGCCGAGCAGATCGTGATGGAGGCCTACACCGCCTTTGACCCGCGCATGGGTGAACTGGCGGCGCCGTTCTTCTCCAAGGGCTGGATCGACGCGGGCGTGAAGCCCGGCAAGGCCCCCGGCGCCTTTGCCCACCCCACCGTCACCAACGTGCACCCCTACGTGATGCTGAACTACCTGGGCAAGCCGCGCGACGTGATGACGCTGGCGCATGAGCTGGGCCACGGCGTGCACCAGGTGCTGGCCGCCGAACAGGGCGAGATGCTCTCCTCCACCCCGCTGACGCTGGCCGAAACCGCATCCGTGTTCGGTGAGATGCTGACCTTCCGCAAGATGCTGGAGAAGGCCGAGACCCAACAGCAGCGCAAGGTGCTCCTGGCGGGCAAGGTCGAGGACATGATCAACACGGTGGTGCGCCAGATTGCGTTCTATGACTTTGAATGCAAGCTGCACGCCGCCCGCGCCGAGGGTGAGCTGACACCGGATGACATCAACGCGATCTGGATGTCGGTGCAGGCGGAATCCCTGGGTGAAGCCTTTGAATACATGGACGGGTACGAGACCTTCTGGGCCTATATCCCCCATTTCGTGCATTCGCCCTTCTACGTCTACGCCTATGCCTTTGGCGACGGCCTCGTGAACGCGCTCTACTCGGTCTACGAAAGCGGCGCCGAAGGCTTTGAGGACAAGTATTTCGAAATGCTCAAGGCCGGCGGCTCCAAGCACCACAAGGAGCTGCTCGCCCCCTTTGGTCTGGACGCCACTGACCCGAAATTCTGGGACAAGGGGCTCAGCATGATCTCCGGCTTCATTGATGAGCTGGAGGCGATGGAAGACTAATCCCGCCTTTCCCGACCCGAATATTTCTCGGGTCGGGCCACCCGTATTTCTCAAGGCTTAAGAATGGCCACCACGGATTACAAAAAACTCATCGATTTCACGCTTTTCGGGCGCACTTTTGTTCCGGGCGGCTCGGTGTTTCCATCACCACATTACACCTTTGATGCCTCCACCGCCTACACACGCACACAGCCCTACGCATCAACCGGTTATTACAACATTCACCCCAGCGTGACGCTCAACGGGGCCGATCTGACGGTGAATGCAAACGGCCAGGCATCCGGCACGATCACCAGCATCACCTTTGGCTCAAGCAACCGGGGCAGGTTTGCCGAGATTTCGGACATTTCCCTATCAGCTGACGACTTCACCCAAATCCTTGATGCCCGGCTGAGCGGCGACCGCTATTCAAACGATCATTTCGAAGAATTCCTCGCCACGTCCATCCAGAACATGTCCTTTTCGCGGTCGGACGAAACCATCAATGACCGCGGCTTTCTGATCTATCTTGACAAAATCTCGCTACGCGCTGGCGATGACGAGTTCATTCTCACGCGACCGCGTGGAAACGACCGCCTGCTGGATGGCGGACGCGGCACAGACACGCTCTCCCTCTTCGACTTTGGCGCACCTGAGACTTTTGTCGTTGACCTGAAGACCGGTACAATCACCACCGATGATACCAGCGTCTCGTTCACGAACTTTGAAATCATTGACGGAAACGCCTTTGTGGACCGCTACATCGGCTCCCACCGCGGCGATACGATCAACGCGGCCGGTCGCGACGACCTGATCCACGGCAACAAGGGCAATGACTCGCTGTCCGGCGGATGGGGGAATGACGTGATCCGGGGCAATTCCGGTCGCGACAGCTTGCTTGGCGAGCAAGGCGACGACCGACTGATAGGAGGCAAAGGCGCCGATACCATCGACGGCGGCCTCGGACAGGACACTTTGACCGGTGGCAGCGGCGCAGACACCTTTGTGTTCTCAGCCGCGCCAGGCACAGAACGGATCCGCGACTTCTCGGTTGCAGACGGGGATCAATTGCGGTTCGTGTCCAACGACGATTTCCGTTTCCACGAAGATTTTCTGTTCATCGGCAAAAACGGTATCAGACTGCGGGTCGAAAACACCGAAACCGAAGAAACCGAGCGGCTGGTGATCAAGTTGACCGGGGGTGTGGCCGAAACCCTCACCCCGGACCTCCTGGCGGACCACATCGATTTCGCGTGACCCCGCGCTGCGCTGAAGCGACCCGGGCAGCGGACCACACCCGCCTGCCCGTCCTACTTTAACTGACTGTCCTTGGAGCCACGCCGGTTGATGCCACCGCGGGCCTTTTGCGCGCCGTCGCGCTCCTGCTGACAGTCGATGCACAGCTTCACCCCCGGAATCGCCAGACGGCGCTTTTCCGGGATCGGCTCCTCGCATTCGGCGCAATGGGTCAGGCTTTCGCCTGTAGGGCGCTTTTGCGCCTTCATCCGCGCCAGCTCGTCGCTGATCGATGCCTCGATCTGTTCGCTCACGGCACCGTCCTGTGCCCATCCTCCAGCCATGGCGCTGCCTCCCCTTGCTGTACGGCCTCCGGTTGCGCCAGCCTAGCGCGGCGACAGCCCCCTTTCCAGCGGCTTCCACCGCAAGCGATTTCCGCGCGGCTCCAGACACTTGGCCCAGAAGTGCGGAATTCCTGACAATTTCAGTTGCCGTGCAAACCCAAGTAAAACTGTCAACTATCTGATTTCAAACACTTTTTTCTTGACCCATGCCGCCGCGCCGCCTAAACAGACTACAGAGATTGCACGCAAGCCAGAATCGACAGGCCGCAAGCAGCCAGCTCTCCAGCCATCCTTCGGGACAGCCAGATCGCCAGCATCGCCAGCCACCGGATCGATTTCAGCCAGCCACGCATCGCCAGCGGACACCGCCAGCCTCATGCCAGCCTGTCCGCTTGCCAAGTCCTCAGCCAGCACAGGCGCCAGCATACCTGCCAGCCGCCTTCTGCCAGCAGCGCCGCCGATCTCCACAAGTTCTGATGGCCAGCTCTACGCCAGCCCCATCCCGCCATGTCCCAGCCTACAAGCCAGGTCTGCGCCAGACAGGTCCCAATCGCCAGCAAACGCCCGCCAGAGATCAGAACCGCCAGCCCTGCCCGCAGCCTCCGCCACGGATCAGAGCCAGCCGTCAGACCCACCGCCAGCCCTTCGCCAGCGTTGAACAGGGTCCAGTCCCAAACGCAAAAAGGCGGTGCCGCACGGCACCGCCTTTCGCATGTCAGAATGTTGCAGGCGCTCAGGCGCTGGTCAGCATGCCCTTTTCGGACGCCAGTTCGCGCATTTTCTTCTGCAGCTTTTCAAACGCCCGCACCTCGATCTGGCGGATCCGTTCGCGGCTGACGTTATACTGGCTGCTCAGCTCTTCCAGCGTTACCGCCTGATCCATCAGGCGGCGCTGGGTCAGGATGTCCTTTTCGCGGTCGTTCAGCACGTCCAGTGCAGCGGCCAGCAGCTCGCGCCGCGCCTCCAGCTCGTCGCGCGCCTCATAATCTCCGGCCTGGTCGGCGTCTTCATCCTCCAACCAGTCCTGCCATTGCATCGTGCCCTCGCCTTCGGAGCCGACTGTGGCATTCAGCGAAGCATCGCCACCGGACATCCGCCGGTTCATCGAGATCACCTCGTCCTCGGTCACGCCGAGGTCAGTGGCGATCTTCTTGACGTTGTCAGGATGCAGGTCGCCATCCTCAAGCGCGCCGATGCGGGCCTTCGCCTTGCGCAGGTTGAAGAACAGTTTCTTCTGCGCAGACGTGGTGCCCAGTTTCACCAGCGACCAGGACCGCAGGATGTATTCCTGGATCGAGGCGCGGATCCACCACATGGCATAGGTCGCCAGGCGGAAGCCTTTTTCCGGGTCGAACCGTTTCACCGCCTGCATCAGGCCGACATTGGCTTCCGAGATCACTTCGGCCTGCGGCAGGCCATAGCCGCGGTAGCCCATGGCGATCTTGGCCGCCAAACGCAAATGCGAGGTCACCATCTTATGCGCTGCCGCCGCGTCTTGCTCTTCGACCCAGCGTTTGGCCAGCATGTACTCTTCTTCCGGCTCCAGCAGAGGAAACTTGCGGATCTCCTGGAGATACCGGTTCAGACCGCCTTCGGGCGTCGGGGCAGGCAGGTTCGCATAATTCGCCATCTAAAGTGTCCCTCCCAAATGTATAAGGACTTAACATTAGCGCATATGGGTTAGCGCAAAATCCTTTTCAAGGACCGTGTTGGCATTCTTCTATGCTAGAGACAGATGCGGCGTCTGTGAATTGTATCACAGGCATTCACACGATGTTTTGCTGGCAGTTTACTGGCCCGGCGGCAGATGCGCGGCTATCCGCGCAACGCTGCCAAAAGATCGGCCATATCCTGCGGCAAGGGGGCTTCGAACCGCAAGGCTGCGCCGGTGACCGGGTGATCGAAGCCCAGAACGGCTGCATGCAGCGCCTGCCGCGGGAACGCCCGCACCGCGGCCTGTGCCGTCTCATCCAGTGCCTTTGCAGCCAGTTTGCGCCGTCCACCATAGGTGGGGTCACCGATCAGCCCATGACCGGCATGGGCCATGTGCACCCGGATCTGATGGGTACGGCCCGTCTCCAGCCAGCATTCCACCAGCGCGGCCACTGGCGGAGTGCCGAAACTCTCGACGATCCGTGCCCGTGTCACCGCGTGACGGCCGCCCTGGAACAACACCGCCTGCCGTTGCCGGTCGGTCTTGTGCCGAGCCAGCTGAGTGGTGATCTTGAGAATGTTGCCCGCCTCGAAACTGGTGCCCTTGATCCCACGCAGCCGCGGATCGCTGGCGTCCGGCACACCATAGCAGATGGCCCGGTAGTAACGTTCGACCGTGTGCTTTTCGAACTGAACAGCCAGCCCCTGATGCGCGGCGTCGGACTTGGCGACAACCAGGAGACCGCTGGTTTCCTTGTCGATGCGATGCACGATGCCGGGCCGTTTGACACCTCCGACCCCGGACAATGTGCCGCCGAAGTGATGCAGCAGAGCGTTGACCAGCGTGCCCGACGGGGACCCCGGTGCCGGGTGGACCACCATGCCCGCAGGCTTGTTGATGACGATCAGGTCATCATCTTCGAAAATGATCTCCAGCGGGATATCCTCGGGGCCGATATGGCTATCCTCGGCTTCCTCCACCTCAATCACCACCTGGGCGCCAGCTTCGATCCGCGCCTTGGGATCCTGCACCACGGCGCCATCCACCGTCAAAGCCCCCGCCTCGATGAGCTTGGCCAGGCGGGTGCGAGACAGCGAGGCCTCCTCTGGCACATCACGCGAAACCGCTTTATCAAGCCGTTTAGGCGGGTTTTCCGCGATGACAAATTCAATCCGGCGGCTGCCCATGACTGATCCTTCCGAGACCGAAATCCAACAGGAACCTCCGCAGATCCGGTTCCTGCGTCGGCTGGTTACCACGTTGACCGTGGCGATGATTGGCGGGGTTCTAGTGATAATCGCGCTGCTTGTCATCCGCCTCTCCGCAGATGATGTGCCGTTGCCCGCGGAAATCGCCCTCCCCCCTGGCATCACGGCCGAGGCCGTGACCTTCGGAAGCGACTGGATCGCCATCGTCAGCCAGGAAGACAGCATTCTGATCTTTGACCGCAACAGCGGCGAGTTGCGCCAGACCATCCAGATCTCACGCTGACCCCCAGGCGGAAAACGCCCCGCGAACGAAAACGAGCCGGGAAACCCCGGCTCGCTGTGGCATGCAAAGACAGATTGGATCAGTCTTCAAATTCCGGCATTTTTTCCAACTGCTCTTCGGTCACATCAATGTAGACCCGCAGCTCGTCGGATTCGCTCGCTTGCTTCAGGGTCAGCGAGTCGAAGCCAACCTTGACCGGCTTTTCACCGATGCCCAGGAAGCCACCGACGTCGATCACGGCGTCAGTCACCTTGCCGTCGGCGTCCACGATCAGGTTCGAGACCTCACCAATCCAGTCGCTGCGGGCGTCGTAAACGGCGGCACCGGTCAGCGTTTCGGCCTTGATCTCATCGACGATCACGGTCTGGTAGCCGTCCAGCTCCATCTCGGGTGCGGCCGGATAACCCTCGACCGGGCGTTCACCGTCGGTCATTTCAGCTTCGGCTTCCATGGCAGCCGTCTCAGCGGCTTCCGCTGTCTCGGCAACTTCGGCCTCCATGGCGGCGGTTTCTTCGGTCAACTCGGCGTTCTCATCCACCTCGTTGACGTCGGTGGCGTCAGCCATGCCATCCCATTCCTCGAAAGCCGGCGCATTTTCCAGAGCCGCACGATCGGCGTTAAAGACAACGAAATACTCATCCGGCGCGTCACCGTCGGAGACCAGCTTCAGCCGGTCCATCTGGACAGCAACGGTCTTCTCGCCGATGCCGAGGAAGCCGCCGATATCAACCAGGATCGAGTCCAGCTTGCCGTCGCGGCTCAGCAACACATCACTGATTTCACCGATATCTTCCCATTCAGCGTCCGCTTCGTTCATGGATGTTTCGGACACTTCGGCTTCGGACACGTAGACGCGCGAACCGATGAAGTCGGAGGCGTGGACATGGTGCTCAGTCGCCATGTCGCGGAAGGTTTCCGCCCAATCGGCTTCGTTTTCGCTTGCGGCCGCCAGGGGGGTAGCCAGCAGTGCGGCCAGTGCGGTGGTAGACAGAATGCGTTTCATTTCTTCCTCCTTTGAGGTCATGACTGGCGCCAGCAGCGCCTATACCGTGACAACCGCACCCAGCCGCGAAAGTTCCCGCGCCTTGCATTTTTCTGACGCCCGGCATCGACTTTTTTAACGCAGCGGCGTTGCGAAAAAGCCGGGTATTACAATGTCGCGGATTCGCGCCGTGAAACGTGCCGCACGCGGCTTGTGAAGACCACGCTCAGACCCTCTCGCCCTTCTCCCGGCTAGCGATCAGCAAAAGTCAGCGCAGGCCAGTCAAACCTTGGAACCTTGGGTCAGGCCGGTTCGTTGGGCCGCTGTCGAAAGAAAGGAGGACTGAACCATGTCCACTAGCACTCTCGTATCATCGGCAGACGTCACCGGCACCGAGGTTTACGGCCGCGGCGGTGCGCATATCGGCTCGATCGATCACCTGATGATCGACAAGCAAAGCGGCAAGGTGGCCTATGCCGTAATGGGCTTTGGCGGCTTCCTGGGATTGGGCGAGGACCATCACCCGGTTCCGTGGAACAAGCTGCACTATGACCCGGAGAAAAACGGCTTTGTCACCGACATCACCGAGGAAGAGGTGAAAGGTGCGCCCGCCCGGCATGACGGCTGGTACGCGGATCGCGACTGGGAGCGCCAGATGCACGACCACTACCGTGTGCCGGTCTATTGGCTCTGACCCACTGACCTCCCTCTTCGGGGAGACCCGCAACAGCGCCCATGTGGAACCTCCCGTCCGCATGGGCGTTTTAAATTCAACTATCGACACGTAACGGCAAGGGGACGGGTTTCACGTGGATATCACTCTGAGCGACATTACCACCACGATGGAAATGCACTGGACCGTCTGGCTGGCCCGCCTTCTTGCAGCGCTGATACTGTGCGGCATCATCGGTTTCGAGCGGGAGATCGGCAAACGTCCCGCCGGGCTGCGCACGCATATGCTCACCGGGCTCGCGGCGGCGCTCTACACCCTGGTCATGCTGCACATGACCACCGCCAGCGTGTTCGATGGCGAAAAGGTCCAGACCGACCCCATCCGCGTTATCGAAGCCGTCACCCAGGGTGTTGCCTTTCTCGCGGCCGGTCTGGTCGTCTTCTCACAAGGGAATGTTCTTGGTCTCAAGACCGGCGCGACGATGTGGTTGTGCGCGGCGGTTGGCGTGTGCTGCGCGCTCGGGCTTTTGTCGCTGGCCGCTGTTGTGACCGCGATCGCGCTGGTCACGGTGGTGGTGCTGCGCATCGCCGAAAAGAAGGCCGACACCCATTGCAAGGGCCATGCCTCGCACGACGGCTAGGCGGCGATCCCAGCCCCGCTCCGGGAACCAAACCGACCCTTCAGACGTTGATCCGCGAATGACCCCGCACGTGGAGGAACGTTATGCAATCCAGATCCAGCGGCACACCATCCAACGCCAATATCAACTACCAGGCCCACATCGCCCAGGTGGCTGAGCAACTGCAACCCGTTGTCAGCCGCTATCTGCAAGAAGGGGCCGAGACGCTTTTGCACGAGACGGCTGACTTGGCGCGGCGCCGACCGGCACTGTTTTGTGTCGGCGCGGCCCTTGCGGGATTTGCGGCTGTCCGCCTTTTAAAGGCCAGCGCCCATCCGCCCGCAGATCCGCCACGCGATCACGACGTCCCTGCAGGCCGGGATCTGTCGGCTGCAACCGATGCCCCCCTTGCTCACCAGCCCGTCAGCGTCCCGGCTGCCGCTCTTGCTCAGCAACCGGCTCCGGAGGCGACGGTGCAGACGCAGGAGGACCTCTGATGCCCTATCCCCATCCGAAAGACGCACCAGAGCTGTTTGCCACCGTGATGCGAAATGCCGTTGGCCTGTTCCGAGCCGAGACGGCGCTGATCCGGGCTGAACTGGCCCACAGCCTGTCCCGTGCCCGCACCGGACTGGCGCTGGTCGTGGCGGCCCTCGTCAGCGTCCTTGTCGCCGCCCAGCAGCTGGCGACAGCGCTGGCAGGTTGGCTCGCGGCCCTTGGTCTGCCTGAGCCGCTGGCGGCCTTGTTCGCCGCCGTAACCTTTGGCTTGATTGCCTTGGCCCTGGCGGCGGCGGCCCGCCCCCGTCTTGATCCCGATCACCTCAAGCCCCGCCGCAGCCTGCAAAGCCTGCGAAAGGACACACATGCCATCAGGGAGGCTCCCCATGTCAAATGATGACACAAAGATGCAGTTGGAGGCTCTCGAGGCCGAAGCCGCCCGCAATCGTGTGGCGCTGGAGCAGTCGATCAGCCGTCTCACCCAAAGCCTCTCTCCGGCTCAGGCGGCTGCGGCTGTGAAGGAGGCTGGCCACGAGGCGGCGGGTCAGGCTTTGGACCTTGTTCAGCGCAATGCCGGCGATCTGGCGTGGGTCGGCACCGGCGCTGCGATGTTGCTGTCGGCTGCGAACAGGAAGTCTACGCCGCCTTCCGGAAAGCGGCGCGCGCGCGCCCCGTCCCGGGCGGCTCGCTATGTCGCGCTTGGCGGGGCCGCGTTCGGTCTCGGAGCCCTCGCCGCGGCCCTGATGCCCCGGACGCGTCAGGAAGAGCAGCTCGTCAGCTCGCTGAGCGACGCGGTGACAGAAACCGCACGCACGGTTGCAGCCAGAACGGCCCAGTACGTCCCCCCTCATGACGGCTCCTCGGATCTGTAGCCCGTCCCACCCAAGACCATCTGACCGGCCGTCTGCCGGTCAGGACAATACTCCGACAGGGAAATGTGACCCATGTGGCAAACGATAACGGCCCGGCGTGCCATCAGGGTCATGCTCCTGATCATCACCCTGATCGCTCTTGCCGCGGCCATGTATTTTGCAAAACCCGTACTGGCCCCCGCTGTGTTTGCGCTGGTGGTCGGCATCGTGGTGTCGCCCCTCGCCGACCGGCTCGAACGAATTGGCATCGGGCGCGTGGTCGTTGCCTCCAGCCTGCTGCTTTTGTCCACCGCGCTGCTGGCGCTGCTGATTCTTTCCCTCGACCCCTTGCTGTCGACGCTTGCCAACAACATCCCCCGCATTCAGCGGGAGGTTCGGGGCTGGCTGGAGATGGCCTCGGGTGTTCTGCGCGGTATCGAAAGCATCAGCAGCGAGCTGGAACAGACCATGGGCAGCAGCGAGGAGGACGAAGGCAGCGGCCTTCCGACGTTGATGGACGCCCTGTGGCTGGCACCGAACTTCGGCGCGCAGATGTTCATCTTTGCGGGGACACTGTTTTTCTTCGTGCTCACGCGGAACGAACTTTATGAGCAGTCAGGACGCCATTCGGTTCGCTTTTTCCGTGCCGAGCGCGCCGTGGCTCGGTACTTCGCCGCCGTGACCATCGTCAACGGCGGGCTCGGCGTGGCGACGGCGGCCGGCCTGATGGTCATCGGCCTGCCAGGCGCACTGATATGGGGCATGGCGGCGGCCATGCTGAATTTCATTCTCTATCTTGGCCCCTTGTTGATCCTTGTCGGGCTGACCATTGCCGGACTTACCCAGATCGGCGGGGCCGGAGCGGTGTTGCCGCCGCTCCTGTTCCTGCTGCTGAACCTCACCGAAGCCCAGTTCGTGACGCCATACTTTGTTGGACGTCAATTGCACCTGAACCCGCTGTTCGTGTTCTGGGCAATTGTTTTCGGGCTTTGGATCTGGGGACCGATAGGCGCTATCGTGGCTCTACCGGTGTTGCTGTGGTGTGGCCGCATGCTTGCCACACCTCCGAAACCCGCTCCCAATATCTCTCCGACCGCGCCCGTCGCCTGAGCGCCAGACCTGGGGCTGATCCACGTGGATGGCGGATCACCCTCCCCTTCAGCAAAGACACACAGCGCATCCGCGGCCTCCGCGGGTGCGCTGCTTCATTTCTCCCTGCCGCCAACACAGGCCCCATGCGCCAAGCTCCGCTTACTGCGATGAAATCTAACAGGATTCCGGCGCTACAGGGGCCGCCAAACTTTTTTTGAAAAAATTCTCCCTCGCCCGGAACCATGCCGAGCCGCGGCGAGTTGAGTGGCTGTAACTCAAGCGCGCTGAAGAGTGAAACACAAAGGAGATCAAACCGATGAAACGTCTTTTGCTGACCACTTCTCTGATTGCCGCAACCGTTGCACCTGCCTTTGCAGATACCGAAGCCGGAGCCGCATTGTCCGGGTCCGCCGCGACCAACGCCGAAGTGAACAGCTCGGCCGCAGATGTCTCTGCCGACGCCAACGCCAATGCCATGGGCGATGCCAAGGCCACGACCACCCCGCTTGCCCCGACAAGCGACACTGCAGACGAAGACTCCACCACCGCTCAGTCCAGCAGCTCGACCGACCTGGATGCCACGCTGAGCGCCGATGCGGATGCGACCGCCATGGAGCCACTGGACATGAACGAAGTGACCGCGGAAGCCCTGACCGGCGCGCCTGCCTATGACGCCAAGGACGAGCATATCGGCGAAGTGTCCGAAGTGATCGTCAACACCACCGGTGGTGTCGAAGCACTGATCGTCGATGTTGGCGGCTTCCTGGGTCTGGGCGAGAAGCCGGTTGAACTGCCGATGTCCGACCTGACGATTCACGAAGCCGAGAGCGACATCCGCGTGACCACTCACATGAGTGAGGAAGAGCTGAACGGCCTGCCCGAATACCAGGGCTCGTAAGATTCACGGTTTCAAAGGGGTTGCCTGACCCCTTTGGACGCCGCCCCTTCGCCTCGTCCCTTAGCCGGTTTTCCTGCCTCGTACCGGTTTAGGCAAATGGGCGGCACAAGAAGACCGGGTTCCGATGCGGAACCCGGTCTTTTTCTTTGCATCCCCTGCCAGTAGTCAAAAAAATACGCCGCGGGCACTTGCGTGCCGCGGCGCGAAACCGCGAGTCAGAACAGACCCACCAACACTCCGACACCGGCACAGGCAAGCGCCACGAGGGTCAGCACTGCGATCAACCCGTCGCGTGTCAGCATGGACAAGGCCAGTAGCGCAACCGCCGCGCCAAGGATGGAGGAGGAGAAGGGCACCACTTCCAGAACCGGCATCAACGCGCCACACAACAGACACACCAGCCGGATCAGCGAGATGAAGGGCTGCGATAGTACCACCTGCAACCGCTTGGACGCGTGCCGATCCAACCAGTTTGCGGCGCGTCGCATCGCCGAGATCGCCTTCTCGGCGCGCGCACCTTCGATCCGCTTGCGGCCCAGCCAGCCCGGCAGCCACAGGTTGGACCGCCCGAACAACATCTGACCGGACACCAGGCAGATCAGGATCCCGCAGGTCGAGGAAAACAGCGGCACGCCGCTCAGCGGTGACACCACCGCCAGTGCCGGAACTGCCAGAACCGCGGAGAGCGATTTATGGCCCAGTTCCTCGGTAAGGCGGCTGACGGTCACTGAGCCGTCATTGTCCTCGATGATCTGCGATACGTCGTCCAGTACCTCGGCGGCGGGATGTCGGGAGTTGTCCATAATGTCCTGCATGTGGTTATACGGTTACTCAACCTCAACGCTTGGGTGACAAGCCAAGTTCCCCTGCCCTGCAGCCGTGCGCCGCCCTCCCGAAAGACATCCGAGAGCCTGCAGAATTCACGCGATGGCAGGAACCATCCTGCCCGGATCAACGTTTCCATAACAGATCCCCGGCACGGGGAAGACATGGAAAGGAACATTGAAAATGACTCACCTGATCCGAACCACCGCTCTCGTTTCGGCCATGGCTACAGCCGTTTCCGCCACCACCATGGTTTCCGAAATCGACGTGACTGCGGATCTGTCCGCAATCGAGAATTACAGCGCAGCGGAAGCCTGGGTCGACTTGGAGACGGACCTTGAAACCGCCCTGGCGACCCAGCTGGTGAACCAGATCGCCAAGGATGACACCCAGAAGGGCGCCGAGATCAACATCGAGATCGATTCAGTGGCTTTGGCCAACAATTTCGAACAGGCTCTCGGTGTCGGGGAATGGGTCCTGAAGGGCGATGTCGACATCGACATGCCGGATGCCGCGGACGACCTGCGCTATGACCTGACGGTGAGCGCAGACCAGCTCAACGCTTATTACCCCGCAGGGACCGACATTGCACAAGTCAGCATCGACAGCGAGGTGTTCTACAAGGCGGTCATCGACGCCTTTGCCGCCAACGTCGCCTCGAAGCTGAAGTAATTGCAACATCTGCAAGGAGGAAGCATCATGCGTATGCCGTTTTTCCTGGCCCTGCTGATTGGAGTGGCCGCCTGCGAAACCACCGAGGGCTTCGGCCGCGACGTGTCCAAACTGGGCAATGAAATCACCGAGGAATCGCAAGAAGCGCAATAATCCTGGCGTCTCCCAAATTCCACCAAGCCGCCCGGCAGCCCCCCAAGCTGTCGGGCGGCTTCGTACCTGAACTTGCCTCTCTGCGCCGCGGCGACAGGTGACTTGCGGAACCTTTCGACAGGCCGGACGTTTTCCCTTCAACGGCGACAGGCACCCAGATGCACAGCCTCGCCTCACAGTGGCAACAAAGGAGCTAACCCATGGTTGAACTTGCAGGTATCGGCGGTCTCATTCTTCTGGTCCTGGCGATCTGGGCCATCGTCTCGATCATCGGCTCTTCGGCCAGCACAGGTGCCAAGGTCCTTTGGGTTCTGTTTGTTCTGGTGTTGCCCTTGGTCGGGTTCATTTGCTGGCTGCTGTTCGGGCCCAAGTCCACTCCGCGTCAGGTCTGACGCCGTCCGACCCCCGGACTGAACATGCAAACGACCCGGTGCCGCAAGGTGCCGGGTCGTTTGCTTGTTTTGGGCCAAGCCGGTGGCATGAGAGACCCAGGACGTCCCCCGGCGGCCAACGCGGCTTTCACGGGCCGCCTTCAGACGATATCCTCGGTGGCCCCGGGCAGACGCTGTTGCAACTCGGACATATTGTCCGGGTCGTGCGGGACCAGAAACCCGCGCCGGGCCTCGGGGCGGCAGACCTGGTTTCGCCGGATCTGCTGCTGCCACCACCCGGCGGCCCGCACGGGATCCAGCGCCGCCTCCGGCAGATCCTCCTGCCACCAGTGCCGGGCCAGCGCCTTCCACAACCGCTCGATCCGGTCAGGCTGGGTGATCCGCAATGCCGCTTCGGTGTCCCAGCGCAGCGAGCGACCGTTGAGGTTGGCAGATCCGATCATTGCAAAATCGCGGTCGGTCATCAAAACCTTGCTGTGGACATAGATCACCGGCGACCCGGACAGGACCGAAGGGGCGTCGCGCGCCGCCATCCGGCGCTGCACCGGGCTGGCAATGCACGCCCGCGACCCAAACGCATCCATCACCCGACCCAGCGCCTCCGCCTGCAAGGCCATACCATAGCGCGCATCCAGCTCCTGGTTGCCGTCAAAGGCGACGTCTTCCGGAAGGGCCGGCAGGATCAGGATCAGCGAAAGATCCGGGTTGCGCCGCGCGGCAGCTGCCAGTCCCGCGGCAATGGCGCTGGAGCGCAAGAACTGCGTCTCAAGGTAGATCAGGTTTTGCGCACGTTCGAAGGCCGCCAGATGATCTTCCTCGATTTCTCGCAACACGGTGCGCGGCGACAACGCCCAGAAACCAGCGCGACGCGGGACCGACAGCGTGCGGCGCACATGCTTGCCCCTGTGCGGCGGTTGCCGCAGCGCGATCTCATCCTGGAACCGATCCAGGTGATCGGCAGCCTCCCGCGCTTCGGGACCACTCAGCAGCAGCTGAACATCTGCCCAGGTCTGATGGGCCGGCTGGTCGTGGTCCAGCGTGTCATAGCGACGGCGGTTCTGATCCAGACCGCCGATATAGAGAATCTCCCGGTCGATGACCGCAACCTTCTGATGGTGCGACACCGGATACAGCTGCGGCACGGCCGACCGCCGCGCGGCGGCCGGTTGCAGCCGCCGGGGCAGTTTGCGCAGTTTGCGCAGCACGAAGGGCGACAGCGCAAGACGCGGCAGCAACCCCGCCCGGGCAGGATGCAACGCAGCCACGACCGACAGCCGCCCGGCGGCCTCGGCATCCAGCGTGTCGGCAATCTGGCGGGCCTGTGCGACGGTCTTCTGCGCCGCCGCGTGCAGAGGTGCCGCCATCACCGGATCGAAGTCGCTGACCACCAGCCGCACCCGCACCCCGCGACGCAGCGCGTCAGCAATCAGGTCGGACCAGGTGTCGCCGACCGCCCGCGCTTCGGGGCTGAGGAGATCAGTCGACAGGTCGAACAGGCGGAAACACCCGGTCACCTCGCGCCGGGCGGCCAGCACCGCACGTTCGAACGCAGGCCAGGCCTGTTCGGCGGTGATCAGAACCTGGAAGTCATCTTCCGTCGGCTCAGCTTGCAGCTGCTTTGGCATCGCACTCTTGCTCCGGCAAAGACGGCCGGGGCGGCTCTGCCCCTTCGGCCGCCGGGAAGCCCAACCGATAGATGAAGCGGTCTTCCGTTTCGCGGGTTTCGGTCTGCCCGTCCAGATGTGCGGCAAACGCCGCCATCAGCCTCGCGCCGATGCCCGTGCCGTCGCTGGTTTCCTCCTCAGGCAACAGCGGCTTACCCGTGGTGTTGCTGATCTCAAGCTCCAACCATCCTGGCGCCGTCTCCCTGAGCGTGACCCGGATTTCCGGTCGTCCGTTCTCGGGCGTACCTACGTATTTGATCGCATTGGTCATCGCCTCCGAAACCAGCATGGACAGGGTCACCGCCTGATCCTGGCTCAGCGGGGCCTGCGCAAGGTCCGTCTCGATATTGAGCGCCTTGCCCGTCCCCGGCGCCATCGAACCGATCTCCCCGATTAGCTCCTTGATCAGTTCGCGACTGCCGACGGTGGTCACATCCGGGTTCGTGTTCAGGCTGCGGTGAATGGTGGCAAGCCCGCGCACGCGGCGCTGCAACTGCGACAACATCCGTCGCGCCTCCGGAGTGCGCGCGCCGCGGGCCTGCATGTTCATGATCGACGCGATCAGTTGCAGGTTGTTCTTGACCCTGTGGTGCACCTCACGCAGCAGGATGGTCTTTTCTTCGAGGTCGAGTTCCCGGCGGCGCTCGGCCTCGCTCAGGATCAGCACCATCCGGTTGAAGGACTGCCGGGCCTCTTCGAACTCGCGCGGCGGCGCGTTCAGCTCCAGCTGCGGCGCTTCACGTTCGCCCAGCGCATAACGGCGCATCGCCCGGCGCAGCGCGCTGAGGTGGCGGATCACCATCTGTTGCAACCCGAAAATCGCCACCGCGATCCCGGCCAGCCACATCAGCACCGGGAAGGCCAGCGTCATCAGGGACGCGGGGTTGGAGCTGACCAGCATCGCATCTTCCACCGGCCAGCTGCCGACCACGGCGACTTCGCCCGGCAGAATGCGACTAACGGCAAAAAAGCGCTCCTGACCGGTGCGCGCGTCTTCGAAAAAACTGTCGCCGGCGCGATTGACCAGCTCATTCAATGGCACGGTCTTGGGCAAGACCATCCTGGCCTTTTCCATCGGCAGACTGGCTGCCAGCACCTCGCCCTCGGCGTCGATCGTGAAATACTGGATGCCTTCATCTCCGCTGCCCGGGTTGCCGGGCAGCGATCCGACCAGTTGATGGGGAATCGCTATGGCAATGTAGCCGAGCAGCACCCCCCCGCGCTGCACCGGGCTGGTTGCGACCAGTTGCGGGCCTTCGCTGCCCAGCAGACCTCTGTCCACCGCAAAGGTCAGGCGCGCCGATTCCTGCGCCTTGCGGGAAAGCCACTTCTCCGACACCCACTCCAACGTTCCTGCCGACGCGCAATCGACCCGGCCATCGGGTGTGAGAAAGGCGGCAAATGTGAACGGGTTCGGCCCTTGCGTAAACGTCCGCATCAGCTCGGAGCAGCCTGCGGGATCATCCAACACCGGCAGAATGGACGCAGCCAGCCCCTCGGTCGCGCCGCCCGCGCGCTGCAACAGCTCGCGCTGCCGCGCTGCGGCCCGCTCGGTGCGGGCCTGCAACGAGGCATGCGACAGACGGGTGGCTTCGTTCACCACCGCATTCGTCTGGTAGACGGCGATCATGCCGAGGGGCAACAGCGCAACCGTCATCAGCGCCGCAAGACGCATCAGAAGGCCGCCTGACTGCAGGCGTGGAATGTTGATCATGCGGCGCCCTGTTGGGCGACAATTCCTGCGGTTACGGAGTCCGTCAACTCCATCCGGCTGCTGCCGTCCATTTCCATCAGTTCGCACAAGCGCGCACGGGCCCGGTTGACCCGGCTCTTGATGGTGCCGGTCCGCACGCCGCACATCTCGGCTGCTTCCTCGTAGGAGAAACCGCTCGCACCCACCAGGACCAACGCCTCGCGCTGTTCATCGTTCAGCTGCGCAAAAGCGGCATGGAAGTCCCGCATGTGCAGGCGTCCGTCGTGGTCCGGTTTCTGGGCCAAGGCGCCCGACAGCACGCCGTCACCATCCTCGACCTCGCGCTTGCGTTTGCGACGCAGCGAATAATAGGTGTTGCGCAAAATCGTGAAGAGCCAGGCACGCATGTTCGATCCGACCTGAAACTTGTCGATGTTCGTCCAGGCCTTGATCAATGTGTCCTGCACCAGGTCGTCGGCGGTCGCGCTGTTGCGCGTCAGGCTGATCGCAAAGGCACGAAGCGCACCAAGATGCTCCACCAACTCACTTCTGGGGTCGGCAGGTTCGGAGGCAGATTTTCTGTCAGCCATTGGCCCCGGCCTCCCCGTCCTGACCGCGTCCGGCGGCCGAGGCGGCCTCCTTCTGCTGCAATTGTTTCAGCAAATCGGTAAACCTGTCCGGTACGGGCTCATTCGCGATTTGGTCGAATGCCCGCTTAAGGTTCTCATCGATTTCGCGATCGGCCTGTTCATCGCGTGGCCGGGCGCGTTGTGCCTGTGTCATGCAATCCATCACTATTTTTTACGCAGTTTCTGGAACCAAACGCACAGCAGCGCGTATTGTTCCATACATATTGCAAAAAAAGGGACTTCGCAAAATGACCGATCAACCGGGAAATCTCATCGCCAGTCAGATCGGGGCGAACCTGCCGTATCTGCGCCGCTACGCCAGAGCGCTCACCGGCAGCCAGACCAGTGGCGACAACTATGCACTGGCCGCACTCGAGGCGATCCTGGCAGACCAGGCTGACTATGACAGCACTCTGCCCCCGAAACTGGCCCTGTTCCGGGTGTTCCATGCGATCTGGTCGTCCTCCGGCGCCCTGGCCCAGGACGACGACGATCCCTCGAGCCTTGCGGCCAAGGCCCAGCGCTACCTCAAGCGACTGACCCCGAATACCCGTGAGGCCCTGCTGCTGCACACCATCGAGGAGTTCAGCGCAGCTGACACGGCGACCATCATGGGGATCGACACCGAAGAGGCATCGGAGCTGATCTCCATCGCCTATCAGGAGATGTCGCGCGCCACCACCGGGCGCATCATGATCATCGAAGACGAGGCAATCATCGCGATGGATCTGGAAGCCATCGTCACCGACATGGGCCACCAGGTCACGGGCATCGCCCGGACCGAGACCGCCGCACTGGAACTGGCAGCCCAGGAACCGGCGGATCTGATCCTGTCCGACATCCAGCTGGCCGACAAGTCCAGCGGCATCGACGCGGTCAATGGCATCCTCGAAAAGCACGGCGATCGCCCGGTGATCTTCATCACCGCCTACCCGGAACGGCTGCTGACCGGCGAAGGGCCGGAACCTGCCTTCCTGATCTCCAAGCCCTATGCAGAAGAGCAAGTGCGTTCGGCGGTCAGCCAGGCCATGTTCTTTTCTTCGACCGAAACGCTCAAAGTCTAAGAACACAGACCGCTTCGGGCGGACATGCATGCACTCACGGACGGGCCGCCCAGAGCGGCCCGTTTCCCTATTCGGCCTCTTTGAAAGCAAGCCTTCGCGCATCGCCCTTACACCATGACCCGTTGCGACCTGAACAAAGAACCCCGACCGGTCCCGGAACCGATCGGGGCAAGGGGCAGCGGCTGACTGCCGCCGTGTCTCGTCTTTGATCAGGATTTCGCAATCGCCCGCAGCATCCAGGCTGCCTGCTCATGAAAGGCGGAGCGGGCCGTTGCCAGATCCTCGGTCACGATATCGCGGCGATCGGCGGCCATCTCGGCCAGAGCATGCAAGCGGTGCGCGATGCGTTCATGGCTCGCGACCAGGTCTTCCGCCATCTCGCGCGCGTTGAGGTCCCCCTCCGCATCTTCAATCCGCGAACAGTCCAAGATGTCCTGCATGCGCGACGGTGCCAGATGGCCGAGGGCACGAACGCGCTCTGCCAATTCGTCCGCCGCGGCGAACATGTTCTCATATTGCTCTTCGGTCAGCTTGTGCATCGAATAGAAAGCCGGACCTTCGACGTTCCAGTGATAGGCGTGCGTCTTGAACACCAGCCGGTAGGTGTCCGCGAGGACATTGGTCAGCCCTTTGGCAATCGCGGCAGTATCCCGCACACCGGTCTCAACGGAATCCGCACTCGGGGTGGTAGAAAGCGAGTCAGTCATGGAAAGCTCCTTATCTGAATTTCGGCATATAGGGCGGGAGGACAACGCGAACCGGCCCCCATGGTTCCGATCAGCTTGGCCAGCGTCGCGCCACCGGCGGGCTGAACCTCACCTCGCGCAGGCAAAGGCCGCAGACATCACTGCCCGCGGCCTTTGCGCTCTCACCGTCTGAGCCGCAGCACCAGGGCGACGACGAACAGGATGAGAAAGATGAAGAAAAGGATCTGAGCGATCCCGGCGGACGCCGCAGCGAAGCCGCCAAATCCGAAGATGCCGGCGATGATTGCGACGACCAAAAAAACCAAGGCCCAGTTCAGCATGCCATGTCCTTTCAGTTGCGTCATATGCAGATAAACCCACCAGCCCGGCAGAAGTTCCTGTCCGCCGGAGTGCGCGCGCCCTGTTTACCGCCACCGGCGAACTCCCGCCCTCGTCTGCGTTGTCAGCGGCCGCCTGTACCGGGATGAACGCCCCCTTCGCATGCCAGCAGCGCAGAACTTCGCAACATACGGAACTTTTGCCCGAGCGCCTTCGTTGACCCTTCGAAAGGAGAAAAGACATGGCTGAAACACAGAGCAAGAAATCCGTGAAAACCGACGTGTCCGAAGCGGGCGCCTATGCGAGGGAAGCAGCAGCGTCGCTGAACAAGGCTGCCCAGACCGCGGCGGACAAGATCGTCGAGTCCGGAACGCAAGTCCGCGAGAAAATGGCCGCTGACGCGGAGCAGGCCGTCAAATCTCTCGACGGCCTGGCGGAAGACGGTCGGCGTTTCGTGCGCCAGAATCCCGGCCTGTCGATGGCTGCCGCAGTAGGCGTCGGCATGTTGATCGGCCTCGCGGTGAAAAGTCACCGCTGACCTTCTCCTCCCGGTCAGGCCTGACACATGCCCGCAGCCGCCGCTTCACCACTCAGAAGCGGCGGCTGTTCGTTTACCGCTCGGTGCAGGTGACACGTCGCCAGGGCGCCCCAGGTGCATCACACCGGTCTGGAACCAACCTGCAGGTCTGCGCGTTGGGTCCCTGTACGCACGCGAAGGAGGTGAAAATGCGACTCCCGAATGAACGATTGGAACAACTGCACACCGAACTTTGCAGCGCGCTCAGCGAACGTCTAAGCGAGCGGACCAGAACCCGTCACAGCCAAAAGGACAGTCTTCAATCGCTGGAGGAGGCCGAGGCGGAGATCCAAGACTGGGCGCAGGAGGCTCGCAAGATCGACGCCGATGCGGAGGATGATCCCGCGCTGGCAAAGCTGGTGGAGCGCGCCAAGGAGATCAATCGCAAACTTTGTGAACGCATTGCCTGAACGGCCCGCCCCCGTTCCGGCAGGCGCCGAGTTGACCAAACTTCGGGGCGCAGCATGGACTGGTTTCCCGGTCACGGGCCAGCCATGCTGCGCCCCAGTCGTTCTCGCAACCTTTGCGCCAACGCTGAAAGGCGCACCGAACAGGACATCCAACACACAAGCCAAGTGCGCCGAAAAGACGACTGGTCTTGCTGAGGGGCACGCATATCGATGACGATGGTGAATTTCACGGATATTTACAGTTTCGCCCCCTATCATTTGCTGCTGGCGTCGGTTGGGATTGTGATCATCCTGGCCCATTGGGCGCCCCGTTTCGTCTCCACCCGTGAGCCCGCTGCGGCGCCACTGTTGATCCTGCTGGGCATGGCCAGCTACTGGCTGGTGCCAGGCCTGCCGGAATTTCCGGATCCAAGACACGCTCCGAAACCTTGGGAGATCGTCAGCGAGCTGACGGTCATCATCGCCCTGTTCACCGCAGGGCTTCGCCTCGACAGCCTTGGCCCATGGAAGAAGTGGGGGGCGACGGCGCGGCTGTTGCTGATCGGGATGCCGCTGACGATCCTGACCGTGGCCCTCATGGGATCGACCATTGGCGGATTGACCGTGGCAGGCGCGGTGCTGTTGGGCGCGGTTCTGGCACCGACTGACCCGGTCCTCGCAGGCGATGTGCAGGTCGGCCCGCCTCAGGAAGGCAAGGAGCACCCGGTGCGTTTTACCCTAACGACCGAGGCGGCCCTCAACGATGGTCTGGCTTTCCCCTTCGTCTATCTCGGGATCATCATTGCCCTGCAAGGCCTGCATCCTGAAGGGTGGCTGGCCGAATGGCTGGCTGTGGACGTCGCCTATCGTATCACCGTCGGAGCCCTGATGGGCACATGTGGCGGCTGGGCACTGGGGCAGGTCCTGTTCAACGTGCCGCGCCATGCGGTCCTGGCCGACACCGGCTCGGGTGTTGTGGCGATTGCCGGGGTTCTGCTGTGCTATGGCTCTACCGAGCTTGTCGAAGGCTACGGTTTCATCGCGGTGACGATGATGGGGCTGACCCTGCGCCGCATCGAAAGCGCCCATCGCTTCCACCGCCGCCTGCACGACTTTTGTGAAACCATTGAACACGCTTTGACAGCCCTACTGCTCGTCGCCCTCGGTCACGTCTTGCCGGTCCTTTTTACGGACCTGACATGGACCCACGTGTTGATGGCCTTGATACTGATCGCCGTGATCCGCCCGATCGCAGGCTGGATCTCGCTCGTGGGGTCGGATCTGTCGGGCCGGGACCGCCTGATCGTATCCGTCTTCGGCGTGCGCGGCATCGGATCGATCTACTACCTGTGCTATGCCGGGACCCATATGGAATTCACCAACGAGCTGGACTTGTGGGTGCTGATCGGTCTTTCCATACTTCTTTCCACCATGCTGCACGGATTTTCCATCGGGCGCGTGATGGACAAGATCGCCGACTGAAGGCGCTTCGCATCAATCCTCATCCCAGTTCGAAATGGCAAAACCCGGCGGTGTGCCGCCGGGTTTTACGCAGTATTCAGATTTGGCCCGGTTATCAGACCGGGGGCTTGCCCTTCATCGCGCGCGCCACGAGTGCGATGACAAACAGAACCAGGAAGACGAAGAACAGGATTTTCGCGATCCCGGCGGCGGTACCAGCAACGCCACCAAATCCAAGCAGCGCCGCGATCAGCGCGATGACCAGAAATGTAAGTGCCCAACCAAGCATTTTCCTCACTCCTTTCAGCAGGGCTGCAATCAACTGCAGTCACCACCTCAACCCCGCAGAAGCGATTTAGTTCCCGCACCTGCGCCGACGTACACGGCTGCAACGGCACGGTCCTGCCCCGCCCGGCCATCTGGCGGGGCAGACTCATCACACGGCCCCCACGGTCCTGAGCCATGTCATCAGGGGAAGGTCACGCCGCGATGTCGCTTTTGGGCCGCCCATCGAGACGCCCGGCCGCGAGCGCACTGAGCGCCACCATCACCGCCGCGGTGCCGAGGCAGGCAGGCACGCCGCCGATCTGGTAGGTCAGCCCCGACAGCACCGTGCCCAGCAGCCGTCCACCCGCGTTGGCCATGTAGTAAAAGCCCACGTCCATGGTCACCCGCTCCTCCTTGGAAAACGCAAGGATCAGGTAGGAATGCAGCGCCGAGTTGACGGCAAACAACCCGCCGAAGACCAGCAGCCCCGCCACCAGCACCGCGGTGAGCCAGGGCGCAGGCGCCCCCGCCACCAGCACGGCAGCGGCCAGTGTCGCGGGCACGAGGGCCAGCACCGCCGCCCATGTGCGCGCGGCCGCGATCAGCTGCGGCTCGCTGCGGCGCGCGGCCTGCAGCAGACGCGGCGCCGCTGCCTGCACGGCGCCGTAAAGAATGATCCAGACGGCCATGAAACTGCCGATCAGGAAAAAGGCGGCACGGTTGCCCGCCTCGCTGCCGTCCGACAGCACAGCGTAGAAATAGACCGGGATGCCGACCACGAACCAGACGTCGCGCGCGCCGAACAGGAACACCCGCGCCGCCGACAGCCAGTTGATGTTGGCGGATTTCGAGAACACCTCGGAGAACTTGGCCCCTTTGCGCCCGCGCGGCAGGCCTGCGGGCATGGCCAGCAGAACCGCCACCAGGATCACCGCCAGCACCGCCGCCATGGCCAGCGTCGCCCAGGCAAAGCCCGCGGTTGCCAGCAGCCCGGCCCCCAGCAGGAAGCCCAGCCCCTTCACCGCGTTCTTCGATCCGGTCAGCAGCGCGACCCAACGGAACAGCCCGTCGCCCTCCTTGGGGGCCAGCAGTTTGACCGCGGATTTGGACGCCATCTTGGCGAGATCCTTGGCTACGCCCGACAGCCCCTGCACCGCCATCACGAAGGCGACCGAGGTCGCGACCTGCCAGCCGGGATCCAGCTGCGCCAGCGCAACCAGTGCCACCACCTGCAGGCCAAGGCCCGCATAGAGCGTCGAGGTCAGCCCGAAACGGGCCGCGATCCAGCCCGCCGACAGGTTGGTGGCCATGCCCGCAACCTCGTACAGGACAAACAGATAGGCCAGCTGCACCGGGCTGAAACCCAGCGTGTGGAAATGCAACAGCACCAGCATCCGCAGCGCGCCATCGGTCAGCATGAAGGCCCAGTAGGCCGCCGTCACCGCCGCATAGGCCGCCAGCCCGCTGGGCGGCACGGCACGGGTATCAGGGCGCGGTGTCACAGGCTGTCACCCACCATACGGGCCACATCCACCAGCCGGTGGGCATAGCCCATCTCGTTGTCGTACCAGGCATAGACCTTCACCTGGGTGCCGTTCACCACCATGGTCGAGGGCGCATCGACGATCGAGGAGCGGGTGTCGTTCGTGTAATCCGCCGACACCAGCGGCCGCTCCTCGTAGCCGAGGATCCCGGCCAGCGGGCCTTCGGCGGCCGCCTTGAACAACGCGTTCACTTCCTCGGCGCTGGTTGCGCGCTCCAGTTCGAACACGCAGTCGGTGATCGAGGCATTCAGGAGCGGCACCCGCACCGCATGGCCGTTCAGCTTGCCTGTCAGTTCCGGGTAGATCAGCGTGATCGCCGTGGCGCTGCCGGTGGTCGTTGGGATCAGCGAGTTCAGTGCCGAGCGTGCCCGGCGCAGATCCTTGGCAGGCCGGTCGACGATGGTCTGGGTGTTGGTCACATCATGGATGGTCGTGATCGAGCCGTGCTTGATCCCGAAGGCCTCGTGCAGGACCTTGACCACCGGTGCCAGGCAGTTGGTGGTGCAGCTGGCGGCGGTCACGATGCGGTGGCGCTGCGGCTCGTAGATGTCGTGGTTCACGCCATAGACGATATTGGCGGCATCGCCGTCCTTCACCGGGGCCGAAACCACCACTTTTTTCACGCCCGCCTCGAAATACGGTGCCAGCTTGGCCTCGGTCTTGAAGACGCCGGTGCAGTCGATCACCACATCGACCCCGTCCAGCGGCAGGTCCTCGATCCGGCGGGCGCAATGGACCGGCAGGCGGGTGCCGTCGATGGTGATGCTGTCATCGTCATAACCGAACTCCGCTTGCCAGCGGCCGTGCACGGTGTCGAATTCCAACAGATGCGCATGCATTTCGGGTGAGCCCACCGCATCATTGATCCAGGCAATCTGCGCGCCGCTGTCCAGCAAGGGCTTCAACGCCAGCTTACCCATCCGGCCCAGGCCGTTCAAAGCATATACAGTCATGGTCTTCCTTCGTATCCGGTAGGGACAGGCGATCTCGGCCCGTCAGGTGTTCAATGCGATGTCATCCACCGCCTTTTGCAGAGAAATTCGATCCAGCTCAGCAATCGGCAGTGCGGCGAAGGCCTGGATCCGGTTCTTCAGCGTGCCATAGGCCTGCTGAAAGGCGAGACTTTTCTCCGCGTCGCTGCCTTCCGCCTTCACCGGGTCCGGCATGCCCCAATGGCCCGAAATCGGCTGCCCCTCCCAGGCCGGGCAGTCCTCGTTGGCGGCCTGATCGCAGACCGTGAAGACGAAATCGAACTTGGGCGCGGTGTCCCCCATGAACTCGCTGATGTTCTTGGACCGCAAGGGTGTCACGTCATGCCCCTTGGCACGCAGCGTCTCCACCGCAAAGGGATTCAACTCGGAGGAGGGTTTCGTACCTGCCGAGAAGGCATTGAAGCGATCCGAGCCAATGCTGCGCAGAAGCGTCTCGGCAAAGATCGAGCGCGCGGAATTGCCCGTGCAGATGAAAAGCACGTTGTATCGCGGATCCGTCATTCCGGTGTTCTCCTGCTTCCAGTCCGCCCGGACGGGCAGACACAATTCCGGGCGGCCGCGACAGCAATCGAAGAACAGCGCATCCATCGTCTCGCGGACGCCGCCCAGATCCACCTGGTAGTACAACCAGGTTCCTTCACGGGTCTGCGTCACCAGCCCTGCCTGCATCAAAGCAGACAGATATGACGACAATGTGCTGGATTTCACGTCCAGTGCCGCACCGATCTCGCTGGCGGGCACGCGGTCCGGGTAACGACGCATCAGCAGCCGAAACACGGACAGCCGCTGGGGATGTCCCAGCACGGACAGGCGGAGGGGAATCTTTTTTTCCATAATTCACGTTTTATCGAAATACAGATCCACAGCAAGCGAAACTTGTGCTGCCACCTGCGACCATTTCCGGTGTCGCGCTTGCCAAGGCGGGCAATTGCCTGTCTATTTACCCCGATTTCCTGGCGCCCCGCACGGCGGCAGCCGGTCTCGGAGGCCTCGATGACGAACACCCCCGCCCTTCCCGGCCTGATGAACCAGCCACTTGTGGCGACGCCGCCGCCGATGCCGGACGGCCCGTTCCGCTTCTTTGCGCTGGACGTGGAAACCGCCAACCACGACCGCAGCAGCATCTGCCAGGTGGGGGTAGCCTGCGTGCGCCCGGACAATTCGATCGAAACCTGGTCGACGCTGGTCAACCCTTTGACAACCCGTTGGGTATTCAGCGGATTGCACGGCATCACCGCACAGATGGTCCGAGGCGCGCCGACGATCTGCAGTGTCATCGACCTGCTGGACGAGGTGCTGCGCGACCGCACCGTCTATCAGCACTCGGGCTTTGACCGCAGCGCGATCCGCGCCGCCTGTGCCGGTCTGCAACGGGCCGAGCCGCAATGGGGCTGGCAGAACAGCGTCACGGTTGCGCGCCGCGCCTGGCCAGAGCTCAAAGGCAACGGCGGCCACGGGCTGGCGTCGCTCAAGACCCACCTGGGACTATGCTTTGAACATCACGATGCGGGCGAGGATGCCCGCGCCGCCGCCGAAGTGGTCCTGCACGCAGAGGCCCGCAGGCGCTGAGAGATCAAAGCACGCCGTGGCGGCCGATCGGCAACATCATCGGTCGCCCCGAAACCGGGTCCGGCACCACCTGGCACCTGAGGCCAAAGACCTCTTCCACCATGTCCGGGGTCAGGATCTCTTCCGGCGGCCCGGCACGGCGAAGCTGCCCCTCTGCCATGGCCGCCAGCCAGTCACAGTAGCGGGCGGCCAGGTTCAGATCATGGAGCACCATCACCACGGTCGTGCCGCGTTCCCGGTTCAGGTCGTGCAGCAGATCCAGCACTTCGATCTGGTGGTTGATGTCGAGAAAAGTAGTGGGCTCGTCCAGCAACAGGATGTCCGTCTCCTGCGCCAGCGCCATGGCGATCCACACCCTCTGGCGTTGCCCCCCCGATAGTTCATCCACGTCCCGATCAGCCAGATCGACGGTACCGGTGGCCTCGAGTGCTGCCAGGACGGCCCGCTCGTCAGCCGCGGTCCAACGAGCAAACAGCCCCTGATGCGGGTGCCGACCGCGGCCAACAAGATCAAGAACGGTGATCCCTTCCGGCGCGATCGGGGTCTGCGGCAACAGGCCCAGATTGCGGGCCAGGCGGCGCGGCGCCATGCGGTGAACGTCTGCCCCGTCCAGCAGCACCCGCCCCTGCTCCGGTGGCAGCAGCCGGGACAGCGTGCGCAGAAACGTGGACTTGCCACAGGCGTTTGCGCCAACGATGCCGGTTATCCGCCCCATCGGCACCTCGAAATCCACCCCGCGCAGCACGCGGCGACCGCCGTATCCGGCATGAAGGTTTTCGGCGACCAGCTGGTTCCGGCGCATCAGGCGGCTCCTTTTCGGTGCATGAGAACAATCAGGTAAAGCAGGTAAGGCGCGCCCAGAACTCCGGTCACGATGCCGACCGGATAGCGTGCAGGAAGCAGGATCTGGCCGGTAAAGTCGGCCAGCACCACCAGCAGCGCCCCGACCAGCGCCGAGAGGACCAACAGCGGACCGCCCGCGCGGGTCAGGCGGCTGGCGATGGGGCGCGCCAGAAAGGCGACAAAGGAAATCGGCCCGCAGACCGCCGTCGCCACGGCGATGACCGCCACTGCTGACAGCACCACCAGCAGCCGGGTGCGCGGCACCGCCACACCGATCGCAGCGGCCGTGTCATCGCCCATCTGAAGCGCCGCCAAGGCACGGCTCTGCACCAACAGCACCCCGCCGAACACCAGCAGCGCCACGGCCAATGGCAGGCCTGGCACCAACGTGGCGCCATTCAGCGTCCCGCTCTGCCAGCGCAACGCCTCCTGCAGACTCCAGGACGGGGCTTGGGACAGGGCGTAGGCCACGAAACTGTTCAACATGGCGGCAACGCCGATCCCCACCAGGATCAGCCGCCCGCCCGCGACCCCGTCGCGCCAGGCCAGCAGATAGATCGCCGCAGCGACGGCCAAGGCTGCCACCACCGCAAAGACTGAGATCCAGACACCGCCCAGTCCCAAGAACACGATACCGCCCACCGCGGCGGCACTGGCCCCCGCGGAGATGCCGATGATGTCGGGGCTGGCCAGGGGATTGCGCAGCAAGACCTGGAAGGCGGCCCCTGCCAGACCAAAGCTTGCCCCCGCTAGCGCCCCCACGATGGCCCGAGGCAATCGCAACTCGCGCACCGCAAAGGTTACGCCCGGCACCTCTGCGCCCCACAGAACCCGCAAGACGTCCAGCGGCGCGGTCACGGATTGGCCCACGGTCAAGGTCAGCGCGATGCCACCCAGCACCAGCCCGGCAATCAGCCATGTCACCGACAACAGCCCACGCCGACGCGCTTGGCGCAGGCTGCGGAAACGGCGCTGCACGACCAGTGCATCAGGCGGCGCAATACCAGTCTGAAGGGAAGAAACGGAGGAATGGATCACAGCGCGCGGATCCTTTTGCGGCGAACGATGGCAATGAACACAGGCGCCCCGACAAAGGCGGTCACCACCCCGGCTTCCAGTTCTGACGGCCGTGCCAGTAGGCGGCCGGCAACATCCGAAAGCAGCAACAGGATCGCCCCACCCAGCGCGCTCAGCGGCAGAAGCACGCGGTGATCCACCCCGGCCAGCAAGCGACACGCATGCGGCACCACCAAGCCGACAAAACCGATCGGACCGCAGATCGCAGTCGCCGCGCCGCACAGGATGACGGCGCCCAGCGCTGCCACCAACCGGGCGAGCACCACACGCTCGCCAAGGGCGGCGGCGGCGTCATCCCCCAGTGCCAGCAGGTTCAGCCGGGGCGCGGACCACAGCGACAGCAGGCTCCCGGCGGCCAGAAAGGGCAGCATCGGCAGGATCGCATCATGGGTCGCCCCGCCGACACCTCCGATCTGCCAACTCTGGATGCCGTCCGCAATGTCTCCGCGCGGCAGGATGATTGCCACCGTAAGGGACGCCAGCGCCACCGATGTCGCAGCCCCCGCGAGGGCCAGCTTCAGCGGAGACGCCCCACCGCGCCCCAAGCTGCCAACCGCGTAGACGAAACAGGCAGCCCCCATCGCTCCACCAATGCCCGTCCACAGAAAGCCGCTGCGTGACTGCATGTCGAACCAGGCGACGCCAATCACGACGGCCATGGCCGCCCCCGCGTTGACGCCCAGAATGCCCGGATCCGCCAACGGATTGCGGGTCACCCCCTGCATCACCGCCCCGGCCAGCCCAAGACCGGCCCCGGCCAGCAGGGCCAGCAGCGTGCGCGGGATACGCATCTGCACCACCGCCTGCTCCAGCGTCTCGCCCTGCCCGTTTAGCGCGGCCAGGATGTCCTGCCAACCGACCGGGCGCGCGCCCCAGGCAAGCGAGGCGGCAGCTGCGAGGACAAGGGCCAGCATCAGCAGAACCGCGCTCTGCCCTGCGCCAATCCTGCCGCCGCGCGATCTAGCCTGCCGCAAGACAGCCCCGCCTTCCGCACCTGCCCCCGCGATGCTCATTCGGCCTGCCGCGCGGCTTGGGCCAGACGGTCGACATAGGTGTCGAGCACCCATTCGATCGCCAGCGGTGTCGGGTTGGCACCTGTGCCCATGGGATCGTTGTTCATCAGCACGAGCGCATCGTTGCGGATCACCGGCATTCGTGCGGTCAGCGGGTTGGCGCGCAAGCTTTGCAGCAGCTCGTCATTGCCATAGGTCACGGCGATATCGACATCGGTGAACTCATCGATCCGCTCGACGCTGATCTCGCCCGAGTAGCGGCCCGGCCGGGTGGCGTCCTGCACGCTCTGCGGGGAGACCATGCCGAGATCTTCAAAGAATTGCACCCGCGGGTCATTGGCGGAATAGAAACGGATCACGCTCAGATCCCGCGCCCGCAGGTGAGTGATGAACATCGCCCGTTTCCCCTTGATCTCAGGGTGTTCGGCCACCGCCTCGGCAATCCGGCCCTCGATCCGGGTGATGAGCGCCTCACCATCCGCGGCCCGCCCCATCGCCGTCGCATTCAGACGGATCATCTCTCGCCAGGTGATCGCCCAGGGGCCAACCGTATAGGCCACCACAGGGGCAATCTTGCTCAGCGTGTCATAATCGGACTGGCTGATGCCAGAATAGGCCGCCAGGATCAGGTCGGGCTTGGTGGCCGCCACCGCCTCGAAATCGATGCCGTCCCCCTCGTCAAACAGTGCTGGCATGTCTGCGCCCAGCTCCGCCAGCCGCGCCTCGACCCAGGGGAAGACGCCGTTGTCGTCATCGTCGCCGAAATTCACCTTGGCAAAGCCCACCGGCACAACCCCCAATGCCAATGGCACCTCGTGGTTGCTCCAGCCGACAGCCGCGATGCGCTCGGGCTTCTGCGGCACCACCGTGGTGCCCAGCGCATGTTCGATCCGAATTGGGAAATCTTCGGCCCGCACCGGTACGGCCGCCAGCAGCACAAGCATCGCGGCGCGCAACAGGCTCCGCCATACCGCCATTCCAAACCGCCCGGGGTGTCTCGTCTGCATGGGTTTCTCCTGATCCTATCGGCGCTTTCGGCTGCCGGTAGCCGCCGGGCGGGCCAGCGGTCAACCGATGCAGCGCGGATCCGACACGCTTTTCCGACAAAAACACTAAACTAACCGCAGAAACCAACCAAAAAAGTTGAAACTTACAATACCTGCCGTCCCGAGCCTGCGTAGAGAGCGCCGCGAACGAAGGAAAAGCCACGCCCCTCTGTCCGCGGACAGTCCGGCGGCATCAGCGGCACCGTCTTCATTTCCGGCTCGGCCCACAAGCTGTGCGCCGACCTCCTTTACCCGCATGCGCGGACCACCACTCACACTCCTACGGGACCAGTAACATGCAACCTGACTTTTTGACTCTTCGCGGCGGCCGCAGCACGGCCCGTCGCCTGACCACGGTTCTTCTCGGCTGCTCTGCCCTGACCTGCGCCCCGGCCTTGGCTCTGGCACAGGACGACACCAGCGATCCGGTCGTGCTGCAGACCATTACCGTGCATTCCGGTGACGACAGCACCACCTTCGTCGCGGACGAGACCGCCGCCGGCTCGGGCCTGTCAGCCGATATCCTCGACACTGCGGCCACTATTTCAGTGGTCACGGCCCGTGAAATCCAGGCCCGCGGCGCCGAAACCATCGAACAGGTGGTGAACTACACCGCCGGCGTGGTCACGGATTACTATGGCGCCGACAACCGCTTCGACTATTTCCGGATCCGCGGCTTTGATGCCTATACCTACCGCGACGGGCTGCGCATCGGCAGCAACTTCGGTGGCGTGCGCGAGGAGCCCTATGCCTTTGACCGGGTTGAGGTCGTCAAGGGCGGCAACTCCACCACCTTCGGCATCTCCGACCCCGGTGGCGCCGTCAACTTTGTCAGCAAGACGCCCAAGTCCGGTCGCCACGGCGAGACCTATCTGTCCTTTGGCAGTTTCAACAAGAAAGAGGTGGGCTTTGACTTTGGCGATGATCTGAATGACACCGGCACGCTGGCCTACCGCCTGGTCGGCGTGCTGCGCGACGCCGATGCCGAGTGGGATCATTCGCAGGACGACGAGACCTACCTGGCGGCCAGCATGGCCTGGCGTCCCTCCGATGCGACCCGGCTGGTGTTCGCGCTGGATCATCTGGACCGCGACTCCGTGCCCGGTGGTGGTGGCCATCCGGTCGACACCGATTTCGAGGCCAGCCGCTACTTTGGTGAACCTGACTTCAACTACCGTGGCGTGGATCGCACCACCGCGACGCTGATGTTCGATCACGAATTCAGCAACGGTCTGCAACTGGGTGTCTCGGCCCGCTACTCGGACCAGAAAACGGACTTCGGATACATCTATCTGGATGACCGGCGTTCGCCCGGCGATGGCGCAACCGACCGCTTCCTGTTCGCCAATGACAGCGCAGGCGACGACTTCGTCGTGAACGCGCACCTGCAATACGACGCAATGCTGGGCGCGGTGCAAAGCCGCACCCTGGCCGGGGTGGAATACTCCGATTCCAGCGAATATAGCACCAGCTGGTGGACGACGGCGGACCCGATCACCGATTACGACAATTTCACCTATACCGGAGGCTACAGCCTGGACGGGCTGACGCCGTATCAGAACCGCCGGACCGACACCACGACCAAGAGCCTGTACCTGCAGCAGGAGCTGACCTTCAGCGATCGTCTGATCACCAACCTTGGCCTGCGCTACGACAAGGGCGAAACCACCCAGACCAACCTGTTCAACAACGACGTCAGCAGCGGCGAGTACAGCGACACCACGGCCCGCCTCGGCGTGACCTACAAGGTGACACCGGACCTCTCGGTCTACGGCAACTATGCCGAATCCGTCGTTCCAGCCGGGCTGACGGTGGAGCCTGAGCGTGGCCGCCAGCTGGAAGCCGGCGTGAAATATCGCCCGGCAGGCGGGCGGGCCCTGCTCAGCGCCGCGATCTATGACCTGACCAAGTTCAACATGACCGTGACCAACCCCAATACCCTGCGGGAGGAGACAATCGGCGAATCCCGTGTCCGCGGCATCGATCTGGAAGCCAAGGTCGACCTCTACCGCAACTTCTCGATCATCGCGGGGTATTCGCACATGGATTCGGAGATCCGGAACGATGGCAACGGCGGCAACAGCGGCAACGCGCTGCAATTCGTTCCCGACAACGTGGCCTCGGTCTGGGTGAACTACACGCTGCCGGGGGAAGGCGCACGCGGCGACATGACCTTTGGTCTTGGCGCGCGCTACACGGGGGCGATGTGGTTCGACAACGCCAACACCCGCCAGGGCGACAGCTTCACCGTGGTGGATGCAGCCTTTGCCTATGACCTGGCCGAGGACACCAGCCTTCAACTGAACGTAAGCAACCTTCTGGACGAAAAACATGTGACCGGCGGCATCGGGGCGAATTGGTACTCGCCGGCCCGCACGATCAGCGCGACCCTGACCCGTCGCTGGTGACACAGGAAGGCCCGGACAGCTGGCTGTCCGGGCCTTCCCCAACCGCTGCTGTCGGCGGGGGCCTCTCAGCCGGTCAGCGAGCGACGCCAGTTGGCTGGCGTCTGCCCTGCCACCGCCCGGAAGACCTTGGTGAAATGCGACTGGTCCGCAAAGCCGAGGCGCCCGGCGATCTCTGCCACGCTCAGCCCGGTTTCGCGCAGCAGTTCCTGGGCACTGCGCACCCGCTGCTCCTTTTGCCATTGCAGCGGTGACATGCCGGTTGTGCTCTTGAACGCGTGCGAAAACCAGCTTTCGGACAGCCCCACGACCGCTGCCATGTCAGAAACCGGCATCCGTCGCCCTCCGCGCTTGGCAAAGGCCGTCTTCAACTTCTGCATCTGGTAGGACGTCAACCGCCCCGAGCAGCGCTGCGGCGCCGCGATTTCCGGCGCGAGGGCCGCCATCAGAACCGCGCGGGTCAGGTTCTCGAAGTAAAGATCATCAAAGGCGTTGCCGGAGATCTCGTCGATCAGCAGCTCGGCCAGGCTGTGCACCTGCGGCGGCGCGTCGCGCTCGATCATGCGGTTCATCAACCCTTCAGCGAGCGTCTCTCCCAGCGCGGGCCCTAGGTAGTCGCGCAGCCAGATCGGGTCGAAGTGCAGGTCCAGGTGCCGAAACTCCAGCGCAGCGGTGAAGTGACTGCGCAGCGTGTACCCGGCAGGCACATAGACAATATCCGAAACCGGTCGCCCCGCGCGCCGAGGATCCGCACCGCCTTCGCTGATCTTGACGCTGGACATGTCATCCAGAAACAGCATCAGCCGCGGCACATCGGACCAATAGGTGCCACCGGCCCCGCGCCCGCCCCGTGCCTGCCAATGCAGGCCCAGCACACCATTGCAAAACCGGGAGGCCGCGGGCTCCGTAACTTCGATCCCGGCCGTTTGCCCCTGAAAGTTCTGAAGCAGCGTCATCTACACGTCCCTTGCCTGACACATAAGGATGAACTGCTGGCAGATGTTGCGAGGACGGCAGGCAATTGGCCTGCAAACCTGAGATGGCTGGCAAGTTTCTAAGCCGCGACCATACAGCCATCACACCGAAATAGCCAAGGGGGCGAGCAGAATATCCGCCCCGCCCCCTGTCGCCGGTGGATTACCTCCAATGACAGCAGGCTGCGCCCGCCTTCAGACGCAGTAGAGATCCTTACGGTTTTCCAGATGACGACGGATCAACCTTTTCTGCCGAAGCCGCGAAGGCAGCTTGCGCACCGGGGCAGGATTGCACAGCCCGTTGACATACTCCGGGAACAGCGCCGTGAACTCCCGGCGGGCCGCGGGGGCCAGACTGTCGATGGTCTGCCGGTTCGCCAGAAAGCTTTCCGTAGCGGCACCTTCGGCAAACACGATTTCATGCGCAGAGAGGATCAGGTGAAAAAACTCTACCTCCTCCAGCGTCTCGTCGACATGGATGTTCGGCAGGCCGGTCAGGCGGATCGCGGCCACCAGCACGGTCTCACAGTCGAACATGCGCTGAACGATGCCCGAACGAACCACCATGCGATGTTGACGCGACACCAGGAGATCACGTTTCGGGATCCCCTCGCCCAGCGCACCGGCCCGGATGCGCACAGGATAAAGGCGCTTGTTGCGTGCCAATTCGCGCTGCGTGACGCGTCGGCGCAGCACCAGCTTCACCGGTTGCCACCCGCGATCCATCGTCTGCACCATGTCTCCCGGGCGCAATGCCTCGACCGGCACCTCCCCGGCCTGGGTGGCCACCAATGTGCCCCGGGTCAGGCAGGGCACGGAAGTCGGCACCAGGTCTCCGTCGACCTTCATTGTGTCGATATCCGAATTCCACTTCAGATCGCCGAGGAAACCGCCCTCCGGCAGGCCGGTGAAATCCACCACCATCGTGGTGTACAAGTCCCCCTGCGCCGGGCTGCCCTCCAGATTGACGACACCCGAATAGGTAACTGCCAACTGTCCCGACATCCCGTCGTGTTCCGGGGCAAGGTGGAACGGAAACCCGTTCTTCGACCCCGGTGTCGACCCGCCTGCCGGATCGTCATCGGTGGTAAAGGTCGTATCAAAGACCGAGCTTGCAGGCTGCAGGTCGATCTCCAGAGAGGTCAGCAACTTGCTGGTCGAAAGTGCGTGCCAATCGTTGCCGAAAAACAGATCGATCTCTTGCCCGGTCGCCCCGCCGTTGGTGTAGGGATCCAGCGCCTGCCAGGTCAGAACTTCGGTGCTGCCATCGGCGTATGTGGCGACGATGCGCGCGCCGTCCAGATCCACCCCACGCGAGGTCGTATCCTCCCGCAGCCCGTGCACGCTTTCATGCGGGGTCCCTTCCGTCCTGACAACATCGATGACTGGCACGGCACAATTCTCCAGGTTTTGCACAAAACCGCAGCATGCCCGGGCGCACATGACAAGAACAATGGACACCGGCACCCCCAGAAAAGAGGCGCCCCCTTCGGCACGCTTAATTGGCCGTCAAATTCCAGTAGCAAGGCGACATAAATAAGGCATGATTGGCCCCAGCCTGTGACGGCGCGCCTCGCGGGGGGGGGGGCGTTTCACGGACAGGCGGACACGGTGGCAGTCAGCGGGGCGCTCAAGGGGCGATACGGGTACCGTCCCACGCAATGCAGTGACCGCTATCCTCGGGCTTCAGCCTGTCGATCACGTCGAGCATCCGGGCCACGGACACCTCCGGTGAAAACAGTTGCCCGGCGGCAAGGTTGCGCTGGAACGGGCGGGACAGATTGCTGTTCACCGTGCCCGGGTGCATCCCGACCACGATGGCTTCGGCATTGCGGCGGCGGGTCTCTATCGCGGCATTACGGATGACCATGTTCAGCGCCGCCTTCGAGGCGCGATAGGCATACCAGCCCCCCAGCTGGTTGTCCGAAATACTGCCGACGCGGGCCGAAAGGGCGGCAAAAACCGCCCGCCTGTCGCGCGGCTGCAACGGCAGGAAGTGTTTTGCGATCAGCGCCGGGGCAATTGTATTGGCCGTGAAAAGGGTCAGGAATTTCTCCGCGCTCACCTCCCGGAGGGACTTTTCGGGCATGATGTCGTGCTGGTGCAAAATCCCGCCCGCCACGACAACCAGATCGACCGCGCCCGCCTGTGCGACCTGCTCCGCTGCGGCTTGCAGGCTGTCTTCGGTCTCGTAGTCCACCTGCAAGCACCGAATGTTTGGCGAGGCGGCCGCGGCAGCCCCGCGCGACAGACAGTGGACGCGCGCCTGCGGATACCTGCGGGCCAATTCGCTCACGAAAGTGGACCCGATCGCACCGGATCCGCCGGTGACTACGATATTCTGCATGGCTCCACTCTTTATTGTTGACGACTAACCCGAATACGCCGCGCACCGCGGTTCGGATCATCAAGTAGGACTGTCGTCCTGCTCTTCCCAGCACCGGGCCGTAAATTCTCGGCAAGACATGATCCAACTTCCATGCCGCACCGTATCCGGACTATGCTGACACTGAACTTGGACAGGCCACCCGAAAAAAACTTCGAGCTTCGGGCATTCCCTGAGGACAAAGCAGTAGTGTCGAACGATAAACCCTATTCGCAGCTGACGGTCTGGCTGTTGGCTGTGCGCGACCATCGGGACCGCGCGGCCTTTGGCGACATGTTCGACCATCTCGCGCCGCGCCTGAAGGGCTTTGTGATCCGCTGCGGTGCCCGCCCCGCTCTTGCCGAGGAGATCGTGCAGGATGTCATGCTGACGATCTGGCGCAAGGCGGCGTTGTTTGATCCGCACAAGGCGCAGGCGTCGGCCTGGATCTACCAGATCGCGCGGAACCGGCATATCGACATCCTGCGCAAGGAAAACCGTCCCGTCCCTGACGAATTGGGCGAGGATCCGGGCACCGAACCCGATGCCACCCAGATCCTGGCCCTAGAACAAGAGACACTGCATCTGAAACAGGCCATCGCGCAATTGCACCCCGATCAGAAGGAAATGATCGAGAAGGCCTATATCGGCGATCTGACCCATCAGGAAATCAGCGCCCAGACGGGCCTGCCGCTGGGAACAGTCAAATCGCGCATCCGCCTTGGTCTTGGGCGGCTGCGCAAGGAACTAAAAGGATTGCGTTGAATGTCTGCAATCACACATCATATCCCCGACCCGATGATCGCAGCCTATGCGGCGGGCAGCCTGCCGCATGCCTTTTCCATGGTCGTCGCCAGCCACCTTTCCCTGTGCCGCGACTGCCGCGCCGCGCTTGGCGCGCATCAGGCCGTCGGCGGCGCGCTGCTGGAGGAGGCCACGGCCGTGGCGATGTCGCAGAATGCCAAATCGAACCTGATGGCGCGGCTGGATGAGCCTGCAGCGCCCGAGCCGGTCTATGACGCCAAGGGCATTTTTCCGGGCCCCGTGATGCAGTCGCTGAAGGGGCGGCCGCCGCGTTGGAAGACGCTGGGCATGGGCGTAAAGCAGAACATCCTGTTCGAGGATGAAATGGGGTCCGCCCGGCTGCTGTACATCCCTGCGGGACAGGCGGTGCCGGATCACAGCCACAGCGGACTGGAGCTGACCCTGGTACTGCAGGGCAGCTTCAGCGACGAGACCGGGCGCTTTGGGGTTGGTGACGTGGAAATCGGCGATGAGACGCTGGAGCACACGCCGGTGGCGGATGCGGGCGACCCCTGCATTTGCCTGGCTGCCACCGATGCGCCGCTGCGTTTCAAGGCCTTCATGCCCCGCCTCTTGCAGCCCTTTTTCCGGATCTGACAGGGCCGCCGCCACGGCGGCGGAGCTACTTGCCGCGATAGACCAGCCAATCGGGCAACAGGTTGAATGCCTTGATCGCATAGGAAAAGGGCCGCGGGAAATCCGTTCGGAACCGGCTTGACCGCATGGCGGCGATCACATGCCCGGCGGCCGCCTCCGGTGTCATCAGCTGCGGCATCTTGAAACTGTTCTTGTCTGTCAGCCGGGTCTGGATGAAGCCGGGATTGACCACGCGCAGGGTGACGCCGCTGCCCTTCAGATCATGCCGCATGGTTTCCGCGAGGCTGATCAGCGCCGCCTTGCTGGCGCCATAGCCGATCGAGGCCGGCAAGCCCCGGTATCCCGCCAGCGAGCCGATCAGCGTGATATCGCCCCGGCCCGCCGCGACGAAACCCGGCACCACCTGCCCCAGCACCCGCAGCGCACCGGTGAAGTTCACGTCGCTCATCGCCAGCACCGCGGCGCTGTTCCAGTCTTGGGTGCGCATCGGCTCGTAGGTGCCTGCGTTGTAGATGATGCCATCCAGCGGCCCGGCCTGCTGCGCGGCCTGCCGGACCGACTGCATGTCCGTCACGTCCACCGGCACCGCTCTGGCTGCCGTCAGTTCCGCCGCCAGCGCCTCCAGCGCCTCCGCCGAGCGTGCTGACAGGATCAGCTGCGCGCCTTCGCGGTCGAGCTGCCGGGCGATCTCGCGGCCCAGCCCGTGGCTGGCACCGACCAGCCAGAAGGTCTTGCCTGCAAACTGCGTCACACGCCTATCCTTTCGAAAACGTTGAGCTGTCCGAGACCAGCGGCTCCGGTGGCGCGGGCTTTTTCAGGAAGGGCGCGCGTTTGACCCAGAGCTTCAGCGCCTGCCAGTAGATCAGCGCCACCACCCGCGCCGCCCCCAGCGGTCGGCGCAGCGCGGCGCGCGCCAGCCCGCCGGTGGTGGCAGGCCGACGCAGGCCGTTCAGCGTGGCCAGCACGCCCTCCGCCCCGTTGGTGTAGTGGATGCGGATATTAAAGGCGTGCTCGGTCATCCCGAAATTGAAGCGATAGCGCCCGGCCACCTGCTGGAACGGAGAGACATGCATCAGCTTTTCCGCCTCGATCACCTCGCTCTGCTGGATCGGACGGAAATCGGGATGCGCCGCGAAATAGCAGTGGCGGTGGCCGAAGGTGTTGTTCACCTCGGCGATGAAGGCGCGCGGGCTGCCGTCCCTGACCGCGATCCAGAAGCTGACCGGGTTGAAATGGAACCACAGGAAGCTCGGCTGGGTCAGCAGAAGCAGCTCTGCGCCCTCCAGCGCGAAGCCGCGCCGTTCCAACTCCGCGCGAAACCAGGCGATGCCGCGCCCCCTGCCGCGGGGGCCGCCGTGGCGGCGGTCATAGACCGAGAACAGGTTGAAGCGGTTGCGCGACAGCAGCGGCGGTGCGCCGTCTGTCATGTCGGTCAGGATGAAATCCACCCCGTAGCGAAAGGCATTTTTCAGCCGCCCCCGGCGCGCATGAAAGGTCTGGGCTGCAACATGTTCAATCATGCAACGGATACGGGCGGGCAGCGGTCCCGGATCACTGGCCGCACAGTTTTATCGGGAAAAATGTGATCCGCATTCCTGCCCGCGGCGTATCCGATCCAAACAACAGCAAGGAAAACCGTCACATGCTGGATCAAACACAGGGGCCACGCCGCAAGATCGCCATCGTGGGGGTCGGCATTTCCGGGCTGTCCGCCGCCTATTACTTGGCTGGCAAACATGACGTCACCCTGTTCGAGGCCGCGCCCCGTCTGGGCGGTCACGCGCGCACCGTGATGGCGGGGAAGAACGGCGACCAGCCGGTCGATACCGGCTTCATCGTTTTCAACTACGCCACCTACCCCTACCTGACCCGCCTGTTCCGCGAACTGGACGTGCCGGTGATCAAAAGCGAGATGAGCTTTTGCGCCAGCATCGACGACGGCCGCCTGGAGTACGGGCTGAACAGCCTGCGCATGCTGACGGCGCAGAAGCGCAACCTGGTACGGCCGCAGTTCCACAAGATGGTCGCCGATATCGTGCGCTTCGGCAAACGGGCCGAGGCCGCCGCCACCGATGACGACAAGACCATCGGCGAGCTGGTGGCGGAGCTGGGCCTCGGCAGCTGGTTTCGCAACCATTACCTGATGCCGATGTGCGGCGCGATCTGGTCGACCCCGGTCAGCGACGTCGATGCCTTCCCGGCCAAATCGCTGGTCCGTTTCTTCCGCAACCACGCGCTGCTGGCGGGCACCGGCAAGCACCAGTGGTGGACCGTCAAGGGCGGCAGCATCGAATACGTCCGACGTCTGGAGGCCGCGCTGATGGCCCGCGGCTGCGTGATCCGCACCGCCAGCCCGGTGCAGCGCGTTGTCCGCACTGCGGGCGGTGTAACGGTGCAGGCGCAGGGCGCCGACGCGCAGACCTTTGACGAGATCATCCTGGCCTGCCATTCCGATCAGGCGCTGGCGATCCTCGGCGCGGATGCCACCCCGGCCGAAGCCGCGGCGCTGGGGGCGATCCGCTACCAGCCGAACACCGCCGTGCTGCACTGCGACGAAGGCCAGATGCCCAAGCGGCGCAGCTGCTGGTCCAGCTGGGCCTACCGCAGCCAGGACGGCGGTGTCGGCGTCACCTACTGGATGAACCGGCTGCAAAGCATCCCGGAAAGCGATCCACTGTTTGTCACCCTGAATCCCTCGCGTCCCATCCCGGATGACAAAATCTATGACCGGGTCGAATTCTCCCACCCGGTTTTCGACAAGGCCGCCCTGCGGGCACAGCACCAGATCCGGGCGATGCAGGGCCAGAACAACACCTGGTTTGCCGGGGCCTACAACCGGCATGGCTTTCACGAAGACGGCATCGCCAGCGCCATGCGGATTGTCCGCATGATGACTTCTCTCCCCCCCTTCCCGGTCAAAGGAACAGATCATGGCATTCACGGACAAAGCCCTTCAGTCGCAATTCCTGACGGCCTGCGCGCAACTGCGTGAGGGCCGCCTGACGCTGCGCACCCCCGACGGCGCGCGCTATGAATTCGGCGACCGCGGGCCCGAGGCCGAGATGCAGATCAACGACTGGGCGGCGGTCTCGGCGATGGCGGCGCACGGCCAGGTCGGGCTGGGCGAGGCCTATGTGCAGGGCCTGTGGGACACGCCGTCGGTCGAGGGGCTTATGCGGCTGGCGATGCAGAACCGCGAGCATCTGGGCAGCTACGACCAGGCCAGCCCGCTGAACCGGGCCAAGTTCCGCATCGTCGACACGCTGCTGCGCGCCAACTCCAAGCGCGGTGCCCGCCGCAACATCCGCGCGCATTATGATGTGGGAAATGAGTTCTACCAGCTGTGGCTGGACGACGGCATGACCTATTCCTCCGGCCTGTTCGGCGCGGAGGGCGATGATCTGGCGCAGGCCCAAAGCCGCAAGAACGCCCGCATCCTGTCGCGGCTGGGGAGCGGCGAGCGGGTGCTGGAGATCGGCTGCGGCTGGGGCGGCTTTGCCGAGCAGGCCAGCGCCGAGGGCCGCGACGTGACCGGAGTCACCATCTCGCGCAACCAGCACAGCTATGCCGAAAGCCGCCTGGACGGGCGCGCCGACATCCAGCTGCGCGACTACCGCGACATCGGCGGCAAATTCGACAACATCGTCTCGATCGAGATGATTGAGGCGGTGGGCGAGCGCTACTGGCCCAGCTATTTCGCCAAGCTGAAAGACAGCCTGGCCGAAGGCGGCAGGGTGCTGCTGCAGGCGATCACCGTGCGGGATGATTTCTTTCAGACCTACCGGACCTCTTCGGATTATATCCGCCAATATGTCTTTCCCGGTGGCATGCTGCTGTCAGATCAGGTGATCGCGCAGCAGGCCCGGTCGGCGGGGCTGCAGGTGGCCGACAGTTTCGCCTTTGGCGGGGATTACGCCCGCACCTGCCGGATCTGGGCCGAGCGTCTGGCGGCGCAAAAGCGCCGGATCACGGACCTCGGCTATGGCGAGGCCTTCTTCCGCAACTGGCAGTACTACCTGGAGATCTGCGCCGCCTCCTTTGCCATCGGTCACACCAATGTCGTGCAGGTGGAGCTGGCCCATGCGTAAGCTGCTCCTGGCCCTGTGCCTGCTGGCGGTTCCGGCGGTCGGCTTTGCCTCTGCGGTGCAATCGCTGCTGCCGGGGGCCGAGCAGCGCGGCGCGGCGACCTTCCGGCTGCTGGGTGTGCCGGTCTATCAGGCGCGGCTGTTCACCCGCGGTGGTGCACCGCTGGACTGGGGCCAGGATTTCGCGCTTGAACTTACCTACCAGCGACAGCTGAGCCAGAAAGATCTGGTCGAGGCCACCCTGCGCGAAATGAAGCGGCTCGGCCTGGCCGCGCCGGGCCGAGCCCGGTTCGAGGCCTGTTTTCAAGCCGTCGCCCCCGGCGACCGCTATCTTGCGGTAAGCGATGGGCCGGACCGGATCCGCTTCCTGCGCAATGGCCGCAGCGCCTGCACCTTGTCCCAGCCGGGGATCAAGCGCAGCTTCATGTCGATCTTTGTGGGCGAAAACACTCGCTCTGCCCGCTTCACCCGCGCGCTGCTGGGCTGAGGATGCTGTATCCCCGGGTCAGCCTCTATGCGATGATGCTCGCCTCGGCGGGGATCCCACTGTACATCCACCTGCCGCAGTTTGCCTCGGTGAACCTCGGGATCGGGCTGGGCACGCTTGGCGGCATCCTTCTGACCATCCGCCTGTTCGACCTTGTGCAGGATCCGCTGATTGGCTGGGCCATTGACCGCTGGCCGGAGATGCAGCGGTGGTTCGCGCTGGCGGCTGCTGGCGGGCTGGCGATCGGATTTCCGCTGCTGTTCGGGCTGACGGCCGGGCCGCTGGCGGTGGCGAAACTGGTGCTGGTGCTGCTCCTGCTGTTCTCGGCCTACAGTCTGGGCATGATCCTGCTTTACGGCCGCAGCGCCACGCTGGCCAAGCAATCCACCCCGCGAGAACTGCTGACACTGGCCGCCTTTCGCGAAGCCGGGATGCTGAGCGGCGTGATCTTTGCGGCCATCGCACCGGCGGTGCTGGTGACACTCGGGGCCGCAGGTCAAGGCTACGCAGCCTTTGGTCTGGTGCTTGGGGTCTTTGCCCTGTTCACCGCGGCTGCGACCGGGCCGGTCTGGAGGCGCCCGGCGGTCACCGGCCAGCCGTTGTCAGCCATGGCCCTGGCACAGGCCGGGGCGCTGCGCCTGCTGACGCTCGCGGTGCTGAACAGCCTGCCGGTGGCGCTGACCTCCACCCTGTTCCTGTTCTTTGTCGAAGACCACCTGCAGCTTGCGGGCTACGCCGGGCCGCTGCTGGTTCTGTTTTTCCTCTGCGCCGGGCTGAGCGTGCCGCTGTGGGCGCGCCTCAGCCAGCGGATCGGGGCGAAGCAAACGCTGCTGATCGCCATGCCGCTGGCAATCGCCAGCTTTGCCGGCGCCGCGGCGCTGGGTCCGGGCAGCCTGCCGGGATTTGCCCTGATCTGCGCGGTCTCGGGCGCCACGCTTGGGGCTGACATGGTGCTGCTGCCCGCAATGTTCAGCATCGCGCTGACCCGCGCGGGCCTCAATGCCTCTGCCGCCTTCGGCATCTGGTCCTTCGCGGGCAAGCTGGCGCTGGCGCTGGCCGCCGCGCTGACGCTGCCGCTGTTGCAGCAGCAGGGGTTCCGGCCCGGAGCGGACAACAGCCCGCAGGCGCTGCGCGCCCTTGCCCTGTACTATGCGGTTCTGCCCTGCATCCTGAAAACCGCCGCCTTCGCCTTTGCCCTGACCCTGCCATCAGAAAGAGCAACAGCATGAAACTCCTCACCATCTGCCTTGCGATCCTGCTTCTTGCCACCTTTGCGCGCAGCTACCTGTTCAGCTTCCGCGCGCAGGCACCCGAGGATTACTCCGGCACCGGCCCCGATTTCGTCCTGACCAAACACCTCTCGGGCGAGATCCTCTCCGAAGGGGTGATCTTCGGTCCCGATGGCCGCATGTCCAACAGCTTCACTGCCCGAATGGTCGGCGACTGGAACGGCGACACCGGCACGCTGAGCGAGGAGTTCACCTATTCAAACGGCACCAGCCAAAGCCGCAAATGGCATCTGCGGCTTGGTCCCGGCAACAGCTTCACCGCCACCGCCGATGACATCGTCGGAGAGGCGCAGGGCACAGTTTCCGGCTCCACCGTGCGCCTCAGCTACGAGATCATCCTGCCGGAACGCTCCGGCGGGCACCGGCTGACGGCCACCGACTGGCTATATCTAACCGAGGACGGCGTCATCATGAACCGGGCCGAGATGCGCAAGTTCGGCGTCAAGGTTGCCGAGCTGGTCGCCACCATGCGGCCCGTGCAATGACCTTCCAAGGCGATGCGAAATGACCGACGAACGCGAACCCGCTGCCGATGGCGATCTCATCCTCATCCTGGCTGATCAGCTCAGCCGCAATATTCCTTCGCTGAAGGACGCGGACCCGTCGCGTGACATCCTTCTGATGGCCGAAGTGATGGAAGAAGCCTCCTATGTCCGCCACCACAAGAAGAAGATCGCCTTTGTGTTTTCGGCCATGCGCCACTTCGCGCAGGAGCTGGAAGCCGACGGCTGGCAATTGCGCTATGTGCGGCTGGACGATCCCGGCAACTCCGGCAGCCTGACCGGCGAGATCGACCGGCTGCGCACGGACCATCCGCAGGCGCGGGTGGTGGTTACGGAGCCCGGAGAATACCGGCTGAAGTCCGCGCTGCTGGATTGGGCCGAACAGGCGGGCGTCGAACTGGACATGCGGCAGGACATCCGCTTTCTCTGCTCCCACCAGCGGTTCCAGCAATGGGCCGAGGAGCGCAAGCAGCTGCGGATGGAGTATTTCTACCGCGAAATGCGCCGCGAGACTGGGTTGCTGATGAATGGCGATCAGCCGGAGGGCGGCAAGTGGAACTTCGACGATGAGAACCGCAAGCCCGCGAGCGGTGGAATGTTCCTGCCACGCCCACTGCAAACCACGCCCGACAGCATCACCGAGGAGGTTCTGGACCTTGTTGACGCCCGCTTTGGCGGCAATTTCGGCAGCCTGCGCCCGTTCTGGTTCGCAGTGACGCGGACCGGCGCGCTGGAGGCGCTTGAAGGCTTCGTGGAACAGGCGCTGCCGGATTTCGGCGACTATCAGGACGCCATGCTGGAGGGCGAGCGGTTCCTCTACCACTCGGTCCTGTCGCATTACATCAACGCGGGCCTGCTGGAGCCGCTGGAGGTCTGCCGCCGGGTTGAGCGCGCCTATTACGAAGGCCACGCGCCGCTGAACGCGGCGGAGGGGTTCATCCGCCAGATCATCGGCTGGCGCGAATACATGCGCGGCATCTACTGGCTCAACATGCCGGGCTATACCGAACAGAATTTCCTTGAGGCGACCCGCCCCCTGCCGGATTTCTACTGGACCGGCGAGACCGACATGGCCTGCCTGGCCGCCGCCATCACCCAGACCCGGGAAGAGGCCTATGCGCATCACATCCAGCGCCTGATGGTGACGGGCAACTTTGCCCTGCTGGCGGCGGTCGATCCGTTTCAGGTGCACGAATGGTATCTGGCGGTCTATGCCGACGCCTATGAATGGGTCGAGGCCCCGAACGTCATCGGCATGAGCCAGTTTGCCGACGGCGGCCTGCTGGGATCAAAGCCCTATGCAGCCAGTGGCAATTACATCAACAAGATGTCGGATCACTGCGCCGGATGTCGCTATGACGTGAAACAGAAGACCGGCCCCGACGCCTGCCCGTTCAACCCGCTCTACTGGGACTTTCTTTTACGCAATGCGGACAAATTGAGCCAAAATCCCCGCCTGCGTCAAGTGTATCGCACGTGGGACAGGATGGCCGCCGACAACCAGAAGGACTACCTCCGCACCGCTAAGAACGTATTGAAACGCCTGTTTCCTGACCACTCTGACACCTAGCGCGGCCCTTTTGCGCAGGCGCTTTCGCAGAACAAGGCCGCCTTGCAACCAAGGCGGCCTTGAATATCCCGGCAGCAGGCGCTTCATCACCCCCGCGCAGTTCACATGCTGCAATCCGCGCGGTGCGGCATCAGGATACGCCCAGGTCAGCGACCGGCAATACTTTCGGCAGAGGCGAGGCCCGGCGCGTCCGACTTGCCGCCAAGCTTGTCGCGCACCCCCGCTTCGATCCTGTCACCCGTTTCGCGGTCAATGTTGCGCCAGTATTCGAACGCACGCTCCAGCACCTTTTCGCTGACCCCGTCGCAAAGATGTCCCACCACGTTGTCGACAAGACGCGTCCGCGCGGCGTCATCCATCACCTCGCGGACAAGCGTGCCCGCCTGGCTCCAGTCGTCATCGTCCTCGCGTAGGGTATAGGCAGCACGCACCATGTCGCCGTCCGCATGCCACAGGCCCGCTTCAGCGCCGATATCGGGCTGCGCGGCCGGGCCACCATAGGAATTCGGCGCATAGACCGGGTCCGAGACCTTCTCGGTCCGACCTGCCCCATCCTTGGAGTAGCTGTAGACGGGGCATTTGGGACTGTTGACCGGGATCTGCTTGTAATTCACGCCGAGCCGTGCCCGGTGCGCATCCGCGTAGGAAAAACCACGCGCCAGCAGCATCTTGTCCGGGGACAGCCCGACCCCCGGCACCATGTTGTTCGGCTCGAAGGCCGCTTGCTCGATCTCGGTGTGAAAATCGGTCGGATTGCGATCAAGCGTCAACTTGCCGACCTCGATCAGCGGATAATCTGCATGCGGCCACACCTTGGTGAGGTCAAACGGGTTGATGCGATATGTCTTGGCGTCCTCATAGGGCATGATCTGCCATTTCAGCGTCCAGCTGGGGTAATTGCCATCCCGGATCGCATTGAACAGGTCACGGCGATGGTAATCCCCGTCACGCCCGGCCAGCTTGTCCGCCTCGTCCTGGCTGAGATAGGCATTGCCGTCACCCTGATCGGTGTGGAAGTGAAACTTCACCCAGAATTTCTCACCCTCGGCATTCACCAACGAGTAGGTGTGGCTGGAATAGCCGTTCATCTCGCGCCAAGTGCGTGGGATGCCCCGATCACCCATCAGATACGTCACCTGATGCGCGCTTTCAGGGGACAGCGTCCAGAAGTCCCACTGCATGTCATGGTCGCGCATATCGTTGTCGGCGCGACGTTTCTGGCTGCGGATGAAGTGCTGAAACTTCATCGGATCACGAATGAAGAAGATCGGGGTGTTATTGCCGACCATGTCGAAATTGCCGTCTTCGGTATACATCTTGACGGCAAAGCCACGCGGGTCGCGCCAGGTATCCGGGCTGCCGCGCTCCCCCGCCACGGTGGAGAACCGCGCCAGGACCTCACAGGACGCCCCCGGCTGAAAGATCTTGGCCTTGGTGTAGCGCGACACATCCTGTGTGGTTTCGAAACGACCGAAAGCACCACCGCCCTTTGCATGGGGTTGCCGCTCGGGGATCCGCTCGCGGTTGAAGTTCGCCATCTGCTCGAGCAGATAGTGATCGTTCAGCACGATCGGCCCATCTGGGCCTACCGTGAGCGAATGCTCGTCACTTTGGACACGGATACCTGCATCGGTGGTGGTTGGCGGAACGCCCTTCTTGTCGGTCATGTCATCTTTCCCTCTGGGTTCGCTCCCCAAAGCAACGCATGATCGTACCAAGTAGTTCCCCTTCAACTTCCAGAGCCTCCGCAGCGCCCAACGACTGGCAGCGGGACGCAGAAAGCGGTGTTCCCTCTTGTGGCGGTGCAAGGCGGTCGTCAACAGCGGCGCGGCTTTGCGACATCGCTGCCACCGCCTGCAGTTGACGTGTTCACTTGCTGCGCAAAGACCCCTTGTTCTGCTGCAGGAACCACCGATATGTCTCCGCGATCCCCTCCTCTAGGTCGATGCTGGCTTCCCAGCCCAGCCGCGACAACCGCGACACATCCATCAATTTCCGCAACGTACCGTCCGGCTTGGTCGTGTCGAACTCCAGCTCTCCGCGGAAACCGGTGATGCGGGCGATCATTTCGGCAAGCGACCTGATGTCCAGCGATTTGCCGCTGCCAACATTGATATGTGACAGCATCGGACTGGTTTCGCGCTGGTACGTCTCCAGCGGCAGATCCATCACGAACAGCGATGCCGCCGCCATGTCGTCAACGTGCAGAAATTCCCGCTGCGGCGCGCCGCTGCCCCAGATCACGACCTTTTGGTGCCCCTGCTGAACCGCCTCGTGGAAACGACGGATCAGCCCCGGCAGCACATGCGAGTTTTCCGGGTGGAAATTGTCACCCGGTCCATAAAGGTTGGTCGGCATGACCGAGCGGTAATCGGTACCATACTGGCGGTTGTAGCTTTCACACAGCTTGATGCCTGCAATCTTTGCAATCGCGTAGGGCTCGTTTGTCGGCTCCAGCGGCCCGGACAACAGCTGCTCTTCCCGGGTCGGGGTGTCGGCCTCCTTGGGGTAGATACAGGACGATCCGAGTTGCAGAAGGCTTTGCACCCCGGCTTCATAGGCAGCGTGGATCACATTACATTGGATCATCAGGTTTTCGTAGATGAACTGCGCCGGGTAGGTGTTGTTGGCATGAATGCCCCCCACCCGTGCCGCCGCCAGGATCACCTGGTCCGGCCGCTCCGCCCGAAAGAAGCGAAAGACCGCCTGTTGATCCGTCAGGTCCAACTCCGCGGAGTTGCGGGTGACCAGGTCCAGCGGCTCCCCCTTGGCCCGGCGCTCGGCGAGCTGGCGCATGATCGCACTGCCAACCATACCACGGTGACCCGCCACGAATATCTTCATGCGTTCAGTCCTCCAACCCGAGAAAGCGGATTGCTTCCAGCAGGCGCAGGGTGCCGATCCCATCCACGTCTGCAGTATATTCCGGCGCCTCGAAGGACACCGCCACGTGGGATTGCGCCCCGAGGTTATATACCTCGTCCGGCTTCACCTCGCGCATGATGCGGGTCAGGTTCGAGGTGTCGGTCAGGTCCCCATAATGCAGCTTGAAGCGGGCGTGATCCGTATGCGGGTCCTGGTAGATATGATCGATCCGCTGAGTGTGGAACGATGAAGCACACCGATTGATGCCATGTACCTCATCGCCGTTTGTCGGCGGAAATTCCGGCAGATAAGATCGATCTTACCCGGTAGCGCCTGCGATCAGAGCGTCTTTCATAGACCGTATTCCGTCGTGTGCTGTGTTCTGGCTTTCACCACTCCACCTTGGTTCACGTCATTTTCAGATCACTGCAGCGCTCATGTCTTTTGGTCGCGCGACCGAAGCAAAGACTCCCGAAACACGGCTCACGTCAGCCCGGCTCAGATTGTGGTGATTAGGCAGATAGATGCCGAAGTCGTGGACCAGATCCGCATTCGGCAAGGTCTGCTCGCCATATTCCCGGACCCAAAATGGATGGCGGGCGATGTTCCCGCAGATCAGCGGGCGGCATTCTATCTGATTTTCCTTGAGCTTTTCGAAAACCTCCATCCGGTTTTCGACCAGCGTCCCGTAGGCAAACGAGGACAGCAGTTCTGTATCACTGCTCTGCTGATAAAAGCCGGTCAGCGTCTGTGTGTAAGAGGCGAAATTACGCGCCCGGACGGTGCAGATGTCATCCAGCTTTTTCAGCTGCATGCGCCCGATAAAGGCCTGGAGGTCGGTGGACCGCAGATTGAAGCCCGCATGGTAGAAGGTGTAGAAATTGCGGAATTCGTCGATCTTGTGCTGGCTTTTCAACCGCTCGCGGCGCTGCGGATCCAGGTCGCGGCTCCAGCCATGGGACCGCAGCGATAGCATCACCTGGTGCAGCTCGGCATCGTCGGTGACGACCATGCCGCCTTCGATGGTCGAGATATGATGGCCGTAGTAGAATGAAAAACTGCCCGCCGCGCCGTGGCAACCCAGCTTGCGATCCCCATAAGTGGACCCCAGCGCCTCGCAACTGTCTTCCAGCAGCAGGATGTCGTAGCGGTCGCAGATCTCCTTGATTTCCTTCATGTGATTTGCGTGGCCCAGCACATGCACCAGGATGAGCATCGACGGTGCTTCCTTGCGGCAAAGCTCCTCGAGATGGTTGAGGTCGAGGCCCAGATTCTTCGGGTCGCAGTCACAAAGCCGTACGTCAAAGCCCAGCTGCATCAACGGCGATACCGTAGTGACCCAGCTGACGGCGGGGGCAATCACCTTGTTGTTGCGCAATCGCCCGGCTTCCTTGGCGGCGTAGATCATCAGCAAATTGGCCGAAGAGCCCGAGTTGACGAAGACCGCGTGGTTGCAGCCCATCCACTCCGCGAATTCGCGCTCGAACTCTACGGTCAGCGCATCCTTGGTCAGCCGGTTGCCGGCCAGCATCCATTCCGCTGTCGCTTCCAGCTCGGCGCGCGAAATCGTTTCCTCTGCCAGTGTCACCGGCTTTCGGGCTATCATGTTCATACGCGTGCCTCCCGTACGGCCTGCATGGCCTTCAGTTCTACATAATAATGACGCACCTCATTGTAGGCCGCCGCGATCTCAGCCTTCTTGCGCGCATCCTTGAAGGCATCGATCGTGATGCTGCCATCATGGGCGCGGAAGCTGGCCAAGGGTTCCTTGACAAAACCCACCTTGGGGTAGCGCAGCATCGACAGCAGCGACGCAAAAATATCCGGCCCCACGCCGTGATACTCATGCCCCTGCAGCGGCAAGCGCCCCTGGTACAGCGCGTCAATCAGGATCTGTTTGCGAAACACCGCCGCACCGGGCGAAATCAACGATCCGACGATCTTTTCCTCGGCCAGATGGTTTTCGAAGACCCCTGAAGACGGCAACCAATCCAGGAACTGGGTCATCATCTGCTTGCCGCTGCTGTCGTCGACCACCTCGGCGCCGGTAAAGGCAAAGCCCACGTCACCTTTCAGCAGCGCCGCGCATTTCTCGATGAAGGTGGGGTGAATCCAGTCGTCGTCATACTGCAGATGCACATACTCTCCCGAGGCATGCAGCACCCCCTCCAGCCAGCAGAAGTGCGGGCCGAAATCGCGCTCGCGGCGCACGTAGATGATCTTGTCACCGTAGCGTTCTGCAACCTCCGGCGTAGTGTCGGTCGACCCGTGATCCACAACGATGACTTCGCAGGGATGGGTTTGCGCCAGAGCACTGTCGATGGCCTTTGGCAGCATCTCCGCCCGGTTGAAGGTCGGGATAACGATGGAAATCTGTTCAGGCATTACCTTCTCCAAGTATGTCGTGCAGGCGCGAAACATCCGCGACCAGATTGTTACTCTGCCCCATGGGTTTGATCTTAAGTGGGAACGGCGCCAGGGATCGGGCGAAATCAGCCACCGTCATCGGTTTGCCTGAGGCCACGTTCACCACGCCTTCCGCGTCCGTCAGCGCCAGCCGCACCAGATACCGCGCGGCAGCGCTGGCGGGGAGAAAATCCCTCAGACCGTCCGCGCCATACAGTTCGAACTCGGCGTCCGGATCAGCCTCGGCAAAACGTCTTTCCAGCGCCGGTCGCAGGTAACTGCCGGTCTGGTCAGGATCGTGAATGGAAAACACGCGACCAATGCAGAGCGACCGACCCGACGCGGCGCAAATTTCCTGCGCGGCCTGTTCAGCCATCAACTTGCTCTGCCCATAGACCGAGACCGGCTTGGTGTCCGCCGTCTCCGAAATCGGGGTTCCCCGGCTGGCGTAAACATGACTGGACGAACACAGCAGCATCCGGGCCGACGAGCCCGCAAGCGCCGACAGCAGATTGATCGTCCCGCCGACATTGACCGCATAGGCCTTGGCCGGGTTGGCGTTGACATCTGCAACCGGAACCATGGCGGCCAGGTGAATAACGATGTCCAGCGGGCCCGCCTCTGCCAATGCCGCGGAGGTCTCCGCAAGGTTGGTCAAGTCCGCCCTGTTGCGGATCACCTCGGCCCCGGGGGCAAGCTCGGCCAGCGCGTTGAGCGCATGACGGCCGACAATGCCGCCGCTGCCCGTGATATAGATCTTTGCCGCCATTGTTACTCCGCGGCAACCGGTTGCGCGGGAAGGCCAAAGATCCTGCGGTAGCGCGCTTCCAGGCTGGCGCTCTGCTTTTCGATCTTGTTCCGCGGTCGCCGCGCGGCAAAGGTCTCCGGCTTGTTGTACCAGGAGAAATCATTGCTGAGCACGCCATTGGCAAAGGACTTCTTGCTCAGCCCTTCCGTCTTGACGAGTTCATTGTCCTTGTGCGAACGGAATTCTGCCTGGGCGTCCGGATCGGAGTAGTAGCGGCCAATGATCTTCGGCAGGCGAGTCAGCTTCAGTTTCTTCTGCTGCAGCAAGGTCCAGAAGATCGTGTCACCAATCGACAGGATCGGCTCTCCATTGCCGAAATAGGTCGGGTACCATTTGCCGACGATATCCAGATCCCAGAGCGTGGCGGCGCCGAAGGTGCCGCGCTCGCCCGATCCGCTGCCCAACCTCAGCCCTTGTTGAGGGCGCGGCGGCCAGTTCGGCGCGAATTGGGTGTCTTCGATCCCCGTCACCGGAAACTCCAGCGACAGATGCTCCCGGTCAAAACAGATCAGCCAGTCGCCGCCGACCAGGGCAGACTTGGTCGTCCTCGCGGACTCAACCAGTTCCTGCGCAGCGCCAACCGCCAGCCGGTCATCCATGTTGAGGTTCATAACATAGCGGGTCTTGGCAAGTGCCACCCCAGCAGCCCAGGCTTCGTAGATGGTCAGGGGAGCGGAAAAGGAATGCCATGGCGCGTCCAGCCAATCCGGGGCCTCATCTCCATTGTCGAAGATGTAGCAGGGTTCCACGGGGATGGACTGCGCTTTCAGGTTTTCCCAATGCGAACGCAGCAGCTCCAGCTTGTCGGTTTGCTTGTGCCAGACCGCACAGAAAACGGTCACCAATGGCCGGTTCTCTTGCGTTTCATCGGGCTGATTATGGGATACGAACTGCATTCCGTGGCTTCTCCAATTCCCTGCGCGTGGGATTCTCCCAGCTGAAGTAAAACTACGGAGCAAAAAATAAGATTGAGTTAAATTGCCGAGGCCGGAGCCACGGGTGCCATGGGGGAAATCATCCCCTCGAGGTCAGGCTGCTTCAATGCGTACCGCTCTGCAGGCTCGGCTCCGCAGAAAGCCGCGCCGCGACAGGACCGCTCCTCTATCGGCTGCTCGACGAGCAGCCTGACAGACACACGCCTCCCCTCCGAAAGCGCACAAAAAACCTCGGTACGACCGCCACAAATGGATCAAGTAGGCCCAAGAAACGAAGGGGTGACGACGCTCCCGGTGACTGCTGGTCTGCAGTCACCTTTCTAGCCATCACCCTCCCAGCATTTCCCATCTTCTGGTTATGACGCCACCCCATCGGCCTTGGTCAAAAGGTAACAACACGCCTCGGTGTCGAACCCTTCGACCTTGTATCCTTGGGAAAAGGCGGAAGTCATTTCTTCCCGCACCCGGAGCCGCTCGGAAATGGCCGCGTCCAGATCGGCAACCCGCAGCCTGTCCAGGTCTTTTGGAACCTCTACCGTCAAGGTCTCCCCTGCCCCGTCCGCGACAGCCGTTGCATGCCCTTTTGCCAGCGCTTCAACGCGCGGGGCGGTCAGGTGCCAGTCGACAAGCAGCCGGTCGGATGGAATGCCAGCGTTGATGCCGACCATTTCGCCGTAATAATCTTGGTAATAGGTGCTGGCAGACCCGCCCAGACGGGCGATATTCAGCCCCGCGTTGATGCGACGGAGCGGATCGAACGTCCAGCGGACCAGCGTGATACCGCGTGCGAGGCACCAGTCGCGCTGGAACCATTTCAGCTTCGCTCCCAATCCCATCCCGCGGCTGTCGGGATGCACGGCCAACCGGTGCGAGTGCTGGATATGCGGCTGGCTGGTGGGAAACCCGAACAGAAATCCCAGCATGCGCCCGTCCTTGAAGGCCCCCGCGACCAGCCCGCCTTCGTGCTGGATCGCCAGCATCAGATCCGAGTTGTCCGGCGGATCGTCCTTGCCCCAGACCTCTTTCTGGAACCATTCCGCGTGCTTGAGTTCAGCCACGCCGCTCAGCTCGCGCAGGACCAGCCCTGCGTTCGGCATGTTCATGCGGTGACCTCCTCGGTGTGGTCGGTGACGGTCTCCAGATAGGCACGGTCCAGCGTGACGCCGATACCCGGCCCCTGCCGGGGCACCGGCATTTCACCATTGCGCGCCTCAAGCGGCTCGTTGGTGATGTCGCGTTCGAAATAGCGGCTGGCACTGGAGGTGTCGCCGGGCTTGGTGAAATTGGCGAGCGTCGCCAGGTGGATGTTATGCGCCCGGCCGATGCCGCTTTCCAGCATGCCGCCGCACCAGACCGGCACGCCGAAGGCAGCGCAGGTGTCGTGGATGGCGCGCGCCTCGGCAAAGCCGCCGACGCGGCCGACCTTGATGTTGATGACCCGCGCGGCGCCGGTTTCCAACGCCTTGCGCGCGTCGCTGGCGCTGCGGATGCTTTCATCGAGGCAGATCGCGGTCCGCAGGCTGCGTTGCACCTTGGCGTGGTCGTAGATGTCGTCATGGGCCAGCGGCTGTTCGATGTAATCCAGCCCGAAATCGTCCAGCGCCTGCAGCACCGGCAAATCCGCCAGCCCGTAGTCGGTATTGGCATCGACCGTCAGCTTGATGTCCGGGTATTCACTGCGGACCGCCTCGACGATGCGGACGTCATGGCCCTGCGCGATCTTCAGCTTGGTACGCTTGTAGCCTTGCTCCAGCGCCGCGCCGACCCGCTCCAGCGTGGTCTCCACCGATGCGATGCCCAGGCTTACGCCGACGTCGACATGATCGCCGGTGCCGCCCAGAGCCGCCTGCAATGGCAGTCCAAGGCTTTTTGCCCACAGGTCCCAGAACGCCATTTCAACCACCGCCTTGGCCATGCGGTTACCGCGCCAGGGCGAAAGGATCGGCTGCAGATCATAGGGCGAGGCAAAGCGCTTGCCGACGATCTGCGGCAGCAGAACCTCACGCAGGAAGGTCATCGCGCCGGAAATGGTCTCTTCGAGGTAATCCGGCGCCGGGTCCATCACCGCTTCGGCGACGCCTTCAATGCCTTCGCCCTTCAGCACCAGCAGCGGAAAGGTCTTGGCGGTCATCGTCCCGGAGGAAATCACGAAGGGGGTCAGCAGCGGCAGGCTGACGATGCGCAGCTCGGCGCTCTCGATGCGGATGCCCTGGTGCAGCGGGGCGGGCGAAATGGGGGCGTCACTGGACATATCTGAAACCTGAATAAGGGCCGGGATTACATCGCCTTGGCGATGAACCGGCGGAATTCTTCTGTTTTGGGATTGGTGAACATCTCTTCGGGCGGGCCTTGCTCAGCGATGCGGCCCTCGTGCAGAAAGACCACCTCCGAGGACACCTCGCGGGCAAAACCCATCTCGTGGGTGACAACGATCATCGTGCGCCCCTCGGCGGCAAGGTCCTGCATCACCTTCAGAACCTCGCCCACCAGTTCGGGATCGAGCGCCGAGGTCGGCTCATCGAACAGGATCGCATCGGGCTCCATCGCCAGTGCGCGGGCGATCGCCACGCGCTGTTGCTGGCCGCCGGACAGCTGTGCGGGGTACATCTGCATGCGCTCCTGCAAGCCAACCCGCCGCAGCAGCATTTCGGCGCGGTCGCGGGCTTCTGCCTTGCTCTCGCCCTTGACCTGGACCGGTCCTTCCATCACGTTTTCCAGCACCGTGCGGTGGGTCCACAGGTTGAACTGCTGGAAAACCATGCCCAGCCGGGCACGGATCGCCTCGATGTGGCGCGCATTTTGCGGCTTGCCGTTCCTCACCAGGATCTCTTCGCCATGCACGGTCACCTTGCCCGAGGTCGGCGTTTCCAGAAAATTCAGGCAGCGCAGGAAGGTCGACTTGCCCGAGCCAGAGGAGCCAAGGATGGAAATCACGTCATGGTTCCGGGCTTCCAGCGAGATCCCCTTGAGGACCTCGACGTTGCCAAAGGACTTGTGGATGTCTTCAGCCTTCACAATGGTATCCGGTGCGGTCATGCCCGTGTCTCCTTCAGGGGCTGGGCGGTGGCTTGGGGGGTATGGCGCGCGCCGATATGGCGGCTGAGGCGGCGTTCGGCCTGCCGCCAGAGCAGGACAAAAATGGCCGTGATGCAGAGGTAGATCAGCGCCGCCCAGAGATAGACCGAAAAGTCGAACGTCTTGGAAAACACCTGCCGGGTGCGGCCCATCAGGTCGAAGACGGTGACGACGCTGGCCAGGGCGCTGGCCTTCATCAGCAGGATCACCTCGTTGCCGAGCGCGGGCCAGGCAATCCGGTAGGCATGCGGGAACACCACCCGGCGCAGCGTCTTCACCCGGCTGAGGCCGATGGCCTTGGCGGCTTCGATCTCGCCGCGCGGCACGCCCAGAATGCCGCCGCGCAGGATTTCGGTCTGATAGGCGGTGGAGTTCAGCGCAAAGGCCAGCAGCGCGCAGTTGAACGGATCGCGGAAAAAGCTCCACAGGCCCCACTCCTGCAGCAGCGGGCGAAACTGGCCCGAGCCGTAGAAGATCAGGAACAGCTGCGCCAGGATCGGGGTGCCGCGCATGAACGACACATAGATCCGCAGCGGCGCCTGCGCCATCGACGCGGCATGGACGCGGACCAGCGCAAGCACCGGGGAGACCGCGGCGGCGATCAGCGCCCCCATGAGCGTCAGCTTGATCGTCATCAGCGTGCCGTCCAGCAGCCGGGGCCAGTATTGCACCAGAATCTCAAAGGGGTTCATCTCAGGCCCTCCGGATGCCGCGGTTGGCGCGGCGTTCCATCTGCGCCAGCACCAGTTCCGACAGGACGCACATCGCCCAGTAGATCAGGCAGGCCAGCAGGTAGAAGGTGAAGGGCTGCTTGGTCACACCCACGGCGACCTTGGTCATCCGCATCAGATCATCCAGCGCAATGACCGACACCAGCGCGGTATCCTTCAGCATGTTGATCCACAGGTTGCCCAGCCCCGGCAGGGCAAAGCGCCAGACCTGCGGCAGCTGGATGCGCAGGAATATCTGGCGGCTGCTCATGCCGATGGCCCGCCCCGCTTCCACCTGGCCCCGGTCCAGCGACTGGAACGCGCCGCGAAGCACTTCGGCTGCAAAGGCGCCGAACACCATGCCAAGCGCCACCACACCGGCGGCAAACGGGCTGAAGTCGATGGGAGAGGCCTCAGGCGCCCACCAGCGCAGGGCTGCATTGATCAGCAGACCGGCACCGTTGTAGACCACGAACAGCGTCAGGATTTCGGGCAGGCCGCGCATGATGGTGGTATAGCCGAAGCCCAGAAACCGCAGCGGCCGCGCACGGGACATCGAGGCAAAGGCGGCCAGAAAGCCGATGCACAGGCCCACGGGCAAGGTGGCGATGGCCAGCTGCACCGTGATCGCCAGCCCCTGCAGGATTTCGTCCCCCCAGCCGGCATCACCGTATGAGAACAGTTCAAACATGGATGACCTTTTCAGGCTGGAGGGACCAGGGAGATGCCCCGGTTACTTCATCGTGTAGACGTCGATGTCGAAGTACTTGTCATTGATCGCCTTGTAGGTGCCGTCGGCGCGGATCTCGGCCAGCGCGGCGTTCAGCTTCTCGCGCAGCGCGTCATCCTCTTGGCGCACGGCAATGCCGACACCGTCGCCGACAAAGGCCGGATCGGTGATCGGCTCGCCCGCCAGTTCGCAGCAGCTGCCATCGTCGCTCTTGGTGGTCCAGTCCAGCATCGGCAGCATGTCCCCGACCTGCAGGTCGATACGGCCCGAGGCCATGTCGAGGTTGACCTCGTCCTGCGTCGGGTAGAGGCGGATGTCAGCATCCGGATAGGCCGCCTCGATATAGTCGGCCTGGGTGGTGCCCGATTGCGCGCCGATCACCATGCCGGACAGCGCCTCGTTGGTGAACTCGGTGATGTCCGAACCCTTCGGCACCACATGGGTCATCGCGGCCAGGTAATAGGGATCGGTGAAATCGACCTGTTTCTTGCGCTCTTCGGTGATGAACATCGAGGCGATGATGAAGTCGTACTTGTCGGCCAGAAGACCGGGAATGATGCCGTCCCAATCCTGCGCCACGACCTCGCAGTCCTCACCGATGCGTTTGCACAGCTCCAGCCCGATTTCCACGTCGAAACCAGCGATGCTGCCGTCGGATTCGATGTAGTTGAACGGCGGATAGGCCCCTTCGGTGCCAAGGCGCAGCCCCTCGGCCGAGGCCGCCCCGGCTGTCATGGCCGCTGCCGCAAGCGCAAGGGTCACAGTCTTTTTCAGTGTCATCTTCTGTCTCCTGTCGGGTTCCAAGTTCTTGTTATTTTTCAATGGCCGAGACCGGATCACCCACATGGCCGGTGAAACGGCCATATAGGTCCGCGATGCGGTTCAGGCGCCCTTCGACCTGCGGTCCAAGCTCCATGAAGACGCCGTTGATGATGAGGTTGGACAGGCTCGCCATCTGTGCGGTGGAGTCCCAGAACTGGTTGAACTGGGTCGGAACGGCAAAAACCTCGTCCGCGGCCTCATGGCCCCAGTCGCAGAACGCATCGGTGATCAGGGTGACCGGGATGCCAGCCGCCTTCGCGGAGCGCGCCAGCAGCTTGGCCAGCCGCGAATACCGCCGGGCCTCGAAGATCACCAGGCAGGCGTCCTGCTCCGAGGCCAGCACCTCGGCGAAATTGCCGGCGGCCAGGTCCAGCAGGGTCACCTGGTCGCGCAGATACTGCATCTGGTTGGCAAAATACTGGGCAAGCCCGCGCTCGGTCTGAAACCCGGCGACATAGACATTTTGGGTGGTGGCCAGCCGGGCGACGACAGCCTGCCATTCGGGGGAGCGGGCATATTCATAGATCTTCACCACCGCCGCGATCTCGAGCTCCATGCCGTGCGCAAGATGGCCCTCGTCATCACGCGCGGTATTGCGCAGCTCGTTCAGCCGGTCGCTGACCAGCCAGGGGTGATCGCCCAGATCACCCTTCAGATGCTCCTTCAGGTCCTTGAAACTGGCATAGCCGATGCCGCGGCAGAAGCGCCCAACGGTGGCTTCGCTCACCCCGACCTTCGCGGCCAGGCTGGCGGCCGTCTCGAACGGCACCTGATCCAAGGTGCTCAACATGAAATTGGCGATGGCCCGTTCGGCTTTCGAACCGGTTTCAAGCGCATGGGTCAGTTTGGAGCGGAGAGGGGCGGACAAAATTGCAGACCTTGCAGTGGGAATGGGTTTCTTACGAAATCCTGCAAGAAAACTTTCACCCAGTCAATGATGCAATATAAACTTTCAGGAAGTGCTTTGGTTAGGCCCAATAAACGCCTGAAGTAACTTAAACCTGTTGAGCCGATTTTGTGGGCCCCCGCAATCAACCGCGGCGACGAGGTCCGGAGCCGGGTCCGCATGGAGCAAGCGTTTTCAGAAAATATCTGTGGGCTGAGAGAGACGCGGAACCGCAGAAGTGGATTGCCCCATCTGAATTGGCCCACCGTTATGTTTAGGAAACGGAGGACTGAGAATGGCGAACAAGCGACACAAGCCTGAGGAAATAGTTCAGAAGCTGCGGCAGGTTGATGTGCTTGTCGGACAGGGGATGCAGCGCGTGGATGCGATCCGCGAAGTGCGCATCACTGAGCAGACTTACTACCGCTGGCGCAAGCAGTATGGCGGGATGGGAACCGACCAACTGAAAGAACTCAAACGGCTTCAGAAGGAGAACGAACGGCTGCGAAAAGCCGTTTCGGACCTGACCTTGGACAAGCTCATCCTGAAGGAGGCGGCCCGGGGAAACTTCTGAGCCCCGCCCGTCGGCGCGCCTGCATCGAGCTGATACGCAGCGAGATGAAAGTGTCGGAACGCCGGATCTGCCGGGTGCTGGGGCAGCATCGATCAACACAAAGGTATCAATCG
>JAHVJD010000003.1 GCA_019801415.1 Nocardioides marinus
CCGCCCACATATCTCTTCAGTTATCCATCAATGTCAAAGAGCATACACCCGGAGGCAAAAACAGGACCGTTGCGCCATTCTCACAGCGCGCCCGCCTCGTTCCATCCAACAGATGCCGCCGTCTCTCCAGCGCGTCCCGCCGTCTCTCCGGCGTGTCAGCAGCGCCTCAGCGCCGCCGGTGAAGGGGCTTTTACGGACAGTTGCCGCAGGGCGCAAGGGCTATTTTCAAAAAAGATGCGTTTTTTGGGAACCCGGCAGTTTTTGACAGTTTTCCATGGGTTTAGGCCCGATCCCGCGGTGCCTGCGGCGGCCAGCGCAAGCGCTTCATTGGCAGGCGCGTGGCGAGCAGCGCAACAACCGCAGCGAGGTAGGCCAATGGCTCCAGCTGGAAGCCCTTGGCCAGCATCACATAGTGCAGCGCCGCGAGCACCGCAGCGACATAGGCCAGCCGGTGCAGCCGGTGCCAGCGGCGCCCAAGGCGGCGCATCGACAGGGTGTTGGATGTGGCCGCCAGCGGCAGCAGCAGCGCAAACCCCAGCATTCCGATGGTGATGTAGGGCCGCTTCAGTATATCCGCCACGATCTGTGCCGGGATCTGCACGTCGAGCACCAGCCAGACCAGGAGGTGGCAGGTCGCATAGAAGAAGCACAAGAGGCCGATCGCCCGGCGAAACCGCAGCAGGTTCAGCCCCGTCAGTCGCCGCAACGGCGTGACGGCAAGGCTGAGGATCATCAGCTGAAGCGCCAGCTTTCCGTATTCGTGCTCCAGCGCCTCGATTGGTTCAACGCCGAGGCCGCCGGTCAGCCCGAGGTAAAACAGCCAAGGCGCGGGCAACGCCCCCAGCAGGTAGACGACCCAGACCGGCAGGCGGCGCAGCTGGCGGTTCAGATGCTCCATCCCGGCGCCGTCAAAAATGCCGGGACAGGTCCATGCCCTTGTAGAGGGCGGCGACCTCGTCGGCATAGCCGTTGAACATCAGCGTCGGCTGGCGCCTGGCAAACAGCCCGCCGCCGATGCGGCGCTCGCTGGCCTGGCTCCAGCGCGGGTGCGAGACCTCGGGGTTCACGTTACTGTAGAACCCGTATTCGCGAGGGTTGGCCATGTTCCAGCTGCAGGGGGGCTCCTTGTCGGTCAGGGTGATGCGGACGATCGACTTGATCGACTTGAAACCGTACTTCCACGGCACCACCAGCCGAAGCGGCGCGCCGTTCTGATTGGGCAGCGGCTTGCCGAATATGCCGGTGGCCATGATCGTCAGCGGGTGCATAGCCTCATCCAAGCGCAGCCCTTCGCGGTAGGGCCAGTCCAACACCCTGTAGGCGGTGCCGGGCATTTCCGATGGGCGGTAGAGCGTTTCGAAGGCGACGTATTTTGCCCCCGCCTGCACGCCGGCAAGCGCCAGAAGATCAGCCAGCTCGAACCCCTGCCAGGGCACGACCATCGACCAGGCCTCGACACAGCGGAAACGGTAGATGCGCTCCTCCAGTGTCATCTTGCCTAGGATCTGGTCCATCGAATAGCTGCCCGGCCGCTCCACCATGCCGCCGATCTCGACGCTCCAGGGTTTGGTGGTCATGCGACCCGCATAGGCGGCGGGATCCCCCTTGCCGGTGCCGAATTCATAGAAGTTGCAGTAGCTGGTGACCTCCTCCCAGCTGTTGGGCGCCAGCGCACCCTCTGCCGTGGCGCGGCTGCCCAGCGCGCCTGCCAACCCTGCGCCCGCCAGCCCCGCGATGATCTTGCGGCGGTTCCAAAAGGCCGCCTCCGGTGTGGTATCGGCATGGGTCAGATCATTGCTCCAGCGGCGCGCCATCGGTGTCTCCTGCGGTTCTGCGTTCCCCTCAGCTAACCCTCAACGCAGCGAATCCCAAAACATATCCTGTCACGACTGCGCGAGAGCGATGTAACCTTTGCCCGCAGACCGGGGCCGTGGCGACGAAAACCGGTAGTGCTGCCGTGGATTGTCGGGCAAAAATCAACAAAGGGATAAGGGGGATCTCGCATGAAACTTGTCATTACCGCCGCGCTGCTTGCGCTTGCTGCGCAGCCACTGGGCGCCCAGGAGATGCAGAGCTACGACACCACACTCAGCTTCGAGGATGTGACCTTTGGCCTGGAGAACGCGATTGCCAACCGCGGGCTGCGGCTGGAGCATGTCAGCCATGTGGGCGACATGCTGGAGCGCACCCGCGGCGACGTCGGCTCTGATGTGGTGCTGTTTGAGAACGCCAAGGTGTTCTCCTTCTGCTCCGCACGGTTGTCGCGGCAGGTAATGGAGGCGAACCCGATGAACATCACCTATTGCCCCTATGATATCTTTGTCGCGCAGCTGCCGGACAGCGAGACCGTGACCATCGGCTTCCGCCCCTACCCACCCGGCGACATGCAGCCGATCCAGGATCTGCTGGACAGCCTGGTTCGGGAAGCGATCGAGGAATAACCTGAGCAGGGCTCCGCCAGAGGGAAATTTCCCCCCTGCCCTTGCGACACACAACCGATATGGTAGCGGCAAAGATACGAACCGGCACGGGCTAACCTGAATGAAATCGCTACTGACTTCCCTGTTGCTACTGGCGGCCAGCTTGCTGAGCGCCTGCGCCAACGCACCGACCGCCAGCCGCGATGACGTCGCGGAGCTGTCTCAAGCGCTGCAATCGCTGGACCCGAGCGTCGATCCTGCAGAGGCACGTCGCGCAGCCGAGATCGCATATGAACATTCGGCAAGACTGGCAAAAGAATACAATGTCACGACCTCGCCAATCATCCACAACACCCTTGTGAATACGGGCGTCAAGGAACGCGGTATCTGCGTCCATTATGCCGAGGACATGCAGGCGCGGCTCAACCAGGAAAACTTCCGCACGCTGACCATGCTGCGCGCCATCGCCGAACCTCGCAATGAGTTCCGCATCGACCACAGCACCGCGGTGATTGCACCCAAAGGGGCTGACATCTACGGCGGCATCGTGCTGGATCCATGGCGCTACGGCGGGCGGTTGTTCTGGTCTCCCACAACCGAAGACACACGCTATGACTGGGAGCCGCGCATGGAGGTGCTGCGTCGCAAGTACGAACGTCGGGTTGCGCGGGGAGAAACCGGCATATGAGCCACCACTCCCAGCTGCTTCAGCGCCACTGCTGAGCCCGAAACGCCACCATGCGCCATATGCTCATCCGTTTCTGTATCGCCCTGGCCGCGTATCCGCTGACGGCCACTGCGGAAACGTCGGCACCTGCGGACAACAGTTGGGCAAAGCAGAAATGCGAGCTGTACCGGCGCGCTGTGGACGACGCGCTGGGTTATATAGGGAGAGAGGGGATGCGCCCCGAGTTTCTGGCCCGCAACGAAGCATTCATTGCGGGCGGTTGCGTCGGTCGGGGCAATGTCTGTCCCGAGACAACACAGGAACAGGCATTCGCCAACCTGCTCACCCTGATGACCATGAACGAGGGCATGGCAAGCACCTTTGTGCCGTTCGGCTGCCGATCCCGAGGGCCGACGGCCGTGCCCGCCACTGGCGGCGCAACAAGCCCTGACTAGAAAGGCCCGCCATCTCTGGCGGGCCAAACATTTCAGATTTCAAAGACGATCAGTGAACGACCGCATTGTCAGGCTTGGGGCGGTCAGTTGTTCCCAGCCGGTCCCCGATGATCAACCCGTCGGTTCCGGCCGTGACCGGTACCGTGTCACCATCCTTGATCTCACCGCTCAGCAGGGCTTCGGCCAGCGGGTTCTGCAAGGCACGCTGGATGACCCGCTTCAGCGGTCGAGCGCCAAACACCGGATCATAACCTTCGTCGGCAAGCCAGGTCTTTGCCCCCTCGTCCAGTTCAAGGGAGATCTTGCGCCCGGCCAGCCGCTTCAGCAGCCGTGCCAGCTGGATATCGACGATACCATCCATATCCTTCCGGTTCAGCCGGTCAAAGATAATGGTTTCGTCCAGGCGGTTCAGGAACTCGGGCCGGAAGTGCGCGCGGACCGCATCCATCACATCCCGGCGGGCATCCGACGCGTCAGCCCCCTCCGGCAACTGGCTCAGCGCCTGGGCGCCAAGGTTGGAGGTCAGGATGATGAGTGTCTGCTTGAAGTCGACCGTGCGCCCCTGACCATCTGTCAGCATACCGTCGTCCAGCACCTGCAGCAGCACGTTGAAGACGTCCGGATGCGCCTTCTCCACTTCGTCGAACAGAACCACCTGGTAGGGACGGCGCCGCACCGCTTCGGTCAGCACCCCGCCTTCGTCGTAGCCAACGTAACCCGGCGGTGCACCGATCAGCCGAGCGACAGAGTGCTTCTCCATGAACTCTGACATGTCGATACGCACCATCGCGTGCTCATCATCGAACAAGAAGCCCGCCACGGCCTTGGTAAGCTCGGTCTTGCCGACCCCGGTCGGGCCGAGGAACAGGAAAGAGCCCAGCGGGCGATTCTCGTCGTTCAGCCCGGCACGCGCCCGGCGCACGGCATTGGCCACCGCGGTCACCGCAGCATTCTGGCCGATCACCCGGCGATGGAGCTCATCCTCCATCCGCAAGAGCTTGTCGCGCTCACCCTCCAGCATCTTGGAGGTCGGAATACCGGTCCAGCGTTCCACCACGGCGGCGATCTGCTCGGGTCTCACGGCCTCTTCGACCATCAGCCCCTGTTCTTCCTTCTGCTCGGCATCCGCGAGCTGCTTTTCCAGCCCCGGAATGACGCCATAGGACAGCTCACCAGCCTTGGCGAGGTTGCCTTCACGCTTGGCAATGTCCAGTTCCGCGCGGGCCCGGTCCAACTGCTCTTTCAGATCGCGGGCAGAGGCCAGCTTGTCGCGTTCCAACTGCCACTGCGCGGTCATTTCGGCGGATTGCTCCTGCAGCTCGGCCAGTTCCTTTTGCAGCTTCTCCAGCCGATCACGAGAGGCGGCGTCCTCTTCCAGCTTCAGCGCCTCTTCCTCGATCTGCATCTGGAGAATCTGCCGGTCGAGCGCATCCAGCTCTTCAGGCTTGCTGTCTACCTGCATGCGCAGACGGCTCGCGGCCTCGTCGACCAGGTCGATCGCCTTGTCGGGCAGGAAACGGTCGGTGATGTAACGGTTCGACAAAGTCGCAGCCGCCACCAAGGCCGCATCGGCGATGCGCACGCCGTGGTGCAGCTCGTACTTCTCCTTGATTCCGCGCAGGATCGAAACGGTGTCTTCCACCGTCGGCTCCTGCACCATCACCGGCTGGAAGCGGCGGGCAAGAGCGGCGTCCTTCTCCACGTATTTGCGGTATTCATCCAGCGTGGTGGCGCCGATGCAGTGCAACTCACCGCGCGCCAGCGCCGGTTTGATGAGGTTCGCGGCATCCATCGCGCCATCCGCCTTACCGGCACCGACCAGCGTGTGCATCTCGTCGATGAACAGGATGATCTCTCCCGCCGCCTCGGTCACCTCGGTCAAGACAGCCTTCAGGCGTTCCTCGAACTCGCCACGATATTTCGCGCCAGCAATGAGCGCCCCCATGTCAAGAGCCAACAGCTGCTTGTCGCGCAGGGATTCCGGCACATCGCCATTGACGATGCGCAGCGCCATCCCCTCGGCAATCGCGGTCTTACCAACACCCGGCTCGCCGATCAGCACAGGGTTGTTCTTGGTCCGCCGACTCAGCACCTGCATCGAGCGGCGAATTTCCTCGTCACGACCGATGATCGGGTCAATCTTGCCTTCCCGCGCAGCCTCGGTCAGATCGCGCGCGTATTTCTTGAGCGCATCATACCCTTCCTCGGCAGTGGCGGAGTCTGCGGTGCGCCCCTTGCGGATGTCGTTGATCGCTTCATTGAGTTTCTGCGCCGAGACATGACCAGCCTCCAACGCGTCCTTGGCCTTTGACTTCACCATGCAAAGCGCCATCAACAGACGCTCGACCGGCACGAAACTGTCACCGGCCTTCTCGGCAATCTTGGCCGCTTCATCCAGAACCTTGGCAGTCTGCCCATCCAGATAAATCTGCGCGGCATCGCCACTGACCTTGGGTTGTTTGGCCACAGCGGCATCGACCGCCTCGGCGACGCGCGCAGGCGCACCACCGGCACGGGAGATCAGGTTGCTGGCCAACCCCTGATCATCATCCATCAGTGCTTTCAGAATGTGTTCCGGCACCAGTCGCTGGTGCCCTTCGCGCATGGCTATGGTCTGCGCGGCCTGCACGAAACCACGTGCACGCTCCGTGAACTTGTTCAAGTCCATCTTGCTCTCCTTTTTCAAGCGCCCAATGTGTCTGGCGGCGCCCGTCTTGCGGCACGCCCCGGTCCGGGCCTCAGGGTTCAATGTGGGAAGCATCCGGGACGCTTCAAGACCAATAGACCCCAAAAGGATGTGCAAATCCCTGACTTGGATCAACCTATCCGACGGAGGCAGCCATGCCACCCGCTCCGGACTTGCCCCACATCGCCCCCTTGCGTATGAAACGCCAGTTTCACGCAAAACCCGCCAGTCTTATGAGGATCCCCCGATGACCCAAGCCCCGCGCGCCGACGACCGCCTGATTGTTGCTATGGATGTCCCCAACGCGGTGGCAGGTCTGCAGCTGGCCGACCAGCTGGGAGATGCCGTGTCTTTCTACAAGATCGGCCTTGGCATGCTGACCGGCGGCGGCCTGGGGCTTGCCAATGAACTCAAGCAAGAACGTGGAAAGCGCATTTTCCTCGACATGAAGCTGTTTGATATCGGTGCCACGGTGGAAAATGCGGTGCGCGGGTTGGCACAATTCGATCTGGATTTCCTGACGGTGCATGGCGATCCCTATGTCGTCCGCGCCGCCCAGGAAGGGGCAGCAGGCAAAGACCTCAAAATCCTCGCCGTCACCATCCTGACTTCGCTCGACCGGCAGGACCTGGATACCGCCCTGATCAAGGAGGGCGCGGTTCAGGACCTGGTTCTGGAGCGTGCCGGAAATGCGCTCGCCGCGGGCGCTGACGGTGTCATCGCCAGCCCTCAGGAAGCTGCCTTGATCCGCGCAATGCCCGAGGCGCAGGGCAAGCTGATCGTCACCCCCGGCGTGCGCCCGACGGGCGCAGCACTCGGCGACCAAAAACGTGTCGCCACGCCGGCCAACGCCATCGCGGACGGCGCCGACCACATCGTCGTGGGCCGCCCGATCTGGCAAGCTCAGGACCCCCGCGGCGCTGCCGAGGCCATTCTGACGGAGCTGCGTTCGATCTGAAGCCCCCCGGCCAGAACCCGCAAATGCGGGGCATACGGATGCCCCGCATCCGCAACACTGCGCGCCAGCGACCTTGGCGCGCGGGCTATATGCCCAAAATTTAGGCGGAATAAAAAATCAATCTTAAATGCATCTTGCCTGCGTATCCCCTTCGGCGCGCGCCGCCTGACGTAAGGGCAAGGCGCTCATTTGCAAGATGAAACTCGGACAGCGAGGCACGGCTGCGCCAAATCGTCCTGTGCTGAAAATGGCACACCAATTTCGATAGCCCGCCCCGGCACCTGTCGCTTTCTTTGCGAAACACCCGCGGGTGCGCGATTCTCGGGGTTGAGACACTCCCCAGACGGGCTGGACTTCCTGAGGCCCGTCACCTACCCCCGCCTCGCAGCGGGGGCTTTCTTTTCAGTTCGCCTTACGCGCCACCGGCCGCCAGATAGGCTCTCAGCTGTTCGGCGAAATGCGGCACCGCCAGGGGATGGGCGCAATAGTTCTGCGGCGACATCAACGCCCAGCCCTGCCCCTCGTCACCCAGACGCACCTCCTGCACTAGAGTTGCCGGCTGGTGACTCGCAAACATCCAGACCCAGCCACGTGGTCGGAGGTATGCGCAGGACCAGCTCAAGGCAGACGCCGATAACCGCAGTCCCACTTCCTCAAAGGTCTCTCGCAGAGCGCAGGCCTCCGGACTCTCGCGTCCCTCTCGACCACCTCCCGGCAAATCCCAATGCCCCGGATAGGGAATCTCCGGCTTGTCATCACGCTGGATCACCAAAAGGTCGCTCCCAAGGAACAGTGCCAGTTTCGCCCCGGAAAATTCTGCTTTGGCAATCGCGTCTGTTGTCATGGTCTGTCACTTGGCCACGCGAGAGGTTAAAGACAACCCTTCCGCCAGCAGTTAGACTGGCCTCCGCCCTCGCCCCGGACAGAACCTGACGCGACATGCATGCCCTTTGCCGAGACTGCCTGAGCCAAATCGCGCCCGCTCGCCGCTGCCCCCAGTGCGGCAGCCCGCGCATTACGGCGCATCGCGAACTCTTCACGCTGTCCATTGCGCATATGGATTGCGACGCTTTCTACGCCAGCGTCGAAAAACGTGATAACCCGGAGCTGGCGGCGAAGCCTGTCATCATAGGCGGCGGCAAGCGCGGAGTGGTGTCCACTGCCTGTTACATTGCCCGCATTCGAGGCGTTCGTTCCGCCATGCCGATGTATCAAGCCCTGAAACTTTGCCCCGAGGCCGTGGTGGTGAAACCCCGCATGGAGGTCTACGTCGAGGTCAGCCGCGAGATCCGCAAGATGATGAACGAGCTGACACCGGACATTGAGCCGCTGTCATTGGACGAGGCTTTCATGGATCTCTCCGGCACCGAAAAACTGCATGGTGCTCCGCCCGCGGTGATGCTTGCGCGGCTGGTCAAGCGGATGAAGGATGAAATCGGCGTCACCGGTTCGATCGGTCTGAGCCACAACAAGTTCCTGGCCAAAGTGGCATCCGACCTCGACAAGCCACGCGGTTTCTCCGTGATCGGCGAGGCGGAAACCGCGGACTTCCTGCGCGAAAAACCTGTCCGCCTGATCTGGGGAATTGGCCCTGCTGCCCAGGCCAGCCTGGAAAAAGCGGGGATTCGCACGTTTAGCGACCTGCTTCGCTGGGACCGAAACGCGCTGAACAGCCGCTTTGGCTCCATGGGCGACCGGCTGTGGCACCTCGCCCGCGGCGAGGACCGGCGACGGGTCTCCGCCCATGCACCGATCAAGTCGATTTCCAAGGAAACGACCTTTTTCGAGGACACCGCCAACATCGAGGTGCTCGACGGCCACCTCTGGCGTTTGGCGGAACAGGTCGCGGACCGGGCCAAAGCCCGAGAGAAGGCCGGCCGGGTCGTGACGCTGAAGCTCAAGCGGGCCAATCATTCCGCCCTGACCCGGCGGTTGACCTTGCAGGCCCCTACTCAGATGGCTGACCGGATCTATCGAACGGCCCGCACCCTGCTGGACCAGGTCGGCGACGAGGGCCCCTATCGGCTGTTGGGCTGCGGCATTTCCGATCTGGTTCCCGAATCGCAGGCAGAAGACGGGGGAGATCTGCTCGACCCACGCGCCTCCCAACGCGCTGAGGCCGAACGGGCAACCGACGCAATCCGCAAACGATTTGGCCATGCCGCGATTCTGAAAGGGCGGGCCTTACGCTGACGTCTTGATAGACCCGCCCGTATTGCCGCTCGTTTGCAGGTTACTCGGCCGCCAGTGGCATTTCCTCGCTTCCGATCGTTGCGATCTCCGCGATGACACCGCGCAGCAGGCGCTGGAACGATTCGAAATTGGGGTTGGGGCAGATATTTGCCTCGTCCATATACAGTGCCCGGTCGATCTCGATCTGCACGGCGTGCTGGCGCCGCGAGGGGCGCCCATAGGTCTGCGTAATGTAGGCGCCCGCGAACGGCGCGTTGCGGGCAACCTTCAACCCGGCCGAAACGAAAGCCGCTTCGATGCGATCCACCACATCCGAATCTGCCGCCGCCCCAAAGCGATCCCCCAGAACGATCTCCGGTTGTCCACCCGACGGTGGAATCATCGAGTCGACCGCCTCGTGCGGCATGGAGTGGCAGTCCACAAGAATCGCCTGTCCGAATGTCCTGTGGGCCTGTTCCAGCATCGCCTTGAGGGTCCGGTGATAGGGATGCCAGCACTCCGCGATACGGCGATCAGCCTCGGCCCTCGGCAATTTCCCCCGATAAATCGCGCGGCCATTGGCCACGACGCGCGGAATCACCCCCAGCCCAGAGGCCACCCGCGGATTCTGACCGCGTTTTTGCACACCTTCGATCAACGCGGGGTCCAATTCCTCCGGTGAGCGATTCAGATCCAGGTAGGCACGCGGCTTCAAAGCGCACAACAAGGGCGCGCCATAATCCGGTGCCGCTGCGAATAGCTGATCAACAAAGGCATCCTCGGAGCTGCGGATCGCCTTACGCCCCAGAATCGTCTGCGCCATGAAGGATTCAGAGTAATCTGTGCCACTATGCGGGGAGGCAAAGACCACGGCCGAGACCTGTTTCGCGGGCAAAATCACGGAAAACGCTGTATCTGGCATCCTTGCTCCGGTGCTTCTTCTGCAAGAAACAGCATATCGCGGAAATTTCTGGGGTCAAAAGCTCTTGCACCCCGCTGCGACTCTATTTATAGACCCCCTCACCGGCGCGGCACCCCGCGCTCCTTTGACTTCCAAGGGGGCACGGACGGCGCGCAGGCCAGGTGGGCGATTAGCTCAGCGGTAGAGCACTTCGTTGACATCGAAGGGGTCACAAGTTCGATCCTTGTATCGCCCACCACCCCATTCACTGCCCCGGCTTCGGCCTCGGCACCCGCTAACCCAGGCGCTGGTTCGCGCCGCAGACAAGGAGAGAGGCCATGAAGGTCAAGAACTCGCTCCGCTCGCTGAAGAACCGGCACCGCGATTGCCGGGTCGTGCGCCGCAAAGGCCGCGTTTACGTGATCAACAAGACCCAGCGCAAGTTCAAAGCGCGCCAGGGCTGAGATCCGCAAAAGCGACATGCAGAAAACCGCATCATCCGATGCGGTTTTTTTGCTTTTGGGACGTCCGGTTTTCTCTCTTCACCGTTGATTGCCCCCAATTACCCCAATCGATTCATCTCATTTGCACAGCGGCGCCTTGGCGATGGCCCCGATGCGGAACCACGCGTCGGCGGCAACATCAAAGTATCCGATTTTTTCTGTCAGAAATCCTTTGCATCCGCCGGAAATTGCTTTAAGCGACTATTTCAGTCGGAAAATGAACCGCCAAGAAATATGGGACATGACATGCTGAAGACCACCACCATTCTGGCAGGCGCCCTTGCCGCCACGATCGCTACCTCCGCCTATGCCGAAGGTGAGCTGAACATCTACTCGTCGCGCCACTACGACACCGACGAAGCACTTTATACCGACTTTGAGGAAGCCACCGGCATCACCATCAACCGCATCGAGGGCAAGGCCGACGAGCTGATCGCCCGCATGTCCGCCGAAGGTGAGAACTCCCCGGCCGATGTCCTGCTGACCGTGGACACCTCGCGTCTGAGCCGTGCCAAGGAAGCTGGCCTGCTGCAGGAAGTCGACAGCGACGTTCTCGAGGCACGTATCCCCGCCTACCTGCAGGATGAGGACAACCAGTGGTTTGGCTTCAGCCAGCGCTCCCGCATCATTTTCTACGACAAGGACGCCGTCGCCAACCCGCCGCGCACCTACCTGGACCTCGCTGACCCCGCCTACAAAGGCATGGTCTGCATTCGCTCCTCGACCAACACCTACAACCAGACCCTGCTGGCCTCGATCGTGACGCATCACGGGGCGGAAAAGGCCAAGGAATGGGCTGAAGGCGTGGTTGCCAACATGGCCCGCGAACCGCAAGGCGGCGACACCGACCAGCTCCGCGGCATCGTTTCCGGCGAGTGCGAGATTGCCGTTGGCAACAGCTACTACTTCGCCCGCTCGATCCGCAAGGACGTGAAAGGCCTGTCTGAAAACCGCGACCAGATCGGTTGGGTCTTCCCGGCGCAGAACGAAGAAGGCGCCCACATGAACCTGTCTGGCGGTGGCGTGGCCGCACATGCCCCGAACCGCGACAACGCCGTGAAGTTCCTGGAGTACCTGGCAAGCGATTCCGCGCAGAAGTACTTCTCGGCCGGTAATGACGAATACCCGGCTGTTCCGGGCGTCGGCCTCGCCCCGTCGATCGCGGCCCTGGGTCACTTCAAACCGGACGACGTGAACCTGTCCGAAGTGGCCAAGAACCTGCCGGAAGCTCAGAAGATCTTCGACGCCGTCGGCTGGAAGTAATTTTCCGAACAGGACCTGGAAAGGCGCGGCATCGTCCGCGCCTTTTTCTGTTTCGGCCATCCATCGTCTTGCAGCCCCAGCTGCCGCGAACCGTTTCCGCAGGCGGCCGAATTGTTTCCAGTGCAAGAACAACTAGACCCAGCTGCACAAGGTACCTATACGTTCCCAAAAAATTTGATTTAGGGGAGTGACCACATGCAGTGTTGCGCATGTCGTGCCACGCGGTGGTCGTGGCTATGAAACGTATTCCAGTAACCATTGTCAGCGGCTATTTGGGGGCCGGGAAAACCACGCTGGTCAACCGCCTCCTTGCCGAGGACCACGGGCTGAAGCTCACAATCATCGTCAATGACTTCGGCGCGATCAATATCGATGAATCGCTGATCCAGAACAAAGACGGCGGCACCCTCGCGCTGAGCAATGGCTGCGTCTGCTGCTCCATGGACGGCGAGCTTACAAATGCCCTGCGGCAGGTCGTTGAACAGGCGCAACGCCCGGATCACCTGCTGATCGAGGCCAGCGGCATCGCAGATCCGGTCTCCATTGCCAACACGGTCCTGAACCAAGGGGCTCTCAGCTATGGCGGCATCGTCACCTTGGTCGATGCGCAGAACATCGATGCCCTGCTGGATGATCCAGTGGTTGCCCCTCAGGCCAAACAGCAGATCCGGGCCGCCGACCTTGTGATTGCCACCAAGTGCGACGCGATCAGCCCGGAACTTGGCACGCTTTTGGAAGAGGTCGGTGCCCGCACCCCCACGGTGATGGACGGTCGCCCGGTGGCCGAGCTACTGTTCGACATCTTGCCCTTGCCCAAGGGCCACAGCGTATCGCCCCACCCGGCCTATACCACGTGGCACCACCGCAGTTCCGAGGTAATGGACCGCCGCCGCCTGGGCGACAAGCTGGCGCAGCGGCCTGCCGGGCTCTACCGGATGAAGGGCTTTGTGATGACCAACGGCGGCGCCTATGAGCTGCACGTCGTGGGCCGCCATGTCGAAGCCAGGCGTTGCGACGCCGAGGAAACCCTGCTGGTTGCTCTGGGACCCGCCGATCGGGTCAGCCGCGACGACATCGAAGCCTGGTGGGCGGCCTGACCCTGATGCGGACCACCGGGCAACTTGTGTTCAAACAAGCGGCCCGCGCTCCCCGTCGCACCTAGCCGCGACGCCCGACCTGTCGGCAGATCAGGATCACCGGCAGCAATCCCACGGCCATAATCACCAGCGAAGGCACTGCGGCGCCTTCGAGCCGTTCATCCGCGGCCAGCCGGTGCGCTTGCACGGCCAAGGTGTCAAAATTGAAGGGACGCATGATCAGCGTGGCCGGCAGCTCTTTCATCACATCGACGAAAACGATCAGCAGCGCGGTCAGCAGACTGGGAGTCAGCAACGGCAAATGCACCCGACGGAGCATCCCAAGCGGCCCCTGCCCCAGCGAGCGCGCCGCTGCATCCACATTGGCATGCATGCTGGCTTGCCCGCCCTCATAGGCCCCCAGAGCCGCAGCCATGAAGCGCACCCCATAGGCCGCGACCAGCAGCCAAATCGAGCCGGTCACCAGCAGACCGGTGCGGATCCCGAAGGTCTCGCGCATCCAGGCATCCAGAGCATTGTCGAAGGCGGCAAAGGGCACGATCAACCCGACGGCGATCACACCGCCCGGCACCGCGTATCCCAAGCGTGCCAGGTAGGCCGCCAGCGCCGAACCCCGCCCCGGTCGCAGGCGCTGATAGAAGCCCAGGCAGACCGCAGCCGCAACCGTCAACACCGCCGCCGCAGTCGCCAGCGTCACCGAATTGGTGGTGAAGGCGATGTAACGACGGCTAAGCAGGTTCTGCTCCGATTCCAGGCTCATCAAGGCGAGGATGATCACCGGAAGCACGAAGCCCAGCACCACCGGAACCGAGCACAGGAACATCGCCAGCGCGGCCTTCGCTTTCCCGAGCCTTGCAGGAGGCATCGGGTTGTGGTGCTTGCCCGCATGGTGATAGCGGGCGCGTCCGCGCGTCGCCCGTTCGATAACTGCCAAGGTCAGCGCAAAGCTCAGAAGGCACAAGGCCAGCTGCGCGGCCCCGCCGCGATCCGCCAGAGAAAACCAGCTGGTGTAGATGCCTGTCGCGAAGGTCTGCACACCGAAATAGGACACCGTGCCGAAGTCCGCGATTGTCTCCATCACCGCCAGCAAGACACCTGAGGCAATGGCCGGTCGCGCCATCGGAAGGCTGACCCGCCAAAAGGCGGCCCAAGCGCTCTTGCCCAATGCCCGCGCGGCCAGAAAGGCCCCGGCGCTCTGCTGCAGGAAGGCGGCCCGCGCCAACAGGTAGACGTAAGGATAGAGCACAAGCACAAGCATCAGTGCCGCGCCGCCGGTCGAGCGGACCTCGGGAAACCAGTAGTCGCGAGGCCCCCAACCGGTCACCTCCCGCAACGTGGCCTGCACAATGCCCGGATGGTCAAGCACGTGGGTATAGGCATAGGCCAGCACATAGGCCGGGAAAGCCAGCGGCAGCACCAGGGCAATCTCCAGGAACCGCACGCCCGGGAACCGGGTCATCGTCACCAGCCAGGCTGCCCCTGTACCAACGGCCAAGGTCCCGATCGCCACCAGTGCGACCAGAAGGAGCGTGGTCAGGGTGTATCCCGGAAGCACTGTCGCCGAGAGATGGCGGATCGTGTCGGTGCCGCCAAAAGCGGCCGCCAAGGCCACCGCCAGCATCGGAAGTACGCAGGACAATGCCACGCCCCACGCCAAGATGCCGAAAACCCCGCCGCCACTGCGGCCTGCGCGGCGGCGCCCATTGGGCGAATATTCAACGGTGTCGTCAGCTGCTGTCATGAATCCGGCTCGGGTTGCGCCCTGCCGTAATACGACTAAAGCTGTCGGAAATTCCAGCGCGAAAGCGCCGGATCACGCCGCCTGCGGCAATGCTGGATGCGCCAGAGCAAAAGGGGCGCCTCTCGGACGCCCCTCCACCAATACGGTCAGTCCCGTCTCGGCAGCACTCAGTCGTAGCTGCGCTGATCCTCGATCACCAGACCATCCTTTGGCAATGTCCCCGGTTCCAGCACCTCAACGCGGCCTTTCAACTTCAGCAGCTCAACAACCGAGCGGGCAAAGTCAGCTTCGTCGCCACCCTTGGCCTCGATCCGGACCGTCATCACGTCCATTTCGCCGTCGCGGCTGGCAACGACCCGCGCCTTGACGATTTCATCATGCTTGTCGACCAGAGCCGCGACCTGCTCCGGACGCACGAACATCCCCTTGATCTTGGTGGTCTGGTCCGCGCGTCCCATCCAGCCCTTGATCCGCAGGTTGGTGCGACCGCAGGGAGACTGCCCCGGCAACACCGCCGACAGATCCCCGGTGGCAAAACGGATCAACGGATAGTCCGGGTTGAGCGTGGTCACCAGCACCTCGCCCACCTCGCCCGGTGCGACCGGTGTGCCGGTTCCCGGGGTGACGATCTCGACGATCACATGTTCGTCGGTGATCAACCCCTCCATCGCCGGGCTTTCATAGGCGATATTGCCCAGATCGGCCGTGGCATAGCATTGCAGGCAGCTGATCCCGCGGTCGGCATATTCCTGGCGCAGGCTCGGAAACAGCGCACCGCCGCCGACGGCCGCCTTGGAAAACGACAGCTCGATCCCCATGGCATCCGCGCGATCCAGGATCACCTTCAGATAATCCGGTGTGCCTGCATAGGCGGTTGCGCCGACGTCACGTGCCGCTGTCACCTGCAACTCGGTCTGACCCGTGCCGGCAGGCAGCACCGCCGCCCCCACGGCCCGCGCCCCGTTCTCGAAGATCATCCCTGCCGGCGTCAGATGGTAGCCGAAGCAGTTCTGCACCACATCGCCGGGGCCAATACCGGCAGCGTTCAGGAACCGGCCCATGCGCCACCAGTCGTGGTCCACACCGCCCGGTTCATAGATCGGTCCCGGGCTTTGGAAGATATGCGCGAACCCCTGCGCGGGCTTGACCGTGAAACCGCCAAAGGGAGGATTGGCGGCCTGCGCGCGGCTCAGCTCCGATTTGCGCAACACCGGCAGGGCAGCCAGATCGGCGACCGAGGTCACCTGTTCGGGGTCAACATCGTCCAGCATCCCGGCATAGCCCGGCGCCTGTTTGGCACGAGCCAACTGCTGCGGCAGGGTCCGGGCCAGATCCGCGGCCCGTTCGTCACTGCTGCGGGATTCAAGCGTGTCAAAATAGCTCATAACATCACGCCCCTGCATCAGCTCAACCACCTCTTGCGACGGCGATAGGAGCGGACGTCGCGGAAGCTTTTGCGCCCCTCGTCCGACATACCGAGGTAGAATTCCTTCACGTCCGGGTTCTCACGCAGCTCTGCCGCGGGCCCGTCCATCACCACACGTCCCGACTCCAGAATGTAGCCGTAGTGGGCATAACGCAGGGCGACATTGGTGTTCTGTTCGGCCAGAAGGAAAGTCACCCCCTCCTGCTCGTTGATCGACTTCACGATCTCGAAGATCTGTTCCACCAGCTGCGGCGCCAGCCCCATCGAGGGTTCGTCGAGCAGAATGGTTTCCGGTCGCGACATCAGCGCACGGCCCATTGCAACCATCTGCTGCTCGCCGCCCGACGTATAACCGGCCTGGCTCTTGCGCCGCTCCTTCAGCCGCGGGAAGTAATGATAGACCATTTCCAGGTCTTTCTGGATGTCGGCATTGCTGTCACCGCGGGTGTAGGCACCGGTCAGCAGGTTTTCCTCGACAGTCAGGTGCTCGAAACAATGGCGCCCTTCCATCACCTGGATCACGCCTTTCTTCACCAGTTCCGCCGGGTCGCGCTCATGCACGTTCTGGCCACGGTACTTGATCGAACCCTTGGTCACCTCGCCACGTTCCGAATGCAGCAAGTTCGAGATTGCCTTCAGCGTGGTGGTCTTTCCCGCCCCGTTGCCCCCCAACAGCGCGGTGATCCCGCCCTTGGGCACATTCAGGCTGACGCCCTTCAGAACGAGGATCACGTGATTGTAGATGACCTCGATATTGTTGACCTCCAGCAGGGTCTCGGCCTGCACGTCGGAAGTGCCTGCGGGGGTGTTGGCTGCATCCAGCATCAATGCTTGTCCTCATGCGGTCGGGTCAGGCGCGGTTGGCGGCGCTGCCCCGGTCTGTTCCGGCTGGCGCGGCGGCTCCCCGCCGCGCCGGTTCTCGTGCCCCGGATCAGGGGCGGTCCGCGGTGTTACTCGCAGCGCGGCTCGATGTTGTTTTCGGAGGCGTAGGCAGCAGAGTCCTCTTCGATCAGCTTGCCAATCACCTCGCCATCCGTCGGCATGAAGTCAGAGATGGCGTTCCAAGTCTTGGTGGAGGCATCCCACTGCACGACACCGACGAGGCCCGGGCCACCGTGGTTTTCGCAAGTGACCGTGAATTCAGGTCCGAAACCGGCCATGCCCAGGGATTCCATCTTGGCGTTGGTCATTTCCAGCGCCTCCATGCCATCACGCATCATCGCTGCGGTGATTTCACCGGTGCCGTGGATCTCCTGGGCGGTCTTGGCGGCTTCGGCGGCCAGCATGGCAGCATAAAGACCACGGTTGTACTGCACGGCCCCCAGCTGGTCGCCCGCGCCTGCGGCCTTGCCCGCATCAACGACATATTTCTTCAAATCATCGTAGACCGGGTAGTCCATGCCCAGACCGGTGAAGGTCAGCGCCTTGTAGCCATCTGCCTTGGCGCCAGCCGGTTCGACGTCAAATTCGGCGCCGGACCACCACACGCCAATGAAGTTCTCCATCGGGAAACGGATGTTGGCGGCTTCCTGGATCGCCACCTGGTTCATCACACCCCAACCCCACATCACAACGTAGTCAGGCTTCTCGCGGCGGATCTGCAGCCACTGGGACTTCTGTTCCTGACCCGGGTGATCCACCGGCAGCAGCGTCAGCTCATAGCCGTGCTTGGCGGACAGTTCCTCCAGCGTGCGGATCGGCTCCTTTCCGTAGGCCGAGTTGTGATACACCAGCGCGATCTTCTTGCCCTTGAGATCACCATCGTTGATGTCCAGCAGGTGGTTGATCGCCCCCGAAGCGCCGTTCCAATAGTTCGCCGGGTAGTTGAACACATGGCTGAAGACCTTGCCGTTTGCCGCAGAGGTCCGGCCGTAGCCCATGGTGTGCAGCGGAATGCCATCCGCGGTCACTTTCGGGATCAGCTGATAGGTAATGCCGGTGGACAGCGGCTGATAGACCAGCGCGCCCTCGCCCTTTGTCGCCTCGTAGCATTCCACACCTTTTTCGGTGTTGTAGCCGGTTTCGCATTCGATGACCCGCGCCTTGACGCCGCCGATGCCACCATCGCGCTCATTCAGAAGGGTGAAATAGTCGTTGTAGCCATCCGAAAACGGGATGCCGCCTGCCGCATAGGGGCCGGTGCGGTAGCTGAGATCGGGGAAAACCAGGTCCGCCATTGCGGGACCGGCGGCCATGGCGGTGCCCAGCACCAGTGTGGTCAGTGTCTTCTTCATCGGCTTGTATCCTCCCTTGAATTTATCCGATGTACGCAATCTGCGTGGGTCGTCTTGTTTTTCCCACCGCGCTTGGCCACTGCCCGCATCAATGCGGGAAGGGCCACAGTCTCAGTTTTTCCTTGGCCACACGCCACAGCTGGGCCATGCCGTGCGGTTCCGCGATCAGGAAGACGATTATGAGCGCCCCCACGATCACCAACTGGAAATGGGCGACGATGTCCGTTGGCCAACCCAGGATGTCGACGCCAACCACCTTCAGGACCACCGGCAGCAGAACCAGGAAGGCCGCCCCCGCAAAGCTGCCGAAGATTGAGCCAAGACCGCCCAGGATCACCATGAACAGCACCAGGAACGATTTCTGGATGCCGAAGGCTTCACCCACCTCGACCGCGCCGAGGTAGACCGCAAAGAACAGCGCCCCGGCGATGCCGATGAAGAAGCCCGACACCGCAAAGGCGGTCAGCTTGGCCTTCAAGGGGTTCACGCCGATGATCTCGGCGGCGATGTCCATGTCGCGGATCGCCATCCAGCTGCGGCCCACGGTGCCGCGGGTCAGGTTGCGCGCCACCAGCGCACAGGCGGTCAGGAAGATCAGGCAGAACAGGTAGGTCGCCCAGGCAGATGCATTGGGGCCTGTGATGATGATGCCAAAAGTATCGCGCTCCGGCGCGTTGATCTGGCCCGAGGCCGAGTAGTTATAGAACCACGGCACCCGGTTGAAGAGCCACACCAGGAAGAACTGCGCCGCCAGCGTTGCCACCGCAAGGTAGAACCCCTTGATGCGCAGGGACGGCAGGCCAAACAGCACGCAGACGCCTGCGGTAATGCCGCCGGCCAGCAGCACATGGATGAACATGCTGATCTCGGGAAAGGCGGTCATCAGCTTGTAGCAGGCATAGGCCCCCACCGCCATGAAGCCGCCGGTGCCCAGGGACACTTGCCCGCAGTAGCCGACCAGGATGTTCAGCCCGATCGCCGCGATCGAATAGATCAGGAACGGCAGCAGGATAGCATTGGCCCAGTAGTCGTTGATCAGGAAGGGAATGATCCCGAAGGCCACCGCCAGCACCACGTAATAGCGGATGCGGTCGAACTTGATCGGAAAGGTCTGGCTGTCTTCAGCATAGGAGGTTTTGAAATCCCCGGCTTCACGATAGAACATTATTCGATCCCCAGTCTTTGATTTCTTGAACGAAGGCCGTACTCGCGCGATGTTCCGGACTTTTCTGCAATTTCGGCAATACGTTTCTGGTCGGCGCCGGAAAGGCTTTCGGTGTACGCCCCCGACAAGTGGGCGAATTCCCGATAGTTCCGGTCCCACCATTCATTGATTTCATCGCTCTTCAGGTCAGCGATGTGAAAGTACACACGCATCTCTTCCAGAAGAGCTCCGAGAGCGAACTTGTCTTCATCCAACATCGGTGACGAAAGTTGAGCCTCACTATGTCCCATCAAACCTGCCCCACTGAGCCGACAGCGTTAACCACTTCGTCAGAAATCTGTTCCTGGCCATAATTTGCCCACTTCTTTCTGCCACCCTGACCGCGGGTAGAGTGAGTGGAAACAATGACCGCGATTTTTGAGGAAATCCGGCGGCTAGAGGCCGCTCGGAAAAATGGCGCCATATCAGAGGCCGAGTTTTCCAGCGCAAAGGCGCGCGTGCTGGATACGGTGGAAGACGCAACTGTTCTGCCACCTTTCGAGACCGCTGCACCGCGGCCCCGGACCGCCGCCAGCACCGCACCCGGCCCCTGGGGGCTGATGCTGATGGGGCTCTGCGGCGCGGGTCTGCTGACCTTTCTGGCCGGGCAATTGATCGGCGATCTGACCATTGCCTTCACGCTGGTGGCCGCCTGCGTCGCTGCGGTGGTCGTCGCCGCCTTCCGCAAGTTGGAAGGCTGAGCGCTGCCAACAACCGGGGAGCAGATCATCTGAGCGTCAGACCCGTTCAATGATCTTCTCCCCGAACAGGCCCTGCGGGCGGAACACCAGGAAGATCAGCGCCAGAACATAGGCAAACCAGTTCTCGGTGGCACCGCCGACCATCGGACCGATGGCGAATTCGAACAGCTTCTCGCCCACGCCGATGATCAGACCGCCAACGATGGCGCCGGGGATCGAGGTGAAGCCACCCAGCATCAGCACCGGCAGCGCCTTGAGCGCGATCAGCGACAGCGAGAACTGCACGCCGGACTTGGTGCCCCAGACGATGCCGGCAACCAGCGCCACGAAGCCCGCAACCGACCACACCAGCACCCAGATGAAGTTCAGCGAGATGCCGACCGACAGCGCCGCCTGGTGGTCATCCGCCACCGCGCGCATTGCCCGGCCCTGCTTGGTGTACTGGGCAAAGCAGACCAGCCCGGCAACCAGCAGCGCCGCGATGACGGTCGCAACGATATCCAGGTTGTCGATAAAGAAGCCGTAGCCAAAGATGTTGAAGGTGGTCTCGTCGATCCACAGGTTGATGCCCTGCGGCAAGCCCACGTCCAGCGTCTTGATCTCGGAGCCCCACATCAGATCGGCAACCCCTTCAAGGAAGTAAGCAAGACCGATGGTGGCCATGAACAGGATGATCGGCTCCTGCCCGACGAGGTGCTTCATCACCAACACCTGCACCAGCCACGCCAGCAGCACCATGACACCCACGGTTAGCGCAATCGCGACGAAGGAGGGCACGGTCCAGCCAAAATGCGTGATATGACCGCCGAAGACCGCGTTGATCAGATGCGAGAACGGCACCTGCCCCTGCATGATCCCCACCAGGGTCATCGCCGCAAACAGCGCCATGACGCCCTGAGCATAGTTGAAAATGCCGGAGGCCTTGTAGATCAGTACGAACCCCAGCGCGACCAGCGCATACAGAACGCCTGCCATCAGGCCGTTCAGCGTCACTTCCATCGCAAAGATGAGTTGTTCAGGCATCCCGCTCTCCTTCTGCAAATTTCTCCGATGAAATCTGCCAAACACTTTCGAAATTACTTGGCCGCATCAGTCGCTCAGTCATGCGAAACCCCCAGGTAGGCGTCGATGACGTCCTGATTGTTGCGCACCTCGTCCGGCGTGCCGTCACCGATCTTCTTGCCGTAATCCATCACGACAACCCGGTCGGAGAGGTCCATCACCACGCCCATGTCATGCTCGATCAGCGCGATGGTGGTGCCGAACTCGTCGTTCACATCGAGGATGAAGCGGGACATGTCCTCCTTCTCCTCGACGTTCATGCCGGCCATCGGCTCGTCGAGCAGCAGAAGCTTCGGCTCCGCCGCCAGCGCCCGCGCCAGTTCGACCCGTTTCTTCAGACCGTAAGGCAGCCGCGCCACCGGCGTCTTGCGGATGTGCTGGATCTCCAGGAAGTCGATGATCTTCTCGACCACCTCGCGGTTTGCGGTTTCTTCCGCCTCGGCCTTGCCTTTCCACAGCGCCTGCGCAAACAGGCCGGTTTTCATATAGTTGAGCCGCCCGGTCATGACGTTGTCGAGAACGCTCATGCCTTCGAACAAGGCGATGTTCTGGAACGTGCGGGCGATGCCCTGGCGCGCGACTTCAAAGGGCTTCATCGGCGGGCGTTTCTTGCCATGAAACAGCACCTCGCCCTCTTGCGGGACGTAGAAGCCGGAGATCACGTTCAGCATCGAAGACTTGCCCGCCCCGTTGGGGCCGATGATCGCGCGGATCTCGCCTTCGCGGATGTCAAAGGAGATGTCCTTGATGGCCACCACGCCGCCAAAACGCAGCGTGATATTCTTCATTTCCATCACCACACCACCGATGGTGCGGCCGTCTTCGGTGACATAGCTGCCGGTGTTATCAAGCATGACAGAGGCCTCCCAATTGCGGGTGCTTGGAAAAATTAAGGTTTCCGTGCGACACTTGTGGACAACGAGCAGCAAGGAGATCGACACAATGTTCGGCGAACTTGAGCATTCCTGCCTTCTGAAGATGGCCCTCGAATGCAAGCGACTTGGGCTGACGCAATCCGAAAGCCTCGCGTCCTTGGTTGAACAAACCCACGGCTTCAGCCCCCATTTCAAGATTCAGCAGGTGGTCCACACGGTCTTTCACCCCGGACAGAACCCCGACCTGGTCTGACCCACACCCGCTCTGACGGGCGTAGCGACGCATCCTGCACGCGTTGATCGAGCTCATTCCGCGGCCACCTTCTGAGCGGCCACCGGTTGCACCTCGGCATCGACAATCGTCAGCGTGGCGCGGATCGACCCCTTGCGGCCGTCCTCATAGGTAACTTCCGTCACCGTCGAGACCTTTTCCGATCCATCGTAGAGCGCGTTGATGATGTCCGCGAATTTCTCCTCGACGATGCGACGGCGCACCTTGCGGGTCCGGGTCATCTCGCCGTCATCGGCATCCAGTTCCTTGTGCAACACCACAAAGCGGTGCACCTGACAGCCCGACAGCATCGGATCTTCGGCAACCGATTTGTTGACTTCGTTCACATGTTCCCGGATCGAAGCCAGCACCTGCGGGTGGCCCGCCAGTTCCTGGTAGGAGGCGTAAGCGATGTTGTTGCGTTCGGCCCAGTTGCCCACCGCCGTAAGGTCGATGTTGATAAAGGCTACGCAGCGGTCGCGGCCATTGCCGAACAGCACAGCCTCAAGGATGTCCGGGTAGAATTTCAGCTTGTTTTCAACGTACTTTGGCGCAAACATCGCGCCATCCGCCATCTTGCCCACGTCCTTGGCGCGGTCGATGATCCGCAGGTGGCCAGACCCCTCCTCGAAGAAGCCGGCATCGCCAGTCGCGACCCAACCCTCTGCGTCCTTGGTCGAGGCCGTGGACTCCGGGTTGTTGTAATACTCCACGAAGGTGCCGGGAGAGCGATAATAGATCTCGCCATTGTCGCCGATCTTGATCTCGACCTCCGGCGCCGGGACACCAACGGTATCGGCACGCACTTCGCCGTCCGGCTGGACGGTGATGAAAACGGTCGCCTCTGTCTGACCATATAGCTGCTTCAGGTTGATGCCGAGGCTGCGATAGAAATCGAAGATTTCAGGCCCGATCGCCTCGCCCGCGGTATAGCCCACGCGGATCCGTCCATAGCCCAGCGTATCCTTCAGCGGGCCGTAGACCAGCAGATTGCCCAGCGCGTATTTCGCCCGGTCCAGCAGCCCCACGGAGCGGCCGTCCAGAATGTCCCCGCCGACCTTCTTGGCGTGCGCCAGGAAGTAGTGGAACATCTTGCGCTTCAGCGCGCTCGCGTCCTCCATCCGGATCATCACGTTGGTCAACTGGCCCTCGAAAACGCGGGGCGGCGCAAAGAAATAGGTCGGACCGATCTCGCGCAGGTCGGTCATCATGGTGTCGGCGCTTTCCGGGCAGTTGACGCAGAAACCGCACCAGTAGGCTTGCCCGATCGAGAAGATGAAATCCCCCACCCAGGCCATCGGCAGGTAGGACAGAATGTTCTCTGCCTGGGTGAGGTTGTCGAATTCCGCCGAGTTCTTGGCGCTCTGAATCACGTTGCGGTTCGACAGCACCACGCCTTTGGGCTTGCCGGTCGTGCCCGACGTGTACAGCATCACGCAGGTGCTGTCGTAATCCAGCTTGGCCTGCCGGGCGGTCAGCTCGCCGATCAGCTCGTCGCGGGCAGCACGGCCCTGATCCTGAACATGACTGAACTGGTGCAACCGGGTGTGGTCGTATTTGCGCATGCCGCGCGGGTCGAGATAGATCATGTGCTCGAACTGGTGCAGCTGATCCTGGATCTCGATCACCTTGTCGGCCTGCTCCTGATCGCCCACGATCACGAAGCGCGCGCCGCAGTGGCCCAGCACATAGGCCATCTCCTCGGCCACCGCGTCCTGGTACAAGGGCACCGGCACCGCGCCCACCGCTTGGGCTGCGACCATCGACCAGTACAGGTAGGGACGGTTGCGGCCGATGATGGCGACGAAATCACCCTCGTTCACACCGAGGTTGAGCAGGCCCAATGCCAGCGCCTCGATCTCCTTTGCCGCCTCGGCCCAGGTCCAGCACTGCCAGATCCCGAATTCCTTTTCCCGATAGGCCGGCGCATTGGCATATTGCGCCGCATTGCGTTGAAGCAGCGCCGGCAGGGATCTCAACCCTTCGGCGCCCATCTGCATCTGAGCCAAATTTCTTTCCTCCCTTTCCGGCGTTGCTGCCGGACCGACCGCTGTGCGCGGCTCTGGTCCCGATTAGGGACGTCCACATCCTAGCGCGTCAACTTTTTCCTGATGTTTTCGCAAATCTTACCAATTGTAACAGCGTATTTTTGTATAAAAATCATTTGGTTGCGCAGCGCAGTCAGCAGGACACTCCCCGCGTCTGCACCCCTTTTCCCTCATGCGAGGGCTCCCGATCACCCATTCTCCCCCATGCTTTTGACGGTAACGTGAATGCATGGCCGAAAGCTCGAATCGAGATTGCCGCACAATGGCGGTTTGCCAGCATCGCGCGGCAGTGCTAGCCATGCCTGCGGGGGGAATATGGACAGAAACCGCAAACAACGCGCCGCGATGACCACCGCCGGGCTGAACCTGATTGCCCAGGCCTTGTCGATCTACGACAACGATTTGCGGCTCGCCGTGTGCAACCGGCGTTTCCAGGAGATGTTCAACCTGCCGGACCATCTGGTCCAGCCCGGAGCCGCGTTCGCCGACACTATCCGCTATCTGGCCGAGGCGGGCGAATACGCCCCGGAAACCGATATCGAGGACATCGTCCGCACCCGTGTCGAACAGGCGCTGGCCTTTGTCCCGCATTACCTGGAACGCCAGCGCCCGAACGGACAGATGGTCTCGATCGAAGGATCACCGCTGCCGCAGGGGGGCTGGGTCACGGTTTATACCGATATCACGCGGGCCAAGCGTGCCGAGACGCTGCTGCGAGCTCGCTCCGAGGAGATGTCGGAACGGCTGATCGCCCACACCGAAGAGCTGACCGCCGCCAACCGCAAGCTCGCGGCCACCAACACCGCGCTGGAAGAGGCCAAGCGCCAGTTGACCGAAATCGAAGGGCGCACCCGACTGACCACCGAAATGATGCCAGCCCACATCGCGCATGTGGATGCCGACGGATATTACACCTATACGAACCGCCGTCTCAGCTCAGTGTTTCCAAGTCGCCCGTCGGATATCCTCGGGATGCATATTGCCGATGCGCTTGGTCCTGCTTCTTTTGAGCGGATCGAACCTCACCTGCTGGCCGCCTACAAGGGCGGCAGTCCGGTCTTCGAGTTCACCGAAAGCCACGCCAGCCGCCGCATCCGGGTGGCCTTCACGCCCGACCAGCAAGGCGGTGTCTATATCCTGTCGATGGATGTGACCGAGGAGACCCAGGCCCGTGTCGCACTGCAGCAAGCGCGGCGCCGGGAAATGGCGGCCCAGATGACCAGCGGGCTGGCGCATGATTTTTCAAACCTCCTGACCATCATTCTGGGCATGCAGGGCAAGCTGGAAAAAATGGATCTGCCACCAGAGGCGGCCGAGCTGGTACAGGGGACCCTTTCGGCCGCGCGGCGCGGTGGACGTTTGCTGAACCGGATCGCCGAGATGACCGGCCAGCGCAGCCTGCGCCCCCAGGCCACCGACATGCACACCTTGCTGGAGGAGCTGAAAATCCTTGCCTCCCCCTCGTTGCCGCAGGGAATTGGTCTGAGCATCCTCGACCACATGCCGGACGAGATGCTGCTGCTCGACAGTGGCAAGTTGCAGGACGCGCTGCTGAACCTGATCCTCAATGCCCGGGATGCCTGCGGCACCTCTGGCCAGATCACGGTGAGCGCCCATGCAGTCGGCCAGACCTGGGTCGAGATCACCGTGACGGACACCGGCCCGGGCTTCTCGCCCGAAGCCTTGGAAAAGGCGCTCAACCCGTTTTTCACGACCAAGGGCAGCGAAGGATCAGGCCTCGGCCTGCCGATGGTTTACGACATGGCCAAGCTGGCCGGCGGTGACATGCGGATCGGCAACGGGGTAAGCGGTGCCGCCATCACCCTGCGCCTCCCCTACCGGCGCGCGCCGGATGCCGATGGCGGTCTGGCGCTGCTGGTCGAGGACAGCGCCGAGCTGCGGGCCGGGTTTCGCGACATGCTGATCGATCTCGGCTACTCGGTGATCGAAGCCACCAGCGTCGACGAAGCCAGCGCCCTGACTGCCAACCTGCCGGACATCGCGCTGGTGCTGTCGGATATCAAGCTGGAAGGGACCGCCACCGGCATCGACCTCGCCATGCGGCTGGATGGCTCGGGCCCGCCGTGCATCCTGATGACCTCACTGCCGACAAGCGATCCGTTGTTTCGCAAGGCATTGAAATGTGGCCCTGTTCTGCGCAAACCTTTCACAACGCACCAATTGTCCGAACTGATCCGGCCGGAGCCCGCAAAATGACATCGCCCCTGGTCACCATTCTGGATGACGAACCCGAAATCCGCCAGATCCTGACCAGCACGCTGGAGGACGCGGGGTTTCGCACGCAAAGCTTTTCGCGCGCCCGAGAATTCGAGGCCGCATTGAAACGGGTGACCCCGGACGTCTGCCTGGTGGACCTGTCTCTCCCCGATACTGACGGGCTCGCGCTGGTGCATCGGCTGGCACTGGAGCAGGGGGCCGCGGTCATCATCATTTCGGGCCGCGCGCAGGTGCAGGACCGGGTGACCGGTCTTGAACTCGGCGCTGACGACTATATCACCAAACCGTTCGACCCAGCCGAAGTGGTCGCCCGCATCCGCGCCCGCCTGCGAAGCGGCCCGCGCCAGGCGGCCCCTGCAAGCGACACGGCACGGTTCTCCGGGTGGACGGCCCATTTCGACCGTTACCTGCTGGAGGACGAAACCGGCGCACAGACCCCGTTCTCCCACGCGGAGGGCGAGGTGCTGCGGCTGTTTCTGGACAGCCCCAAGCGGCTGATCTCCCGCGCCCAGATGCAGGAAGCACTTGGCGGTGCGGCCGGTGACAGTTTCGACCGGGCCATGGACGTGCGGATCTCGCGGTTGCGCACCAAGCTGCGCGAGGACCCCAAGAACCCTCGGCTGATCAAGACGATCTACGGTGCCGGCTACATCTTTCTGGGCGACGTGGATTGGGTCTGACCGCCCAAAAGTAGAAAAAGCAGCCGATAACACTACGCTTTCTCTTATGAGATGGAGGAAGGCGTGATGTCGCTACTGCAATTTTTCACCGTTTTGTCCGCACTGTGGTTGGCGCTGGCCTGGGTGCCCTATATCCTCGACCGGATCCTTGTCCGCGGCCTGATGGGCGCACTGGCCAACCCAAGCCCGCAGGACAAGCCGCAATCGCCCTGGGCACAACGCGCCCATCGCGCGCACATCGTCGGGGTCGAACTCTTTGTTGCTTTTGCACCTCTGTCGCTGCTCGCCTCGATCCTGATGCCGACAGCCGACCATCCCGGAGGTCTTGGGGCGGCTTTCTTTTTCGGCATGCTGATCCACTATATCGTCTACGTGCTGGGCATCCCGGTGGCGCGCACCGCCGCGTTTGCGGTGGCCGCCATCTCGTCCATCCTGCTCGGGCTGTCGCTGCTGACCATGGGATAGAGCCTCTTGCCCGGGCAAACCGCTGGCGGTAGAATCACCCGCATGACCACCTGTCTGCTCTATCGCCAAGCCCCCGCGCGCCCGTCGCGGTTCTACCGCATAGAACTGGCGATGAACCTGTTTTCCGAGGTCTCGGTACTGCGGGAATGGGGGGTGGCCGGCAGCAATGGCCAATGCAGCATCAACATCTACGACAACCTGCGCGAAGCGTCGCTTGCTGCCGACAAGCACCGCAAAAGAATGCTGAAACGCGGATATAACCGGGCCTGACCACGCCAAAGGCGTGCCACGCCCCTGTGAAGATCCCTCAGCATATGCCCGCAAGCCGTCCGAAGCTCGGACGTTTCAGGTTGCCAGTCGCCGTGCAGCCTGGTCCAGCACCCGAAGCCCCAGAACCAGATCTTCCTCGGCGGTGTCCTCGTCAAAGGCGTGGCTGATGCCGCCGATCGACGGCACGAACAGCATCCCCGCAGGCATCACCGTGGCCAGATTGGCCGCATCATGCAGCGCGCCGGAGGGCATTTTCTGCCACTTGCCCGCCGCCAGACCCTCTGCCCCTGCGGCCAACGCGGCCTGAAACCCCGGGTCCATCGCCGCGGGTTCGATGCCCAGCACCTCGCCCAGCTCCACCTCGACGCCATACTCGGCCGCGATTTGTGACGCCGTCTCTGCGATGATCGCCTGCATCCGCGCCAGCCGCGCGGGGTCGGCATCGCGCCACTGCATCGAAAACTCCACCCGCCCCGGCACCACCGAGGCGGCATTGGGGTGCAACGCCACATGGCCGATGGTCCAGACCGTGGCCGGGGTCACCACATCGGCGAAGCGGTTGTTCAACGCCGTGTTGAAGGCTGCCAGCGCCTGAAACGCATCCCGGCGCAGGTGCATCGGCGTGGTGCCCGCGTGGTTCTGGCGGCCTGAGAAGCGGATCCGCATGTCGCGGATGCCGACGATATCGGTCACCACGCCCAGCGCCAGGCCGGTTTCCTCCAGATAGGGGCCCTGTTCGATGTGCATTTCCAGAAAGCCGCTGAACCGGTCGTGCGGCAGGAAACCTCCTGCCAAATCTGCCATCTGCCCGCGCATCTCTGCCAGTGTATGGCCGCCGGTATCGGTAAATGCATCCGCCAGCTCCAGCGCCAGCTTACCCGTCCAGATGTCAGAGCCGGTCAGCACGCCGAAACGGCCCTCCTCGTCCTGAAAACTGACGCAGGAAATCTGCGGGCCGCCGTCCTCCCGCGCGGCACGGGCGACCTCCAGCCCGGCGATCACCCCCAGCGCCCCGTCCAGCCAGCCACCCTCGGGCTGGCTGTCGCTGTGCGAGCCAACCAGCAGGCTGCGCCCCTGCGTCAGGCCGAACAGATTTCCCAAAGGGTCGAAATGCGGCTCTAACCCTGCGGCATCCATGCGCTCAGCCAGCCATTTGCGCGCTGCGATGTCGGCCTCGCTGAAGGCCTGCCGCACCACGCCCTTGCCAACACCGGCAGCGCCAAAGCTGCGCAGCTGATGCAGGTCTTGCAGAAAACGTTGCGGGTCAAGGGGCATGATCGGTCTCCTTCAGAACTGGCGCAACCCTGCGCCAGCACACGCATGGGTACAATCCCTCTCTTTTCACTGCCCGCAACCTCGCCTAAGACTCCCGCGACACCCAACGGAGCCGCCCCCATGTCCCACATCACGCTGATCCGCCACGGTCAGGCCAACACACAGGCCCGCGACGAGGCCAGCTACGATGCGCTCAGCGATCTCGGGCATCAGCAAGCGGCTTGGCTGGGGGCCTACCTGCGCGACACTGGCAGCCATTATTCGCGCATCTACTGCGGCACCCTGACCCGCCATGTCGAGACCGCCGCCTCGATGGGCTGCGCCGATGTCGTTCAGGACCCCCGACTGAACGAGATGGAGTATTTCACCCTCGCCGAAGCCATGCGTGACCAGCACGGGCTGCCGATCCCGCAGGAGCGCGAGGGCTTCATCGACCACCTGCCCCGCGTCTTTGCCGCCTGGGCTGCGGGCGACATCGCCGACCCCTACGAGAGCTGGGAAGCGTTTGAGACCCGCACCCAACAAGCCCTCGCCGAGATCGCCGAGGGCGAGGGTCCGGCGCTGGTCATCACCTCCGGTGGGCTGATTTCCATGGCGATGCGGCAGTCGCTGGCGCTGAACACCACCGCCATGGCCCGGTTGGCGCTGGCGGTGATGAACACCTCCATGCACCGGCTGTTTCCGATCGGCGGTCACTTCAGCCCGGTGCTGTTCAACGCGGTGCCGCATCTGGACACGCCAGAGCGGCAGTTTGCCCAGACCCACCTTTGATCTGCGAAAGGACCGACGACACATGCAGCTCTACTATGCCCCCGGAACCATCTCCGTCGCCGTGGCCATCGCACTGGAAGAAACCGGTCTGGAGTATGAGGCAATCAAGATCGACTTTGCCGCCAAGGAGCAGACCGGCGCAGCCTATGCCCAGATCAACCCAAAGGGCCGGGTGCCCGCGCTGGCGGTGGATGGCGGCATCCTGACCGAAACCGGCGCGCTGCTGGAATATATCGCGGATCTGGCCCCGGACGCAGGCCTGCGCCCCGCCGATCCGCTGCTGCAGGCCCGCATGCGCGAAGTGATGTTCTACCTGGCCTCCACCATGCATGTGAACCACGCGCACAAGCTGCGCGGCTCCCGCTGGGCCAGCGAACGTTCGAGCTGGAAGGACATGCAGAAAATGGTGCCGCAAACCATGGCCGCCAGCTGCGAGTACATCAGCCAGTTTGGTCTGCGCGGCCCCTTCGTGCTGGGATCAACCGTCAGCCTCGCCGACTGCTACCTCTACGTGGTTTGCACCTGGCTGGAGGGCGACGGGGTGAAACTGGCCGATTTCCCAAGGATTCAGGAATTCATGACCGCAATGGAACAGCGCGCCTCGGTGCGGGCGGTTCACACCAAAGGCATGCTTTAAAGGACATCACGCATGACACATCTGTGGGTACGGGCTGAGCAGCGCCCCAATGAAGACCGGGTCGGCCTGACGCCCGAGGGCGCCAAGGCGCTGCTGGACGCAGGGATCAAGGTCACGGTCGAGGAAAGCTCCGTGCGGGCAATCCCGCTGCAGGGCTACTTCGATGCCGGCTGCGAGATCGCGCCGGAAAACAGCTGGCCCGCCGCGCCTGCGGAGGCCATCATCTTTGGCCTCAAGGAGCTGCCCGAGGACGGCACCCCGCTGCCGCACCGCCACATCATGTTTGGTCACGCCTTCAAGGGCCAGCACTCGGGCAAGGCGCTGCTGGAGCGGTTCAAGGCGGGCGGTGGCACGCTGTACGATCTGGAATATCTGGTTGACGAGACCGGCCGCCGGGTCGCCGCCTTTGGCTACTGGGCAGGATACGCGGGTGCCGCAGTAACGCTGAAGACCTGGGCAGCCCAGCAACGCGGTGAAATCTGTGGACCGGTGGGCGTCTACGGCGGCAGGGATGCGCTGCTGGCGGAGCTCGGAGCCGAGCTGGACGCGCTGTCCGCGGATCGCCCGACCGCGATCGTGATTGGCGCGCTCGGCCGGGTCGGCACCGGTGCGGCGGACCTTTGCGAGGCGATGGGCGTCAAGGTCACCAAATGGGACATGGCGGAAACCGCCAGCGGCGGCCCCTTTCCGCAAATCCTGGAGCATGACCTGTTTCTGAACTGCATCTTCGCCCGCCCGGGCACCCCGGTGTTTGTTCCCCGTGAAGCAATGGCCGCGGACCGCAAGCTGACCGCCATCGGCGACGTCGCCTGCGACCCGGACAGCGATTACAACCCGGTACCGGTTTATGACCGCGCCACCACCTGGAACCAGCCCGCGCTGCGTGTCGCCGAAAGCCCCGTTCTGGACGTGATGGCGATCGACAACCTGCCCTCGATGCTGCCGGTCGAAAGCTCTGAGGATTACGCCGCACAGCTGCTGCCCTCTCTGTTGACCCTGACCGATCTGGACAGCGGCGTCTGGGGCCGGGCCAAGGCAACGTTCGAGGAGCATCTACCGAAATGATCACGCCGTATATTGGCTATCTTGCCGCCATACTCGGTACCATCTGCTGGCTGCCACAAGCTTGGAAAGCCTGGGCCACCCGGGACACGGCCGGGTTGTCGCTTGTTTCGAACCTGATGTTCCTCCTCACGGTTCTGCTGTGGTTCGGCTACGGGCTGCTGATCGGCGACTGGCCCCTGATCCTGGCAAACTTCTGCGCCATCCTGATCGTGCTCAGCATCGTCGCGGCCAAACTGAAATTCGGATAAGGGAGAACACCCATGACAATTCACTGGTGCGGCACCGGCCTGTCGGCCATCCCCGGCCTGCGTCGACTGCTGGAAGCGGGCCATGATGTTGCGGTCTGGAACCGCACGCCGGAAAAGGCACGCGAGGCGGTGGGCGATCTGACCACCAACATCCACAGCTTCAGCCTGTCCAACCTGGGCCAGATGCTGAGCCCGAAGGACGTGGTTGTCTCGATGCTGCCCGGCGATTGGCACGTGCCGCTGGCCGAACTGGCGATCGAGCGCGGCGCGCATTTCGTGTCCTCCTCCTACATCGCGCCGGAAATGCGCGCGCTGGACCAGAAGGCCAAGGATGCGGGCGTGTGCCTGATCAACGAGGTCGGCCTGGACCCCGGCATCGACCACCTCATGGCCCATGCGCTGGTTGCGGATTACAAGGCTTCCGAAGCTTATGATGCCGGGAATGAAGTCAGCTTCATCTCCTACTGCGGTGGCATCCCCAAGATCCCAAACCCGTTCCGGTACAAGTTCAGCTGGTCACCGCTTGGTGTGCTGAAGGCTCTGCGCTCCCCCTCGCGTTCGATCCGCGACTTCAAGGAACTGGATGTCGCCCGCCCCTGGGACGCGATTTCCTCCTACGAGGCGCCGCTGCCCGAGGCCGAGACCTTCGAGGTCTATCCGAACCGCGACTCCCTCCCCTTCATGGCGCAGTACGAGTTCGAACCGGAGTGGAAGGTCAAACAATTCGTCCGCGGCACCCTGCGCCTGAACGGCTGGGCCGAGGCCTGGAGTGACGTCTTCCGCGAGGTCGAAACCCTGAGCGGCCCCGAAGGCGATGCGCGGCTCAAGGAAATGTCAGACCAGTTCTGGGAGGAAAACGCCTACGACGAAGGTGAGCCGGACCGCGTGGTGATGTGCGTCGGCCTGAAGGCCGAGAAGGACGGAGCCGAGGTGTGGCACAAGACCTACGTGATGGACGCCTGGGGCGACGACCGCGGCACTGCCATGGCCCGGCTGGTATCCTTCCCGGTTTCCTTCGCAATCGAAGCCGCGATGAACGGCAAGATCAAAGCTGGGGTGCATGCTGCTCCCAGCGATGCCACGCTCGTGGACAGCTGGCTTTCTGAGGTCGGCAAGCTGGCGCAGCATCTGGCCATTGTGGACCACAAGGGCTGAGCGTCACCTACAGATCCTCAAAAAAACACCAAGGGGCATCCTGACCGGATGCCCTTTTTTGTCCAAGGGAGAAATCTGGCTGAGTGCTAGGGTGCGAGACGGCCAATCACGTCGTCCTCTACGTCCTGCACGTCAATGCCCAGCGCCTCCAGCCCCGCTTCCAGGTTGTCGGCCAGATGCGGGGTGCCGAGCAGGTAATCGGCGGTCGGCGTCGTGGCCTCCTGACGGGCAGTGTAAATTGCTTCCGCCAGTTCCTCCGGCTCGAAACTGCCCCGACCGATCCACATGATGGCGACCAGCTCCGCCTGCTGGTCTTCGCTCATCCTGTCAATGAAAGCGCGCAGTTCACCCTCGGCTCGCCCCAGTTCGCGGGCCATCATCGCCACCTGTGCCACCTTGCGGGCCGAGATTTCCAGCATCGCTCCACTCCTTCTGTCGCTGCCAGCATATCAAACCGTGCGCAAAACGCCTAAGTCTTTGATCTGCGGCAAACACAAGGCCGGGTCAGACGGGCGGTTTGCCGAACAGGGCCAGACCACTGCGCCGCCCGCGCAGAACCTCGGGAGGCAGCGCCATCCAGCCATCCCGCGTCGCCTCGACCCCGGCCGCATCCAGCAGCGCGGCGGATACAATCAGCTCCAAATCATGGGCGCGGGTCACCTGCTCCAGTCGAGCGGCCGTATTCACCGTGTCTCCAAACACCGAGTACTCCAACCGTTGCTGTGTGCCTGTCACACCGGAAAAGACCTCTCCCCAGTGGATACCGATGCCGACTCCCAACGCCGTCTCTCCTGCGGCCTGCCGGTCCTGTCGCCACTCCGCCATGGCTTTCTGCAGCCGTTCGGCGCACTCCAGCGATCCTGCCGCTGCACGCTCGCCTTCGAAGAGGATCATCGCGGCATCGCCAATATATTTGTCGATCAACCCGTTGCACTGGCCGACCACGGCCTCCACACGGCCCCGGAAGTCGGTGATCAGCCGACTGACCTCCTGCGGTTCACGGCCTTCGCACCAGCTGGTGAAGCCGCGAATATCGATGAACATCACCGCCATTGTCTGCTGGCGACCTTCCTGCAGCGTCTCCAGACCGCCACCGGCCAGACGGCCCGCCAACTGGGCCGGTAGATAGCGTGTGAGATTGGCCTTCTGCCGGACTTCCTCCAACAGGCGGTTCAACAGCGCGCGGGTCCGCAAGGCGGCCACCAACAGCACCAGGCCCGCCAGCGACACCATCAATACCCGCATCAGATTGGGTGGCATCCCGTGGGCCAACTGCACCCGCCTGACGGCTTCGACCGACACCACCGGCGGCTCCCACGTCACCAGCCACAAAAAGCCCGCGGCCACCAACAGCACCTGGTAGGCCAGCAGCAGCGGGTTGAACCGCAGCACGCCGAAGGCAAGGATCAAAGGTGCCATCCAGGCCGATGGCATGGTGAATACCAAATCGCCCGGAAGACCGGAGTTGCGCAGAGACAGCCAGGAATTGAGAAACAGGAACACGCCATCGGCAGTCACTGCAGCCCAGATCATCCAACGCCTGAAGACACCGCGCCAGATCGCGGCAAAGGTCAGCACCCCAACGGCCATGTAGGAGAACAGCGTCGCTGCAGCCAGGCCAAGCTGTTGCCACAGGTAGATTTCGTCCACCATCGGCAGGCCGTCCAGGGCGAGGATCAGCGCCATCAGAAGCCCAACCGACACCACGATCCGCAGGAGCGCAACGATCCGTTCAGCATCCACTTCCGCCGCCCGCAGTAACGGAGCCACCGAAGGGTTCACGGGCTTTGGCAACCGCATCTACTCGTCCGCCAGCAAGGCGACCTGGCGTGGCTCGGTCTCGACGTGACCGGGATCCTCCAACGCCGCCCCCTGCGGCACCACCCCCATCGCCTCGAACTTGCGCGCGGAGGGAAGCACGCGGGCCTCCAGCGACCCAACAGCCTTGTTGTAATTGTTCACCGAGGAAGACAGCGACTTGCCGACCGAGGCGAGGTTCTTGGAGAAGGTCGACAGCCGGTCATATAGCTCCTTGGCGGTCTTTTGGACGGCCACCGCGTTTTCGGCCATTTTCTCCTGCTGCCAGCCATAGGCGATGGACTTGACCAATGCCATCAGCGTCGTCGGGGTCGCGATCAGCACGCGGTTTTCAAAGGCATATTCGATCAACCCCGGATCTGCCTCTGCGGCCGCCGAGACGAACGTTTCTCCGGGAATGAACATGACGACAAAGTCCGGCGTTTCCGCCAGCGCGCTCTGATAGGCCTTGGACGCCAGCTGCTTCACATGGGTTTTCACATGATTTGCATGGCGCGCCAACGCGGCGCTCTGAGCCTCGGGGGTTTCGGCCTCCAGCGCGTCCAGATAGCCCTCCAATGGTGTCTTGGCGTCCACAACGATGCTCTTGCCACCGGGAATGCGCACCACCGCATCGGGACGGCGCAGCCCCTCGTCGGTCCCGACGCTTTTTTCGAGTTCGTAGTCCACATGCTCCGCCATGCCCGCCATCTCGAAGACCTGGCGCAGCTGCATCTCGCCCCAGCGCCCCCGGGTCTTGGGCGCGCGCAATGCCTGCACCAGTTTGCGGGTCTCTCCGCCCAGCATCGCCTGCCCCTCGGCTAGATGCTTCACCTGCGCCTGAATGGCACCGTAGGCCTCGTTGCGCGCCTGTTCGATCTCCTTGATGCGCTCACCGAACTGGCCCAGCTTCTGATCCAGCGGTTTGACCAGATTTTCGATCGCGGCGTGACGCTTGGCCAGATCCGCATCGGCGGATTTGCTATGCGCCTGGAAGCGTTCGCTGACCAGACTCAGGAAGTTCTCGGAGTTCTGTTTCAAAACTCCCGAAGCGAGCGAGGCAAACTTGTGCTCCAACTGCTGGTTCATCTGGTTCAGTTCTTCCAACCGCGCCGCGTGCTCGGCTTTCAGCGCCTGCACCTGCGCCTCTGCCTGATAGCGAGCGGCGCGCTCGTTTTCGCTGGTCCGGCGCAGGGTCGCCAGCTCATCCGTCAATGCGGGAAGACGGGCGGCCTCGGCCCGCAATCCGGCATTGTGACTGCGCAGATCGCTGTTGAGCTGCTCCAGATGACGGGCATGCGCCCGCAGCCGCAGCGCCGCGACCCCCAGCACAACGGCCACCGCCGCCAACGCGTAAACGGCCCATTGGGCCTGCTCCATAGTCACTGCTCTGTCTCCCCTGTTGCGGGTGTATTGTTCAGCTGCGCCCGAACAGGCGCTCGATATCCGCCAATTTCAATTCCACGTAGGTGGGGCGGCCGTGGTTGCACTGACCGGAATGGGGCGTCGCCTCCATCTCGCGCAGCAGTGCATTCATCTCCTCGCCCCGCATCCGACGACCAGAGCGGATCGATCCGTGGCACGCCACCCGGCTCAGGATCGCCTCTACCCGCGCCTGCACCAGCTGGCTTTCCCCCTGATCCGACAGTTCGTCCAGAATATCCTTGATCATCGCTTCCGCGTTTACTTCGCCCAGGATTGCCGGGGTTTCACGCACCGCAATCGCGTTTCCGCCGAAAGCCTCGATGCCGAGACCGAATTTCGCCAGATCGTCGGCAACGGCCAGCAGGGTCGCACAATCATTCTCGCTCAGTTCCACGATCTCCGGGATCAGCAGGGCCTGCGCGGCCACCCCGTTTTCGGCCATTTGCCGCTTGAGCTTTTCATAGACCAGCCGTTCGTGGGCGGCGTGCTGGTCAACGATGACCATGCCGTCAGCGGTCTGGGCGATGATGTAGTTTTCATGCACCTGGCCGCGCGCCGCACCCAGCGGCAGGGCTTCGGCCCCGGGCGCGGAGGCCTCAGGCGCATCCGACGGTTGACCCGGGGCCATCGGCGCCTCCGGCACCTCGGTGACCCGGCCGCTGTAGGCGCCTGCGAATTCGGCAAAGCCCGGCGATGGCGGCGCATCCGCGGAAGGCGCCAGCGGCTGACCGGGGGATTGCGCCGCGTAGGACGCGCTACGTGCGCCCAGCGAGGGGCGGTCCATCTGATAGACCCGCGGCGCGCCGCTGGCCGTCGGATGCCCGCCCGTTGGCTCGGGCCGCATTGCCCCCAGCGTTGCCCCGGCAACCGTGGTCGAGGCCCGGTGCCCGGCTTCCGCCAGCGCCAGCCGCAGGGTCGAGACGATCAGCCCCCGCGCCAGCCCCGGATCGCGGAACCGCACCTCGGACTTGGCCGGATGCACGTTCACGTCCACCGCCTGCGGCTCGCAATCGATGAACAGCGCAGCCGCCGGATGGCGGTCGCGGCTGAGGAAATCGAAGTAGGCCGCCCGCAACGCCCCGGTCAGCATCTTGTCCTTCACCGGCCGGGTGTTGACGAACAGGAACTGCGACACTGCCGCGCCGCGCGAATAGGTCGGCAGCGCCGCATAGCCATACAGACGGATGCCTTCGCGGGTGGCGTCAATCTTCAGCGCGTTCTCGGCAAACTCGCGCCCCAGCACCGTGGCCAGCCGCCCGTGCAGCGCGTCGAACAAGTCGCCGGACAGGGGATCGGCGCGGAAGGTCACCCGCCCCTCGCCGCCGCCGGACACATCGCGCAGGGTGAAGCCGACCGAGGGCTCCGCCATCGCCAGCCGCTTCACGGTGTCGGCAATCGCCTGCGATTCGGCACGGTCGCTGCGCATGAATTTCAGCCGCGCCGGGGTGGCAAAAAACAGATCGCGCAGCTCGACGATGGTGCCCGCCCGCAGCGCTGCGGGCTTTACCGGTTCCTGACGGCCGCCGGAGACCCGGATCTGCATCGCCTCATACCCGGCGGCGCGGCTGGTGATGGTCAGCCGCCCCACCGCGCCGAGGCTCGGCAGCGCCTCGCCGCGGAAGCCGAACGTGTGGATGTTCAAAAGATCCGAGCCGTCGATCTTGGAGGTGGCATGGCGGCTCAGCGCCAGCGGCAGGTCCTCCGGCGTCATCCCGCAGCCGTCATCGGTGACCCGGATCAGCGTCTTGCCGCCGTCCGCGATCTCGATCGTGATGCGGGTGGCGCCGGCGTCGATGGCGTTTTCCACCAGTTCCTTGACCGCCGAGGCGGGACGTTCCACCACCTCGCCCGCGGCAATCCGGTTGATGGCGCTGTCGTCCAGCTGGCGGATCACCGGACGGCTGTCCGGACCGCGGTCAGGGCGGGTCTCAGAGGGCGTATTTTCGCTGATATGGGGTTCTGCACTGCTCATACCGCTAAATTTAGCATGTGAGCCCGATTCTGCCACCGGAATGCGCACCGCTTACGCTTGGACATTCGTAAAACAGGAACCCGCCCGATCCGTGCAACCATGTTCCGGCAAGTTGCCGCAAAGGAACCCCGTCCGCGCTCGTATTTTTTTGTCCATTCAGTCAAAAAACCGCCTGCAGGCCGGGGCCGTTTCTTGCCAAAATGCCGCACCCATGCAACCTTCACCCGAAATTCTGCTGAGGATCTCCCATATGGAACGCCAAATCGCTGAACGAAGCGCGCAACTGCCGCAGCTGACCGAGCCGCGCAATCCCGGCATGGCGCTGGACCTGGACTGGGTCGCCTCGGTGCAGGCCAATACGTCGGCCATCGAGCGACGCTGCGCCACGCTGCCGGGCCGCCGCAGCGTCAAGAAGGACCACCAGGCCGCCTGGCTGCTGAAGGCAATCAGCCTGATCGACCTCACCACGCTGGCCGGCGACGACACCGAAGGCCGCGTCCGCCGCCTGTGCGCTAAAGCGCGCCAGCCGGTCAGCCCCGGCCTGTTGCGCACCCTGGACATGGAGGGGCTGACCACCGGCGCCGTCTGCGTCTACCACGACATGATCCCTGCCGCGGTGCAGGCGCTGGCCGACAGCGGCATCCCGGTGGCGGCGGTTTCCACCGGCTTCCCGGCCGGGCTGTCGCCGTTCCATCTGCGGGTGGCCGAGATCGAGGAAAGCGTGCGCGCCGGAGCCGAGGAGATCGACATCGTGATCTCCCGCCGCCATGTACTGACCGGCAACTGGCAGGCCCTCTATGACGAGATGAAGACCTTCCGCGAGGCCTGCGGTGAGGCCCACGTCAAGGCGATCCTCGCCACCGGCGAGCTGGGCAGCCTGCGCAATGTCGCGCGCGCCTCGCTGGTCTGCATGATGGCGGGGGCGGATTTCATCAAGACCTCGACCGGCAAGGAAAGCGTCAACGCCACCCTGCCGGTATCGCTGGTGATGATCCGCGCCATCCGCGACTATTTCGACCGCACCGGCTACCGTGTCGGCTACAAGCCCGCGGGCGGCATTTCCAAGGCCAAGGACGCGCTGGTCTACCTCAGCCTGATCAAGGATGAGCTGGGCCACCGCTGGCTGCAGCCCGACCTGTTCCGCTTTGGCGCGTCCTCTCTGCTAGGCGATATCGAGCGTCAGCTGGAACACCATGTGACCGGGGCGTATTCCGCCGGCCACCGCCACGCCATGGCATAAGGCAGGACCAAGAACATGACCATCAAAGAGATCTTCACCACCATGGAATATGGCCCCGCCCCCGAAAGCGCTGCCGAGGCGCTGGCCTGGCTGGTCGATCAAGGCAGCCGCTTCGGCCATTTCATCAATGGTGAATTCACCGCCCCCGGCGCCGACTTCGACAGCAAGAACCCTGCCAACGGCGAAGTGCTGGCAAGTTTGACACAGGCCAGCCAGGCCGACGTCGACGCCGCCGTGCAGGCCGCCCGCAAGTCGCAAGGCAAATGGGCCGCGCTTGGCGGTCCGGGCCGGGCGACATACCTCTATGCCATTGCACGGCTGCTGCAGAAACACGCGCGCCTCTTTGCCGTGCTGGAGACGCTGGACAACGGCAAGCCGATCCGCGAAAGCCGCGACATCGACATTCCGCTGGCGCAGCGGCATTTCTACTATCATGCGGGCATGGCCCAGCTGATGGAGGCCGAGCTGCCGGAGGCCGAGCCGCTGGGCGTCTGCGGCCAGATCATCCCGTGGAACTTCCCGCTCTTGATGCTGGCGTGGAAAATCGCTCCCGCCATCGCCATGGGTAACACGGTGGTTCTGAAGCCGGCAGAGTACACCTCGCTCACTGCGTTGCTGTTTGCCGACATCTGCCGCCAGGCGGGCCTGCCCAAGGGCGTGGTCAACATCGTCACCGGCGATGGCGCCGTGGGTGAGATGATCACCGCGGCAGACGTCGACAAGATCGCCTTCACCGGCTCCACCTCGGTCGGCCGCCGCATCCGCGAGGCCACCGCCGGCAGCGGCAAGGCGCTGACGCTGGAGCTGGGTGGCAAGTCGCCCTACATAGTCTTTGACGACGCCGACATCGACAGCGCCATCGAGGGCCTGGTGGATGCGATCTGGTTCAACCAGGGCCAGGTCTGCTGCGCGGGCTCGCGCCTGCTGGTGCAGGAAGGCGTCTCCGACCGCTTCCACGCCAAGCTGAAGGCCCGCATGGACAAGCTGCGCGTCGGCAATCCGCTGGACAAATGCATCGACGTGGGGGCCGTGGTGGACCCGGTGCAGCTGAACACCATCCGCGAGATGGTCGCCGCCAACCGGGCCGGCACGATGCACCAGGCCCAGGTGGAGATGCCGACCGAAGGCTGCTTCTTCCCGCCGACCCTGATCGAGGGGCTGACCCCGGCCGATCCGCTGATGCAGGAAGAGATCTTTGGGCCAGTGCTGGTTTCCTGCACCTTCCGCACCCCGGCTGAGGCGGTGGAGCTGGCCAACAATACCCGCTACGGGCTGGCCGCCACCCTGTGGACCGAGAACGTGAACCTGGCGCTCGACATGGCGCCGAAACTGGCCGCGGGCGTGGTCTGGGTCAACGGCACCAACATGTTCGACGCTGCCGCAGGCTTTGGCGGCGTACGCGAAAGCGGCTTTGGCCGCGAGGGCGGCTGGGAAGGTCTGGCGGCCTATACCCGCCCCAAAACCAAGGCCAAACCACTCGCCAAGGTCGAAGCCTTCGGCGGCGATGGTGCTCCGGTGGACGGGTTGGACCGCACTGCAAAACTGTATATCGGCGGCAAACAGGCGCGCCCGGATGGCGGCTACAGCCGAGGGATCCATGGCAAATCCGGCGCGCTGCTGGGGCATGTCGGCCTCGCCAATCGCAAGGACGTGCGCAACGCGGTCGAAGCCGCGGCGGGTGCCAAGAGCTGGTCCAAGACCACCGGCCACCTGCGCGCGCAGATCCTGTACTATATCTCCGAAAACCTTTCGGCCCGTGCCGATGAATTCTCCGCCCGCATCGATGCGATGACCGGCCGCAAGTCCGGCAAAGCAGAGGTGGAGGCCGCAATCCAGCGCCTGTTCAGCGCGGCGGCCTGGGCCGACAAATACGACGGGCAGGTGCATGGCGTGCCGATCCGCGGCGTTGCCCTGGCGATGAAAGAACCGGTGGGAGTGATCGGGGTGCTTTGCGCCGATGAATCCCCGCTGCTGGGGCTGGTTTCGGCCATGGCACCCGCGATTGCCATGGGCAACCGGGTGGTATTGGCAGCCTCGGAGCCCTTCCCGCTGGCGGCGACCGATTTCTACCAGGTGCTGGAAACCTCGGATGTGCCCGCGGGCGTGGTCAACATCCTGACCGGGAACCATGCCGAACTGGCGAAACCGCTGGCATCGCATCTTAACGTGGATGCGGTCTGGAGCTTCTCCTCCAGCGATGTCTCCGCCGAGATCGAGGCCACTTCAGCCGGAAACCTGAAACGGACTTGGGTCAACAATGGCACCGCGCCGGATTGGACGCAGGACCAGACCAAGCGTTTCCTGCAGGAGGCGACAGAGGTGAAGAACATCTGGGTGCCCTACGGCGAATAACCGCCACCGGCCCACACGACAGGCAGGCGGGGCGTGCTCCCGCCCGTCTTCGATCTTGCGATCTCATCCCGTTGGGCCGGGCGCCGCTGGCGCGGCGCGCCAGTGGAACCGACGTAGATCGACTTGGAGGCTTTGTCGCCCCTCTCGGGGCGATCGGGCCGGACATTTTTTCAGTCCGCAAGCGCCGTTAACGCCCCCTCTCAGCAGGCAAACCGCCCGTGCGCAGCACGGGCCACGCCCAAGTGCGCGAGCCGTCCGGCGCAGCAGGGGGGCTTGCGGGCGCGGGAGCGCTGCCCCGGTGATCGGCACCTCGGCGCCCTCTGGCCAAGACAACAAAAAGCGCCCGCTCCTTTCGGAACGGGCGCTGAAGATCCGGATAAGCGCGGATTAACGGCGGATACCCAGGCGCTTGATCAGGTCCTGGTAGCGGGCCTCATCCTTGCCTTTGGTGTAGTCCAGCAGCTTGCGGCGCTGAGCAACCATTTTCAGAAGGCCACGGCGGCCGTGGTTGTCCTTCTTGTGGGTTTTGAAGTGCTCAGTCAGGGTGTTGATGCGCGAGGTCAGGATTGCAACCTGGACTTCCGGCGAACCGGTGTCGCCGTCCTTGGTTGCGAATTCTTTCATCAGGCGTGCTTTTTCTTCTGCAGTGATCGACATCGGGGTCTCCTTCATAGGTTAGAGTGGATGGCGCAGGCCGGGATGTCGTCCAGCACAGGCCCATGGAGAGATCAGCCACGGAATCGCGGCAGATGCGGGCGTATAGGATGTTTCAGCCGCAAAAGCAAAGCCTAACTCATCCGCCCCACGTCGCGAGCTTGAGAAGCTTGGTTTTAGGAGCCCAAGTCGCAGCATTGCCAGAGGAGCTGCGCGGCCTTGCGGTTCTAACCGGGCAACAGCCCTGCCTGTGCGGCGGAGGCGCTGTCCGTCACGACAAGATCCGCCGCCGTCAACCCAGCGGCCCCCGTGAGACGCACGGCGGCCACGCCATCAACGAGTATCAGCTGCTCACCTTCGGCGTCCGGGTTGGGCTGTATCTCCACCTCGGGCTCAGCGCCTGGGTCGAAGTCCCAGACGAGAACCAACTGATCCTCCGCGGCATGGAAATCCATCAGCCGCAGGGTTGTGTCAGCCCCGGTCCAATCACCGACGGTGAAACTGTCCTCACCGGCACCGCCGGTCAGGACGTCACCGCCACCGGCAATCAGGGTGTCCTGCCCATCGCCGCCATTCAGATAATCCGTCGCACTGCCATCACCAGCGCCGTCAACAATGTCATCCCCTGTCCCGCCAAACAGCGCGTCCTGCCCCAGACCGCCGTTCAGGCTGTCATCCCCATCGTTGCCAAGGATCAGGTCATCGCCGTCTCCCCCAGACAGGCTGTCGTGGTCCTGGCCGCCATACAGGACATCCGCGCCGTCACCGCCATGCAAGCTGTCGTTGCCGAAATGCCCGTACAGGCTGTCTGCCCCCGCTCCGGCAAGAAGAGTGTCCTCGCCGTCGTGACCGTGCAACAGGTCATCACCCTCCCCCCCGGAGAGCTGATCGTCACCGCCATTGCCATGCAGCACGTCATCGCCGCCGTCGCCAAACAGGCTATCCTCGCCTTCGTACCCGCCGATCTGGTCGTCACCGCCCCCACCACGAAGGAAGTCCGCCGCGTCGGAGCCAACGAGGATATCGTTCGCATCGGTGCCGACCTGTTCCGCCTCCTGGGACGCGCCCGCCGTGTCGAAACCGTACTCTGGGGTGGCATCATCGCTTGAGGGACTGGCCGTCTCCTCCTCATCGCTGTCGTCTGTGTCAGGCGGATCGGCGAGCTCAAAGAATCCTTCGCCGAGATCTTCGCGGCCGCGGCTCCCCTCCGCTATGTCCCCGCCCGAGGTGACGTCGTCCTCATCGTCTTCGGGGGGAACCTCTTCGACCAGAACCGCACTGCCAATCGCCATCAGCCCCAGGACACTCGCCAACCACAACATGACCACCAAACCCTCGATACAAATCACCGATCATATCGCAAGCATGGCACATGATGTTTGTCACGCCAAAACAAAACGGGAACATGGGTTAACAGCCGTAAACCTGTTCTTCCGGCTCCCAGACGATGGGCTGCTGACTATACGGAATATACAGGGGATGCTTCGGGTGCCCGGCCTTGCTGAGACCGAGGTGATACAGAGGCTGCCCGGTCGCCCGCAATGCCGCCGCCACGCGCGCGCCCTGACCGCGATGGACCCCATGCGTGCCCCAGGCGCAGACGACCATGTCCGCCCATCGCGCCCCTTCCAGCACCACATTCAAATTGTCCGGCCCTTCCGGATGCTTCAGCCTTCGCATCTCGCGCGGGTCCGTCACCCGGCAGGCAAAGATGTTGGTCGCCCGAAAACTGCCGAAGCCCAGCGCCCGGGCCCGCCGCTCACAGCGCTCAATCGTCGGGTCGTTCTGAACCTCGGTGGCCGTCGAGGGGTTGAGCATGACAAACATCACCCGCCGTCCGGCCGGGTCCCAGACCCGTGTCAGGCTGTAGCGATAGGTCTCGCAGTCCGAATAGACGGCGGTCGAGGGCGCATCGCCCTTGGTATGGCTGCGGGTAATCATGCAGGCTCTCTACCCCGCCGAGACAGCGTTTCCAAGCTGACGGCACCCACTGTGAAACACACGGCAGGAGTTCCAACGGCAGTATACAGCACAGCTGAATGGGTCAGCGCCACTGACCAAGTGGATCACACCCGAAACTTCTGGTCAGTCCCGTTGCCGCGAAAGCATGATGTGGAGCGCGTTGGCCGGGCTTAGTCCGCCTGCGTGGCCGCGGCATGATTGAACACCCGACTGGGGTGCAACTCACCGGCCTTGTAGACCCCAACGGCCACCGCCTTGCCGTCCATGGACGCCCAAGCTTCCTCGCCGTATTCCACGTCGGAGGCCATCACCATGCCGGGGTTGCCATTGCGCAGACGCACCGCCCCTTGCGGGGTGCACTTCAACTCCGGCAGGTCAGCCAGGCCTTCCTCGAGAGGGCGCAGATATTGGTCCAGTTCCGGTGTTTTCGCCAACTCGTCGATTTTCTCCAGCGAGATGCCGTCCTCTGCATCGAATGGGCCGGACCAGATGCGACGCAGCTCTTTCACATGCCCGTGGCAACCCAACGCAGCCCCCAGATCGCGCGCGATAGAGCGCACATAGCCGCCCTTGCCGCAGGTCATTTCCAGCACGACATGATCCGCATCCGGACGATCCAGCAAGATCAGTTCCTCGACCCACAACGGCCGCGCGTCCAGCTGTACGTCTTCACCGTCCCGTGCGAGCTTGTAGGCCCTCTGGCCATCAATTTTGACCGCCGAGAACTTGGGCGGCACCTGCATGATTTCCCCAAGGAACGGCAGCAGCGCGTCCTTGATCTGTTCGTCGCTGGGCCGGGCATCGCTCTCGGCGATCACCTCGCCTTCGGCGTCATCGGTGTTGGTGGCCTGACCAAGGCGAACGGTAAAGGTATAGGCCTTCAGTGCGTCGGTGATATAGGGCACGGTTTTGGTGGCTTCGCCCAGCGCCACTGCCAGTACGCCTGTCGCCTCGGGGTCGAGCGTACCTGCATGACCAGCCTTCTTGGCATCCAGCGCCCAACGCACCTTGTTCACGACCGCGGTCGATGTCAGCCCCGCGGGCTTGTCCACCACAAGCCAGCCGGAAATATCGCGCCCTTTGCGTTTGCGTGCCATGCCCTGTCCCCATGTGTAAGTGAGGCGGGCCGGTTACCGGATCGCCGGGACCGTGTCAATTTAGCAAATCCAAGGCCCGCGCGGAATACCACTGGCAACGCGGTCGGCAACCGCCCCCGCTTGCCCCCGCGCGTCACTGGCGCTAGGCACACACATATGGCCCCATCGAGCGAATACACCCCGCCGCAGGACCCGTTGGACATCCTGCACCACGACGCCCAGATTCTCGCCCTGAACAAGCCGGCAGGACTGCTGTCCGTTCCGGGCCGTGGCGAGCACCTGTCCGACTGCCTGATCAGCCGCGTGCAGGCCATCTTTCCGGAAGCGCTGCTGGTGCATCGCCTCGACCGCGACACTTCCGGCGTGATGGTGTTTGGTCTCAGCCCGCATGCGCAGCGCCACCTGTCCATGCAGTTCGAGAAGCGCACCGCCAAGAAAGCCTACGTGGCCCGTGTCGCCGGTCGGCTGGAGCCGCGCACCGGTACCGTCGACCTGCCGCTGATCGTCGACTGGCCCAATCGGCCACGACAGATGGTCTGTCATGAAACCGGGAAACCGGCGGTGACGGATTGGCGGGTCATGAAGTACGAGGACGGCGCCACGCGGGTGCGCCTCACTCCCAAAACCGGCCGCTCGCACCAGTTGCGGGTTCACATGCTGTCGCTTGGGCATCCCATATTGGGCGATCCGCTATACGCAAGCGGGGCTGCACTCGACCATCCGCGTCTGATGCTGCACTCTGAGGAACTGCGCATCAAACACCCCGACAGTGCTGAATCCCTGAAATTCCGGGTAAAAGCCGACTTCTAGCAGATCTGCCGCAAAAGCGGCGGGCCACCACGGCGTCTTGCGATGCAAGATCTAACGGGCCCTGAACGCGCGAAAGCCGCCCCGAAGAACGGCTTTCCAATCAGCACGACATCGCTGCCTGCCGGGTTTATTCGGCAGCCCAGCCGCCGACGGCCTTCACCTCGAGGAAGTCCTCGATACCCCACTTGCCGCCTTCGCGGCCCTTGCCGGACATTTTCATGCCGCCAAAGGGGGAGCCGGCAGATCGCGACTTGCCATTCATCTCAACCATGCCGGAGCGCAGTGCGCGGGCCATACGGTTGGCACGAGCGCCGTCCTGGGTCTGCACGTAGTTGGTGAGCCCGTAGGGCGTGTCGTTGGCGATCTCAATGGCTTCCTCTTCGGTCTCGAAAGGCAGGATCGCCAGCACCGGGCCAAAGATCTCCTCGCGTGCGATGGTCATCTGGTTGTTCACATCGGCGAAGACGGTGGGTTTGACATAATAGCCCTTGTTCAGACCATCCGGGCGACCCGTGCCGCCGGCCACCAGCCGTGCCCCTTCGTCGATGCCTTTCTGGATCAGATCCTGGATCTTGTTCCACTGCAATTCATTGACCACCGGTCCGATGTGGCGGCCTTCGCGATCCGCCGGGCCGACCTCGACCTTGGAGGCCACTTCCGCAGCCTCAGTCACCACCCGGTCATAGATGCTCTTCTGCACCAGCATACGGCTCGGAGCGTTGCAGCTCTGGCCGGTGTTCTGCATCATGTGGAGAACGCCACGTTTGACGGCCTTTTCATCCGCGTCCTCGAAAATCACGTTGGCGCCTTTGCCCCCCAGCTCCAGGTGGACCTTCTTCAGGGTCAGCGCGGCATTCTGGCTGATCGCAATGCCTGCGCGGGTGGAGCCGGTAAAGGACACCATGTCCACATCCTTGTGGCCAGTGAGCTGCGAGCCGACGCCCGGACCATCCCCGTTCACCAGGTTGAAGACGCCGGGCGGGAAGCCGGCCTCGTCCATAAGTTCGGCAAAGATCATCGCGTTCAGCGGGCTCTGCTCCGACGGCTTCAGCACCATGGTGCAGCCGGCAATGGCCGCCGCGCCCACCTTGAGCGTGACCTGGTTCATCGGCCAGTTCCACGGCGTGATCAGCGCGCAGACGCCGACAGCCTCGTGGATGATGCGATCGTTGGGAGACTCGTCATTCAGCGGCGCGTCGAACTTGAACTCCTTGGCCGCCTTGATGAAACCGCGCAAATGCCAGCTGCCCGCCCCGACCTGAGAGGTCCGCGACAGGCTGATCGGCGCGCCCATTTCCATCGACATCGCCTGGGCCAGATCCTCGGCGCGCGCCTCGTAAACGTCGACCAGCTTTTCCACCAGCGCGATGCGCTCTTCCACCGGGGTGGCCATCCAGCCCGGCAGCGCCGCCTTGGCCGCCGCAACGGCCGCGTTGGTGTCGGCCTCGCCGCCCAGCGAGATCACCGCGCAGGGCTCCTCTGTCGAGGGGTTGATGACCTCAAAGTCGTTTGCAGCTGCAGGGGCGACCCACTGGCCGTTGATATAAAAATCGCGTTTCTCGATCATCTCGGGGATCTCCCATTTCAGACGTGTTTTACCGACTGTCTGGCCGGTTTTGCGCCACTGTGTCACCGGGCCGGACGCGGGGCAAGGGGCATTGGTGCGTAAATTTGATCAAATTATGAGGCCCACTGTCAACCCGAGCCGCCGCCCCTGTGCAAATCCTTGCCCGGCAAGGAATTTGCAGTTTTCCCGTGGCATCGCCACGCGGGGGCTGTAACGTGGCAGCAGAGCACCTAGGTAGCATTCGAGGCGACTCAGGCCGCCGCCGGGCGGCGAACACCCTGACACGACAACCTGACTTAGGAGGACACTGCCATGAGTTTGCGCATCAACGACGTGGTACCCGATTTCACCGCCGAAACCGACCAGGGCAGCATCTCGTTCCATGACTGGATCGGGGACAGCTGGGCAATCCTGTTTTCCCACCCCAAGGATTTCACTCCGGTCTGCACCACTGAGTTTTCCGCCGTGGCGCAGCTGTCCGAGGAATGGGCAAAACGCAACACGAAGGTCATCGGCGTCTCTGTAGACGGAGTTGAAGAGCACAAGGGCTGGAAAAAGGACATCGAAAGCTACGGCAATGCTTCAGCGGGTTTCCCGATCATTGCGGACGGCGATCTGAAAGTCTCCAAGCTTTATGACATGCTGCCCGCCGAGGCCTACCTGCCCGACGGCCGCACCCCTGCCGACAGCGCCACCGTACGGTCGGTCTTCATTATCGGCCCCGACAAGCAGCTGAAGCTGTCGATGACATATCCGATGACCGTGGGGCGCAATTTCGCCGAGATCCTGCGCGCTCTGGACGGGCTCCAGATGAGCGCCAAGGGCGTCGCGACGCCGGCCAACTGGGTGCCCGGCGAAGACGTCATCATCCCGCCCTCGGTCTCCGACGACGATGCCAGGGCGAAGTTCGGCGAATTCGAGGCGATCTTCCCCTACCTGCGCAAGACAAAAGCGCCGGAGTAAGGTTCAGGAGGCCGCCACTTCCTTTTTCTGGTGTGCCTCAACCATCCTATCAAGTCTGCGGACGCTGTTGGCGATTTTGCTTTCAACGTCCGCATTATGCGCGTTCCAGATCGAAGACGAGAAATTCGGACTGTGACCGCAGAGATAAGGCGAGGTGGTCAGAGTTCGCAAATCGCGTTTCTGTTCCAGGTATCGGTCTATCGCTCCAGTTCGTTTATCCAGAACTGCCCAATCCCACTCCGCCATGGCTTTCAACGCCGCTTCGCGGTAGTAGCCGAAGACCAGCCCAACCAACTGATCCAATTGAACATACGTCACACCATCACGCGTTTCGACTTTTTGGATCTTTGCTGCGGGTGCCAGATCGCTAATCAGGCCAGAAAATACGTCCCATGTTCCGGCGTTCTCTTCAAGGTAGCGGTCAACCTTCAACTTCTTCGCAGAAAAATCTTCCGGGAAATAGCAATCGTCTTCATAGATCTGCAATTGCTCAACGGAGGCCGACAACGCTTTGCGAGCCATATACCAGTAACTCAGGCCACAGCCTTTCCAGCTGGGATTGCGCCGAAGCCCCGGGAACAGTTCGTATCCGTCAAGTTTGCTCTCCTGGCACCACGCATACCGATCGGTTTCTTCCGGCATCGAGAGCACCAACTTATCCGAAGGTAGCTCGTACCATGCGGTCAGACGTTCGAATTCTTCCGGGCTCAGCACTCCAATCCCAAGAAGCACCCGCAAAACCATGAATTTGGTTTGCCTGTAAATCGCCGGGTCTACAGTCAAAGACTGGTCATCAGCGAGTGCGGCCTCAACGGCCTGAACCATTCCCTCTACGTCGCCCTGAGGGACAAACGATACCATCGACGCAAGGGCGCCATGGTGTTCTTGATCCACTGCTGTCTCCGAAACCACGCGCGTACCTTCGCTAAGACATTCACAAATGCGCGTTGTCTCCAATAACGCAGTTTCATAGGCATGAATGTTGACGACAACCTTGGCCCGGCGGATCTTTTTCAAGACCTCGTCACCGAACGCATTCGTCACCACTTCGACTTTAAAGGACTGGCGCAGTCTTTCTATGTACTTCTGACGTCGACCAAAGGAAGCATCGCCGTAAAACAAGACATCAATGTCACGGTCGCCAGGGGCGGAGGCCTCAGGCGTCGGCATCGGCGCGAGGGGAACGAAATAGAGTGTCTTCAACTCCAGGTTACGCTGCCGCAATACGGAAAGGTTGCGAATCGAATAATCAATGACTGCAAGGGTCTCCTGCAATTCATCTAGGTACTCATCGGTGAACCAGCGATCAGTGGTAGACTGTTCCACTTGAAACGCTACCGTCTTCTCTCTCGGCGGCAGAGTATTATGGTATTGAGGCGCAATAACCACGTACAGATCAGCAGAATCTTCGCAATACTGCTCCACCACGTTCACCGTGAGCCTTGTCTCGCTCAAGCACGACTTCAACAAGCGGGCAATGAACAGAGTGTGCGGAGAAGCAAGAATGTCCAGCGTTTTCACCTGCCCGAGTTCGCCGCTCTCGATCAGTGCATCTCGCTGCGTGAACCAGGCCTCCAATTGCTGGGAGCTTCTTTTCTTATAGGCCCGCGCCATCCAAGGAGCGAAGGCTGATTTGGGATTACCCTCTTTGTCTGTGACCAAGAAACGCAACGGCCCCTTCGGGCGGCGCTCTTTGTCAAATAGCAAAGCCCGAACCCAGCCGCGCGGTTTGTGATTTGAATGAAAAGCCAGGCCCTTAATTCGCTGCTTCACAGTTTTCATTCTATCTCTCTTTTCTTGTTCAGCCCGCTCCAAACACCTGTGACCAGCCCGGCCTGTTTAGCTCTCTTGCGTGAAGACAACAGAAGAAACGGAGACAACAATCCACCGGCAGCGTGGGCCAGGCACCTAATGCGAGCGAGAGGTCGACCATGTTTTTGCATGGCGTAAACGCGTGAGACGCCCAGATGATAGGCCTTGAAGCGGGTGATTTCGGGGTCACGGCCTGACGAGTGACCAGCCATGTGGACAACATGGGCATCCGGCACAAAAACCAGTTTGCCGCCAGCCGCCCGCACCCGCAGGGACCAATCATCGTCTTCGTGATACATGAAGATATTGGGGTCGAACTGCAGGTCGGCGAAATAGGCACGTCGCACAAAGATGGCCGCACCTGAAACCACCGGCACCTCACACTCGACCTCAGGCCAGCCGCGCGGGAGCCACTCTCGCCGTGGCAGCAACACTGAACGCCGCCGAAAATTGGGGCTGCCATTGCTGTTAGCAATGCGCGGTGTGAAGGCCGTGTGCGGCGGGTGGCGTCCCGCGGCGGCCAGGAAAGCTTCCACCGTACCGGGCTGCACCACGCTATCGGGATTAAGGAAAAACAGGAACTCGGTGTCAGCGTGACTGGCGCCATAATTGCAAGCGCGGCCAAATCCGAGGTTTTTTTCGTTCCGCAAAATTTTCACTGCCGGAGACTGAGCCAATTCATTCAGGGCAGCACCGTCAGAGCCTGCATTGTCCACAATGATAGTCTTGACGCCGTTAGGCAGCGAAGAGAGCATCTGCTTCAGAACAGGCGCGCTATTGTAGCTGACGGTTACAACGGTGACGTCTGAAAGAGTATGTGGGGAGCTCATGCTAGTTCCTCGGATCGCCCGGCACCAAGGCTGGGCGTCGTCCGGCGGCAAATCGCCCATCCACACAGGCGGAACGATTACCAACTTAAAAACAAAGGGACGCACCCCCAATGAGGGGATGCGTAATGTTCAGGAAAGACCCGCTTATTCCGCGGTTTCTTTCTTCTCCGGCTGGATTTCCTCGCCGGTTTCCTGGTCGACAACCTTCATCGACAGGCGGACCTTGCCGCGGTCGTCGAAGCCCAGCAGTTTGACCTTCACTTCCTGGCCTTCCTTCAGAACGTCCGAAGGATGGTTCAGGCGGCGGTTTTCGATCTGGGAGACATGCACCAGGCCGTCGCGCTTGCCGAAGAAGTTCACGAAGGCGCCGAAGTCGACGATCTTCACGACCTTGCCGGTGTAGATCGCACCTTCTTCCGGCTCTGCCACGATCGAATGGATCATGTCATAGGCCTTCTGGATGGCGTCACCGTTCGGGCTGGCGATCTTGATGATGCCGTCGTCATTGATGTCGACCTTGGCGCCGGAGGTTTCCACGATCTCGCGGATCACCTTGCCGCCCGAGCCGATCACTTCACGGATCTTGTCGGTCGGGATCTGCATGGTTTCGATGCGCGGAGCGTGGACCGAGAACTCGTTGGTCTCGGACAGCGCCTTGCCCATCTCCTGCAGGATGTGCATCCGGCCGTCCTTGGCCTGGGCCAGGGCTTTCTCCATGATCTCGGGCGTGATGCCCGCAACCTTGATGTCCATCTGCAGCGAGGTGATGCCGTTCTCGGTACCTGCCACCTTGAAGTCCATGTCGCCCAGGTGGTCTTCGTCGCCCAGGATGTCCGACAGGATCGCGTAGGAGCCGTCATCTTCCAGGATCAGACCCATGGCCACACCAGCGACCGGCGCTTTCAGCGGCACGCCTGCATCCATCATCGACAGCGAACCGCCGCAGACGGAAGCCATCGAGGAGGAGCCGTTGGATTCGGTGATCTCGGACACCACGCGAATGGTGTAGGGGAAGTCGGTCGGTGCCGGCAGAACTGCCTGCAGCGCGCGCCAGGCCAGCTTGCCGTGGCCGATTTCACGGCGACCGGGCGAACCAACGCGGCCCACTTCACCAACCGAGTAAGGCGGGAAGTTATAGTGCAGCAGGAAGTTGGATTTGAAGTTGCCGTGCAGCGCGTCGATGAACTGCTCGTCATCGCCGGTGCCCAGCGTGGTCACCGCCAGCGCCTGAGTTTCACCGCGGGTGAACAGGGCCGAGCCGTGGGTCCGCGGCAGAATACCGGTTTCAGCTACGATATCGCGAATCTCGTCGGTTTTGCGGCCGTCGATACGCTTGCCGGTCTTGACCACGTCACCGCGCAGGATGCCCGCTTCGAGCTTCTTCAGCGCGGAACCGAGGTTCGCGTCTTCCAGCTGCTCTTCGGTCAGCTTTTCCTTGATGCTCTCACGTGCGGCGGCAACAGCGGCGGTGCGCTCCTGCTTGTCGGTGATCGCAAAGGCGGCGCGCATCTCGGCTTCGCCCGCGGCCTTCACGGCCTCGTAGAGTTCGGAGTAGTCCGGCGGGGTGAAGTCGAAGGGCTCGTTCGCGGCTTCTTCGGCCAGCGAGATGATCAGGTCGATCACCGGCTGGATCTGCTCGTGGGCGAATTTCACCGCACCCAGCATTTCGGCTTCGGACAGCTCGTAGGCTTCCGATTCCACCATCATCACCGCGTCCTTAGTACCGGCAACAACCAGGTCCAGGCGCTGCTCGGGGTTCAGGCGCAGGTCCTGCATGTCATCGACGGTCGGGTTCAGAACGTATTCACCGTCCTCGAAGCCGACACGTGCGCCAGCAATCGGCCCCATGAAGGGAGCGCCGGACAGGGTCAGTGCAGCGGAGGCTGCGATCATCGCCACGATGTCGGGGTCATTGACCAGGTCGTGGCTCAGCACGGTGCACATCACCAGCACTTCGTTCTTGAAGCCGGGTGCGAACAGCGGGCGGATCGGACGGTCGATCAGGCGCGCGGTCAGCGTTTCCTTCTCGGTCGGGCGCGCTTCGCGCTTGAAGAAGCCGCCGGGCACCTTGCCCGCAGCGTAGTATTTTTCCTGGTAGTGGACGGTCAGCGGGAAGAAGTCCTGGCCGGGCTTCTGCTGACGGGCAAAGGTCACGTTGGCCATGACGCTGGTTTCACCCAGGGTGGCAATCACGGAGCCATCCGCCTGGCGGGCAACCTTGCCGGTTTCCAGTGTGAGCGTTTCCTCGCCCCACTGCATCGATTTTTTCGAAACGTTAAACATCTAGCGTATCCTGTATGGGAGCGCTCCCGGCCCTCCGGGTCTCCCGTTTGCGTGGCGGCCCCATTGCCGCCGGCCCCATCTATCTTGCTTTCGCGTGCCAGGGCCCGGGCACATCGTCTCAGATAGGCCGCCCTTACATGAGTTTGGGGAAAAATGAAAGGGTGCGCGCAGGGGCTGACCGCTTTCAGCAGCCCTGCGCCTAGCGAGACGGGGCCGACGGCCCCGCATCATTCAATTGGTGGTTTCCAACCCAGCAGGCCGACCGACAATGGTGAAATGCAGCCCATCGGGATCCATGAAACGCGCCGCAAAGCTGTTCAGCTGCTCCAGCGTCACCGCGTTGATGCGATCGTTCCGGGTTTCGACATAGCTGATCGGAAGATCATCCATCTGCATCCCCGTCAGAATCGAGGCTATGCGACCATTGCCGTCGAAGCGCAGCGGGTAGGCTCCGGTCAGGTAGGTCTGCGCATCGCGCAATTCCTGTTCGCTCACCCCCTCCTCGGCCATCCGTCGCCATTCGTCACGGATCACCTGCACGGCCTCTGCCATCTTGGCATTATCAGACGCAACCGACCCCATGTAGACCGCAGCCAGATCGCGCGGCACGAGGTACGAGTAAATCCCATACGTCAGCCCGCGTTTTTCCCGCACCTCGGTCATCAAGCGCGATTCAAATGAGCCGCCGCCGAGAATCTGGTTCATGACATAGGCGGTGAAGAAATCGGGATCATGCCGCTTGATGCCTTTCTGGCCGAAAATGGCAACCGACTGCGGCGTGTCGAAATCCACCACGGTCACGCCGCCCTTGATCTGAACCTCTGCCGGACCGGGGATCGGCGCGCCAGTCTCGGGCAGCTGTCCCAGCAGCTCATCCAGCAAGACCTCCAACTCCGGTGCGGAGATGTCACCGACTGCGCTGATGAACACGCGATCCCGGGCAAAGACAGCCTCATGGGCGTCGAATATGTCCTGCCGACTGAGCGCGGAGACGCTTTCGATCGTCCCCTTGCCATCGCTGCCGTATGGATGATCGCCAAACGCCATGCGGGCAAAGGCACGGTTGGCGATCTGATTGGGGTTCTTCGCATCGGCGCGCAGCCCGGCCAGAATCTGCGCCCGCACCCGGTCCAGCGCATCCTGATCAAAGCGCGGCTCGAACAGGGTCTGGCGCAACAGGGCCATGGCCGCATCGCGGTTCTCCGTCAGGAAGCGCGCGGAAATCGACACGGCATCCTTGTCCGCATCATACCCGACGTCAGCCGCCAGGGACTCCAGCGCGCGCGCATATTCCTGTGCCCGCAAATCGCCTGCCCCTTCCTCCAGCAGGCCGGTCATCAGGTAAACGGACCCTCGCTTGCCCGGCGCATCCAGCGACGTGCCACCGCGGAACCGCAATTCGAGGGCGGTGAAGGGAATCGTGTGATCTTCGACCAGCCAGGCGGTGAAGCCGCCCGGAGAGGTCACCTCCTGGATCTTCACCCCGGCCAAGGCGGGTAATGCGATCCAAATAGCAATCAGCGCGGCAGCGACCAGTTTCAACGCCTTCATTGCGTGACCTCCACATCGCGGGACATCCAGCCGGTAACCGAGGTTTCCGGGCGCAGCACTTCTTGCGCCGCTGCGATGATTTCATCTGCGGTAATCGATTGCAGGATCTTCGGCCACTCCTGCACATCCTGCACCGTGAGCCCAATGCTCAGCGCCCGCCCGTAGCGGTTGGCGATGCCATTGACGTTATCCCGGTCATAAATCTCGGCCGCGCGCAGTTGCAACTTGATCCGCTCCAATTGCTGCGGATCCACGCCTTCGCTCAGGAAACGGGCAATGCTGGCATCCAGCGCCGCCTCGGCCTCCTGCATGCTGACCCCCTCGGCGGGAACGATCAGGAAGGTAAAGGTCGTGTCATCCAGCGTGCTGCCGGAGTAGAACGCACCGGTGTAAACCGCGACCTGCTGATCGAATTGCAGGGCATCAGCCAGATAGGACGTGTTGCCTCCCCCCAGCAGCTCGGCCAGCAAATAGAGAGCGGCCGCCTTTTCCTGTGCGCCACTGTCGCGCTCCGGGGCCAGATACGAACGCTGCACATAGGGCTGGGCAACCCGGGGATCGGTAAAATTCAATCGCCGTGCCGCGGTCTGGGGTGGCTCCTGGCTGCGGAACCGTGGCGGCAGGTCGGGGTTTGGGGGGATGACGCCATAGTATTTCTCCGCCAGCTGCCGCACCTCTTCGGGGTCGACATCACCCGAGACGATCAGAATGGCGTTGTTGGGCGCGTAATAGGTCCGGTAGAAGGACAGGGCGTCCTCCATGTCCAGGCTTTCCATCTCGTGGCGCCAGCCGATCACCGGCTGACCGTAGCGATGGTTGAGATACTGCACCGCCTGCAGCTGTTCGCGAAAGAGGGCCACCGGGTCATTGTCCGTGCGCTGGCTGCGTTCCTCGAGGATAACTTCGCGCTCGGTCTCGATGTCTTCGGGTTTGAGGCGCAGATTGGTCATGCGATCGCTTTCCATCTGCATCATCAACTCCAGCCGGTCAGCCGCGACGCGCTGGTAATAGGCGGTGTAATCGTAGCTGGTGAAGGCGTTGTCCTGACCGCCATTGGCACGCACGGTCGCGGAGAGCTCCCCAGGGGCCAGCTTGTCCGTGCCCTTGAACAGAAGATGTTCCAGGAAATGAGCCACCCCCGACTGTCCCGGAGGTTCATCCGCCGAGCCCGCCCGGTACCAGACCATCTGCTGCACCACCGGCGCGCGGTGATCCTCGATCACCACCACCTCCATGCCATTATCCAGCGTAAACGCCGTTACAGCCTCATCCTCGGCCCGCAACGGGCCGGTCAGGACGGCGACAAGCGCCGCCATGGCCAAAGTGATCCTTTGGATCATCCGGCATCCTCCAATCTCTGCACCTTGCGCCTGCCCAGCGCGGTGCGCTTTTTTTCTGCTCATGCCCATCGCGGCCACGGCGTGGCTTTTTGAGGCCGCGGGCGCGATGAATGACGTAAAACTACGCTGCTGCTGGCGTCTTGCAAGACCGGCTGGCAGAAATGTGAGACTCAGGAACCATCAGCGGGCGGCGCGGAGGGCGTAGGCACCCCGGCGCGGCGGAACTGCTGGTTGACCGTGTGCGGATCCAGCGTCTGACGCTTGTAGGCGTCGCTGTAGCGGTCCACGTTGAACAGCTTGAAGCGCGCGGTCCGGTTCTCCCGCTTGCGGAACGCGGCATCCTCGGCCGCCAGCGACTCGCGGATATCCGGCTGCACGCCATAGCGGCCAGAACTGCGCACCAGCGCCAGATCACGTTCCGGCACGGCGTCTCCGGCGGCCAGCAATGCTGGCGAGCCGCCCAGCGCTGCCACGGCATCGGCATTGGGATTGGGGTCGGTTATATTGGCGCCTCCCGGCGTCGGTACCGGCAACTGCGCATAGCTTTCGGGCTGACTCAGCGGTTTGGCGGGCAGCACCAGAAATTCATCCGGCCCGGTGCCGGGCTTCTGAAGCTCGCGCAGACCACCCTTGGAGCAGCCGGCCAGCGCCACGATACCTGCCAGAACGATCACACCAAACGGGATCTTCATGCCCCAAACTCCTGCCTGTTTCCCGGCGCTTTTAACGTATTTGCAATCCAAGGTCTACGCAGGGTTTTTCGATCGACCCTCGAACAGGATCAGGCCGGCGGCCCCAGCAAAAATGAAGATGTCGGCGACATTGAAGACGAAGGGGTTACGAATGCCGCAACAGGACATGTTCAGGAAATCCAGCACATAGCCATAAAGCAAACGGTCAACCACGTTGCCAAGCGCTCCGCCGATCACAAGACCGGCGGACAGTGGCATCATCCAGTGACCGTGCTTGCCGCGGCGGATCCAGACCACCAATGCCACGCAGATCACCAGTGACAGCCCGATCAGGATCCAGCGCGCGGCATCATCTCCGCCGCCGAACAGGCCGAAATTGATTCCGGTATTCTCGCCGTAGCGAAAATTCAGAATGGGTGGCAGCACGTCGATCCGCAGGCGCTGGTCCAGCGCCATCCAATGTACGACCAGATACTTGCTGACCTGATCGGCCAACAGGGACAAGACCGCGCCCCAGATCATCAAACGTGCTGCCATGTCTTGTGATGCCCTGCTCAGTGGCGGAAGTGACGCATGCCGGTAAAGACCATCGCAAGGCCAGCGTCATTCGCCGCCTTGATGACCTCGTCGTCGCGCATCGAACCACCCGGCTGGATCACGCAGGCCCCACCTGCCGCCGCAGCCTCGAGCAGCCCGTCCGCAAAGGGGAAAAAGGCGTCGGACGCAACCGCGCAGCCTTTGGCAAGGCTTTCCTTCAGACCCAGCTCTGCAGCCATGCGACCTGCCTTCGCAGCGGCAACATTGGCGCTGTCAAGACGGCTCATCTGCCCCGCCCCGACGCCCACGGTGGCGTTGTCCTTCACATAGACGATGGCGTTGGATTTCACGTGCTTGGCAACTTTCCAGGCAAACAGAAGATCCTGCATCTGCGCGTCGGTCGGCGCCTTGTCGGTGACCACTTTCAGGTCATCCATGCTGACGTAGCCCACGTCCTTGTCCTGAACCAACATGCCGCCGGCCACTTGCTTGTAGGCGACGATGGGCTGACGCGGATCCGGCAGACCGTCGGTCAGCAGCAGGCGCAGGTTCTTCTTGGCGGCGAAGATTTCCTTGGCTTCCTCGGATGCGCCGGGGGCGATCACCACTTCGGTGAAGATCTCGGTGATCTTCCTGGCGGTGTCCGCATCGAGCGGCTGGTTCAGCGCCACGATGCCGCCAAAGGCCGAGGTGCGATCGCAGTCGAAGGCCTTCTGGTAGGCTTCCGCCAGAGAGGCCCCCTTGGCGACGCCGCAGGGGTTGGCGTGCTTGATGATGGCCACCGCGGCGCTTTCCGCCGGGTCGAACTCGGCGACGAGCTCATAGGCTGCATCCGTGTCGTTAATGTTGTTGTAGGACAGCTCCTTGCCCTGCAACTGCTGGGCAGTGGCGACGCCGGGGCGGCCCGAGCCATCGGTGTAGAACGCCGCTTCCTGGTGGCTGTTCTCGCCATAGCGCAGCGTCTGCTTCAGCTCACCGGCGAAGGCGCGGCGGCGCGGGGTCTTCTCCTCCAGCGCCGAGGCCATCCAGTTCGAGACCGCGGAGTCATAAGCCGCGGTGCGGGCATAGGCGTTCTGCGCCAGCCGCTGGCGGAAGCGGTAGCTGGTCTGACCATCGTTGGTGTCCAGTTCACCCAGCAGCGCCTCGTAGTCCTGCACGTCGGTCACCACGTTCACGAAAGCGTGGTTCTTGGCTGCGGCACGGATCATCGCCGGACCGCCGATGTCGATGTTTTCGATCATCTCGTCATAGTCGGCCCCGCGGGCCAGCGCCGCCTCGAACGGGTAGAGGTTCACCACCAGCAGGTCGATGGCGCCGATGCCGTGCTCGTTCATGGCCGCAACGTGGGTGTCATTGTCGCGCAGCGCCAGCAGGCCGCCATGCACCATCGGATGCAGGGTTTTCACCCGGCCGTCCATCATCTCGGGAAAGCCGGTGACCTCGGCGACGTCTTTCACGGTCAGCCCGGCATCGCGCAGCGCCTTGGCGGAACCGCCGGTGGACAGCAGCTCGACACCGCGCGCGGCCAGCGCCTTGCCCAGCTCGATCAGGCCGGTCTTGTCGGATACGGAAAGCAGCGCACGGCGTACGGGGTGAAGGTCGGTCATGGCAGGGCGGTCCTTTTCAAAGGCTCAGTCAAACGTCTCGGGTTCGTCCCGGTTCAGGTCTCGCACGGCAATCGCAGTCTCCTGCGCCTTGCTGAGCGTCCACCGGACGCGGGTGGCATACTGCATCGCCCGCCCGGATAAAACGATCTGCATTGCCGCACGCGGCTTCAAGCGGGTCTTTTCCAGGTAAACGCTTGGCTCCAGCCGCAGCTGGCAGGCCCCATCATGGCGAAACACCCAGATTTCCCCGCTCTTGAGCGCCATGGATACCGCCGCGCCGCCCAAGTCAAGGGTTGCATCCACATCCGGGTGCAGATGCAACCGAATATCAAAGGCAACACCGCCCTCCGGGCTGGTTTTGCAGATCTTGTCGAAACGACGCTTGGCGGCATCCTCCAGCGCCACCAGCATGTCTTCACCGCTCAGGGTCCGCCCATCGAAGGACAGGTCCAGTGTCCGCGCATGGGTGAGGCCGAACTGATGCACATAGCCGTTGTGCCCGCCCTGAAAACGGCTGCCGTCCGCCAAGTCGCTCAGCTCCAGCGGCACATCATCCGGGGCCTCGATCAGCTGCTCGTGGCCGGTGGTCTTATGCGGGGGCGCCAGGCGGGCGCTGGAATGCCCCTCGATGCACAGGGTGGTATGCGATGGCGTCGCGCGTCCGGCCCGACGCCATTCGACACCGAAAGTTTCCCCCGAGCCGCAGTTGACGATCAGCGGTCGCCGTCCGGAGGTCAGTTCGAACGCCAGTGTCGACGCATGACCCGAATTGGACGCCCGCCCGCTTGGTGGCGCCGAGGCATCAACAATGACGGAGGTACGCCGCGCCGCCAGACGGGCATAGCCCATCGCGAGACCGTCAGCCTTGCGGGCGGGAATCTGGCTGGCGGCCAGCGCGTGATCCAGCCTGCCTTCCAGACCGCGCCCACCGCCGTGGAACCGCGCCAGACCACCATCGCTGTGTCGCAGCGTGCGCAGGGTCGGCGCAATCCGTTCGATCGCAGCGAGGTGGGCGGCCGGGACGGTACGGCCGGCTTCCCGCAACGCGGCGGCCGCCCAGATCAGCAAGGTAAAGACCTCAAGCAATTCCTCGGGGTTGCGGGTCGGCACCCCGCCCTGCAGATCAATCTGCGCATCGCATTCCGACGCCAGCGCCCGCACCGCCGGATCCGCCAGCTCCTCGCGGCCCTGCAAGGCGAGGCCCGCATAGATCAACCCGCAGAGCGCCTCGAACCGGGGCAACCCCGGCGCGGCCCCCTGCCAGCGTTGGGCCAGGTACCAGGTTTGCCGTGACAGGGACCGATAGAAGGCTTCGGTTTCCGCCCTGTCCTTGCCGCTCAACAGAAAGAGCGCGTGGTTGATCCAGCGGATCACCCGCCGCCCCGTGAGATCCGGCAGCCAAGCAACACCGCCGCCGGTTCCATGCTGCTCTATCCAGCCCCAGACCCATTTCTGCGCCTTGGCGCGGGCTTTGAAATCCCCGACCGCTGCCAGATCGTCCAACCAGGCAAACCCATGTCGTTCACAGTCGAAGGCGGCATCCGGGGCGGCGACTTCCCACAAGCCGGTATCCGCCGTTTCCACCAGGTAACCGGCAAAGAGCAAGTTGCCCGCCACGAGCTGACGACCGCGCGCAAAACTGCCGATCGTGCGCGGTTCGGGTTGCGACACAAAGCCTGTCGCCGCCGGTTCCTTACGCGCACGCCAGGCATAATACCGGTTCAACAGCCGGGTGCCGCGCCCCGCCAATCTGTCATATGTGGACATGCTCTATCTGCCTCACGCCAAAGCCTTTCGGGGGCGTTTTGGCGAAAGCATAGCGCGCAGCGAACGGCAAGTCACCGGCGAATGGTCAGGCTGTCCGGTGGCTCAGCCGGATTTGCGCAGAAGCGCCATGTAGAAGCCGTCCATGCCGCCGCGATCAGACCAGTAATCCGGGCGCAGCCGCAGGCCGCCCTCCTCGGTGATCCAGTCCGCCTCGACCCCCGGCACGGCCAGCGCAGCGCGATCGGCGGCCATGTCCGGGAACATCTCCAACGCGTCTTCCACCTGGCACTCCCCCTCGTCCGGCAGCAGCGAGCAGGTGCAGAACATCAGCCGTCCGCCGGGTTTCACCAGGCTCCAGGCATGGGCCAGCATCTGCGCCTGCAATTCAATCAACGCGCCGAACTCGCTGCCGTCCTTGGCGTGCGGCAGATCCGGGTGTCGGCGAATGGTCCCCGTTGCGGAACACGGCGCGTCCAGCAACACCGCATCATATTGGCCGGTCTGCTGCAGCGCATCGCCGACAATCAGGTCTGCCGACAATCCTGTCCGCGCGAGATTCTCCTGCAAGCGCGCCGCCCGGGACGCCGAGGCGTCCACTGCCGTGACATTGGCGCCAGCCGCGGTCATCTGCATGGTCTTGCCGCCCGGCGCGGCGCAGAGGTCCAGCACGCGTTCCCCCGGCTGTACGTCGAGAATGCGCGCAGGCAGCGCCGCGGCGGCATCCTGAACCCACCAATCCCCCGCAGAATAGCCCGGCAACGCCGAGACCTGCCCGGCAGTGGCCAGCCGGATCGAACCGGTAGGCAGGCGTTCGCCTCCCAGCGCAGTCAGATCCGCTTGCGGCTTGCCCGTGATGTCCAGCGGCGCACCGGCCAGATGCGCGGTCTCGATCGCCAGCATGGTCTCCGCCCCCCAGGCTTGGGCCAGGGGTTTTCGCAACCAGTTGGGCAGCCGCGGCACCCGCAGCTTGGCCCATTCCGCCGCCCCTTCAGCCGCCACTTTGCGCAGCACGGCGTTGACCATGCCCTTCAGCTGCCCATGGCGACGATGCCCGGACACCAGTGCAACCAGATCGTTGACCACGCCATGCGCCGCACCGCCGGCACAAAGCTCCACCGTGCCCAGTCGCAGGACATTCATCACCGTCAGCGGCGGAGCCTTCTTCAGGTACTTCTTCAGAACCCGGTCCGCCCGCTCTAGGCTGCGCAGGGTCTCGACCGCCAGCCGCTGTGCCCGCGCGCGCTCCTCCGGCGCCAGCTTCTCCAGCGCGCCGGCGGCATAGCATTCAGCCAGCAGGCGCCCCTCTCCCAATACCTGGTCAAGCAGGTAGACCGCGGTACGACGGGGGGTGTTGGCGTTTGACATCAGGCAGCTCCTCAGGGCGCGGGGTGTTTGCACGGCACAGGTTGTTTGCGCGGGACAGGGGCGTATATCATGCACGCAGCATAAAGGAACCCGCGATGAGCGAAGACACCAAAGTCAATACAGCCCTGCCCGCCGCCGCCCAACGCGCCCTGGCAGAGGCCGAAGAACGCCGCAAGGCCGCCGCCCAGGAAACGCCCGCGCCCAAGGAATTGGGTGGCCGCGACGGACCCGACCCCGCGCGCTATGGCGACTGGGAGAAAAAGGGCATCGCGATCGACTTCTGAGCGCACAGGCGGAGGGGGGGGCGCCCCCGCCTTGCGCCGTCAGCGTACCAAAGACCAGGTGAAGGGCGGCCGGGCGCGCCTGTCGAGCCCGGCCCCGGCCAACCCCTCGATGGACGGGTTTACAGCCCCAGAACATCCACCATGTCATATTGCCCCGGGGCCTTGCCTTGCCCCCACAGCGCCGCCTTCAGCGCACCGCGGGCAAAGATTGCACGGTCCGTGGCGACGTGGCGCAAAACGATCCGCTCGCCCGCGGCCGCAAACAACACGTCATGCTCACCGACGATGTCTCCACCGCGAATTGCGGTGAAGCCGATGTCACCGCGCTTGCGCGCGCCGGTGATACCGTCACGCCCCGAGTCGCGCACATCCGCCAGCTTGACCCCGCGTCCCTCGGCGGCGGCCTCGCCGAGCATCAACGCGGTCCCGGAGGGCGCATCGACCTTGTGATGGTGATGCGCCTCGATCACCTCGATGTCGAAATCTTCATCCAATGCCGCCGCAACCTTCTTGGTCAGCTGAACCAGCAGGTTGACCCCCAGGCTCATGTTGCCGGCCCGGATAATGGCGGTCTGGCGCGCCGCAGGCTCCAGGTCCGCGATCTCCTCGTCACTCATGCCGGTGGTGCCGATCACATGTACCACGCCTGCCTCGGCGGCCAGCTTGGCAAAGGCCAGTGTCGCCGCAGGTGCCGTGAAATCGATCACCGCCTGGGCGCCGGAAAAGGCAGCTTTGGCGTCCGCCGTGACCTTCACACCCACCGGAGTGCCGCCCATCGCCTCGCCCACGTCGCGACCGACCCAGGCGTGGCCCTCGCGTTCCACCGCGGCGACCAGAGACGCCCTGTCGCTGTCCAGCACCGTCTTGATCAGCATCTGTCCCATGCGGCCCGAGGCGCCGGTAATCACGATCCCTGGTTTGTCAGTCATTGACCCATTCCCTTGTTCAAGCTGGTTTTGTCCTACAATGCCGGGCAGCGCTTGGCAAAGGCGGCGATCCGGCTTAGATCGGAAGCATGGCAAAGAACAAATTCCACGATGGCCCCGGCCCCTCGCAGCGGCAGCTTCGCGTCGGCGAACTGATCCGCCGTACCCTCTCGGAAGTGCTGGCGCGTGGCGACGTGCATGACCCCGACCTCAATCGCATGTCGATCACCGTCGGCGAAGTGCGCACCTCGCCCGACCTGAAGATCGCCACCGCCTTTGTGCTGCCGCTCGGCGGCAAGGGGCAGGAGGACGTGCTGAAACTGCTGGCCCGCAACAAGGGTGAGCTGCGCCGGGCAGTTGGCAAGAAGCTGGGGCTGAAATTCACACCCGACCTGCGGTTCCGCCTGGACGAAACCTTCGACCAGATGGACGACACCCGCCGGATGCTGAGCCAGGACGCGGTCCGCCGCGACGTGGAAGAGTGATCCGAAGGGCGGCGCTTGCACTGGCCGCCTGGCTGGCGGCCTCGTCCGCCGGGGCGGTGGAATGCAATAACGTCTCCTATGACGGCAACCGTTACGCGATCTGCGAGGTGGACGCCTCCGAGGAACAGCTGCAACTGTTCCTGCGCGACGACGACGGGCAGGTCATCGGTCATTTCTCGACCTTGGAGAAACTGCTGGCGCAACAAGGCAAGACGCTGCCTTTTGCGACCAATGCAGGCATGTACCACAGCAGCCGCGCGCCGGTCGGCCTCTATGTCGAGGATGGCGCGGAAGAGATGCGGCTGGTGACGAATGCTGGCCCCGGTAATTTCGGCCTGCTGCCCAACGGCGTCTTCTGCATCCGCGAAGATCGTGCCGACGTGATGGAAACCCTCGCGTTTCAGAAGGCCGCGCCTGACTGTCGGCATGCGAGCCAGTCCGGCCCGATGCTGGTGATCGACGGCGAGCTGCATCCGCGCTTCCTGCCGGATTCTGACAGTCGCTACATCCGCAACGGCGTCGGCACCTCGGCGGACGGCCGTCGCGTGGTGTTCGCAATTTCCCGTAACGCGGTGAGCTTTCACCAGTTCGGCAGCCTGTTTCGCGACCATCTGCAACTGCCCAACGCGCTCTATTTCGACGGAAACATCTCGCGCCTGCATGCGCCTCAGCTGGACCGCAGCGATGCCGGTTTCATGATGGGACCGATCGTCGGCGTGGTCGAAAAGACCGAAACCTCCGACTGAGCCGTTACTTCCCCGCGCGGCAACAGCATTTCCAAAAATCCCAAACAAAAAACGGCCCCGGAAACCCGGGGCCGCAGTGCATTGGGGTGCGGTTGCGCCTCAGGCTTCCAGTGAGCGGCGCAGCATTTCAACGTCTTCGGCGATCTGCCCATCGGTGAGCTTCAACTCTTCGATGCGCTTGACGCCGTGCATGACGGTGGTGTGGTCACGCCCGCCAAAGCGGCGGCCAATCTCGGGCAGCGAGCGGCTGGTGAGCTGCTTGCAGAGATACATCGCCACCTGCCGCGGACGCGCATAGGACCGCAGGCGCTTGGGGCCGATGATGTCAGACATGCGGATGTTGTAGTACTCCGACACCTTGCGCTGGATCTCCTCGACGGTGATCTTGCGCTCGGAGGCGCGCAGCACGTCGGCAAGGCAGTCCTGGGTCAAGTCCATGTCGATCTCGCGGCCCACGAGGGACGCAAAGGCAAACAGCCGGGTCAGCGCGCCTTCGAGCACGCGCACGTTGGTCGAGATCCGATGTGCCAGGAACTCCAGCACGCCGTCGGCGATCTGCAGGTCCGGATAGGTCTCGCGCTGCTGCTGAACCTTGGTCTGTAGGATGCCCAGACGCAGTTCGTAGTCGGTCGGATGCAGGTCCACGACCAGGCCGCACTGCAGGCGGGATTTCACCCGATCCTCGAGATCCTTGATCTCGCCCGGCGCGCGGTCGGCGGAGATGATGATCTGCTTGTTCTGATCGACCAGCGCGTTGAAGGTGTGGAAGAATTCCTCTTGGGTGGAATCCTTGCCGGCGATGAACTGAACGTCATCCACCATCAGAACGTCGACCGAGCGGAACAGGTGTTTGAAGTCCATCATGCGACGCTCACGCAGGGCCTGCACAAAGCGATACATGAACTGTTCCGCCGACAGGTACAGAACATTCAGAGACGGGTTCTTCTCTTTCAGCTCCCAGGCGATGGCGTGCATCAGGTGGGTTTTACCCAGACCCACGCCGCCATACAGGACCAGCGGGTTGAAGGTGACCGGGCCACCCTCGCCGACGCGACGTGCAGCGGCGTGCGCCAGCTCGTTCGGCTTGCCGACCACGAAGCTGTCAAAGGTGAAACGCGGATCCAGAGGCGCCGCCTGAAAGGCCTCCAGCGTTTCCTTGCCCGGCGCGGAGCCGGAAGCGGCCGAGTCAGCCGTCTCCGCCGCGGCATGGGCAGGGTGTGCCGCCGTCGCCTCGGCCGGGCGCGCGGGAGCGTTCGCAACCACCCGGAACGCCAGGCGCTGTACCGCCTCGCCTGACATCGTCAGCTCATGCAGGATCAGATCTGCAAAGTTCTGGCTGACATAATTGCCCATGAAATTCGTCGGCACCTTGAAGACGGCAACACCGCCGTCCACGGCATCAAACTCCAGTGGCTCGATCCAGGTCGTGTAGTTGTTTTGGCCAACCGTTTTCAGCAGCCGGTTTCTGACCTGTCCCCATTTTTCTTCCGTCATGCAGTGCCTCTCGCATCCCCAAAAAAGCAGCAGCCCATTTGCAAGGCCAATTCTCTCGTTTCCCCGCCGCCGCGGGGACGACCACTCAACAGGAGATTGTGTGCGGACCGCATGGCAGCCGCATTGCCCGAAGGCAGATCGTTCGGTTGGAAACAGAAAAAACACCGCTCAAAGCGGCGCACCTGCCGTCACGAACCCTATCGTACACAATCAGGACATGGCTGCTGTTAACGCTTAACAGCAGTCGGAGCTGGCCAGAACCTGCATCGAAATGCGGTCTGTCCAGTCAACTCGGCAACCTTGATGCCCGTCAAGGTTGCCCTAGCAGCCTGTCCCCCCAGCGAGTGAATCGCTGATACAGTGGTAGCAATTTGCAGGGGGGGGCAGCAACGAAACTATGATGTTGACTCTGCCTTTGGGGATAAAGAATCCCTCCGCCGATAGCGCGCCCTGACAGGCTTTTCCCAAAAAATCAGGGCGCTGCAAACTGCAACGCCCTGACAGGTTTTTCGGTTGTTCGAGTCGCTCCCGAAGGGTCGATCCTCAGCCCAGCGCTTTGACGCGAGCGGACAGGCGGGAGATTTTCCGCGAAGCGGTGTTTTTGTGGTACACGCCCTTGGTGACACCGCGCATCAGTTCCGGCTGAGCTGCGCGCAGGGCTGCGGTTGCAGCTTCCTTGTCACCGGACGCGATGGCTTCTTCTACTTTACGCAGGAAGGTGCGGATGCGCGAACGACGGGCTTTGTTGACGGCAAAGCGCTTTTCGTTCTGACGTGCGCGCTTCTTGGCCTGGGGCGAATTTGCCATGGTGTCTGACCTTATCTTCGAGTTCTGTTTCTATCGGACGCAATGCCAGCCGAACCCGGATCGGACCACCGGTGTGATTCTAGCCTTGGCGGGCTGCACGCGCATGTATGACGGCGGCATTTATCCAACTTGGGGCCTGAATGCAAGAGCGCCGTCCCCGGAAAGGAACCGGAAAGGAAAACGGCGGGCCAGACGGCCCGCCGCTATCCCGACTTCAAATGATCCGGCGTTACTTGTCGCGGAACTGCGCTTCGCGCTTTTCGAGGAACGCAGCCATGCCTTCCTTCTGGTCCTCAGTGGCAAACATCGAGTGGAACACGCGGCGCTCGAACAGCATGCCTTCGCTCAGCGGCACTTCGTAGGCGCGGTTGACCGATTCCTTCACTGCCATCGCTGTCAGCAGCGATTTTTCGGCGATCTTCTGGGCCGCCGCGGTGGCTTCCTCGATCAGCTTCTTGGCCGGTACCACGCGCGACACCAGGCCTGCGCGCTCGGCTTCCTCTGCGTTCATGAAGCGGCCGGTCAGGTTCATGTCCATCGACTTGGACTTGCCCACGAACCGGGTCAGGCGCTGGGTGCCGCCGATGCCGGCCACAACGCCCAGGTTGATCTCCGGCTGGCCGAACTTGGCGGTTTCGGCGGCGATAATGAAATCGCACAGCATCGCCAGCTCGCAGCCGCCGCCCAGCGCATAGCCCGCCACCGCCGCGATGATCGGCTTGCGGATGGCGCTGATGCGGTCATTGGCCTCGGCAAAGAGGTTGGTGGAGTAGACCTCGGTAAAGGTCATCTCCGACATCTCCTTGATGTCGGCACCGGCGGCAAAGGCCTTTTCCGAGCCGGTGATCACGATGCAGCGCACCTTGTCGCTTGCGTCGGCCTCTTCCAGGGCTTCGCAAAGCTCTCCGAGAAGAGCCTGATTGAGCGCGTTCAACGCTTCCGGGCGGTTCAGTTTAATAAGGCAAACGTGGTCCTGCACATCGACGTTGATCGTCTCGTAGGCCATGGTTTCTCTTTCGGTTGTTCCGTTCAGATCCGAGTCCTTACCAAAAGGGTTCCGTGGATCAAGCTATCTTTGGCACTTTACACAGTAGAAGCTGGAGCGTCCGGATTGGGTGATTCTCGTCACTGTGCCGGTACATCCCTCGCGTCGACAGGGGGCATTTTCGCGGCCGTATACATCAAAGGAGTGCTGGAAATAGCCAAGCTCTCCAGAGGCTTGCCGGAAATCCTTGAGCGAGGAACCGCCTGCGCGGATCGCGTCCTCAAGCACGGCGCGGATGATCGGCACCAGCGCCGCCACCCGCGACGCCGAAATCTGCCCAGCCTTGCGCCGCGGCGAGATCCCGGCCCGAAACAGCGCCTCGCAGACGTAGATGTTACCAAGGCCAGCGATGATTCCCTGATCCAGTAATGCCGATTTCACCGGCGTGTTGCGCCCCTTGAAGGCGGCGATCAGGTGGTCCTCATGGAAGTCATTGCCAAGCGGCTCCGGCCCCAGCACCGCCAGCAGCTTGTGCTGCTCGGCGGTTGCCGTGTCCAGCAGGTCCATCGCCCCGAAACGGCGTGGATCGTTGAAGGTGATGCGCGCGCCATTGTCCATGTCGAGCACCACATGATCGTGTTTTTCCGCCTGCGGGTGATCATGCGCGAACTGGCCCAGCGGGTCACCCGACACCGTCATCCGCCCGGACATGCCCAGATGGATCAGCAGCGTCTCGCCGCTGTCCAGGTCCGCCAGGATGTATTTCGACCGCCGCCGCAACTGGTTGACCCGCGCGCCGGTCAGCCGCTCTGCCATGCGCTCGGGAAACGGCCAGCGCAGGTCCGGCCGGTTCACCGCGGCACGGGCGATCACCGCGCCCTCCATGGCGGGCGCCAAACCGCGTTTCACAGTCTCGACCTCGGGCAATTCTGGCATTACACCCCTCCTGAACCAACGGGCCGCATTGTGCCTGCCCTCCAGCGCCTTATAACAAGGGCGAAACTCAGCAAACGGCAAGTGGCATGAGCAACAGCAGCGAAAACACCACCCATTTCGGCTTTGAAACAGTGCCGGAGGGCGAGAAGGCCGGCCGGGTGCAGGGGGTCTTCAACTCCGTCGCCTCGAAATACGACATCATGAACGACGTGATGAGCGCCGGCATCCACCGGGTCTGGAAAGACGCGATGATGGACTGGCTGGCGCCGCGCCCCGGCCAGCGGCTGCTGGATGTGGCAGGTGGCACCGGCGACATTTCCTTCCGCTTCCTCAAACGCGCGGGCCATGGGCATTCCACCGTACTCGACCTCACCCGCCCGATGCTGGAAGAGGGCCGCAAGCGGGCCGAAGCGGAACAGATGGCAGGCAGCCTCGACTGGGTGACCGGCGACGCGATGAAGCTGCCGTTCAAGGACAACACCTTTGATGTCTACACGATCTCCTTTGGCATCCGGAACGTCACCCGTCCGCAAGAAGCGCTGAACGAGGCCTATAGGGTGTTGAAGCCCGGCGGTCGCCTGATGGTGCTCGAATTCTCGCAGCTGCCGAACGACGGGCTGCAGAAACTGTATGACCTTTATTCCTTCAACGTGATTCCACGCATGGGCCAGCTGATCGCGGGCGACTACGACAGCTACCAATATCTGGTGGAATCGATCCGCAACTTCCCGGACCAGGAAACCTTCCTCGGCATGGTGAAACAGGCCGGGTTCGAGAACGCCAAGTACCGCAACCTTTCCATGGGCATCGCCTGCCTGCATTCCGGCTGGAAGATCTGATCCATGCGCGGCCCCCACAACATCCTGCGCCTGATCCGAACCGGCGCGACCTTCGAGCGGACGGGCGCCATGCAATCGGTGCTGGAAGCATTCGAGGCTCCAAAGCCGATCCGGGTGCTGGCCCGGTTGCTCGGCTGGCCCTTCAAATGGCTGGGCTACAAGGGCGATCCTGCGATGCCTCCGGAAACCCGCGCGCTGAACGCATTGGGACCGGCCTATATCAAGTTCGGCCAGGTGCTCTCCACCCGCCCGGACGTGGTGGGCAAGGATCTGGCCAACCAGCTGCGCGTGCTGCAGGACAAGCTGCCACCGTTCTCGCGCGCCCAAGCCCTCGCCGAGGTGGAGCGCGAGCTGGGCCGCCCCGCCTCCGAGATTTTTTCGGATTTCAGCGATCCGATCGCCGCCGCCTCGATCGCGCAGGTCCATCGCGCCACCCTTGCCGAAACCGGCGAGGACGTGGCGGTGAAGGTGCTGCGCCCGGGCGTAGAGCGCGCCTTCAACCGCGATGTGGACGCCTTCTATTTCGCCGCACGCATTGTCGATCTGTTTGCCCCCGGCGCACGGCGGCTGAAACCGATGGACGTGATCGAACATTTCGACGGCGTGGTTCAGGGCGAGCTTGACCTGCGTCTGGAAAGCGCCGCCGCCTCGGAATTCGCGGCCAATACCGCTCAGGACGAAGGCTTTCAACTGCCCGAGATCCGCTGGGCCTACTCTGCCCGTCGGGTGATGACGATGGGGTGGGCCGATGGCATTCCCCTGGGCGACAATGATGCACTGGATGCCGCCGGCCATGACCGCAAGCTGCTGGCCAACAGGGTGCTGTCGCTGTTCTTGCGCCACGCCCTGCGCGACGGCTACTTCCATGCCGACATGCACCAGGGCAACCTGAAGGTGGCCGCCAATGGCGACATCATCGCCTATGACTTTGGTATCATGGGCCATATCGACGAATACACCCGCCGGGTCTATGCCGAGATCCTCTATGGTTTCATCAAACGCGACTACAAGCGCGTGGCCGAGGTGCATTTCGAAGCCGGATATGTACCCGCGAACCAGGACGTCGATGAATTCGCGCGCGCCCTGCGCGCCGTGGGCGAGCCAATCTTCGGCATGGACGCCAGCCAGATCTCGATGGGGCGGTTGCTGAACTACCTGTTCGAGGTCACCGAACGGTTTGGCATGGAAACCCGCACCGAGTTGATCCTGCTGCAACGCACCATGGTGGTGGTCGAAGGCGTCGCCCGCTCTCTGGATCCCCATATCAACATCTGGGAAGCCGCCCGCCCCGTGGTCGAGGATTACATCAAGAAATCCATCGGCCCCCGTGCGGTGGCCAAGGATCTGCTGGAAACCGCCCAAGTGATGGCCAGGTTCGGCCCCCGGCTACCTGCACTTGTGGAACAGGCTCTGATTGCACAGGCGCAACAGCCGCAGCCGCCAAAACGCAGCAGCCACTGGGTGTTGCCCGCCCTGTTCGGAGCCGTCGGTGGAGCCGCGACAATCAGCATTCTGGCACAGATATTGTAGGTCTCTCAAAGGTCTTCCCGTCCCAGGCAGCTGCGCCGGTGGCGCGCAGACCTCGTACGAGGCGATGAATGTCGCAACGCTGAGACGATCATCGCCACAACCAAAAGATGTTCAGGCTGGCCACTTGGAGGTTTGCCACGAGCGCATCCATCGCGCTATGCATGGTTATGCTCAAGGCGGTTTTTCAAAGTCAGCTGAGTTTGCGGCTCATTGTGGCGTCGCTGGTCATCAGCTCCATCCTCTCGGTCTTTTCGACCGGGGTGCAGCTGTACCTGAGCTACGAAAGTCAGAAACGTGACGCCGCTGCCGGGCTGCAGCTGATCCGGGAAACCGTCTCGACCTCCCTGGCGCGCGGGCTTTGGGAATTCAACCAGGACATCGTGCAAACCATTCTGGAAGGTGTCCTGACCAGCGATTTCATTGACGGCGTCGCTCTCAACACACCGACGGGAAACTCCTGGGAATTGGGCCGGAAGCAGCCGGACCAATATGACGAGGACATTCCGCTGACCTATACGCTCTCCACCGCCGAGAGCTTCCCGGTCGGCACGCTGAAGGTGTCCCTGGATTATTCCCGAATCCAACAACGAATCTGGAGCCAGTTGTGGACCACATTGGCCTCGAATATCGCCAAGGCCTATTTCGCTGCGCTGGCTCTGCTGCTGGTCTTTTACACGTTGGTGTCCCGTCATCTGGTTCGGGTTGCCGCGCATATTGATGCAAGCGACTCGGAGGAGACGCCCCGCAAACTCACGCTGGACCGCACGCCACCGGCCACGCCAGACGAACTGGACACTCTGGTTGCCGCCTTCAACGACTACGAAGCCCGCATCGCACGTCAGATGGATGCGCTGAACAACGAGATTCGCGATCGGCGCCGCGCGGAAAAAGAACGCGATGCGCTTTCAATTCACTCGGCCTTTCTGACCACGGTGAGTCATGAAATCCGCACCCCACTGAATGCCATTCTCGGCCTGATGCATCTGATTGAATTGGCTCCCGACAATCCGCCCAAGACACGACAGCACGCGCGCACGGCCCTGGCGGCGGGACAGAACCTGCTGGAAATGCTGAACAACACGCTGGAGGCCGCGCGGCTGGAGGCCAAGGAGGTCAAGGTCAATCCCGTGAAAACGAACATCCGCGATCTCGCCGCCTACTGGTTGGAAACAACCCGCGCCGCAGTGCATCGACGCGGCAAAAGCGACAAGGTCGAGGCGACGTTGCACGTCGCGGATGATCTGGCACAATACTACCTGCTGGATGGCGCGCGCCTGTCTCAGGTGGTGGGCAACCTGACCGACAATGCCGCCAAGTTCACCAACGAGGGCGAAATTCGCATCTCCGTGGAGCTGGAGGAAGCCCCCAACGGCGCCTCTCCCCTGCAACTGCAGGTAAAGGTTCGCGACACGGGTGGCGGAATAGAAAAAAACGCGCAGAAGATGATATTTGATCGCTTCAGGCAAGTTGACCAAGGGTTGAAACGCCAGCATGATGGAGCGGGGCTTGGGTTGGCAATTTCCTCCGAAATCGCAGAACTTATGGGTGGGTCCCTGGAGCTGACCGAAGTCCCCAGAGACGGTTTCGCGACCGAATTCCTGTTTCTGATTCCAACCGAAGCAATAACGGAACCGGCCGATGAATAATCCGCGGAAAGTCCTGCTCGTCGAGAATGACGAATTCACGCGTTACATGATGCGCGAAATCATCCTGGCCCTTGGCGTCGACGTCGAGATCGCCGTGGATGGCCAGGAGAGCCTTGATATTCTGACCAAGGCTCCCGATGCTTTTGGCCTGGTGTTGATGGACCTGCATATGCCGCGGGTCTCCGGCATCGATGCCACCCGACAGATCCGGGGCACCCGCTCGGATCCCCCCCGCAACGTCCCGATCATCGCCGTGACCGCAGATGTCGCCTACCACGACGATTCGATCGTCCGGGAACTGGGGATGAATGGATTCGCCTCCAAACCCGTTACACCGGGGCAATTGTTGAACTTGATCGACAAGTTCTGCCCGGCAGCCTGACAAGAACGGCATTTTCGGGAACCGGCCTCGGCTTTGACAGACAGCTGACTGCATCCGGGCAGTAGCGGGGAACGAGTAAGGACAGGTTAAGCATGGAAGACCATAACCGGAACGAAGGCGCAGATCCTGCCGCGGGCGAGCAGGCAGAGCGTCCCGAGGGTGGTTCGCGCAACACGCTGGGGTATCATGTTGTCGGCATCGCCGCTTCCGCAGGCGGGCTGGAGGCCGTGTCGTCGCTGGTGCAGAACCTGCCCCGCTCCGCGGCGGCCATCTATGTTATCGCCCAGCACATGTCACCGACCCACAAGAGCATTCTGACCTCGCTCATCGTGAGCGAGACCACACTGCCGGTGATCGAACTCTCCGGTGAGGTCACGCCGCAGGTCGGCACGATTTATGTCACGCCGCCCAACACCGATGTCATCTTCGACAGTGGCAAGCTGCGCCTGCGCAATCCCGCGGGGCATCCGGCCACGCCCAAGCCCTCGGCGGACCGCCTTTTCAAGAGCATGGCCGAAGCGTGCGGCGAAGATTGCGTGGGCATCGTGCTTTCCGGCACTGGCAGCGATGGCAGCTACGGAGTTCAGGCCATTCGCGAAAGCGGCGGCATAACCATCGCGCAGGAACCCGCTTCGGCGAAATACGACGGCATGCCGACCTCGGCCATCGAGACCGGCTGTGTCGACCTCACCCTGACGCCGGAGAAAATCGGCAAGCACTTCGAGAAAATCCTGGCCCAGCCGCGCAATCTGGAGCGGCTGCGCACGGTACCGCATGAGCCAACGAAACTGGGCGAACTCTTCGGGATCCTGCTGGCGCGCACACAGGTGGATTTCGCGAACTACAAGGAAAACACCCTGAACCGTCGCATCATGCGGCGGATGGCGGCCTTGGGCATCGAAGACTACGAAAGCTACGTCGACTACTGCCGCTCGAATGTCGAAGAGGTCGACGCCCTGCACCGGGACCTGCTGATTTCGGTCACCCGTTTCTTTCGTGACCCCGACCAGTTTCGCAAACTGTACGAACAATTGGAAAAGCAGCTGGCAATTCGCGCGCCCGGGCCGATTCGGGTCTGGGTGGCGGGCTGCGCCACCGGTGAAGAGGCCTACTCCATTGGCATCCTGATTGCCGAAATCCTCGGCGGCATCCAGGAGTTGACCAAGAACAATGTGCAGATCTTTGCCACCGACATCGATCAGAACGCCATCGAAGTCGGCCGCAAGGGAACCTACCCGCTTGCCGCGGCAGAAGATATTCCGGCGAATTACCTCAAGGAATATTTCATCGTCGGCGAAAACGACATTACCGTGCGGCAGGAACTGCGCAATGTAACCCTGTTTTCGCGGCACAACGTGTTCCAGGATCCTCCGTTCATCAACGTGAACCTCGTCACCATCCGGAACGTCCTGATCTATTTCAACCTGGCCCTGCAAGAACGGGTCCTGACCCGGCTGCACTACTCAATGGCGGCGGGGGGGCTCCTGTTTCTCGGAACCTCGGAATCCGTCGGGGAAATGGGCCTCTACTTCGATGCCCGGCAAGGCGCGGACAAGATTTTCGCAAAGCGGCGCGGCATCTCCGGAGAACTTACGGTCACTCCCAGCAATGCCGGTACCGGGTATCTGCGGACACTGCACCAGCGCAAATCCCCGCAGCAAACGGCGAATGACCAGGCAACCCAGGCGGATCTTTCGCTCGCACGCGCCGTCGCCCCCAACGGGATGATCTGCACCCGCCACGGTGACATCATCGAAGTGCTGGGCGACATCAGCGCCTACAGTGAAATCAGGGCCGGCATTTCCACCTCGTTGAGTGTGAAAATGCTGATCGAACCCCTGCGCAGTGAGGCGGCAAGCCTGATCGCCATCGCCATTCGCAGCGAGACCCGCCGCGACGGCCGGTGGCACCAGGTGTCGCTGCCCACCGGCAACCGGGTGCAATTGCAGGCATTTCCCTTCTACCACCACCGCGGCGGCGAGGTTCACTGCCTGTTGGCGATCAACGCCAAGTTCGAAGAGGAGAAGGCGCTCAGCCTCGATCAGATTTCCGATAGCGACCAGCGCGAATACGTCCAGCGCATGGAGCTGGAAATTCGCTCCACTCAGGAAGCATTGCAACAGACGATCGAGGAATTGCAGACCGCCAACGAGGAGCTGCAATCCGCCAACGAGGAGCTGCAGTCCACGAACGAGGAATTCCAGGCCACCAATGAGGAGTTGGAAACCTCCAACGAGGAATTGCAATCCACCAATGAAGAGCTGCTAACCGTCAACGAAGAGTTGCAGATCAGTTCAGCCGAACGCCAGGCGCTGGCCTCCGAGCTGGAAGCGACGCTGGCGTCGTCGCCCTACGCGGTGGCACTGGCCGATCAGGCACTTATTATCCGGCGACTGTCGCGGGTGGCGCTGGATGTCTTTGGCATCTCGGAACTGCCACCGACAGGCCTGCATCTCAGCCAATGCAACCTGCCGCGTGGTTTCCCGGCGCTGGCCCCGATTGCCAACGCCGTTCTGCGGTTGCAGGAAACCCGCCGCATACCGGTGCTGTCCAATGGCGACTACTTCACCCTCGTCATGTCACCGGTGCTGGATCAGCACCAGAAGCTGATCGGCATATCGATTACCATCACCCGGTACGACAACGAGCCCTTCAACAACGTCCTGCGTCTTGTCAGCAAGGTGGCCCGGGTCGGCTTCTGGACCCACAATCTGGATACCCAGGAAAGCTACCTGTCGCCGGAGACACACTCGGTACTGGGCATCGAGAATGCGCCGAAGGACATGACCTTCGAAGACATCCTCGCCCGTGCACACCCCGAGGACCAACCAGCCTTGCGCGCGGCGATCCAACAGCTGATCGAGCAAGGCGGCTCCTTCGAATTCGAGACCCGCTTCTTTGATGATGCCGGCAGTACCCGCAAGCTCAATGGCAGCATGATGGTCTTCCGCGACTCATACGGGGACACTGTGCAGCTCATCGGTGTGTGCTGGGACCAGGCCAAGCAGGATGAGCACAAGTTGATGCTGGATTGCAGCGCAACCGTTCAGGAACATCTGGGAATCGGTGTGTTCTCCTATGACGTGATCAATAATGTTCCGATCTGGAACCCCGGGATGTACGACATCCTGGATTATGACCGCAGCATCGAGATCTCGTCGATCGAATTGCTGCTGCAACGCATTCATCCCGAGGACCAGGCCCGGATCAAGGACCAGTTGCAGGGGACACTGGTGCAGGGAACTCCGTTTCAGTCACAAGTCAGGCTGGTGAATGGCGAAGGATCGATACGGGCGGCAACCCTTGTGGTGGAAGCGAACCAGGACGACCACGGCAAGGTGACCCATGTGTTCGGCGGCCTGCAACTTTTCCCGGCAGCAGCCGGATGAATCGTCCGGGCCAGTCAACAGCGGGAGCCGCCGCATGAAAACAGCCCTCTGCACATCGCCTCGCGATGCACGTCATCCAGGGCCGCAGCGAGGCCCGATGGCAACCGTATCCGTCAATGGCGACTGAGAACGAACAGCTCGCCTCCGATGTGTTGGGCAGCGCCTTCTTCGCGTCGCCCTACGCATCCATGATCCTCGACTGGGGAGGCCGGATCCTTGTCGCCAACAGGCGCGCGCAGCGCAGCTTCCACCCCTCTGCTTCCGCCACGGACCGGGAGCTGGCAGGCTTGCACCTGAGCGAATTGACCCGATGCGACGCAGACACCGTCCTGTCGCGCCTGCGCAAGGGCGCTGCCTCGGGCAACACCGGTTTTCCGATGATCGGCAATTCTGCGACCATACTCGCCCCGGAGACCGAATTCCGGGTCTCCCTGCTCCGTGCGGCGGCCAAGGGTGAACGGTTGATGTTGCTGACGCAGGATCAGCTAAGAGCGAATGCAGAATCGCTCCGCCAGATGAACGAATTGCGCAGCAAACTGCGCGGTGAATTGCGGCAGGCCCGCGAAGATATTCTGAGCCTTCAGGAAACCCTGCTGACCATGCAGGCCTTTGCCCGGGCAGCCTCCCACGATCTGCGCACCCCGATCGGCACGCTGATCGGATCGCTGCAATTCTTTTCCGACAACTACGCCGACAATCTTCCGGGCAAGGCCCTGGAATTTCTGCAACACATGAGCCGTGCCGCCCGGCAGATGGATCGATTGACGACAGAACTTCTGGACCACTCCGTTTCGACGGCCGCCGAGATGAAGTTGCAGGATGTGCGGCTTGAAGACGCCATCAAGGAAGCCTGCGACAGTCTCGAACAGCAGTTGCAGACATGCGGGGCGCAGCTGGCGGTGACGGGCAAAAGCTGCCTTGTCTATGCCGAGCCGACGCTGCTGCACCTGGTGCTGACCAACATATTGTCCAATGCCATCAAGTATCGGGATCCGGCCCGGCCGCTGGAGATCGAGATCGCGATGCAGGGCCGCGGCAGGGAGCAATGGTCGCTGTCGATTTCCGACAATGGCATCGGGTTATCCGAGGCTGACCGGTACAAGATATTCCAGCCGTTTCATCGGGTGAACCCGGATATCGAGGGCAGCGGCATCGGCCTGTCCACCTGTGCCGAGATCTGCCGCCGTCACAAATGGGCTTTTGAGGCGCACGGCGAGCTTGGCCGCGGCGCCGTCTTCACGATTTCGACGGGCGCGATCCGTCAGCCCTCAGATCCCGAGATTATCACCGCCTGCTGAAGGCAGCCCGGTCACCTGATCGCGGCAATTCGCGGTGTCGTGGTGGACTGAGCGGTATCACTCGCACCCAATCGGCCGGTAACGTGGTCCACCATGCTCAGCAAATCCGGCAGGGCCACGGGCTTGCGCAGCACCCATCGGATGTTCTGGCTCAGGCCGAACAATTCGCCCCCCGTGAAAAGACGGCTACCAGTGATATAGACCACCGGCGCGTCGGGACAGCTCAGCGCGGCGTAGTCGGCGACGGGCAGCGAGGTTTCCTCGCCGATTTTCAGATCCAGTACCAGAACAGTCGGCGACATCTTCGACAGCGCGGAAATCGCCTCAGTACAGTTGGCAACCGCCGTGACCTCGTACCCAGCGTCTCGCAACGCAATCTCAAAGGTGAAGCGTGCGCCGACGTCATCTTCCAAAAGCAGGACTGTGGATGCCAAACTGCCCTCCAATCACACAGCTGCCCTGTGCTTCTACTGCGACAATCGCACTTTTTACGGTGACCCCATCAGCCACAACACAGATAGGCGAAAACAGCCGCAACGGAGCGACGAGCGGGAATCGCTAGTTTTCCACTGTGATATTGTATTCTACCTTAAATTGTCATTTGAGCACATAAAAACCTCATAAAGATTCGCAGGCGCGTCATGGCGCCGGAAAACCCGCCTGCCGACGATCAGCCGACAGATCGTTGCTGTGCTCGCCGCCCCCGGCGGGCGACGCGGGGAGGTCGTGGCCTTTGCCAACGCCCCCCCTCAGTCGATTATCGCGAGGAATACCGCCTGCGTTAGAGGCGCTCGATAGCCAGCGCGATACCCTGCCCGCCGCCGATGCACATCGTGATCAACCCACGGCGGCCGCCAATGCGTTCCAGTTCATACAGCGCCTTCAGGGTAATGATCGCACCGGTTGCCCCGACCGGATGCCCCAGGGCGATGGCCCCACCGTTCGGATTCACCCGCGCAGGATCCAGCCCGAGTTCCTGGTTCACCGCCAGCGCCTGCGCGGCGAAGGCCTCGTTCGATTCGATGACGTCGAAATCCGAAACGGCCAGACCGGTGCGGTCCAACAGGTTGCGGACCGCCGGAACCGGGCCGATCCCCATAACCTCCGGGCGCACGCCAGCATGCGCATAGCCGAGAACCCGTGCCTTGGGTTTCAACCCGGCCTGTTCAGCCGCTTGCGCCGTCGCCAGGACCAGTGCCGCCGCACCATCATTGATGCCGCTGGCGTTTCCGGCCGTGACCCGCCCATCCTTCTGAAACACCGGGCGCAACCCGGCGAGAGCTTCGGCGCTTGTCGCCTTTGGATGCTCGTCCACCTCGAAGGGCACGAGATCGCGCTTGACCTTGACCTCCACCGGAGTGATCTGGGTTTTGAAATGCCCCGCCTCGATCGCCGCGGCGGCGCGGTTCTGACTGGTGATGGCAAAGGCATCCATCTGTTCGCGGCTGATACCATGCTCATCAGCGACGTTTTCGGCAGTCACCCCCATGTGGCCGGTGCCAAAGGGGCAATTCAGCGCCCCCAACATCATGTCGAGCGCCTTCACATCCCCCATCTTGGCACCCCAGCGGCTCTGCTGAAGGATGTAGGGGCTGCGCGACATGTTCTCTGCCCCGCCCGCCAGGGCGAACTCCGCATCGCCCATTGCCAGCGACTGATAGGCCGAGATGATGGCCTGCACGCCAGAGCCGCACAGCCGGTTCACATTCATCGCGGGCACCGCATCCGGCACCCCGGCCTGCATCGCCGCCACGCGGCTCAGGTACATGTCACGCGGTTCGGTGTTGATGATATGACCGAACACCACATGACCGATCTGGCCGCCCTCGACGCCGGACCGCTCCAGCGCCGCCCGGGACACGGTGGTGGCAAGGTCAATCGGCGCAGTGCTGGCCAGCGCGCCGCCAAAGGTGCCGATGGCCGTGCGGGCGCCATCCAGGATCACGATGTCACGCATTGTCTTTCTCCTCATCCGGTTTGGCGACACTATGCACCCGCAGCATCAACCTGTCTGCCGGGACGTACCGTCACGCGCGCCCGCGCCGTGGCCCCGCCGTGTGTCGCGGCAATTGACAAACCCGGCCCGGCAGCGCAGAGAATCCGTCATGACGGAAAACACAGACGATATCCTGACCCTGCTGCCCGCGCGCCTGAAAGAGGCCCGGCGTGCCCAAGGCCTGAGCCTTGAGGCCGTGGCCAATCTTTCCGGTGTCAGCCGCTCCATGGTGAGCCAGATCGAACGCGGCGAAAGCTCGCCGACCATCGCAACCCTCTGGAACCTCACGCGGGCGTTGCAAGTGGATTTCGCCGGCCTGCTGGAAGCCGGTGACATGCAGGACCGGATCGAGGTGTTGCGCGCCGCCGATGTGCCGAAGATCGAGAACATGGGCCAGGGCTGTCGCATTCGCATCTTGTCTCCACCCGAGGATGCCGGCGGGCATGAGGTTTACGACATCCGTTTTGACCAGGGGGGCGCGCTGAACAGCCAGCCCCACACGCGTGGCACCGTAGAACAGCTGACCGCGCTCGAAGGGACGGTCACGGTCGTCTCCGGCAAGGCCCAGGACCGGCTGCAAGCAGGCGACACGGCGCGCTATGCCGCCGATGTTGCCCATGCAATCACCGCACCGGACGGGCCAGCGCGGGTGTTTCTGATCGTCAAGAATGCGTGACGCCCAGACAGGCAGTTTTAGATTTCCTCTTGAACGACTCGGGACCAAGCTCCATATGTGAGGGGCTTACGTTATTCTTGTCGATCCACTGTCTCCCGTTTCTACGGCGTTATCAGTCTCTCGATCCAGACCGACTACGCCAGGCTGCCGCACCAACGCGGGCAGCACAAACTAGGAGACTACGGATATGGCCACTGGCACCGTAAAATGGTTCAACACCACCAAAGGCTACGGCTTCATCGCACCCGAAGGCGGCAGCAAAGACGTGTTCGTGCACATCTCTGCTGTGGAACGTTCGGGCCTGACCGGCCTGGCAGACAACCAGAAAGTAAACTTCGACATCGAGCCCGGCCGTGACGGCCGCGAGTCGGCAGTGAACCTGGAACTGGCATAAGCCAGGCTGCCTTTCGCAGTATTGCGGCGCGGTCCCCGAAAGGGGGCCGCGTTTTTCGTCGCGACAGCCACACAACCCTCAACTGCCAGTCAGATCGGTCCAAGGCTGCGGCTGCCACAGCTCCACCTTGTTGCCCTCCGGATCCATGATCCAGGCGAACTGGCCATTTTCATGGCTTTCCGGCCCCTGCAGGATTGGCACACCCGCTTCCTGCAGCTGCGCGACCATCGCCGCCATGTCATCAATCCGGTAGTTGATCATGAATCCCGCCGTGCTGGGGCTGAACCAGTCGCCATCCGGCGCTGCCGTGGCCCAGACCGTCAGGCCGCCGTCCTCGGCCCGGTCCTCCTGCCAACTGAGCACAGCGCCGCCGAAGTCGGTCAGCCGCATCCCCAGATGGTCGCGATACCACTCCGCCAGCGCCTGCTTGTCGCCGCGCGCCTTGATGAACACCCCGCCAATTCCCGTGACCCGCGCCATGGCTGCACCCTCCCCGCTGCTGCGCCGGAACTTAGCCCGTCTGGGCGAGATTTCACCGCCACCTCCAGTTTTGCGGAATTTTTTCCGGGATAGTGAAATCCCGTATTTCGGAACTCAATCCGTTATGCTAGAAGCTCGACTCGGAACACATGAGGGAGCTTGCGCATGTCCACTGCATTTCTGACCGACATCTCCAACACGCTGGCCCAGATCGAGGGCGAAGGACTGTACAAGCACGAGCGAATGATCACCTCCCCGCAGGGGGGCGAGATCACCGTTGGGGGCCGGTCGGTGATCAACCTGTGCGCCAACAACTACCTTGGCCTTGCCGACCACCCCGACCTGATCCGCGCAGCCCGCGACGCGATGGAGCCGAAGGGATTCGGCATGGCCTCCGTCCGCTTCATCTGCGGCACCCAGGACATTCACCGCGAGCTGGAGCAGCGGCTGGCGAAGTTCCTGGGCAAGGATGACTCGATCCTGTTCGCCGCCTGTTTCGACGCCAACGGCGGGCTCTTCGAACCGCTGTTGGGGCCGGAAGACGCGATCATCTCTGACAGCCTGAACCACGCCTCGATCATCGACGGCATCCGCCTGTGCAAGGCCAAGCGCTACCGCTACATGAACAGCGACATGAACGATCTGGAGGCCTGGCTGAAGCAGGCCCGCGAGGATGGCGCGCGCCATATCATGATCGCGACCGACGGCGTGTTCTCCATGGACGGCTACCTGGCCAAGCTGCCGGAGATCCGGGCTCTGGCCGATAAATATGACGCCGTGGTGATGGTGGACGACTGCCACGCAACCGGCTTCATGGGGGCCACGGGTGCGGGCACGCCGGAACACTTCGGGGTGGACGTGGACATCGTCACCGGAACTTTGGGCAAAGCACTTGGGGGGGCCATCGGCGGTTATATCGCCGGGCCGCAACCAGTGATCGACCTGCTGCGGCAGCGGGCGCGGCCCTATCTGTTCTCCAATTCGCTGCCGCCATCGATTGTTGCTGCCGGACTGGAGGCGATCCGGCTGGTCGAGGAAGGCGACGGGCTGCGCGCCCAGCTGTTCGAGAATGCGCGCTACTGGCGCGCGGGTCTGGAAAAGCTCGGTTTCGACCTCCTGCCGGGTGAGCATCCGATCATCCCGGTGATGTTGGGCGAGGCACAGCTGGCGCAGGACATGGCAGCGCGGCTGTTTGATGAGGGCGTCTATGTCTCGGGCTTCTTCTTCCCGGTGGTGCCGCGCGGACAGGCGCGGATCCGAACACAGATGAACGCGGCACTGACCCGCGAAGAGCTGGACCGGGCCTTGGCCGCCTTTGGCAAGGTCGGCAAGGATTTGGGGGTGATCTGATGAGCCGTCCGAACACGATGAAGGCGCTGGAGAAAAGCCATCCGCAGGAGGGCCTGTGGATGGTGCAGGCGCCGGTGCCGGAAATCGGCCCCGACGAAGTGCTGATCAAGGTGAAGAAGACCGGCATCTGCGGCACCGACATTCACATCTGGAACTGGGACGATTGGGCGTCGCACACCGTGCCGGTGCCGATGATCACCGGCCATGAGTTCGCAGGCGAGATCGTCGAGATCGGTCGCAACGTTACCGATCTGGCCGTGGGCCAGCGCTGCTCCGGCGAAGGGCATCTGATCAAGACGGATTCGCGTCAGTCGCGGGCCGGCAAGTTCCACCTCGACCCCGGCACCCGCGGTATCGGGGTGAATGAGCAGGGCGCCTTTGCCGAGTACCTGAAGCTGCCCGCCTTCAACGTGGTGCCGCTGCCCGATGACGTGCCGGATGAGATCGGCGCCATCCTCGATCCCTTGGGAAATGCGGTGCATACGGCGCTGAGCTTTGATCTCTTGGGCGAGGATGTGCTGATCACCGGCGCGGGTCCGATCGGCATCATGGCGGCCGCGGTGGCAAAACACGCCGGCGCGCGCCATGTGGTGATCACCGACATCAACCCGGACCGGCTGAAGCTCGCGGCCCATGTGGTGCCCGCCGTGCGCACGGTGGATGTATCCAAGGAAGAGCTGCCGGATGTGATCCATGAGTTGGGCATGAAACAGGGGTTCGACGTCGGGCTGGAAATGTCCGGCAGCCAGGCGGCGCTGGACCAGATGGTCGAGGCGCTGGTGATGGGCGGCCGGATTGCCCTCCTGGGCATTCCGCCGGGCAAATCGCCGGTCGACTGGTCGCGCATCGTCTTCAAGGCGATCACCATCAAGGGCGTCTATGGTCGCGAGATGTTCGAGACCTGGTACAAGATGATCGCGATGCTGCAGAACGGACTGGATGTCAGCCGGGTCATCACCCACCGGTTCGGCGTTGATGATTTTGCCGAAGGATTCGCCGCGATGAAATCCGGTGCCAGCGGCAAGGTGGTGCTGGACTGGACCTGACCTGCGTTGAGGGGGCGTCGCCCCCTCGCGCCGCCTGCAACGGACCCCTCTTTCCAGAAGGAAACCGGCTTACGGGGTGAGCGGCTGGCGCCCCTCCTCCGTCAGCAGCCAGCAATCGCGCCCTTCGAAAACGGCCACGGTCAGCGGATGGCCGTAGCCGGCCCCGGTGTCGAGGTTGACCCGGTTGCCGTGATGCTCGGCCCGTTTCACATGGGTATGGCCATGCACCACCAGCCAGGGGTGGGCGCGGGTGTCCGTCAGGAACTCCTGCCGGATCCAGACCAGATCATTTTCCACCTGCTGATCGAGCGATACCCCGGGGCGGATACCAGCGTGGACGAACAGCAGCTCGCCCTCCTGGTGGAACGTCTTCAGACCATCCAGAAACATGCAGTGCTCTGATGGAACCGCAGCGCGGGCGCGTTCGTGAACCTCGTGGATACGTTCCCGCTCAGCCACGTCGACGCCGTAGGATTGCAGGGTTTCTACCCCGCCAATACGCGGATGCAGCCAGTGGTATCCGACCAGCAGCCGGTCATCGTTGCGCGGATGATCCTCCATGAACATGGAAAACATCCGGTCGTGATTGCCCTTGATGCAGACCCAATTGCGACCGGCAGCCATTCCCCGCGCTAAGCAATCGACTACTCCGCGGCTGTCCGGCCCACGATCACAATAGTCACCGAGGAAGACAACCCGCGCGTCAGGTCCGCCGTCGGCTTCGATCCGCTGCAACGCGTCGTCCAGCATGGCGCGCTGCCCATGAATGTCACCGATGGCGTAGATTGGGGCGGTCATCAAAACCTCCTATGGCGTGGGTTTGCAGCGTAGATGCCGGATTGACGGAGAGGGCTCAACCCTTGCTGGTTCACAACCGGACTGGCCAACGCAGGAAATCGGCCCATTTCAAGACAATGCTTATTTTGCATCCACAAAACCCGGAGGGAAGAGTGATGAAGGGAATTGCACGCTGGTTCATGCTGCTTGCGCTGATTTCGGTTCTGGCCGGCATGGTTTGGGGAATACAGATGTCTGCAAGCAAGGATCACCTGTTGTCGCCGGCCCATGGGCATCTCAACCTGCTGGGCTGGGTCAGCTGCTCGATCTTCGCGTTCTACTACCACGTGCTGCCCGGCGCGTCCGTTGGCCTGCTCCCCCGGCTGCATCTGGCAGGGTCGGTTCTGACATTGCTGCTGCTGGTGCCCGGCATTCCGCTGGCAATCCTTGAGCGCACGGAAGTGCTGGCGCAGATCGGATCGCTGGTTGCACTGGCGTCGATGGCGATTTTCGCCGCTGTCGTGCTGCGCAGCACCCCGGCCCAATCACGCGAGACGGTGCCGCAAGGAGGCTAAAGACGGCAAACGCCCCCGCAGCGGACTGCGGGGGCGCTCGCAACGTTGCTGGCTCGAGGTCAGGCGACGTCGAACTGCAGCGGTTTGATCTGGTTGAACATGCCTGTCTCGGCCAGCTTGGCGCGTGCTTCTGCGGGGACAGGTTCGTCCACGTACAACAGCGCGATCGCCTCGCCACCGGCAGCAGCCCGACCCAGCGTGAAGTTGGCGATGTTCACGCCATTGTCGCCCAGGGTGTTGCCCAGGGTGCCGATGATGCCGGGCACGTCCTCGTTGGTGGTGTAGAGCATATGCGCGCCCACATCCGCCTCGATGTTGATGCCCTTGATCTGGATGAAGCGCGGCTTGCCATCCGAGAACACCGTACCCGCAACCGAGCGCTCGCGCTTGGAGGTGACGGCGGTCACCTTGATGTAGCCATCAAAGGCACCCGACTTGTCCTGGTTGGTGGTCGAGATCTGGATGCCACGTTCCTTGGCGACAACTGGGGCAGAGACCAGGTTCACCTCGGGATTGGAGCGTTTCATGATCCCCGCGATCACCGCGCAGTTCAGCGCGTCGAGGTTCATGCCAGAGGCGACACCGTCATACAGGATGTTGATCGCCTGGATCGGCTCATCGCTCATCTGGCCGACAAAGCTTCCGAGGTGATCGGCCAGCTTGATCCACGGCCCCATGACCTTGGCTTCCTCGGCGGTAACGCTGGGCATGTTCAGCGCGTTCTCGACGGCGCCGGTCAGCAGGTAGTTCGACATCTGCTCGGCCACCTGCAAGGCAACATTTTCCTGCGCCTCGGTGGTGGCAGCGCCGAGGTGCGGCGTGCAGACCACGTTGGGCAGGCCGAACAGCGGGTTTTCCTTCGCGGGCTCCTCCGAGAAGACGTCGAAGGCGGCGCCTGCCACATGGCCGGAGGTCAGCAGTTCGGCCAGCGCGGCTTCGTCCACCAGGCCGCCACGGGCGCAGTTGATGATGCGCACGCCCTTCTTGGTCTTCTCCAGGTTTTCCTTGGACAGGATGTTGCGGGTCTGCTCGGTCAGCGGCACGTGCAGGGTGATGAAATCAGCCCGCGCCAGCAGCTCCTCCAGCTCGACCTTCTCGACACCCATCTTGTCGGCCTTTTCCTGGCTCAGATAGGGGTCATAGGCGGCAACCTTCATCTTCAGGCCGCGGGCGCGGTCGCAGACGATGCCGCCGATGTTGCCGGCACCGATCACGCCCAGCGTCTTGCCGGTCAGTTCGACACCCATGAACTTGGACTTCTCCCACTTGCCCGCGTGGGTCGAGGCGGAGGCCTCCGGCAGTTGGCGCGCCACGGCGAACATCATCGCAATGGCGTGTTCGGCGGTCGTGATCATGTTGCCGAAGGGTGTGTTCATCACGATGACGCCGCGCTTGGACGCCGCTTCCTTGTCGATGTTGTCGGTGCCGATGCCGGCCCGGCCGATCACCTTCAGGTTGGTGGCATTCTCGAGGATCTTCTCGGTCACCTTGGTTGCGGAGCGGATCGCGAGACCGTCATACTGGCCGATGATCTCTGCCAGCTTTTCCTTGTCCTTTCCCACGTCGGGCTGAAAGTCGACCTCGATGCCGCGGTCGCGGAAGATCTGGACGGCAGCTTCGGAAAGTTTGTCGGAAATCAGAACTTTGGGAGCCATGGGTGTGGTCCTTCATGTGCAGAGGCCGGGGGTACGGCCTGAAAATGGAGAGGGTCTGGCGCCGCCCGGCAGCTGGGCCGGGCAGCGGGATCTGGGATCAGCCTTGTGCGGCGATCTCGGCCTCGAAGGCCCATTCGAGCCAGGGCAGCATTGCCTCGATGTCGGCGGTCTCAACCGTGCCACCGCACCAGATGCGCAGGCCCGCAGGCGCGTCACGATAGGCACCGACGTCCAGCGCCACCTCTTCGGCCTCCAGACGCTTGGCCACGGCCTTGGCAAAGGCAGCACCGTCCTGGATGCGTGCATCGGTGAACTTGAGGCACACCGAGGTGTTCGAGCGGGTCGCCGGATCTTCCGCCAGATTGGCAATCCAGGGCTTGGCGTCGCAGAAGTCGAACACCGCCTTGGCATTGGCGTCGGCACGGGCGATCAGCCCTTCCAGACCGCCGACCGAGCGCGCCCAGTCCAGCGCCAGCAGGTAATCCTCGACCGCCAGCATCGACGGCGTGTTGATGGTGGCGCCCTTGAAGATGCCGTCGATCAGCTTGCCGCCCTTGGTCAGACGGAAGATCTTGGGCAGCGGCCACGCCGGGGTGTAGCTTTCCAGCCGGGCCACTGCGCGGGGGCTCAGGATGATCATGCCGTGCGCCGCTTCGCCGCCCAGCACCTTCTGCCAGGAGAAGGTGGTCACATCCAGCTTGTCCCAGGGCAGGTCCTGCGCGAAGGCGGCAGAGGTCGCATCGCAGATGGTCAGACCGGCGCGGTCAGCCGCGATCCAGTCACCATTGGGCACACGCACACCCGAGGTGGTGCCGTTCCAGGTGAAGACCACGTCATTGGCGAAATCGACGCTGGCAAGATCCACGATCTGACCGTAGTCGGCGGTTTTCACCTCGGCGTCGATCTTCAGCTGTTTGACCACATCGGTGACCCAGCCCGCGCCAAAGCTTTCCCAGGCCAGCATCTCGACCTTGCGCTCGCCCAGCAGGTTCCACATCGCCATCTCGACCGCACCGGTGTCGGAGGCGGGCACGATGCCGATCTTGTAGTCTGCGGGGATGTTCAAAAGCTCGCGGGTGCCTTCAATCGCAGCCAGCAGCTTGTCCTTGCCCACCGCAGCGCGGTGCGAACGCCCCAGGGGCGCGCCGGACAGTTTGGCCAGATCAAAGACGGGGGGTTTGGCGCAGGGGCCAGAAGAAAAACGCGGATTGGCCGGCCGCGCGGCCGGTTGTGCAATAGCCATCAATGCTACCCTTCCAGATAAGCGCCCCTCGTTGGGGAGGGGTGTCCCGCCGTCAGAGCTAGAGCGCCGCATCCCGACTCGCAATACGGAAAATACCCTCAAAGCGGCCAATCATCGAATTTTTGCGACATGAAATTCCACCATCGGAAACAACCGCACCGATCCGACGCCACCGCGGGCCACCCCGGGCCTGACCGCGGCCTTGCGGCCATTCTGCCGCGTCTCGCGCTCTGGCTGTTTGCCGGACGGGCCGCTATGACACTGGGGAACAACCGATGCCACGGAGCCGCCGATGTTTATCGCCACCCTGCTTTGCAACCCTGCCAATCCGGTGCTGGAGCCTGCCCTGCCCGACTCGCTGCGCAACGCCTGGGGCGGCGGTGCGATCACTTGGCTGGCTCCCGGCATCGCCGCCGAGTTTCCGCTCGCGGAGATGCCCGGCAACCGCTGGGACGTTTGGGCCGACCTGCAGGACAGCGGTGTCGACCTGGTGGTCCAGCCGCAGGAAGGGCGGCGCAAGAAGATGCTGCTAGCCGATATGGATTCGACGATGATCCAGCAGGAATGCATCGACGAACTGGCCGAGGAGGCCGGCGTCGGCAGTCGCGTCAAGGAGATCACCGCCCGCGCCATGAACGGAGAGCTGGATTTCGAAGGCGCGCTGATCGAACGGGTCGGCCTGCTGAAGGATCTGCCGGAAACCGTGATCGCCAAGGTCCTGAAGGAGCGCATCACCCTGATGCCAGGCGGCCCGCAGCTGCTGGCGACGATGAAATCCGCGGGCGCCTACGCGGCGCTGGTCTCGGGCGGTTTCACCGCTTTCACGGCGCAGGTGGCGGCGGAGCTGGGTTTTGACGAGAACCGCGCCAACACCCTTCTGGTGCAGGACGGCAAGCTGACGGGCGAAGCCGCGCGGCCGATCCTTGGTCGCGAGGCCAAGGTGGAGGCGCTGAAGCAGATCACCGCCCGGCAGGGCATCAGCGAGGCTGATGTGATGGCCGTGGGCGACGGCGCCAATGACCTGGGCATGCTGAAGCGGGCGGGCGCCGGGGTCGCGCTGCACGCCAAGCCTTCGGTCGCCGCGGAATGCGACATCCGCATCAACCACGGCGATCTTACCGCGCTGCTCTATATCCAGGGTTACGCCCGGGATGAGTTCAAAGACGCATCCAAAGGCTGACATCACATGCTGGAAGTGGGTTTCGAAACCCTGCTGCTGCTGTTGGCAGCCGGGTTCGTCGCGGGGTTCATTGACGCGGTTGCGGGCGGCGGCGGGCTGATCACCGTGCCGGTGCTGCTGCTGGCGGGCGCTTCGCCTTTGCAAGCCTTGTCGACCAACAAGGTCCAGGGGCTGTTCGGAGCGGGTACCGCAGCGCTCAGCTATGCCCGCGGCGGCCATGTGGATCTGCGCGCGCAGGCGGGGCCGGCGCTGTTGGCCTTTGCCGCCTCTATCGCGGGGGCGCTGCTGGTCTCGGTGCTGCCGACCGAGTGGATTCGCATGGTGCTGCCGGTTCTGCTGGTGGGTATCGCCATCTTCTTTGCCACCAAGAAGGGCTTGGGCGATCTGGACCGGGCGCGACGGCTGTCGCCCGCGCTGTTCACCGCCACGATGGTGCCGCTGTGTGCCGCCTACGACGGCCTGCTGGGGCCGGGCGCGGGCAGTTTCTACATGCTCGCCTTCGTCAGCCTTGCGGGCTACGGCATATTGAAAGCCACCGCGCATACCAAGCTGCTGAACTTCGCCTCCAACGCCGGCGCGTTGCTGGCCTTTGCCTTTGTCGCGACACCCTGGTGGATCACCGGGCTGTTGATGGGGCTGGCACAGATCGCCGGGGCGCAGGCCGGGGCGAAACTGGCGCAAAACAAGGGCGCGCGGCTGATCAAGCCGCTCTTGGTGCTGACCTCGGTCACCCTGGCGGCAAAGCTGCTGTGGGACATGACCTGAACACCCCCGTGTGACCGGCGCGTGTGACCGGCGCAGCACGCATGGTGCTGCGCCGGGCCCAACGGGAAGAGACCTGTTTTTCCAAACAGGCCGATGACGGGCGGGAGCCCCCCTTTGGCGATCGCCAATTCCCGACCCAAACTTTCCCTTCCATTATTTAACAAAATTGTTAATAATGGCGCATGACCACGCTGCAAAAGTCCTTTGCCGCCCTGGCGGACCACACCCGGCTGGCGATTGTCGAACAGCTGATTGCCGAAGGGGAATTGCCTGCGGGTGACCTGGCACCGGGCGCGGGGATTTCACCGCCCGCAATCTCGCGTCACCTGAAAGTGCTGCGCGAAGCCGGGCTGGTGCAACAGCGCGCCTTGGGGACGCGCCGCCTGTACTCTGCACGACCGGAGGGATTGCGCAGGATTGCCGACTGGACCAATGCACGGCGCGATTTCTGGCAGGGCAGCCTGGATCGGTTGCAAACTGCCCTGTTGGCCGAAGAAGACTGACGGCCGGACATCGAGAAAAGGAGAAGACAGCATGAGCGATCTCCACCTGCGGCGCATCTTTCCGATCAGCCCCGAGCAACTGTTTGCCTGGATCACGCTCCCGGAGCATCTGCTGAAATGGTGGGGGCCTGAGGGGCTGCACATCCCGGACCATGCGCTGGACTTCCGCCGCACCGGCCCCTGGCACTCAGTCATGGAAAACCAGCAAGGCGAACGCTTCCACGTCTCCGGCGAGGTCACGCATGTGGACGCGCCCAGATCCATCGGTTTCACCTGGGCCTGGCACGGCGAAGACGGTCAGCGCGGCGACGAGAGCCATGTCACCTTCACCATTGCGGCCACCACGGAAGGGTCGATGCTGATGATCGATCACCGCGATCTGGGCACAGAGGATATTGCCAGCCGCCACGAGGAAGGCTGGAGCTCCACCCTGCGCAAGCTGGAGGCGGTGCTGGCAGATCTTTCCTGAACGACCAACCGCAGCAACCAAAGGAGAACACCAATGCCTCAGTACATTTTCGCCTACCACGGCGGCAAGAAGCCGGAGACTGAAGAAGAAGGGGCAAAGGACATGGCTGCCTGGATGGCCTGGTTCGAGAAAATGGGGGACGCCGTGGACATCCCCGGCAACCCCGTCGGCATGTCCAAAACGGTCAGCGCGCAGGGCGTGGCCGACAATGGTGGTGCCAACCCCTTGTCCGGCTTCACGGTCATCAAGGCCGACAGCATCGAAGCCGCCTGCGAGGTCGCCAAAGGGTGCCCGATGGTGGCCGATGGCAGCGGCTCCGTGGAAGTCGCGGAAGTGATCGAGATGGAGATGTGAGCCCCCGAATGCCCCGGTTTTGCGCCGGGGCACTCTGTCTCAGAACAGCAGCTCGGCCGCCGGGCGAATGGCCCCGCATTCCAGACCGCGGCGGCTGTACAGCGTCTTGTTCATGTATTTGCGGGTCTCGGGATGATCCGCCTCCAGCACACCGAGGCTGACCAGCAGCGCGGCAATGGCGCATTCGCTGGCGCGCGTGGCCCCGTCGGTGATCTTCAGCGCCACCCCCAGTTTCTGCTCCGGCAGGATGGCGATGAACACCGCCTCGGCGCCCGTCTTGACCGCCACCTTGCCGCCCATGGCGCGCATCAGGTTGGTGCAGGCGCGCGTTTCTCCCGCCACCAGCTCGGGATGTGCCGTCATCGCCGCCACCAGCTGCTGCGCCGCCTGCGAGGCGCGGTCGGACCGGTCTGCGGCACTGGCGAACCACGCCATCGCGCGCGCCAGACCGGAAACCGTCGTGGCAAAATTCGGCGCCGAGCAGCCATCGATGCCGTAGCCGGGGCTGTCGTGGCCTGTGGTCTCCTCGAAGGCGGCCAGGCAGGCCTGCTGCACCGGATGGTCGACCTCGATGTATTCCGCATTGCCGCCCAGGTACTGGTTCAGGGTCAGAAACCCCGCGTGTTTGCCGGAACAGTTGTTATGCACCTGGCAGGGGCTGCTGTCGGTCTTGATCAGCTCGGTGCGGGCCGGGATGTCGTTGGGCAGCTGCGGCCCGCACCGAAAATCCTCATCTCCAAGCCCGAGCTGCGCCAGCCAGCTGTTGACCCGATCGGTGTGGATATGGGCGCCGTTGTGCGAAGCACAGGCCAGCGCCAGCTGTTCGGACGTGAGGCCGTACCGGGCCGCGGCGCCCGATGTGATCAACGGCAGCGCCTGGATCATCTTGGCCGAGCTGCGTGGATAGATCACCGCATCCGCATCGCCCCAACTGCGCAGGATCTGGCCGCTGGCATCGCAAATAACCGCGTGCCCCAGATGCAGGCTTTCCAGCAGCGGACCGCGCCAGACTTCGGCCATCGGCACAGGATTCGGCATGATCTCTCCCCTTGTGTTCTGTGGGCGAAATCCTGCCAAAACGCACTTTCACCCGTGGTGCTAGTTACGTTAGTGTGATTGTGTAGCGCAAGCGAGGGGATCGGCACAGACAGCGACTGAAACGCTGCGGACCCTTTGATTGAACTTGAGGTGAAACGAACAGTCTTGGAGTCGGGACAAATGGCATCGAAACTCGCCCGCGTAGCTGCGGGCCTGTGTCTGGCAGCATTCGCAACAACCGCATCAGCGCAAGCGACCTCGACCAATCGGGTGGCGGCGAACGTGGATTGGAGCGTCTTTGAAGGCGAGAATCCGAGCGAATGCTGGGGCGTGTCTGCTCCCAAAGAGACGGTGAACACCCGTGACGGCCGTGTCGTGGCAGTACGGCGCAGCGCGATTCAGCTTTTCGTCACCTTCCGTGGCGAAGCAAACCCCAAGGGCGCGGTCAGCTTTACCGGCGGCTACCCCTTTGCGCCCGGGTCCACCGTGAACGTGGAAATCGGCGATTCCGAATTCGAGATGATCACCGATGGCGAATGGGCCTGGCCCGTAGAGGGTGAGGACGCCAAGGTCATCACCGCGATGAAGCGAGGCGCCACGGCAGTGCTGACCGCCCGCTCCGCCCGCGGCACCCAGACCAAGGACACGTTCTCGCTGCTGGGTTTCACCGCGGCGATGGATGAAGCGGAAAAACGTTGCACGAAATAAGCCATTATCGGCTTTGACAGGAAACCCCGGCCCGTGCCGGGGTTTTGCTTTTCATCCGGGTGCAGGGCTGAAGACAGCGCAGCGACCAAGATCGCTTCAGGATTCCCTTTTGATCTTCTGGCGAAATCCTATATAGAGCCGCATCCGCCCACCAGCACCGAGGCTCATGCCATGACCGCCAGCGCGCCGATTACCCAAGACGTATTGACCCTGCCCCGCAAGGAACCCGAGGGCGGCAAGATCAATCTTGTCGGCTTGACCCGTGACCGCATGCGCGAGGTGCTGATCGAGCATGGCACGCCGGAAAAGCAGGCCAAGATGCGTGTCGGGCAGATCTGGCAGTGGATCTACCAGTGGGGCAAGCGCGACTTCGCCGAGATGACCAACCTGGCCAAGGCCTATCGCGCCCAGCTGGCAGAGCATTTCGAGATCCGCATCCCGGAAGTGGTGAGCAAGCAGGTGTCCACCGACGGCACCCGCAAATACCTGGTGCGGATCAATGGCGGCCACGAGGTCGAGGTGGTCTACATCCCCGAGGATGACCGCGGCACGCTCTGCATCTCCTCCCAGGTGGGCTGCACGCTGACCTGTTCCTTCTGCCACACCGGCACCCAGAAGCTGGTCCGCAACCTGACCCCGGCCGAGATCATCGGCCAGGTGATGATGGCGCGCGACGATCTGGAGGAATGGCCCACCCCCGGCGCCCCCAAGGACGAAACCCGACTGCTGTCGAACATCGTGCTGATGGGCATGGGTGAGCCGCTCTATAACTTCGACAACGTGCGCGACGCGATGAAGATCGCGATGGACCCCGAGGGGATCTCCCTCAGCCGCCGCCGCATCACCCTGTCGACCTCCGGTGTAGTGCCGGAAATTGCCCGCACGGCCGAGGAAATCGGCTGCCTGCTGGCGGTGTCCTTCCACGCGACCACGAATGAGACCCGCGACGTGCTGGTGCCGATCAACAAGCGCTGGAACATCGACGCGCTGCTGCAGGCGCTGGCGGATTATCCCAAGGCGTCGAACTCGGAACGCATCACCTTTGAGTACGTGATGCTGGACGGGGTGAACGACAGCGACGAGGACGCCTACCGGCTGCTGGACCACATCAAGCGCTACAATATCCCGGCCAAGATCAACCTGATCCCGTTCAATGAATGGCCCGGCGCGCCTTACAAGCGGTCGTCGAACAACCGCATCCGGGCCTTTGCCAACATCATCTATCAGGCCGGTTATGCCTCGCCGATCCGCAAGACCCGCGGCGATGACATCATGGCCGCCTGCGGCCAGCTGAAGTCGGCCACCGAACGTGCCCGCAAGAGCCGCAAGCAGATCGAGGCTGAAGCCGGGATGAAATGATCCCGGCCCGCCGCGGCCTGTGCCGTGCGGCGCAGATCAGACGTAGAAAAACTCGACGGGCTGGAAGATGAAGTCATCGGCATCCAGCGCGTCGGCGTAGCCCGCCAGCTTGATGCTCAGGCTGCCGCCGGTGATGAAGGTGCTGCCGGACTGCGTGGTGAGCGTGAGGTCCTCGAACCCGTCGAGGTTCAGGATCCCGTCACTGAGATCAATGAGATCGCGCCCGGCTTCAAAATCCCGGATGACGTCTTCGTAGCCAATATCGGCCCAGCTGAAGACAAACACGTCAGCCCCCTTGCCGCCGGTCAGGAAATCCCGTCCGCGGCCGCCGCTCAGCAGGTCATTTCCGCTGCCGCCTTTCAGCACATCGTTGCCGCCATCGCCGTACAGCGAATCATTGCCCCTGTTGCCGAACAACCGATCCCGGTCATAACCATCGGTTCCCGCCGTGCCGAAATCGCCGATCAGCAGATCGCCCCGATCACCGCCGCGCAACGCATCGCGCCCGGAACCGCCATAGAGCGTGTCCCGCCCATTTCCGCCCAACAGCGAGTCATCTCCCCCCCCGCCGTAGAGCGTATCGTGCCCGGACCCACCGTCCAAAGTATCGGACTCACTGCCTGAATAGCCGCTCTCGCTGGTTCCTCCCAGCAGCCGGTCGTTGCCGCCATTGCCCAGCAAGTGATCGTTGCCGATACCACCTGTCAGGCTGTCGGCGCCGACGCCGCCCAGAAGTTCATCATCGCCTTCCCGGCCCAGCAGGGTATCGGCCCCACCGCGCCCCAGGATGCGGCTGTCTTGTGCCGGTGCCAGAATGGTATCCGCGAGGTCGGCGGCCTCGATCCGGACACCGCCATCAAGGGTCGTGCCAAAGGTCCAGCCAGCGAATTGTTCGTCACTGCCGTAGATATGCCGCAGCGCATCATAATCCAGCCGACCGGGGGCCTGCGCAAAGCCTCCGCTGAAATTGTAGGTCATTACCGTCTGGATGTTGTTGTCCAGATCTTCAGCAAGGATCAGCTCTCCTTCGTGGGGATGTGACAGACCGATGCCATGGCCGATCTCATGTAAAATGACCTCGTAGTTGAAAGTACCCGGCGCAACGGAGGTGGCGCCGTACTGTTCGAGTTGCACCACGATGTCGCCGCCGCCAGCCTGCTCCAGACTCGCCCAGGGATAATGCCCCCACCCCGCTATTCTGTTGGCAAAAGACGGGCTGCCGTAAAGGTTGATCATCGCGGGACCGTCGACCTCGACAAAGCGCAGACCAATGCCCTGTTCAAACTGGTCAAAAGCCGCTCGCACGTAGGATCGCTGCGCCTCGGAGAACGCGATATACTCACTGGCGCCATACGGGTCATCCCAAGCACTGCCCAGCGCGTCGCCTTCGGTGAAACTGTAAGTGACCACCATGCCCGATCCGGCATCGACGCCGCTGTTCCAACGGAAGCTGTCATCTTCCAGCATGGCGAGAATGGCAGTGTGGTCGCGGACGACGGGCATATCAAGGACGCCTCTGGTACTGGCCAGCGGGACACAGCCCTGCGGTGACCGTTATCGTTATGTTGGATGACTAGGATGCGGCACAAGGCAGCGCCGGGCAAGACTCCAAAACATCTTGCCCCGCGCTAAGAGGCGCAATTTGCACCACAGGCAGGCCGCTTAACCTTCCCGACCGGGAATGCTGTCGCGCGGCGGTGCCGGATCCCAGTTATCGATGATGTCGACGGCTTCCTTGGCCGTATCGACAAAACGGAACAGGTCCAGATCCTGATCCGAAATCGTGCCCGCATCAGCCAGGGCATCCCAGTTGATGATCTTCTCCCAGAACGCCTTGCCGAACAGGAGGAACGGCACACGCTCCATACGACCAGTCTGGATCAGAGTCAGGCTCTCGAACAGCTCATCCAGCGTGCCAAAGCCGCCCGGGAAGACCGTGATCGCGCGGGCGCGCATCAGGAAATGCATCTTGCGAATGGCGAAATAGTGGAAATTGAAGCTGAGATCCGGCGTCACATAGCCGTTGGGTGCCTGCTCATGCGGCAGGACGATCGACAGGCCGATCGAACGACCACCGGCATCATGCGCACCACGGTTGCCTGCCTCCATCACGCCCGGACCACCGCCGGTCACCACGACATTCTCGCGGCCACCACTTTGCTTGGACTTCTCCGTCATCAGCCGCGCGAATTCACGCGCTTCGTCGTAAAAATGCGACAGGTCCGCCAGCGTCTGGGTCCGGGCCTGATCCTTGTGCTTCGGATCGGGGATGCGGGCGCCCCCAAACATCACGATGGTGCTGTTGATGCCATGTTCGTTCAGCAGCACCTCGGGCTTCAACAGCTCCAGCTGCAAGCGCACCGGGCGCAGCTCTTCACGGCACAGGAATTCCTCGTCCGCAAAGGCCAGCCGGTAGGCCGACGCCTGCGTCTGCGGCGTGGCGGGCACGTGCTCGGCCCGGCTGCGATCGGAATGGGCATCGCGGAAACGGCTGTGGCGATCTTCGGTCATGGTCAATCCAAACAACAATATCAGGACTTCCCTTGTAGCCTTCCTTGCCGCCATACGCCAATCAAGAATGCAGGAAAGGCGACAGGCTTGCGCCCCGCCGTCACCGCGCTAAGCTTGCGCGTCACAAACGATTTTTGCAGGAGCGCAGATGGACTGGCAGGCACAGATCACGGCCGCGGCAACGCGGATCCGCCCGCATGTGCAGCAAACCCCGGTGATTGAGACGCAGGGTTTCGGCCTGTCCTACCCGGTGGAGCTGAAGCTGGAACACCTGCAGCACACCGGCAGTTTCAAGGCCCGTGGTGCCTTCAACACGCTGCTCAGCCAGCCTGTACCCGACGCCGGGCTGGTTGCGGCCTCGGGTGGCAACCATGGCGCGGCAGTTGCGCATGCCGCCCACCAGCTGGGGCACAGGGCGCGCATTTACGTGCCGGAAATGGCCGGCCCCTCCAAGATCGCCCTGATCGAACGAACCGGCGCCGATCTGCAGGTTGTCCCCGGTGCCTATGCCAATGCGCTCGAACTGGCCCAGGCCTACGAGCAGGAAACCGGCGCCATGCAGGTTCATGCCTATGACGCCGCCCCCACGGTCGCGGGACAGGGCACCTGCTTTGCCGAATGGCAAAGCCAGGGATTGGCGGCCGACACGCTGCTCGTTGCCGTCGGCGGCGGCGGGTTGATCGGTGGTGCGCTGGCCTGGTTCCAGGGCCGCAAGAAGATCGTCGCGGTGGAACCGGAAACTTCCTCTGCCCTGCACCAGGCGCTGGCGGCAGGCGCCACGGTTGATGTCGAGGTATCCGGCGTGGCCGCCAACGCGCTGGGAGCGCGACGGATCGGCGACATCTGCCTCGGGCTTGCCCTTGCACAGGACGTCACATCCGTGACCGTGCCCGACGAGGCGATCACGGCGGCCCAGACGGCCCTGTGGCGCGAACGGCGCATACTGGTGGAACCGGCGGGCGCGACCGCGCTGGCGGCGCTGACCTGCGGCGCCTACCAACCCGCGCCGGGCGAACGTGTGGCGGTGCTGATCTGCGGCGGCAATATCGCACCTGACCCTCTGGGCTGAGCCTGCCGGGGATAACTCTTGCAGCATCACACCGGCAGTTGTATCGCCAAGGGCATGTCCGCAACCATTGCCGATACGATCTACAATGCGCTCAGCGAGCGCATCATCACCGGCGACCTGGCCGCCGGTGAGAAGCTGCGACAGGACCACATCGCCCGCGAATTCGACGCCAGCCACGTCCCCGTCCGCGAAGCCCTTCTGCGGCTCGAGGCGCATGGGCTGGCCCGTTCCGAACCGCGCCGCGGCACCCGGGTCAGCGCCCTCGACCCCTCGGAAATCCGCGAAGTGATCGAGATGCGGGTATCCTTGGAAATCCTCGCCCTCTCCCACGGCTTCGCCCGCTTGACCGACGCTGACATCGAGGCCGCCGAAGCCGCCCGGATCGCCTGCGACGCGGCGGAGGACATGGCCAGCTGGGAGCGGTTGAACCGCGCCTTCCACAAGGTAATTCTGGCCCCCTGCGAGATGCCGCGCCTGCTCGCGGCCATTGACGACCTGCACATCGCCTCGGCCCGTCACCTGTTTGCCAATTGGCGGCACCAGTGGACCCGGCGGGTGGACAGCGACCATGCCGCGATCGTGCAGGCCTTGCACCGCCGCGACGCCGCCGCCGCCTGCGACATCCTCAGACGCCATCTGCGGCGGGTGCGTTGATCGGCCAGAGATCGTCAAAACGCCGTCAGGCGCGGCATTTTGGACGCAATACGGGCATGACCTGACGGCGGATTGCAGCTATGTAACCCCGAATCTAACCGACGCCGGAGGAACGACCCCATGTCCAACGCCCAGCTGGAAGCAGCAATCGAAGCCGCCTGGGAGGCGCGCGACACCATCACCCCCGCCACCACCGGTGAACAGCGCGACGCCATCGAAGACACCCTGAATGCGCTGGATTCAGGCAAACTGCGCGTGGCCGAAAAGCTGGAGAACGGCGACTGGCACGTGAACCAGTGGGCCAAGAAGGCGGTGCTGCTGGGCTTCCGCATCAAGGACATGGAACTGCAGTCCGGCGGCCCACAGGGCTCTGGCTGGTGGGACAAGGTCGACAGCAAGTTCGCAGGCTGGGGCGACAGCCAGTGGAAGGATGCAGGCTTCCGCGCGGTGCCCAACTGCGTGGTGCGCAAATCCGCCTACATCGCGCCCGGCGTGGTGCTGATGCCCTCTTTCGTGAACCTCGGCGCCTACGTCGATGAAGGCACCATGGTCGACACCTGGGCCACCGTCGGCTCCTGCGCGCAGATCGGCAAGAACGTGCACCTGTCCGGCGGCGTCGGCATTGGCGGCGTGCTGGAACCGATGCAGGCCGGCCCCACCATCATCGAGGACAACTGCTTCATCGGTGCGCGCTCCGAGGTGGTCGAAGGCTGCATCGTGCGCGAGGGCTCGGTGCTGGGCATGGGCGTCTTCATCGGCAAGTCGACCAAGATCGTCGACCGCGAGACCGGCGAAGTGATGTACGGTGAAGTGCCGCCCTACTCGGTCGTGGTGGCCGGCTCGATGCCGTCCAAGAACAACGTGAATCTCTACTGCGCGGTGATCGTGAAACGCGTGGACGAAAAGACCCGCTCCAAGACCGGCATCAATGAGCTGCTGCGCGACTGATCCGCGCTATTCTCGGCAATCATAGCAACGCGCCCGCTAGCCGGGCGCGTTTTTCTTTGTCGCGCACCGCCCGACAGCAAGACCCTTGCCGCAGGTTAAACCTGCCGTTAAAGATATTATACCTATACATAAGAGGGTCAAATGCAGTCAATTCATGCCCGACGCGCCCGCCTGCCCCAGGGATGGGCAGAGGATCTCCGCCTGACGGTTGCGGATGGTCGAATCAGCGCCCTGACCACCGGCGTGCCGCCGCAGGAGGGCGACACCCGCACCGATGTCCTGCTGCCGTCGCTGGGCAATCTGCATTCGCACAGTTTCCAGCGCGCCATGGCCGGCATGACCGAGGTCCGCGCCGCGGGCAAGGACAGTTTCTGGACCTGGCGCGAGCTGATGTACCGGTTCATGGACCACATCACCCCGGAGCAATACGAAGCTATCGCCGCGCTGGTCTTCATGGAAATGCAGGAGGCCGGCTATGCCTCTGTTGGCGAGTTCCACTATGTCCACCACCAGCCGGGCGGCGCGCATTTCGACTCGCTCAGCGAGCTGAGCGAGCGGGTGTTTGCCGCCGCCAGCCGGACCGGCATCGGCCTGACCCATCTGCCGGTGCTCTACACCTATGGCGGCGCCGGAAAGCAGGCGCTGAACGGTGGCCAGCAGCGCTTTGGCAATTCGGTGGAAGAGTTTGCACAGCTGGTCAGCCGCGCCCGCGACCTCGCTGCCCGTGACCTGCCGCAGGACGCCAGGGTCGGCATCGCACCGCATTCGTTGCGCGCCACCTGCCCCGAGGATCTGGCCGAAGTGCTGCAGATCCAGCACGGGCAGCCGGTGCACATCCACATCTCCGAACAGCCCAAGGAAGTTGCCGACATCTCCGCCTGGCTGGGCGCGCGGCCGGTCGACTGGCTGCTCGATAACGCCCCGGTGGATGGCCGCTGGTGCCTGATCCACGCGACCCACATGACCGCGTCGGAAACCGCCCGCATGGCGAAATCCGGTGCCGTCGCGGGCCTCTGCCCGATCACCGAGGCCAACCTGGGCGACGGGCCTTTCAACGGCGTGGAATACCTTCAGAACGGAGGCGCCTTCGGGGTCGGTTCTGACTCTAACGTGCGGATTTCACTGGTCGAGGAGCTGCGCACGCTGGAGTATTCCCAGCGGCTGCGCGACCTCGCCCGCAACGTGCTGGTACCCGGCGAAGGGTCGGTCGGCGAGACCCTTTACTTGGGCGCAGCCCACGGCGGCGCGCAGGCACTGGGACGCGATGCCGGCCGGATCGAGACCGGCGCGCTGGCCGACTTGGTGGCCATCGACAGCGAGGCCCCGGCGCTCTGCGCGCTGGCACCGGAACAGCTGCTGGACGGGCTGTGCTTTGCCGCGGGCGACGACACCGTCACCGACGTCTGGAGCGGCGGCCGCCACATGGTACAGCACGGCCGCCACATCCACCGCGACCAGATCGTTTCCGGCTACAAATCGGCCATCAAGGCGCTGATGGAGAGCCTGTAATCAGTTTCTAACTGGGCTAAAACGAACCAAGATCACGGCGCCGTCTGCGGAAATCCGGCCGCGGGCGGCGCTGTCCAGTACCAGCCCTTCACCGCAGGCCAATCCGCCGATCCCGTCAAGAACCAGGCTGCCCGCCGCCACAAACAGCGCCTGCGGCCCGGACTCGCCGACCCAATTGCGGCCGCGCAGCACGCTGGCCTGCGCGCGGGTGGCCCGCGGATCGTAAATCACGTTGAACGCCCGGCAGGGCCCGTCACGCAGCTGGCAATCCAGCGCAAGGCCGCCGTCAAACGCCAAGGGCTGCATCAGCTGCGCAGCGAGGCTCACGCCATCGCCTGTCAGCCTGTGCCCGGCCCCCGCCACCACCGTGTGAATGCGCGACAGGCCGGGAAAGGGCGAAAACGGACCGCTCTGTGCGATGTCCGCCAGGCTCAGCCGCCAGACCATCTTCCCGCCGTCCTCGTGCAGCGCCAGCTCGCGCGTCACCCCGCCGCCATTTTTCCAGGCAACAGGCCGGGCAGTGTCAGCAGAAAAGCGCATGGAAGGATCCTTTGGCACCGGGTTTATGCCTAGACATAATGTCAGGGCCGCGACGACCGCAAGCCCGTGATCGCTGAACAGGATTGACCCCCCCCACCCCCGGCGCTATGGCGGCGCCATGGAAAAGAAGAAACCCTCCCGCCAGCAAGTCTACACCCTGCTTGTCCAGATCGGTCGCAAGGACGGAGACGGGCTGCCTGACGGCGCCACAGGTGCGGCGCTGATGATCTATGCCTCCGGTGTGGACGAGGCCGAGGCCGTGCGGGAAACGGTGGCCATCCTGAAACAGGCCGATACCGCGCCGCTGGATGTGACAGGCTACGGCACCCTGGCCGAGCGCGAAGCCGAAGGACATGAAATCGGCGAAGAAGAGCGCCAGCTGATGCAGCGCGCATTGGACGAAAACGCCGTGATCGTCGCCCAGATGACCCCGTTCTTCGATGGCGAGGAGCCGGTGTTTCACTGAAGCCCGACCCGCCGGGGTGCAGCCGGACACAACACGCTTCAGTCGCGACTGCCGAACCACTCGCGGTACAGTGCGTCATAACTGCCGTCTTCCTGCACGGCCAGCAGCGCCTGGTTGACGTCCTCGACCAGCGGCGATCCTGACGGGAACACCAGACCGTAGTTCTCCCTCAGGAACGGCTGGCCGATCGTATGGCCATAGCGGTGACCGCCCTTCTGGGCGTAGTAGTTCAGCACCGGCGCATCAAAGACCACCGCCTTGACCTCCCCCTCCTCGAAGCCTTCCAGCATCGCATCCAGCCCCGGATAGGCGGCATAGTCGATCTCGCGACGATCCAGGAAGCCGGCCGCGGTGGACCCTTCGATGGTACCGACCGGCTTGCCATACAGATCGTTCACCGAGTTCACCGAGCCGCTGATCGCCTCCACCGTCATCACCGCGGTGATCTTGGCCACGAAGACCGAGACGATGAACAGCGAGGACACCACCAGCACCACGCCGAACATGCGCCCCACCGGCGTGCGCGGCACGCGCTCCTCGAAACCGCCGTTGACCACCAGGTTCAGCGCCCACCAGAACGAGGGAAACCAGGCCTCTTTCAAAGGCCGGTCGAAATAGGGCTGGGCGCGACGCTCGAACATCCACATGAACATGCCGCCGGTGAACAGCAGCAGGAAGGCGATGCCGATTGCCGCCGCCAAGTCCCAGGAGAAAAGCGCCCGCAGCAGCGACGGTTGCCGGATCTCATCCGCCTGCACCATGATCTGCAGGCCACTTTCAAAGATCGGATGGCTGAAATCCATCTCCACCTCGCGCGCCGCGGTGATGGAGATATTGGCCACCGCCAGATCCGCCTGCCGCTCGCGCACGCTCTGCAGCATGTCCGCGAAACTCTCGCTGCGTTCGATCTGGTATTCCCAGCCAAGCCGCTCTGACAGCAGCCGCAACAGCTCGATCGAGAACCCGGTATCCCGCCCCTCCTCAACCATCGAGAACGGCGGACGGGTGACGGTCTGTACCGTCAGAACTTGGGCAGACAGCAGCTGCGCCCAGAACAGGAACAGGGCGGCGAAGGTCAGGCGGACGTACAGCACGGAAATACTCGTGTTGGGCCGGGTGACGGCAACTGGGTACCAGTCCTTAGGCGCTTCCCCTTTTTCACGCAAGCGTGATTGAGGCGCCGCCGCGGCGGCGCTGGCATTTGCGCCACGGCGGTCCTGCCACGCCTGTGAATTGCGCCTTGCCGCAATCCACGCTAGGCCTTGGCCAAGACGACATCCAGGAGCCCGCAATGCCGCAGACCGACCCCGCCCGCCTGACCGCTGACCTGATCCGCTGCCCATCCGTCACCCCAGAGGAAGGTGGTGCGCTGGTGCTGCTGGAGCAACTGCTGAGCGCTGCCGGCTTTGACTGCCAACGGGTCGACCGCGGCGATGTCAGCAATCTTTTTGCGCGCTGGGGGGCCAAGGGCCACGCCCGCACCTTCGGCTTCAACGGCCATACCGACGTCGTGCCCCTCGGGGATGAGGCCGCCTGGACCATGCCGCCGTTCGGCGCCGAGGAGAAAGACGGCTACATGTACGGCCGCGGGGCCACCGACATGAAATCCGGCGTAGCCGCCTTTGCCGCAGCCGCCATCGATTTCGTCAAGGACACGCCGCCGGACGGGGCCATCATCCTGACCATCACCGGCGACGAGGAAGGCGATGCGGTGGATGGCACCACGGCGCTGCTGGACCATATGGACCAGACCGGCGAACAGATGACCGTCTGCCTGGTGGGAGAGCCCACCTGCCCCAATGAGATGGGCGAGATGATCAAGATCGGTCGCCGCGGCTCGCTCACCGCCTGGTTCACCGTAACCGGCGTGCAGGGGCATTCGGCCTATCCGCACCGCGCCAACAACCCGCTGAACGCGATGGCGCGGCTGATGGACCGGCTGGCGAGCCACGAACTCGACCAGGGCACCGAGCATTTCGACGCCTCGACCCTGGCCGTGGTCACCATCGACACCGGCAACCCGGCCACCAACGTGATCCCGGCGCAGACGAAATCCACTGTGAACATCCGCTTCAACGATGCCCACTCGGGTGCCAGCCTGACGGACTGGCTGCAGGCCGAAGCCGACAAGGTCGCTGCCGAGTTCGGGGTCGAGATCGGACTGAAAATCCAGATCTCCGGCGAAAGCTTCATCACCCCGCCCGGCGCGCTGTCGGATCTGGTCTCTGCCGCGGTGGAGGCCGAAACCGGCCGCAAGCCGGAGCTGTCGACCACCGGCGGCACCTCGGACGCGCGTTTCGTCAAGAACCACTGCCCGGTGGTGGAATTCGGCCTCGTCGGCAAGACCATGCACCAGGTCGATGAACGGGTCGAGGTGGCGCAAATCCACCAGCTGAAGTCGATCTATACCCGTATCCTGCGGGATTTCTTCGCATGAGCCTCGCGATCTCGATCACCGACGACCTCGACGCCTGTCTCGCACTGCGGTTTCAGGTATTCGTCGATGAACAGGGCGTACCCGAAGAGGAAGAACGCGATGCGCTGGATGCCACGGCCACGCATCTGCTGGCCGTTCGCGACGGCGCGCCGGTCGGCACCGCGCGCATCGTGTTTGGCGAGGACACTGCAAAGATCGGCCGGGTCTGCGTGCTGCAATCGCAGCGCGGCACCGGGCTGGGGGCGCAGCTGATTGAGACCGCCGTGTCGATCGCGCGCCAGCGCCCCGGCATCAAGCGTGCCAAGCTCGGCGCGCAGCTGCATGCGATCGGCTTTTACGAGAAGCTGGGCTTTGAGGCCTTTGGCCCGGTTTACGATGACGCCGGCATCGACCACCGGGACATGGTGCGGAATTTCACGTGAAACGCACCCTGATCGTCATGGTCAAGGAACCGCGCCCCGGTCGGGTCAAGACCCGGCTGGGCCGCGACATCGGCGTGATCCCGGCCACCTGGTGGTTCCGCCATCAATCCGCCCGGCTGCTCCGCACCCTTCGCGATCCGCGCTGGCAGACGCTGCTGGCCGTGGCACCGGATCGGGCGGTTGCCTCCCGCGTCTGGCCCGCCGATCTGCCCCGACTGCCGCAGGGCAACGGTGATCTGGGCGCACGTATGAAACGGATGCTCAGATCCGTCGGCAACGGCCCCGTCTGCCTGATCGGCGCCGACATTCCCGGCATCCGCCCTGCCCATATCGCCCGTGCCTTTGCCGCCCTTGGCAGCCATGACGCGGTCTTCGGCCCGGCGGCGGACGGCGGCTATTGGCTGGTCGGGGCGAAACATCCCGCCCGCCTGCCGCAGGGGCTGTTTTCCGACGTGCGCTGGTCCAGCGAACACGCGCTGACCGACACCCTGGCCACCCTGCCGGGATGGCGCATCGCAAGGGTGGACACACTGCGCGATGTCGACACGGTCGCCGACCTGCCGCGACATTCATCTGCATCTTTTCACCATGACGCCGCGCCTTCGCCGTGCTAGGGCGGAAAGCATGAGCCGTATACCGACCAAGGCCGAGATCCTCGACTGGATCTCCGCCAACCCGACCCACACCTCCAAGCGCGACATTGCCAAGGCCTTTGGTATCAAGGGGGCTGCCCGGATCGACCTCAAGCGGATCCTGAAGGAGCTGGAGGCCGAAGGTCACCTGCAAAAGCGCAAGAAGACCTACCGCGACCCGGAACAGCTGCCGCCGGTCACCGTGGTGCAGGTGAAGGCCCCGGACGAGGACGGCGATCTCTACGCCCGCGCGCTGGAATGGCACGGCGAGGGCGAGGAGCCCCGTATCCTGGTCCTGCCCCGCGCCTCCGATCCGGCCCTGGGCGAGGGCGACAAGCTGCTGGTCAAGCTCCAGAAGATGCAGGGCGAGGACCACGATTACCAGGCCCGCCTGATCCGCCGCATCGGCAGCAACCCCAAACGAGTGCTGGGCATCTACCGCGAGGGCTCCGAAGGCGGGCGCATCGTGCCGATCGACAAGGCCGCCTCGAACGAATGGATGGTGGCCTCCGATGCCGCCAACGGCGCCCGCGACGGGGAACTGGTGGAGGCCGAACAGGCCGGCCCCAAGGGCCGCATGGGCCTGCCGCGCGCCCGCATCGTCGAACGCTTGGGCGACCCCTCCGCGCCGCGGGCGGTGTCCTTGATCGCCATTCACCAACATGGCATCCCGGACCAGTTCCCCGACAAGGTGATGGCCGAGGCCGACGCCGCCAAGCCGATGGGCCTGAAAGGACGCGAGGATTTGCGCGACCTGCCCCTGGTCACCATCGACCCGGCGGACGCACGTGACCATGACGACGCCTGCTATGCCCATGCCGACGACGACCCCAAGAACCCCGGCGGCCATGTCATCTGGGTGGCGATTGCCGATGTTGCCGCCTACGTGCGCCCCGGCTCGGCGCTCGACCGCGAGGCGCGCAAGCGGGGCAACTCCAGCTATTTCCCCGACCGGGTGGTGCCGATGCTGCCGGATCGGCTGTCCGGTGATCTGTGCTCCCTGCACGAAGGCGTGCCGCGCCCCTGTATTGCCGTACGCATGCAGATCGACGCGGATGGCAACAAGATCGGCCATCGCTTCGTGCGCGGGCTGATGCGCTCCGCCGCCTCGCTGCACTACGCCGAGGTGCAGGCGGCGATGGATGGCGACGCGAACGAAAAGACCGCGCCCTTCCTCGACGACGTGATCCGCCCGCTGTACGCCGCCTACGAGGCGCTGACCCGCGCCCGCGCCGCGCGCGAGCCGCTGAACCTGGATCTGCCCGAGCGCAAGATCGTGCTGGACGACGACGGCTCCGTGGTCTCGGTTGCGTTCCGCGACCGGCTGGATGCGCACAAGCTGATCGAGGAATTCATGGTGCTGGCCAATGTCGCCGCAGCTGAAACCCTGATCAAGAAGCGCTCGCCACTGCTGTTCCGCGTGCATGAGGAGCCGACCCAGGAAAAACTCGAGGCGTTGCGGGAAACCGCTCGTGCCGCGGGTCTGAACCTGGCCAAGGGGCAGGTTCTGCAAACCCGGCACCTGAACGCGCTGCTGAACCAGGCCGCCGGCACCGATGACGCGGAACTGGTCAACATCTCCACCCTGCGCTCGATGCAGCAGGCCTATTACAACCCTGAAAACTTTGGCCATTTCGGCCTGGCCTTACGCAACTACGCGCATTTCACCTCGCCGATCCGACGCTATGCCGACCTGATCGTGCACCGCTCGCTGATCTCGGCGCACGGCTGGGGCGATGACGGGCTGACCGCCGAGGAAATCGAGCGGCTGGAGCAGACCGCCACCCATATTTCCGACACCGAGCGGCGCTCGATGATCGCCGAGCGCGACACCACCGACCGCTATCTCGCCGCCTATCTCAGCGAACGCGTCGGCAGCGAATTCACCGGCCGCATCAGCGGCATCGCGCGCTTTGGCGCCTTTGTGAAGATGGACGAAACCGGTGCCGATGGGCTGGTGCCGGTGCGCTCCATCGGGCGGGAGTTCTTCCACTTCGATGCCGAGGCCGCGACCCTGACCGGCAGCGAGACCGGGATGCAGCTGGGCATCGGCCAGCGGGTCACGGTCCGCCTTGTACAGGCGGCCCCCGTCACCGGCGGGTTGGAGCTGGAACTGCTGTCGATCGAGGATCAGAAGCTTCCGGGTGGTGGAGGCGGGTCCCGCAAGGGCGGACGTCGCAGCCCGGCTGGCAGGACCGTGAAACGCAAGGCTGCCAAATCCAAGCTGAAGGCCGCCAAGGTCAAGCGCAAGGTAGAACGCAAGCGGCGCAAATAGGCGCCGCCACCCCTTTCTGCACGCGAAGCTGGTCGTCCAGACGCGGCACAGGCGGCAGTCCGCACATCCGACGGATGCGCTCTTTACCCGCCCTGCTGCAGCGATACACTGGATCCGAGCAGTCAAGAATGAGGTGCAAGATGCGCAGTTGGGTGATGGCGTCGCTGATCGCAGGCGGCGCAGCGGTGGCGCAGGCCGCTCCGGACTCTTCGCTGAGGCCCGCGCAACGACCAGAGGCACTGAAACGGGCCGTCGCAACGGATACAGCGCAGCTCGCCGCGGCGCTGCGCCCGGCGGCGCGACCGCAGGCGCAAGCGTCGGATCAGGCGGAAGATCCCACCACCGAGGTCGGCTTCCAGAACTGGATCCGAGAGTTCCGCGCACGGGCCATGGCCCAGGGGATCAGCGCCCGGGTGCTGGATGCCGCCTTTGCCGGTGTGCGCCTGGATCCGGAGGTGATCCGTCGGGACCGCAACCAGTCCGAATTCACCAAGACGATCTGGGATTACCTCGACAGCGCGGTGTCCGACCTGCGGATACGGAACGGCAAGGCCGCCCTGCAGGCACAACAGGCCCGGCTGGAACAGATCGAGGCCCGGTACGGCGTTGAAAAGGAGATCGTTGTGGCGATCTGGGGGCTGGAAAGCAGCTATGGCAGCTTTCGCGGCAAGGACGACGTGATCCGCTCCCTCGCGACGCTGGCCTACGAGGGACGCCGTGCGACCTTTTTCGAGGGCCAGCTGATTGCGGCCCTGAAAATCCTGCAGGCCGGTGACGTCGAAGCACGGCGGATGACTGGCAGCTGGGCCGGCGCCATGGGCCACACCCAGTTCATGCCAACCTCCTATCTCGAGTATGCGGTGGATTTCACCGGCGACGGCAAGCGCGACATCTGGTCGGACAACCCCGCCGATGCCCTGGCCTCAACCGCCGCCTATCTGAAGAAATTCGGCTGGGTCAAAGGCCAGCCCTGGGGCGTCGAGGTGACATTGCCCGACGGGTTCGACTACCGGCTGGCGGATCGCAAGATCAAACGCACCCCTGCGGAATGGGCGGCGCTGGGGATCCGCGCCATGGATGGTCGCCCGGTGGCCGACCATGGGCCCGCGTCGATCCTGCTGCCTGCGGGCAGCAAGGGCGCGGCATTCATGATCTTTGGCAACTTCGCAGTCTTGGAGCGCTACAACTCCGCCGATGCCTATGTCATCGGGGTGGGCCATCTGGCCGACCGGCTCCGCGGCGGCGATGCGCTGCAGGGCGGCTGGCCGCGGGGCGACCGGGCCTTGACCCTTGGCGAGCGCGAGGAGATGCAGCAGCGGCTGACCCGTGCCGGGTTCGACACTGACGGCATCGACGGCAAGATCGGCCCCAAGACCATCAGCGCCGTGCGCGCCTACCAGGTGGCCAATGGGTTGACGCCGGACGGCTATGCGTCGTTGCGACTGCTGCAACGGCTGCGCTGAACGCGAGACTCGACCACGCGCCCGACGGCGCAGGAAATCAACCGAAAACAAAAAAGGCCCCGCATGCAGCGGGGCCTTGTTGTTTTCAGCCGATGCCCAGCCTCAGCTGGGGGACATGCCCCGCAGCCGCTCGGAACGGCGGCGCAGCAGTTCGACCGTCGTCAGCAGGGCGATGGAGATCGCCACCAGGATCGTCGCCACCGCAAGAATGGTCGGCGAGATCTGCTCGCGCAGGCCAATAAACATCTGCCACGGCAAGGTCTTCTGGCTGGCGGAGCCGACGAACAGCACCACCACCACCTCGTCGAACGAGGTGATGAAGGCAAACAGACCACCCGAGATCACCCCTGGCAGGATCAGCGGCATCTGCACCCGGAAGAAGGTGGTCACAGGATCCGCGCCCATATTAGCCGCCGCACGCGTCAGCGAACGGTCAAAGCCAACCAGGGTCGCCGTCACGGTGATGATCACGAAGGGAATGCCCAGGGCCGCATGCGCCAGCACCACGCCAAGGTAGGTGCCCTGCAGACCGATGCGGCTGTAGAAGAAGTACATGCCCGCAGCCGAAATGATCAAAGGCACGATCATCGGCGAGATCAGCACCGCCATGATCGCCCGGCGGAACGGCACATGCGGCTGGCTGAGGCCAATGGCGGCCAGCGTGCCAAACGTCACCGACACCAGCGTCGCCATCGGCGCGATCTTCAGAGAGTTCCACATCGCCGATTGCCAGGAACTGTCACCGAAGAAGTTCCGGTAATGCTTGAGCGAGAAGCCCTCGGGATCAAGCCGCAGCATCTCCGGCGTAAAGGTGAAGAAGTCCTGCGCATTGAAGCTGAGCGGGATGATCACCACGATCGGCGCGATCAGGAAGAAGAAGATCAGCCCGCAGATCACCCGGAAGGAATAGTACCAGATCCGTTGGCCGGTGGTTGCATAAGGAGGAAGTGCGCTCATGTCCGTTACCCCAGCTTCACGTTGTCGATGCCGACGATCTTGTCATAGACCCAGTAGAGGATCAAAACGACGGCCAGCAGGATTGCGCCCAGCGCCGCGCCCAGTCCCCAGTTGCCCGAGGTCGAGATGTGATAGGCAATCAGGTTGGAGATGAAGGTGCCCTTGGTGCCGCCAACCAGCGCAGGCGTGATGTAGTAGCCCACCGCCAGAATGAAGACGAGGATCGAGCCCGCGCCGATGCCCGGCACCGACTGCGGGAAATAGACCCGCCAGAACGCGGTCCAGTTGGTCGCCCCCAGCGATTTCGCCGCGCGCAGGTAGGAGGGGTTGATGGTCTGCATCACCGAATACATCGGCAGGATCATGAACGGCAGCAGGATATGCGTCATCGCGATGATGGTGCCGAGCTCGTTGTTGATGAGAACCAGCCGGTTGGCGTCGTCCACCAATCCAATCCAGACCAATGTGTCATTGATGACCCCCTGCTGCTGCAGCAGGATCTTCCAGGCCGAGGTCCGCACCAGCAGCGAGGTCCAGAACGGCAGCAGCACCAGGATCAGCAGCAGGTTTGCCTTGCTGGTGGGCAGGTTTGCCAGCAGCCAGGCCACAGGATAGCCCAGCAGGATACAGCTAAAGGTGATGATCAGGGACATCCGCATGGTACGGATCAGCAACGTGTTGTAGATGCGTTCGTTCTCGGGCCGAACCTCCACGCCATCAGCGCCGAGTTTCAGGTCCACAGCATTCAGAAAATAGCCGGCCGTGCGGGGCGCGGAATAGGTCTTGATGGTGCGCCACAGCTCGATGTCGGCCCAGCCCTCGTCGATGTCGATCAGCTTTTCCTTGAACGGCGCGTCGGCATCCATGTCCCACTTGCGAACCTTGCGACCGGATTTGCGAAACACCGAGGAAATACCGGGGTTTTCATAGTTCAGCCGCTTGCCGACCCGCGTATGCACCTTTGCTTCCGCTGCCTCCTTGAGGTCGGCGGCAAGGGCCGCATAGACCGCCTCGTCGGGCAGCTGGTTCAGGCTGGCGTCCCATTCCTCCAGCGCTTCGACAGTGCGCGGCAGTGTATTTTCGACAATCCGGTTGTCCACCGACCGGTACAGCATGTCGGCAACCGGCAGGATGAAGGTCAGAAGAATGAACAGCAACAGCGGCGCGATCAGCATCAGCGCCCGCAGCTTCTGCATTCGCAACGCCCGCGCCAGACTGCGCTTCAGCGGCGTGCCGTCCGCAGCCAGCACCGGGCCGGAATGGGTGGTATCGCTCATGGGGTTCCCCGTCGGACTTTTATTTTTTGGGGCGGGGGCCACCGTCACGGTGGCCCCCGCCGAACACTTGGATCCCGATCGGGATCAGATCACTTGGCCAGCCATGCCTGGAACTTGGCGTCCAGATCATCGCGGTTGTCGGCCCACCACTCGTAGTCATAGGTGTGCACGTTACCCGCGTTGGCCGGGTCGGTCGGCATATGCGGTGCCATTTCGATACCCAGTTCTGCATGCTTGCCAACCAGCGGAGCCGAGGAGGCACGGGCCGGACCATAGGAGATGTAGGCGGCCTGATCGGCCAGGCGCTGGGTGTCGGTGGCGAACTTCAGGAAGTCCATCACGCGCGCCTTGCGATCCGCAGGCAGACCGGCGGGCACGACCCAGCCGTCGAGGTCAAAGGACTGCATGTCCCAGAGCATGCCGATCGGCTGGTTCTGCTCGGCAATCGCCGAGAACAGGCGACCGTTGAAGGTCGAGCCCATCACGACTTCGCCGTCCGCCAGCAGCTGCGGGGTTTCCGCACCCGCCGACCACCAGACCACCTGGTCCTTGATGGTGTCGAGCTTGGCCAGGGCGCGGTTCACGCCTTCGTCGGTGCTCAGGACGTCATAGATCTCGTCCTTGGCGACACCGTCGCAGTACAGGGCCCATTCCATGTTGTCGATCGGGCGCTTCTGCAGCGCGCGCTTGCCCGGATACTTCTCGGTGTCGAAGATCGCGCAAACCGAATCCGGCTTGTCGATCAGGTCGGTGCGATAGCCGAAGGTGGTCGAGTAAACGATCTGCGGCACGAAGCAGTCGCTGACGATCAGGTCGCCGAAGTCTTCGCTGGCCGGGGTGCCATCGGGCGCGGGCGCCAGCACTTCGTCATGGTCCAGCTCTTCCGCCAGACCCTCGTCGCACAGGCGCATGGCGTCCGAGGCCACCGCATCGACGAGGTCCCAGGTCACGTTGCCGGCTTCGTTCATCGCACGCAGCTTGGCCACGGCTTCTGCCGAGCTTTCGTCCCAGACGATTTTGACCTCGGGGTTGGCCTCCAGGTAGGGCTCCACATAGGCCTTGTTCTGGCTGGCCTGGTAGGCGCCGCCCCAGGAGACCAGCGTCAGTTCATTGGCCATTTCCTGTGCAAAGGCCGACGGCGCGCACAGCGCCGTTGTCACCGCCAGTGCAGACATCTTGCTGAGTTTCATCGAGTATCTCTCCTTGTTGATTTCACGTGTGTGAGACCCCCGGTCGTTGTCATGCCGGGGGTTCGGCGCGCGCGGATCAGGCGTCCAGCGCGCGGCAATCTTCGGGCAGCCAACCGATTTCGATTTGCTGACCGGGCTGCAACCGGACCTGGTCCGGGGCATTGCGGGTCTTGATGATGAACTCATCGTTGCCCGCCACTCGCAGGCGGGTGCGGAAGATGTCACCCATGTAGATGAACTCCAGCACTTCCGCCTTGAGCGTATGTACGCCTTCCTGAAGGCGTTCACGGTTGTACTCCACCCGCTCGGGGCGAATCGAGACGCGCGTGCGCTCGCCAGGCTTGGAAACGTTGACGGGCTTGCAATCAATCAGTTCGCCATCGTCCAGCTGCACCAGCGCGATGCCGTTGTTGATTTCCTTGACCGTCCCCTCGAGCGTGTTGTTCTCGCCGATGAACTGGGCCACGAAGCTGTTCTCCGGGCTTTCGTACAGCTGGTCCGGCGGCGCGATCTGCTGGATGCGCCCGTCGTCAAAGACGGCCACCCGATCCGACATCGTCAGCGCTTCGGTCTGGTCGTGGGTCACGTAGACCGTGGTAATGCCAAGCTGGTGCGCAAGGTGGGTGATCTCGAACTGCATCTTTTCACGCAGCTGCTTGTCCAGCGCGCCCAGAGGTTCGTCCATCAGCACCAGTTCCGGTTCGAACACCAGCGCCCGGGCCAAGGCGACCCGCTGCTGCTGCCCGCCGGACAACTGCGACGGACGACGTCCGCCGAAGGCACCCATTTCCACCATGTCGAGCGCCCGCTTCACCTTCGCCTCACGCTCGGATTTGCCGATCTTGCGCACTTCCAGCGGGAAGGACAGGTTTTCCGCGATCGTCATGTGCGGGAACAGGGCGTAGTTCTGGAACACCATGCCGATGCCCCGTTTATGGGGCGGAATATTGTTGATCGATGTCCCCCCGAGGCGAATGTCGCCATGGGTTGCGGTTTCAAACCCCGCCAGCATCATCAAACATGTTGTTTTGCCTGAACCTGACGGGCCAAGCATCGTCAGGAATTCGCCCTTGGGCATGGTGAGGTTCAGGTCTTTGACAACGAGATTTTCGCCATCATAGCTCTTTTGGACGCGTTCGAATTCAACGAACGCATCAACATTAGATGCATCAGCCAAAGCAGGCTCCCCGTGTTTTGTCAGTCCGGCAGATTAGCTCTGCACTTATCTGGAGTTAATCACACCAGCGGCAGTCAGCGCTAGATGAGAAAAAATATTCTTTCCAAGGCGGGTTACTGACACTTTGCGTTTGTTATGCCGCCATCCGACATCCCCACCCTAACGTGATCTTAGGACCGATTTCGAGGGCAGAATCAGACTTTTTGCGGCGCAGTCGGGATGTTTTGCGCCACTTGGGCGAGATGGACGACATATCTTTAGGCAACCACCCGAAGTGAAGAAAGAAAAATACCCGACCCACAGGGGCCGGGTATCCTCCGAATCGGTACCAGGACGCGTCTTCCCGGGCCCTGTTTTTCCGCACGCGCGGACGAAAATCAGGCGCTGTGCAAAAGGTCCTGTTTCTTCAGTTCCGCGTGGCATTCATCCAGAGACCGGGTCGCCCGTTCGATGAGGACATCGATCTGCTCCGGCGTGATCACCAGCGGCGGTGAAATGATCATCCGATCGCCGACATGGCGCATCACCAGGTTGTTGGCAAAGCAGCGCTCGCGGCAGATATAGCCGACGGTCCCCGTATCCGAGGCAAAGGCGGCCCGGGTTTCCTTGTTCGGTGTCAGCGCAATCGACCCCATCATGCCAACGATCTTGGCCTCGCCGACCAGCGGATGATCAAGCAGCGATTCCCATTTCTGCTTCAGGTACGGCGCCGCCACGTCGCGCACATGGCCGAGGATGTTTTCCTCTTCGAGGATACGCAGGTTTTCCAGCGCCACGGCCGCGGCCACCGGATGGCCCGAATAGGTGTAGCCGTGGTTGAATTCGTCGCTGGCGATGACGCTGGCGATCTCGTCGCTGACAATCGAGCCGCCGATCGGCGCATAGCCAGAGCTCAGCCCCTTGGCGATGGTCATGATGTCGGGGCGGATGTTCAGGGTTTCACTGCCGAACCAGTTGCCGGTGCGCCCGAAGCCACAGATGACCTCATCCGCGATCAGCAGGATTTCATACTTGTCGCAGATCCGCTGGATTTCCGGCCAGTAGCTGGCGGGCGGGACGATCACGCCGCCTGCGCCCTGCACCGGCTCGGCGATGAAGGCCGCAACGCGGTCCTCGCCCAGTTCCAGGATTGCCTCTTCCAGCTCGCGTGCGCGCTGCAGGCCGAACTCTTCCTCGGGCATGTCGCCGCCTTCGGCCCACCAGTTCGGCTGGTTGATATGGTGGATGTCGGGAATCGGCATGCCGCCCTGCGCGTGCATGCCGCTCATCCCGCCGAGGCTGCCGCTGCCGACAGAGGAGCCGTGATAGGCGTTCTTGCGGCTAATGATGATGGATTTCGACGGTTTGCCCTTCAGCGCCCAGTAATGGCGCACCATGCGGATGTTGGTGTCATTGGCCTCCGAGCCGGAGCCGGCAAAGAACACGTTGTTCAGGTCCCCCGGGGCCAGTTCCGCAATCTTCTTCGCCAGCGCGATCGCCGGAACATGGGTGGTCTGGAAGAAGGTGTTGTAATACGGCAGCTCACGCATCTGGCGGGCGGCGACCTCAGCCAGCTCGTCGCGGCCATAGCCGATGTTGACACACCACAGCCCCGCCATCGCATCGAGGATCTGATGCCCCTCGCTGTCGGTCAGGTGCACCCCGCTGGCACGGGTGATCACACGCGCGCCCTTCTGGGACAGTTCGCCGTTGGCAGTGAACGGATGCATGTGGTGGGCGGCATCCAGCGCCTGAAGCTCGGCCGTCGGCATGTGATTGGTGATCACGGTCATGGGAGGCACTCCTGCGAAAATCAAACTGCGCCTAGAATATGATCAAATTGCCCCATGTCAATCGAATCAGTTGGCGACCTGCAATCCCTGCGCGACCTGCTCCATGCCCTGGCAGACGTCTCTTTCCATCGCCAGCGCCGCCATATCCGCATCCCGGCGCCGAAGTGCCTCCAAAATGTCCTTGTGCCTATCTGGGAAGCTTTGCGTGCCCAGACGCCCGCTCACCACCCGCAGCGATGGGCCAAACCGCAACCACAGCCGGTCGGCGATATCGGTCAGAATAGGGGCTTCGGCATGGGCGTAGAGCAGCGAATGGAAACTGTAGTTCTGCACCAGGTAGCCCGCGACATCGCCCGTGTTGATCGCAGTATCCAAGGCGGTATCGATGGACGTTAGCTGCGCAATCACCGCTTCGGTCACATGCGGTGTTGCCCGACGCGCAAGCTCGCACTCCACTGTTTTTCTTACGAAAATAAGCTCTTCAAGATCTTTCGCGCCCAGCACGGGCACCGACACGCGCCGGTTGCCCTGAAACACCAGCGCGCCGTCCGAGATCAGACGCCGGATCGCTTCGCGCACCGGCGTCATGCCCGCGCCCAGCGTCTCCACCAGCCCCTGGATCGTCACCGCCTGCCCCGGCACCAGGTCCCCAAACAGAATCTGCGAGCGAAGTTTCTGGTACACGATCTCATGCGCGGGCAGTTTTGTCGGGCCTTCCTGCGCGCTGCCAGCCGCTGAATGCGTCTCTGTCACCTGTGGATATCCTCCTTGATTTTCGCCAGCTTGCACCATCCAGAGGCAAGTGAAAACATAAAGAGTATTGCCGAACGCGGCAAAACTTGATCAAATCCTTCCACGGCCGGACATTGAAGCCGGCACCCACAGGGAGAACTTCATGACACTGAAAAAGCTGACCATGACCGCCGCCGTTGCCCTGGGCACTGCAGCCGTCGCTTCTGCCGAAGAGGTGCGGGTCTACAACTGGTCCGACTACATCGACGAGAGCCTGCTGGAAAAATTCGAAGCCGAAACCGGCATCGACCTGATCTACGACGTGTTCGACAGCAACGAACTGCTGGAGACCAAGATGCTGGCCGGCGGTTCCGGCTATGACGTGGTGGTGCCCACCGGCACCTTCCTGCAGCGCCAGATCGCCGCGGGGGCCTTTCAGAAGCTGGACATGTCCAAGCTGCCCAACCACGAGAACATGTGGGACGTGGTCTCCAGCCGGACCGAGCAATATGATCCCGGCAACGCCTATTCGATCAACTACATGTGGGGCACCACCGGCATCGGCGTGAACGTTCCCAAGGTCAAGGAAATCCTTGGCGAGGACGCGCCCATCGATTCACTGGAACTGGTGTTCAACCCGGAGAACATGGAAAAGCTGTCCGCCTGTGGCGTGCATTTCCTCGATGCCCCGGCCGAGATGATCCCCGCCGCGCTGAAGTTCATCGGCGAAGATCCCAACAGCCATGACCCGGACGTGATCGCCAAGGCCGAAGAGGTCTTCATGCCGGTCCGCCCCTACATCCAGAAGTTCCACTCCTCAGAGTACATCAACGCGCTGGCGAACGGCGACATCTGCGTGGCCGTCGGCTGGTCCGGCGACATCCTGCAGGCCCGTGACCGCGCTGCCGAGGCCGACAATGGCGTGGAAATCGCCTATCACGCGCCGGTCGAAGGCGCCCAGATGTGGTTCGACCAGATGGCCATCCCGGTCGACGCCCCGAACCCGGACGGCGCGCACAAGTTCCTGAACTTCATCATGGATCCCGAGAACATGGCCGCGGCCTCCAACTACGTCTACTATGCCAACGGCAACAAGGCGAGCCAGGAGCATCTGGCCGAAGACGTGATCGGCGATCCGGCGATCTACCCGGATGAAGCAACGCTGAACAACCTCTACACCACCACGCCCTACCCGCCGAAAGTGCAGCGGGTCGTCACCCGGCTGTGGACCAAGATCAAGTCCGGTACCTGACCGGCCTCAATCCTCTCTGCGGGGCGGCGTCAGCCGCCTCGCCTCCCGAGACATCCGATTCCGCCTGACGCGCCTGACCATCCCGGGCGCGGCCAATACCGAAATGCTTGCGACACTTCGTAGAAGAGGCCCGGCTTGACTGCTTCCGTATTCGAACCCTGGAACGATCCCGAGGCTAAGCCCTTGATCCACTTCCAGAACGTCACCAAACGATTTGGTGAGTTCACCGCCATCGACAATCTGACCATCGACATCTACGAGCGGGAGTTCTACGCGCTTCTGGGTCCCTCAGGCTGCGGCAAGACCACGCTGATGCGGATGCTCGCCGGTTTCGAGACCCCGACCGAGGGCAAGATCTTCCTCGCAGGCCAGGACATCGCCCCGGTGCCGCCGAACAAGCGGGCGGTGAACATGATGTTCCAGTCCTATGCGCTGTTTCCGCATCTGTCGATCTGGGAGAACATCGCCTTTGGTCTCAAACGCGAAGGCATGGCCAAGGCCGACATCCAGCAACGGGTGGAGGAAATGCTGCGGCTGACCCGGCTGGAAAAATTCGCCCGTCGCAAGCCGCACCAGATCTCTGGTGGCCAGCGGCAGCGGGTGGCGCTGGCGCGCTCGCTCGCCAAGGCACCGAAACTCCTGCTGCTGGACGAACCGCTGGGCGCGCTGGACAAGAAGCTGCGCCAGGACACCCAGTTCGAGCTGATGGACATCCAGGAAAAGACCGGCACCACCTTCGTGATCGTGACCCACGACCAGGAGGAAGCGATGACCGTGGCCTCCCGCGTGGCGGTGATGGACCACGGCAAGATCATCCAGGTGGCGACTCCCGACCGGATCTACGAAACGCCGAACTCGGTCTATGTCGCGGACTTCATCGGCGATGTGAACCTGATCGAAGGCACCGCCAGGCCAACCGGCAGCGACACCTACGCCATGAGCTGGCACGAGGGTCTGCCGCCGCTCAAGGTACAATCGCCCAACAGTCTGAGCGACGGACAGAAATGCCATCTGGCGATCCGGCCGGAAAAGGTCGCGATCAACGCCGAAAAGCCCGCCGATGCCGACAACGCAGTGCAGGGGCGCATTCTCGACATTGCTTACCTCGGCAATATCTCCACCTACCACGTGGAACTGCCGACCGGCGCGGTGATCAAGGCGCAGACCGCCAACACCCGCCGCATCGCCCGCCGCGCCTTCACTTGGGAAGACACTGTCTGGCTGTCCTGGACCGCCACGGCAGGCGTTCTGCTGGCTGAATGATGCGCCGTTTTTTTCTGATCGCCATCCCCTATGCCTGGCTTCTGGCGCTGTTCCTGGTGCCCTTTGCCATCGTGCTGAAGATCTCGCTGTCGGACTATGCGGTGTCGATCCCGCCCTATGTGCCGCAGTTCGACTGGGCCGAGGGCATCGGCACCTTTATCGCCCAGCTGGATTTCGAGAATTTCATCTGGCTGACCGAAGACGACCTCTACTGGAAAGCCTATCTCAGCTCGCTGAAGATCGCGCTGATCTCGACCTTTCTGACGCTGCTGGCGGGCTACCCCATCGCCTATGGCATGGCGCGCGCCCCGGATGAATGGCGCCCGACCCTGATGATGCTGGTGATCCTGCCGTTCTGGACCTCCTTCCTGATCCGCGTCTACGCTTGGATGGGGATCCTGTCGAATGAAGGCTTCCTGAACCAGTTCCTGCTGTGGACCGGCGTGATCTCCGAGCCGCTGACCATCCTCAACACCAACTCGGCGGTCTACATCGGCGTGATCTACACCTATCTGCCGTTCATGATCCTGCCGATCTACTCGGCGCTGGAGCGGCTGGACGGCTCGCTGATCGAGGCCGCCGAGGATCTGGGCTGCTCGCGGCTGTCGGCCTTCTGGCTGGTCACGGTGCCGCTGTCGAAGAACGGTATCATCGCCGGCAGCTTCCTGGTGTTCATCCCGGTGCTCGGTGAGTTCGTGATCCCCTCGCTTCTGGGCGGCTCCGACACGCTGATGATCGGCAAGGTGCTGTGGGAGGAGTTCTTCTCCAACCGCGACTGGCCGGTTGCTTCGGCGGTGGCAGTTGTACTGCTGCTCTTGCTCATCATCCCGATCGTGCTGTTCCAGCGCAACCAGCAGAAACAGCAGGAGGCCGAACAATGAAACGCCTGAGCTGGTTTAACGCCGTGTCGCTGACGCTTGGCTTTGCCTTCCTCTACATCCCGATGGTGATCCTGGTGATCTTCAGCTTCAACGAAAGCAAGCTGGTCACCGTCTGGGCCGGGTTCTCGACCCGCTGGTACGCCGAGCTGATGCAGAACGAGGCGTTTCTGAATGCCGCCTGGGTGACCATCAAGGTGGCGGTCTTCTCCTCGACGCTGGCCACGGTGCTGGGCACCCTTGCGGCCTACGTTCTGGTGCGCGGCGGACGGTTCATGGGGCGGACGCTGTTCTCCGGCATGATCTACGCGCCGCTGGTGATGCCAGAGGTGATCACCGGCCTGTCGCTGCTCTTGCTGTTCATCGGCATCGGGCTGGACCGCGGCGTGCTGACGATCGTGCTGGCGCATACCACCTTCTCCATGTGCTACGTTTCGGTCGTGGTCTCGTCGCGGCTCGTCAGCTTTGACCGCTCGCTCGAGGAGGCGGCGCTGGACCTGGGCTGCTCCGCCGCCGAGGCCTTCCGGCTGGTGACCCTGCCGATCATCGCGCCCGCGGTGATCTCCGGCTGGCTGCTGGCCTTTACCCTGTCGCTGGACGATCTGGTGATTGCCTCCTTCACCTCCGGCCCCGCCGCCACCACCCTGCCGATCAAGATCTTCTCGGCCGTGCGCCTTGGGGTCAGCCCCGAGATCAACGCGCTGTCGACGATCATGATCGCCGTAGTCACCGTCGGCGTCATCACCGCCTCGCTGGTGACCAAGCATCAGGTGGCCCGCCAGCGGCGCGAGGAGATGGAAGCGGTGCGCAGCTGATGCGCCGGATCTACCCCGACTACGCCTATGGGCCTGGTCCCCGCAGCAACTGCTGGTGGGACGAGACCATCGCCGCACCGGACTGGCCCCGCTTTGACGGCGGGGCCAGTGCCGATGTGGCCATAATCGGCGGCGGCTTCACCGGCCTGTCCGCGGCGCTGCATCTCGCCGAAGCCGGCGTTCAGGTGGCGGTGCTGGAAGCTGGAACGCCGGGCTGGGGCGCCTCGGGGCGCAATGGCGGCTTCTGCTGCCTCGGCGGGTCGAAACTATCGAGCGCCGCGATGCGGCGCATCTTCGATGCGGAGGCCGCCGAGACCTATGAGGCCAGCGAAAGCGCGGCCATCCAACTGGTGCGCGGCCTGCTGGGCAGGCATGGCATCGATGCCGATACCCATTCGCACGGTGAAACCCAGATGGCGCACAGCCCCAAGGCGGCGCGCCGCCTGGAAGCACAGGCCGACCAGCTGCAAAAAGCAGGGGAGGCCGCGCAGTTCGTCTCCGGCGACCAGCTCGCCGATCACGGGCTGAACGGTGGCTTTCACGCCGCTCTCACCACCCCGGAAGGCTTTGCCTTGAACCCGCGCAAGTACCTGTTCGGGCTCGCCGCCGCGGCGCGGAAGGCCGGCGCGGCCCTCTATCAGCGCAGCCCGGCCCGCCATGTGCGCCCCGTCAGCGGTGCCTTTGAAATAGAGACTGATACTGGGGTTTTGCGGGCCTCCCAAGTCATCATCGCCACCAACGGCTACTCTTCCGAAGATCTGCCGGGCTGGCTGGCGGGCCGCTACATGCCCGCGCAGTCCACCGTCATGGTAACCCGCCCGCTGAGCGATGCAGAGTTGTCGGCACAGGGCTGGTTTTCCGACCAGATGGCCTATGACACCCGCAACCTGCTGCATTACTTCCGGCTGATGCCGGACCGGCGTTTCCTGTTCGGCATGCGCGGCGGGCTGCGGGCGTCGCCCCGCGCCGAGGCGGCAATCCGGCGCAAGCTGCGGCAAGATTTCGAGGCAATGTTCCCGGCCTGGCGCGACGTGGCGGCCACTCATTGCTGGTCCGGTATGGTGTGCCTCTCGCGCAATCTGGTGCCCTTCATCGGGGCGGTGCCGAACCAGCCGGGGCTGTTCGCGGGCCTCTGCTATCACGGCAACGGGGTGGCCATGGGCAGCTATTCGGGCCGGTTGCTCAGCGATCTGGTGCAGGGCAGGCAGCCAGAGCTGCCGTATTCGACCGCGGTGCAGAAGATGCCGCGCTTTCCCTTTGGCCGGGCGCGGCGGATCCTGATGCCGCCCGCCTATGCGGCCCTCGGGCTGATGGACTGAAGCGCGGCGCACTCCAGCGCCAGCGCCTGCCGGTCGGCCGCGCTGCCCTGCTCCATCCGCCACTGGCAGTAGGCGGCCATGCGCCAATGATACCAAGGGCGCAGGGCCAGATAGCGCCCGACGATCCGCGGGTCGGGGTATGCCTGCAAAAAGGCGTCCTCCTCGCTCCGGCTCAGCGGCGCGCCGCGGTACGTCAACTGCATGGCCGGTGACAGAAACAGCGCCAGATCCTCGGCCGGATCACCGATTTGCGGGCACTGCCAGTCGATCAAGGTAAGCGTCCCGTCATGGGCCAGCAGGTTGCCCGGCACTGGATCACCATGAATCAGCACCGGCTGCGGTACCGGCGGCACACGCCCCAGCGGGCGCAAGTCCGTCAGCCAATGCCCATCCCGGCACTGCCGGAGAATGCCCGCGACCTGCGCCTCCAGCGCCAGGCTGCCGTTCACGCCCGGCGGCAAACCTTCCGGCGGCGCGCAGTCATGCAGCCGCCCCAACACCTGTGCCACATGACCCGGTGCCTGTCGCCAGGGTTGGCCGTTGATATGGGCATAGCTCAACCATTGCCGCCCTTCGAACGTCCCGGCCTGCACCAGCGGTGGCACCATACCGGTGCCCGACAGCGCCGCCAGCACCGCACGTTCCCGTGCCGGATCATTGGCAAACAGCGGGTTGCCCGCATCAGCGGCATAAAGCTTGATCACAACCGCTCCGGCACGCCAGACATGATTGGACCGCCCACCGGCCAACCGCCGGGGCGCCGGGACATGCAGCCCCTGTGCCGCCAGATGGGCAAAGAAGCGGGCTTCGAAATCTTCGGACAGGGTTTGCAGGGCGGCCTCCGATGTCTGACCGCCCCGTTCTAGACCGTTTTTCTAGCGACGCCTATCGGCCAATCAGGACTTCGGATCGCGCAGCGCGCTGACCGACGAGGCGAGCACAACCGAGCCACCTTCGGTAATCAGGCCGACGTCGCCGCCCTGCATCCGGGTTTCATTCACCTTGAAATAGATCTCGGCATATTCCTGCAGCAGCACGTCATCACCCTTGCGGCTCTCCACCATGAAGGAATATTCGCCGGCCTCGAGGCGGTTGCCATCCTTGTCCACGCCGGTCCACTCGTAGGGTTCGGCAGAGACCGGCAGGCTGACACGCTGGACTTCCTGGCCATTCTTGTCCTGTACGACCAGCGAAACGCTATCCGCCGCCGCGGCCGGGTTCGGCGCGATCGTAATGCTGTTGCTGCCGTCGTAATACCCCGGCGCCACCGCTCTGGCTTCCATACCGACCCAGCCGGACAGGGCCGCCATATTCGCAAGCCCCAGCTGCGACTGAAGCCCCTCCAGCAGCGTGTTGCTTTTGGTTTGCTGCTCCACCATCGAAAACTGCGCCAGCTGCGCCGCATATTCCGTCGAATCCAGCGGCTCCAGCGGGTCCTGATTCGTCGCCTGCGCCGTCAGCATCTTGACGAAGGTCTCGAAGTCCGACGACAGGCCAGAGGTTGTTCCGGTGGCGGTGGAACGTGTCTGCGACTGCTGCAGGGGATTGGTGTTTGCGGATGTGACTGCTGTTGTCATGGTCTCAGACCCTCATGTCCAGCCCGGCAGCGCCCAGCTGCAGGTTTTGCGTGATGATTTCAGAAGCCGGGGCCTCCCCGTCGTGGAGCGATTCGCCCGAGCCGGAAGATCCGCCGGCCGCCGCATGGTCCGAGCCGCTGCGGCTATGACCACCTTCAGCTTCGCCGCCGCTGAACTCGAACGAGATGTCCTCGTAGCCCATTCGGCGGAACTCCTCGGCCAGTTCATTGATGTGGCGCCGCATCAGATCCCCGGTTTCCGGCCGTTCGGTATGGATGATCATGGTGATCCCGGTCTCGCTGGTCGCAACGCGCATCTTCACCCGCCCCAGTTCCTGTGGGTTCAGCGAGATTTCGACCTTCTGTTCCCCCTTGGCAGCAAAGGCCTCGGCGATCTGGGCCGCTATCATGCGAGGTGTTTCGGGGCGGTGCCCGGCCCCGGTTCCGATGACAGCCTCGGTCAGCATCTGCGACAGCCCCGGCATCTCATTGAACCGCTCCAGCGAGGCATCCAGAAGGTCGCCGGCTTCACGCTCCATTACCCCACCGGCCAGCATCGCTTGCGATGCGACGGACGTGGACTGCATGGCAAGGGTGCCGAGGGCGGCGGCGCTGCTGCGCAGCGCATTCGCCTTGGCATTCGATTCGGCTGCCCGGATTTCCTGCATGGCCACATCCAGGTCGGCTGCGTCTTCGACCCTTGCTTCCGTGATCGCTGCAGTTTCCTGTCGCTGGGCCGCTGCGCCGACCTTGGGTTCACTCAAGGACTGGCGCACGAAGGCCGCCTGCAGAGTTTCGGCTGTTGCGCGGGCGGTCGCCTGGGGTGCCCCGGTCACGTTGTCCTGCTGAATCTCGGTCGTCTCGGCGGCCGCAGCCCGCGCAGACGCCCCGGCAGAAGTCTCCATGGATCCGCCGGGCTGTGCATGCCCCGCAGCTGCCACCGGCGCGGATGTCACCGAGGCCTCACGGCCAAAGGTGCCCGCCACGGCTGCCTGTTGTGAAAGCTTGCTGTCGCCGGAACCCGCGTTTTGGGGCACGAAGGCCCCATCGGCTTTGCCAGTCGTGCTTTCCTGACCATCAAGCGGCAGCGTTGCCATGTCGGCCATGCGGCCCGATGTTTCCGCGCCGACAGATGCATGGACAGCCGGACTTGCCGCCGTGGCGCCAGCGCCGCCCAGTGTGCGACTGCTCGTCAGATCACCGGCCCGTGCTGTTGGCTCGGCCGCCATTGTCCGCATGTTTGTGCGCGTGGAGCCGACCGCCTCACCCGGTTTCGCGACCGAACCCAGGAGAATGTCTTCGTCTGATTTGGCCGACGCCCGATTGATCCCTCCCTCGATGGGGAGTGCGGTGTCCGCTCCAGCTCCCCGCGCTACGCTGAAAGAAATACCATTCTGCGAGTGACCCGATGCGCTTCTGGATGCCACTTCGGATGGTTCGATAGCCTTCGACGCCCGGGCAGCTTCCGCAGTCGTGGTTTCCGCAACGGACCCGAAACCGCGCGTCGGCAGGGAGGCGGAAAGATCCTCTTTCTTGTCTCTTTCCATACCGCGCGGGCGCGATGTCCCGGCCTGATCAACAGCCAGAGCCGCAGACACGGCGGTCTCGTTGATCTCGGCCGTATCGGTCGGCTCCGGCTGGCCGCGTTCTGTTCTCGACGTTTGCGAGGAATCGGACACGCCTACGGCTGTGTCTGCACCGTCTGCATGGCGCGCATCCTCCAAACGGTCCGCGGCTCGCTCGACGTGTGCCTCGCCAAGCGTTTTTGCGTTTTCGTTGGATGAACCCACTGATCTGACACCCACAGTGGAGGTCCGGCCAGCGAACTCAGCGTGCCCGCCGGCTTCAACGTCACTTTGCCTCACGACATCTGAACCGGTCTCAGCGCCTTTTACGCTTCGGCCCTCTTCCTCGGCAGCCACCTCGCCCGGCTTTGCCTGCGCCGGAGAATCACCTGGCTGCTCCTGTACCACCGCCGGGTCCGGCACCTGTGTGTCCGATTTTGCACCAGCCGCCAGAACGTCCTCGAACCTTCTGTTTTTGCTAGCGTTTTCCATGTTGTTCACGGAAGGCGACCGCGCTTTTCCGATTGGGCCTGCTTCCGGGCCAAGGAGGGGATTCATCATCATGATCGGCTTCCAGATATTCTATCTCGACCCGGTCAGACTTAACGCAAAGCGGTTACGGCAATTTTAACCGGTTCCACGGCAAACTGTAAAAACTCGATGAAGTTCGATGAACAACCGGAGAACCGGACATGTCAGATCTACTGACCACACATATGCAGACCGCGCAGTCATATACCCCGGTCCGCAAACCACCCGCCGACCCATTGCGAGAGGCCGCGGTGGAACTGGAAGCATCCTTTCTGGCGCAGATGCTGAAATCGGCGGGCCTTGGCGAATCACGCGAAGGGTTCGGCGGCGGTGCAGGCGAAGATCAGTTTTCCAGCTTCCTCGTTCGCGAACAGGCCAACCAGATCGCCCGCTCGGGCGGCATCGGCCTCGCGGAATCCCTGTATCACGCATTGAAGGAGACCCAAGGTGACTAAATCCGAACCGCAGCAGCTCACGGATGAGCTGGACCAGATCCTGGACCGCGAACGCGCCGCTTTGATGAAAGGCGACCTTGGCAAGCTGGAAGACCTGCTCGCCAAGAAAGAGAAGATCATCGCTAAGCTCAACACGATCTCGGACTTGGAGCGCGACACGCTGGCCAGGGTCCAGACCAAGGTGTCGCGCAATCAGGATCTCCTCGACAGCGCCATGGAAGGCATCCGCAGCGTCGCTGCACGCATGGCCGAACTGCGCAAGATCCGCAAAGGCCTGGACGTCTATGACCAGACCGGTCGTCGCACCCGTTACGGAACCCGCAACATCGGAAAGCTGGAGAAAAAGGCCTAAATGCAATTTGGAGAAAATTCTACGGAAGCAAATCTCCGCATTAGCACTCCCTTAGCAACTGTTGGGCCAATGTCTCCTTGCACCTGATGACGGGTGGCGCGGAAGCCGGACGGTGGAACGCACAGTCAGAAAGACGTCACAAAACGCCCCCTGAGGGCACAGAATAATAGGGGCCAAAGTGCTCCACAGCTAAAGGAAAAAGCTATGACCAGCATTCTGACCAACAACGGCGCAATGGTTGCTCTGCAGACCCTGAAGTCGGTCAACAACAACCTGGAAGACACCCAGAACCAGATCTCCACTGGTAAAGAAGTTGGTAGCGCCAAGGACAACTCCGCTGTCTGGGCCATCTCCAAGTCGATGGAATCGGACATCCAGGCATACGAAGCCGTGTCTGACGCTCTGGACTTTGGTGAAGCCACCGTTGCTGTTGCGTCCTCGGGCATGGAACAGATCGTTGAAACCCTGAAAGACATGCGTGAACTGGCAGTCGCAGGCGTTTCGCAGAACGTCGACCACGACAAGATCGAGGCCGACCTGGCGAAGAAGCGCGAGCAGATCGAATCCATTATCGACTCCGCTTCGTTCAACGGCGCCAACCTGCTGGATGACAACGTCACCGCGCAGCTGGACGTTCTGGGCGGCCTGGACGCGGCCAGCGATACCATCACGATCACCGGTATCGACAGCGCGTCCAGCCTGAACACCGCCGGCATGACCTCGCTGACCAGCGCCAACGCGGCGACTGTTCTGTCGGAAATCGAGACCATGCTGTCCTTCGCAATCGACAGCGCAGCCCAGCTGGGTGCCGACAGCAACCGTCTGAGCGACCAGAACGACTTCGTGTCGAAACTGAACGACTCGCTGAAATCCGGTGTCAGCACCATGGCCGACACCAACATGGAAGAAGCGTCGGCGCGACTGAAAGCACTGCAGACCCAGCAACAGCTGGCGGTGCAGTCGCTCTCCATCGCGAACCAGGCGCCTTCGACCCTGCAGCAGCTGTTCCGTTAACAGCTCCAACCGGGGCGCTGACAGCGCCCCGGTCTTCCCCTCTCAGAGAATCTGAAGAATAAAACGTTAGGAAAACACGTGAATGCCCTTCTGAAGGCGAAGAGTGCCTATTCGGCGGCAAAGGCCCCGACCCGGACAGCAAAGAATTTCGAATACGAAGTGATCGCCCGCATTACGCGTCGAATGATCACATCAGCGCAACAAGGCCGCGACGGGTTCCAGGATCTGGTTGCCGCCCTGAATGACAACCGCAAACTCTGGTCCATTTTCACAGCCGATCTTGCCAACAAGGGAAACCCCTACCCGGACGAGTTGAAGCTGAGCCTCTTCGAACTGGCGGAATTCACAAGACAACACACCAGCAAGGTACTGCAGCGCAAGGCCAACGTACGCCCGCTGGTGGAAATCAATACGGCCATCATGCGTGGCCTCCGCAGCGGAGCATCCTGAATATGAGCGGACTTGTCCTGAAACTCGCCCCCAAGGAGCGTGTCCTTGTGAACGGTGCGGTGATCGAAAACGGCGACCGTCGCAGCCGCCTGTCGATTGTCACCCCGGACGCCAACATCCTGCGCCTGCGCGATGCGATCCATCCGGAAGAAGCCAATACCCCGGTGCGCCGGGTGTGCTACGCGGCGCAGCTGATCCTTTCCGGCGACGCCGACCCCGAAGAAGAGCGCCTGCCGATGCTGCGGCGCATCGAGGAGCTGAGCCAGGTCTTCACCGACCCCGACAGCCGCGCCTCCCTGGCCGAGGCGACCGAAGCCCTGATCGGCGACAATCACTATCGCTGTCTCAAGGCACTGCGCACGCTTCTGGCCCGCGAAGACCGCCTGTTTGCGGTCCGCCCTTCCTGATCCATGACCTGGCCGCGGCCCCGCGCCGCGGCGTCGATGCGGCCTCAAACGCCCGCCATGCGGGCGGCCCATCTGAAACACCACAAGGCTGGTCCGAAAGAGACACAGGGCTTGGAACAAGCCCCCGAGACCTTTCACCGGCCCTTGAAGATCCAAATTGAAAAAGGCTCCCAGAATTGACTGGGAGCCTTTTTCATTTCAGGGATGATCACAACGTTTCAATGTTGCCAGCGGCAGGGGCAACCTCAGCGCCCGGCCTTCGCGCGGCGCATCAGAAGCAGCAGGCGGTTGAAACTGCTGGTGATGCCCTCCGGGTCTTCACGACCGAAGAACGCGTCCAGCTCGGGCCACAGCTTGACCGCCTTGTCTAGCACCGCATCGTTGCCCTCGGAATACAGGCCCGCCCGGATCATCACCTCCGACTGCTCATAAGCGCCGAGGAACTTGCGCACATCCTGGATCACCGCGTTCTCCTCGGCGGTCGCCGCGGCTGGCAGGCTGCGCGAGACCGAACGCGAGACATCAATGGCCGGGAAGCGACCGCGTTCGGCAATTTCCCGGTTCAGCACGATATGGCCGTCCAGCACGCCGCGCAGGATATCCGCGATCGGCTCATCCATGTCCGAGCCCGCCACCAGAACGCTGAACACGGCGGTGATGTCGCCCTGATCGGCGCTGCCGGGGCCCGCGCGTTCACACAGGCCGGTAATCAGCGGCGTCACCGAGGGCGGATAGCCGCGCAGGGCCGGTGCCTCGCCCGAGGCCGCGGAGATCTCGCGATGGGCTTCGGCAAAGCGGGTCACGCTGTCGGCCAGGAACAGCACGTGTTTGCCCTGGTCCCGGAAATGTTCTGCCACGGTCATCGCCGACCAGGCACAGCGGCGGCGCACAAGGGCAGACTGGTCCGAAGTGGCCGCGACGACAATCGCGCGGCTCATGCCTTCCGGTCCCAGCACGTCTTCGACGAAGTGATTCACCTCGCGCCCCCGCTCGCCGACCAGCGCCATCACCACCACATCGGCTTCCATGCTTTTGGCCAGTTTCGCCAGGAGCGACGATTTACCAACGCCGGAGCCGGCAAAAAGCCCCACGCGCTGACCGCGCACGATGGGGAGAATCGTATTCAGAACCGCCTGCCCCGTTGCCAGCCGCTCTCCCAGCGGTCGACGTTCGGCGGCCTTGGGCGGCGCGGCCATCAGGTCGCGCGGCTCCGCCCCCGGCAGCAGCGGCCGCCCGTCGAGCGGCTCGCCGAACGGGTCAATCACCCGCCCGATCCAATGATCACTGGGCGCGAAATCCGGCGACGGGCGCAACAAAACCGGGTCCCCGATTGCGACACGGTCCGGCGCGCGATCAGGTAACATACTGATACTGCTGCCGTTAATCTTCAGGACCTCGCCGTGCAACTCGTCACCGGGGCCACGTCGCAGGATCAGTCGATCACCGATGCGGGCAACCGAGGCCAGCCCGGAGATTTCGATCTCGCCACCGGCAATCCCGGCGACCCGCCCCATCTGCGTGGTCAGCCGCTTGCCGGCAATCTGGCGGGTCAGTGCAGTCAGCTCTGCTTTCATTGCGGCGGTCTCCGTTGGCGTCCTGAAAACAATTTCTAAAGGAATCGGGGTTAAGCCTTGATTGAAATCGATCAAGGGAGAAACCCTGGTGTTCACAGAATTGAACGTATTCAAAATTGCCTATTCCATGGCAACCCATGCCGGCACCCGCCAGGCACTGGTGTCACAGAATATCGCCAATGCCGACACGCCTGGCTACCACGCCAAGGACATCAAGCCCTTCACGGAAGTTTTCGCCGCAGGCGCACGCCCCGGCAGCATGATCGCCACCCGCGACAGCCACCTCAATGGCAGCGCAGGCAGCGGAATGGATTGGGCGATCACCAGCTCTGATGCAGGCAGCGACCCCAATGACAACTCTGTCTCGATCGAAACCGAGATGCTGAAAGGGGTCGAGGTGGCACGCCAGCACAAGCGGGCGATGGCGATCTACAAGTCCTCCATGAACATCCTGCGCGCAAGCCTGGGCAAACCCTGAGGAGGAGCTGATCGATGAGTGAATTTTCCAGAGCCCTTTCCGTCACGGCCAGCGGTCTCAAGGCCCAGGCCGCCCGTCTGCGTCACGTGTCGGAGAACATCTCCAACGCCGATACCCCCGGCTACCGCCGCAAGACGGTCCCCTTCGAATCGGTGCGCGAGCTGCAGACCGACGTGGAACATGTCCGCACCGGCCGGGTCACCCTGGACCGCAGCGACCTCGAAGAAATCTACGACCCGTCGCATCCGCTGGCCAATGAAAGCGGCCATTACGAAGGCTCCAATGTCGATCTGATGATCGAGATTGCCGACGCCCGCGAGGCCCAGCGCAGCTACGAGGCAAACCTGAAAATGTTCGAGCAGACCCGCTCGATGTCCTCCTCTCTCATGGAACTTCTGAGACGATAATTCCCCCAAGCCAATTGGAGATCCAGAATGGATATTCGCAGTCTTTCCGCCGCCACTGGCTATGCCGCGGCACGTCCGGCCACCAAGGTTGACCCTGACTATGCCGGCACCAGCGCCGGCGCCCAGCTGAAACAGAGCTTTCAGGACTTCGCCACCACCCTGCAGCAAAGCGAGCAGGTTTCGGTGCAGGCGATGACCTCCCAAGCCGATCCGCACGCATTGGTGCAGGCCCTGGCGCAGACCGAACTGGCGGTCGAAACCGCGGTCACCGTGCGCAACAAGGTGGTCGAGGCCTACCAGGAAATTCTGAGAATGCCGGTCTGAGCCATGATGAGCGAAAGCCTGTTCTACGACACATTGCGTCAGGCCCTCTGGGCCGCAGTCACCATGTCGACGCCGATCCTTCTGGTGGCGCTGGTCGTGGGTGTCGTCATCGGCCTGTTCCAGGCGCTGACCTCGGTGCAGGAAATGACGCTGACCTTCGTCCCGAAGCTGACTGCGATCCTGGTCGTGTTCTGGATGACCATGGGCTTCATGACCCAAACCCTTGTGGCCTTTTTTGATGGTCACGTCGTTCCGATGATTGCCGGAGGTCTATAATGGAAACAACAGGTTACGCCACGCTGTCCCGTCAGTCCGGACTGATGCGCGAAATGCGGGTGATCGCAAACAACATCGCCAACTCGGCCACCACCGGCTATCGCCAGGAGGGGCTGATCTTTTCCGAATTCGTGAAATCCGCGCCCGGACAGGAATCGCTGTCGATGTCGCGCGCCAATATCTTCAACACCTCGATGGAGCAGGGCCAGCTGACCCAGACCGGTGGCGATTTCGACTTCGCCATCGAAGGGGACGGCTTCTTCATGGTGGAAACACCGCAGGGCGAACGGCTGACCCGCTCGGGCGCCTTTTCCACGAACGCGGCCGGCGATCTGGTGACCATGGATGGCTACCGGGTGCTGGACGCGGGCCGCGCCCCGGTTTTCGTGCCGCCGGATGCAGGCAAGGTCGAGGTCGGCTCCGATGGGTCGCTCAGCGCCAATGGCCGCCTTCTGGGCCAGCTGGGCCTGTTCCAGCCCGTCGAGCAGCACACGCTGGTCCGAGAGGACGGCGTGATGTTCCGCGTCGAAGGCGACATCGAGGAAAACTTCGATTCGAAGGTGCTGCAAGGCTTCCTCGAAGGCTCGAACGTGAACGCGATCTCCGAAGTGTCGCGCATGATCGAAGTCCAGCGGGCCTATGAAATGGGCCAGAGCTTTTTGCAGGCGGAAGACGAACGCGTCCGCAATGCCATCAAAAACCTGATCAAGACCACCTAGGAGAATCCAGATGCGCGCCTTGAAGATCGCAGCCACCGGCATGAGCGCCCAGCAACTGCGGGTGGAGACCATCTCCAACAACCTCGCAAACATGAACACGACCGCCTACAACGCACGGCGCGCCGAGTTCGCCGACCTGCATTACCAGCAGGTGTCGCGGGCGGGGTCGGTGAATGCCTCGGACGGCACCGTGCTGCCGACCGGCGTGCAGGTGGGCCTGGGCGTGCGCCCGGCGGCCGTGTCCGTTCACTTGTCGCAGGGCGCGCTGCAGCAGACCAACAACGATCTGGACGTCGCCATCGATGGCAAGGGCTATCTCGAGGTGACGCTGCCCTCCGGTCAGACCGCCTATACCCGGGATGGCTCGCTGAAACGGTCCGCCGAGGGGCTGATCGTCACCAACGACGGCTTTGCAGTCTCTCCCGAGATCACCATCCCCGACGATGCCAAGAGCATTTCGATCAATGCCGAGGGCGAGGTCTACGGCTACTTCGACGAAACCTCCGCCGGGCAGCTGCTGGGGCAGCTCACGCTCGCCGGGTTCACCAACCCCAAGGGGCTCGAAGCGATCGGCAGCAACCTGTTCACCGAGACCGAGGCCTCCGGCCCGGCAACCGTCTCCACCGCGGGCGAAGACGGCCTTGGCACCCTGCGGCAGGGCTATCTCGAGGCCAGCTCGGTGGATGCGGTGCGCGAAGTGACCGAACTGATCGCCGCCCAGCGCGGCTATGAAATGAACGCCAAAGTCATCTCGGCGGTTGACCAGATGATGGGCGCAACCACGCAGGTCCGCTGATGAAACAGGTCTTCGCTCTCCTGATCGCCGGCGCCTTCTGCGCGCCCCCCGCCCTCGCGGATTACCTGGTCCCGGTGCGCACGATCCGTGCCAAGGACATCGTCAACGCCGAAGATCTGGCGCTGAAAAAGGGCGAGATCATGGGCGCGCTGACCAATCCTTCCGAAGTGATCGGCATGGAAGCGCGTGTCGCGCTCTATGCCGGGCGCCCGCTGCGGCCCGGCGACATCGGCCCGCCGGCCATCATCGAACGCAACGACCTGGTCACCCTGATCTTCCGTCAGGGCGGGCTGACCATCGCCGCCGAAGGCCGCTCGCTTGGCCGTGGCTCGGTTGGCGAAGCCGTCCGGGTCATGAATCTTTCTTCCCGCACCACCGTCACCGGCCGGGTCAAACAAGACGGCTCCGTAGAGGTAAACTGATGACCATGAAACTCACCCCCGTCAAACCGCTGCTTCTTGGCCTGGTCGTGCTCGGCGCCTGTGGCCGGATGGACCACCTGGGCAAGGCACCGTCCTTCACCCCCACCACCGAGTCGACCGAGCATGTCGCCATGCTGTACCAGGGGCTGCCGAACGAGACCCAGAGCCGCCGTACGGTGGACGGAGCCTCGCTGTGGAGCGGCGGCCAGCAATCGCTGCTGGGCGACCGCCGGGCGATGAAACGCGGCGACATCATGACCGTGGTCATCGAAATCGACGAAGAAGCCGAGATCTCCAACGACACCCAGCGCTCGCGCTCCGGTTCCGAAAGCCTGAACGTACCGCAGCTGCTCGGCCTGCCCCAGCGGCTGGACGAGAAACTGCCCGAAGGCGCCTCTGCCGCCAACGCGGTCGAGCTGGGAAGCTCCAGCTCCTCCGGCGGTAAGGGCTCCGTCAAGCGCAGCGAAAAGCTGGAACTGCGGATTGCCGCCACCGTTGTCGACGTGCTGCCCAACGGGGTGCTTGCGATCAGCGGCACCCAGGAGCTGCGGGTGAACTTCGAACTGCGGGAACTGCTGGTCACCGGCTATGTCCGGCCCCAGGACATCAGCCGTCAGAACGAGATCACCTATGACAAGATCGCCCAGGCGCGGGTCTCCTACGGTGGGCGTGGCCAGATCACCGACGTGCAGCAGCCGCGCTACGGCCAGCAGCTGCTTGATGTCGTCCTGCCGTTCTGAGGATCGCCATGTTGTCCAAACTTCTCCCTGTTATCTTGCTGATACTCGGCACCGGGGGCGGCATCGGCGCCGGCATCATGCTGGCGCCTGCCCCCGAGCCGGTCGAGAGCGCGGAGGCCAGCAAGCCCGCCGCGCCCAAGCCCGAAGCCAAGGAGCCCGAGGAACTCAGCGAAGAGAACCAGCGCGAATACATCAAGATCAACAACCAGTTCGTGGTGCCGGTGGTCGAGCGCGAGAATCTCACCTCTCTGGTCGTGATGTCGCTGAGCCTGGAAGCCAAGAAAGGCACCACCGAAAAGGTCCACGCCTATGAACCGAAGCTGCGCGACGTGTTCCTTCAGGTGCTGTTCGATCATGCCAACATGGGCGGCTTCCGCGGCGCCTTTACCCGCTCGGACGTGCTGGACCCGCTGCGGACCGCCCTGCGGGAGGCGGCCCAAAAACACCTCGGAAAGGATGTCTATGACGTCCTGATCATGGAGATCTCCCGCCAGGACGTTTGAGCCGTCACATGGTCCCAACATTGAAAAAGGCCGACCTGTATTGCAGGTCGGCCTTTGCCGTTTTCGCCGGGCGGTCGGTTTACGGCCCCAGCAACTGATCCATGAAGCTCTTGACCTGTTCGGCCTTGCGGCGCTTGCGTTCGGAGGCGGCCATGGTCTCGACTGCGTGTTTGCGACCAAAGGCCTGGCGCAGCTGGTCCATCACCCGCAGCTTCTGTGCGGTGGCCTTGGCCAGGTCCTGGTTCAGCTGCCTGCGGGTGCGCGTGTGCCAGCCCTGCCACAAGAGATCCGCCCCGAGCGCCTTCATCGCGTGGTCGCCGTCGCCCTGCTCCCGCACCGACTGAACCTGCGCGTTCAGCTGTGCCAGCTGTCCGCGAAGCTGCGCCTCACGGGCAAGGATCGGCTGCACCTTGGCATGTTCCTGCATGTACTGCGCGGCGGTGACTGCCGCCATCTGGTCCAGCATCTTCTGCTTCATGTCACTTTCCCCTTGGCGCGCTTGCGCATTTCCTCGGCGAACCGGATCGCTGCCGCAACCGGCGCGTAATGCTCTTCTTCGACTTCCTCGCCGATCTCGATCGTCGCATGCAGCGCCCGCGCGGTTGGCGGGTCGCTGTGGATCGGCACACCGTTTTCATTGGCGACACGGCGGATCGCTGCGGCCACCTCGTCAACCCCCTTGGCCACACAGACCGGGGCGGTGCCCTTCTCGCGGCTCCATTTGAGCGCCACGGCATAGTGCGTCGGGTTGACGATCACCACGTCGGCCTTGGGCACATCCGCCAGCATCTGGCCCATCGCGATCTCCATGCCGCGCTGGCGGCGTTGGCCCTTGGTGTGCGGGTCGCCCTCGGCGTCCTTGATCTCGTCCTGAAGTTCCTTGCGCGACATCATGTTCTTGCGGTGGTGTTCGGCGTGTTGGAACGCCGCATCGACGATGCCGATCGCCAGCGCGATGATCAGCGCCAGGAACAGGAACTCCAGCGACAGCTGCGCCAGCATCATCACCACCGACTGCGGCCCGGTGCCCGCCGAGGAAATCATCTCGGGCAGGCGTTTTGACAGGTAGACGCCAAGGCAGATCGAATACAGCACCAGCTTGACGAAGCTCTTGAGGAATTCGAACAGGCCGGAGCGCCCGAATTTGTTCTTGGCGTTGGAGATGATCGAAATGCGCGACAGCTTCGGTTCCAGCTTGGAGGGCGCGAAGACCAGCGCCCGCTGGCCGATGATCGAGAGCAGCACGAACACGAAGGGCACCAGGAACCAGGGCAGAATCGGTTTGATCGCACTGCCGACGAATCCCCCGGACGGGGCCGCGGCGGATCCGTCGAAAAACAGCGGCGCCAGCCGATCGGGCTGGTCCAGAAATGCCATCAGTGCAGTTCCCAGCCCCTCGACGCTGCTGCTGCCGGCCGCATAGAAGGCGACGATCAGGCCAAGATAGGCGGCCGCAACGGACAGGTCGGTGGATTTGGCCACCTCGCCTTTTTCGCGGGCCTTCCGGAGCTTCTGTTCCGTCGGCTCAAATGACTTGTCTGAATCGTCGTCCTGACCGCTCATGGCATGCCGCCTCCCGGATCGGCGAAGAAGGTCACCAGGGCCCGCGACCACACGTCCAGAATCATCGGGCTACCAACCATCAGGATGAACAAGCCACCAAAGGTGATCACCGGCGCACCGACCATCGCGACCATCAGCTGCGGCATCGCCCGGTTGATGACCCCCAGCGCCAGGTTGTAGATCACCGCGGTGATCACGAAGGGCGCCGCCAGGGTGAAGGCCAGTGAAAAGCTCTGCGAGACGCGGTGGACGCCCCATTCCGCCAGTCCGGCGGCACCCGGGAACTGCCCGGCGGGAAACAGCTGGTAGGACCGGATCATCAGCTCGGCCACACGCACATGCAGGCCCATCATCACCGCCAGCGTCACCCCCGAGATCATCAGCACCGCGCCCAGCGCGGGCATCGGTTCGGCACCGATGCCGCCCAGGACCTGCGACAGCGACGTACTCTGCGCGGCCATCGCCCCGGCGGTCTGCAAGGCGAGCACGAACATCCGCACCCCGACCCCCAGCGCCAGCCCGATCAGGGCCTCGGTTGCGGCAAAGCGGGCAAAGCCCATCACTCCATCCGGCTCCGCAAAGGCAGGCAAAGCCGGGGCGACGACGAAGGTGAACGCGATGGAGACGGCCAGCTTGACCCGCACCGGCACGTACATTTCGCCCATGGCGGGCAGCACCGACACCATCGCCGCGACCCGCAGGAAGACAATCGCCGCATGCCAGAATCCAGCCCCCAGCAACATGACCAGCTCCGGGGGCAGAAAATTCAGGCTCATGCCTGCACCATCCCGACCAGCGACGGCTGCGCCTCCAGACCGATCTCCTCGAAGGAGAGCACCGGGTTGGTGATGCCCCGAGACTTCAGGATCGTGCGCAGGTAGCGGCGGCGGCGGGTGGAGGTGACCACGGCGGCAAAAATGCCCTGATCGGTGATGCCCGAGAGTTTTTCGGTCAGCCCGTCGGCGAGCCGGTTGAAGAGGTCCGGCGGCAGCGCGATGTCCAGCCCGGCCCCCTGGCCGTCGACCTGGTAGGTCGAGAACTTGTCCTCCCACTCGGGCGCCAGCTGCACCAGCGGGATGGTGCCGTCTTCGCGCTTCATCTCCGCGACCAGCTGGAAGCCAAGTCTCTGGCGCACGTGCTCGCAGATCAGCTCCGGCTGGGACACATGCTGACGGGCCTCTGCGATGGCTTCCAGGATCAGCGGCATGTTGCGGATCGACACGCGTTCCTCCAGCAGCAGTCGCAGCACCGCGTGCAACGTATCCATCGGGACCTTTTCCGGCACCAGCGCATCCAGCAGCTTGCGGTTCGCCTCGGCCCGGTAGGTGTCGGACAGCTGGGTCATCTCGTCCAGCAGGCGGCGCAGCGATTTCAGCGTCAGCAAACGGCCGAAGTTCTGCTTGATGACTTCCAGCAGGTGGGTGGCCAGAATTTCCGGCGGGCTGACCACGGTCGCACCGGACAACGCCGCCTGCTCCTGTGCCTTGGCGGGAATCCAGCGGGCGGGCGCGCCGTAGACCGGCTCGGTGACATCGGTCCCCGGCGGCAGCGAGGCGTGGTCGTCGGGCATCAGCGCCAGCACCATGTCCGGATGCAGGAAGCCGCGCACCTGCTCGACGCCCTGGACCTTGATGACATAGGTGCCCTTTTCGAGATCATGCTGATCGGTCAGCCGGATCTCCGGCAGGATCAGGCCAAAGGAGGTCGCCACATGGGACCGCATGTTGGCGATCCGCGCGTCCAGCCCGGTGCCGGCATCCAGCACCATGCTGACCAGGTCCGGCGCGAACTCGAGATGCAGGTCATCGAGGTCCAGGATATCGCCCAGGGGCCGCGCGGTGGAGGGATCCGAGGCTTCCTCGATCTTCTCTTCGATCTCGGCTTCCGCGTCGTCCTGTTTCTTCTTGGCCATCTTGAAGGCGGCAAAGCCCAGCACGCTGCCGCCCAGCACGAAGGGCAGAAACGGAAGGCCGGGCACCAGCGCGAACATCACCATCAGCACCGCAACCGTGGCCAGCGCGGCAGGGTGACGGCCGAACTGGTCCACCAGCGCCGTATCGGTGGCACCGGTTGCCCCGCCACGCGCCAGCAGCAGCGCCGCCGCGATGGAGATGATGACCGAGGGGATCTGCGACACCAGACCGTCGCCGACGGTCAGGATGGCATAGGTCTCGAAGGCGCTGCCGACCGGCATGCCATGGACCAGAACGCCCATGATCAGACCCATCACCAGGTTCAGCAGGGTGATGAGAAGCCCGGCAATCGCGTCGCCCTTGACGAATTTCGAGGCACCGTCCAGCGATCCGAAGAAGGTGGTCTCCTGCTGCTCGCGCTCGCGGCGTTCCTTGGCGGTCTGGTGGTCGATGGCGCCGGCAGACATGTCCGCGTCGATGGCCAGCTGCTTGCCCGGCATGCCGTCCAGGGCAAAGCGCGCGCCCACTTCGGCCATCCGCGCCGCGCCCTTGGTGATCACCATGAAGTTGACGATCAGGAGCACCCCGAACACCACCAGGCCCAGGAACACGCTGCCGCCCATCACGAACTGGGCAAAGCCCTCGATCACATTGCCGGCGGCATCGGTGCCGGAATGACCCTGGCCGATGATCAGCTTGGTCGAGGAGACGTTCAGCGACAGACGCAGCATCAGCGAGGCCAGCAGGATCGTCGGGAAAGACGAGAAATCCAGCGGCCGCTCGATGAACAGGGTGATGGTGAAGATCAGGATCGCCAGTGCAAAGGAGGCCGCCAGACCCACGTCCAGCACCCAGGCCGGCATCGGCAGGATCATCATCACGATGATCGCCATCAGCGCCAGCGCCAGCAGCACGGTGGGACTGAAAAGTTGTTCTTTTGTCAGCTTAGGCACGGCTCGGCCCTCGCGTCCCGCGCGGTGCATCCGCGACTGAGCGTGGTTGCCCCGAAGTTACGGAAACAAAGGGCGCCGCAGCTGGTGCAAGATTGAACCCGGCGGCGCCTGTACCACAGGGATTCGGCCCTTGCAGGCCTTGTATCGTATCGTTTTTCGGCATTCTGCCCATTCCAAATCAGGATTCACCCGATCTTCAGATTACCGGCAGGCCGTTGACAAAGTGTTATCACGACAGCCGCAGGCCGCCCCGAGGGCGACCTGCAAAAGACCATCAAAAGAAGGCAAAAGGGTCAGTTGACCTTGGCCGCCCCCTGCGCGCTGCCGACACGGCGCAAAAGGTCGGTGATACCGCCGCGCGTGCCCTCGCTGCTTTCGACCAGCGCCCGGGCGTGGGCCAGCGGCGACAGGCCCTCGGGGTCGCGGGCGGTCTCGCTGATCTGGGTGGTCACGGTGGCGACCGCCTTGAACTGGGGTTCTTCGTCCGTGTTGATCGCCTCGATGGCGTCGAGGTTTTCCGAATGCCAGAACCCGCGCGCCGCCGCATTGGCGTCGTCCTCGGCCAGCAGATACTCACCGGCGCGGCCATATTCGCCATTGCGCCACAGGGCTTCGGCGCGCAGACGGTTGGCCTCGGTGCCCTCCAGCCCCATCAGCTCGACCAGCGCCCGGTGCGGTTTGCCCAGTTCCAGAGCCGCTTCCGCCATCATCAGGCGGCGGCGCTCGTCCTCGGGCTCAAGCGACAGCTTGTTCAGCATTGTCTGTGCCTGCTCGGCAAAGCCGAGATCCAGCAGGCGACGCGCCACATCCGCGGCAACCGGCGCGGCCTCGCCCGCCGTGGCCTGGCCCGAGAACACCAGCGCGTATTGCAGGAAGGTCACATCATCGGCGCGCTCGGTCAGCAGCAGCATCAGCGGCTCGATCGCGGCCACCCGTGCGGCCGGGCCATCACGCTCGGTCAGGTCATCCAATTCCTCGAAGGCATCGTGAAACTGGCCCATCAGCGCCAGGGAGGACACCTGCGCAAGCCGCAGATCCGCGCCCAGCTCGGTGTCACGGTTTTCCAGTTCATACGAGGCCACGAGGTCCGGCACATCCGGCGACAGCGCCTTGCGTTCCTTCACGCTCAGCGCGACCAGCTCGATCAGGGCGGTGGGCGCACTGCCCGTCCGCTCGGCCACTTCACTGGTCAGCTCCTCGGCGACCTTTTCCGTGTCCCCTTCCAGCTCGGCAATGGCAGCTTCAGCCAGGTTGATCTCCGGCACATCCTCGACACCTGTCCGGTCGACGGCGCGCAGGATCGCTTCGGCCACGTGATGATCGCCGGTTTTGGCAAACATCTTGCTCACCCGCGGGCCAAGATGCACGCGCAGATGCACCGGCAGCTTCGAGAACGCCAGCTGAATGGCATCCGAGCTGGCGTTGCGCTTGATTTCGCCATCGGCAAGCGCGCCCCAGAGCGCGGTGTCGCCTTCGCAGCCCTGCTGCCCCGAGAACGGGTGGTTCACAGGCAGCGATTCGCCGTCGAGCAGGCTGGCCATAGCGGTCAGCAGCGCCGCGTCGGGGTGGTCGCGATCCTGCTCTGGCAGGATTTCCAGCATCGAACGCGATTCGGCACCAAAGCCGAAGTACAGATAGATCCGCGACAGGGCGTAGACACTGGCCGGGTTCACATCGTCGAATTCCCGCACCAGGGCGCTGCGCAGGGCAGACACCTGGTCCGCAAACGGGCTGTCATCGCCCCAGGTCTGGATGGCAACGGCGCGATCCGGCAGACAGTGCATCTGCTGGTTTGCCGCCCCGTCCAGCCCCGCCTTCAGACCGGTTTCACGGTCGATGGCCGAGGTCACGGCGATATGATCGAGCGGGTTCAGGGGCCGGTCGCTGCGCCCCAGCGGATCCAGCCCGGCAATCGCGGCCTCTGGCAGGCCGTCCGCGCCGACCTTCAACAGGCCCTGCCGCGCGGCACGGCCAATCTGCTGCAGCAGGCGCTGCTCCGATTCATTGACGACGGCCGCCCGTTCGGTTTCCACCATGTCGAGCAGGAAACCGGCGTCCGGCATGCGGCTGGCGGCCACCTGCGGATCGGCCTCGGGCTCGACAGGCTTCGGCGTCTGGATCGGCTGGCTGTCGCGGCCTTGGGCCAGCATCACATCCCCCAGATCTTCAATGCGCGCCTCGGGCGGCGCGGCAACGGGGGCGGGGCTTTGCGACGTCTGTTCCGTCGCGGCCTGCGGGGTCACCCGGGTGCTGGCGGGCTGGCTGGCTGCCGTCGCCAGCTCCAGCGCCATCCGCGCATCGGTGGCCGCGCCGCCCGAGAACCGGAACCTGTAGCCGGACCCAGGCGAGGTCAGGGGCAGCACGCCACCGCCAAGAGGCGCCGAGGATGTCGCCACGGTCGCGCCGCGCGGCACCGGCGTATCAAGGTCCCGGATGTCCACCACCAGGTAACCGTTCTGCTGCACGTAGGACGTCACCTTGCAGTCACAGCCCAGTTGCAGACGCAGCGGCTGGCCGGGGCCGATCTGCCCCAGGGATTGCAGCCGGGTCCGCGGGATCATGCGGAAGACGCGGGAGGTATCGAACACGGCCTCCGGCGCATCGATGTTCACCGTCGCCGTCTTGCCACTCTGGGTCAGGGACCAATCCGCGTTTCCGGGCAGTCGCATCACCAGCCGGGTAAAGCCGTCATGCTCGCCCGAGCGGGTCACGATGGTCTGTGCCTGGGCACCGACCGCCGTCAGAAGGGTAGCTGTAAGGGCAATTGCACGCCAGATCATGCTGCGTCCTGTTTCACCGATTTAAGCGCCTCTTCCAGTTCCGAGAAACCGGGGCGGAAATGGGAGGGCGTGTTCTGGCGGCCCACTTCGATGCAGATCGCCGCCGCGTGGTTGTGCAGGTTGGCCACCAGCACCTCGCGGATGAGCTGGTAGAAATGCGCGTCTTCCTCGACCACGTTCTTCACCTTGCCGGCAAAGGGCGCCGCCAGGCAGTAGGCCAGGAAGATGCCCAGGAAGGTCCCCACCAGCGCGCCGCCAATCATCTTGCCCAGCACCTCTGGCGGCTGGTCGATCGAGCCCATGGTCTTGATCACGCCCAGAACCGCCGCAACGATGCCCAGCGCGGGCAGGCCGTCGGCCAGGGTCTGCAGGGCATGGCTGCCGTGCATGGCGTGGTGGTGGTTCGCCTCGATCCGCTTTTCCAGCACCTCTTCCACCTGGTGCGGGTCGTCGTAGTTCATCGACGCCGAGCGCATGGTGTCGCAGATCAGGTTGATGGCTTCCTTGTCGCCCATGATCTTGGGGTACTTGTTGAACACGGCGGAGTTTTCCGGATCCTCGATGTGCTGCTCGACCTCAACCGGGTTGGCGCGCGCGATCCGGATCAGGGCAAACAGCAGGCACAGCAGGTCGCGGTAGTCGTCCGGCTTCCACTTGGGGCCCTTGAAGACCTTGCCGACATCCTTGAGCGTATGCTTGATCCCGCCCATGTCGTTGCTGATCAGGAAAGTGCCGACGGCGGCCCCACCAATCATCATCATTTCGAACGGCAGCGCCTTGATGATGATCGCCAATTTGCCGCCAGCCAAAAGGTAGCCGCCAAATACCATGGCAAAGATCACCACGATGCCTACAATACCGATCATAGGTCCACTCCAAATTCCATTGGTTTTTACCAGTTTAGGCGAGTCGTCCTAAGGAAAGACTAAACAGGCGCCTGCGCCTGGGCTCATTCCTTGGGCACGGCACCGTTGCGCCCGGCCAGCACCACGCTGATGGTATAGGCGGCCTCGGGGCTCAGCCCGGCCATGATACCCGCAGCCGATTCCGGCTGCATGCGTGCCAGGAAACCCGCGGCAAATCCGGGGTCCATTTCCTCGAACAGGGCGGCGGCTTCCTTGGGTTTCATCTGCTCGTAGACCGTGGTCAGGCGGGTCACATCCGCCTCGGTCGCGCCATCGGCCATCGACAGGGTCGCCCGCAGCCGCGATTCGGCCTCTTCCAGAGCCGCCAGCTTCTTTTCGATCGCCTGATCTGCGATCTCCAGCGCCTTGGCGCGGTCCTGGATCTCGGCCTCGCGTGCGGCCAGCGCCGCTTCCCGCTCCTTGAAGGCTGCCAGCATGGTCTGCAGCTCCGCCGAGGACGGCAGCGATTCGCGGTTTGGTTCACCGTTATGCGCCGCGGCGGCCTTGTCGGAGTCCTGCAGGCTGGCCACTTCGCGGGCGATGGCCGGTCCCGCCTCGAGGGCGAGCCGCACAACGGCCGAGCCCATAAGCAGGAGCGCCAGCATCATCAGCGTGCCACTGCGCCGGAACCGGCGCGGCTTTCTGGTCTTGGTCTTGCCGGCCATCACGCCACCCGATTCTGGCTGCGATTGTGACGTACGAACATCAGGCCGGACGGTTTACCGTCTTCCGGTTGCGGCTGATCGGCGTCTTGCGACTGCGATTCGGCCTCATAGGCAGCGGCCATCGCGGCATCTTCCGCCGCAGGCGCCTGGGGCTGGGGCTGGGGCTGGGCTTGGGGCGCGGCCTCGGGAATGTCATGCATCGAGGCCATCATCAGCTCCAGCCGCTGCGCCACCGTTTCGGCGCGTCCGGTCAGCTGCTGCAGCGCCTTGCTGGAGCCGTCGGAGATCTGCTGCGCCGATTGCAGCGATTTGTTCAGGTCATCAACCTGGGCGGACAGCACGGCAACCGCGCCGCCAACGCCCTTTTCCAGGTCATTGAACCGCTTCAGCCGGCGCGACAGCACCAAGCAATAGAATCCGGCGCCCAACGCCCCGGCCGCAAGCAGGATATCAGCTATAAGGTCCATCCTGTCCTCCTAGTTAAGTACGAAATCCATAATCAGCAGATCACGCACCCGGCCCTGGCCGGTGGCAATGTTGATCCGCCGCAGCATCTGCGCTCTCAGTTTAGGCAGAGCCATCGGATCGGTCAGATCGTCAAGCTCCAGTGCTCTCAGGTAGCTGTTAAGGACATCGACAACCCGCGGCAGGATTTTCTCGACCTCGGCCTGGTGGACCAGGTCGACCTCAAGTTGCGCGCGGAACCGCAAATGCTTCAAACCGCTGGCTTTGCGCAGGGTAATCACAATCGGGTCCATTTCGATAAAGGCGATATTGGCGATATCCTCCGCCGACTCACCCATGTCCACGCCTTCTGGCGCCTCTTCGGTCACAGCCGCCGGTTCTGGCGCTGCTTGCTGACCAAAGGGAAGAAGGCCTGACTGAACGGCGAAGAAACCTCCGCCTGCACCCACCAAAGCCAGAACCACCCCGATGATCAGGGGCAGTTTGCCTTTCTTGGCCGGTACTTCTGCTTCTGTGTCTACTGCAGCGTCTGTCATGGCTATCCCTAAAACGTCGTGCAACATCTTCATAACCTGCGAGGGACTAACCGAATGTTAAGGCCGATCCGTCAAAAGGGTTGCAGACCGGACAGAACGCCGGTGCGACGGAGGTTAATGTGCAGCAGATCAAGAATGTCTGGGCAGAAATGGACATGCGGAAGCGCCTGATTGCCGTGGGGGCCACGGTCATCATGTTTCTCAGCGTCATCGCCATGTCCCATGTGGCAAGCAAGCCAACAATGACACTGCTTTATGCCGGGCTCGAAAGCGGCACGGCAGGAGATGTGGTGCGGGCGCTGGAACAGCGCGGTACCCAATATGAAGTGCGCGGCGGCTCGATTTACGTGCCCTCGGTGCAACGCGACGAACTTCGCATGACCCTCGCCAGCGAAGGCCTGCCTGCAAATGGCGGCAAAGGGTACGAACTCCTTGATTCTCTTAGCGGTTTCGGAACGACCTCGCAGATGTTCGATGCCGCATACTGGCGCGCCAAGGAAGGCGAGCTGGCCCGTACCATCGTGGCAAGCCCGCATGTCAGCCAGGCGCGCGTGCATCTCGCCAACACCGGCTCGAATCCCTTCCAGCGCACGGTAGAGCCGACCGCCTCGGTCTCGATCGTGCCGATGGGATCGCCGATCACCCCGGCGCAGGCGAACGCGATTCGCTTCCTGGTCGCCTCGGCCGTCACCGGTCTGGCGGTGGAAAATGTTGCGGTGATCGACGCCAATGGCGCCCTGATCGGTTCCACCGATGCGGCTGCGGCCGCCGGGGCAGGCAGCGATGACCGCTCGCAGATGATTCGTGAACGCGTGCTGCGCCTTGTCGAAGCCCGGGTTGGTCAGGGCAACGCCGTGGTCGAAGTCAGTGTCGAGACCGTCACCGACACCGAATCGATCCGCGAAAAGCGCGTTGATCCCAAAAGCCGCGTCGCGGTCAGCACCGACGTTGAGGAGCGCGCTGATTCCTCGACCAACCAGGCCGGCGAAGTCACTGTTGCCTCCAATATTCCCGATGGGGATGCCGCCTCCGGCCAAGGCTCCAAGGCCAGCACCAGCGCGACCCGCGAACGGATCAACTACGAGATTTCGGAGACCGAGAAGGAAATCGTGCGCGGCCCCGGCGCCATCAAGCGTCTTACGGTTGCGGTCCTGGTCAATGGTGAGACCATCACCAATGACGCCGGCGAAACCGTCTTCCAGCCGCGTCCCGAAGACGAGCTGAACGCCATGCGCGAGCTGATTTCGGCGGCGGTCGGCTTTGATGCCGAGCGCGGCGACGTCATCACGCTCAAGTCGATGGACCTGCCCGCGGTCGAGCCGCAGGGCACGGTGGCGACCAGCTCCTTCATGGACAACCTCTATTTCGACGCCATGTCGCTGATCCAGATCGCCGCCCTCGCCATCGTCAGCCTGATCCTTGGCCTGTTTGTGGTCCGTCCGATCCTGTCGAACCAACCCGCAGCGGCTGGCGCCGCGCTGGACGGCCCGACCCCGGGCGCGCTGCCTGCCCTGCCGGGCCTCGGCGGTGACGGCTTCATGACGCCGCCCGACCTGGGTGCCGGGCTGGCGCTGGACGGCGAGATCCAGAACAACGAAACCGGCCAGTTCGAACCGATGGGTGACCTGCCCGCCATGGGCACCGCCGGTGACATGATGGGCGCTGCGGGCCTGCCTGCCCTGGGCGGCAACTCCGCCGATCCGGTTGACCGGCTGCGCAGCATGATCGGTGAGCGCCAGGAAGAAACCGTCCAGATCCTGCGCGGCTGGCTGGAAGAAAACGAGGAGCGTGCCTGATGACCATTGCGCATCTTTTGGAAAACTTCGGGATCGACACCACCGCGGAGCCTGCTCTGCCCACGATCTCCGAGGAATTGGCCGAAGAACAGCGGCTGGCATCCTTTGAAAGCGGCTACACGGCCGGCTGGGAGGATGCGGTCGCTGCCAAGGACAAGGAAAGCAGCCGCATTTCCGCCGAGCTGGCCAGCTCGCTGGAGGATCTCAACTTCACCTACCACGAAGCGCAGAATCAGCTGCTCGAATCGCTCGACCCGATGTTCAAGGTCCTGACCAGCGCGATCCTGCCCGATGCGATGGCCGCGTCCTTCGGGCACCATATCGTCGACCAGCTGAGCGAAATGGCCAAGGGGCGGACCGATCAGCCGATGCAGATCATGGTCTCTCCCGGCGAGGGCGCCCCGGTGCGCAAGCTGTTGCCGGAAAATTTCGCGGTGCCGGTCACCGTCAAGGAAGACAGTACCCTGTCCGCCGGGCAGGCCTACCTGCGGGTTGGCGCGTCGGAATGCGAAATCAACTGCGATGCGCTGCTCGAAACGATCCACGAATCGATAGAAGCCTTCACCTATCACGCAAAAGAGGACAGCCATTATGGATGACGCTGCCGATCTCAACATGAAATCTGCCGACGCCGGCAATCCCTTTGTCTCTGTCCCGGTCGAGGTCGTCGTCTCGGTCGGCAAGGCCCGACCGCTGATCCGTGACCTGGTCAACCTGGGCGAAAACGCGGTGCTGACGCTGGACAAGCGGGTCGAAGACCCGGTTGACCTCTACGTTGGCGACCGGCTGGTCGCGCGCGGCCAGCTGGAGGAGCTGGAGGGCGATCAGGCAGGCCAGCTTGCCGTGCGCCTGACCGAGATCGCGGATCTGCAAAGCGGGCTGGGATGACACATACGACATTTGTGCGGGCGGCACTGGCGGCAGCGATCCTGCTGGCCATGCCGCAGACCGCCCTGGCTCAAGAATTGAGCCTTTCGCTGGCAGACGGCGAGTCGATCTCGGCCCGTTCGATCCAGCTGATACTTCTGATTACCGTGCTCAGCCTGGCCCCCGGCCTGCTGATCATGATTACCTGCTTCCCGTTCCTCGTGACGGTGCTTTCGATCCTGCGTCAGGGTTTGGGGCTGCAACAAGCCCCCCCGAACATGCTGATGATCAGCCTCGCCCTGTTCCTGACCTATTTCGTGATGGAGCCGGTCTTTACCGAGGCTTGGGAGACCGGGATCAGCCCGATGCTGGAAGAGCGCCTGGAGCCCGGCGAGGCCATAAGCCGAAGCCTCGAACCGTTCCGCGGTTTCATGGCGAACCGGCTCGACCCGGACACCTTCTACGCCATTGCGGATCTGCGCCCGGCAACCCAGGGCATTGACCCGACGGCCGACGCGCCGCTGTCGGCGCTGATCCCCAGCTTCATGCTGTCGGAAATCGCCCGGGCCTTCCAGATCGGCTTCCTGGTGTTCCTGCCCTTCCTCGTGATCGATCTCGTGGTGGCGGCGATCCTGATGTCGATGGGCATGATGATGGTGCCTCCGGCCATCGTGTCGCTGCCGTTCAAACTGGCATTCTTCGTGGTTGCCGACGGCTGGAGCCTGATCGCCAGCGCCTTGGTCCGCAGCTACTACCCCTGATCCGCCACTCTGGCGACCTTCTGAAACCGGGTACCCTGTACCCGGTTTTTTTGTGTCTGCATCAGACACTGGACCCGCCTCGCCTACCGTGCCGCTCGTTGTCACTTGCCTGTGGGAAGTGATGCAGCGCCGCCGCAACCGGCCCGTTCCCACCTGAAAAGCCCCGCGAACGCCGCTGATCCGGTCGGCCCGGACATTGGTGCGCGGCACCGATGTCGCGAAGACAAGCGCTGCTGGAAAGGCGCGCGCTGACGGCGATCGCCAGAGCGATCCCTTGGCGGGTTCACCTGCTTTGCGGCACCGCAGCTCTGCCAGAGCGTTTGGCTCTGCCGTCACAGCTGTCAGCCCCCCAGTTCCCCGGGTCTTCTCCCCTGCCAAAGCAAAAAGCCCCGGCTGCGACAGGCAGGTCCGGGGCTTTGGCAGAAACTTGGGCAGTTGATCAGCGGACGACGAACTCCGCATGCAGCGCGCCCGCCGCTTTCAGGCTCTTCAGAATGTCGATCATGTCGCGCGGCGACACGCCCAGCGCGTTCAACCCCGACACCACTTCGGACAGGGAGGTGGTCTCCGGCACCTCGGCCAGTTGCACGCCCTCTTCTTCCTCGATGGCGGCGCCGGTACGTGGCACAACCACCGTCTCCCCGTCGGCAAAGGGGTTCGGCTGCACCACCAGCGGTGTTTCCTCGATCCGCAGTGTCAGGTTGCCCTGGGCCACGGCGACGCGGGAAATCCGCACATCGCTGCCCATGACGATGGTGCCCGAGCGCTGATCGACCACGACCCGCGCCTTGCGTTGCGGTTCCACCAGAATGTTCTCGATCCGCCCGACGGCATGGGCCGTGGAACGGGCGTTGGTGCGTTTGATGTCGACTTCCACGGTACCGGAGTCCCGCATCAGGGCCACGTTGCGACCGAACTCGTTGTTGATCGCGCGTTCGATGCGTCCGGCGGTGGTGAAATCCGGTTCCCGCAGCGCCAGCCGCATGGAGCTGAGCGATGCCAGGTCAAAGTCGATCTCGCGTTCGACCCGCGCGCCGGACGGGATCACCCCGGCGGTCGGCACGCCCTGTGTCACGGTGGCAGCGGCCCCTTCGGCCACGGCGCCGCCGGCCAGGATGGTGCCCTGCGCCACAGCGTAGATCTGACCGTCCGCCGCGTTCAGCGGTGTCATGATCAGCGTACCACCCAGCAGGCTCTTGGAATCGCCGATCGCCGACACGGTCACGTCAATGGTGCTGCCCACCCGGGCAAAGGGCGGCAGCGTCGCGGTCACGAAAACCGCGGCCACGTTCTTGGGGCGGAACTGCTCGCCGGTCACGTTGACCCCGAGCCGCTCCAGGATGTTGGACATGATTTCCTCGGTGAAGGGCGAATTGCGCAGCCCGTCCCCGGTGCCATCGAGCCCGACCACAAGGCCGTAACCCACCAGGTCGTTGCCCCGGACCCCGTCGAATTCGACCAGGTCCTTGAGCCGGATGGTATTGGCCTGCGCGAGGGCGGGAATCAGCAGCAGGCAGCTGAGGAGTATGCGGAAAAAGACCATCATCAGAGATACTTCAGCAGGGACAGCTGCGAGCTGCGCGAGGTGATCGTGTAAAGACCCTCGAGCTGCGTCTGCGCTTCCTGCAGCCGTGTATAGGTTTCGTAGGGATCGGCCGAAACCAGCTTGTTCTTGACGATGCTCAGGCTGGTCTTGGACGCCTCGTTGCGGGTGTTGACCGCCTCCAGCTGCCCTTCGATGAAGCCGACATCCGCCTGCAGCCGGATCAGCCGCTGCTCGCTTTCGGTCATCTCGGTGCTGGATTCGATCACCAGGTCGATGCGCACGTCATCGGCAAGACCCAGGGCCGGCTCATTGGCGAGCGCGGCGATCACGTAGCTTTGCAGCGTATGCTTCAGATTGTCATCGTCAGCGCGGATCCCCATGGACACCTGCTGCCCTTCGCCCACCGTGACCGGACGCAGATCCGTGTCGGAACCGCGATACATCACGCTGTCGAACCCGGCGGGATCGGCGAACCAGTCCTTCACCTCCTGAATGATGTCGCTGCTGGTGGTCAGGCCCGACACTTCGGTCAGGATGCTGGCCATCAGGGTATCGGCGCCATTCAGCGGCTTGGTATCGGTGGCGGTGCCGGCAAAGATCGTGCGGCCGCCGACCTCGGAGTTGAACAGGCTGATGGCACTGGACATGCGTTGCTTGGCCTGGGTGCCGAACTGCTCGGCATTGGCAATGTCCATCGCCGGCGACAGCCGCAGAATGTCGTTGCGCAGATCCTGCACCTGGTTCTGCACCGTGGTCAGGCTGTTCTGCGTCGCCGTTGCGAACAGCTGCACCTCGCCATTGGCGACCATGTAGCTTTCCAGCTTGTTCAGGTTGTTTTCCAGGTCCGCCAGATAGGTGTAATCGCCGCCAAGACGCTCGGTCAGGTTGGCGGACTTGCCGGTGGAAAACTCATCCGAGAGCGTGGCGACGGTGTTTTTCAGTTCGGTGTTACGGCTGCGCAGGAAGAGATGCTGCGCCATGTCTCCAAAAGAATTCAAAATCATGCATCACATCCTAATCAGCGTATCCATCAGTTCGTCGATCACGGAAATCATCCGCGCGTTGGCAGCGTAGTATTTCTCGACCAGCATCAGGTTCTGCAGCTCGGCATCGGTATCCACCCCGAGCGCAAGCTCGGCCTGGCTCATCTCGTTGTAGCTGGTGGCGGCAAAGGTCGAGGACCGCGCGGCCGTCTCACTGTCCTGCGCGAAGCGGGACAACAGGTTGGCCGTCAGCGTCGCGGCCGACATGTTGGCGGTCCCCAGTCCGATCGACGAGACGCTGCGGGTTTCGCCCAGAACGTCCGTATAGGCCTGCAACAGGCTCGAATCGCCGGGGTCACCGGGGGCGGTGGCATACAGCCCGTCGCGGAAGCGCCAGGTCTCGGCGGAGCCGCTCAAGGATACGAGGTCATTCAGCTCGATCCGGTTGGCGATCCCGACGGTGTTGGCGGGGTCAAAGAAGTTGCCGTCGTCCGTGAAGATCCCGGCATCCCCCGTTCCGATGGTGCCGTCGAGGGCCGGGTCCTGAAAACGCTCGATCAGGTCCTTGGCCATCGCGTCGAGATCCTCCTGCGCCTCGAGCGAGGTCACGTCGCGGATCTCGAACTGCGCGGTCAGGGTGCCGCCGCGCAAGGGACCGTTCGGACCGGTATCGATGGGCTTGCCATTGACCTCGAGCCCCGAGATCATCCCGTTGTCGATGGTCATATGGGGCATGATATCGCGGGTCCGGCTGAAACTCAGCTCGGAGGCGCGGCCATCCAGCAGCATCACGCCGCCGGTCGAGAACAGCGAAATCTGGCCGTTGTCGCGGCGCACCACGTTGACCGGAATGATCTCGTTGATCTGGTCGATCAGCTGATCGCGCTGGTCGTTCATCGAGGCCACGTCCATGCCGCCGGCCTCGACCACCATGATGCGCGCGTTCAGCTTCTCGATATCCTTGAGCGCCTGGTTCACGGTTTCCACCTGGCTGCCGATGGCGCCGTCTGCATTGATGCGCAGGTCCCTCAGCCCCTCGGCGGTGCGCGAGATCGATTCGGCCAGCGCGTTGGCCCGCACCGACAGATCATTCAGCCGAGGTTGCGAATCCGGTCGGGACACGGCTTCGATCAGCGACGACTGGAACTCCGACATCTGCGACGCCAGAGACATTTCGTTGTCGACGGTGCCGACCAGATCGGACATGCGACTAAAGAAGTCGGACTGCGCCTTGGCCGCGCCGTATTCGGCCTCTGCCACACGACGGTTGGCCATGATCACCGGGTCGGTGATGCGCTGCACATTTCCGATCCGGACCCCGGTGACACCGACGCCAGGGCTGTTGACGTCCAGAACCCGGCGCGAATAGCCGGGCGTCAAGGCGTTGGACAGGTTTTCAGAGACTACCTGCGAGGAACGACTTGCCGCGTTCAGACCGCTCATCGCGCTGTTAAGGGCAGAGAAAATAGACATGTTCAGCCTGCTTTCGTGAAACCGGGATCAGGAAGCATCAAGCGCCTTAGCGCTTGATGTTGGTGGTTTCCTGCAACATTTCGTCCACGGTCTGGATGACCTTGGCGTTCGACGAATAGGCCCGCTGGGTCTGGATCATGTTCGTCAGTTCCGTTGCCACGTCGACGGCGGATTCTTCCTGGGCATAGCTCAGGATTTCCCCGGTCGGGCCTTCACCCGGATCCCACAGGTAGAAGTCGCCGGCCTCGTCGGTCGGCTCGTAGGTCTGGGAGTCCAGCGCCTTCATGCCGTTGATGTTGGAGACATCGGCCAGCGGCACCTTGTAGATCACCCGCGAGTCGCCGGAGTCATACTTGGCGATCACCTCGCCGGTTTCATTGACCTCAACCGACACGAAGGAGCCGACCGGGGTGCCATCCTTTTCGGTGGTGCCCGGCACGAAGTCCTCGCCGAGCTGGCTCATGCCGTTCTGCTCGCCAATCACGCCGATGTTGATCTCGATCGGGCCACCCGCCACGTTGATGGTCACGGACCCGGCGGTTGCATCATAGGCGCCGCCCGTGGTGGTGGTCACGCTTTGCAGGGTGCCGGCCGAGGTGGCGCTGTCGTCGAAGGTCAGCGTGTATTCCCCGATCACCGTCGCACCGCTGGCGGAATCGACGATCTGCATGGTCCACTCGTTGCTGCCGGTTGTGGCCGGCGCGGTCGCAACGGTCGGCGTGTAGGTGATGGTCAGCTCTTCGGCGCGGCCCATGCTGTCATAGTAGCGCACCACCTGTTCCTCAGGCGCACCGGATGCGCCAACGTCGGTGGCCGAGGCCGGCAGGTTCGCGGTCAGGCTGATCTCGGTGGTCGGTTCCGCAGACAGCCGGTTCAGATCAATCAGGACCGGCTCCAGCGAATCGCTGCTGTCGCGGGCCGCGTTGGTCACGGAGCCATCAGCATTGGCCGGCCACCCCATCAGGGCGAGCCCGGATTCGGTGGTCAGGTAACCGTTGGAATCGGTCCGGAACGACCCGGTGGTGGTCAACATCATCGTCGGGTTCACGCCCGCCTCGATATCCGTGACGGATGCCACCGGCAGCATGCCGCGGCCGCGCACGGCAAGGTCGGTGGCGTTGTTGGTGGTCACCAGCGGACCGCGCTCGTCGATCAGCCGCACGTTGGTCGTGCGCACGCCACCCGCCGCATAGGTTCCGCCGGAACCTGCGTTGACCATGGAATGAAAGTCGGTTTGAACCCGCTTGTATCCACGGGTCGAAGAGTTGGCGATGTTATCCGAAATGGAGGCCAACCGGCTGGCGTTGGCGCTCAATCCTGAAACGCCCGCGTTCAGCGACGAAGAAATGGTCATAGCACGCCTTTCTGCTGCATCTAATCATTCTGATGCAACAGCTAGCGCAAGAGCGATTAACGGGCGGCTAACAGATCAAATATGACCTATCTGTCAGCCGCCGCTTCCAGCAAATTCAGCCGGTTAGTCGCGAAGAAGGATGATTTCGATCCGGTTGTTGCGGGCCGCCATCGGATTCGCAACCGCCAGATCACGGTCCGCATGGCCGGTCACCCGGTCGATCCGCCGCGCCGACAAGCCGCCTGATTCGAGCAACCGCCGCGCCTGGTCCGCCCGCGCATGCGAGAGTTCCCAGACCGGATTGTTGGCCAGAACAACGGGATGCGAGCGGATGTGACCACCCACCGCGACATTGCTGCCGGTCGTGCCGGCAACCCGCGCGATCATCCGCACCAGGTCGCGGAACAGGGGCGTCGGCTCGGCATTGCCCTCGCCAAACAGTGGCACATCATCCGTTGCGAACAATTCGATGATCAGCCCTTCGTCGGTGACGCGGGTCACGATATGACGCGCCATCGCGATCGAGATCATGCTCTCGCCACCGCGCCCGGACAGCTGCTCTTCGATGGCGCGGAACTTGCTGTCCTCCGCGTCCTGCTTGTCGCTGGCATCAATACCGGTATCGCCCTGGGCCTGCTGGGCATCCATGGGGTTGATATCGGTGGCGCCAGTGCCGGATTGCGGCTTGATGTCCTCGGTGAACATGCTGTCCCCCTGGAACGCACCATTGCCGCCACCGGACACCCGGCTCAGCGGGATCGACGGCGAAAAGTAATCCGCCAGACCCTTGCGTTGTTTTTCTGTCGTCGCATTCAGGAGCCACATCAACATGAAGAAGGCCATCATCGCGGTCACGAAGTCGGCGTAAGCCACCTTCCACGCGCCACCGTGATGGCCATCGCCACCACCTGACTTTTTCTTCTTGATGATAATGGGCGCCACATTGCTTTGTGCGCTCATATCCACCACCACTATTTTCACCCACGTCCGGGATAGCAGCCAGGCTGTTAAATGTGCCTTAACAATTAAACTTGCCGGCAGTTCTTCGGCGCAGGGGGCGGCGGATCAGGAGGCCTGGCTGTAACGCACTCCCTCCGGCGTATGGGCATCAAAGGCACTGGCGATGATGCGGGTCAGCGGACGGCCTTCCGGCAGGATTTCCAACGCTTCGTCGGTCAACCGCAGCAGGTCTCCGAACCGCTCCGCCAGCGCCTGCAAGATGTCGTCCAACGCTGCCGCCTCCGTGCCGTGACCGCGCGCAAGCTCCGCCCGGTCGAGGCGGAAATCGCACATCAGCATCTCGATCGCACGGCCGCGCAGGCGATCCTCCGGCGCCATCAGATAGCCACGCGCAGCGGCCAGCTGCCCGGCCTCGACCCGTTCGATATAGGCAGGTGTGGCCGCCGCGTTCTGGAGGTAGCCGCCATCAAACCGCGAGATCGAAGAGGCCCCGAACCCGATCAGCGTCGGGCAGGCATCATCCGTATAGCCTTGGAAGTTCCGCCGCAGCTGCCCGTGGTGCGCCGCCTGGGCCAGGCGGTCCGTCGGCTTGGCGAAATGGTCTATGCCGATCGCCTCATACCCTGCCGCGGCAAAGCGCGCCGCGGCGAGACCCGCCAGCTGAAACCGCGCCTGATCATCCGGCAGGCTGTCTTCCTTGATCAGCTTTTGCCGCTTGGCGACCCAGGGCACATGCGCATAGCCGAACAGGGCCATCCGGTCCGGATCGAGGCTGAGCACCTTGTCCACCGTGTCCGCCATGCGGGCCTCGCTCTGATGCGGCAGGCCATAGACCAGATCCGCATTCAGCGACCGTATTCCCGCCGCCCGCAGGTCGTCGACGCAGCTGCGTGTCACCTCGAAGGGCTGCATGCGCCCGATGGCCTGCTGCACCAAAGGGTCGAAATCCTGAATCCCGATACTGGCCCGGTTCATGCCTTCCGCAGCCAGCGCGGCGATCTTGTCCCGATCCACCAGCGTCGGGTCGATCTCGACGGAAAATTCCCAATCCTCGGTCTGTGCGAACACCGACTTCACCGCCTGCGCAAGGCGGCCAATCATCGACGGGGTCAGGATCGTCGGGGTACCGCCGCCCCAGTGCATCCGCCCCATCCGCACCCCCTTGGGCAACAAGGTCCCAACCTGGCGGATCTCCTTTACCAGCGTGTCCAGGTAGCTCTCCACCGGGCTCAGCGTCTGGGTGCCCTGGGTGCGGCAGGCACAGAACCAGCACAGGCGCTCGCAGAACGGGATATGCAGGTAAACCGAGACCGGCACATCCGGGTCCAGTTGCTGCAAGGCGCGCGCCTGTTCGGCCGCACCGATCTCGGCCGAGAACAACGGCGCCGTGGGGTAGGAGGTGTAGCGGGGCACCCGGCTGTCGAACAGCCCAAGGGCTTTGAGGCGGTCAATCTGTTTCATGACTGCTGCATGCCTCTTTTGACGGCGGCGCACTTTGCGCAGGATCAAATCCGCCATTTTTCAGCGATTTTTTCCGCCCGCGCACACGGTCGAACAAGGCACTGGGAACAATCGGGAAAAGCCACTTGAACCGCGCCGATAGATTTCTCGGTCAGAGCCTCATTTTCCGTTTGACGCCCTTGGCATTGCGCCTTATACGGCCCCTCACGACACCTGCCCAGGTGGCGGAATTGGTAGACGCGCTAGCTTCAGGTGCTAGTGTCCGTATGGACGTGGAGGTTCGAGTCCTCTCCTGGGCACCATTCCCCGAAAATCGAAAAAATTACCCTGCAAAGCTGCGATCGGCTTGCGCCTAGACGCGTGGCTTCGAATCGCCTTGCGGCAATAACGGCCCGTCCCGCGCGCCGACGTGAAACGGGGCGAGCCCAAAGCCCGCCCCGCAGATATCGTCAGGCTGTTTCCTTGCCCTCTCGGGGCTGGTCCCCCGCTTCCGCCGTGTCCGGGTCGGCAGCCTCCGCATCGGTCGCCGCGGTTGGTTCGGCCTCCTGCACCGGTGCCAGGATTTCGGCATCCGCAGCAGCCGCGGCGTCGGCCGCCGCGTCCCGGCCGGTGATCAGCGGCAGCATGTGGGCCGCGGCGACACTGGCAACTTCGGGAGTCTCAGGCCGCTTCCAGGTCAGCGTGTCAAAGCTGCTGCAATGTTCGCAGACCGGCGCCCAGTCGGCATGGATATGGTTACAGCTGTCGCAGACCCACTGCGGCCCGCGCGGCGCGGTCAAGGCCCGGGTCAGCCAGCCCTGAACCACCTTGTCGTCTGCCCCTTCGCCGCGTTCGATGGCCGCCATCAAGGTCAGCGCCCGCGCGTCAGGCGCCCGTTCGGAAAGATCGCTCAGCCAGCGGCGCGCCTCAGGGTAATCCTCGGCCACGATGTTCAGCTCGGACATCACCAGCCGGGTTTCATCATGGTGCGGGTTGAGCCGCGCCAGCTGGTCGAACCGTTTGACGCGTTCGGCGGCGGTCTCGTCTGGTTCCACCTCGGCAAAGGCATGCGCAAGATCCGGGTGCGGCTGCGCCTCCCAGGCCTTTTTCAGCACCTTCACCGCCGGGCGTTTCTTGCCCTTGGCCAGATAGGCCCGCGCCGCCATCGCCGCGGCCGGCACCAGGTCGGGCGACAGCCGGTTGGCCTCGATCGCCTGCTCCTGCTGCTCCAGCGTCGCGCCCTCCTCGACAAGCCCGCGCGAGGCGGACAGCGCCAGAACCGCATCGCGGCGCTTGAACACGTCGCGCGGCAGGGTGCCGGTCTTCAGCTTGGTCGACAGGGTCTTGCGCGCGCCGGCCCAATCCTCGGCCTGGGCCTGCAGCCGCAGCAGCGTGTCCTGCACCTCGGCGTGTTTGGGCCGCAGCGCCAGCGCCTTTTCGGCCAGCTGGCGGGCGGTCTCGTCATCGCCTTCCGACAGCTTCTGTTTCATGATGCCGCGCACCCCGACAAAGCGCGTCGGCGGGTTCGACAGCAGCCGCTTGTAGGCTTCGGAGGCCTTGCGGGTGTCGCCGCTCATCTCGGCGGCCTGGGCCACCAGCAGATCGGTCAGCTCCGGCTGTTGCAGGTATTTCTCGGCCCGCTCCGCCTTGGTCAGCGCCAAGCGCCCCTCGCCCGAGGCCAGCGCCATCAGACCTTCGGACAGCGCCTTGTAGCCCTTGCGCTCGCGCCCCTTGTCGAAATAGCGCGACAGCGCGGTTTCATCACCGTTCAGGAAATGCAGCGTCGCCACCAGCAGCGACAGCAGCTTGAGAAACAGCCACACCCCGAAAACCAGGACGCCCAGCGCGATCACCGACTGCAAAGCGCTCAGGGTGTATTCGGTGCCCGCAAAGGTGATCTGCACCCCGCCGGCGGTTTCCATCAGCAGGCGCGCGCCAAAAGCAAGGACCGCAACGATTGCGACGAATACGAGGATCTTCAACAACGACCAAAGCATGACGGTTTCCTTATTTGGCTTGCAGGCTGCGGGCCAGTTCGGCTGCGGCATCCACAGCGGCAATGCGGGCCTTGGCGGAGGCTTCCCAGCCCGAGAGCGCCGCGCGGGCGGTCTCCGGCAACGCCGCCAGTTCATCCAAGGCTTGCTGCAACTGGCCCTTGGCCACCGCAGCTTCGGCACGGGACAGGACCGCATCCGGGTCGTCGCCTTCCTGCGGCGTGACCGAACGCGCCCCAAGATGCCGGTTCACGTAATCCATCAGGCTGCCGCCGCCCTTGGTTTCCTCGCGGGCGCGGGCCAGCGCATCGCGCGCCGCCGGAACAAACCCACTGCCAAGCGCCGACAACGTGGCAACACCGCTGTCCGCCACGCCGGACAGGGCGTCCGGAACATCAACGTCCAGGGTTTCCAGCGCCTGCACCTGCTCGGCAAAGGCGGTGCCGCTGTCCAGGGCCGAGCGCAGGCGCGCCAGCTGGGTCTGGGCACTGGCGATGCGAGCGGCTTCAGCGCTGGCGGCTTCCATTTCCTCGGCCTTGGCCAGCATGTCCTCGACTTCGGCGCGTTGGGCGGCAAGGCTCTGGCGGAGCTTATCCAGCTCTGCCTCGAAGGCGGCGACCGTCTCCGGCGAGGCCGCATCCATCGCCGGGCGCGACTCCAGCCGCTCCAGCCGGGTGGCCAGATCGGCCACCGTGGCAGCCAGTTCCTCGACCGCACCGGCATCCTGCGCGGCAGGCTGCGCCTCCTCAAGCGCGGTGACACGCTGCTCCAGCGGCGCGAGGTCGGGCTGGCTGGCCCCTTCGAGCCGTGCCTGCATCTCCGCGATCTGGGTCTCCAACGCCTGCTGGCTGTCGGCATAGGCTTGCGGATCAACCGAGGCCGGTCGTTGCAACGACGGCGGCAACACGCTGTCGAGCACCCCGCCGTGACCGGCAACAAAGCCGATCACCGCTGCCACGGCACCGCCAAGCAGCGCGGCACCGAAACCGCCGCGCTTTTCCACCACCCGCTCTGCCGGGGCCTCCGTGGCAGAGACCACCTCGGGCGTCTCGGTCTCGGTCTCGGTCTCGGTCTCGGTCTCGGTCTCGGTCTCGGTCTCGGTCTCGGTCTCGGTCTCGGTCTCGGTCTCGGTCTCGGTCTCGGTCTCGGTCTCGGTCTCGGTCTCGGGAGAGACGGACTCCGGCTTGGTTTCCGGGTCAAGCACCTGTTTTTCGGTGGTCGCCTCGCCCAGCTGACCGGCAGCCGTGTCCGTACCCGGCTGGGCGTCGCCGCGGTCGGTCTCTGTCACCTCTTCCGGAGTTTTCTTGTCAGCCACGCCGGTCTCCCCACTCGATTCCTGAAATACGTTCCTGCGAATAGGCCGGACACTACTCCGCGCCTTCGCTCCCCTCAAGCCGCGACACTGCGTCTGCGGCATCACGCACCGCTTGTGTCATTGCTTTGCTATCTGCTGCTCCGCTTACGCGCAACGTCTTGAAGTTCAAGCACTCTAACGGTTCAGCCACCGCCTTGCTGAGCGCGACCAGGTGCAAATTGCCAGCATCTCCGCATTGGCTGGCAAAATGACGCGCCGTTCTGGGTGAAAAAAGCGGCACGATCACGCCGGTCGGCCCGGCGATCAGCCGTCTCGCAGCCTCGCTCAGCGGCAACAGGGCCTGATCGTAGACAACCTGCTCCTCACAACGCAAGCCCGCGCCGCTCAACCGTTCGGCCACCGCACCGCGGCCATGCGCCCCACGCAGATGCAACAGTGGCGCCGGGGGGCGCCGTGACAGCAGCGTGTCGATCAGCTCCTCCGCGCAGGCTCCGGCACACTCCGCCTGCCACCCCGCCTGACGGGCGACCGCGGTGGTATGGGGGCCGACGCAAAACGCGGGCCGCCGCGCCGCGGTTTCACGTGAAGCGATGGCAACCGCATGGGCGGAGGTAAAGATCACCCCGCGAAAGGAGCTTACATCAAGGAATGCGATGCGGGGGCGGATCTCCATCAACGGAGCATGGGTCACCTGCAGCCCGGCCCGCAGGTCATCGGGCAATCCGGCCACAAACCGCCTTGCCGCCTCCATTGGACGTGTCATCAGCAATGGGACCATCGGCAAGGCTCCCGGGATTGTTTGCAGGCCGCTTAGGTGGTAGCCCCGGCGGCAATTCGATGCAACGGTAACACCATGACAAAGACCCTGACCATCCTGGGGCTGGAAAGCAGCTGCGACGACACCGCGGCCGCGGTCGTCCGGCAGACCGAAGGCGCCCGGCCCGAGGTTCTGTCCTCGATCGTGTTCGGCCAGACCGAGCTGCACAGCGCCTTTGGCGGCGTGGTGCCGGAGATCGCCGCCCGCGCCCATGCTGAAAAGCTCGACATCTGCGTGCGCGATGCGCTGGCCGAGGCCGACCTGACGCTGAAGGACATGGATGCGGTTGCCGTCACCGCCGGCCCGGGGCTGATCGGCGGCGTGATGTCCGGCGTGATGTGCGCCAAGGGCATCGCCGCCGCAACCGGGCTGCCGCTGGTCGGGGTCAACCACCTGGCAGGCCACGCGCTGACGCCGCGGCTGACCGATGGCATCGCCTATCCCTACCTGATGCTGCTGGTCTCCGGCGGGCACTGCCAGTACCTGCTGGTGCGCGGACCTGAGGATTTCACCCGTCTGGGCGGCACCATCGACGATGCGCCGGGTGAGGCATTTGACAAGACCGCGCGCCTGCTGGGCCTGCCGCAGCCGGGCGGCCCTGCGGTGCAGGCCGAGGCGGAAGGCGGCGATCCCAAACGCTTCCGCTTTCCGCGCCCGCTGCTGGACCGGCCCGATTGCAACCTGTCGTTCTCGGGGCTGAAGACCGCGCTGATGCGGATGCGCGATCAGATCGCGGCAGAAAAGGGCGGGCTGACGCGGCAGGACCGCGCCGATCTTTGCGCCGGGTTCCAAGCGGCGGTGGTGGACACGCTGGCGGAGAAAACCCGCCGCGCGATCCGCCTGTACATGGACGAGAACCCGGCCCAGCCCACGGTCGCCGTGGCCGGCGGCGTGGCGGCAAATACCGCCATTCGCGCCGCGTTAGAGACTGTTTGCGCCGAGGCTGGAGCCGCCTTCACCGCACCGCCGCTGCGGCTGTGCACGGATAATGCGGCGATGATCGCCTATGCCGGGATGGAACGCTTCCGGGCGGGCGCGCGCGACGGGCTGGACCTGACGGCACGACCGCGCTGGCCGCTGGACACGGCAAGCCCGGCGCTGATCGGATCGGGCCGCAAGGGAGCAAAGGCATGACTGTTTCGGTTCTGGGCTCGGGGGCCTTCGGCACCGCGCTGGCGATCTCATTGGCCGGAAACGGGCCGGTCACCCTGTGGGCGCGCAACGCCGGGGCCGCCGCCGAGATGCAGCGCGACCGCTGCAACACGGCCCGGCTGCCGGGGGTCACCCTGCCCGAGGCGCTGACCGTCACCGCCGATCTGGAGGCCGCGGCGGCCGCCGACGTGCTGCTGCTGGCGGTGCCGATGCAAAAGCTGCGCGGCGCGCTGATTGACCACCGCGGCCTGCTGGCGGGCAAGACGCTGGTTGCCTGCTGCAAGGGGATTGAGCTGAACACCGGATTGGGCCCGATCGCTGTGATGCGCGATGTGCTGCCGGACGCCGCCCCGGCGCTGCTGACCGGGCCGAGCTTTGCCGCCGACATCGCCCGTGGCTTGCCGACCGCGCTGACGCTGGCCTGCGCCGATGCCGACCGTGGCCGCGACTTGCAGCAGCAACTGACCACCGCGAACCTGCGGCTCTACCGCACCACCGACACCATCGGCGCCGAGCTGGGCGGCGCGCTGAAGAACGTGATGGCCATCGCCTGCGGGGCCGTCATCGGGGCCGGCCTCGGCGACAGTGCCCGCGCCGCGCTGATGACCCGCGGCTATGCCGAGATGCAGCGCATGGCGCTGGCCTGCGGCGCGCGGCCCGAGACGCTGGCCGGGCTGTCGGGCTTTGGCGATCTGACGCTGACCTGCAGCTCGGAGCTGTCGCGCAACTACCGGCTGGGCCTGTCGATCGGGCGCGGCGAGAGCTTTGATGCCTCGCTCACGGTGGAGGGCGCCGCCACCGCCCGCGCCGTGGCGGCACAGACCGAGAAGCTGAAACTGGAGATGCCGATCACCCGGACGGTAACCAATTTGTTGGATCAGGAGTTGACGATCGAGGAGGCAGCGGCCCATTTACTTAAAAGACCGCTAAAAGAGGAATAAAATGCTCATCGCCTTGATCGCCCGTGACAAACCCGGCCATTTGCAGACCCGTCTGGACAACCGCGACGCCCATCTGGCCTATATCAAGGACACCGGCGTGGTCGCCCAGGCCGGCCCGCTGCTGGATCAGGATGGCAATATGGCCGGCTCTCTGGTTATTCTGGACGTCGAGGACATGGCGGCAGGCCAGGCCTGGGCCGACAATGATCCCTACAACAAGGCAGGCCTGTTCGAGGCCGTCGAATTGATCACCTGGAAAAAGGTCATCGGCTGATGCGCTACTGGCTGTTCAAATCCGAACCCTCCACCTGGAGCTGGCAGGACCAGCAGGCCAAGGGGGACGCGGGAGAGGAATGGGACGGCGTGCGCAACTACCAGGCGCGCAACTTCATGCGCGAGATGAAACTGGGCGACCGCGGGTTCTTCTATCATTCGCAGAAGGAAAAATCCGTGGTCGGCATCGTCGAGGTCTGCGCCGAGGCGCATCCCGACAGCACCACCGAGGACGACCGCTGGGAGTGCGTCGACATCAAGGCGGTGCGCAGCTTTGCCAAGCCTGTCAGCCTGGACCAGATCAAGATGGATCAGCGGCTGGAGGAGATGGTTCTGGTCAAGAACTCCCGCCTGTCGGTGCAGCCGGTCAGCGAGGCCGAATGGCAGGCCATCTGCGCGCTGGGGCAGACAGATCCGGATTGATCTGGCACTCTACTCCGCAAGTGGCTGAAACCATTGGGGAGTACGACATGGAATTTCTGAGTGTGATTGTCGCGACAGCGGTGTCCTTTGGCATCGGGGCCGGCTACTACGGCGCGCTGGCCAAGCCCTGGATCGCGGCCTCCGGCGTGGAATGCGACGCGGACGGGCAGCCCAAGGGCAGCCAGAATCCGATGACATACGCGCTGGCCTTTGTATTGCAGCTGATCGTGGTGGGCATGATGCGCCACGTGTTCACCCTGTCGGGCATCGACACGTTGGGTGCCGGGCTGGTGAGCGGTCTGGGAGTCGGCCTGTTCTTCATCACCCCGTGGATCGCGCTGAACAACCTTTATGGCGGCCGCCCCGTGATGCTGACGGTGATCGACGGCGGCTATGCCACGTTGGCCTGTGCGGCGGCGGGATTGGTGCTGACGCTGTTCTGAGAGCGCTGCGATTGCCGTCGCAAACGACCGCGCCGCAAGCCAACGCCTGAAACTGAAAAAGGGAAGACCCTGCGGACAGACAGGACCTTCCCTTTCCACCCCGCGTGCCCATATCCACCACACGCGTCTGAAAATCTGGTTCCTGGCCGTCCTGGCCGGTTCCTAAGTGATACCCCATCTGCCCGCGATTCCGCAAAGCAATAACCCCGACAATGCGAGACAAATGGTGCAGGCCGACGGCACCCAGGGACAAACCGGCTGCGCCATCGGCCGGCCCCTGAACGAAAAAGGCGCCGCCGGATTGCTCCGGCGACGCCCTTTTTGTGCGGGTAGGACCCGTCAGTAACGGTAGTGTTCCGGCTTGAACGGACCTTCGGGCTTGACGCCGATATAGGCGGCCTGCTCGGGGGTCAGCTCGGTCAGCTTGACGCCGATGCGGCCCAGGTGAAGACGGGCGACCTTCTCGTCCAGATGCTTGGGCAGGATGTAGACGTCATTTTCGTACTTGTCGCCGCGGGTCCACAGCTCGATCTGGGCCAGCACCTGGTTGGTGAAGCTGGCCGACATCACGAAGGACGGGTGGCCGGTGGCGTTGCCGAGGTTCAGCAGGCGGCCCTCAGAGAGCAGGATGATGCGGTTGCCCGAGGGCATCTCGATCATGTCGACCTGGTCCTTGATGTTGGTCCACTTGTGGTTCCGCAGCGCTGCGACCTGGATCTCGTTGTCGAAGTGGCCGATGTTGCCGACGATCGCCATGTCCTTCATCTCGCGCATATGCTCGATGCGGATCACGTCCTTGTTGCCGGTGGTGGTGATGAAGATATCGGCGGAGGAGACGACGTCTTCCAGCAGCACCACCTCGAAGCCATCCATCGCGGCCTGCAGGGCGCAGATCGGGTCCGCTTCGGTCACTTTCACGCGCGCCCCGGCGCCGCGCAGCGAGGCGGCAGAGCCCTTGCCCACATCGCCATAGCCGCAGACCACGGCGACCTTGCCGGCCATCATGGTGTCGGTGGCGCGGCGGATGCCGTCGACCAGCGATTCCTTGCAGCCGTATTTGTTGTCGAACTTCGACTTGGTGACCGAGTCGTTGACGTTGATCGCCGGGAACGGCAGCTGGCCGTTCTTCTGCAGATCATACAGGCGGTGAACGCCGGTGGTGGTTTCCTCGGAAACGCCGAGGATCGCGTCGCGGGTCTTGGTGAACCAGCCCGGCGACTCCTTCATGCGTTTCTGGATCTGCGCCTTGATGACGGTTTCTTCCTCGGACTGCGGCACCGGGATGATCTCTTCGCCGGCCTCGGCGCGCGCGCCCAGCAGCACGTACAGGGTGGCGTCGCCACCGTCGTCGAGGATCAGGTTTGGACCTTCCGGGAACATGAAGGATTTGTCGAGGTAATCCCAATGTTCTTCAAGGCTTTGACCCTTGACGGCAAAGACCGGAATGCCCGCTTCGGCGATGGCGGCGGCGGCGTGGTCCTGGGTCGAGAAGATGTTGCAGGACGCCCAGCGCACGTCTGCGCCCAGCGCCACCAGCGTTTCAATCAGCACCGCGGTCTGGATGGTCATGTGAAGCGAGCCGACGATGCGCGCGCCCTTCAGCGGCTTGCTGTCGCCGTATTCTTCGCGCAGGGCCATCAACCCCGGCATTTCGGTTTCGGCGATGTCCAGCTCCTTGCGGCCATAGGCTGCCAGCGAGATGTCCTTGACGATATAATCCCCGGCCATAGTTTGCTCCATTCCGGTTACGAGTTCACTTGCAGCAGGGCGTAGCACCGCAGGTGTTTATATTCAACGAAGATACCCGCAACCGGGACACGGCGGCCCGGCATCCAACCTGGACAGGATGTTCAGAAAGTCGCGAAGATACGCCGCGGTGGCAAAATCACCGAGGCAAACTGGCCGCGCCAGAGGGGCGCAAGACGTCAGCTGGGGGTTCCCGGCTCGGCTTCGGAGTCCGGAATATGGAAGAACGAGGAGCCGGTCGCCACGACGCAGCTGATCCCATTCGGATGCGTGACCAGAACGGTAAAGGTACCGGTTTCATCGGATGACCAGACCTCGATCACGGTGGCCTGGGGCCGGGTTGTCTGCAATCCGCCGGCGGTCAGCCGCTCGGAATATCCCGATTGCAGTTTTTCCGTCATGGCGGTGCGGTCGCCACAGCTGGCTGCCAGGGCAGGCGGTGCGGTCGCAGCCATACCGAACAACAGTGATACCCCTAATATACGCTTGAACATGGCAATCTCCTTTCCTGTGCATGCCACGTGAGGAAAAGGGGTTGCCGCGAAAGGGGGCGCGGAGCCCCTTCATACTAATGATATTGGGTCGAACAGCGCCGGTTTCAAACTCACGGGGCGTAAACACCGCGTATGGTGGCCTGCGGTTTCGGTCCGTTCCGCGCGCGACAGGACCATTGCCCGCACCCCGATCAGCGGGTAGGCACGGCCTTATGTCACAGTGATCAGGATGAAATTCATGCCCGCAAAACCTGCCCGCGCCTGGCAGCGGATGCTGTCCGGCCGCCGCCTGGACCTGCTGGATCCGACCCCGATGGATATCGAGATCGAGGACATCGCCCACGGGCTGGCCTTTGTGGCGCGCTGGAACGGGCAGACGCGGGGCGATTTCGCCTATTCGGTGGCGGAGCATTCATTGCTGGTCGAGGAGATCTTTACCCGGATGCAGCCCAAGGCGCCGGTGAAATGGCGGCTGGCGGCGCTGCTGCATGACGCGCCGGAATATGTGATCGGCGACATGATTTCTCCGGTCAAAGCCGCCGTCGGCCCCGGCTACGGTGAGCTGGACCAGCGGCTGACGGCCGCGATCCACATCCGCTTTGGCCTGCCCGCAGCGCTGCCCAAGACGGTGAAGGCGCAGATCAAGCGCGCCGACAAGGTCAGCGCCTGGATGGAAGCGGTGCAGATCGCCGGATTTTCAGAGGCCGAAGCAACCAAGTTCTTTGGCCGCCCCAACGCGGAGATCACCGGCAGCCTGGACATTCACCTGCGCCCGCCGGTCGAAGTGCGGCAGGATTTCGTGGCGCGGCATCATCAGCTGATCGCACAGATGTAACAGCGCGGTCCGCCCAAGGCCTCTGCCCGGTCGGTCAACGCGTCTTTCAGTACTGCTGTATGCTGCCGGGTCCCTGCGGGATGTGAAGCAAGGCAAGAATGGCGGCGCCGCCACGGGGCGGAGGTGGACGGGCGTATCCGCCCGCGTGCTAAACGTTGTCTCTGCACGGCCCGCACCTGCGGATCCGTTTCCAAGAAAGACCGGGAGTGTCAGGCCCGGCGTTGACCGCGATCAAGCCCGACCATGACAGACATCGAAGAATACCGCGTAAAGGCAGCGTGCGCCGGTCGCGCAACACCTGCCCGTAGATCGACAGGCGCGGTTCGGGCGCCTGCCGCAGAGGCGGACAGCAGAGGTTCGGGATCAGCGCGGGCTGCGCTTGGCCAGGATACGCTGCAGGGTGCGACGGTGCATGTTCAGGCGCCGCGCGGTCTCTGACACATTGCGATCGCAGAGCTCGTAGATGCGCTGGATGTGTTCCCAGCGCACGCGGTCGGCGCTCATCGGGTTTTCCGGCGGCGGCGGCAGCTCGTCGGTGCTGGCCAGGAGCGCGTTCATGATGTCGGTGGCATCGGCCGGTTTCGACAGGTAGTCGGTGGCGCCGATCTTGACCGCGGCAACCGCGGTGGCAATGGCGCCGTAGCCGGTCAGCACCACCACGCGGCTGTCTGGGCGTTTCTCGCGCAGCACCTCGACCACGTCGAGGCCGTTGCCGTCCTCCAGCCGCAGGTCGACCACTGCGTAGGCCGGCGGGCGAGCGGTGGCGATGGCGCTGCCGCCGGCAACCGAACCTGCGGTCTCCACCTCAAATCCGCGCTTCTCCATGGCCTTGGCCAGACGCCGCAGGAACGGCTCGTCGTCATCGACCAGCAGCAGCGATTTGTCCGGCCCGATCTCCTGCAGAGCAGTTTCCGTCATGCCCGGTCCTCCGCGTAGGTTTCAAAGTCTCGCCAGAGTATGTCCGGGCGAGGGAAAAGGTCAAACAGCTATCCGCCTCAGCTGTTTTCGATGAAGCAGGCGGTTTTGTCGGCCAGCTGCTCGGGGGTTTCGTCCCGGCGGAAGAACTCAACGAAGCCCTGTTCGGGCAGCACCAGGTAGGAGAAGGTGGAGTGATCGACCAGGTAGTAGTCGTCATCGCCCTCGTTCTTGCGGTAGTAGGTCTTGTAGGCCTGGCTGGCGGCCTTGACCTGCGCCTCCGACCCGGTCAGGCCGATCATCTTTTCATGCAGGTTTTCGGCATATTCTCCAACGACTTCGGGCGTATCGCGGGCCGGATCGACCGAGATGAATACCGGCGTCACGCTGTAGCCGCGCTCGGCCAGCACATCGATGGCTTCGGCGTTGCGGGCCGCGTCCATCGGGCAGACGTCGGGGCAGAAGGTGTAGCCGAAATAGACGATCGACGGCTCGGTGATCACATCCTTGTCGGTGACCGTTTCGCCCTTGGCATTGACCAGTTCGAAGGGACCGCCAATGGTGTCGCCGCCCGCCGCGATCTGGCTGCTGCGACATTGTGCCAACCCGTCGCCGCTGTCCTCGGTGCGGGTCAGGAACCACCCGGCGCCCAGCAGGGAGGCAACGCAAACAGCGGCAAGAATTGCATAAAGACGGGTCATGTAGTCACACCTATGGTCAGGCAAGGGTTGTTGATCGTTGTCGGCGGCAGACCTATCAAGAAATGCGACCGATGCAACTGCTGCACGGCGTCACATCTACGGGAGCACCCAGGCCGATGATCAACCGCCTATTCCGGCTGACAAGCGGGCAGGAACACAGCAACTGGATCCGCCTGCGCACGTTGATCCTGCTGCGCTGGGTCGCCATCACCGGCCAGCTGGCGGCGATTGCCGTTGCCCAGTACCACTTTCAACTGCAGCTGCCGCTGCTGCTGTGCTACCTGGCGATCGGCGTCTCTGCGGTCGGCAACCTGGTGGCCATCTTCGCGTTTCCGGAAAACAAGCGCCTGACGGAGTTCGAGAACTTCCTGATGGTGCTGTTCGATCTGCTCCAGCTGGCCTTCCTGCTGTATCTGACCGGCGGCTTGAACAACCCCTTCGCGCTGCTGGTGCTGGGGCCGGTGACGATCTCGGCGGCGGTGATGGCACTGCGCTCGACCCTGATCATCGGTGCCACCGCGATCATCCTGGTGACGCTGATGGCCGAATTCCACCTGCCGCTGCGCACCGAGGTCGGGTTCGTCCTGCGGGTGCCGGATGTCTTCATCTTCGGCAACTGGATCGCCATCGTCATCGCCATCCTGTTCATCGGCGCCTATTCGTTCCGGGTCAGCAACGAGATGCGGCTGATGTCGGACGCGCTGAGCGCAACCCAGCTGGCGCTGTCGCGCGAACAGAAACTGACCGATCTGGGGGGCGTCGTGGCCGCCGCCGCGCATGAACTGGGCACGCCACTGGCCACCATCAAGCTGACCAGCGCCGAGCTGATCGAGGAGCTGGACGACCGCCCCGACCTGCGCGAGGACGCCGCGCTGATCCGTGCGCAGGCCGACCGCTGCCGCGACATCCTGCGCAGCATGGGTCGCGCCGGCAATGACGATCTGCACCTGCGCCAGGCACCGTTCTCGGCCCTGGTGAACGAGGCCGCCGAGCCGCATATGCACCGCGGCAAGGCAGTGCTCTATGACGAAGCACCGCTGGAAGGCGGCGACTTTCAGCAGCCCACCGTGCTGCGCAAGCCGGAGATCATCCACGGGCTGCGCAACCTGGTGCAGAACGCGGTGGATTTCTCGCAGTCCACGGTCTGGATCACCGCGGCCTGGGATGATGACACCATCGTGCTGCGCATCAGCGACGATGGCAAAGGCTTTCCGCCGCAGCTCTTGGGGCGGATCGGAGATCCCTTCGTGCGGCGGCGCAAGGGCGAAAGCGAACACCATCAACGCCCCGAATACGAAGGCATGGGCCTGGGTCTGTTCATCGCCAAGACGCTGCTGGAACGCACCGGCGCGCGGCTGCGATTCGCCAATGGCCGCGAGGCCGACCACGCCACCGACCGCCGCGGCGCGGTGGTCACCGTCACCTGGCCGCGCAAGGAAATCGACGCGATGGAGGATGGCGGCCCTGTCATTGGGAAAAATTTACCTTTAGAAATTTAACTATTCACTTTTAGGCAACCAATTAAACATGAATTAACCTTTATTAGCGCACCATACCGGTAAACGAGATCTGAACTGGGCAGGACAAGATGCAGAATTTCGCTTCGATCGAATGGTTTGGACTGGTGGCCCTCTGTGCGGCAACGGCAGCGGCTGCGGTGTGGTGGTTGTCGCCCAATCCTCGCCGCCGCGGTATGGAGCATGATCTGCTGGTCGGCGACAGCCGCAGCGATGCGGTCTTCCTGTTTGACGACAACAGCCTGATCGGCTGGTCCTCGGGCGCCCGCAAGTTCATCGGCGACCAGGCGGAGAACTTTGACTGGAGCATGTTGCGCGATCAACTGTCCCGCAGCTATCCCGGCCTGCCACAGTCGCCCGGTTTCCTGCGGGATGTCGGCCCCCTGGTGTTGTCCGGCACCGCTTCGGCCGAAAACCGCGAAGCGCATTGCGAATGGATTGACGGCGTCACCCGCGTCCAGCTGCGCCGCAGCGACCTTGAAGACAAGAACAAGACGCTGGACCAGGAGCTGACCACCCTGCGTGCCGCCGTGCATCAGGCCCCCTACCCGGTCTGGCTGCAGTCCGAGGAAGGCAACGTCACCTGGTCGAACCTCGCCTATGATGACCTGAACCAGAAGATCCGCGGCCGCGATGCCGATTTTGCCCAACCGCTGTTTACCGACCTCGAGGACCCGATGACCAGCGGCAAGCCGGAGCGGATCAGCATCCCGCTGCCCGATAGCCAGAAGAAACTGTGGTACAACGTTTCGACCACCGAAACCGAGGCCGGCTGGCTGTGCCACGCGGTCGACGTGAACGCCGTGGTCGATGCCGAGGTGGCGCAGCGCAACTTCGTGCAGACCCTGGCCAAGACCTTTGCCCAGCTGTCGATCGGCCTCGCAATCTTTGACCGCAACCGTCAGCTGGTGCTGTTCAACCCGGTGCTGATCGACCTGACCGCGCTGCCGGCCAACTTCCTGTCCTCTCGGCCCAACCTGCTGACCTTCTTTGACCGCCTGCGCGATCAGCGGATGATGCCGGAGCCCAAGAGCTATTCCAGCTGGCGCCACCAGATGGCGGATCTGCTGGAGGCCGCCGCAGAAGGTCGTTACCAGGAAACCTGGTCGCTGCCGTCGGGCTCCGTCTACAAGGTGTCGGGCCGTCCGCATCCCGATGGTGCCGTCGCCTTCCTGTTCGAGGACATCACCGCCGAAGTGACCCTGACGCGCCAGTTCCGCTCCGAGCTGGAGGTGGGCCAGTCGATCATGGACCAGATGGAGGAAGCGATCGCGGTGTTCTCCTCCGATGGCACCATGAGCTTTTCCAACAGCGCCTATCGCGAGCTGTGGCGGATGGACCCGGATGCAACCTTTGCCAAAGTGTCGATCATGGATGCCAGCCGCATCTGGCAGGACACCAGCACCCCGACCCCGGTCTGGGGCGAGATTCGCGACTTCGTGGCCGGCTGCGAGGCCCGCGATGCCTGGTGGTCCCGCGTGCAACTGCGCGACGGCACCAAGCTGATCTGCAAGGTCTCGGCGATCCAGAACGGGGCCACCATGGTCAGCTTCCGCACCCCGGAAACCAATGTGCTGCCGACGGATCAGGAACGCTTCCCCGCCATCAGCCAAGGCTAGGGTCGAAACCCGCTTGCAGCAGCTTCGCGGCAACGCCATTGTACCGCAATGACGAGACATACCGCGGCCTGCAGGCTGAATTCACCCGAAGAAACGGCCGATCTGGCCGCCTCGATCGCCGGAGCCCTGCGCCCCGGCGATTGCCTGTTGCTGGAGGGCGTGATCGGCGCCGGCAAGACCCATTTCTGCCGCCACCTGATCCAGTCGCTGATGGACGTGCCCGAGGATGTGCCCTCGCCCACCTTCACGCTGGTGCAGACCTATGACGTGCCCGCGGGCGAATTGTGGCACAGCGACCTTTACCGGCTGTCATCGCTGGACGAACTGGAAGAGCTGGGCCTGACCGAGGCCTTCGAGAACGCGATCTGCCTGGTGGAATGGCCTGATCGGCTGGCCGAGCTGACCCCCGCCCATGCCCTGCATCTGACCCTGTCGCTGGTCCCCGGCGCGGACGATCAGCGGGATATCCAGTTCGCGTGGAGCGACCCCAAGTGGCAGCCGCTGATCGAAAGGACCACCGCATGAGCCCGCGCGAGACCCTGTGCCGCCAGTTCCTGGCGCAGACCCCCTATGCCGACTGGCAGCGCGGCGCGCTGGCCGGCGATGCCTCCAACCGCCGCTATGAGCGGCTGCGCAGTGCCGAGGGGCGCAGCGTGGTGCTGATGGATGCACCGCCCGAAAAGGGCGAAAGCATCGCCGCCTTTGTCCGCATTGCCAGACACTTGCGCGAACAGGGCCTCAGCGCGCCAGAGATTCTGGCGCAGGATGAGGCCAACGGGTTCCTGCTGCTGGAGGATCTGGGGGACGATCTGTTCGCGCGCGTCGTGCGCCGCCAGCCGGAGCTGGAACAGACCCTCTATGCCGCGGCGACGGATGCGCTGGTGGCGCTGCACGCAGCCCCCCTGCCCAAGCTGGAGCCCTATGGCCCGCGGGTGTTGGCGGAACTGGCCGGGCTGGTCCTGCCCGCGTACCGCGACGCCATCCTTGGCGCGCCCGATGCCCGCCTGCAGGCCCGGTTCACCGACCAACTGGAAGACATCCTGCGCGACACGCTGCATGGCGATGCGGTGCTGGTGCAGCGCGATTTTCACGCCGAGAACCTGCTGTGGCTGCCGGACCGCGCGGGCGTGGCCCGTGTCGGCATGCTGGATTTCCAGGACGCCCGCGCCGGCCACCGCGCCTTTGACCTGATGTCGCTGCTGCAGGACGCCCGCCGCGATGTGCCCGCCGCCATCGAGATGCAGATGATCGACCGGTACATCGCCGCCACCGGCGTCGACGGCTCCGGTTTCCGCACCGCCTATGCGGTGCTGGGCGTGCTGCGCGCCTTGCGCATCCTCGGGGTGTTTGCCCGGCTCAGCCGCGAATACGGCAAGCCGCAATACCTCGGCTATATGCCGCGGGTCTGGGACCACCTGATGCGCGGGCTGGAGCATCCGGCGATGGCGCCGGCGGCAGAAATGCTGCGCGGCGCCCTGCCCGCCCCGACGCCCGAAAACCTCGAAAGGCTGAAGCCCTGATGCCCTGCACGCCTGACGCCGTGATGCTGTTTGCCGCCGGGTTCGGCACCCGCATGCGGGAGCTGACACGCGACCGCCCCAAGCCGATGATCGAAGTGGCGGGCATGCCGCTGATCGGCCATGCGCTGGCGCTGGCCGAGGAGCTGCGCCCGCAGCGCATTGTTGCGAATCTGCATTACCTGCCAGAGCCGCTGCGCGCCTATCTGGAGCCGCGGGGCGTGCAGATCAGCCATGAGGCGGAGGAGATCCTCGACACCGGCGGCGGGCTGCGCGCGGCGCTGCCGCTGCTGGGGAATGGGCCGGTCTTCACCATGAACACCGACGCGATCTGGAAGGGGCCGAACCCCTTGCAGCTGGCGCGTGACGCCTGGGACCCGGTGCGGATGGACGCGCTTTTGGTCTGCGTGCCGCTGGCGCGCGCGGTGGGCCGCAAGGGCAGCGGCGATTTCTCCGCCGACCGCGAGGGGCGCATCAGCCGCGGCGGCGACCTGGTCTATGGCGGCGTGCAGATCCTGAAAACCGATGCGCTGCACGCGGTCGCGGAGCGTGTTTTCTCGCTGAATGTCCTGTGGAACCGGATGGCCGATAACAACCGCCTGTTTGCGCTGGAATATCCCGGCCGCTGGTGCGATGTGGGCCATCCCGAAGGGATCACCCTGGCCGAGGATCTGATTGCAGCCGATGATGTTTGACCCGACCCCAAAACCACGTGTCTTTGCCGTGCCCTGCGGCGTCGATTTCCCCCGTGCGCTGGTCACCGGCCTGTGCCGGCGCAGCGAGGGCCAGCCGCCCGAGGCGCTGGCGCGAGCGGAGCTGATCGTCAACACCGCCCGTATGGCGCGGCGGGTGCGGATGCTGTTCGACCAGGGGCCACCGCGGCTGCTGCCGCGAATGCTGATGCTGACCGATCTGGCGCAGCGGGCCACGCTGGACGGGCTGCCGCCGCCGCTGCCGCCCCTGCGCCGTCGGCTGGAGCTGTCGCAGCTGATCGCGAAACTGCTCGACGCGCAGCCCGACCTTGCGGCGCGCGCCTCGCTTTACGATCTGTCCGACAGCCTGGCGGCGCTGATCGACGAGATGCAGGGCGAGGGCGTCAGCACCGATACGATCCGGCAGCTGGATGTCTCTGACATGTCGGGCCACTGGGCCCGCGCCCAGACCTTCATCGGCATCGCGGATGAGTTCACCGGCCTGCATGATGGCGCCATGGACGCGCAGGCTCGGCAGCGGCAGGTGGTTCTGAACCTGATCGACCAATGGCAGGAAAACCCGCCGCAACATCCCATCATCCTGGCCGGCTCCACCGGCTCGCGCGGCACCACGCTGATGCTGATGGAGGCGATTGCCCGGCTGCCGCAGGGCGCGGTGATCCTGCCCGGGTTCGACTTTGACCAGCCCGATCATGTCTGGGCCGGGCTGGATGATCCGATGATCTCCGAAGACCACCCGCAGTACCGGTTCCACAAGCTGATGAAGGATCTGGAGCTTGCTCCAGGCGATGTACAGCGCTGGACCGATTGCGAGCCCGCCTCGCCACCGCGCAACCGGCTCCTGTCGCTGGCGCTGCGCCCTGCCCCGGTGACCGACGCCTGGATGAGCGAAGGGCCGCAGCTGACCGGCCTTGATGCTGCCACCCGGGACGTCACCCTGGTCGAGGCGCCCAGCCCGCGCGCCGAGGCGCTGGCGATTGCGCTGCGGCTGCGCAAGGCGGCGGAGGACGGCCAGACCGCGGCGCTGATCACCCCCGACCGGATGCTGACCCGGCAGGTCGCAGCGGCACTGGACCGTTGGGACATCCTGCCCGATGATTCCGCCGGCCAGCCGTTGCAGCTGTCGCCGCCGGGCCGGTTCCTGCGCCATGTGGCGGGGCTGTTCTGCAAGCCGCTGGCCAGTGATGCGCTGCTGACGCTGCTGAAGCACCCGCTGACCCATGACGGGGCCGCCCGCGGCGACCACCTGCGCCAGACCCGCGAGCTGGAGCTGCACCTGCGCCGCAACGGCCCGCCCTTCCCGGACGCTGCAACCTTTGCCAAATTCGGCGAGGGCCGCAGCCTGACACCCGGCTGGACAGACTGGCTGGCGGACTGCTTTGCCGACCAGCACCAACCCAGCGAGCAGCCGCTGAGCGTTTGGGTTGCCCGCCTACGCGCGCTGGCGGAACGGCTTGCCGCCGGCAGCCAGGCCGCGGGTGCGGGCACGCTATGGGACAAGAAGGCAGGTCAGAAAGCCTTGGCCTGCATCGAAAATTTGCAGGCTGAGGCGGAATACGGCGGCGCCATGACCGCGCGCGACTTTGCCGATTTGCTGGGCGCGCTGCTGAGCCAGGGAGAGGTGCGCGACCGCGATGCGCCCTATGGCTCGATCATGATCTGGGGCACGCTGGAGGCCCGCGTCCAGGGGGCCGACCTGGTGATCCTCGGCGGGTTGAACGAGGGCAGCTGGCCCGAGGCCACCGCCCCCGACCCCTGGCTGAACCGGCAGCTGCGCAACCAGGCGGGGCTGCTGCTGCCCGAGCGCCGCATCGGCCTGTCGGCGCATGACTTCCAGCAGGCCATCGCCGCGCCCGAGGTCTGGCTGACCCGCGCGGAGCGCAGCGAGGAGGCCGACACAGTGCCGTCGCGCTGGCTCAACCGGATGACCAACCTGCTGTCCGGCCTGCCGGACCAGGGTGGCCCCGAGGCGCTGGCGCAGATGCGCGCGCGCGGGGCGCAGTGGCTGGGCTGGGCCGAGGCGCTGGAGGCCCCGACACCGATCCCGCAGGCGCCGCGCCCCTCGCCGCGCCCGCCGGTTGCAGCGCGGCCGCGGCGGCTGACGATCACCGAGATCCCGCGGCTGATCCGCGACCCTTACGCGATCTATGCCAAACACGTGTTGCGGCTGAAACCGCTGAACCCTCTGGTGCAGGAACCGGACGCGCTGCTGCGCGGCATCGTCGTGCACGAGGTATTCGAGAAGTTCATCCGCGACAGTCTGGAGGCGCCCGAAACACTGACGCCCGAAGCCCTGACCGCAGCCTCCCGCGAATTGCTGGAGGAACATGTGCCCTGGCCGGTGGCGCGCATCCTGTGGCAGGCCCGCATCCGCCGGATCGCCGCCGATTTCGTGCTGGCCGAACGCGAACGCCAGTCCCGCGCACGGCCTGTCGCCTTTGAGGCCGAGGGCAGCGCCCGGCTGGATCCCTTGGATTTCACCATCGCCTGCCGCGCCGACCGCATCGACATGGACGACCGCGGCTTCCTGCACCTTTACGACTACAAGACCGGCGCGCCGCCGTCCGAAGCACAGCAAAAGAAGTTCGAAAAGCAGCTGCTGATCGAGGCCGCGATGGCCGAGGAGGGCGCCTTTGCCGACATCGGTCCCGCCGAGGTCGCCCGCGCGCTGTTCATCGGATTGGGCAGCAAGCTGAGCGAGGTGCGCGCACCGCTGGAGGACGAGCCGCCGGCCAAGATCTGGGACGATCTGCGCACCCTGATCAGTGCCTATTTCGAGCCTGAACAAGGCTATTCGAGCCGCCGCATGGTGCATAAGGACGACTTTGCCGGCGACTACGACCACTTGGCCCGCTACGGCGAATGGGACCGCAGCGCCACACCGCAGCCGGAGGATCTGGCATGATGACCCGCAACAAGGCGTCCGAGGCGCAGTTCCGCGCCGCGCGTCCCGATGCCTCGACCTGGCTGGCGGCCAATGCGGGCTCGGGCAAGACCAAGGTGCTGACCGACCGGGTGGCGCGGCTGTTGCTGAAGGGCGTGCAGCCGCAGCATATCCTGTGCCTGACATATACCAAGGCCGCCGCCAGCGAGATGCAGAACCGGCTGTTCAAGCGGCTGGGCGAATGGGCGATGCTGGGCGATGCCGCGCTGATCGCCGCCCTCACCGATCTGGGCGAGGTCAGCACCGGGCCGACGGAACTGGCCCAGGCGCGCACGCTGTTTGCCCGCGCGATAGAAACCCCGGGCGGGCTGAAGATCCAGACCATCCACTCCTTCTGCGCCTCCCTGCTGCGCCGCTTTCCGCTGGAGGCCGGCGTCAGCCCGCAGTTTGCCGAGATGGACGACCGCGCAGGCCAGCTGCTGCGCGCCGAGATCATGGAGGATTTTGCCGAAGGGCCGCAGGCGGAGCTGTTGGACGCGTTGACCCGCCACGTCAGCGACAGCGATTTCGAGACGCTGACCGCCGCCATCTGCCAGCGCCGCGCCGATTTTGCCGAACCGGTGGACAGGAACGGGCTGCTGGAGCTGTTCGGCCTGCCCGAGGGCTTTGACGAGGCGGCGCTGGAGGCGCTGGTGTTCCTGGGGGGCGAAGCGGAGTTGCTGCAAGCCACCCGCACCATGCTGGCCGAAGGCGGCACCACCGACCAGCGCGCAGCCGACAAGCTGGCCGGCATCAGCGAACCGACACTGGCGGATTTGCCCGTGTTAGAGAGTGTTTTTCTGACTGGCGCCGGCGCCAAGGAGCCGTTCACCGCCAAGATCGGCAAGTTCCCGACCAAGAAGCTGCGCGAAGCCAATGTGGCGCTGATGGACCGGCTGGAGCCGCTGATGCGCCGCGTCGAGGACGCCCGCGCGCGGCGTCTGGCGCTGACGGCGGTGCGCAAGAGCCACGATCTGCACCGGTTCGCCGCCGCTTTTCTGCCGGAGTACGAGCGCCGCAAGCAGCTGCGCGGATGGCTCGACTTTGACGATCTGATCCTGAAGGCGCGGCAATTGCTGAACGACCCCGGCGTCGCCGCCTGGGTGTTGTACCGGCTGGACGGCGGCATCGACCACATCCTGGTGGACGAGGCGCAGGACACCAGCCCGGTGCAATGGGACGTGATCGAGAAGCTGGCGCAGGAATTCACCGCCGGCGAGGGCGCGCGCTCGGACGTGGAGCGCACGATTTTCGTGGTCGGCGACAAGAAGCAGTCGATCTATTCCTTCCAGGGGGCCGACCCGGATGCCTTTGACCGAATGCAGAAGGAATTCGGACGGCGGCTGGCGGAAACCGGGGCCGGGTTGCAGGATGCCTCGCTGGAATTCTCGTTCCGCTCTTCCGCGGCGATCCTGAAACTGGTGGACCTGGTGTTCCGTGACAGCGCCCGCGCCGGCTTTCGCCCGGATGCGCTGCACCATGCCTTCAAATCCGACCTGCCGGGCCGCGTTGACCTGTGGCCTGTGGTCGAGAAGGTGGAGGATGACGAGGATCCCGACTGGACCAGCCCGGTCGACCGTCCCAGCAGCCGCCATCACACCGTGATCCTGGCGGAGCGCATCGCGCAGTCGATCAAGCAGATGATCGCGGACGGCGTCACCATTCCCGAAGATGGCGACAGCCCCGGCAGCTTTTGCCGGCGACCGGTGCAGGCGGGCGACTTTCTGATCCTGGTGCAGCGGCGCTCGGAACTGTTCTCGGAGATCATCCGCGCCTGCAAGAATGCCGAGCTGCCCATCGCCGGCGCCGACCGGCTGAAGGTCGGGGCGGAGCTGGCGGTGAAGGACATCGCGGCGCTGCTGCGCTTTCTGGCGCTGCCCGAAGACTCCCTGTCACTGGCCGAGGCACTGAAATCGCCGCTGTTCGGCTGGAGCGAGCAGGCGCTGTTTGACCTCGCCCACCGGCGGGAGGACAGGTACCTGTGGCCGGCCCTGCGCGCCCGCGCGGCGGAGTTTCCCGAAACCATGGCGGTGCTGAACGACCTGCGCGCCAATGCCGATTTCCTGCGACCCTTCGACCTGATCGAACGCATCCTGACCCGGCACGGCGGGCGGCAGAAACTGCTGGGGCGGCTGGGGACCGAAGCCGAGGACGGCATCAACGCGCTGCTGTCGCAGGCGCTGGCCTATGAGCGAACCGATGTGCCCAGCCTGACCGGGTTCCTTGTGTGGATGCAGACCGATGATCTGGAGATCAAGCGGCAGATGGGCGCGGCCGGCAACATGATCCGGGTGATGTCGGTGCATGGCTCCAAGGGGCTGGAGGCGCCGATCGTGATCCTGCCCGATACCGGCAAGCGGCGCGCGCCAAGCGATGCCGAGATCATGCTGGCCGAGGGCACCCCGGTCTGGCGGCTGCCGAAGGAGCAGATGCCGACCGCCATGCAGGAGGCGCGCGAGGCGGCGCAGGAGAAGCTGCAGAACGAACGCCTGCGGCTGCTGTATGTGGCTCTGACACGGGCGGAAAAGTGGCTGATCGTGGCTGCGGCCGGCGACGTCGGCGAGGCCGGGGACAGCTGGTACCGCATGGTGGAAACCGCCATGAAGGACGGCGGTGCGGTGGAATGCGATCTGGGTGGGCAGACCGGTCTGCGGCTGCATCACGGCGACTGGGACGGGTTGCCGTTGGTGGTACCGCCCGCTGCCGAGACCGTTACCCATAGCCTGCCGGAGTTGTTCCGCAAACCGGCCGCGCCCTATGTGGCGCCGGCGGCCGCGATCAGCCCGTCTGATCTGGGCGGTGCCAAGGCGCTGCCCGGCGAGCAGGGCCTGGACGAGGACGCCGCCAAATCCCGCGGCAGCCGCCTGCATCTGCTGCTGGAGCACCTGCCAGGACAGCCGAACGAGAGCTGGCCGCAGCTGGCGCAGAACCTGTTGCAGGATGCGGCCGACAGCGCCGAGCTGCTCGCCGAGGCGCAGGCGGTGCTGAACCAGCCCGCGCTGGCGCCCGTTTTTGCCGCCGAGGCCCTGGCCGAAGTGCCGCTGAGCGCGGATCTGGACGGGGTGCGAATACACGGCGTGATCGACCGCCTGATCGTCAGCCCGGACCGGGTGCTGGCGGTGGACTTCAAATCCAATGCCACCGTGCCGACCTCACCGCAGCAGTGTCCCGAAGGGGTGTTGCGCCAGATGGGCGCCTATGCCCATGCGCTGGCGCAGATCTATCCCGAGCGGGCGATCGAAACCGCAATCTTGTGGACCCGGACGGCGCAGCTGATGCCACTGCCGCACGAGCTCGTGATTGCGGCCTTGCGACGCTACGCGGAACCTTGACGATCCGTAAAGCCGTACCTAGGTTCCAACTCCAGTTGCCACACACTCATGGAGACATGCATATGTCCACCGTAGCCGTCACCGACGCCACCTTTGACGCTGAAGTCAAGAACTCCGATATCCCCGTCGTGGTGGATTTCTGGGCCGAATGGTGCGGCCCTTGTAAGCAGATCGGCCCCGCTCTCGAAGAGCTGGCCGCGGAATTCGACGGCAAGGTCAAGATTGCCAAGGTCGATGTCGACAACAACCCCAACGCCGCTGCGGCCATGGGCGTGCGCGGCATCCCGGCGCTGTTCATCTTCAAGGATGGTCAGGTCGTCTCGAACCGCGCGGGCGCTGCACCCAAGGCCGCCCTGCAGAGCTGGATCGAAGAATCCATCTGATCCGGCACCGAAACCGGACCATCAAAGGGCTGTCCCGCGCGGGCAGCCCTTTTTATTTGCGACTTTATTTGCCGCCGACTGCGGCCAGTGAACAAAATCCGGGATGCAAACATGAAAAAAGCCGCCCATGCGGGGCGGCTCTTGATACAGGCGCGAGCAGGTGACTGCTTACAGCGCCGCAATGTCCGAACGGGTCAGACCAATGTCGTCCAGCTGTGCATCGGACAGCTGCGACAGCAGCTTGCGGGTCCGGCGGCTTTCGTTCCACTCGATCAGGTTGCTCTTGGCATTCAAGATGGCATCAACCACGCGGAGAACGGTGACTGCTCCGAGCGGCGCGTAGATGTTCGCGGTCGTCATTTGCGCATATCCTTCAAAGAAACAGCCGACCCTGTGCCGGTTGTGAGGCTGATTTAGGACTTGAGGCCGAGTCCCACAATTGCTGGATTCTCAGCCCCGCTCTGCGTTCGCTGCATGGCAGCAACGGTCGCCACCCGGCAGCGGCCTGCCGGCCGTCACCGGCCGCGGCTGGGGTTCACTTGTACCGGCGCGGGGTTACGGCCATATAAGGGGCAACAAACGGAGACATTCATGGCAGACGATCAATTCCCCGGCTGGCACGGCACCACCATCATCGGTGTCAAGAAAGATGGCCAGGTGGTCATTGCCGGCGACGGTCAGGTGTCGCTGGGACAAACAGTCATCAAGGGCACGGCGCGCAAGGTACGCCGCCTGTCGCCGGGCGGCTTTGACGTGGTGGCGGGCTTTGCCGGCTCCACCGCCGATGCCTTTACCCTGCTGGAACGGCTGGAAGCCAAGCTGGAGGCAACCCCCGGCCAGCTGGCCCGCGCCAGCGTCGAGCTGGCCAAGGACTGGCGCACCGACAAGTACCTGCAGAAACTGGAGGCGATGCTGATCGTCACCGACGGCAGCGACATGTTCGTCATCACCGGCGCCGGCGACGTGCTGGAACCGGAACATGACGTGGCCGCCATCGGCTCGGGCGGCAATTTCGCGCTGGCAGCGGCGCGCGGCATGATGGACAGCGACAAATCGGCCGAAACCGTCGCCCGCGAGGCGATGGCGATTGCCGCCGACATCTGTGTCTACACCAATGGCAACCTGACCGTGGAAACCATCGGCCGGGACCGTTGAGGTGACCCAGCTGGACCAGAACGACCTGCGCGCCGCCGTCGGCTCGGGCCTGTTGACCGAGGCCCAGGCGGCGACGCTGATGGCGCTGGCCCATAGCCGCCGCGGCGCGCGCGAAAATCTGGCGCCGGGCGACGAACCTTTTGAGCTGTTCAAGGGGTTCAACGAGATCTTCATCGTCATTGGCCTGCTGATCCTGGCCTCGGGCTGGGCCGGCGTGACCGCGGTGGATCTGGCCGGCTCGGTCGGTGGTTACCAGGCCAAGGCAGTCTATTCCGCCGCCCTCGGCGCGGCGGTGCTATGGGGGCTGGCGGAATACTTCATCCGCCGCCGCCGCATGATCGCGCCCGCGATTGCCCTGTCGCTGATGTGGGCCGCCAATGCCGGCATTGGCCTGACCGCGCAGTTTGCCGAACCCTTCATGATTGCGCAGAACGATTTCACCAGCCTGCCGCTGCCCTTCGCGCTGGCGACGGCGGCGGTGGCGCTGTTCTGGCTGCGTTTCCGGGTGCCCTTCGCCATGGCGCTGATCGCCATGGGCGTTTTTGGCCTCGCGCTGCTGATGGGCGCGATCCGGGCCGGCACCCCGGCCAGCCTCGGCGATCTGTTCCTGCTGTCCGCCAGCGGCCCCTTTGCCTGGATCACCCTGGCGGTGGGGCTTGCGGTCTTTGCCATGGCGATGGTCTTTGATCTCAGCGATCCGCATCGCGTCACCCGGCGCTCTGCCCAGGGGTTCTGGCTGCATGTGGTTGCCGCGCCCGCGCTGGTCAACACCATCGCGCTGAGCCTGCTGGCAAAGGGCACCGAGACCGCCAACCTGCTGCTGCTGGGCGTGTTGCTATTCTTTGCGCTGGTCGCCATCGTGATCGACCGGCGGTCGTTCCTAATTGCCGCGATCGGCTACAGCGTGACGCTGGCCGGCACCGTGTTCAGCAGCGACGGCGCTGCTATGACCATCCTGGTGCTGGGCCTTGTTCTTGTCATCCTGGGCGCTTTCTGGAGCCGCATCCGCGCCGCGCTGCTTGCGCCCCTCTCCAACGTGCTGCCGCTAGACCGGCTGCCCCCCTCTCATTGAAGCGAAGATACCCATGACCGATCTGACACCCCGCGAAATCGTCTCGGAGCTGGACCGTTTCATCATCGGCCAGAAGGAAGCCAAGCGCGCCGTTGCGGTCGCCCTGCGCAGCCGCTGGCGGCGCAAGCTGCTGGATGATGACCTGCGCGACGAGGTCTACCCGAAGAACATCCTGATGATCGGCCCCACCGGCGTCGGCAAGACCGAGATCAGCCGTCGCCTGGCCAAGCTGGCCCGCGCCCCCTTCATCAAGGTCGAGGCCACCAAGTTCACCGAGGTCGGCTATGTCGGCCGCGATGTGGAGCAGATCATCCGCGACCTGGTCGACAACGCCATCGCCCAGACCCGCGAATACATGCGCGAGGAGGTCAAGGCCAATGCCCACAAGGCGGCCGAGGACCGGGTGCTGGAGGCGATCGCCGGCAGTGACGCGCGCGAAGCCACCCGCGAGATGTTCCGCAAGAAGCTGAAATCGGGCGAGCTGGACGACACGGTAATCGAGCTGGACGTGGCCGATACCTCCAACCCGATGGGGATGTTCGAAATCCCCGGCCAGCCAGGCGGCAACATGGGCATGCTGAACCTGGGCGACCTGTTCGGCAAGGCCATGGGCGGGCGCACCACGCGCAAGAAACTGACCGTCGCCGAGAGCTATGAAATCCTGATCAGCGAGGAGGCCGACAAGCTCCTCGATGACGAAACCGTCACCCGCACCGCGGTGGAATCGGTGGAGCAGAACGGCATCGTCTTCCTTGACGAGATCGACAAGGTCTGCGTGCGTCAGGAAACCCGCGGCGGCGACGTCAGCCGCGAGGGCGTGCAGCGCGACCTGCTGCCGCTAATCGAGGGCACCACCGTCAGCACCAAGCACGGGCCGGTGAAGACCGACCATATCCTGTTCATCGCCTCCGGCGCGTTCCACATCGCCAAACCGTCGGACCTGCTGCCGGAATTGCAGGGCCGGCTGCCGATCCGCGTCAACCTGCGCGCCCTGACCGAAGAGGATTTCGTACGCATCCTGACGGAAACCGACAACGCGCTGACCCGCCAGTACACGGCGCTGATGGAGACCGAAGAGGTCACCGTGACCTTCACCGAAGACGGCATTGCAGCGCTGGCGCGCATCGCGGCCGAAGTGAACCAGACGGTCGAGAACATCGGCGCGCGGCGTCTCTACACGGTGATGGAACGGGTGTTCGAGGAACTGTCCTTTACCGCGCCGGATCGAGGTGGTGAAACCGTGACCGTGGACGCTGCGTTCGTGATGAAAAACCTGGGTGAGCTGGGACGCTCGGCTGATGTCAGCCGCTACGTGCTGTAAAGGCGCGGTTTCACATTCATACGCTTTGACATTGGCGGCAGGTGCAGTAGCCTGCCGCCAATTTATTGAGGGTGAAACATGACTGCGCTGCGTCTTGCCTGCGGTATCCTGCTGCTGCTGGCCTCTTGCACGGATAGGAGTTTCACCCCGACGGTGCCGGAAGCGCTGGAACTGGGTACCCCAAAGACTGTCTTTGCCGCAACCAACCGTGGCGCGCTGCCAAATGGCAATTTCGGTGCCCAGCGGTCCGACGGTATGAGCCTGTTGGAACTGACCGTCTCCATCCCGCCGGAGCACAAGCCCGGCTCCCTGAAATTCGGCTACTCGGACCCCGATCCGGCAACCGAATTCACCATGGCCGGCCGGCGCCAGTTCGAGAGCGAAGCCGCGTTTTCCGCCCGGCTGCGTCGTGAGTTGTCCAAGCTGCCCGCCGATCAGCGCGACGTGACCGTCTTTGTGCATGGCTACAACTCGACCCAGGCCGAAACCGCCTTTCGCGCGGCGCAATTGACCCATGACATCGAAATTCCCGGCGCCACGGTCATCTATTCCTGGCCCAGCAAGGGCAAGGCGCTTGGCTATGCCTATGACGGCGACAGCGCGCTCTACTCGCGTGATGGGCTGGAACATCTTCTGCGCAGCCTGCAACACTCGGGCGCGCGCCGGGTCATCGTGGTGGCGCATTCCATGGGTGGCTTCCTGACGATGGAAACGCTGCGCCAGATCGAGATCAAGTCGCCCGGCTGGACCGCACGCCATCTTGGCGGCGTGATCCTGATGTCGCCTGATCTGGATGTGGACGTCTTCAAGTCGCAGATGGAGAAATTCGCCGAAGTGCCGCAGCCCTTCCTGATCTTCTCCTCCCGCAAGGACCGGGTGTTGACCCTGTCCCAGCGCCTGCGGGGGCTGGACAACCGCGGCCGGCTGGGCAACCTCACCAGCATCGAGGAAATCAGCGACCTGCCGATTGAATTCATCGATACCACCGCCTTTGCCGATGAGGCGGAATCAAAGCATTTCGTGGCCGCTTCCTCGCCGGCGCTGATTGCGCTGCTGAATGGTGCACGTGAAACAAACGCCGCCTTTGCCCGCAATCCAGACGTGCTGCAGAAGCTGCTGCCCGGTCAGATCGTGATCCGCAACAATGCGATCAAGGTCTCTCTGAAAGATACCGTCGCGGCGGAGCGGTAACGGAAATCCCGTCAGCGGTTGCGACGGAGATAGACGTAGTAGGCGCCGCTTCCGCCGTGGCTAACATGGGCCGGCGTCACCTGCAGCACCGCCTGGGCCAAGGGCGGCAGCGACAGCCATTGCGGCACCCTGTGGCGCAACACCCCGCGCGGCACCGGCATCGGGCCCGGCTCGTCCCGGTCCTTGCCCTTGCCGGTGATCACCAGCACCAGCCGCTTGCCGGCCCCTTGTGATGACAGGATGAACCGGGTCAGGGCGGGGTGGGCAGCATCAATCCGCATGCCGTGCAGGTCCAGCTTGCCTTCCGGGCGCAGCTTGCCACGCTTCATCCGCCGGAAGGCCTTCCCGTCCATCTGCACCGGTTCGCTCGCTAGGCTGCGCGCCAGCGAGGGCTTCAGGTCATGTTTCACCGGTTTGGAGCGGGCCCGGCTGCCGATTTCGAACTGATCCGGCAGCGGCGACACCTGCGGTTCGCGCGGCTTGCTGGTCTTGGCTGAAGGCTGGGCAGGGTAGGGCGACACGGATTTCGAGGCCGGCGACAGGCGCTCGGTCTGGCTTGCGACCTTTTTCCAAAGATCGATCTCATCCTCTGTCAGCTTCCGGCGGCTCATTCAAAGATCTTCCGGCAGCATCGCATAGGCCCGCTGGATCGGCAGCAGCAGCACCATCCGCCCCGGGTCTTTCATGGTTCCCGCAGTCTCGCCGGCGGCATCGCCAGTTCCGACAAATATATCGGCACGCTGCGCGCCCTTGATGGCGGAACCGGTGTCCTGCGCGATCATCAGGCGGCGCAGCGGCATCTCTCCGTCCTTTTCCACCCAGACCGGCGCCCCAAGAGGCGTGTAGGCCGGATCAGCCGCGATACTGCGCATCGGCGTGACAGAGCGGTTCATTGCCCCCAGCGGCCCCTTGGAGGCGGCCACCCTACGAACCTCGCGAAAGAAGACGTAGGAGGGGTTGTGATACAGCAGCTCGCGCCCCTCCACGGGGTTGCGGCGCACCCAGGACTTGATCACCTGCGCGCTGACCTGGTGCAGGTTGTAGATGCCGCGGCGGACCAGCTCCTGTCCGATGGATCGATAGGGGTGGCCATTGGCCCCGCCGTAGCCGACCCGGATCATCGAACCGTCCGGCAGGCGGATACGGCCGGAGCCCTGGATCTGCAGGAAGAACAGCTCCACCGGGTCATCCACCCAGGCAATTTCCAACCCGCGCCCTTCCATGACGCCGCTTTCCAGGATCTCGCGCCGGCTGAGCCACTGGTCCTTGCCGCGGGCCTCTGGCGGCATCCGGTAGACCGGATAGCGATAGCGTGCGCTGCGGTGCCGTGCGCCGTTCAACTCGGGCTCGAAATAGCCGGTAAAGAGGGCAGGGGAACCATCCTCGACCATGACCGGCCGGAAGAACAGCTCAAAAAAAGACCGCGCACCTTCGGGAGGCTGCGCTCGCGCGGCCTTGCACAACGCCTTCCAGTCGGGATCCTTCAGATCGCCACAGGTGCCCAGAAAGGTCTTCAGGGCAGCGGCGTGGTCATCTTCGGCCCAGCCATCCAGTTGCGAGAAGTCGAGGATGCTGTACACGGTGTCGGACTGCGCCTCGGAGGCGGTCATCGCGGCCGCTGCCACGGCAGCGACCCCAAGTGCCCCACGAAGCGCCGCAATCATGCGTCCGTCGCAACCAGTTGCCAGTTGGGATCGTCGCTGCCCATGTCACGGGCAAAGACCCAGGTGTCCTTCTGGCGCTTCACGGCCTTCGGATCGCCTTCAACGATATTGCCGCTGCGATCCCGCACGACCGAGGTCAGCTCGGCCACGAAGCGCATGGTGATTTCCGCACGCCCGGTCTGGGCGTCAAACTGGGCATCCGCCAGGGTGGTTTCCCGCACGCCGATGAATTCTGCCTCGATCTTCAGGCCCTTGTCTTCCCGCTGGGCGACAGCCTCGACGAAGCTGTCAAAGACATCCTCGGCCAGGAAGGGCTGAATGCTGTCGAGGTCGCCATGTTCAAAGCCCATCACGATCATCTCGTAGGCACCGCGGGCCCCCTGCACGAAGTCCTGCACCTGGAACGAAGGTTCGGCGCGTTTCATCTCGGCCAGAGCCTGGGCCTGCGGGCTGCCTTCCGCTACGTAATCGGTGATGTCACGGTCGGGTCCGCCCTCGATCACTTCCAGATCAGGGCGTCGGCTGCGCGCCTCGGACTGGGGCACAGGTGGCTTTTCAAAGCCCTCGCGTGTTCCCAACACGCTTTTCAAGCGCAGGATCAGAAACACGGCAATTCCTGCCAGAACCAAAAGCTGAATCACAGGCGACTCCATGGAAACCTCATGCTAGGCGTTCGTGCTTTGTTTGAAACCAAAGCGTTCAGACCTTATGTAGGTGACGGGCGGGGGCAAGTCTACCGCTCCGGCGAATGATCTCAAGGAAAGCCAATGTATCTATTTCTTGCGTTTCTGATGGTTCCCATCATTGAAATCGCCCTGTTCATTCAGGTTGGCGGCGCCATCGGTTTGTGGCCGACCCTGGCCATCGTGGTGTTGACCGCGGTGCTGGGCACCTGGCTGGTGAAAACGCAAGGGCGGCTGGCGATGGGGCAGTTGAGGTCTTCGTTCCAGCAGCTGTCGGACCCGGCCGAGCCGCTGGCCCATGGCGCGATGATCCTGTTTGCCGGCGCGCTGCTGCTGACGCCGGGCTTCTTCACCGATGCCGTCGGCTTTGCCCTGCTGATGCCGCCGGTGCGCCTCGCGATGTTCCGTTACCTGCGCTCCAAGATCACCGTGGCGCAGTTTCAGATGGGACCGGGCAGCATGCAGGGCCGCCACTATCCGGGCGGCTCCGCCCATCCCCGCGGTCGCGGAGAGGTGATCGATGGCGACTACGAGGACGTGACGCCCGGTAAGCGCCGCGACGGCCCTTCGGGCTGGGTCGACGGCCCCCGTTGAGATAGCCGAACCAAGCTGCTAAGCACGGGCAAAAGAATTTATTTGCAGGAGCAACTCCATGGCCGAAAACGGCGAAGCCCAACAGCAGCCTCAGGTCCAGATGAACATTCTGGGCCAATTCATCCGCGACATGTCGTTCGAAAACGTCATGGCGCAAAAAGGCTCCGGCGGTGAAGTGCAGCCCGACGTCAGCGTTCAGGTGAACCTGGACGCCAAGAAGCGCTCGGTCGAAAACCAGTATGAGGTGATCACCAAGCTGACCGTCGAGTCCAAGAACAAGGACGGCGGCCAGGTGCTGTTCATCCTGGAACTGGAATATGTCGGCGTCTTCAACATCGTCGGCGTGCCGGACGACCAGCTGCACCCGTTCCTGCTGATCGAATGCCCGCGCCAGACCTTCCCGTTCCTGCGCCGCATCGTGTCGGACGTGACCCGCGATGGTGGCTTCCCGCCGCTGAACCTCGACAACATCGATTTCGTGGCAATCTATCGCAACGAGCTGGCCCGTCGCCAGTCCGAGGCCGCCGCGGCAGCGCAGACCCAGTAAGGTCGTCGCATTTAAGGTCGCAAGACAGGAAACGCCGCTGCACCCCAGCGGCGTTTTTTATGGTCGGCCCACGCGCGTGCAGGCCGCGTACTGGCAACCTGGCACGGGCGCCATCAGGTCAGCTTGACTGGTTCCACAGCGCGTCGTCACCCAGCTTGGCGACGAATTCCGCATGGGCTGCCTGCTCTTCGGCGGTCAGCCGAGACGGCAGCGGCGCGGGGCGAGGTTGCGGGCGCCAGTCGTCTTCGACCTCGACCGATTTGGACGAAGTCTGGGTGGACAGGCCGAAATCCGGCTGCCGGCCGCCGATCAACTCCAGGTAGACATCGGCAAGGATCTCGGAGTCGAGCAACGCGCCGTGCAACGTCCGGTTCGAGTTGTCGATATTGAAGCGGCGACACAGCGCATCCAGCGTCGCCGGCGAGCCGGGAAACCGCTGCCGCGCCATCGCCAGCGTGTCCACCGCCTGTTCCATCGGCAATTTGGGCAGGCCCATACGCTCCAGCTCGAAGTTCAGGAACTTCATGTCGAAGCTGGCATTGTGGATGATCAGCTTGGAATCCTGGACGAAATCCAGAAACTTCTGACCGATCTTGGCAAACACCGGCTTGTCGCGCAGGGTCACGGCACCCGGTTCGGGTTTCTGCGGCGGCTCCAGCAGGTCGGGGCCGATACCGTGCACGGCAAAGGCCTCTGCCGGCATGGACCGCTCCGGGTTCATGTACTCGTGAAAGGTGTTTCCCGTGGGCATGTGGTTCAGCAGCTCCACGGCACCGATTTCGACGATGCGGTCGCCGGAGAACGGGTCGAACCCGGTGGTTTCCGTATCGAGAACGATTTCACGCATGGCTCAGGCGGCTCCTGATGTCGGCAAGGATCTGTGCCACCTGGGCGGCGGCGTGGTCCGGGGTATCGGTTTCGATCAGGTAATCGGCGCGGGCGCGCTTTTCCTCGATCGGCATCTGTTTGCGCAGGATATGTTCAAACTGCTCGGATGTCATGGTGCCACGCGCCAACACGCGCCGGCGCTGGGTTTCCGCATCGGTGGTCACACAGGCCACTGCATCCATTTCGGCATCGCTGCCGGTCTCGAACAGCAGTGGAATGTCGAACACCAGGATGTCGCTGGCGGCCGTCGCGCGAAACTGCGCCCGGTCTGCGGCCACCAGCGGATGCACGATGGCCTCGATCCGTCGCAGGGCATCGGGATCCTGCGCGATGATGCGCTTCAGGGCAGGGCGGCTGACCGCGCCATCCTCGATGGCGCCGGGAAAGCTCGCCTGCATCGGCGCAACCGCCGCACCGCCGGCGGCATAGAGCTGATGAACGGCAGCATCGGCATCCCACACGGCGCAGCCCTGCGCCGCGAACAGCTGCGCGGTGGCCGTCTTGCCCATTCCGATGGAGCCGGTGAGACCAAGGCTGAAACTCATGCCAGAAGCGCGGCGCGCGTGTCGGCGTCGACCTCCGGGCGCACTCCGAACCAGCGTTCAAAGCCCGGAACTGCCTGGTGCAGCAGCATGCCCAGCCCGTCGACCACGGTGCAGCCGACCTCTTCGGCATAGGACAGGAGCTCGGTCTTGAGCGGCGCATAGATCAGGTCCGTCACCACGGCGTCCTGGCGCAGGCCGTCCAGCGGCACCCGCAGCCGGGGATTGCCGGTCATGCCGAGGGATGTCGTGTTGACCACCAGCGCGCCCTCCTCGATGATATTTCCGGCCTGAATCCAGTCTTCGACCCGGATGCGGTCGCCGAATTCGCTGCGCAGTTGCTCGGCCCGCTCGCGCGTGCGGTTGGTCAGCAGGATCTCGGGGACCCCCGCCTCCAGCAAGGATGCAACAACCGCGCGACAGGCGCCGCCGGCCCCCAGAACCACGGCCGGCCCGGATTGCGGGTCCCAGTTCGGCGCGCCCTGATGGAGATTGGTGATAAAGCCATAGCCATCAGTGTTGTCAGCCAGAATGCTGCCGTCCTCGCGGAAGATCAAAGTGTTGGCGGCACCGATCACCTTGGCGCGGTCGGTCACCTGATCGGCAATGTCCATCACCGCTTCCTTGTGCGGGATCGTCACATTGGCCCCCACAAAGCCCATCTTGGGCATCATCCGGATGGCGTCTGCTAGATCCTCTGGCTCCACGTGCATGGGTATGTAATGGCCGGCGATGCCATGCTGCTGCAACCAGTGCCGGTGCAACTGTGGCGACTTGGACTGTGCAATCGGACAGCCGATCACGCCGGCGAGCGGTATTTTGGTCATGGTCATTGGTCGATCACCCCTTGCAGCCCGAGGTAGCTGATAAGCTCCATCAGCGGTAAACCCAAGACGTTGAAGTAATTTCCGTCGATACTGGCAAACAGTCGCACACCTTCTTCTTCCAGCTTGTACGCCCCAACCGCATGGCGAATGCTGTCCCAGTTGCGCTCGACATAATCGGCCAGGTAGGCGTCCGAGGATTTGCGCATCAGCAGCCGAACCTGCCCGACATGACGCCAGATTGGCTGGCCATCCCGGTAGATCACCGCCGCCGACAGCAACATGTGGCGTTTGCCGCGCATTTCCTTCAACTGCTCGAACGCTTCAGCGGCGCTGGTGGGTTTCGACAACAGGCGGCCTTCGAAATCCAGCACCTGGTCACAGCCCAGCACCAGCCGGCCCGGGTGGCGCATGCTGATCTTGCGGGCCTTCGCCTCGGCCAGCGCGTCAGCGATATCGCGCGGCGGCGCTTCCTCCGCCAGCAGGGCGGCCTTGATCGCGGCCTCGTCCATTCGGGGCACATCGACGTCGAAAGCCACCCCCGCCTGACGCAGCAAATGCGCGCGGATTTCGGAACCGGATGCCAGAACGATGTGGGCAGTCATGTGGAAAACCCCGTGGGAAAGACGCTGAAGAGTGCAGGACGTTTTGTATGGTTTTCCGCGCCCAAGTAAAGACTCGAGGGCTTGACGCGAACCTCAGGATTCAGCCGGCTGAGTCGTCCTTTGTGAATCTGGATAACTTGAAATCCGTGGATATCCCGGTTTTCCCGGTTCTTCCCACGGTTATCCCCAACGCCATAAAGACGGCACACTCCTTAACCGCCCTTAAATTTATGGCGCCGGCGGATTTTTCCCCGGACTGGTCCCGCAGTGCTGGAAACTTATCCCTACTGGGGATAAGCGGAGGAAGAGTCACTTATCCACTGGATTCAATGCACCCTACAAAAACATCATCCTTCTAATATTCATTTAATTATTAGGGTGGTCCGATCAGACCGGGGAGAACACCGATGGACCTGAGCAACCTGATGTTCACGCTCTACCCATACGCCAAGTCGCTGCACATCATGGCGGTGCTCAGCTGGATGGCCGGGCTGTTCTATCTGCCCCGTCTGTTCGTCTATCACGTGGAGCAGGCAGAGAAGGTTCAGGATGCACCTGCAATCTTCCTGACGATGGAGGACAAGCTGCTGCGTCTCATCATGCGTCCGGCCATGCATGTGGCCTGGGCTGCGGGGCTGTTCATCGTGCTGACCCCCGGTGTGGTCGACTGGAGCTATGTCTGGCCCTGGACCAAGGGTGTTTCGGTGATCGCGATGACCTGGTTTCACCATTGGCTCCTTCTGCGGCACCGTGACTTCCGCGCCGGGCAGAACCGGCTGACCGGGCGGCAGTACAGATTGATGAACGAAGTGCCGACGCTGCTGATGGTGGTGATCGTGGTCTCCGTAATCTTCAAATTCTGACGCAGCGCGGCGCAGAGGTGGGCTGTGGCGGCGAAGCTGACGCAGCCGGCGTTTGACTCGCCCGGAACGAGTCCCTATGTATGGGCCGCAACGCGCCCGTCCGGGCATCCGTGTTTTCCTAACCTGTCGTCTGACAAACCCTCGGTTAAGCGGGGGAGTAGAGGCCGTATCTATATGACCGTGCAATCCCTCAATCTGTCCGATCTGAAAGCAAAAAGCCCCAAAGCCCTGCTGGCGATGGCGGAAGAGCTGGAGATCGAAAACGCCTCCACCATGCGCAAGGGCGAAATGATGTTCCAGATCCTGCGCGAACGCGCAGACGAAGGCTGGGAAATCGGCGGCGACGGCGTGCTGGAAGTGCTGCAGGATGGATTCGGCTTCCTGCGCTCGCCCGAGGCAAACTACCTGCCGGGCCCAGATGACATCTATGTCTCGCCCGACATGATCCGTCAGTACAGCCTGCGCACCGGCGATACGGTCGAAGGTCAGATCAAGGCACCGCTGGACAGCGAGCGCTATTTTGCCCTGACCAATGTCACCAAGATCAACTTCGAGGAGCCGGAAAAGGCGCGTCACAAGATCGCCTTCGACAACCTGACACCGCTGTATCCCGACGAGCGCCTGAAGATGGAGATCGAGGATCCCACCATCAAGGACCGTTCGGCCCGCGTGATCGACCTGGTGGCCCCCATCGGTAAAGGTCAGCGGTCGCTGATCGTGGCGCCGCCGCGCACCGGTAAGACGGTGATCCTGCAGAACATCGCCCATTCGATCGAGAAGAACCACCCCGAGTGCTACCTGATCGTGCTGCTGATCGACGAACGCCCGGAAGAGGTGACCGACATGCAGCGCTCGGTGAAGGGGGAGGTCGTCTCCTCCACCTTCGACGAGCCGGCGACGCGCCACGTGGCCGTGTCGGAAATGGTCATCGAAAAGGCCAAGCGCCTGGTGGAACATAAACGAGATGTTGTGATCCTCCTCGATTCGATCACAAGACTTGGTAGAGCATTCAACACCGTCGTGCCGTCGTCCGGCAAGGTTCTGACCGGTGGTGTCGACGCAAACGCCCTGCAGCGGCCGAAACGCTTCTTTGGTGCGGCCCGGAACATCGAAGAGGGCGGCTCGCTCACCATCATCGCCACCGCGCTGATCGACACCGGCAGCCGGATGGACGAGGTGATCTTTGAAGAATTCAAGGGCACCGGTAACTCGGAAATCGTGCTCGACCGCAAGATTGCCGACAAACGCGTGTTCCCGGCGATCGACATCCTCAAATCCGGCACCCGGAAAGAGGATCTGCTGGTCGACAAGGGCGATCTGGCGAAGACCTTTGTGCTGCGTCGTATCCTGAACCCGATGGGCACCACCGATGCGATTGAGTTCTTGCTGTCGAAGCTGAAGCAGACCAAGACAAACTCCGAATTCTTCGATTCTATGAACACCTGACCGGGCCGGCAGAAAGAAAGGCCACCTCATGGACACGATCTTTGCGCTGGCCTCTGCCCAAGGGAAAGCCGGTGTTGCGGTGATCCGCGTATCTGGACCGCAGGCGCTCGCCGCCGGCGCGGAGCTTTGCGGTCGGACCTTGCCGGCGCGGGGCATGACGCTTTGCACGCTACGCGACGCAGCAGGCGATCCGCTGGACCAGGCGCTTGTGCTCAGTTTTACTGCACCACAGAGCTTCACTGGCGAAGATGTTGTTGAATTTCAAACACATGGCAGCACCGCGGTTGTCTCTGCGGTGCTGAATGCCTTGCAGGAGGTACAAGGGCTGCGAATGGCGGAGCCGGGTGAATTCACCCGCCGCGCCCTGGAAAATGGCCACCTGGACCTCGCGCAGGTTGAGGGCCTGGCCGATCTGATCGATGCAGAAACCGAAGCCCAGCGAAAGCAGGCACAGGTTATCCTCGCCGGCGGGTTGGGGAAACTGGCCGAATCCTGGCGGGAGAAGCTCATCCGCGCGGCCTCCTTGATCGAAGTCACCATCGATTTTGCCGACGAGGAGGTCCCGGTTGATGTGACGCCCGATGTTACCGCCCTGCTGTCCGACGTTCAGAAGGATCTGGAAAGCGAAACGGCCGCCGTCAAAATTGCCGAGCGTATCCGATCCGGTTTCGAGGTGGCCATTGTCGGCGCACCAAACGTCGGAAAGTCGACCTTGCTGAACGCGCTTGCCGGCAGAGAGGCGGCCATCACTTCCGAATATGCCGGCACAACCCGCGACATCATCGAAGTTCGAATGGATCTTGCGGGGTTGCCGGTGACACTGCTGGATACGGCCGGCCTTCGCGAGACGGACGATCATGTTGAGGGGATTGGCATCGCCCTTGCCCGCCGGCGCGCGGAGGAGGCGGACCTTCGAGTGTTCCTGGCAGAGGATGATGAAATCCTTGATGTCGAATTGCGCGAGGGTGATATCCGGCTGCGTCCCAAGGCGGATTTACGCAGTGATCCGGACGGCGCGATCTCTGGTCGGTCGGGACAGGGGATGGATGCGCTCATCGCTCATGTGTCCAAGGTTCTGACCAATCGCAGCGCCCAGGCCGGCATTGCCACCCGGGCGCGCCATCGCGATGCGATGCTGACTGCGCTGGAGAGTTTGACGGAAGCGCAAAAAATCTTGCAGCGCGGCCCCGAGTTCTATGATATTGCTGCCGAGGAAATGCGATCAGCCATTCGGGCGCTCGAACTTCTGGTCGGCCGTATCGGCGTAGAAAATCTTCTGGATGAGATTTTCTCAAGTTTCTGCCTTGGAAAGTAAAGGAGTGTTTCACGTGAAACATCCCGCGTTTGATGTAGTTGTCGTCGGAGGCGGTCACGCCGGCACCGAAGCGGCGCATGCGGCCGCGCGTATGGGCGCAAAAACGGCTTTGGTCACCCTCAGCAAGGAGGGCATCGGGGTGATGTCCTGTAACCCGGCGATTGGCGGGTTGGGCAAGGGACACCTGGTCCGGGAAATCGACGCGCTGGACGGGGTGATGGGTCGTGTCGCCGATATGGCCGGCCTGCAATTCCGTCTGCTGAACCGGCGCAAGGGGCCGGCGGTGCAGGGACCCCGGGCGCAGTCGGACCGCCAGGTCTATCGGCGGGAGATGCTGAAGCTGACGGAAGCGCAGGCCAACCTCCAGATCGTTGAGGGCGAGGTTGTCGACTTTCTGATGGACAACGGCAGCGTCGTTGGCGTGCGCCTGGCTGATGACAGCGAGATCTCCTGTCGCTCTGTCGTGCTTACCTCGGGCACCTTCCTGCGTGGGGTCATCCATATCGGGGATGAATCCCGCCCCGGTGGCCGTATGGGCGACAACCCTTCGGTGCGCCTGGCTGAACGCCTTGATGACTTTGCACTGCCGTTGGGACGTCTGAAGACCGGCACTCCGCCGCGATTGGATGGGCGCACGATCAACTGGTCCATCCTTGATGAGCAACCGGGCGATGACGATCCGGTGTTCTTCTCATTTCTGAGCAAAAGTACCAATATCCCGCAGCTGTCCTGCGGGATCACCCATACCAATTCAAAAACGCACGAGATCATCCGGGATAATCTGGATCGCTCGGCCATGTACGGCGGTCATATCGAAGGTGTCGGTCCACGCTATTGCCCATCGATCGAGGATAAGATCGTCCGATTTGCCGACAAGGACTCGCATCAGATATTTCTGGAGCCGGAAGGTGTATCGGACCATACGGTCTATCCCAATGGCATCTCCACCAGCCTGCCGATCGACGTGCAGGAAGCCTATGTAAATTCCATCCTTGGTCTGGAAGAGGCCCAGATCCTGCAACCGGGATACGCGATTGAATATGACTACGTAGACCCTCGAGCACTGTCTCTGGAACTTGCCGTCAAGGATGTCCCGGGGCTGTACCTGGCCGGGCAGATCAACGGGACCACCGGTTATGAAGAGGCTGCGGCACAAGGGATGGTGGCAGGGCTGAATGCCGCCTTACGTAGTTTCGGGAAAGATCCGATCATCTTCGGGCGCTCGAACAGCTACATCGGGGTTATGATCGACGATCTGACCACAAACGGAGTGAGCGAACCCTATCGCATGTTCACCTCTCGGGCTGAATTTCGGTTGTCCCTGAGGGCTGACAATGCCGATCAGAGACTAACACCCCTTGCCCTTGAGCTAGGCTGCGTCAGTGAGAGCCGGAAGCAGGCGTTTCTGGACAAGCAAGAGAAGCTGTCGGCCGCGCGAGATGCTCTGGAGAGCCAGACGTTCACGCCCAAGCAAATTTCCGAAGCTGGCATTCGGGTCAATCAGGACGGCAACAAACGGAGCGGCCTGGATGTATTGGCATTCCCGGACGTAAATTTTGAGGATGTCGTGCGTCTACTGCCGGCGCTGGGAGATGTGTCTGAGGATATCCGTCGGCAGGTCGAACGCGACGCGCTCTATGCGAATTACATCGCAAGGCAGGAGCGGGAAGTCTCTGCACTGAAGCGGGACGAAGGGTATGCCATTCCCAAGGACTTCTCCTTCGAAGGGATTGAAGGCCTGTCTTGGGAATTGCAACAGAAGCTGAGCCAGGTTCGACCGGAGACGCTCGCACAAGCGGCCCGAATTGACGGCATGACTCCGGCGGCGCTGGCGCTTCTTCTGGCGCGGCTGCGGAAACCGGTTCGAAAGCAAGGCCGCAGAGCATGATGGATAAACAGTTGTTGGAGCAGCTCCATGTTTCACGTGAAACATTAGAGCGGCTTGAAATGTTTGACGCTGTCATCCGGAAATGGAATCCGCGGATCAACCTCGTCTCCCGTGCGAGCCTGGACGCGCTTTGGACCCGGCATATCGCCGATTCCGTTCAGGTTTTTCGCTGCGTCGAACCTGCTGAAAAGTGGGTTGATATCGGCAGTGGGGGTGGCTTCCCAGGCTTGATCATTGCGATCCTGGCGGCGGACGAGGCGCCGGATATGACTGTGACCTTGATCGAAAGCGATCAACGAAAATCGGCCTTCCTGCGCACGGCAGCCAGAGAATGCGGGGCAAAAGTCACCGTTCTGACAGAGCGCATCGAAAAGGCAGCGCCGCAGAACGCTGATGTCCTGTCGGCCCGGGCTTTGGCGGATCTATCCCTGCTGCTCGGGTTTTCCGAGCGCCATCTGAAGGCTGACGGCATCGCGCTGTTCCCTAAGGGCGAGCAGTGGAAAAAAGAAGTGGATAACGCGCGTGAGCAATGGCGGTTTGAAGCTGAACCCGTTAAAAGTTTGACAGAACCAGAAGCAGTAATCCTGAACATCAGGGGAGTGGTACGTGTCTGATTTTTTGCGTCCTGACGGGCCTCGGATCATCGCCATTGCAAATCAAAAAGGGGGGGTCGGGAAGACAACAACGACCATCAACCTGGCGGCGGCCATGGTGGAATGCGGGCTCCGCGTATTGGTCGTTGATCTGGACCCCCAGGGCAACGCGTCCACTGGGTTGGGCATAGAAGCAACCGATCGAGAGCTCACCACTTATGATCTTCTGGTTGAAGATGCGGACCTGAAGGACGTGATCCGGGCAACGGATATCGAAGATCTTTGCATCATTCCCGCCACTGTCGATCTGAGCTCGGCAGACATCGAACTTTTCACCAACGAAAAGCGCAGCTTTCTTTTGCATGATGCCCTGCGGCAGACCGCGATGGATGAGTATGAGTGGGATTACGTCCTGATTGACTGCCCGCCATCCCTGAACCTCCTGACGGTGAATGCGATGGTGGCAGCGCATTCTGTCCTGGTTCCCTTGCAAAGCGAGTTCTTTGCGTTGGAGGGGGTGACGCAGCTGATGCTGACCATCCGAGAGGTGCGGCAGTCCGCCAATCCGAACCTGCGGATCGAGGGGGTGGTGCTGACGATGTACGATCGGCGCAATAACCTGTCCCAGCAGGTTGAACTCGACGCGCGGGAAAACCTTGGCGATCTGGTGTTCCGGACCAAGATCCCACGCAACGTACGGGTCAGCGAGGCCCCTTCCTACGCGCAACCGGTTCTCCAGTACGATAGCAATTCTCTGGGGGCCAAGGCGTATCGGGCGCTGGCCGAGGAAATCCTGAATAAACATCACAAGATAGCGGCATAATGAAAGAAGAATACCGGAGGCACCAATGGCAGATAAAAAGGCAAAACCGCGTGGTCTGGGCCGAGGATTGTCAGCCTTGATGGCGGATGTGAACCCCGAGCCGGTGAGCACCCAGGCGGAAGCTCCGCGCAACGCAGAGATCCTGGTTCCCATCGAGAAAATCGTTGCCAACCCGAACCAGCCGCGTCGGCAGTTCCTGCAGGAAGATCTTGATGATCTGACGGCATCGATCAAGGAAAAGGGTGTTTTGCAGCCGCTCATCGTGCGGCCGACATCCGATGGCAAGTACGAGATCGTTGCAGGTGAACGGCGCTGGCGCGCGTCACAGGCAGCGCAGCTGCACGAAGTACCGGTCCTGATTCGGGACTACTCGGATCTTGAGATGATGGAAGTGGCCATCATCGAAAACATCCAGCGCTCGGATCTCAACGCCATGGAAGAGGCGCAGAGTTACAAGCAGCTCATGGATAAGTTCGGCCACACCCAGGAAAAGATGGCGGAAGCACTCGGCAAAAGCCGCAGCCACATCGCCAACCTAGTCCGGCTTCTGCATTTGCCTGAGGACGTGCAGCAGCTTGTGCAGGAGCGAAAGCTGTCTGCCGGCCATGCCCGTGCGCTGATCACCTCGGACAACGCATCGGAACTTGCCGCGAAGATCGTAAAAGGTGGGCTGTCCGTGCGCGCTACCGAAGCGCTGGTCAAGAAGGCCGCCGCAGGCGGAAGCATCAAGCCAGCCCGCAAGTCGAAGAAGTCCGAGGAAAAGGACGCAGATACGCGGGCCCTGGAAGGTGATCTGTCTGCGGTTCTGAAAATGAAGGTCTCCATCGATCACAAGCCGGGCGGAGAAGCGGGCTCGGTGACGATCAGCTACGAAACCCTGGACCAGCTCGACGAGCTCTGCAATATCCTCAGCCGCTAGGCCGGGACCAGATAAAGATAAGCACGGCCGTAAGAACCAAGGCTTGGATACCGATCACATAGCCTGGCGCCTGCAGTGCGATGGAAATCAGAAAGACGGCGGCAATCGACACGGTTGCCGCCTTTTTTGCGGCTGGTCGGATGGCGCCGTGCTCCTGCCAGTCAACGATCATCGGGCCGAACACCGTGTGGTCCAACAGCCAGCCATGCAAACGCCTTGATGAATTGGCAAAGCAGAAGGCTGCGAGCAGCAGGAAGGGGACGGTGGGGAGCAGGGGAAGCACTACGCCGATGACGGCCAGGGCAACGCTGAGGAGTCCAAGGCCGGCATAGACAAGGCGCATGTTTCTAATCCACCAGGAGCTCGCGGAGAACCGCGTTTAATAGAGCACGGCCCTGCAGGGTCGCGCAAAGCCTGTTGTCTGAGATAGTCACCATACCCAGCTCTACAAGGTCTTGCAGCCGATCTTGGGGCAATTCCTGACCCGATAGCTGGGCATATCGTGCCATATCCAGACCTTCGGCGAGGCGCATCCCCATCATCAGGTATTCGGCTGCAGCATCTTGATTGGATAGCGGGTCGCGGAGGGATTCCCCTTTGCCGGCGGCAACAGCCTGCAACCAGGCGCCCGGAGCGAGATGGGTCTCGGTAGCGTGGCGGACGCCATTCAATGTCAGCCGCCCATGCGCGCCGGGGCCGATGCCCGCATAGTCGCCATAGCGCCAGTAGATCTGGTTATGTCGGGATTCCGCGCCGGGCTTGGCGTGGTTGGAAATCTCGTAGCCGTGCATGCCGTATTGGGCGCAGATCTCCTGCGTGGCGTGGTACATGTCCGCGGCGGTGTCATCGGCGGGAAGGTCGCGCAACTTGCCGCGGGCATAGCGGTCGCCAAAGGCGGTGCCGTCCTCGATCGTGAGTTGGTACAGCGACAAATGGTCGATCGCCATCGACAGCGCCTCGTGCAGTTCTGCCTGCCAGGCGTCGAGGGTTTGACCCTGTCGCGCATAAATCAGATCAAAGCTGACGCGGTCGAAACAGGTGCGGGCGATATCGAAAGCGGCACGGGCTTCGGCGACGCTGTGGATGCGGCCAAGACGGCGCAGATCCGTGTCGTTCAGAGCCTGAATTCCCATCGAGACCCTATTCACGCCGGCGTCGCGATACCCGGCGAAGCGTCCAGCCTCGACAGAGCCTGGGTTCGCTTCAAGAGAGATCTCTATATCATTGGCAAAAGGCCAGATTTCACGTGCGCGTTCGATGATTACCGCAACGGTGTCTGGCTGCATCAGCGATGGGGTGCCGCCGCCGAAGAAGATCGAGTTCAGAACCCGGCCGGAAAGCTGTTCCGAGAGTCTGTCGAGTTCTGCCAAATAGGCTCTAGCCCATGCTTTCTGGTCTATGTTGGCAGAGACATGGCTGTTGAAGTCGCAATAGGGGCATTTGGCTTGGCAAAAGGGCCAATGCACGTAGAGGCCAAAGCCCCCGTTGCGCCAGTCATCCACTGAAACAGCCCTCCACGAACTTTGCCAGAGCCTTGCCGCGGTGGCTGATCCTGTGCTTTTCGGCCGGATCCATTTCCGCGCAGGTGAGATCGTGCCCATCAGGCATGAACATCGGATCGTAGCCAAAGCCATGTTCGCCCCTGATGGGCCAGATCAGCTGCCCGGGCATGACCCCCTCGAACACCTCGTCGTGACCGTCTGGCCAGGCGATCACCAGCGTGCAGCGGAACTGCGCGGTGCGCGGAGCCTCGGCGCCGACGGCGTTCAGCTCGTCATTGGCGCGGGTCATCGCCTGCATGAAATCGCGGCCATTCGGGGTTTCGGCCCAATCGGCGGTATAGACGCCGGGCGCGCCATTCAGCGCGTCGATGGTGATGCCGGAATCGTCCGACAGGGCAGGGAGGCCGGTGGCCTGCGCCGCCGCGTGGGCCTTGATCCGGGCGTTGCCGACAAAGGTGTCCTCGGTTTCCTCGGGCTCGGGCAGATCCATTTCCGCGGCGCCGATCACGCTGACGCCGTAAGGCGCCAGGATCTCGGTGATCTCGGCCAGCTTGCCCTTGTTGTGGGTGGCGACAAGCAGCTTGCCGCCTTCCAGTTTGCGGGTCATGCGCAGGCAGCCTTCTGCATCTCGGCCAGCTCGGCGGTGCCCTTGGCGGCCAGGTCCATCAGCTCGTTCATCTGGTCGCGGGAGAACAGCGCGCCTTCGGCGGACATCTGCACTTCGATCAACTTGCCGGAGCCGGTCATGATGAAGTTGCCGTCGACGCCGGCCTCGGAGTCCTCGGGGTAGTCCAGATCCAGCACCGGCTGGCCCGCGTAGATGCCGCAGGAAACGGCCGAAACCGGATCCAGCAGCGGGTCGATCTTGACGTCGCCGGCCTTCATCAGCTTGTTCACCGCCAGGCGCAGTGCAACCCAGCCGCCGGTGATCGAGGCACAGCGGGTGCCGCCGTCGGCCTGCAGCACGTCACAGTCGACGGTGATCTGGCGCTCGCCCAGGGCAACACGGTCGACGCCGGCGCGCAGGGCGCGGCCGATCAGGCGCTGGATCTCAACGGTGCGACCGCCCTGTTTGCCCGAGGCCGCCTCGCGGCGCATGCGGGTGTTGGTGGCGCGGGGCAGCATGCCGTATTCGGCGGTGACCCAGCCGAGGCCCGTGCCCTTGATGAAGGGAGGTACGCGATCTTCGATGGTGGCGGTGCACAGCACGTGGGTGTCGCCTACCTTGATCAGGCAGGAGCCCTCTGCGTGTTTGGTAAAGCCGGTCTCGATCGAAACCGGGCGCATCTCATTCAGGTTTCTTCCAGAGGGTCGCATGTCATTTCCTTTTTCTGTTGGCTTGGGGATAGCGCCCTGACCAACGGCGATGCAAGCCCGATTGACCTTTTGGACATCTGCTCTTTAATGACATTCCGATACCGGGTTCCTATGTTTAGAACGGATTTAGCGCAGGAAGACCGATGAGTGAGCCGAACAACATTCTGGAGGATCTGAACGACCGTTCCCGGGAGGTGTTCCGGACGGTGGTCGAGACGTATCTGGAGAGCGGCGACCCGGTGGGAAGCCGCACGCTGAGCCGATCGCTGAGCGAGAAGGTCAGCGCCGCAACAATCCGAAACGTGATGCAGGATCTGGAGTTCATGGGTCTGCTGGACAGCCCGCATGTCAGCGCCGGCCGGGTGCCGACGCAGCTGGGCCTGCGGATGTTCGTCGACGGGTTGTTGGAGGTCGAGGACCTTGCGGTCGACGATCGCGAAAAGATCGATGCCACGTTGGGGCGCAACGCCGGCGACGTGGGCAGCATGCTGGATCGTGTCGGGGCGGCCCTGTCCGGGGTGACCCGAGGCGCCTCGCTGGTTCTGACGCCCAAGCATGAGGCGGAGATTCGCCACATCGAATTCGTGTCCTTGGCCCATGATCGGGCCTTGGTGGTGCTGGTGTTTTCCGATGGTCACGTGGAAAATCGCCTGTTCAAGCCACCACCGGGCCAGACCCCCAGCTCGATGAGGGAGGCCGCGAATTTCCTGAACTCGTTGATCGAGGGGCGCACGCTAAGCGACGTTCAGCGCCAGATTCAGCGCGAGATCTCGGCCCGGCGGCAGGAGATCGACAGCCTTGCGCATGAGATGATCGAAAGCGGCCTGGCGGCCTGGGAGGATGACGGCAGCGATCGTGCGCGGCTGATCGTGCGCGGCCGGTCGAATCTGCTGGCTGACACCGGTGCGGCCGAGGAGTTGGAGCGCATTCGGACCCTGTTCGACGATCTGGAACGTAAGCGGGACATTGCCGAATTCCTGGAACTGACCGAGGACGGTGAGGGTGTTCGCATTTTTATCGGCTCGGAGAACAAACTTTTCTCACTTTCGGGTTCCTCTTTGGTGGTGTCTCCCTATATGAACGCGGATCGAAAGATCATCGGTGCGGTGGGTGTCATTGGCCCGACGCGCCTGAATTACGGACGGATTGTGCCGATCGTGGACTACACGGCACAACTGGTCGGCAAGCTGTTGTCCGACCGGAGTTAGAGGTGAAACATGGCAGAGCTCAAGGACGAAGACTTTCTGGATGACATCGCCGCCGCCGAGGCGGAGGAGATGGCGGCGCAAACGGAGGAGTTTGATGACGCCTCGCTGGAAATCGACGCGCTCCGGGCAGAGCGGGATGAGCTGAAAGACCGGTTCATGCGAGCCTTGGCAGATGCCGAAAATGCTCGCAAGCGTGGCGACAAGGCACGCCGTGAAGCGGAGAATTACGGTGGCTCGAAACTGGCCCGCGATATGCTGCCTGTCTACGACAACATGAAACGGGCCATTGAATCGGCGACCGACGAGCAGCGCGAAGTGGCTGCAGCGCTGATCGAAGGTGTCGAACTGACCATGCGCTCGTTGCTGGGCGTGTTTGAAAAGCACGGCATCCGCATCGTTTCGCCGGAGGTCGGCGACAAGTTCGACCCGCAGCTGCATGAAGCGATGTTCGAGGCTCCGGTGCCGGGGACCAAGGCGGGGGAGATCATCCAGGTTTCCGCCGAAGGTTTCATGTTGCACGACCGGCTGCTGCGCGCCGCGCAGGTTGGGGTGTCGTCGACACCGGACAGCTGATCCCGACCCGGCAGGCGTTGAGGCCCTGGCGGGCCTGCGCCTCCGGCGGGAGTATTTTTGGAAAGATGAAGGAGCGGTCCCCGAGGGGGCCGCTTTTGTTTTACCTGGCGGCTTCCTTGAGCTTGTAGAGCGCTTCCAGTGCTTCACGCGGGGACAGATCGTCCGGATGGATGCCGTCCAGGAGTTCCAGCACCGGCGACGGCGCAGCGCTTGGCTTGGGCTGTGGTGGTGGCGCGGCGGCAAACAGCGGCAGGTCGTCGATTTGCACCTTGCCGCCACCCTCCCGGCTGCCTTTTTCCAGCATGTCCAGCACGTCGCGGGCGCGCGCCACGACCGAGGCCGGCAGCCCGGCCAGCTGCGCCACCTGCACGCCATAGGAGCGATCGGCTGCGCCCTTGCGGACCTCGTGCAGGAAGATGACCTCACCTTCCCACTCTTTGACCGCAACGGTGGCGTTGTCGACGCCCTCCAGCTTGGCAGCAAGTTGGGTCAATTCGTGGTAATGGGTGGCAAACAGGGCGCGGGACCGGTTCACCTCATGCAGGTGTTCCAGGGTCGCCCAGGCGATCGACAAGCCGTCGTAGGTCGCGGTGCCGCGGCCGATTTCATCGAGGATCACCAGCGCCCGATCGTCCGCCTGGTTCAGGATGGCGGCGGTTTCGACCATTTCCACCATGAAGGTGGAGCGCCCGCGCGCGAGGTCGTCCGAGGCGCCGACGCGGCTGAACAACTGGCTGACGATGCCGATATGCGCGCGCTCCGCCGGCACGTAGCTGCCCATCTGCGCCAGCAGGGCAATCAGCGCGTTCTGCCGCAGGAAGGTCGATTTACCCGCCATGTTCGGGCCGGTCAGCAACCAGACCGCGGCCCCGTCATCGGCGCTGAGATCACAGTCGTTGGCGACGAAGGTCTCGCCGCCCTGCTGGCGCAGGGCTTGCTCGACCACCGGATGACGGCCGCCTTCCACGTGGAACGCGCGGCTGTTGTCGACCTGCGGGCGGGTCCAGCCTTCGCCGCGGGCCAGATCGGCCAGCGCGGTCAGAAGATCCAGTTCGGCAAGGGCGCGGGCGGCGGTATTCAACTGCGGGGCTGACGCCAGAATTGCGTCTGTCAGCCTTTTGTAGAGCCGCTTTTCAATCTCCAGAGCCAGGTTGCCCGCGTTCAGGATGCGGGTCTCGATCTCGCTCAGCTCCACGGTGGTGAAGCGCACCTGGTTGGCGGTTGTCTGGCGGTGGATGAAGGTCTCGTTCAGCGGCGGCGACATCATCTTGTCCGCATGGGTCGCGGTGGTTTCGATGAAATAGCCCAGCACGTTGTTGTGCTTGATCTTCAGCGAGGCAACGCCAGCCTGTTCGGCATATTTCTGCTGCATCGCCGCGATGACGCCCCGCCCTTCGTCGCGCAGGGTGCGAGCCTCGTCCAGCTCCGGATCATATCCTGCGGCGATGAAGCCGCCATCGCGCGCCAGCAGCGGCGGGTCGGCGATCAGGGCGGCGTCCAGAAGGGAGAGCAGATCATCAAACCCTTGCAGGTCGGCAATCGCCGCGCTCATCAGCTGTGGCAGGTCCTGGTCCCTGCAGCGGTCGACGATCTGTTCCGCCTGCGCGAGGCCGTTGCGGATGGCGGCAAGGTCGCGGGGACCGCCACGTTCCAGTGCCAGTCGCGACAGGGCGCGATCCAGGTCCGGGGTCTTGCGCAATGCATCGCGAAGATCCCGGGCCAGCTGGCTGTGCTCCACCACGTGGTCCAATGCGGACAGGCGTCGGTGGATGACATCCTGGTTGCGCGAAGGGCTGGACAGCCGTTGCTCCAGCAGTCTGGCGCCACCGGGAGTGACGGTGCGGTCCACCACGGACAGCAGCGAGCCGGCACGGCCACCGGAGAGTGATTTCGTCAACTCAAGGTTGCGACGGGTTGCTGCGTCGATCTGCACCACCCGGTCCTGCGCCTCCTGCTGCGGCGGTTGCAGCAGCGGCAGTTTGCCCTTCTGGGTGATCTCCAGGTAATCGATCAGGGCCCCCATTGCGGACACTTCGGCGCGGGTAAACGTGCCGAAGCCATCCAGCGCGCTGACGTTGAACAGCGTACAGATGCGCTTCTCGGCCGCGGTGCTGTCAAAGCTGGCCTTGCCCAGCGGCGTGAGGGGGATCTTGTATTCATTCGCCAGCGGGCGGACCGTATCCAGTGCAGGCCCGTCGGCGACCAGCAGCTCGGACGGGGCCAGTCGTGCAAGCTCGGGGGAGAGGCGCACGCGGGCGATCGGCATCACGTGAAATGCGCCGGTCGAAATATCCGCCCAAGCCAGCGCGGCTTCCTCGCGCAGCTCGGCATAGGCGACCAGAAAGTTGTGGCTGCGGGCCTCCAGCAGGGAGTCTTCGGTCAGGGTGCCCGGGGTTACCAACCGCACCACGTCGCGCTTTACGACCGATTTAGACCCGCGTTTCTTGGCTTCTGCGGGGCTTTCCAGCTGTTCCCCGACCGCCACCCGGAACCCTTTGCGGATCAGCGTCAGCAGGTAGCCTTCGGCGGCGTGGACCGGCACGCCGCACATGGGGATGTCCTCCCCGTTGTGTTTGCCACGTTTGGTCAGGGCGATGTCCAGCGCCTCGGCGGCGTTGATGGCATCGTCAAAGAACATCTCGTAGAAATCGCCCATCCGATAGAACAGCAACGCATCCGAATGCGCTGCCTTGATTTCGAGATACTGCGCCATCATGGGCGTAACGGTCATGCAAATTCCCCCGGTCCGTCTTTGCCCGACTTCTACAATGCAGGCAGGCCGAGGAAAACCCGGATGTGCGGGTGCGCAGACGCGGCAAGGAGGGTGGCGAATGACGGTGGATGGAGACGGAACTGCGGCAAAAAAGCAGGAAAATTCACAGGAGTTTCGCTGTTTTTATCTGAATTCCGAAGATAGAGATTCTTGAAACCCCGGATTGAGAGGCGCCCGACGCTGGGGTAAGACGAGGGCGTTGCGAAGAGGACTAGGACCAAATGCCCAAAACAAAGATCACCGACGCAGAAGCACTGGCGTTTCACCTGGAACCGTCTCCCGGCAAATGGGAGATAAACGCAACTGTCCCGATGACCACCCAGCGCGACCTGTCGCTGGCCTACAGCCCTGGCGTTGCAGTTCCCTGTGAAGCGATCGCGGCCAATCCGGAGACCGCCTACGACTACACCAACAAGGGCAATCTGGTCGCCGTGATCTCGAACGGCACCGCGGTTCTGGGGCTTGGCAACCTCGGCGCGCTCGGCTCTAAGCCGGTGATGGAGGGCAAGTCGGTCCTGTTCAAACGCTTTGCCGACGTGAACTCGATCGACATCGAGCTGGATACCGAGGACCCGGACAAATTCATCGAGGCCGTCAAGCTGATGGGGCCGACCTTTGGCGGCATCAACCTTGAGGACATCAAGGCGCCGGAATGTTTCATCATCGAGCAGCGTCTCAAGGAAGAGATGGACATCCCGGTGTTTCACGACGACCAGCACGGCACCGCGGTGATCTGTGCGGCCGGCCTGATCAATGCGCTGCACCTGTCGGGCAAGAAGATCGAGGACGTTAAGATCGTCCTGAACGGTGCGGGTGCCGCCGGCATTGCCTGCATCGAACTGTTGAAGGCCATGGGGGCGCGGCACGAAAACTGCATCGTCTGTGATACCAAGGGCGTGATCTACCAGGGCCGCACCGAGGGCATGAACCAGTGGAAATCGGCCCATGCCATCACCACCGAGCTGCGCACGCTGGAAGAGGCAATGCGCGGTGCGGACGTCTTCCTGGGGGTGTCGGTCAAGGGGGCCGTGACGCAGGAAATGGTGAAATCCATGGCCGACAACCCGGTGATCTTTGCCATGGCCAACCCGGATCCGGAAATCACCCCGGAGGAAGCCCACGAGGTGCGCGTCGATGCCATCGTCGCCACCGGCCGGTCGGATTATCCGAACCAGGTCAACAACGTGCTGGGCTTTCCCTACCTGTTCCGCGGCGCGCTCGACATTCATGCCCGCGCCATCAATGACGAAATGAAGATCGCCTGCGCCCATGCGCTGGCCGCGCTGGCGCGTGAGGATGTGCCGGATGAGGTGGCGCTGGCCTATGGCAAGTCGCTGTCGTTCGGGCGTGACTACATCATCCCGACGCCGTTCGACCCGCGTCTGATCCACCGCATCCCGCCGGCGGTGGCCAAGGCGGGGATGGACACCGGCGCTGCGCGCCGTCCGATCGTGGACATGGATGCCTATGAACATGGTCTGCGCGGCCGCATGGACCCCACGCAATCGGTGCTGCGCGGCCTGAACGCACGGGCGCGGGCTGCCCAGTCCCGGATGATCTTTGCCGAGGGCGACGACCCGCGGGTGCTGCGCGCGGCGGTGATGTATCAGCGCTCCGGCTTCGGCAAGGCGCTGGTTGTCGGCCGGCCCGACGACGTGAAGGCCAAACTCGAGGAAGCCGGTCTGGGTGATGCTGCGCGCGAGCTGGAGGTGGTGAACGCTGCCAACACGCAGCATTTCGAGACCTACAAGGACTTCCTGTACGACCGGCTGAATCGCAGGGGTCACGACCGCAAGGACATTCACCGCCTGGTCGGCCGCGACCGGCATGTGTTCTCGGCGCTGATGCTGGCGCATGGGCATGGCGATGGCCTGGTGACCGGGGCAACCCGCAAGTCGGCGCATGTGCTGGACCGCATCAACCATGTCTTTGACGCCGACGCCGCGCATGGCGCTGCCGGGGTCACCGCGCTGCTGCACAAGGGCCGCATCGTGCTGATCGGCGATACGCTGGTGCATGAATGGCCGGACGAGAACGATCTGGCCAACATCGCTGAACGGGCTGCCGGCGTCGCCCGCCACATGGGTCTGGAGCCGCGGGTTGCCTTCGTCAGCTTCTCGACCTTCGGCTACCCGGTGTCGGAGCGGGCCGAGAAGATGCACCGTGCGCCTGCGGTGCTGGATCAGCGCGGGGTGGATTTCGAGTATGAAGGCGAGATGACCGTGGATGTGGCGCTGAACGCCGCCGCGCAGGAGGCCTACCCCTTCCAGCGCCTGACCGGTCCTGCCAACATTCTGATCGTGCCGGCCCGGCACTCGGCCTCGATCTCGGTCAAGCTGATGCAGGAGATGGGCGGTGCCACGGTGGTCGGTCCGATCCTGTCAGGCATCGACAAGCCGATTCAGATTTGCTCGACGACCTCGACCGCAAATGACATCCTGAACATGGCGGTTCTGGCCGCCTGCAACATCGGGTGATCCGGCATGGCCCTCTTGAACCTGGGATCGATCAACGCGGACATGGTCTATGCCATGCCGCATCTGCCGGCGCCGGGGGAAACCCTGGCCGCCGGTGGCTTGCAGAAGTTCCTGGGGGGCAAGGGGGCCAATATGTCAGTGGCCGCCGCCCGCGCCGGCAGCGAGGTAAAGCACATCGGCGCGGTCGGGGCGGATGGTGTCTGGGCGGTTGAGCGGCTGGCCGACTATGGCGTGGATGTGGAGCATGTCGCCCGGCTGGATACGCCAACCGGCCATGCGATCATCGCGGTGGACCGGGACGGCGAGAACCTGATCATCCTCTATCCCGGGGCCAACCGGGAGCTGACCATGGCGCAGCTGGACCGCGCCTTTGCCCAGGCGGCGCCCGGTGACATCCTGGTCTTGCAGAACGAGACAAACCTGCAGGCCGAGGCGGCCGAGCGCGGCAAGGCGCAGGGACTGCGGGTCTGCTATGCGGCAGCACCTTTTGATGCGGCGGCGGTGCAGGCAGTATTGCCCCATCTCGACTTCCTGATCCTGAACGAGGTCGAGGCGGAACAGCTGCGGCAGGCCACCGGCAAGACGCCGGCCGACCTGGGGGTGCGCGACGTGATCATCACGCTGGGCGCCAAGGGCGCGCGGCATATCGACGGGGCCAGCGGCGCGGTGCTGGATGTGCCGGCCCTGCCGGTCACCGCGGTTGACACAACCGGCGCCGGCGACACCTTTACCGGCTATGTTCTGTCGGCACTGGACCGGGGGCTTTCAATGGCCGACGCCATGGCAGAGGCCGCGCGCGCCGGCGCGCTGATGGTCACGCGGCGCGGCACCGCGGATGTGATCCCGACCCGTCAGGAAGTCGCCGACGCGCCGTTCTGAGCCGCAGATCCGCTCTTTTCTGGCTGTATGAAGATTGAAAGTTTTGGCCTCACCTCATGGGGGCCTTTGCCGTCAATACCCACCGGCAAAGGGGGCCGCGTCGCCCCACAGCTGGCGCACCCGTTGATCGCGCCCGCAGGCCTGGCGATAGCGTTTGTAGGCCGCAGCCTGCCGTTTCGGGCCAAAGCGGGTGAAGACTAGGCTGTCGCCCTTGTAATAGTCCTGATGATAGTCTTCGGCCCGGTAGAACCGGCTGCTGTCCAGAACGGGGGTGACGATCTTTTGCCCCAGTTCCGCCTGCGCCTGCGCGATCACCTCCTGCACCAAAGCCTTTTCAGCCTTGTTAGAGACGAATATAGCGGTGCGGTAGCTGTCGCCGCGGTCGCAGAACTGGCCGCCCGCGTCGGTGGGATCGACAGAGCGCAGGAACATCTGCAGCAGCTGTCGACGTGAGACTTTCGACGGATCAAACCTGATCTGAACCGCCTCGTAGTGACCGGTGTTGCCACCGGTCACGGATTTGTAGGTCGGGTTCTTGGTGCTGCCGCCGGTATAGCCAGACACGGCCTCGGTCACGCCACGCACCGATTCAAAATCACTTTCGACGCACCAGAAACAGCCGCCGGCGACGGTCAGCGTCTGAGTCTCCTGCGCCTGCACGGGATGCGCCCGCGCCACGCAGCCCAGCACGATCAGACCCACCAGGGCCACGGATTTTATCTGGTTCAGAAACCGCATTCTTGCCTCCAGCTCCGGTTGCGGCCAGCCTGCCTGCGGGGGGCGGCGGGCTCAAGCCTCGGGCGGGGGGAGTCACCGATTGGTGATCGCAAGTGACCGGTGTCGGATCAGCCGATCAGCTTGCTGAGTTTCAGCGCCACGCCCATGTCGCCGGACAGCTTGATCTTGCCCATCATCACCGCGGTGGCCGGGTTCAGCTTGCCGGTCAGAAGCTTGGTCAGGTTCTCCGGGCTGAGCCGCAGGGTGCAATCGGTGTCGCGGTCTTCGGTGCTGGCGGTGCCATCGGCGAGAACAATCACCCCGTCGGCGCCGCAGTCAAATTTCAGCGAGCCGTCAAAGGGACGGTTTTGCAGATTCTTGCGGATGTCGGCTGCGATCTCTTCCATGCCCTGTACCTCCCTTGGCTGCAGCAAGGGTTAGGCAGGCTTGATACGCCGCTCAATCCTGACCCAGCGGGAGTTTCGCGGGTTACGTTGCGGAAAGAGCGTCTTGGGTCAGCGGGCAGGGCGCGCCGCCATAAAATGCATCCAGAACCTGGCTGCACTCGCCCGGCGCATCGGGCACGGCTGCAAACAGCGTCATGGAGGAGCGCAGCTTCTTCGCGTCCACCGCGCCGAGAACGGCAGCGGGATCACTGTCGGCGTGGGCCAGCATCAGCTGACAGACTTCCTGAAGCCGCGCGCGCAAAAGGTCGTGGTCGAGATAGGCCTTGGCCTCCGCGAGATCTTCGATCCCGTAGAGTTGTGCCATGTGGGATTTGCCCAGTTCGGCCAGCTGGGGAAAGACGAACCACATCCAGTGGCTCGTCTTTTTGCCGACGGCAAGTTCGCTCAGGACATCTGACCAGACAGTGTCCTGAGCCTCGACGAACATCTCCAGCTCTTCCGCGAAATCATCCTCGAAATCGCCGTCTATGTCGTCGTACTCGCTCACTTCTTGATCCGGCGCTCGCGGGCGGCCAGCAGTTTCAGGCGCAGCGCGTTCAGCTGGATGAAGCCTGCCGCGTCCTTCTGGTCGTAGGCGCCTGCGTCTTCCTCAAAGGTCACATGGGCCTCGGAGTACAGCGAGTTGTCGGACCAGCGGCCAACGGTGTTGGCAGAGCCCTTGTACAGTTTCACCCGCACGGTGCCGGACACATGGGTCTGGCTGGCGTCGATCGCGGCCTGCAGCATTTCGCGCTCGGGCGAGTACCAGAAGCCGTTGTAGATCAGCTCTGCGTACTGGGGCATCAGCTGGTCTTTCAGGTGCATCGCGCCACGGTCCATAGTGATGGATTCGATGCCGCGGTGTGCTTCCAGCAGGATGGTGCCGCCCGGGGTTTCATAGATGCCGCGGGATTTCATGCCGACAAAGCGGCCCTCGACCAGATCCAGGCGGCCGATGCCGTGCTTGCGGCCGTACTCATTGAGCTCGGTCAGGATGGTTGCCGGCGACATTGCCTCGCCATTGATGGCGACCGGATCACCCTTCTCGAAAGTGATCTCGATGAATTCCGGCTTGTCGGGTGCGTCCTCGGGGTGGACGGTGCGCTGGTAGACGTAATCGGGCGCCATTTCCGCCGGGTCTTCCAGAACTTTGCCTTCCGAGGAGGTATGCAGCAGGTTGGCATCGACCGAGAAGGGGGCCTCGCCGCGCTTGTCCTTGGCGATCGGGATCTGATGCGCCTCGGCGAATTCCAGCAGCTTGGTGCGCGAGGTGAGGTCCCACTCGCGCCAGGGCGCGATGACCTTGATGTCGGGGTTCAGCGCGTAGGCCGCCAGTTCGAAGCGGACCTGGTCGTTGCCTTTGCCGGTGGCGCCATGGGCGACCGCATCGGCACCGGTGGCTTCGGCAATTTCGACCAGGCGCTTGGAGATCAGCGGGCGGGCAATCGAGGTGCCCAGCAGGTACAGACCTTCGTAAACCGCATTGGCGCGGAACATCGGGAAGACGAAGTCGCGGACGAATTCCTCGCGCACATCTTCGATGAAGATGTTTTCCGGCTTGATGCCCAGCATTTCCGCTTTCTTGCGGGCGGGCTCCAGCTCTTCCCCCTGGCCGAGATCGGCGGTGAAGGTGACAACTTCGCAGCCGTATTCGGTTTGCAGCCACTTGAGGATGATCGAGGTGTCGAGGCCGCCGGAATAGGCGAGCACAACTTTCTTGGGCGCGGACATGGAATTCCCTCTCAGGTCAGAACGACTGGGGCGTAGCGGGTTTTGGCTGAAAGAGCAAGGTTGTCCGGGGTTTTCTACCCCATGCGCTGCGTCTAGGGTGCGGACGATAGAAATTAATCATTTGGAGACGGCCGTAATGAAAGGCTGGACTATTTTTACGCATTCGGTGCGCATGGTGATGCGGAATTTGAATTACGCGGTCCGGATTGCTGCCGGGCCGGTGCTGATCGGGCTCGCGGTAGTGTACGCAATGCTGGCAAGCGCGGGGCTGCCGCTGACGCTAATCGCCGATCAGCAGGCGCTGTCGCAGGCGCTGGCGGCGGGCGGCTTTGGCCTGACGCTGCTGGTGGTGGTTCTAATTGTTTTTGCGGTGCAGATCTGGGTGTTCGTGTCCTGGCACCGTTTTGTGCTGCTGGAGGAATACCCCAGCGGCCTGCTGCCAGCGTTCCGCGGGGACCGAATGCTGGCCTATTTCGGCAATGCGCTGCTACTTTTTCTTGTTGGCATGGCATTCTTGATTCCGGTCGCGGGCACTGCAGTGCTGGCCGCTGGAATCCTAGGCGAAAGCGGCGCAGCGGTAAGTGTGCTGGTCGCCATTCTGTTTTGCTTGTTTATGGCGGTGGCGATCTACCGTCTGACACCCATTCTGCCGGCAGCGGCAATCGGACAGCCGCTGAAGCTGCGCGATGCCTGGGACAAGACGCGGGGCACCACCACCACAATCGTGATGCTGGTGGTTCTTCTGGCGGTGTTCAACGTTCTGCTGCAAGTGGTTGTCGATCTGTCGATGGCGGTGTTTGCGCCGCTTGGAATCCTGTTCATGATCCTGGCAACGCTGGTCGCAACGCTGGTCAACGTCAGCGTCGTCACCACCTTCTATGGCCACTACGTGGAGGGGCGCCCGATCTGACCGGCGCTCCTGCTGACGGTATTCTTATGTATGCTTTAACCTCGCCCCTTGCCTTGGGGGCGGGCTTGCGCCACTGAATGGCGCATGAGCGATTTCAAGACCCAGGCCAGAGAGGCCGAGGCGGCGATGCGCGATGTGTTCCCGCCCACGCCGCTTCAACGCAATGTGCACCTGTCGGAGCGCTTTGGCGCCGACATCTACCTGAAGCGCGAAGACCTGAGCCCGGTGCGCTCCTACAAGATCCGCGGCGCGCTGAATGCGATGCGCAAGCAGCCGGATCAGGAGCTGTTCGTCTGCGCCTCGGCCGGCAACCATGCGCAGGGCGTGGCCTACATGTGCCGCCACATGGGCAAGCGCGGGGTGATCTTCATGCCGGTGACGACGCCGCAGCAGAAGATCCAGAAAACCCGGATGTTCGGCGGCGACAACATCGAGATCCACCTGGTCGGCGACTATTTCGACATCTGCCTGGCCGCCGCGCAGGAGTGGTGCGCGCAGGAAGGCGGCCACTTCCTGTCCCCCTTCGACGATGCCGATGTGATCGAAGGCCAGGCGTCGATCGCGGTCGAGATTGAGGAGCAACTGGGCGAGGTGCCCGATCACGTGATCCTGCCGGTGGGCGGCGGCGGCATGTCGGCGGGGGTCTATTCGTGGTTCGGCGACGCGGTGCACAGCCTGTTCGTCGAGCCCGATGGCGGCGCCTGCCTGCGGGCGGCGCTGAAGGCGGGCAAGCCGGTGCCGTTGGAGCGGGTCGACACTTTCGTCGACGGTGCCGCGGTGGGGCGGATCGGTGAACAGCCCTTTGACATCCTGAAGGACGTGCCGCTGCCGGATGTGTTGAGCGTTGCAGAGGACCGGATCTGTGCCACCATCATCGAGATGCTGAACGTCGAGGGCATCGTGCTGGAGCCGGCCGGGGCGCTTTCGGTCGAGGCCTTGCAGGATGTGCGCTCCTGGATCCGGGGCAAGACCGTGGTCTGCGTGACGTCTGGCGGCAACTTCGATTTTGAACGCCTGCCGGAGGTGAAAGAACGTGCGCAGCGCTATTCCGGGGTAAAGAAATACTTCCTGTTGCGGTTGCCGCAGCGGCCCGGCGCGCTGAAAGAGTTCCTTGGCATTCTGGGGCCGGAGGATGACATTGCCCGCTTTGAATACATGAAGAAGTCGGCGCGCAATTTCGGCTCGGTTCTGATCGGGATCGAAACCAAGAGACCGGAGAATTTCGAGCAATTGTTTGCACGGCTGGATGCGGCCGGGATGACGTATACGGACATCACCCGGGATGAGACGCTGGCCCAGTTCGTGATCTGAGCGCCTCTCGGCGGGTCAGAACTTTTCGTTCAACCCGCTGAGAAAGCTGGATTTGGAGGTCTGGTAGCTGGCGATGATGGCGGCGACATCAACATTGCCCGCCTGGCCGTCTGCCGCCTTGCGCTCTCCGTCGAGGCAGAGGCCGGAAAATTCCTCGAACCCCAGGTTCAGCGCACTGCCTTTCAGGAAGTGTAGGTCCTGCTCCAGCTGGCCATGATCGCCCCCGGCCAGTTTGTTGATGACGCCTTCCACTTCCTCCAGAAAGATTTCAACCACTTCATCAAAATCTTCAGCGCCAACTTCTTCGCGCAGCTCGCTTACGCGCGGCCAGTCAATCATGTTTCTGTTCCCAAAAGTCCGTTCCCAGGTGCGGATTCTTAAGTTGATTGTAGTAAAAAGATAGTGAAAGAAAGGGCACTACTTAAATTTTAGGCTTCACCGCCTGTTAAAGTTCTGACCCGATAGTATCACGAGATCTTCTGATTTTGCCATTTGTGAGGTGCCTTCGGTGCTGCCAGAACGTTCGATCGACGACGAGGACCACACAGTGGCCGGATCCATACGCCGTGTGCTGGTTGTCGACGACAGCCGACTGCAAAGACGCATTCTTGTGGCTTCCCTCAAGAAGTGGGGGTTCGACGTCGTCGAGGCGGACAGTGGCGAATCGGCAATGGAAATCTGCCAGGCGGAAACGCCGGATCTTATTCTCAGCGACTGGATGATGCCGGGCATGAACGGGTTGGAGTTCTGCCGCGCCTTTCGCGCCAGCTCCAGCACCGAATACGCCTATTTCATCCTGTTGACCTCGAAGAGCGAAAAGAACGAGGTGGCGGAAGGGCTGGACGCCGGCGCCGATGATTTCCTGACCAAGCCGGTCAGCTCCGATGAGCTGCGGGCGCGGATTTCAGCCGGCGAGCGTATCCTGCGGATGCAGCGCGAGCTGTCCGAAAAGAACCGCATTGTCTCGGAAACGCTGGGGGAACTGCAGCGTGTCTACGACGCCATCGACAAGGACCTGATCCAGGCGCGCAAGATCCAGGAATCGCTGGTGCCGGAACTGTCAAAATCCTTTGGCTCTTCCACCGTCAGCCTGCTGTTGAAGCCCTGTGGCCATATCGGCGGCGACCTGGTGGGGATGTTCTCGCCCGGCGTCAACCGGATCGGTTTCTATTCTATCGACGTGTCCGGCCACGGCATTACCTCGGCGATGATGACAGCGCGTCTGGGCGGCTATCTGTCCTCGAATTATTTTGACCAGAACGTGGGCATGGAAAAGCGGTTCAACCGGTTCTACGCCTTGCGCCAGCCCGAGGAGGTCGCCAGTCTTCTGAATGCCCGGCTGATCGCCGATACCGGTATCGAAGAATATTTTACCATGGCTTACTGCATCGCCGACTTGCGCAGCGGCTTGGTCAAGATGGTGCAGGCGGGCCATCCGCATCCGTTGCTGATCCGCCAGAGCGGTGAAATGGAATTCATCGGCAAGGGGGGCGTGCCGGTGGGGCTGGTGCCCGATATCGGCTACACCCAGGAAGAATTCGTCATGGAGAAGGGCGATCGCCTGCTGTTGTTCTCGGACGGCTTCACCGAGGCGCGGCTTGAGGACGGGTCCATGCTGGAGCCTGAAGGTCTGCTGGAGCTCGTCGGCAAATGCAGCCCGGACCAGGGCGGCAAGGAGTTTCTGGACGATCTCTACTGGCACCTGACCCAGGTGATGAGCAAGGAACACGGTCTGGAGGACGATGTCTCCGCCACCCTGTTCGACTACCAGGGGCCGTAACCCGGCCCGCCAAGCCTAGAGCTGATCGGCCAACAGGGTGGCGAAATGGCGATCGCCAGCATTGCCCAGCTCTTGTATCGCCTGTTCCGGGTCCATCCACAGTGCCTGATGTGTCGGCTCCAGCGGCGGGCCCACCTTGCGCAGGGGGCGCGCGATGTAGATATGGCAGATCTTTTCCGCCCACAGGTCATATTCCGGCATATAGGCAAAGCGACGGAACACACCCAGTTTTCGGGGAAAGGCGATTTTCCAGCCGGTTTCCTCGTGCACTTCCCGGTGCAGCGCGGGCAGGGGCGATTCGCCGGGGTCGATGCCGCCGCCGGGCAACTGGATATCCGGCCCCGGATCATGCTGGCAGGTGACCAGCAAACGACCATTGCGCGGCAGCAGCGCATAGACGCCCGGCCTTCTGGAATAGGTTCGTCCTTTTTCAGGAGTGTTGCCAAATCGCCGGATCACGGGCTCGCCCCTTCACTCTGCCGCCGTTTTTCCTATATAGCCCGGTATGCCAATCCCCGGCGCGTAAGGAAACCCCATGACTCTTGGTTCGAAAATCGCGTGGGACGACACCGTCCTGCCCTTCCAGCTTGATGCCTCGGATATGCGCGGCCGCGTTGCGCGGCTGGATGGCGTGCTGGATGGTATCCTGAAACAACATGACTACCCGCCGCAGGTCGAAGCGCTGGTTGCCGAGATGGCCCTGCTCACTGCGCTGATCGGCCAGACCATTTCGCTGCGCTGGAAGCTGTCGCTGCAGGTGCAGTCCAAGGGCGCGGTGCGGATGATCGCCACCGACTATTACGCCCCGCAGAAGGAAGGCGAGATCGGCCAGATCCGCGCCTATGCCAGCTTTGACCGTGACCGCCTGACCGACGGCGATCCTTTTGAACAGGTGGGCGAGGGCTATTTCGCGATCCTGATCGATCAGGGCAATGGCACGCAGCCCTATCAGGGCATCACGCCTTTGGCCCAAGGGTCTCTCAGTGCCTGCGCGGAAACCTATTTTGCCCAGTCCGAGCAATTGCCGACGATGTTCAAGCTCAGCTTTGGAAAATCGGCGGAGCCGGGTGTGGCGGAGCACTGGCGCGCCGGCGGCGTGATGCTGCAGCATATGCCCAAGGCCTCGCCCTTCGCGGCGCAGGGCGAGGGCACGGGTGAAGCCTTGCAGGCTGGTGATCTGGTGTCCGGTGATCAGGAGGAAAACTGGAACCGCGTGACCATGCTGTTGAACACGGTGGAAGACCTTGAATTGATTGGTCCTTCCGTCACTCCGGCTGATCTTCTGGTGCGATTGTTTCACGAGGAACAACCGCGGGTCTATGACTTCCAGCCGGTGCGTTTCGGCTGCACCTGCTCTGAGGAGCGCGTCAGACAGAGCCTGTCGATCTATTCGGCCAAGGACATCGAGAAGATGACCACCGACGACGGCCGGGTCACTGCAGACTGCCAGTTCTGTGGCGCCCATTACGATCTGGACCCGGCATCGCTGGGCTTTGATGCGGATCAGTCGCCCAGTGCCTGATGCGGCACGAAATCTTGCCGACAGGTTGGCTGCGGCCCTGGCGACCCAGGGCCGTGGCTCATCCGATTTCGATTTGAACCCGGGCACGGTATTGCCCGAGGGGCGCAAGCTGCGCCCTGCCGGGGTTCTGGTGCCGATTTCACTGACAAGCGGTGCGCCTCGCCTGATCCTGACGAAACGGTCTTCAGCGCTGAAGCACCATCCCGGGCAGATCGCCTTTCCCGGCGGCAAGGTCGATCCGGGTGATCGCGACGAAACAGCCGCCGCCCTGCGCGAGGCCTGGGAGGAAATCGGCCTGCCGCAGGATTTGCCGCAGGTGATCGGGTGTTTGCCCCCGCATGAGACGGTGACAGGTTTTGCCGTCACGCCGGTGGTTGGCTTGATCCACGAGCCGTTCTCTCCGCGCCCCGAGGAGGGCGAGGTTGCCGAGGTGTTTTCCGTCCCGCTTGAGCATGTGCTGGACCCGCGCAACTATGTCGTGGAATCCCGCCGTTGGCGGGGCAGTCGCCGCCGCTACTATGTGGTGCCCTATGGCCCCTACTACATCTGGGGTGCCACCGCGCGGATGCTGCGCAGTCTGGCGGAGCGGATGCAGTGAGTATGCGGATTGATCAGCCTTGGTTGCATCGCTCGGCCACGCAGGCCGTCTGCGCGGCGGTCGCGGCCGAGGGCGCCCAGGTCTTCTTCGTCGGAGGCTGCGTGCGCAACGCGCTGTTGGGGGAACCGGTGTCGGATATGGATATCGCCACCGATGCCACCCCGGAGCAGGTGCTGGCGCTGGCCAAGCGGGCGGGCATCAAGGCGGTGCCGACCGGCATCGACCACGGCACGGTGACGCTGATCCGCGACGGCATCCCGCATGAGATCACCACCTTCCGCAAGGATGTCGCCACAGACGGTCGCCGCGCGGTGGTGGCCTTTGCCAGCGATATTGTCGAGGATGCGCGTCGTCGCGACTTCACCATGAATGCGATCTATGCCCGCCCTGACGGCGAGGTGGTTGATCCGCTGGGCGGCATGGCGGATCTGACCCGCCGCCGGGTGCGTTTCATCGGCACTGCCGAAAACCGCATCCGCGAGGATTACCTGCGTTCGCTGCGCTTCTTCCGTTTTCATGCCTGGTACGGCGACCCCGAGCAGGGATTTGACGCCGATGCGCTGGCGGCGATCGCGGCCAATCTGGACGGGCTGCAGAGCCTGTCGCGCGAACGCATCGGTGCGGAGATGCTGAAGCTGCTGGGCGCGCCCGATCCCGCGCCGGCAGTTGCGGCCATGCGGCAGGCCGGTGTTCTGGCGCAGATCCTGCCCGGCACCGACGACCGCGCGCTGGCGCCCCTGGTGCATCTGGAAGGCGCGCGGCCGACCTCGGCGCTGCGGCGGCTGGCGGCGCTGGGCGGTGAAAACCTGCAGGACGCGCTGCGGCTCAGCAAGGCGCAAGCAGCCCATCTGGCCCGAATCCGGGAGGCCGCCGTGGATACGGCCGGTGCGGCTGAGCTGGGCTACCGGCTGGGCGCCAAGGCGGCGCTGGACGCGATGCTGCTGCGGGCAGCGCTGCTGGAACAACCCGTTTCGCCCAAGTTAGAGACTGATATCGCAACGGGTGCCGCGGCGGTCTTCCCGGTGCGGGCGCAGGATCTGTTGCCCGATCTGAAAGGGCCGGCGCTGGGACGCGCATTGAAACAGCTGGAAGTGGATTGGGTCGCTTCGGGTTTCCGTCTCAGCCGTGAGGAGCTGCTACGGTCGCTTGGCTGAAGCGGGTGCGGTTGTGGCATGCAACCTTTTGGGGTGACAAAACGGCATTTATTGCGTAGGCATGACGCAGCCACCACATGACGGAGGGATGCTGATGTATTACGGGATCTGGTTTCTTTAACGCCTGAGACCTGCCCCGTTCGACGTGGGAGCCTTGGGCTGTCCACTGTCTGCATCCGTATTCCATTTTGCTCAATCTCTGGAGCATCCGCATGTTTCGCTTTTTCGAGAACCTGATTGACCCTTATTGCAGCTATGCTGAAACCGACACGCCGCCGACCCGGCTGTGGCCGTTCCTGCGCGAATATTCGAAGCCGTTCAAAACCGTCTTTGTGCTGACCGCGCTGATGTCGGTCGTCGTCGCCGCGATCGAGGTCGGGCTGATCTACTACATGGGGCGGGTGGTCGACATCATGTCGGGCACCCCCGCCGAGGTCTGGGAGACCTACGGCACCGAGCTGATCCTTGTCGGCCTGTTCATCCTGGTGTTGCGACCTGTGTTGCAGCTGCTGGATGTGATGCTGCTGAACAACGCGATCCTGCCGAATTTTGGCACGTTGATCCGCTGGCGGGCGCATAAACACGTTCTGCGGCAGTCGGTCGGCTGGTTCGAGAACGATTTTGCCGGCCGCATTGCCAACCGCATCATGCAGACCCCGCCCGCCGCCGGCGAGGTTATCTTTCAGGTGTTCGATGCCATCACCTTTTCGCTGGCCTATCTGGTTGGCGCGGCGGTGCTGTTGATGGTGGCGGACGTGCGGCTGATGCTGCCGCTGGCGATCTGGTTCGCGCTTTATGCGCTGCTGGTGGTGTGGACGGTCAGACGGGTGGGGCCCGCCAGCCAGGCGTCGTCGGACGCGCGCTCGACTGTGACGGGGCGGGTGGTGGATGCCTATTCCAACATCCATTCGGTCAAGATGTTTGCCCATCACGATCATGAGCTGACCTATGCCCGCGACGCGATCGAGGACACCCGCAAGACGTTCCAGGCCGAGATGCGGATCTTCACCATCATGGATGCGGCGCTGGTGACGCTGAACGGCATGCTGATCGTGGGTGTGGTCGGCTGGGCGGTGATGCTGTGGATGCAGGGCAGCGCCTCGGTCGGGGTGGTGGCGGCGGCCACCGCGCTGACGCTGCGGCTGAACGCGATGACCGGCTGGATCATGTGGGCGCTGACTTCCTTTTTCCGCCAACTGGGCGTGGTGGCCGAGGGGATGGAGACCATTGCCCAGCCCATCGACCTGGTGGATGCGGCCAATGCGCAGCCGCTGCGCCTGACCCGTGGCGAAATAGAGCTGCGCAACCTGTCACATCATTACGGTCGGGAAGGCGGTGGTCTGGATGGAATCAATCTTCTCATCCGTCCGGGCGAGAAGATCGGCCTGATTGGCCGCTCTGGCGCGGGCAAGTCGACTTTGGTCAAGCTGTTGTTGCGGTTCTACGACGCCGAAAAGGGGCAGATCCTGATCGACGGTCAGGATATCCGCACCGTGACCCAGGACAGCCTGCGGCTGAACATCGGCATGGTGCAGCAGGACAGCGCGCTGATGCACCGCTCAGTGCGTGACAACCTGCTGTATGGCCGTCCCGACGCCACCGAAGAGGACATGATCGCCGCCGCCAAACAGGCACAGGCGCATGACTTTATCCTCGACCTCCAGGATCCGCAGGGCCGTCGCGGCTATGATGCCCATGTGGGCGAGCGCGGGGTGAAACTGTCTGGCGGCCAGCGCCAGCGGGTGACGCTGGCGCGGGTGATCCTGAAGGATGCTCCGATCCTGATCCTGGACGAGGCGACCTCGGCCCTGGATTCCGAGGTCGAGGCCGCCATCCAGGAGACGCTGTATGGCATGATGCAGGGCAAGACGGTGATCGCCATCGCACACCGGCTGTCCACCATCGCGCAGATGGACCGTATCCTGGTGATGGATCAGGGCCGTATAGTTGAAGAGGGCAGCCACGACGCGCTATTGCAGGCGCAGGGGCTTTATGCCCAGCTCTGGGCGCGCCAGTCTGGCGGGTTCCTGAACATCGAGGCCGCAGAATGAACATTGGCAACCTGATCGACGCCTTCCGCCCTGCTGACGGGCCGCCGCCGCGGCAGCTGGGCGGCTTCCTGCGCTGGTGTCTGTCCGGTGCCTGGCCGATGCTGTGGCTGGCGGCGGGGTTCTCGGCACTGGCCGGCGCGATGGAGGCGGGCACCGCCTATATTCTGGGACTGGTGATCGACACCGCGATAGACAGCGGGCCAGAGCGGTTCTTCTCGGCGGAAAACCTGGCGGTGATTGCCTTGGCGCTGGGCTTCTTCCTGCTGGTGAGGCCCGCGTTGTTCGGCCTGTCGGCGGCCTCCAACGCGATCATCGTCGGGCCCAACGTCAACCCCTTGGTGCTGTCGCGGCTTAACCGCTGGACGCTGGGCCAGTCGGTGCGCTTCTTCGACGAGGATTTTGCCGGCCGGATTGCCCAGAAACAGATGCAGACCGCCAATGCCGTGACCTCGGTGGTCACCGAGATGATCAACGTGGTGGCCTTTGCGCTGGCGTCACTGGCGGGGTCTTTGGCCTTGTTAGGCTCTATTGATCTGCGCATCACGGCGGTGTTTCTGGTTTGGTTGCTGGGGTATTTCGCGCTGATCCGCTGGTATCTGCCGCGCATCCGCAAACGCTCCGGGGCGCGGGCCGGGGCGCGGGCGATGGTCACCGGGCAGGTTGTGGATTCGATCACCAACATCAAGACGGTGAAGTTGTTCGCCCATGCCGATCATGAGGAACGCACCGCCCAGGATGCGATGGTGACGTTTCGGGACAAGGCGCTGCAATTCGGGTATCTGGCGGCCAGCTTCCGTTTCTGCCTGATGTGCCTGGCCGGTGTTCTGCCGGTCCTGCTGATCGGCGCCACGCTGCTGCTGTGGCGCGGTGGCATGGCCAGCGAGGGTGACATCGTCGCTGCCGGCGCGGTGTCGATCCGGATTGCGCAGATGACCGGCTGGGTCAGCTTCACGCTGATGGCGATCTATTCGAACATCGGCGAGGTCGAGAACGGCATGAAGACCCTGTCGGTGCACGACCGGGTTGAGGACGCGCCGGATGCCAAGCCCCTTCAGGTGACCAAGGGCGAGATCGTCTTTGACGATGTGGAATTTGCCTATGGCGGCGATGTCGGTGGTGTGCGCGGCGTCAGCCTGACCATCAAGCCGGGGGAAAAGCTGGGTATCGTCGGCGCCTCCGGGGCCGGGAAGTCCACCTTGGTTTCGCTGCTATTGCGGCTCTATGACGGCGAAAAAGGCCAGATCCGCATCGATGGGCAGGACATCTCCAAGGTGACGCAGGATTCCCTGCGCAGCCAGATCGGCATGGTCACCCAGGAAACCGCCATGTTCAACCGCTCGGCGCGCGAGAACATTCTCTATGGTCGCCCGGATGCCAGCGACGAAGAAATGAAGGCCGCAGCCGCCAAGGCCGAGGCCCATGCCTTCATCGCCGCGCTGGAGGATGGCGAGGGCCGCAGTGGGTATGATGCCTTTCTGGGGGAGCGCGGGGTAAAGCTGTCCGGCGGTCAGCGCCAACGCATCGCCCTTGCCCGTGCCATCGTCAAGGACGCGCCGATCCTGGTACTGGACGAGGCCACCTCGGCGCTGGATTCCGAGGTTGAGGCCGCGATTCAGGCTGCGTTGCACCGGGTGATGGAGGGCAAGACGGTGCTGGCCATTGCCCACCGGCTGTCAACGCTGAGCGAGATGGATCGCATCGTCGTGATGGAGAAGGGGCGGATCGTCGAAAGCGGCAGTCACGAAGAGTTGCTGGCGCAGGGTGGGCTGTACGCGGCCTTCTGGGCGAGACAGTCGGGCGGCTTCATTGGCACCGATGAGGAGCAGACCGCTGCCGCCGAATGATCGGTTTGGGCGTATTTCGCTTTTTCTGCGCGGTCCGGCGCGGTAATGAGCACCCATGACTGATGCAGCCAGAACCACAGCAACGATCAGCCGTTTGGGCCACCAGGGTGACGGTGTCGCCGATGGCCCGCTTTTCGTCCCACGCAGCCTGCCCGGCGAGACCGTCTCCGGGGTCGTCGAAGGCGACCGGTTGACCGACGTCCGGATCGAAACCCCAAGCGAACACCGGGTGCAGCCGCCGTGTCGCCACTACAAATCCTGCGGCGGCTGCCAATTGCAGCATGCCAGCGACGCCTTCGTGGCCGACTGGAAGACGGATGTGGTGCGCAATGCCTTGCAGGCGCAGGGGCTGGAGACGGTTTTCCACCCGATCCACACATCGCCTTCACGGTCGCGGCGACGGGCGACCTTCGCGGTGCGCCGCACCAAGAAAGGGGCGCTGGCGGGGTTCCATGGCCGTGCCTCCGGGGTGATCACCGAAATCCCGGAGTGCCAGCTGCTGGAGCCGACCCTGCTTGCGGCGCTTCCGGTGGCCGAGGCTCTGGCGCTGGCGGGGGCCAGCCGCAAGACACCTCTGGCAGTGACCGTGACCATGTCCGACGCCGGGCTGGATATCCTGGTGCGCCAGGGCAAACCCCTGGATGGCCCGCTCCGCATCGCGCTGGCCCAGCTGGCCGAGCAGCACAACATTGCCCGGCTGACATGGGATGATGAACCCGTGGCGATGGAACAGCCGCCCGCCCAGACCTTTGGGCCAGCCCAGGTCTGCCCGCCTCCCGGCAGCTTTCTGCAGGCCACCCGTGATGGCGAGGCTGCGCTGCTGGCGGCGGTGCAGGAAATCACCCACGGTGCGCGCCGCATCGTCGATCTGTTCGCGGGGTGCGGCACGTTTTCGCTGCCCTTGGCGCGACAGGCAGAGGTGCATGCGGTCGAGGGCGAGCGCGACATGGTGACGGCGCTGGATGCCGGATGGCGGCGCGCCACCGGCGTGAAGAAAGTCACCACAGAAGCGCGGGATCTGTTCCGCAATCCATTGCTCCCCGAGGATCTCAATCCTTTTGGTGCGGCCTTTGACGCCGCAGTGATTGACCCGCCGCGCGCCGGCGCCGAGGCGCAGACGGCCGAGCTGGCCAAGGCACGGACCCCGGTGATTGCCTATGTATCGTGCAATCCTGTTACCTTTGCCCGTGACGCAAAGACGCTGGTGGCAGCGGGCTACAGCCTTGATTGGGTGCAGGTTGTTGACCAGTTCCGCTGGTCTGCCCATATCGAGCTCGCCGCGAAATTCACCCTGAAAGACTGAGATGACCGATACCCACTCGATGACACCGACACGCCGTCTTGCCGCCCTTCTCGACAGTGAGATGTTTGGCCGTTTCATCACCGCCGTGATTTTGGTGAATGCCGTCACGCTGGGCCTGGAAACCGCCCCGGTTGTGATGGAGAAGGCCGGCGCGTTGATCCATCTGATCGACTACCTGTGCCTGTCGATCTTCGTGGTGGAGATCCTGGCCAAACTATATGTTCGCCGGTTGCGGTTCTTTACCAGTGGCTGGAACGTGTTTGATTTCGTGATCGTGGGCATTGCACTTGTCCCCAGTGGGCAGGGGCTTTCGGTGCTGCGCGCGCTGCGGATCCTGCGGGTTCTTCGGGTGATCTCGGTGGCGCCGCGGCTGCGTCGCGTGGTGGAGGGCTTCATCACCGCGCTGCCGGGAATGGGATCGGTCTTCTTGCTGATGACGATCATTTTCTACATCGGGGCGGTGATCGCCACCAAGCTGTTCGGCAATGATTTTCCCGAGTGGTTCGGCGGCCTGGGCCGCAGCGCCTATTCCTTGTTCCAGATCATGACGCTGGAAAGCTGGTCGATGGGCATCGTGCGCCCGGTGATGGAAGTCTACCCCTACGCCTGGGCGTTCTTTGTCCCCTTCATCATGGTCACGACCTTTGCGGTGGTTAACCTGCTGGTGGGTTTGATCGTGAACTCGATGCAGGATGCCCATGGTGCCGAGGAAGGCGTGCGCACCGATGCCTACCGGGACGAAGTGCTGCACCGGCTCGACGCGATCGAGCAGAAGATCAACCGCCTCGGAGACGGTGACCGGAAATTGTGAATTTCCTTACGGCCGGTTTCGCGCTATTGCCTGAAGTGAGGCAAATAAGAAAACAGGCTCAATACAGATGGACAGACGGGCATTCGGACTCGGCGCCGTTGCCAGCCTTGGGTTGGCCGGTTGCAGCGTCGGTGGCGCACGGGTCGGCAGGTTCAAGACCTATGATGGCCCCGAGGTGACTTCGATCGTGGTCAACAAGGGCGCGCGAACGATGTATCTGCTGCATCACGACACGGTGCTGCGGGAATACAAGGTTGATCTCGGCTTCGCGCCACTTGGACACAAGCAGTTCGAGGGCGACGGCAAAACGCCGGAAGGCACCTACGTGATCGACCGCCGCAATCCGAACAGCCGCTATCACTTGTCCGTCGGGATTTCCTACCCCAACGCCAGTGACCGCGCGCGGGCCGCGGCGCAGGGAAAACGGCCGGGGGGCGATATCTTCATCCACGGTGAACCCATCGATCGCAAGGAGCGTCGCCGGGCTGCCCGCGTTGATGACTGGACCGCCGGCTGTATTGCGGTGTCCAACGACGAGATCGAGGAAATCTACGCGATGGTGAATGAAGGCACGACCATCGCGCTGCGCCCTTGATCCGGCCGCGCCTGCCTGTCACGCACTGAAACCAAAAACTGCGCAACCGCTGGCTGCGCAGATTGAGCTTTTTTAGACACCTGACTGTTTCAGTGCCCGGACTGGCCGGGCATCTGATGTCAGTTTGCCATCACCAGCGTCCACCAGATCTTGCCGCCGGGTTCCTGGAACCAGGAGAAGCCCATGTTCACGGCCTTGGGGTCCAGAATGACTGCACGGGTTGCAGGCTCTTCCAGCCAGGCAGCGAGGGTCTGCTGCTCGTTTTCATAGGTTTCGGAGATGTTTTCGCCCAGAAGCGTGCCGTTGTAACCGGCGCGGGTGATCCGATCCAGCGGCGAGGAGCCGTCGGAACCGAAATGCCAGGGGCGGTTCTGCACCGACATGTCGCGCGAATGGGTGGCAGCGGCGGCGTTCAATTCGGCGTTCAGCTGAACGGCCGGGGCGCCGGCGGCAGCGCGCAGGGCGTTGACCGAATCGAGCATCCTCAGCTGCACCTTGTCAGGATTGCGGATGCGATAGGCACCACTGGTGTCGGTTACCGGTGTACAAGCCGCGACCGCGGTCAGGATTGCAGCCGCCATCAGCAGAAAAACGCGGGTCATGTGGCACTCTCGTTCTGTCAGTTGCTCGTTGCACTTAGCCTTCCTGTGGCGCGGGTGCAAATGGCGCAGCAGAAATATGCGACCCGGACCGGCGGATTGATTTGCGACTGCGGCTTTCCGGCCATAAAATACCCAGATCCCGGAACCCGATCGCGTAAATTGGATAGAGTCATGCCCCGCAAATCATTTGATACACTTGGCAGGCGGCAATTTCTTGCCGGTAGCGCTGCCCTGATCTCCACCTCGGCCCTGGCACAGAACACGGATGGGCAGCCGGCCTATGACCCCCTGCGTCCGCCGCCAGAGCCGGAACCGCCGGTGCAGCGCAATATCTCGGCGTTTCGTGCCAAGTCCTGGCAGCCCTATTTCGACAATCTGCGCCGGGGCGCGATCCTGGTGGATATCGATAGCCGCGCCTTGCACTACTGGTCCGAGGATCAGACGATTTACAGGCTGTTCCCGTCTTCGGTGCCGCTGTCAGAAGATCTGACCCGCCGGGGGCGCACCAAGGTCACCCGCAAGGTCGAAGGTCCGGGCTGGGCGCCGACACCCAATATGCGCAAGCGCAACCCGGAATGGCCGGCCTACATCCCGCCGGGTCCGGACAACCCGCTCGGCACTCATGCATTGTACCTCAGCTGGAAGTATTACCGCATCCACGGGACCCATGACACGCGCAAGATCGGGCGCAAATCTTCGAATGGATGCATCGGGTTGTACAACGAACACGTGGCCGAGCTGTTCGACCTGGTCAAGGTGGGCACGCAGGTGTTGCTAATTTGACGACAGCGGCGTCAGCGCAAGGGCTGCAGTGATAACAAGCAATTGCAATCCCCCGAATTTGCTGGTTAGAAAAAAATACGAGGTAAGTCTTGGTTGCGTGGTTCAGATCGTTGGGCCGCGCGAATTCTGGAGGTTAACATGAAAAAACTCGTTATCGCCGCTGCGCTGACCGCTGCCGCTTCCACCGCCACTGCAGGCAACCTGGCCGAGCCGGTTGTTGAACCGCCGGTCATCGTTGAAGAATCCCAGGGTTCTTCCAGCGGCATCGTTCTGCCGCTGCTGCTGCTGGTCCTGGTTGGCGCAGCTGTTGCATCGAACTAAGTTTCGATACTCAGTTACGGAAAAGGCGGTGGTTCTCCACCGCCTTTTTTGTTGCCTGCTGCATGGCGGGCAGAGTCGGTGCGGGAGGGGCCGTCAGGCCGCCTCCACTTCGCGCAGGATCTTGCCGAGGGTGGCGAGAATCATCTGCACATCCTCCGCCTCGATGGTCAGCGGCGGGCGGATTTTCAGGATATTGTCCTTGGGCCCTTCGCTCCCGATCAGGATGCGATGGTCGCGCATACGGTTCTTGACGTAGGAACAGATCTCCGTTGCCTCGGAGCCGTCGGGGCGGATCAGCTCCAGCCCCAGAAACAGCCCCATGCCGCGCACGTCACCGACGCAAGGATGCACCGCCTGCAGCTGTTTCAGCCCGTCCAGCAGCAGTGTGCCCATGGCTTTGGCATTGTCCTGCAGCCCTTCGTCATCGACGATGTCCAGCACCTCCTTGCCCATGCGGCAGGACAGGGTGGAGCCGCCGAAGGTCGAGAAGAACTCGATGCCGTTGTCAAAGCTGGCGGCGATCTCGCGGGTGGTGACCAGCACGCCGAGGGGGTGGCCGTTGCCGATGGGCTTGCCCATCACCACGATGTCGGGCAGCGCGCCCTGGTGTTCGAAGCCAAAGTAGTAGTCGCCCAGTCGGCCCAGCCCGGTCTGCACCTCATCCGCGATGCAGACGCCGCCCGCCGCGCGGATTTTTTCATAGACCGCAGGCAGGTAACCTTTGGGCGGGATGATCTGGCCGCCGACGGACGGAAACGTCTCGGCGATGAAGCCGGCGATGCCGTGGCCGCGGTCCTGTAGGGCGCGGATGGCGGGATCGACCAGATCGGCAAATTTCTGTGCGCGGTCGGGATCATCCCGGCGGAACGATCCACGGTAGTCGTCGGCGACCTCCACCAGTTCGACCCAGTCCACCTTGCCGCTGCCGCCGGGCTTGTTGAACTTGTAGGCAGACAGGTCGATCGCCCCCGTGGTGTTGCCGTGATAGCCGTGATCGGGGGTGACCATGCCCTTGGCGCCGGTGTGGGCGCGGGCGAGGCGCAGCGCCAGCTCATTGGCCTCGGTGCCGGAGTTGACGAAGAAGCAGACCTCGAAATGGTCGGGCATCTTCGACAGGATCTTGTCGGCAAAGGCGGTCTGGGCCGGGTGCAGGTAGCGGGTGTTGGAGTTCATCCGCTTGAGCTGGTCCGCCGCCACCGCCTGAATGCGCGGATGCGCGTGGCCGACGTGCGGGACGTTGTTGTAGGCGTCCAGATAGGGGCGGCCCCATTCGTCGAACAGGTGATGCTTCCAGCCGCGCAGCAGCATCACCGGGTCGTTGTAGGTCAGACTGAGGTTGCCGCCGAAATGCGCCTTGCGCCCCTGCAGCACCGCGGACTTGTCCGTGGGCGCATAGCAGACCTTGTCATCGGGCAGGTTCAGCAGGGCGGCGGGGTTCGGGCAGAGCGCGCGCCACAGGTACATCTCGTCCGGGTCGCCGACGCCGGGCCAGTCGGCCTCGATACCGTCGGTGGACAGGGCGAGCTGGAAATGCACATGCGGGGCCCAGCCGCCGTTTTGCTCGGGCGCGCCGAGCCGGCAGAACTCCGCGCCTTGCTCCACCACGTCGCCGGGCTTCAAACGATCCAGGAACTCCGGGTCGAGATGGCCGTACAGCGTATAGAAGGGATCACCAGCTGGGGTTTCATGGCGCAGGATGATGACGCCGCCGTAATCCAGATGGCCGCTGCGGTTCTCCGCCACGAAAACTTCACCGCGCAGCGGGGCGTACATCGGGGTGCCCGCCGGCGCAAAGGCATCGACCGCCAGATGCACGGTGCGGCGGTTGCTGGCCTTCCACGGGCCTTTGCGAAACGCGGGTTCCGCGTAGATCAGCCGCGGCTCGTGGTAGTAGCCCAGCCAGATGCGGCCCTGATCCTCGTATTCCTCGCCGACACGGGCGGCTTCGTCCAGCGGCATGTGGAACGGGTTTTGCGGCCAGGTCGACTCCTCCACCGACAGCGCGCCCATCGGGGCATCGTTTAGATCCTGCCCCATCAGCGGGGCAAAGCTGCCACGGTTTTCTTGCAGCCAGGCCATCACCCGATCGGCGCCGTCCACTACCGGCAGGTCGCAGGCTGCACGCAAGCGGGCACGGAGCAGACCGGGGTGCAGGTTGCAGCCCTCCAGGAAGCGCCAGGCGGGGGCCTGTGAAATGGTGACATAAGGGTCATCCGGGTTTTCCGCCGCCATCAGGGTAGAGTTCACCACGCTGACCGCCAGCCGCGCGCGCAAGAGCGGCCAGAGCATGTCCAGCTCCGCCGCCGTCAGCGGATTGGCGGCGTGATACCCGGCCACCAGCGCGGCCAGTGCGGCCTCCGACTCGGGGTGGTCGAGCACGATATAGGCGGCGGCAATGGCAAGGTCGCAGATCCGCGGCGCGGCGCACATGTCGCCGAGGTCGATCAGCCCGGACACATGGCGCGGTTCGGTCAGGTGTCCCGTCACCATGATGTTGTAGTCATTGGCGTCATTGTGGATCGCCTGTTTCGGCAGGGCGGCCAAATCAGGCTCTAACTTGGCGAAATCACCAGCGATTTCCTCCAGCAGCGCGCGCCGGGCGGGGTCTGCGATGCAATCCAGCTGATCGCTGATCCAGCCTGCCTGCATAAGGTCCCATTTGAAATCACGGTCCAGACCGGGGTGCTGAAAATCGGCCAGCGCCGCTGCCGTACCGCCCAGCACTGCGCCGACCTCATGGATCAGCGCATCGCTTTTGGGCTTGGCTTTGGCGTAGCAGCGCCCGGGCAGGCGGCTCAGCACCCAGACGAGCCGGTCCTGTCCATCTTCGTCCGCAAGCGTCACGAGGTTCGCACCATCGGTGGCGGTGATGACCCGCGGGCAGGGCAGATCCGGCTGGCGCGCGGCGATATGGGCGAAGGCCTTGACCTGCATGTCGACCAGCCAATGCGCACAGCCAGGGCGCATGGCTTTCAGGATATAGCCCTGCCCATCGGCGGCCTCGGCCAGAAAATTCAGGTCATATTCGCCGTCAAGGCGGCTCAGCTCCGCCTTGATTCCCCAATGCCGTTCAAGGGCATCCGCCCAATGCGCAAGCGTCATTAAAAACTCTCCCCGGTCTGCCGCATTTTGCGGCGATCCAATATTGGATCCTATTTGGACCGAGGAAAGCGGATTAGTCCAGCCAGCCTTTCAGATTCTGCTCGATTACCCCGGCGAGTGCGGCGATATGATCCGCATCGTCGTTGAGACAGGGGATATAGAGGAAGTCCTCGCCGCCGGCCTCTTCAAAGCTTTCCTTGATCTCTTCGTTGATCTCTTCCAGCGTCTCGATGCAGTCGGCAGAGAAGGCGGGCGCGATTACGGCGATGTTCTTCTTGCCCTCTTTGGCGAGCGTGGCGACGTGGTCGACGGTATAGGGCTTTAGCCATTCCTCCGGCCCGAAGACCGACTGGAAGGTGGTGGTGATCTCGGTGTCTTCCCAGCCCAGCCGCTCTTTCAGCAGGCGCGTCGTTTTCTGGCACTGGCAATGGTAGGGGTCGCCCTGCATCAGGTAGCGTTTCGGCATCCCGTGGTAGGAGACCACCAGAATGTCGGGGCGCTTTTCGGCCTTGGCGTAGGCTTCCTCGACCGAGCGCGCCAGTGCGTCGATATAGGCGGGCTCGTCGAAATAGGGCGCGATGGTGCGGGCCGCGGGTTGCCAGGTTTCCTCCATCAGCGCGCGGAAGAACTGGTCGTTGGCGGTGGCGGAGGTGGCGCCGGCATATTGCGGATAGAGCGGCACGAACAGGATCTTCTGGCAGCCGGCCGCGACCATGGCGCGGACCTTGGACTTGGTCGACGGGTTGCCGTAGCGCATGCAGAAATCAACCATCACCCGGTCGCCGTAACGCGCGGTCAGCACCTCGGCCATCTTGGCGGCCTGGTCCTTGGTGATGGTCATCAGCGGACTTTCGCCCTTGTCGTGGTTCCAGATCGATTTGTAGGCCGCGCCCGAGGCGAAGGGCCGCTTGGCCAAGATGATCAGCTGCAACAGCGGCTGCCACTTCCAGGCGGGATAGTCGATCACCCGCTTGTCCGACAAAAACTCGCTCAGGTAACGGCGCATGGGCCAGTAGGTGTAGTCGTCAGGAGTGCCGAGATTGGCCAGCAGGATGCCGACCTTTTCATCTGCGACCGGGGGGTGGTCGGCAGGGGCGTGGGCGGGGCATTTGGCGGTCCGGGCGGCGTCCAGCATGAGGCAGGTCCTGTGGGGTTTGGAAGTGGTTGAACAGGCGGAAGGTACTGTCTTTACGTACGAAAGGCCAATCGGATCAAATTGGGGCAGCCATAAAGGGATCCTATCAAGGGTCGAGCTTGCCTTCGGGTACTTTCAACGCATCCGCCAGCCGCATCTTGGCCGAGCCCGGGGGCAGGGGTTTCTGTTGCGTATCCGACGGGGTCCATCCCGTCAGGCAGACCAGTTCAAAGGTGGCGGGCAGGCGGCCTTCGGCGGTGGCAAAGTGGGTGCGGTAAATGTGATCGGCCAGCTGGAACAGCGACCGCGGCACGGGCCGCTTGAGGCGCTGGGCCATCGCGTTGGTTTCGCCCATGGCGCGCAGATCGTGGATCAAGTGGGTGAGGTCGCGATACTCGGCCGTCAGCGGCACCACGTCCGCGACAGGCAAGGCAAACCCCGCTCGTTGCAGCAGCCCGCCGAGGTCACGGATTTCTCCCATCGGGGCGACACGGGGTGACAGGCCCCCCAATACCGCGGCTTCGGCCTCGGCCATGGCGGCGCGCAATTGGTGCAGCGTCTGGCCGCCAAGGGTGAGCACCAGCAGCAGGCCGTCTTCCCGCAAGGCCCTTCGGCATTGGATCAGCTGACCGACCGGATCATTGGCCCAGTGCAGTCCCATGGCGTGGATCACGACATCATGCGCGCCGGGGGCGAGGGCGAGCAACTCGTCGTCGGGGACCAGTTTTACGCCGGGCAGAAAACCCTCCCAGACGGCGGGAAACGGGCAGACTACGGCGGGTGCCGTAAAGGTTCTGTTAACCAAGCTCAGGCGATCCTCGGCTTCATCGCGGGCCAGTTGGTGCAGGAAAAGCGCCTCTGGACGGTGCCGGGCGCGGCGTGCCGCCAGGGTTTCGCGGTCGAAGATCTGCGTGGGTGCTTGTGTCATGAGGGCTGTTTAGATGCTGATGCGCGGAATTCAAACTGCTGTTTCTTTGTTCTACCCAGCAAGGTGCATCGGCTGTGGTGGTCTGGTGGACAGTGACTTTGGCCTGTGCGGCGCCTGTTGGTCCGAGGTGCATTTTGTGGTCGGCACCGCCTGCGAGAGCTGCGGTCTTCCCCTGCCCGGAGAGGCCGACGGGTTTCGCATTGATTGCGACAGCTGTCTGCGGACCCCGCCGCCATGGCGACAGGGCCGTGCGGCATTGCTGTACGAGGGGCAGGGGCGCAGGTTGGTCCTGGCGCTGAAGCATGGCGACCGCACCGAGATCGCACCGGTCGCGGGGGCGTGGCTGGAACGTGCTGCGCGTCCGCTTTTGCGAAATCAGCCACTGGTTTGCCCGGTACCCCTTCACTGGAGCCGCTTGATGCGGCGCAAGTACAACCAGTCAGCGCTCCTGTCTGCGGCATTGGCGCATCGTGCAGAGTTGCCCCATTGCCCGGACTTATTGCGCCGGACACGCCGGACCCCGGCGCTGGAGGGCAAGACCCGAGAAGAACGCTATCGCATTCTTGGCGATGCGATCGCGGTTCACCCGGCGCGCGCGGCGCAGCTGCAGGGGCGCAACGTGTTAATCGTGGATGACGTCATGACCTCAGGTGCCACGCTGAGCGCCTGTGCCGATGCCTGCCTGCAGGCTGGCGCCGCCGAAGTGCGCGTGGCGGTTCTGGCGCGGGTCACGCACGCGTGAGCCGGTGGCGGGCACTCTGGCAATTGTTGCAAAGGATACCCAATTCCTCCACAAGCATCGCCAATCAGATCAAGGAAGCGCGAATGAAACCGGTTGAAATCTATACGTCTCCGCTGTGCGGCTATTGCCATGCGGCCAAACGGCTGCTGGACCAGAAAGGCGTGACCTATTCCGAGGTCAACGTGCTGGAAGAGCCAGAGCGCAAAGCGGAGATGATCCAGCGGGCCAACGGTGGCCGTACAGTGCCGCAGATCTTTATTGGAGACACCCATGTGGGCGGCTGCGACGACCTTTATGCGCTGGAAGAGGCGGGCAAGCTTGACCCGTTGCTGAGGGCCTGAGAACGGAGAACCTGCCATGCGTACGGCGCTGCTACAGATGACGTCATCCGATGATCCGGCTGAGAACCTGAAAACGGTGCAGCGGATGATGGCGGAGGCCGTCGCATCGGGGGCAGGTTTCGTACTGACGCCCGAGGTGACCAATTGCCTGTCAGGCAGTCGTACGCATCAGCAACAGGTGTTGCGCCTCGAGGAGGAGGACCCCACGCTGGCCGCCCTGCGTGACGCGGCGGCGCGGCATGGCGTGTGGCTGCTTCTGGGGTCATTGGGCGTCAAGACCCATGATGCCGATGGTCGCTTTGCCAATCGCCAGTTCCTGATCTCCCCCGAGGGCGACGTGGTGGCGCGGTACGACAAGATCCACATGTTCGATGTTGAGGTCTCGGCCGAGGAAACCTACCGCGAATCGGATGGCTACCGGCCGGGAACGCGGGCGGTGGTGGCGACAACGCCATTTGCGAAAATCGGCATGTCGATCTGCTACGATGTGCGTTTTGCCTACCTGCACAGGGCACTGGCCAAGGCGGGCGCGCAGATCCTGACGGTTCCCGCTGCGTTTTCGCATGTGACCGGCGCGGCGCATTGGCATGCGCTCTTGCGTGCCCGTGCGATCGAAACGGGGTGTTTCGTCCTGGCGCCGGCGCAAACCGGAACGCATCCCGCCAGTCGCGGTCCCAGCCGCCGGACCTATGGTCACTCGCTTGCGGTGGCGCCCTGGGGGGAGGTGCTGGCGGATGCTGGCACCGATCCGGGTGTATGCATCGTTGATCTCGATCTTGAAAAGGTGGAAGAAGCGCGCAAACGCGTGCCTTCCTTGACCCATGACCGGGAGTTCGACGGACCCTGATGGACGAAAACCATTCCCTGGCAGTCTCATTGTTCAGCGAAATCCTGATGGCTGATCAGCTCGCCCGTGCCCGGTTGAGCAAGGTGCTCCCCAAGGGGATGGAGCTGTCGCATTTTTCGGTGCTGAACCATCTGGGCCGGGCCGGGTTGGAACGTTCGCCCGCGCAGCTGGCCAAGGCGTTTCACGTGACACGCGGTGCCATGACTAACACGCTGAACAAGCTGGAGGTGGCGGGCTATATCCACGTGCGGCCTGATTGGGATGACGCCCGGCGCAAGATGGTGGCGATCAGCCCGGCGGGCAAGCAGGCCCGGGATGCGGCGCTGGCGGGGATTATCCCGGTGATTTCCGAGGTGGTCGATGAACTTGGCAGCGACAAGGTGCGCGCCACCCTGCCGATCCTTCGGGAACTGCGCGGAAAGCTGGAAGACACCGGCTGACGCCGCAGAGGTGGAAAGTCTGTCCAGATGCCAAAAGGGCGCCCCAGGAAGGGCGCCCTTTTCCCCGTCGGTCCCCCATCAATCCGTGAGTGGCGGTTTGATAACCGTGGGGCAATCCGCCGATTGCGGATCCGGTCTTTATGGAGCGGGAGGAATATCCTCCGGGTGGAGCGAAATCTAATTCGATCTCGCAATCACAGATTACCAAAGGATGCCGGTCCGCCAAAGAGAGCATAGGGATTACTACCTATCCGATGGGATAGGGGGATGGGATGTGGGAAACGGGCAGGCCGTTCTTGGTGCAGTTTCCCGCGTCAGCGCGGCTTGGTGCTGGCGGTGACGTAATTCACCGACAGGTCACGATCCGAGATGGACCAGCTCCAGGTGATCGGATTGAACACGAACCCCTTGCGGTCCACCGGCGTCAGCCCGGCCTTGCGCAGCAACTCGAACAGCTCATCCGGGGTGATGAACTTGGCCCAGACATGGGTGCCGCGCGGCAGCCAGCGCATGATCACCTCGGCACCGACAATGGCCATGGCATAGCTTTTGGCGTTGCGGTTGATGGTCGAACAGATCTGCAGCCCACCCGGTTTCAGCAGCGCCTGTGTCGCGCTCAGATAGCTTTGCGGGTCGGCTACATGCTCGACCACTTCCATGTTCAGCACCACGTCGAACTGCTCGCCCGCCTCTGCCAGCGCTTCGGCGGTGACATGGCGGTAGTCGATCTCCAGCCCGGATTGCGCGGCATGAATGCGGGCGACCGGGAGGTTGCCCTCGGCGGCGTCGGCGCCGACGACGGTGGCGCCCAGCCGCGCCATCGGTTCGCTCAGCAGCCCGCCGCCGCAGCCGATGTCCAGCAGGCGCAGCCCTTCAAACGGGGTCTGTGACGTCAGGTCGCGGCCGAACTCGCCGGCGATCTGGCGGGTGATATAATCCAGACGGCAGGGATTCAGCATGTGCAGCGGTTTGAACTTGCCATTTGGATCCCACCATTCCGCGGCCATCGCCTCGAATTTTGCGATCTCCGCAGGGTCGACCGTGGACTGATGCGCTTGCATTCCTGTCTCCGTGTGCTCTTTTGTAGTCTGACGTCTCACTAAGGTCAGTAATGGATAGATACCCCGACCAAAAGCGCGCAGTGCATTATCTTTACCCGCCGGTCGAAGCTTTTGACCAGCGCATGATCGACGCAGGCCAGGGCCACCGCATCTATGTCGAGCAGAGCGGCAACCCGAATGGCATCCCCGTCGTCGTGTGCCACGGCGGCCCCGGCGGTGGCAGCAGCCCGGCGATGCGGCGCTACTTCGATCCGGATGTCTACCGCATCGTGCTGTTCGACCAGCGCGGCTGTGGCCGGTCGCGCCCGCATGCGTCCTGCGAGGACAACACCACCTGGCACCTCGTGGCCGACATGGAGCTGATTCGCCGTCAGCTGGGAATTGAGAGCTGGATCCTGTTTGGTGGCAGCTGGGGGGCGACCCTGGCGCTGGTCTATGCCCAGGCGCATCCCGACCGTGTCAGCCATATCGTGCTGCGCGGCGTGTTCCTGATGACGCAGGGCGAACTGGACTGGTTCTACGGCGGTGGCGCAGGTAAGTTCTGGCCGGAAAACTGGGCTCGCTTCGTCGCGCTGGTGCCGGACCATGAGCGGGGCGACATGATCGGCGCCTACAACAAGCGGCTTTTCTCCGGAAACCTCGAGGAAGAGGTCCGCTTTGGTCGTGCCTGGTCGGCTTGGGAAAACGCGCTGGCCTCGGTGCATTCCAATGGTCACAGCGGCGAAAGCCCCGGCGACTATGCCCGCGCTTTTGCCCGCCTTGAGAACCATTATTTCATCAACAAGGGCTTCCTGGATTACGATGGGCAGATCCTCGCCAACATGGGGCGCATCTCGCATATCCCGGGCATTATCGTGCAGGGGCGTTATGACATGATCTGCCCGCCGTCCTCAGCCTGGCGATTGAATGAGCTGTGGCCAAATGCAGAGTTGAAGATGGTGCGCAATGCGGGCCATGCTTTGTCAGAACCCGGAATCAGCGCTGAGCTGGTCCGGGCCATGGACCGGATCGCAGGAGAGCTTGTGTCATGACGCGCATCGACCGCCGCGCGCTGTTCACCTCGGGTGCTGCGGCCGCCTTGCTGGCGGCGGCGGGCGGTTCCGTCGATGCGGCCCCCAAGGCGGGCGGCACCCTGCGGCTGGCGGTCCCGCGCGAGGGTGGCCTGCTGGAGCAGGCGGCGCGCGGTGCGGTCTATGACAGCCTGACCGAGATTGGCCCCGACGGGCTGCTGCGCGGCGAGCTGGCCACCGCCTGGCAATCGGCTTCGGATGCGCGCAGCTGGACCTTCGAATTGCGCCAGGGCGTTGCCTTCCATGATGGCCGCGCGCTGAGCGCCGATGACGCGGCCGCCTCGTTACGGGCGCAGGGCATCGCAGGGGCCGAGTTGCGGGATGCCACGGCGCTGGGCAGCCACCGCCTGCTGGTGGAACTGGCTGAGCCGAACCCGCATCTTCCGTATCTTCTGGCCGCTGCGGATCAGGTGATCGCGCCGGGTGGCGATCTGCCCGCGGCGCTGGGCGCTGTCCCGGGCACGGGCTGCTACCGGGTGGAGCGCGTGCAGGAGGGGCGTCATTTCCGCGCGTCGAAAGTGGCGGATCACTACAAGGCCGGTACTGCGGGCTGGGCTGACGCGGTGGAGATCATCGTGATCCCCGATGCAAAAGTGCGGGCCGAGGCGCTGCGCGAGGGCTACGTCGATGTCGCGGCCCTGCCAGAACCGCGCGGATTGCTGAAACGGGGCGAGTTTCTGTACCACCCGTCGGCCAGCGACATGGCGCTGGCGGCGCGCCACAACGTCGGCCTGCCGCGTCGGATCGGCCAGCGCGCACCGCTGGACGATGGCCGCATCGCGGAACGCTGGTGGCTCGCCTGAGCGGCCCGGACCGGGGCGCGAACAAGACAAGCCTTGCAGTTTTTCCCGATAGCCCCTATATGCCTTTGACAACAGCGGCGCGTTGAACCCTGGTTCAAGGCTCCACCGGGAATATCGACGGGCCGCGCGCCCGTTTTTTTGTGCTTGCAGGAGGGCTCCTGCGACCCCAAGTGGAGGTCAGATGACCAACGACCTTATAGCCAAAGCTGCCATTGATCGGCGCCTGGCCGAGATCGTCACTCCGGTGATTGAGGATCTGGGTTACGAGTTGGTGCGCATCCGGCTGATGTCCGGAAAGTCGACGACGCTGCAGATCATGGCGGAAAAGCCTGAAGGTGGCATCGAGGTGGACGATTGCGCCCAGATCTCGAACGCAGTCAGCGCTGTGCTGGATGTCGAGGATCCGATCCTCGATGCCTACGCGCTGGAGGTGTCCAGCCCCGGCATCGACCGTCCGCTGACGCGGATGAAGGACTTCGAGATGTTCGAAGGTTACGAAGCCAAGCTGGAAACCGCCGAGCTGGTCGACGGCCGCCGCCGCTTCAAGGGTGAGCTGGCAGGCACCGAAGGGGACGAGGTCCTGATCAACATCGACGATCAGGGCGAGACGGTGACCATCGGTTTGAAGTTTGACTGGCTGAGCGATGCCAAGCTGGTGCTGACCGATGAACTGATCAAGGAAATGCTGCGCCAGCGCAAAGAGGCCGGCACGCTGAACGAAGACGCATTCGACGAAATCGAGACCGAAGAGTCTGACGAGGAGAACAAGTAATGGCTATCACCTCTGCAAACCAGCTGGAGCTGTTGCAAACCGCCGAGGCCGTGGCACGCGAAAAGATGATCGACCCCGGTCTGGTGATCGAGGCGATGGAAGAGAGCCTGTCGCGCGCAGCCAAAAGCCGTTACGGCGCCGAGATGGACATTCGGGTGTCGATTGATCGCAAGACCGGTCGCGCCACCTTTACCCGCGTGCGCACCGTGGTCGCGGACGAGGATCTGGAAAACTACCAGGCCGAGATGACCGTCGAGCAGGCGCGTCAGTACATGGCTGATCCCAAGGTCGGTGACACCTACGTCGAGGAAGTGCCGCCGGTCGAGATGGGCCGGATCGCGGCCCAGTCGGCCAAGCAGGTGATTCTGCAGAAGGTCCGCGAAGCCGAACGCGACCGCCAGTATGAAGAGTTCAAGGACCGTGCCGGCACCATCATCAACGGCTTGGTCAAGCGCGAGGAATACGGCAACGTCATCGTCGACGTGGGTGCCGGCGAAGCAATCCTGCGCCGCAACGAGAAGATCGGCCGCGAAAGCTACCGCCCGAACGACCGCGTGCGCTGCTACATCAAGGATGTGCGCCGCGAGCCGCGCGGCCCGCAGATCTTCCTGTCGCGCACCGCGCCCGAGTTCATGGCCGAGCTGTTCAAGATGGAAGTGCCGGAAATCTATGACGGCATCATCGAGATCAAGGCCGTGGCCCGGGACCCCGGTTCGCGCGCGAAGATCGCCGTGATTTCCTATGACGGCTCGATCGACCCGGTCGGCGCCTGTGTCGGTATGCGCGGCTCCCGCGTGCAGGCCGTGGTGAACGAGCTGCAGGGCGAGAAGATCGACATCATCCCGTGGAACGAGGATCAGCCGACCTTCCTGGTGAACGCGCTGCAGCCCGCCGAGGTGACCAAGGTGGTGCTGGACGAGGAAGCCGGCAAGATCGAAGTCGTGGTGCCGGAAGAGCAGCTGTCGCTCGCCATCGGCCGCCGCGGCCAGAACGTGCGTCTGGCGTCGCAGCTGACCGGTCTCGATATCGACATCATGACCGAAGAAGAAGAGTCGGCCCGCCGTCAGAAGGAATTCGAGGCCCGCACCAAGCTGTTCATCGAGACCCTGGATCTGGACGAGTTCTTCGCCCAGCTGCTGGTCTCCGAGGGCTTTACCAACCTCGAGGAAGTGGCCTATGTCGAGCTGGACGAGCTTCTCGTCATTGACGGTGTCGACGAAGGAACCGCCGAGGAGCTGCAGGCCCGGGCCCGCGACTACCTCGAAGCGCAGGCCAAGGCTGCCCTGGATGCCGCTCGGGAGCTGGGCGCAGAAGAGAGCCTGATCCAGTTCGAGGGGTTGACCCCGCAGATGGTCGAGGCCCTGGCCAAGGACGACGTCAAGACGCTGGAAGATTTCGCCACCTGCGCGGATTGGGAACTGGCCGGTGGTTGGACCAACAATGGCGGTGAGCGGGTCAAGGATGACGGTATCCTCGAGCCCTTCGGCATGACGCTGGAAGAAGCTCAGGATCTGGTGATGACCGCCCGTATCGCGCTGGGCTGGGTCGATCCGGCAGAGCTGGAAGCCGAAGCCGAGGGCGACGACGGCGAAACTGGCGAAGAGGAAGGCGAAGCCTGATCGGGTTTCGTACGGGAGTACTGAATGACACGCGGTGGCGCACAGAAAGACCGGTCTGAAGGAAGCGAACGCAAATGCATCGCGACCGGAGAGACGGAACCCAAGCAGGGTCTCATCCGTTTTGTGATGGGCCCTGACGGGCAGGTCGTGCCGGACGTCCTGGGCAAGCTGCCGGGCCGCGGTGTGTATGTCTCCTCCAGCCGCGCGGCCTTGTCTGCCGCGGTGAAGAAGAAACTGTTTGCCCGCGGTTTCAAGGCGCAGGTCCAGGTACCTGAAAACCTGGAGCAGGAGGTCGAGCGGCAGATCGTGCGGCGCCTGGTCGAACTCCTGAGCCTGGCCCGCAAGTCCGGCGACGCGGTCGCTGGCTATGAAAAGGTCAAGGATTGGCTGTCCAAGGAAGAGGCCCGGGTTCTGATCCAGGCCTCGGACGGCTCCGGGCGCGGAAAGTCGAAGCTGAGCACCCCTTACAAGGGTAAATTCATCGGCTGCCTCACGGCGGACGAGCTGGGAATGGCATTTGGGCGCCAAACTGTGATACATGCAGCCCTCGCCTCTGGCGGACTCAGCAAACGTGTTGTAGATGAGGCGCAGCGATTGCAAGGTTTGCGCGAAATGGTGGGCGGCAAGGGCCGCACGGAAGGATAAGTAGCTTTATGAGCGATAGTGACGGCAAAAAGACACTGGGTCTGCGTGGGAGTTCCCGTCCGGGGAACGTGAAACAGAGTTTCAGCCATGGACGGACCAAGAATGTCGTGGTGGAAACCAAGCGCAAACGCGTCGTGGTTCCCAAGCCGGGTGCGGCCAAGGGCGGCAGCGGTGCCGTGCCTGCCGGCTCCGGAGGGCGTCGGCCTGCCGGCATCAGCGACGCAGAGATGGAACGCCGCCTGAAAGCCCTTCAGGCCGCCAAGGCCCGCGAAGCCGAGGAAGCCGCGCAGCGCGAAGCCGAGGAAAAGGCCCGCGCCGAAGAGCGTGAGCGCCGCCGCGCCGAAGCGGAAGCCAAGGAGCGTGAACAGCGGGAAGCTGAAGAACGCGCCCGTCAAAAGGCCGAGGAAGAAGAGCGCAAGCGTCGCGAGGAAGAGGAAGCCGCCAAGCGTGCCGCTGCAGCCCCGGCTGCTGCGCCCAAGGCCGAGCGCCCCGCGCCGAGCAAGCCTGCGCCGTCCTCCACCCCGCGTAAAGCCGACCGTGACCGCGAGCAACGCCCTGCCCGTGGCAAGGGCCGCGATGACAACCGTCGTTCCGGCAAGCTGACACTCAGCCAGGCCACCGGCGGCGAAGGTGGACGCCACCGTTCTGTTGCGGCGATGAAGCGCAAGCAGGAACGCGCCCGTCAAAAGGCGATGGGTGGCTCGGTTGAGCGTGAAAAGGTTATCCGCGACGTCCAGCTGCCCGAGGCCATCGTGGTCTCCGAGCTGGCGAACCGGATGGCGGAACGCGTGGCCGACGTGGTCAAGGAGCTCATGAAAATGGGCATGATGGTCACGCAGAACCAGACCATCGACGCCGACACCGCCGAGCTGATCATTCAGGAATTCGGCCACAACGTGGTGCGGGTTTCCGACGCCGACGTCGAAGACGTGATTTCGGATGTGGAAGACAAGGACGAGGACATGGTTCCGCGTCCGCCGGTCATCACCATCATGGGCCACGTTGACCACGGCAAGACCTCGCTGCTCGACGCGATCCGCGACGCCAAGGTCGTGGCGGGTGAAGCCGGCGGCATCACCCAGCACATCGGTGCCTACCAGGTGCAGACCGATGACGGCGTGACGCTCAGCTTCCTCGATACTCCGGGCCACGCGGCCTTTACCTCGATGCGTTCGCGCGGTGCGCAGGTGACGGACATCGTGGTGCTGGTTGTTGCGGCGGATGATTCGGTCATGCCGCAGACGGTCGAAGCCATCAACCACGCCAAGGCGGCTGGTGTGCCGATGATCGTTGCTATCAACAAGATCGACAAACCGGCGGCCGACCCCAACAAGGTGCGGGCCGAACTGCTGCAGCACGAGGTGGTCGTGGAAGCGATGTCCGGCGATGTTCAGGATGTCGAAGTCTCCGCAGTCACCGGCCAGGGTCTCGACGACCTGCTGGAAGCCATTGCGCTGCAAGCGGAAATTCTGGAACTGAAAGCCAACCCCGACCGCGCCGCCCAAGGTGCCGTGATCGAGGCGCAGCTGGATGTGGGCCGTGGCCCCGTGGCAACCGTTCTGGTTCAGAAAGGTACGCTGCGCCAGGGCGACATCTTTGTTGTGGGTGAGCAGTACGGTAAGGTCCGTGCGCTGATCAACGACAAGGGTGAGCGCGTCCAGGAAGCCGGCCCGTCGGTTCCGGTCGAGGTCCTCGGCCTGAACGGCACGCCGGAAGCCGGTGACGTTCTGAATGTGACCGAGACCGAGGCCCAGGCCCGCGAGATCGCGGAATACCGCGAGCAGGCCGCCAAAGACAAACGCGCCGCTGCCGGTGCTGCGACCACGCTGGAACAGCTGATGGCCAAGGCCAAGGAAGACGAAAACGTCTCCGAGCTGCCGATCCTGGTCAAGGCTGACGTGCAGGGTTCCGCCGAAGCCATCGTTCAGGCGATGGAGAAGATCGGCAACGACGAGGTGCGTGTCCGGGTGCTGCATTCGGGCGTTGGTGCCATCACCGAAACCGATGTCGGCCTTGCCGAAGCCTCGGGCGCACCCATTATGGGCTTCAACGTCCGTGCCAACGCGTCGGCGCGCAACACCGCCAACCAGAAGGGCGTGGAGATCCGTTATTACTCGGTGATCTATGACCTGGTGGATGACGTGAAGGCGGCGGCTTCGGGCCTGTTGTCGGCGGAGATCCGCGAGAACTTCATCGGCTACGCGCAGATCAAGGAAGTCTTCAAGGTCACCGGCGTTGGCAAAGTTGCCGGCTGTCTGGTCACCGAAGGCGTTGCCCGCCGCTCGGCCGGCGTGCGTCTGCTGCGCGACAACGTGGTCATCCACGAAGGCACGCTGAAGACCCTGAAGCGTTTCAAGGACGAGGTGGCAGAGGTTCAGTCGGGTCAGGAATGCGGTATGGCGTTCGAGAACTACGACGATATCCGCCCCAATGACGTGATCGAAATCTTCGAGCGCGAAGAAGTGACCCGCACGCTGGATTGATCTCTCTCCGCGAGCGAAAGTTTGAAGCCCCGGCAGGTCCTGCCGGGGCTTTTTCGTAACTCGGGAAGTTGAAGCAACAAGGGTTCTGGCCTCTGGCGGTCTTTGAAAACGCATTGGCTGTTGGGCATGCCATGCAGACAGGAATTGAGACGTGACACGAAAAAAGGGCAGCCCCGGTAGGCTGCCCTTCTTGCCTGGGAAGCGTGAGTGGCGGCTCAGGCGAAGGGTGCGTCGTAACCGTGTGCCACATGCGGCCCGCACCTTGTGATCCCGCGTAATAGGGATGCCTGTATGAAACTCCGCAGAGCCTTGAATTGTTCCCGGATCAAGGTCGCTGCGGTTAGATGTGCCTCTTTGTCCTTGTCTGCTCTACGGTCAAATTTCGGACAAATTGGTTAATAATTGGTTCATGGCCGTCGAGTTGATGCCATTGGTGCCAGGTCAGATGCGTTTTATCACCCGGCCATGGCACCAATGGGATCTTATAGCCAATCCCGCAGTATCGGGATCAGCGGGATGTCGGCGGGCGGCATCGGGTAGTCGCGCAGATCCTGCGGCCGCACCCATTTCAGGGTCTGGCCTTCCTTGGCCTGCGGGATGCCCTCCCATTTTCGGCAGGCAAACAGCGGCATCAGCAGGTGAAAGGTCTCGTAGGAGTGGCTGGCAAAGGTGAGCGGTGCGAGGCAGGACGCCCAAGTGTCGATCCCCAGCTCCTCCTGCAATTCCCGCACCAGCGCGGCCTCGGGCGTTTCGCCGGGCTCGATCTTGCCGCCAGGAAACTCCCAAAGACCGGCCATGGATTTCCCTTCGGGGCGCTGTGCCAGAAGCACACGCCCGTCAGGGTCGATCAGAGCGACCGCGGAAACCAGAACCGTCTTCATGACCGGTAGTCTGCATTGATGGAGATATACTGATGGGTCAGATCACAGGTCCAGACGGTCGCCGTGCCGGTACCTAGGCCGAGATCGACCTTGATGGTGATCTCCTCCTTCTTCATTTCGGCGGCGCCCAGCTCTTCCCGATAGTTGGGCGAGACCCAGCCCTTTTCTGCCACCAGAGCGTCGCCGAAGGAAATCGACAGCAGATCCCTGTCTGCTGCGGCACCGGATTTGCCGATCGCCATCACCACCCGCCCCCAGTTGGGGTCTTCGCCTGCAATGGCCGTCTTGACGAGCGGGGAGTTGGCAATCGCCATGCCGTGCACCTTGGCGTCCTGGTCAGTTGCAGCGCCGGTGATCTGGATCTCGACGAACTTGGTCGCGCCTTCGCCATCACGTACGACCTGATGGGCGAGGTCCAGCATGACCGTTTCCAACGCTTGGGCAAAGGCGGCATTGCCGGTGGCATCCACCCCCGACGCGCCGGTTGCGCAGAGCATGAGACTGTCCGAGGTCGAGGTGTCGCTGTCGACGGTGATGCAGTTGAAGCTGCGATCGCAAATCTCGCTGAGCAGCGCCTGAAGGGCTGCCTGCTCGACGCGTGCGTCGGTGAAGATGTAGACCAGCATCGTCGCCATGTCCGGCGCAATCATGCCCGAGCCCTTGGCGATACCCGCGATCTTCACGGTCTTGCCGTCGATCTCCACCGTGGCGCTGGCCCCCTTGGCAAAGGTGTCCGTGGTCATGATCGCCTTGGCGGCCCCTTCGAGTGCCGTCGGATCCAGCCCGGCAGTAAGTTCGGAGATCTTTGCAATGATGCGGTCATGCGGCAAGGGTTCGCCGATGACGCCGGTCGAGGCGGTAAAGACACGCTCGGCCGGGAGTCCCGTGGCATCAGCGACCGCAGCGGAGATTTCTGCCACGGAAGTTTGCCCGTAGTGCCCGGTGAAAGCGTTGGAATTACCGGAGTTCACCAAGATGGCAGCACCGGCGCTGGCGTCACCGCCAAGTTTCTCCTGGCAATCCAGTACAGGCGCCGAGCGGGTCTTGGACCGTGTGAAGACCCCGGCCACCGAGGTGCCCGGATCCATCACCGCCAGCATCACATCGGTGCGGCCCTGGTATTTGACCCCGGCCGCGGCCGTGGCAAAGCGCACGCCCTCGATCTTGGGGAGGTCGGGGAAACTGGCCGGGGCCAGCGGTGAAACGGGAAGGTTTTTTGCCATCATCAGTTCCTAATCAGGCTCAGATCCTTGAGGATCGCGGGGTCCAGATCGTCGATCTCGGGGCGGTCGATCTCGGCCGCGGCGGTCAGCTCGTTCACGCGGTCTTCCACGGCGGCCTGGCTCAGTTCATCCGCCAGCTGCCCGCGCACCTCCTCGAATTCGGGGGCTTCGGTCTTGCGGCGATCGTTCAGCAGGATCACGTGCCAGCCGAACTGCGTTTTCACCGGGTCGGAGACCTCGCCAGACTTCAGCGCCAGCACGGCCTCTTCGAACTCGGGTACCATGCGTCCGGTGGTGAACCAGCCCAGGTCGCCGCCGTTCGGCCCGGTCGGCCCGGTGGAGCGCTCCTTGGCAAGTGTGGCGAAGTCGGCGCCGGCATCCAGCTCTTTCTTGACGTCAATGGCGTCTTCTTCGCTTTCGACAAGGATATGGGCCGCGTGGAATTCGTCACCCCCGTCGCCGGTCGCATACTTGGCGTCATAGGCGGCGCGGAGCTTGTCGTCGGTGACGGCCTTTTCCATGATCATCTGGATGACGTCGGCGGCCAGCATCGCGCGCTCTTCGTTGTCGAGCGACAGCTGCACGTATTTCGGCACGGCGCCATGCAATTGCTGCTTCAGCGCGGTCTGCTGCACCAGCTGGTCAAGGATGGCGTTATACAACACGTCATCGGGCAGTTGCTTGTACTGGGTCGGCAGGTTTTCGCGGGCCATGACCATATGGCCAATGGTGATGTCTTCGCCGTTGACGCTTGCCACCACGGTATTCGCATGCGGTTCCGCAAGCGCGGGCAGGGGGAGCGCCATGGAGGCGGCCAGCGTCATGCCCCGCAGAAAAGTGAGACCTTTGCGCATTGAATTCATCCTATTCCTTGGCCGCAGCGGGGCGCGGCGTTGACACTCTATACCCTGCCGCTTACATCGCTTTGAGGCCATCGGCAGGACCGTCTTTCCACCATTGTTTATGGGTTGCGGACACGGGCGGCAAGCCTGCCGGATGCAAAGGCCGGACATAGGATCGCTGGAGAAAAAATGCTGGGTTTCGGAACAATCGCCAAAAAGGTTTTCGGCACGCCGAACGACCGCAAAGTCAAGGCGACACGGCCGCTGATTGCCAAAATCAACGCGCTGGAGGAGGAGTTCTCGAAACTCACCGACGAGGGCTTGATCGCCAAGACCGAAGAGCTGCGCAAGCGCGCGCTGGGGGGCGAAAGCCTCGATGCCCTGCTGCCGGAGGCGTTTGCCAACGTGCGCGAGGCTGCCAAGCGGGCGTTGGGCCTGCGTGCCTTTGACACCCAACTGCTGGGCGGGGTGTTCCTGCATCAGGGTAACATCTCCGAGATGAAGACCGGTGAGGGCAAGACCCTGGTCGCCACCTTCCCGGCCTATCTGAACGCGCTGACCGGCAAGGGCGTGCATGTGGTCACCGTCAACGAGTATCTCGCCAAGCGGGACAGCGAGTGGATGGGCAAGGTCTTTGCCCAGCTTGGCATGACCACCGGCGTGATCTGGTCGGGTCAGCCGGACGCCGAGAAGATGGCCGCCTATAACAGCGATGTCACCTATGCCACCAACAACGAGCTGGGCTTTGACTATCTGCGCGACAACATGAAGCCGTCGCTGGACCAGGTGTTCCAGAAGCAGCACAATTTCGCGATCGTTGACGAGGTCGACTCGATCCTGATCGACGAGGCCCGCACCCCCCTGATCATCTCTGGCCCGGCCGAGGACCGCTCGGAGCTCTATTCCACCATCGACAAGGTGATTCCGCTGCTGTCGGAGGAACACTACGAGATCGATGAAAAGACCCGCGGCGTGACCTTCACCGAAGAAGGCAACGAATATCTCGAGCAGACCCTGCGAGACCATGGGCTGCTGGAAGAGGGCGCGTCGCTGTATGATCCGGAAAGCACCACCGTCGTTCACCACGTGAACCAGGCGCTGCGGGCGCACAAGCTGTTCCAGCGCGACAAGGATTACATCGTGCGCGACGGCGAAGTGGTGCTGATCGATGAATTTACGGGCCGCATGATGCCGGGCCGCCGCCTGTCGGAAGGGCTGCACCAGGCAATCGAGGCCAAGGAAGAGGTTCAGATCCAGCCCGAGAACACCACTCTGGCCTCGGTGACCTTCCAGAACTACTTCCGTCTCTACGACAAGCTGTCGGGCATGACCGGCACGGCGATGACCGAGGCTGAGGAATTCCAGGAAATCTACGGGCTGGGTGTGGTCGAAGTGCCGACCAACCGGCCGATTGCCCGGATCGACGAGGACGATCAGGTCTATCGCACCGCGCGCGAAAAGTACGAGGCGATGATTGCCGAGGCCAAGAAGGCGCATGAGAAGGGCCAGCCGGTCCTTCTGGGCACGACCTCGATCGAGAAATCCGAACTGCTGAGCCAGATGCTGGAGAAGGAGGGCATTCCGCATAACGTGCTGAACGCCCGCCATCACGAGCAGGAGGCGCAGATCGTTGCCGAAGCAGGGCGCCTGGGCGCGGTGACCATCGCGACCAACATGGCCGGTCGCGGCACCGACATTCAGCTGGGCGGGAACGTCGAGATGAAGGTCCTGGAAGCGCTGGCCGCCAACCCGGACGCGGACCCGGCCGAGCTGCGCGCGGCCGAGGAAGCCAAGCACGCCGAAGAAAAGCAGAAGGTTCTGGATGCGGGCGGTCTGTTCGTGATGGCGTCGGAACGCCATGAGAGCCGCCGCATCGATAACCAGCTGCGCGGCCGTTCCGGCCGCCAGGGCGACCCGGGCCGCACCCGCTTCTACCTCAGCCTCGAAGATGACCTGATGCGCATCTTTGGCTCTGAACGGCTCGACAAGCTGTTGTCGTCGCTGGGCATGAAGGAAGGCGAGGCGATCATCCACCCTTGGGTCAACAAGTCGCTGGAACGCGCCCAGGCCAAGGTCGAGGGTCGCAACTTCGACATGCGCAAGAACGTGCTGAAGTTCGACGACGTGATGAATGATCAGCGCAAGGTGATCTTCAATCAGCGTCGTGAGATCATGGCCGCCGAGGATCTGTCGGAGATCGTCGACGACATGCGCCACGAGGTGATTGACGATCTGCTCGACGTCCACATGCCGCCCAAGACCTATGCCGACCAGTGGGATGTGGAAGGGCTGCAACAGCAGGTGCGCGAGATGCTCGGAATCGATGCGCCGGTTGCTGAATGGTCGGCCGAGGAAGGTGTCGACGACGAGCAGATCCGCGAGCGTCTGGTCGAAGCATCCGACAAGCTGATGGCCGAAAAGGCCGAGGCCTTTGGTCCGGAAAACATGCGCAACATCGAAAAACAGGTGCTGCTGCAGACCATCGACAAGAAGTGGCGCGAACACCTGCTGACGCTCGAGCACCTGCGCTCGGTCGTGGGCTTCCGTGGCTACGCGCAGCGCGACCCGCTGAACGAGTACAAGAACGAAAGCTTCCAGCTGTTCGAAACCATGCTCGATTCCCTGCGCGAAGAGGTCACCCAGCAGCTGAGCCGCGTGCGCCCGATGACCGAGGAAGAGCAGCAGCAGATGTTGATGGAAATGGCGGCGCGGCAGGCTGCCATGCAACAGGCCGCGGCCCAAAGTGATGCCGCGCGCACCGCTGCAGAACCGGCGGAAGCGCCCGCTCCCGGCTTTGTCGAGGATGATCCTTCGACCTGGGGCAACCCGTCCCGGAATGACAAATGCCCCTGCGGTTCGGGCAAGAAGTTCAAGCATTGCCACGGGAAGCTGGCCTGACGAATCCGTCCTGCGGCGGCGGCGCGGTCTGACACCGCCCGCCGCCAATCCCGCCCAACGGCGGTCCGTACCCTCTGGCTCCGCCATTCTTGCTCCCCCTTGTTTCCAAGGGCGCAACAAAAGTGGCGAGATTGACGCATTTGCCGGAAACCCTCCTGCAATCCGCCACAAACTGGCCGATATTTTCTGACAGGCTTCCTTTACCACCGTGGTACAGGAGGACCCCATGCTGCCTAAAAAGGTGATCCGGACATCCGCTTTGACGCTGGCATGCGCGCTGAGCATTGGTGCCTACATGCAGTTTTCGGTGCAAGCTCCCGAGGTCGGCCAGCAGGAGCGGGACACGACCTTGCCGGTCATCAGCGCAACGGTGGAACTGCCGGGTGAGCCGGGCCCCACTCGCCTCGAAATCGAAAACATTACGCTGACCTCCGCACCGGCTGAACCGACCGCGGAATCTTGGACGACAGAGGAAGAGCCCGCGGCGCGCTGCGCCATGGTGGCGGATGCGGTTGCAGCTCCCATGGCGATGGTCGAGCTGACGGTCTCTGCGCCTTGCCAGGCCGGTGAACGGGTGACGATCCATCACAGCGGGATCAGTTTCTCGGCCCGGTTGGACGAAACCGGCCGTTTCCAGTCGTCGGTGCCGGCCCTTGCTGAAACGGCTGTGTTCATTGCGGAAGCTGGGTCCGGTCTTGGTGCCGTCGCGGTTGCCCAAGTGGATGATCTGGACCGTGTCGACAGGGTTGTCCTTCAGTGGATCGGCAACAGCGGCTTTGAAATCCACGCGCGCGAGTTTGGCGCTGCCTATGGTAGCGCAGGCCACCTGTGGCACGGCGCAGAGCCCGGGGCCGCATTGGGCCACCTGATGCGGCTGGGTGATGACAGCCTGCTGGCACCGCGCATTGCCGAGATCTACAGCCTGCCTCGGGCGGCTTCGGATCGCGCGGGGACCGTGACCATGACGGCGGAGGCGGAGGTTACCGGCATCAATTGCGGGCGCGACATTGCCGCCCAGGCGTTGCAACTGCGGGATGGGCAGCTCAGCAGCCGCGACCTGGTGATGGCAATGCCCGATTGCTCGGCAGAGGGGAGCTTTCTGGTGTTGAATAATCTGGTGGAAGACCTGAAAATCGCCTCCAACTGATTTGCGGTAACTTCAGGTATCCACATGACCTTTTTCCGTGCGGCCGTTTGCGCCGCACTTTTTCTGGCAGCTCTGGCGCGCGGTGTCGCCGCCGAGGACGTCACCCTTTCCTCGCCAGATGGCGCGGTTGAAATCACCGGCACGCTGCTTGGCTTTGACGGTGAATTCTACCGGGTCGAGACGCAGTTCGGGGAACTGACGGTCGATGGATCCGGCGTGACTTGCGACGGGCCGGGCTGCCCCAGCCTGTCGGGTTTTGTCGCCGAGATCACCCTGGCGGGATCCGCCACCATGTCGGAGGTGTTGCTGCCTGCGCTGGTTGAGGGGTTTGCATTGCGAAACGGCTATCAGACGCGCCGCGAAACCTTGCCTGACGGGAATTTCAGCCAGGTGCTGCTGCGCGGCCGGAATCCGGCGGCCCGGTTTACCTTCGTGGTGAGCAACACCGACGCGGGGTTTGACGCGCTGATCGCGGACGAAGCCGACGTGGCAATGGCCCTGCGCGAGATCCGCCCGCATGAGCAGCAGGCCGCGCAGGCAGCCGGGCTTGGCGACCTGACCCAACCAGGGCGCAGCCGGATTCTGGCTCTGGACGCCTTTGTTCCGGTCGTATCGCCCGGCAATCCGGTTCAGCATATTTCCGTGCCACAGCTGGCCGCTGTGCTCTCTGGCGAGATCACCAACTGGAAGAGCCTGGGCGGGCCGGATGCGCCGATTTCAGTGCATATGCCGGTCGCTGAATCCGGTTTGGCGCAGGCCGTCGAAGACCGGCTGATGGCACCGGCCGGTGCAGCGGTCTCGGACCGCGTTCAACGGCATGATCGCAGCAGGACATTGGTTCAGCGCGTTCTGGTCGATCCCTTCGCCATCGGCATTTCCAGTTACGCCGAGAGAGGCACGTCGCGAATGCTCGCCCTGACCGGCCCTTGCGGGTTTTCGCTGCAGGCCAGTCGCCGCGCGGTAAAGACCGAGGACTACCCGCTGACGGTTCCCATGTTCCTGTATCTTCCGGCGCGGCGGCTGCCGAAAGTGGCGCGCGATTTCCTCTCCTACGTGCGGGGGCCTGCCGCGCAAGCGGTGATTCGCCGCGCGGGTTTCGTGGATCAGGCGCCGGAGCGGATTTCGGTGAGCCAGCAGGGCAGTCGGCTGGCCAATGCGGTGCAAGCGGCTGAGGGCGCGGAAGGGCTGGCTGAACTGCAACGGCTGGTCGGCACGTTGCGGGAGATGCGGCGGCTGACCGTCTCCTTCCGGTTCGAGCCTGGCTCCGCGCGTCCCGATGCCCAGTCCCGCAGCAATATCGAACATTTGGCCCGTGCGTTGGAAGCGGGAGAATATGACGCCAGGCAGCTGGTCTTTGCCGGATTTTCCGACGGCGTAGGCGGGGCCGAGGAAAACCGAAAAATCGCGTTGAAGCGGGCCGAGGCGGTGCGGGATGCCGTTGTGGAAGCGGCAGAGACCGCCGATTTCAGCCGGGTAGAACTGCGTGCCGAAGGGTTCGGAGAAGCCTTGCCGATGGCCTGTGACGACAGTGACTGGGGTCGCCAGATCAATCGCCGCGTCGAGGTCTGGCTGAAGTGAACCGCCCGTCCGACCCTAAAGATAGCCTTGCGCGCGAAAGCTGAGCTCGGCGGATTTGCCGATGATGAGGTGATCGTGCAGGGTGATGCCCAACGCCGTCAGGGCGGCCCGGATCTGGTCGGTCATCGCGATGTCGCTGTTCGACGGTGTCGGGTCACCTGAAGGGTGGTTATGGACCAGGATCATCGCGCTGGCATTCAGTTCCAGCGCGCGTTTGGCAACTTCTCTTGGATAGACGGGTACGTGGTCGACAGTGCCGCGCGCCTGTTCCTCATCGGCGATCAGGACGTTTTTGCGATCCAGAAACAGAATGCGAAATTGCTCCGTTTCCCGATGCGCCATGGTGGTGTGGCAATAGTCCAGCAGAGCGTCCCAGCTGGAAATGACTTGCCGCTGCATCACCTTGGCCCGGGCCATGCGGTGGGCGGCGGCTTCCAGGATCTTGAGATCGGTGATCACAGCCTCGCCAACCCCTTTTACGGCCGCCAGGCGCTGGGGTGACGCTGTCACCACGCGGTTGAAATCCCCGAAGGTCTCCAGCAGAAGCCGCGCCAGAGGCTTCACATCCCGGCGCGGGATCGAGCGAAACAGCAGCAGTTCGAGCAGTTCGTAGTCCGGCATCGCAGTGGCGCCACCCTCGCGGAAACGTTCACGCAGACGGGCGCGGTGATCCTTGATGTAGGAGGGCAATCGCCCGCCTGTGAGCGGTTCCGGCGGCGCTTCGTCACTGCTGGAAAACAGCGGCAGCGAGACATCTTGGAATACCGAATCCTGTTTCATGCGCCATGGTGATGCCGACATGGTTTACAAAATGTTAACGCGCGAGAGTGGGGTCGGGTCCGCAACTTTGAGCAGCAATGAAAAAGCGCCCCGAGTGGGGCGCTTCCAGTCGTCGTTGCTGTCTTGAACCGGCTGGCGATGTCAGCCCTTCATGCCATCCCAGAAGCTCTTCACCGAAGAGAAAAAGCTGCGGGATTCCGGGTTGGTGGCGTCTTCGGAGATGTCCTCGAACTCGCGCAACAGCTCTTTCTGCCGCGCGGTCAGGTTCACCGGTGTTTCCACCGCCAGCTCGATGAACATGTCCCCGGTGGCGCCGCCACGGAGTGCAGGCATGCCCTTGCCGCGCAGACGCATCTGGCGACCGGACTGGCTGCCTTCCGGGATCTGAACCCTGCCGCGGCCGCCATCAATGGTCGGCACTTCGATGGAGCCGCCAAGCGCGGCCTTGGCCATGCTCACCGGGACCCGGCAATACAGGTTGTTGCCATCGCGCTCGAACAAGGCATGCGGAGTGACCTCAACAAAGATATAGAGGTCGCCCGGAGGACCACCACGCAGCCCGGCTTCGCCTTCGCCAGCAAGCCGGATGCGGGTGCCGGTTTCCACGCCTGCGGGGATGTTGACGGACAGCGAACGGTCCTTCTCGACCCGGCCGTGGCCATGGCAGACCTTGCACGGGTTCTTGATGATCTGCCCGAGGCCCGAACAGGTCGGACAGGTGCGTTCCACGGTGAAGAAGCCCTGCTGGGCCCGCACCTTGCCCATGCCGGAACAGGTCGGGCATGTGGTCGGTTCCACACCGCCTTCGGCACCCGTGCCCTCGCAGGCATTACAGGATACCGAGGTGGGCACCTTGATGGTCTTGTGGAGACCGCTGAAGGCATCCTCCAGCGAGACCCGCAGGTTGTAGCGCAAGTCCGCCCCGCGCGAGGCTCGTTGCCGTCCGGCACCGCCGCGCTGGCCCCCCATGAAGTCGCCGAACAGGTCGTCGAAGACATCGGAGAAGGCCGAGGAGAAGTCGCCGCCTCCGAAACCCTGACCATGGCCACCACGTTGACCGCCGCCCGTCCCGTTTTCAAAGGCCGCATGGCCAAACCGGTCGTATGCAGCTTTCTTCTCGGGGTCCTTCAGGACGTCATAGGCCTCGTTGGCCTCCTTGAACTGCGCTTCGGCGTCCGGATTGTCCTTGTTCCGGTCGGGATGCAGTTCCTTGGCCTTCTTGCGAAAGCCCTTTTTGATTTCTTCTGCGGTGGCGCCTTTGGCGACACCCAGAATGTCGTAATAGTCGCGTTTTGACATCGGATATCCCCATCTGCCTCAACGAAAATGGGCCGGCCCGGTGTCCGGACCGGCCCGCTATGGCCTGCGTGTCAGCCGTTAGCGCTTGTCGTTGTCCAGGTCTTCGAATTCCGCGTCAACGATGTCGTCGTCGGCCGGACCAGTGGAGGCGTCAGCAGCTGCGGGCTCGTCGTCGCCACCCGCTTCCTCGGCCTGAGCCTTGTAGATTGCTTCGCCCAGCTTCATGGCGGCTTCGGTGACGTTCTGGATGCCGGATTTGATCTTCTCGGCGGTCGATTTCTCGTTTTCCAGATCGTCCTTCAGCGCGGCAACAGCCAGCTCGATCACCTCGATGGTGGACGGATCGACCTTGTCGCCATGCTCCTCGACCGACTTCTCGGTGGAGTGGATCAGCGATTCGGCCTGGTTCTTGGCTTCGATCAGCTCGCGACGTTCCTTGTCGGCCTCGGCGTTTTCCTCGGCTTCCTTGACCATCTTTTCGATGTCCTCGTCGGACAGACCGCCCGAGGCCTGGATGGTGATCTTCTGCTCCTTGCCGGTGCCCTTGTCCTTGGCGGACACCGAAACGATGCCGTTGGCGTCGATGTCAAAGGTCACCTCGATCTGCGGCATGCCGCGCGGCGCCGGCGGGATGTCTTCCAGGTTGAACTGGCCGAGCATCTTGTTGTCGGCTGCCATTTCGCGCTCACCCTGGAACACGCGGATGGTCACGGCGTTCTGGTTGTCTTCCGCGGTCGAGAACACCTGGCTCTTCTTGGTCGGAATGGTGGTGTTGCGGTCGATCAGGCGGGTGAAGACACCGCCCAGGGTCTCGATACCCAGCGACAGCGGGGTCACGTCGAGCAGCACCACGTCCTTGACGTCGCCCTGCAGAACACCGGCCTGGATGGCGGCACCCATGGCAACCACTTCATCCGGGTTCACACCCTTGTGGGGCTCCTTGCCGAAGAACTTGGTCACCTCTTCGATGACCTTCGGCATGCGGGTCATACCGCCGACCAGAACCACCTCGTCCACATCGGATGCGGACAGGCCTGCGTCTTTCAGGGCCGCCTTGCACGGATCCATCGAACGCTTGATCAGGTCGGAAACCAGGCTTTCCAGCTTGGCGCGGGTCAGCTTCATCACCAGGTGCAGCGGCTGGCCCGAGGACGGATCCATCGAGATGAACGGCTGGTTGATCTCGGTCTGCGAGGTGGAGGACAGTTCGATCTTGGCCTTCTCAGCGGCCTCTTTCAGGCGCTGCAGGGCCATCTTGTCCTTGGACAGATCGACGCCGTTTTCCTTTTTGAACTCATCCGCCAGGTAGTTGACGATGCGCATGTCGAAGTCTTCGCCACCCAGGAAGGTGTCGCCGTTGGTCGACTTCACTTCGAACAGGCCGTCGTCGATTTCCAGGATGGTCACGTCGAAGGTACCGCCGCCGAGGTCATAGACCGCGATGGTCTGGGTGTCTTCCTTATCGAGACCATAGGCCAGCGCAGCCGCGGTCGGCTCGTTGATGATGCGCAGCACTTCGAGGCCCGCGATCTTGCCGGCGTCCTTGGTGGCCTGACGCTGGGCGTCGTTGAAGTAGGCAGGCACGGTGATCACCGCCTGGGTGACTTCCTCGCCCAGGTAGGATTCCGCGGTTTCCTTCATCTTGCCGAGGGTGAAGGCAGAGATTTGCGACGGGGAGTATTTCTCACCACGGGCTTCGACCCAGGCGTCGCCGTTGCCACCATCGACGATGGAATAGGGCACCATCTTCTTGTCCTTGGCGACGGCCGCATCGTCGAACCGGCGGCCGATCAGGCGCTTGACGCCAAAGATGGTGTTGTTGGGGTTGGTGACGGCCTGACGCTTGGCGGGCTGGCCGACCAGGCGCTCGTCTTCAGTGAAGGCAACGATCGACGGGGTGGTGCGGGCGCCCTCGGCGTTTTCGATCACGCGGGGCTGCGAACCGTCCATGATGGCCACGCAGGAGTTGGTGGTACCCAGGTCGATGCCGATAACTTTGCTCATTTTTCGATCCCTTATTACTACTCAAGGCGATTACCCGAGGCCTGAACCCGTTGCGGCATCCCGGCCCCGATTGAAGTTGCGGTTAGGTCTGCACCTTGCCGCGTCCCGGCGTATATAGGGAGCAGAAAACGCCCCTGCAAGCGCAGAGAGACGCGCCAAAGCGTGAATCAATGCGCTTTTTTGCAGGGGGTATGGTTAAGAATGGGTGAAGTGCGATGACGCTGCTGCGCGTGCGCGGATTTGATATCCACAAGGGATACCTGGGGCTGGACCGGCAGGTCGCCCTGATCGAGGCCTTGCGGCCGGTGTTGAAAGCGGCGCCGCTGTTTTCACCGCAGCTGCGCGGCGGCAAACAGATGTCGGTGCGGATGACCTCGGCCGGGCAGTTCGGCTGGTACGCCGATGAAACAGGGTATCGCTACGCCGACGCCCATCCTTCGGGGCGGCACTGGCCCGCGATTCCCGAAGAGGTTTTGACGATCTGGCGGGATCTGACCGGCCTGGACCGTGAGCCGGAATGTTGCCTGTTGAACTATTACGGCGAGGGCGCGCGGATGGGCCTGCACCAGGACAAGGACGAGGCCGATTTTTCCTATCCGGTTGTGTCCGTTTCCCTTGGCGATGACGGGCTGTTCCGCATCGGCAACCAGACCCGGGGCGGCAAGACCGAGTCGGTCTGGCTGAATTCCGGCGATGTGGTGGTGATGGGGGGAGAAGCGCGGCTGACCTATCATGGCGTCGACCGGATCCGGTTCAAGTCGTCGCGGCTGCTGCCCAAGGGTGGGCGGATCAACCTGACCTTGCGCGTGGTGACCTGAGCCACCGGGGCGCACAGATCCTGGGCTGATGGCCTAGCGCCGCGCGCTCCAGCTGATCGAGACCCGGTGGCGGGTATAGAACTCACCCATCAAGCCGATCACCATCAGCACCAGCGCGACCCAGCCGGCATATTGCCAGGAACTGAAATGCGGGTTGTAGTTGATGAACACAAAACCGCGCGACTGATCGATACAGTGAAACAGCGGATTCCAGTCGAACATCGCCAGCATGAAGCTCGGCAAGGTGTTGGCCAGGAACATCTTGCCCGATGCAATCATGTTGGCGCGCTGATAGATCATCGTCAGGATGCTGACCATGCTGGGGGCCCAAGGCTTCAGCACAAGAAAGATCAGACCCACGGCGACACCGCAGATCCATGCCAACAGGACCATGCCGAAGGCGGCGATCGGTTGCTCGATCTCCACCGGCGTAAAGGCCACGTGGTAGACAAAAAGGATCAGCAGAAGGGACAGAACCTGCACGTAGAGCGCGCCAATGGCGGCGGAAAGTATGGCCACCATCGTATTCATCGGCGCGTGCTGCATCATCGGACTGCTCGGCCCTTCGGCTCCGGCCACGGCGCTCACGGTCTTGGTGTGAACCATGAACAGAAAAATGCCGGACATCACATACAGCAGGAAATCGCCACGTATGGCCGATCCGCGCAGGCCGAGCACCGCGAACATAACGTAGAACGCGCCCACGAACATCACCGCCTGCATGATGTTCAAAGCAAGCGCGATCAAGGCGTTATTGTGCTTTGAGCGAACGCTGCGCACCACGGAATGGAAGACCACTTCGCAGAAGCTCAGAAAGCCTGAGAGCGAGGACTGCTGCGTGCGCTGCTGGAACATCGGGTTTGTATTCTCTGCTCGGACATGAAGCGGCTGCTTGCCGTTCGGTTATCCCCGCAGCATAAGGGGGCAGAGGAAAATTTTCAATTAAACCCGTGTCAGGGAGAGCTGCGTGACTTATGAAGACCTGGTGCCCGTGATCCGCCGTCTGGCCATCGAGGCTGGTGCAAAGATCATGGAGATCTACAACTCCGACGACTTCGACGTGAAGGTGAAGTCGGACGAAAGCCCGGTGACTGCAGCTGATGAAGCTGCGGATGCGTTGATTTCCGCAGGTCTGCGGGCGGCCTTCCCGGACGTGATGCTTGTCACCGAGGAACAGGCTGAGTCTCACCAGGAGCGCGGCGATACCTTCCTGATCGTTGATCCGCTGGACGGCACCAAGGAGTTCATCCACCGCCGCGGCGACTTCACGGTCAACATTGCTCTGGTCGAGAACGGCGTTCCGACCCGCGGTGTGGTCTATGCCCCGGCCCGCGAACGCATGTTCTTCACCCTCGCAGATGGCACTGCGGTCGAGGAAACCGGAGCCTTTGATCCGGATACCATCGGCGACACCCGCCCGATCCGGGTCGCCGACAGCGATAATTCCGCCTTGATGGTTGTGGCCTCGAAATCGCATCGCGATCAGGCAACCGACGACTACATCAACAAGTACAACGTGCGGGACATGAAGAGCGCGGGCTCATCGTTGAAATTCTGCCTCGTCGCTACCGGTGAAGCCGATCTCTATCCGCGCGTTGGCCGCACGATGGAGTGGGACACCGCGGCGGGTCACGCCGTCCTGGCAGGTGCCGGTGGAAAAGTGGTGCGCTTCGACGATCATTCCCCCCTGGTTTACGGTAAAGAGGGCTATGCCAACCCGTTTTTCATCGCTTACGCTCCGGCCGTGGAGTTGAAAGAAGCCTGATGTCCGTTCTGATTGTCATTCCCGCCCGCTATGCCTCTACCCGTTATCCGGGCAAACCGCTCGTTCCGCTGACCGGGGCAACCGGTGTCCAACGCACCTTGGTGGAGCGCTCCTGGCGGGCGGCCTGCTCCGTGCAGGGCGTGGAGCGCGTTGTTGTTGCAACGGATGACAATCGCATCAAACAGGCTGCCGAGGGGTTCGGCGCCGAAGTGGTGATGACCTCCGAGAGCTGCGCCAACGGCACTGAGCGTTGCGCCGAAGCCCATGCCAAACTGGGCGGTGGCTATGACATCGTGGTCAACCTGCAGGGGGACGCCCCCCTGACGCCCCATTGGTTCGTCGAGGATCTGGTGGCAGGGCTGCGCGCGGCGCCGAACATGGGTCTGGCGACCCCCGTACTGCGTTGCAACGGAGAGACGTTGAACAGCTTGCTGGCCGATCGCAAGGCTGGCCGCGTCGGTGGTACGACAGCGGTATTTGCCGCGGACCATAGTGCGCTCTATTTTTCAAAGGAGGTGCTGCCGTTTTGCGCAGATAGCTTCGCGGATGGCGAAAAAACGCCGGTGTATCACCATGTCGGTGTATATGCCTACCGCCCGGAGGCGCTGGCAGCATATCCTGATTGGAAGACCGGACCACTGGAGCAGCTTGAAGGGTTGGAACAGCTACGGTTCATGGAAAACGGCCGCAAGGTTCTATGCGTCGAGGTGGAAGCCCGCGGACGTGAATTCTGGGAGTTGAATAATCCGGAAGATGTGCCGCGACTGGAAGCCATGATGAAAAAAATGGGGTATGAGTGACAGGAGATGGTATCGAGGATGGGGAGAGAGATGCGAAATTCAGCGGCGTGCGGGCGATGCCCCGGGTACAGCCGTTCCGTTTGTTTTTGGAGTTGACCGGACATGAGGCAGGTAAAAGGTTGCGTGGCTTGCAACGTTTGCCAGTGGATGTTCCGAAGAGAAGAATTTGAGAGATAATCATGCGTAAAAAAGTAACCAAGGCTATTTTCCCGGTTGCAGGCCTGGGTACAAGGTTTCTGCCAGCAACCAAATCCGTTCCCAAGGAAATCATGACCTTGGTTGACCGGCCTCTGGTGCAATATGCCATCGACGAGGCGCGTGCCGCTGGGATCAAGGAGTTCATCTTTGTCACTTCGCGGGGCAAGGGTGCGCTGGAAGATTACTTCGACCACTCGCCGGTTCTGGAGCAGGAACTGCGCAAGAAGGGCAAGGACGAGCTTCTGGAAGTCCTGCAAAGCACCAACATGGAATCAGGTGCCATCGCCTATCTGCGGCAGCACAGGGCATTGGGACTGGGGCATGCGGTCTGGTGCGCCCGGCGGCTGATTGCCAATGAGCCCTTCGCCGTGATCTTGCCCGATGACGTCATCGCGGCCGAAAAACCATGTCTTCAGCAGATGGTGGAAGCCTACGAGGAGACCGGTGGCAACATGGTGGCTGCGATGGAAGTCGCTCCCGAGAAGACCTCTTCTTATGGCGTATTGGACGTGAAGGAAGACATGGGGCGGGTGGTTTCCGCCAATGGAATGGTCGAAAAGCCGAAAGCCGAAGATGCACCGTCGAATCTCGCAGTGATCGGACGCTATATCCTGGCACCTTCGGTCCTGAAGAACCTCAACAAGATGAAACAGGGTGCTGGTGGCGAGATCCAACTGACGGATGCCATTGCCGAGGACATCACCAAGGACGTGCCGGTGTATGGCTACCGTTTCCAGGGTGAACGGTTCGACTGTGGCTCCAAGGCGGGGTTCCTGCAGGCGACGGTGGCATTCGCGTTGGCACGGGATGAATTGCGCGATGATCTGATGAGCTACATCACCGAGATCGCGCAGGTCGGCAAGGCCGCGCAGTAAACACGCCGCTTTCAGGACATGACACATGGGCCGCCCCAAATCGGGGTGGCCGGCAATGGGACAAAGACAGTGACCAATATCCTCGTGACCGGAGGCGCCGGCTACATCGGCTCTCATGCTTGCAAGGCCCTGAAAGCCGCAGGCTACACTCCCCTAACCTATGACAATCTGATAACCGGCTGGCAGCAGGCGGTGAAATTTGGTCCCTTCGAGCAAGGCGATCTGAATGACCGCGCGCGCCTGGACGAGGTCTTTGCCAAGTATGAACCGGCTGCGGTGATGCATTTCGCCGCCCTGAGCCAGGTTGGCGAAGCGATGAGCGAGCCGGGCCGCTACTGGGCCAACAACACTGGCGGTTCACTGAACCTCATCGAGGCCGCGGTTGCGGCGGGTTGCCTTGATTTTGTCTTTTCCTCGACCTGCGCCACCTATGGTGAGCATGACAACGTGGTTCTGGATGAAAATACGCCGCAGCTGCCGCTGAATGCTTATGGTGCCTCCAAACACGCGGTTGAAAACATTCTCAAGGATTTTGGTGCGGCGCACGGGCTGCGGTCGGTGATCTTCCGCTATTTCAACGTTGCCGGGGCCGATCCTGAGGCCGAGATCGGCGAGTTCCATCGCCCGGAAACCCATCTGGTGCCGCTGGTGCTGGATGCGATTGCTGGCAAACGCGACGCGCTGACCATCTTTGGCACCGATTACGACACGCCGGACGGCACCTGTATTCGCGATTACGTCCATGTCTGTGACTTGGTGGATGCGCATGTTCTGGGCCTGAAATGGCTGGAAGAGGGCAAGGGCAGCCAGGTCTTCAACCTGGGAACGGGGAGCGGCTTTTCGGTCCGTGAGGTGATGGACCGCGCTGAAGCGGTGACTGGTCAGAAAGTTCCGTGCAATATCGGACCGCGCCGTGCTGGTGATTGTACAAAGCTGGTGTCGGGTTCGACCCGTGCGGTCACGGACCTCGGCTGGGAGCCGCGGCGCTCTACCTTGGACACGATGATTGCCGACGCCTGGAAGTGGCATAAGACAGGCCATTACGAGCGCTGAGCATGCACTCGAGCACTGCCGCGCCCGACCTGCATCCGCTGAGCCTGACCATGGCTTACAGGATGCGCTGGAAGCGGCGGCGGCTTCTGTGGCGCGCCTTGCGGGCCCGTCACCAATTGCGACTGGTTTCAGCTCGTCGCTCACAAGTTCCGGCTTCGGGCGTTCTGGTCTTCGTGGTGCTGCGCAACGAAGCCGGGCGCCTGCCGTTTTTTCTTCAGCACTATCGCAGGCTTGGAGCGGCGCATTTCTTGGTGGTCGACAATGACAGCGACGACGGAAGTGCGGAGCTGCTGGCGGCACAGCCTGATGTGACCCTGTGGCAGACAAGGGCCAGTTACCGCGAGGCGCGTTTCGGATTGGACTGGCTGGGCTGGCTGCTGCTGCGGTATGGGCACGGACGCTGGTGCCTGACCGTCGATGCGGATGAATTGCTGGTCTACCCCGGGATGCAGGATTATGGACTTGAGGCTCTGTGCCAGCAGCTGGAGACGCTGGGCCAGCAGGGACTTGGCACCCTGATGTTGGACCTTTTCCCGAAGGGAGCATTGGGGGACCAGAGCTATGCGTCAGGGCAAAACCCATTGGATGTGCTACCGTGGTTCGATGCAGGCCCTTATCGCGCTGTGCGGCAACCGCCGCTCGGCAATCTCTGGGTGCAGGGCGGCACCCGAGAGAGGGTGTTTTTCGCGGAGCAGCCGGAACGCTCTCCGACGCTGAACAAGATTCCGCTGCTGCGTTGGAACCGGCGCTATGCCTATGTGAATTCGACCCATTCCCTACTGCCACCGCGGTTGAACGGCATGTACAGCGGGCCGGGCGGAAACACGCCTTCTGGCGTGTTGCTGCACACGAAGTTTCTGCCAGAAGTCGTCGCCAAATCGCGCACGGAGAAGGCGCGTCGGCAACATTTCCATACGCCAGATAATTTTGACCACTACTACGATCAAATCGCCTCGGCGCCGGACCTGTGGCACGAGGGTGCGCAGCGTTACCAGGGGCCGGAGCAACTGGTCGAGCTTGGCTTGATGCGTTCTGCCTGGCGCTAGGCTGCAGCGGATGTTGCGCGTGCGCCGAGCGGCCGCGTAACCGTTTCTAAGTACGTTGTTAATATACTGCCCCCGTGACATATTGTGCAAAGTTCCGATGCGGGCAGACTGGGAGCGGCCTCGCAAGGCGCTTCTTGGGCAGGGATGGAGTTGACGTGGGGCTTTGGGATTCTTACCGGATGCGCTTGCGGCGCAAGCGGCGCCTGATCCGGGCCGTACGGAAATCGGCCGAGCTGACACTGCTTCAGGACAACACCCGGTCCATCCGTCCCGACGATATCCTGCTGGTCTGCACGATGCGAAACGAGCAGATTCGCCTGCCTTACTTTCTGGAGTACTACCGCAATCTGGGGATCGGCCATTTCCTGTTCGTCGACAATGGCTCGAATGATGGCACGGCCGATTACCTGCGCGGGATGGCCGACGTCTCGCTCTGGCACACAGACGCGAGTTACCGGCGCGCAGGGTACGGCATCGACTGGATGAATTACCTCAAACGCCGCTATGCGCACGGCCATTGGGTTCTGGTCGTCGACCCGGATGAGTTCTTCATCTATCCCTTCTGCGATACACGCCCTATTCGCGCCCTGACGGACTGGCTGGACAATTCGGATCTTCGCAGCTTTGCGGCGATGTTGATCGACGTCTATCCCAAGGGGCGGATCGATGCGGTGTCCTATCAGGCTGGGCAGGATCCGCTGGAGATCGCGCAGTGGTTCGACAGCGGCAACTACATGATCTCGCGCAACCCCGAATACGGAAACCTGTGGATACAGGGCGGCCCGCGGGCGCGGGTGTTCTTTGCGGATCAGCCGAAAAAGGCGCCGGCGCTGAACAAGATCCCGCTGGTCAAATGGGACCGGCGCTATGCCTATGCCAGCTCTACCCATGCGCTGTTGCCGCGGGGACTGAACCAGGTCTATGCGGCTGATGGCGGCGAAAAGGCCAGCGGTGCGCTGTTACATGCCAAGTTTCTCGACACCTTCACGGCCAAGGCCAGGGAGGAGCTGTCGCGCAAGCAGCACTACGGCGGCTCGACCGAATATCGCGCCTACGCCGAAAAGCTGGCTGAGCAACCGGACCTTTGGTGCAAGTGGAGTGAGAAATACATCAACTGGCGTCAGCTGGAAATTCTGGGCCTGATGTCCAAGGGGAACTGGGCATGAGCGGGCTGGGCATCGTGATGCTGGTGCACACCTCGCTGGAGCGGGCAGCCCAGGTGGCGCGCCATTGGACGGCGAACGGCTGCCCTGTGGTCCTACACGTGGACCGCAACGTCAGCACGGAGGATTTCCGCGCGTTCCACAGGGCGCTGGCCGATGATCCGCTGGTTCGCTTCTGCAGCCGTCATCGCTGTGAGTGGGGCACTTGGGGTATCGTGGCCGCCACGCAAGCGGCAAGCGAAGTGATGCTGGAAGAGTTCGCGCAGGTCCGCCATGTCTACCTTGCTTCCGGCTCCTGTCTGCCGCTGCGCCCGGTACAGGAGCTGATCGACTACCTGGCGGAACGTCCGCGCATCGACTTCATCGAAAGCGCAACAACGGCAGATGTGCCATGGATTGTTGGTGGCCTCAGCCATGAGCGGTTCACGCTGCGGTTTCCGTTTTCATGGAAGCGGCACCGGCAGCTCTTTGATCGCTATGTTGCATTGCAGCGGCGTCTGGGCATCCGTCGCCGTATCCCCGACGGGTTGGTGCCGCATATGGGCAGCCAGTGGTGGTGTCTGACACGCCAGACCCTTGAGGCGATTTTGCGGGATCCGCGGCGCTCGGAGTTTGACGCGTATTTTCGCAAGGTCTGGATACCGGACGAAAGTTACTTTCAGTCGCTGGCGCGGCTCTATTCCAGCAATATCGAAAGCCGCTCGCTGACGCTGTCCAAGTTCGATTTTCAGGGCAAGCCTCACATCTTCTACGACGATCATCTGCAAATGCTGCGCCGATCGGATTGCTTTGTCGCGCGCAAGATCTGGCCGCATGCGGAGCGGCTTTACCAGGCGTTTCTGACCGATGCGGACAGAGCGAGGCCGCGTGCCGAGCCGAATCCCGGCAAGATCGACCGTATCTTCGCCAAGGCGGTGGAGCGGCGAACCCGTGGTCGCGCTGGGCTGGTCATGCAAAGCCGCTTTCCCGGCGACGGAGCGGAACAGGCGATCACCGCCGGCCCCTACTCTGTGTTTCAAGGCTTCGCCGAGCTGTTCGATGATTTCGAGCCCTGGCTGGCCCGGCAAACCGGTGCGCGGGTACATGGGCACCTGTTCGGACCGGACCGGGCGGAATTTTCCGAGGATCAGAGTTTGGTCAATGGCTGCCTGTCACAAGCGGCGGCGTTGCGGGACTATAATCCCGAGAGCTTCCTGAAGAACCTGATCTGGAACACGCGTGGCGAACGCCAGTGTTTTCAGTTTGGCCCGGCGGACAATCAGGCGGTGAACGGGATGCTGGCGCGCGATGGAAATGCGCAGATATCCGTCATCAGCGGTGCCTGGGCGGTGTCTCTGTTCCGGTCCAGGCGCAGTTTTGCCGACCTCAGACGGCAGGCGGCCCGCCTGCAACAGATCGAGGCGAAACAGCTCGAGAAACTGCGAGAACCCTGGACCCGCGCCCGCGTCCGCATCTGGACAATGGCGGAATTCGTGGAGGCTCCGATGGAACCCTTGCAGGCGGTGCTGGAGGATATGGGCGTCGCCAGCGGGCGAAAATTGCAAGAAGTGCCGACCATGACCAACCTTGAAGGGTTCGGCGAGTTTCTGCAGAATCTGAAGAACCAGGGCATGCATCCCTATCTGATGGGGGACTTCCCGGTTGGGCAAAGCCCGGCCAGCCTGAGCAACACTCCCCGCAAACCCTATCTGGTGCGATGAGGCCCGATGTCGTCTTCTGAAAACTTTGATTATTTTGTTGTCTTCGCAGAAATGCGCACCGGCTCCAATTTTCTGGAGGCCAACCTGAATGCCTATGATGGGCTCAGCTGTCACGGTGAGGCGTTCAACCCGCATTTCATTGGCTACCCGAACAGGAGTGATCTGCTGGGCGTCAGCCAATCCATGCGCGAGGCGGACCCGGCGCGTTTGATCGATGTGATCAAGTCCGAACCGGGCGTGCTGGGGGGATTTCGCTACTTCCACGATCACGATCCAAGGGTCTTGGATCTGATGCTTGAAGACCCGCGCTGCGCCAAGATCATCCTGACCCGCAACCCCCTGGACAGCTATGTGTCCCGGAAGATCGCCCAGGCGACGGGGCAGTGGAAACTGACCAATGTGAAACGGCGCAAGGAGGCCAAGGCCGAGTTCGATCCTACGGAATTCGCCTTCCATGTAACGGCCTTGCAGGAGTTTCAGGTCACCTTGCTGAACCGCCTTCAGTCATCGGGCCAGACCGCGTTCTATATTGCTTACGAGGATCTGCAGAACCTCGGGGTGATGAACGGACTGGCGCGCTGGTTGGGCGTGACGCAACAATTGGACGCGTTGGACGAAACGCTCAAGCCGCAGAACCCGGCGCCGGTCCTGTCCAAGGTTTCCAACCCGGAGATGGTGCAACAGGCGTTGATGTCGATGGACAGCTTCAACCTGACACGCACGCCGAATTTCGAGCCGCGCCGTGGTCCGGCAGTGCCGAGTTACGTTGCGGGGCGTCAGGTTCCGATGCTCTATCTGCCAATTCGGGGCGGCCCCGAAGCGGAAGTGGTGCAGTGGATGGCGACGGTGGAGAAGAGCGAGCCAGATCAGTTGCCAACCGGGATGAACCAGAAGCAGCTGCGCGAGTGGAAGCGCAGCCATGCGGGGTTTCGCAGTTTCACGGTGCTGCGCCATCCGCTTGCACGCGCCCACGCGGTCTTCTGCAGCCGGATCCTCAGCACGGGTGAGAGCAGCTATGGGCCGATCCGCAATACGCTGCGGCGGCAGTTCAAATTGGACCTGCCAGCGGATGGGCCGGGAGCGGGCTATTCGCAGTCACGGCATCGCGAGGCGTTTGTCGGCTTCCTGACCTTCCTCAAGGCCAATCTGGCCGGGCAGACCTCGGTGCGGGTCGATCCCGAATGGGCCAGCCAAAGCCAGATACTGGCTGGCTTCGCCGAGGTCGGATCGCCGGATCTGGTTTTGCGGGAAACGGAGCTGGCGACAGAACTGCCCGCGCTGGCCCGTCGGCTGGGCGCGCAATCGACAGCGCCCGTACCGCAGACGGTGCCGGATATGCCCTATGGTCTGGAAGCGATCTACGATGCCGAGTTGGAAAAACTCGCTGCCTCGGTCTACCAGCGCGACTATCTGGCCTTCGGATTCGAGGCCTGGAAACCGTAGTCGTTTCCGTTCAACGCCTGGCGCGGTGCAGCGCTCCGCAGGAGCGCTGCAAGGTGGTCGCTGATGTCAGGAAACCCGCCTCTGCGCGGACAGATCAGGCAGCCTGCACCGATTGGTTCTCGGTCAGGATCGTATACAGCGTGGACGGTTCGTGGTTGGCACGCAGCTTGGTGCAGAAGCTTTGCTCGCGCAGGGTGCGGGACACCAGCGCCAGGGCTTTCAGGTGTTCGACGCCAGCGTCTTCCGGCGCAAAGAGCGCAAAGGCGATGTCGATCGGCTGACGGTCGACCGCACCGAAATCCAGAGGCTTTTCCAGAATCAGGAAGACGCCACAGACCTCGCTGAGCGTGTCGAGCCGCGCATGCGGCAGGGCGACGCCGTGGCCGACGCCGGTCGGGCCGAGGCTTTCGCGGTCCAGCAGTGCCTCGACCGTCGTCTGGGCGTTCAGACCATAGGCGGTCTGGGCGACATCCGCGATTTCCTGAAACAGGCGCTTCTTGCTGGAGGCCGCACCGATTACCCGGACGGCCTCTGGCTTGAGGATGCTGGAAATCTGCATTTGTCTGCTCCGTTCCGGCGCCCCATTCGGGGGCGCCGATGCATTAGATGTGTTTACGGGTCGATCCAGCCGATGTTGCCGTCCTCGCGGCGGTAGACCACATTCAACCCGTCCTTGCCTTCATTGCGGAAGACCAGGACCGGCGCCCCTGCAAGCTCCATCTGCATCACTGCTTCCCCGACCGACAGTGACGGAATGCGGGTTTCCATTTCAGCGACGATGATCGGTTGCAGGCTTTCCGGCTCTGACTCCACTTCCTCAGACGCGAGGATATACGAATTGGCGCCCAAATGTTCAACCGGTTCGCTACGCTCGCGGTGGTGGTCCTTCAGGCGGCGCTTGTAGCGGCGCAGCTGCTTCTCCATTTTTTCGCAGCAACCTTCGAAGGCGGCGTAGATTTCAGTCGCATGTGCCTTGGCCTGGGCATTCAGCCCGGTCGACAGATGAACTGTGGTTTCACACACATATTCATGCGCAGAACGGGAAAAGACCACGGCCGCGTCAGTCGGTCGCTCGGCGTATTTTTGTACAACCGCGCCCAGCTCGTTCTGCACGTGGGTTTGCAGAGCTTCGCCGATGTCGATCTGTTTACCGCTGATTTTGTAACGCATGTGATCTCCTTCACGAATTATTGCGGATGGATCTGCCGCCAAGGCAATCCTTGACGGTGTCGGGTCAGATCCGGATCCGGGGGGATGGCTTGGCGCTGGGATGCATCGCTGCGTGCCTTGTTTCCAAGGTTATCAAGCGGATTGCATCGGTGTGCGCGTATGCCATGGATCAATTCCACGGCAAGTCAGCGGGAGAGTCAATGGAAAGCCGCAAAAAAGAAATGCGGGTTTCAGATACATTATCCCGCGTGCCACCTGCGGCGCGCGGTCAGGATATCCGAAAGTTGTCGCCCAAGTAGACGCGGCGGACGTTTTCGTTTTCCACCACTTCTTCCGGGCTGCCGGACATCAGCACCTGGCCATCGTGCAAGATATAGGCGCGGTCCACGATTTCCAGCGTCTCGCGCACGTTGTGGTCGGTGATCAGCACGCCGATGCCGCGTTTCTTCAGATCGGCCACCAGGTGGCGGATGTCGCCGACGGAAATCGGATCGACGCCGGCAAAAGGTTCGTCCAGCAGCAGATACTTGGGATCGGCGGCCAGGCAGCGGGCGATCTCGACGCGACGGCGTTCGCCGCCCGACAGCGCCAGCGCCGGGGCACGACGCAGATGCTCGATCGAGAAATCCGACAGCAGCTCTTCCAGACGTTCGCGGCGCTTGTGCTCGTGCTTCTGCGAGATATCGAGCACCGCGGAGATGTTGTCTTCCACCGATAGCCCGCGAAAGATCGACATTTCCTGGGGCAGATAGCCGATTCCGAGCCGGGCCCGGCGGTACATCGGCAGGCCGGTGACATTCTGGCCGTCGATGCTGACCATGCCGGCCTCGGGAAACACCAGCCCCGCGATCGCGTAGAAGCTGGTGGTCTTGCCCGATCCATTGGGGCCCAGCAGCGCCACCACTTCGCCGCGGTTCAGCGACATCGAGACGTCACGGATGACGACTTTCTTGCGGTAGGATTTTCGCAGCTGCTTGATTTGCAGGCCGGAAGTGCCTTCGGTCACGGTCAGGTCGGGTTTGGCCATCAGTCTTCGCCATCCGGATTGAGGATGGTTTTGACCCGGCCTGCCATCCGGGCGGTGCCGGTGGTCAGGTTCACCTCGAGCCGGTTTGACGTCAGGGTGTTGCCAGCCTGGGACAGCAGAACGTCTCCGGTCATCACGATCGTGCCGCTGTCGATGGAATATTCCGCGCGCTGCGATTCCGCGGCGTCCGGTCCGCTGACCAAGAGGACATTTCCGGTGGCTTCCAGACGCTCGATGCCCTTGCGGGTCTGCCCGTCCTCCGCGGTTTTGTAGATGACCAGAACCTTGTCGGCCGACAGGCGCATGATGCCCTGTGCGATCAGGACATTCCCGGTGAATTCAGCGGAGCCGTCAACCTGGCTGACCGCCAGATTGTCCGCCGTCACCTCAACCGGTTGGCTGGGATCTGCTTTCACGGCACCAAAGGCAACCTGCGCGTTTTGAGCCGCGGCGAGACCGGGATAAAGGCCAAGGGGCAGGGCCAGCGGGAAGCAAAATATCAATGCGCGCAAGTAAGACACTGGTCATCTTTCTGGTTGCTGGGGATCGTATATCAGCTTCACCCCGTTTTTGAATAGCATATGGACCGTCCCGTCCTCAGATTCGGAGGAGATCCGCATGTTGCCCGCCGTCAGTCGTCCAAGCGGCCCGGTGGCCTGCACCGGGCCTGGGCTGCTGGCTTCCAACCCGTCGAGAGCGGCATTCAGCGTCTCGGTTTCCACGATCAGCCCCTGTGTCGAGGTGATGGTCACACCGCCGGTGAATTCGGCCGTGGCCTGGCCCGGTTGTATCGATCCGGTCTGTGACGCCAGGGTGATCCGTCCGCCACGGGCAAGCCTGAAATTTGCCGACACTTCGCTGGCCACCGCCGGGGCGTCGGCTCCACCGGGGCGGGCGAGGGCGGCCGAGACCATGATTTCATCCCCCTGCGCCGTGGTGCCCGAGAAGAAAGGCGCGGTCACCTGCTGGCCTTTCATCCGGTCCTCGATTTCCTTTTGCGCAAAGGGGATGACGGCCTCGGTATTGCTGCCGCGCGAGATCAGGAACAGGGTCGACATCAGCGCCAGGGCCGCCAGCGGCATCAGCACCTTCAGATAGGCGACGGCTCTGGAGTGGCTGTCCATGTCCTGATCTCCCGTGGCCCGATGTCAGCCCAGGCCTGCGCGGAGGCAGTCGTGGATGTGCAACAAGCCTTGCGGACGTTGCTGGCTGGCAGCGTCCGTTACGAACAGACAGGTGATCTTGCGTTTGTTCATCACGGCCACGGCTTCTTCGGCCATGGCATCCGGAGCGATGGTCGCAGGAGACGCGGTCATTACCTCGGCGGCGGTCTTGTCCAGCAGCCCCTGCATGTGGCGGCGCAGGTCGCCGTCGGTGATGATGCCTGCAAGGGCGCCATCGGCGGCAACCACACCGGCCACGCCAAAGCCCTTCTGGCTGATTTCGATCAGCACATCGGCCATCGGGGCATCGCCCGCAACCAGCGGCAGGGCCTCGTCCGCATGCATCAGGTCGCGCACCTTGCTGAGCTGTGCGCCCAGCTTGCCGCCGGGATGGAAGTCGCGGAAGTTCTCGGGCCGGAAATCGCGGTGCTTCATCAGAGCGATGGCCAGTGCATCCCCCATCGCCAGCGTCAGCGTGGTTGAGATTGACGGCACCATGCCGAAGCCGCAGGCCTCGCCCAGCGAAGGAATTTGCAGATGAACGTCGGCCTGCTTCATCAGGGTGCTGTCCATCTTGGAGGACAGGCCGATCAGCGGAATCCCGAAGCGGCGGGTGAAGGCCAGCAGGTTCGCCAGCTCCGGCGCCTCGCCGGAGTTCGATATGGCCAGGACGACGTCGCCCTGTGACAGCATGCCCAGATCGCCATGGCTGGCCTCGGCCGGGTGCACGAAATAGGCGGGCGTCCCGGTGGAGGCGAGGGTCGCCGCGATCTTGTGGCCGATATGGCCGGACTTGCCGATGCCGCTGATGATGATGCGGCCCTTGGCCTCGAGGATCATCCGCACCGCTTGGGCAAACCGGTCGTCAAGGCTCTCGGCCAGGACGTTCAGGGCATTGGCCTCGTCGGTGATCACCTGGCGGGCGGTGTGCAGGAATTTTTCTGTATCGGTCATGAGTGTGCAAAGATGTCGATTTCGGGCCAGCCGGCCAGGTCAAGTTTGGCGCGCATCGGCAGGAAGTCGAAACAGGCCTGGGCCATTTCCGTCCGCCCTTCACGGGCCAGCCGTTTGTCGAGTGCATTGCGCAGCCGGTGCAGGTGCAGCACGTCCGAGGCGGCGTAGTCCAGCTGCGCCTCGCTCAGTTCGGCGGCGCCCCAGTCGCTCATTTGCTGCTGTTTCGAGATGTCGATGCCCAGCAGTTCCTGGGTGAGGTTCTTCAGCCCGTGGCGGTCGGTATAGGTGCGCACCAGGCGACTGGCGATCTTGGTGCAATAGACCGGGGCCGTCAGCGCGCCAAAGGCGTGGTACAGTGCGGCGATGTCGAAACGGCCAAAGTGGAACAGCTTCAGCACATCGGGATCTTCCAGCATCCGGCACAGGTTGGGCGCTTCGGTCTGTCCCTTGGCGATCTGCACGATATGGGCGTCGCCATCCCCGCCGGACAGCTGGACCACGCACAGCCGGTCGCGATGCGGGTTCAATCCCATGGTTTCGCAGTCGATGGCAACAACGGGACCGAGGTCCAGCCCGTCGGGCAGGTCGTTCTTGTACAGGTGGTTGGCCACTGGAATTCCCTTTAGATGATCACCGCGTCGGCAGCGACGATTGGCAGCATTGCAGTGGAAATAGGCACTTTGGCTGTCAAACTCAACTGCGCTGAAGCCGACTGGTTTACATATGCCTGATCGGGCTGCCGATCGGCATGGCTGTAGGTGTCGTTTATCGGGGAATGGTGCCCAGGAGAGGACTCGAACCTCCACGTCCATACGGACACTAGCACCTGAAGCTAGCGCGTCTACCAATTCCGCCACCTGGGCAGGTGTCTTGCAGGCGCGTATAAGCGGGTTTTCAGGGGGCGTCAAACGGAAAACGACGATCACGCCGCCGCAGCGTCATGGTTCTGTGATGCGCGTGGTTTAGGTCCGAAGGTACGCAACCAGCCGGGGTCAGACCTGTGAAATACCGCACGATCTTCCTGTCGGACATTCATCTGGGGACACCGGGCTGCCAGGCCGATCTGCTGCTGGATTTCCTCAACCGACATGAGGCCGCGCAATACTACCTGGTGGGCGATATCGTCGATGCCTGGCGGATCCGGCGCAAGGGCTTTTTGTGGCCGCAGGCACATAACGACGTGGTGCAGGCGCTGCTGGAAAAGGCCCATGGTGGCGCCCGGATCTATCTGATTCCCGGCAACCATGACGAATTCCTGCGCTCCTACCTTGGCACCCATTTCGGTGGTATCGAGGTCTGCCGCAGCGCCGATTTCACGGCCGCCGACGGCAAGCGCTACCTGGTGACCCACGGCGACCAGTTCGATTCGGTGGTGGTCAATGCCCGCTGGCTCGCCCATCTGGGGGACCGGGCCTATGACTTCATGCTGTGGCTCAACACCCACGTCAACCGGGCGCGGCACCTGTGGGGCGGGCAGTACTGGTCGCTGTCGAAATGGGCCAAGCACCAGGTCAAACAGGCGGTCAACTTCATCAGCGAATACGAGGCGGTGCTGAGCGCCGAGGCCAAGCGCGGCGGCTATGACGGGGTGATCTGCGGCCATATCCACAGCGCCGCGATCCGCGATCTGGACGGGATCGCCTATGTGAACACTGGCGATTGGGTCGAAAGCTGCACCGCGGTGGTGGAGCTGGAGGACGGCCGCCTGGCGCTGATCGATTGGGAGCACACCGCCCGCAAGGCGCGGCACCGCGACCGGGCCAGGCGCGCCCGGCGCAGGCAAAGGCAACTGGAAAATGTTTGAAGAGGCGCGCGTTAGATGACGATGACCGCACAGGCACAGCTGGATGCAGCGGTGCTGCAAGAGGGCGACGCGGCAACCGGGCGGCTGGAGCGGCTGTTCTCCCGGCTGTTTCTGGGGCTGGTCTATCCGCAGATCTGGGAGGATCCGACGGTGGACATGGAGGCGCTGGGGATCACGCCGCAGGACAATCTGGTCTGCATCGCCTCGGGCAGCTGCAACCTGTTGTCCTATCTGGCCGCCGGGCCTGCCTCTGTCACCGGGGTGGATCTGTCGCCCGCCCATGTGGCGCTGGGCCGGTTGAAGCTGGCGGCGGCGCAGGCGCTGCCCGATCACGCGGCCTTCTACCAGTTCTTTGGACGCGCCGACATGGAGGCCAACCGCGCCCTGTACGAGCGCTACATCCGGGACCATCTGGACCCGGAGACGCGCGCGTTCTGGGACGGTCGGCGCCTGCTGCGCCGCCGGATCTCGGTGTTTCAGACCGGGTTCTACCGCCACGGGCTGCTGGGGCGTTTTCTGGGGGCAGTGCATCTGGTGGCGCGGCTGGGGCAGGTGGATTTCGCGCCGCTGCTGGCGGCGCGCACCCTGGCAGAGCAGCAGGCGTTCTTTGGTCAAAGGATCGCGCCGCTGTTCGATATGCGGCTGGTGCGCCTGCTGGCGGGCTTCCGCGCCTCGCTGTTTGGTCTCGGTATTCCGCCCGCGCAGTATGACAAGCTGGCCGCGGATGGCGGCGGCGATGTGCTGCCGGTTCTGCGCGAGCGGGTGCGCAAGCTGATGTGCGATTTCCCGATCCGGGAGAACTACTTTGCCTGGCAAGCCTTTGGCCGCTGCTACGACCCGGCGCCGGATGCGTCGCTGCCGCCCTATCTGCAGGCGCAGAACTTTGCCGCGCTGCGCCGCCATGCGGCCCGCGGGCGGTTATTCAACCGCTCGCTGACCGATCTGCTGGCGGCAGAGCCGACGGGGTCGAAACAGGGCTTTGTGCTGCTGGATGCGCAGGACTGGATGAACGACGCGCAGCTGAACGCGCTGTGGCAGGAGATCACCCGCACCGCCAGCCCCGGCGCGCGGGTCATATTCCGAACCGGCGGCGCGGCGGACATCCTGCCGGGGCGGGTTCGTGCCGACACTCTCGACCGCTGGCAGTACGATGCCGAAGGGTCTGCCCGTGGTACCGCGGTCGACCGCTCCGCCATCTACGGTGGCTTCCATCTTTACCGGTTTCAGGGGTGATGCCGATGCTGGATACCGTTTCCCGATCCCACGCCGCGCTGATGGACGAGACCTACCGTCATCAGCGGCTGATCTATGATGTGACGCGCAAGTATTACCTGTTCGGGCGCGACCAGCTGATTGCCGGGCTGGCACCGGGGCAGGGCACCCATGTGCTGGAGGTGGCCTGCGGCACCGGGCGCAACCTGCATCTGGCGGCCCGCAAGTATCCGCACAGTGCCTTTTACGGGCTGGATATCTCGGACGAGATGCTGAATTCCGCCCGCGCCAAGCTGGGGGATCATGTGCAGCTTGCGCGGGCCGATGCCTGCCACTTCGATGGCGGGCATCTGTTCCGGCGAGCGCAGTTCGACCGGGTGTTTATCTCTTACGGGCTGTCAATGATTCCGGACTGGCAGGCGGCGCTGCACATGGCCTGCGCCCATCTGGCACCGCACGGGCAGCTGCATGTGGTCGATTTCTCCGATCTGCACGGCTGGCCAAAGTGGTGCCGACGCGGGCTGAACCACTGGCTGGGCCGGTTCCACGTCACCCCGAGGCTGGAGCTGGAGGCGGCGCTGAACCGCGCCGCCGCCGGGATCGGCGGCAGCGTGCAGCACCGCCAGCTGTACCGCGGCTACGCGCAATACGGGGTGGTGCAGCGGCCGGGCTGAGGTGGCGCGCGCCTTACGCAGGCTCGGCCAGTTGCAGCCCGCCCATCTGCACCAGGTGATCGACGATCTGCGCCACCCCCTGACGGTGGCGCAGGGCGGAGAACACGAAGGGCCGCGCCTTGCGCATCCGGCCAGCGTCGCGCTCCATCACCTCGAGCGAGGCGCCGACATGCGGCGCGAGGTCGGTCTTGTTGATGATCAGCAGGTCGGACTTGGTGATCGCCGGGCCGCCCTTGCGGGGGATTTCCTCGCCTGCGGCGACGTCGATCACATAGAGTGTCAGATCCGCCAGCTCGGGGCTGAAGGTGGCCGACAGGTTATCGCCGCCGCTTTCGATCAGCACCACGTCGACCTCCGGGTGGCGCGCCTGCATCTCTGCCACCGCGGCCAGATTGATCGAGGCGTCCTCGCGGATGGCGGTATGCGGGCAGCCGCCGGTCTCCACGCCGATGATGCGGTCCTGCGGCAGGATCTGCATCCGCATCAGCGCCTCGGCGTCCTCGCGGGTGTAGATGTCGTTGGTGATGACCCCCACCGAACAGCGGTTGCGCAGCGCCTCGGCAAGGGCGGCGGTCAGGGTGGTCTTGCCGGCGCCGACGGGGCCGCCGATGCCCACGCGCAGCGGGCCGTTTTGACTGCTCATGTCCGGAAAATCCTTGAATATTGGGTTTCATGTTGCATGGACGCGATGTCCGCGAGAAAGGCGGTGGAACTCAGATCCTGCAGGTTGCCCTGCAGCGCCTGCCGGGCAATCTCAGCGCACAGCGGCGTCAGGTCGCGGAGCAGGCGCTGGGCGTCGGTCTGGCCCAGCGGCACCAGCCGGGTGGCCACGGCGACGAGGTTGGCGGCGAAGGCCTGCAGGAACATCTGCGTGGTCAACAGCAGCGGCAGATCCTGCAGCCGCGCGGCGCGCCCCACAGCGACAGGATAGGACAGCCCGGCCAGCTCCAGCGCCCAGACATCGCCGGTGACGGTGCCAAAGGCCTGCCCGAGCAATGCCGTTTCCTTCAGCCGTTCGGCCGAGGCGCAAAAGGCGCGGGCGGCAGCGTCGATCTCGGCCAGTTCGCCAGCACCTTCTGCGCGGTAGGCCGCCGTCAGCAACAGCGCGTCGGACCGGCCCGAGCCGTGGTCCAGAACATCCGTGATCCACGCGCTGGTCTCCTGCGTCGAGGCCACCGTGCCGACATCAATCGCCGCCTCCAGCCCATGCGAATAGGCAAAGCCGCCCACCGGATAGGCAGGCGACAGCCATTGCGTCAGCGTCAGGATGGCAGAGTCAGTGGGCGTGGCCATGGGTCCGCCCGTGGCCGTATGCGCCGCCTTCCGGGGTGAAGGGCTCCACCACCTGGCGGAGCTCGGCGCCCAGTTTTTGCAGCATGTCGCGGATCACGTGATCGCGCTGGATCAGCAGACGTTCCGCTTCGATCTGGCAGGGGGTGTGGCGGTTGCCGATGTGCCAGGCCAGCCGCAACAGATTTTCGCCGCGCACTTCCAGAAGTTCCTCGGGGGCGGCGATGATCTCGATCTCGCGGCCATCTTCCAGCCGGAGCACGCCACCATGGTCAAGCGAGCGCGTCTGCGCCAGATCGACCAGAAAGGCCTCGCCGGCGTCAGTGGTCAGCATCTTGCGGCGCAGGAAGCGGCCATCGTAATCGAGTGACACCCGGCCATCCGGCTGGCCGTGTGCATGATCGTGGTACACGCGGGCAGTCAGCATCCGGCTTCTCCCTGTTGGGACCGGACGCTGGACTGCAGATCCGTCAGACGTAATAAGTGTCGCGGAAGACGTGGTGGACGATGTCCTCGCGCTTCAGGCCGCGCTCGGCCAGCTGCGCATCGCTCATATCGTTGAGGCGCTGAACCGCCTGCATGCGAGCGTTGGATTCCGAGATCATCACGAAAGCCTTGCCGATTGCCGACGCGCTGCGGCGCAAGAAGCCTGCCAGATCGAAGGTCGGTGCGGTGGTTTGCGTTGCGTAGTTTGCCATTGGAGATCACTCCTTTACCAGTGAACTCCTCCCTATGGCTCCGAACATATGCTGCAGGTGCAGCAATTGGTAGGGCGGTCGCCGCAAAGCCGGGATGTGTGCAGCGCAATGCCGGATTTTTGATCATCTGATGCTCCTGATGCATGATTTCAGTACAGGAAATAGCGCTGCGCCATCGGCAGCACTTCGGCGGGCTGGCAGGTCAGCAGTTCGCCGTCTGCGCGCACCTCGTAGGTTTCGGGGTCGACCTCCACTTGCGGGGTGGCGGTGTTCAGCCGCAGGTCCCGCTTGCCGATGTCGCGGGTGTTGCGCACCGCCACGGTCTGCTTGGCGAGCCCCAGGCGATTGCCGATCCCATCTGCCTGCGCGGCCTCGGAGACGAAGGTGACGGCGGAATGTTCGACCGCCCGCCCGTAAGCGGCGAACATCGGGCGGCTGTAGACCGGCTGCGGCGTCGGGATGGAGGCGTTGGGATCGCCCATCTGGGCGCAGGCAATGGTGCCGCCCAGCAGCACCATTTCAGGCTTAACCCCGAAAAACGCGGGGTTCCACAGCACCAGATCGGCGCGCTTGCCGGGCTCGATTGAGCCGATCTCGTGGCTGAGACCATGCGCGATGGCCGGGTTGATGGTGTATTTTGCGATATAGCGGCGGACGCGGAAGTTGTCGTTGTCGCCGGTCTCTTCCGGCAGCTGGCCGCGCTGTTTCTTCATCTTGTCGGCGGTCTGCCAGGTGCGGATCAGCACCTCGCCTACCCGGCCCATGGCCTGGCTGTCGGAGGCGATGATCGAAAACGCGCCCATGTCGTGCAGGATATCCTCGGCGGCGATGGTCTCGCGCCGGATGCGACTCTCGGCAAAGGCAACGTCCTCGGGGATCGACTTGTCGAGGTGATGGCAGACCATGAGCATGTCGAGGTGTTCCTCGACGGTGTTCACGGTGAAGGGACGCGTCGGGTTGGTCGAGGAGGGCAGAACGTGGTTCTCGCCGCAGATCTTGATGATGTCCGGGGCATGGCCGCCGCCCGCACCTTCGGTGTGGAAGGCGTGGATGGTGCGGCCCTTCATGGCGCCGACCGTATGTTCCACAAAGCCGGATTCATTGAGCGTATCGGTGTGGATCATCACCTGCACGTCCATAGCATCCGCGACGCCAAGGCAGCAGTCGATGGCGGCGGGGGTGGTGCCCCAGTCCTCGTGCAGCTTCAGCGCGCAGGCGCCGCCCTTCACCTGTTCCTCGATGGCGGCGGGCAGCGAGGCGTTGCCCTTGCCCGCAAAGGCGAGGTTCATCGGAAAGGCGTCCGCTGCCTGCAGCATTCGCCCGATATGCCAGGGGCCGGGGGTGCAGGTGGTGGCCAGCGTGCCATGGGCCGGGCCGGTGCCGCCGCCCAGCATGGTGGTCAGGCCGGAATGCAGCGCATCCTCGATCTGCTGCGGGCAGATGAAGTGGATGTGGCTGTCAAAACCGCCCGCGGTCAGGATGCGGCCCTCGCCGGCGATCACCTCGGTGCCGGGGCCTGCGATGATGTCGACACCGGATTGGGTGTCCGGGTTGCCCGCCTTGCCGATCTTGGCGATGCGGCCGTCCTTCAGCCCGACGTCGGCCTTGTAGATGCCGGAGTGGTCGACGATCAGCGCATTGGTGATGACGGTGTCCATCGCGCCCTCGGCGCGGGTGGCCTGCGACTGGCCCATGCCGTCGCGGATCACCTTGCCGCCGCCGAACTTGACCTCCTCGCCATAGGTGGTCAGGTCGCGCTCCACCTCGATCACCAGATCGGTGTCGGCGAGCCGCAGCCTGTCGCCGGTGGTGGGGCCGAACATGGCGGCGTAATCCGCACGGTTGATTGTTGCCGGCATCAGAGCGCCCCCATGACCTGTTGATTGAAACCGAAGATGCGGCGCGCACCGCCGATCGGGATCAGTTGCACCTCGCGGCGCTGGCCCGGCTCGAACCGCACGGCGGTGCCGGGGGCGATGTCCAGCCGCAGCCCGCGTGCCGCGGTGCGGTCAAACTCCAGCGCCGGGTTGGTTTCGGCGAAATGATAGTGCGAGCCGACCTGTACCGGGCGGTCGCCGGTGTTTGCGACCATCAGCGTCACCGCCTCGGCGCCCGCGTTCAGGGTGATTTCGCCCGCGGCCGGGAACAGCTCGCCGGGGATCATTTCGGCAGCTTCGACAGCAGGAAGACGGCAATGGCGGCCACCACCGCCAGGCCGGCACCCAAAGTGGCGTAATCGATGCCATGGGCGTGCACATGGGGCTGGCTGTGGGCCATCGCGGGACCGGAGAGGACAAGCGCGGGAAACAGGATGCGGTTCATGGGGAGACTCCTATGACGGGTTAGCGGATGGGATTGTGGACGGTGACCAGCTTGGTGCCATCGCGGAAGGTGGCCTCGACCTGGACCTCGTGGATCATCTCGGGCACGCCCTCCATGCAGTCCTCGCGGCGGACCACTTCGGCACCGGCCTGCATCATGTCGGCGACCGAGCGGCCGTCGCGGGCGCCCTCGACCACAGCATCGGTGATCAGGGCGATGGCCTCGGGGTGGTTCAGACGCACGCCGCGCGCCAGCCGTTTGCGGGCGACCTCGGCGGCCATGGCGACCAGCAGCTTGTCTTTTTCACGCGGGGTCAGGTTCATGTCATATCATCCAGCATCGGGGGAGAGGGTCGGGGTTCAGCCGCCGCAGCACCGGCAGCATGGCGCGGCGCAGCTCGAAACTGTCGGCCGCGAGGATCCGGATCACCAAAAGATCTGGGTCCAGCAAACTGGCGCCGGCGCTATCGGGCAGCATCCGGCGGACCGGGTCCAGCTGGGCTTCGGCACTGGCGGCGGCAAAGACGATCGACGCCATCGCACCGGCGCCGTTCGCCACATGCGGCCGGGCCAGATGCGCGCTGAGATCACCGGCAAAGCGCGTCGCGTCCAGAAAGACGGGGTGGCCCGCGCGACGGATCTCGATCCGGTCGCGCAGCCGTATGCGGTTCAGCTGCTCGCCCATGGCGGCGCGCCCGAACACCATGGGCTCCACCAGCAGCAGGCTGGCATCCTCGGCCAGATCGGCCCGTAACTGCCGGTCCAGCGCGCTGCCTTCAAACAGGATGGTCTCCTGCGGCAGCCAGTTCAGCCGCGCGCCGGGGCCGATTGCCAGCTGGTTGCGGACCTGCCCGTAGGGGCCGGGCTGCGCCTGATAGGCCCGCTCGCAGGCCTGTGTGGTCAAGGTCAGCGTGGTGCCCGCCCCCGCCTCTGCCGCCAGATCAAAGGCATCGCCGCCGGTGATCCCGCCCGCGGTGTTCAGCAGCACCGCCTCAAGCGCGTCCGAAGTGGTGCGCGGAAACAGGCATTTGAAGGATCCCGACTGGCGCAAGCCGTCCAGCACAGAGCGCTGGCCAAGCCGCTTGCTGCCAAGCTGTACCGCGCCGCGCGCCCGCGGCGGCATCGCCGGTGCGCAGGGCGTGGCTGCGTGCGGGGATATGGGGGTAAGTTGTGTGATCGGGCACCTGTCGGAAATCTTTCGGTGCCTCTTGTTTCCCCGCTGGGTCCCGCGAATGCCAATGTGGCGTGCAGCGGCGGAGCCAATTCCCCTGCGGGTGACCGTTTTTTGGACAAAAGCCCTGCTGCGGGATGAAAAATTGGGCAGAGGCCGCTGATTTCCGCCAGCGCGGCTCGGGCCTGTTGCCAAGTTCGCCGCAATGCAGCGAGCGTGGAGCCACCCAGAGAGGCGACAACGCCCGGGGGGTGTGCGGCGGCTGCGCGACTTGGACCTCGACAACAACCGCCGCACGGATCGCAACAACAGTTGCGGGGATCAGGTAGAGGAAGACTGCGCCTGCGTGCAAGCCCTCCGTTCCGGCCCCGCTTGGAGGATTACATGACATCTCTCAAATCCACGCTCGCCGGGTCGGTCGTTTTCGCTGCCATGGCCACTGCCGCGCTGGCCGATGACGACACCATCAAGGTCGGCGTGCTGCATTCACTGTCCGGCACGATGGCGATTTCGGAAACCACCCTGAAAGACACCATGCTGATGCTGATCGACCAGCAAAACGCCAAGGGCGGCCTTCTGGGCAAGCAGCTGGAGCCGGTCGTGGTCGACCCCGCCTCCGACTGGCCGCTGTTTGCGGAAAAGGCGCGCGAGCTGCTGACCGTGCACGAAGTCGACGTGATCTTCGGCAACTGGACCTCCGTCAGCCGCAAGTCGGTGCTGCCGGTGATCGAGGAGCTGAACGGGCTGCTGTTCTACCCGGTGCAGTACGAGGGCGAGGAGTCCTCGAAGAACGTCTTTTACACCGGCGCGGCCCCGAACCAGCAGGCCATCCCTGCTACCGACTATTTCCTGGAGGAACTGGGGGTCGAGAAATTTGCTCTGCTCGGCACGGACTATGTCTACCCCAGGACCACCAATAACATCCTCGAAAGCTACCTGAAGCAGAAGGGCGTGGCGGATTCCGATATCTTCGTGAACTACACGCCCTTCGGCCATTCCGACTGGTCCAAGATCGTCGCCGACGTGGTGGCGCTGGGCGCCGACGGCAAGAAAGTCGGGGTGATCTCGACCATCAACGGCGACGCCAACATCGGTTTCTACAAGGAACTCGCGGCGGCGGGGGTGTCGGCGGATGACATTCCGGTCGTCGCCTTCTCGGTCGGCGAGGAAGAACTGTCGGGCCTCGATACCGCCAATCTGGTGGGCCATCTGGCGGCCTGGAACTACTTCCAGTCGGCAGACACCGAGGCCAATGCCGAGTTTGTGAAGACCTGGAAAGCCACCATGGGTGAAGACCGGGTGACCAACGATCCGATGGAGGCGCATTACATCGGCTTCAACATGTGGGTGAACGCCGCGACCGAGGCGGGCACCACCGAAGTGGACGCGGTGCGCGCGGCGATGTACGGGCAGGAATACCCGAACCTGACCGGCGGCACCGCGGTGATGCTGCCGAACCACCATCTGGCCAAGCCGGTGCTGATCGGCGAGATCCAGGCGGACGGCCAGTTTGACATCATCAGCGAAACCGACGTGGTGCCGGGCGATGCCTGGACCGACTACCTGCCGGAATCGGCGGTGCTGAAGTCGGATTGGAAGGATCTCGGCTGCGGCATGTACAACACCGAGACCGAGACCTGCGTTCAGACGCTGTCGAACTACTGACCCGAACGGCGGGGTGGGCCCGGCGGCCCGCCCCGCACCGGGACGCTCCCCAAGACAATCAGGTTTCAGCAGATGTTACGACTATTCCTTGCGGGCCTCGCACTCCTGTGCGCCTGCATGACGGCCAGTGCCCAGGAGACCGCGCTGCAGCCGGTGCTGCAGGCGCATCAGGCGGCCATTCTCAAAAGCTCCCGCAAGACGATCCAGCCGGCCATCGATGCCATTGCCGCCAGCGGGCTGCCGCAGGCGCAGACCATGCTGGAAAGCTGGGCCGCCAAGGACATGTGGATGCGCAAGGCGGATGGGTACTTCTTTGCCGGGGCAAAGGGCGAGGGCGGCAGCTATGTACTGACCGATTTCGACAGCGGCGAGACTGTGGGCAGCTTTGACAAGTCCGCGCTCAAGCAGTTGAAACCCAACAGCGGCGTGCGGGCGCTGATCGCCACCGCGCTGGTTCAGTTCCAGCTGAGCGACCCGGACCGCGCCAAGCGGCTGGCGGCACTGGAGTCGATCGCCCGCGATCCCGAGGCCTCCTTGCTGGCGCCGCTGCGCGCCTCGATCGGCGGTGAGGCTGACGCGCAGATCAAGGCGCAGAAACAGCGGCTGGAGCGGCTTTTGACCATCGGCTATGACGCTGATACCGCTGCCCGTGTTGCGGCCATCGCGGACATGTCTGGCGATCTGGGCCTTGATGTGCGCGCGGCGCTGAATCCGCTGGTGGTGACCACGCGGCAGGCAGCCAAGTCGTTGCCGGAAGACGCCAATCTTGCCGCAGTGCTGACGCCGGGATCGGACGAACTACCCAAGGATCAAGCCTATGATCTGCTCGTGGAAAACAACCTGGCGGTGCCACGTGTGTCGGCGGACGCCATCCGCGTTGCACTGGCAGACAACATCGAAGGCGGCCGGGTCGGCGGGGTGCCGCTGGCACAGCTGAGCGCAGAGGATGGCCGCAGCCGGGCCTATGCGGCGCTGGCCGCAGAGGGCAAGGTGCCGCCATTGGTCACCACCGCCGATATGGATGCTGCGCTGGGCGCCCATGTGTTCTTTGACACTTATGCGGAACCCGCCGCCGAGGTCACCGCTGCCGCCGAAACCGCGCTGGACCAGATCGCGCTGAAGGTCGGCATGAACCAGACGCTGGACCTGACGCTGGACGCTGTGTCGCTGGCCTCGATCTATTTCCTCGCCGCGATCGGGCTGGCCATCACCTTTGGCGTGATGGGGGTGATCAACATGGCCCATGGCGAGTTCATCATGATGGGCGCCTATACCGGCTATGTCGTGCAGCAGATCATCCCCGACCACACGCTGTCGATCATCGTGGCGATTCCGATGGCCTTTGCCGTGACCTTTGCCATGGGGGTGGCGATGGAGCGGCTGGTGATCCGCTGGCTCTATGCCCGCCCGCTGGAGACGCTGCTGGCGACCTTCGGCATTTCCATCGCGCTGCAGCAGTTGGCCAAGAACATCTTTGGCACACAGGCGCGGCCGCTGACCGCGCCGGGCTGGCTGGACGGCGCGTGGGTGCTGAACGACGTGGTGTCGATCAGCTATATCCGCATCGCGATCTTCGTTCTGGCGCTGACCTTCCTCGGCCTGTTCCTGTTCATCATGAAGCGCACCCGGCTGGGGCTGGAGATGCGCGCGGTGACGCAGAACCCGCGCATGGCGGGGTCGATGGGGATCAATCCGGGCCGGGTCAACATGCTGACCTTCGGTCTGGGTTCCGGCATTGCCGGCATTGCCGGCGTCGCCATCGGCCTGTTCGCCAAGGTGACCTCGGACCTTGGCAACGACTATATCGTGCAGAGCTTCATGACCGTGGTTGTCGGCGGTGTCGGCAACATCTGGGGCGCGCTGGCCGGGGCCGGGATGATCGGCTTTTTGCAAAAGGGGATCGAGTGGGCCAACCCCTCGAACACGCTGGCGGCGCAGACCTACATGATCATCTTCATCATCATTTTCATCCAGTTCCGGCCGCGGGGGATCATCGCCCTCAAGGGCCGCGCGGCGGGGGATTGAGCCATGGAACGCAGCTTTATCGCCAGGAACCCCTCGGTTCTGATCTTTCTGGCCATTCTGTCGCTGTTCACCTTTGGTGTCACCGTCCTGTCGGAGGGCTTTGGCATCGGCCTGATCTCCACCAGTTTCGTCAAGACGCTGGGCAAGACCCTGTGCCTGTGCCTGATCGCGGTGGCGATGGACCTGGTCTGGGGCTTTGCCGGCATCCTGTCGCTGGGGCATTTCGCCTTCTTCGGGCTGGGCGGCTACATGATCGGCATGTGGCTGATGTATGAGCGCACCCGGCTGATCGTGGCCGAGTCGCTGGCCCAGGGCGACATCCCGCCCACCGCGGCAGAGGTCACGGACGCCATCGGCAACCAGATCTTCGGCGTCGTGGGGTCGTCCGAGTTTCCGCTGATCTGGGCCTTTGCAGACAGTCTGGCATTGCAGCTGGCGCTGGTGGTGCTGGTTCCGGGGGTGCTGGCGCTGCTGTTCGGCTGGCTGGCGTTCCGCAGCCGGGTGACCGGCGTGTACCTGTCGATCCTGACCCAGGCGATGACCCTGGCGCTGGCGTTGTACCTGTTTCAGAACGACAGCGGCCTGCGTGGCAACAACGGGCTGTCGGGCCTGCAGAACCTGCCCGGCGTCAGCGCCCCGCAATCGGTGGTGTCGGTGTGGTTCCTCTGGGCCTCGGCGGCGGCATTGGGTCTGGGGTTCCTGCTGGCGGCCTGGCTGGTGTCGGGCAAGTTCGGCTCTGTCGTGCGCGGCATCCGCGACAACGAGGCGCGGGTGCGCTTCCTTGGCTACTCGGTCGAGGTCTACAAGCTTGCGGTTTTTACCCTGACTGCCTGTATCGCCGCCATTGCGGGCGCGCTGTACTACCCACAGGCAGGCATCATCAACCCCGAGGAAATGGCTCCTATCGCCTCGATCTACCTGGCGGTCTGGGTTGCCATCGGCGGGCGTGGACGGCTGTACGGCGCGGTCATCGGCGCCGCCTTCGTCAGCCTGCTCAGCACCTGGTTCACCGGCGGGCAGGCGCCCGATGTGTCCCTTGGGTTCTACACGATCAAATGGGTCGACTGGTGGCAGGTGCTTCTGGGCGTGTCCTTTGTGCTGGTCACCCTGTTTGCGCCGCAAGGCATCGGCGGGCTGTTTGACCTTTGGGCGCGGCGGCGGGCCGACCGCCATGGCGCGGATCTGGGGCCGGACGACGGTGCCCTGCGTGAAAAGGAGGCCAGCCAATGAGCACGCTTTTGGAGGTGAGCGGCGTCTCCGTCAGCTTTGACGGCTTTCGCGCCATCAACAACCTGTCGTTCCGCATCGCCGATGCCGAGCTGCGCGCCGTGATTGGCCCCAACGGGGCTGGCAAGACGACCTTCATGGACATCATCACCGGCAAGACCCGTCCGGACGAGGGCCGGGTGATCTGGGGCGAGAAATCCGTGTCGCTCTTGCGGATGAGCGAGGCGGCGATTGCCCAGGCGGGCATCGGGCGGAAGTTCCAGAAACCCACGGTGTTCGAGGATCAGACCGTGCAGGAAAACTTGCTGATGGCGCTGAAGAACACCCGCGGCTGGCTGGGGGTGTTGTTCTACCGGCCCAACCCCGAAGATCTGGATCGGGTCGCGGAGCTGGCCGAAGAGATCGGCCTGAAGGACGCGCTGCGCCGCAAGTCGGGCGAGCTGAGCCACGGTCAGAAGCAGTGGCTGGAAATCGGCATGCTGCTGGCGCAGGAGCCGCGGCTGCTGCTGGTGGACGAGCCCGCCGCCGGCATGACCCCGCAGGAGCGCGAGCACACCACCGATTTGCTGGTGCAGGCGGCCAGGACCCGCGCCGTTGTGGTGGTGGAGCACGATATGGAGTTCGTGCGGCGGCTGAACTGCAAGGTCACGGTGCTGCACGAAGGCTCGGTTCTGGCCGAGGGCAGCCTCGACCATGTTACATCCAATCAGGACGTCATCGACGTCTACCTGGGGCGCTGAGAGATGCTGAAACTATCCGATCTGACCCTGCATTACGGGCATTCGCAAATCCTCAACGGGATCTCGATGGAGGCCCGCGAGGGCGAGGTGACCTGCGTGATGGGCACCAATGGCGTCGGCAAGACCAGCCTGATGAAGGCGATCTCCGGCGCGCATCCGCGCTCCGGCGGCCGTCTGGAGCTGGGCGGCGAGACCCTGGGCGTGTTGCCCGCGCACCGGATGGCCTGGAAGGGTGTCGCCTATGTGCCGCAGGGGCGCGAGATCTTTCCGCTGCTGACGGTGCGCGAGAATCTGGAGACCGGGTTTTCCTGCCTTCCGGCGTCTGCGCATTTTGTGCCGGACGAGATTTTCGATCTGTTTCCGGTGCTGAAGAAGATGCAGAACCGCCGCGGCGGCGATCTGTCCGGTGGCCAGCAGCAGCAATTGGCGATTGCGCGCGCGCTGATCACCAAGCCGCGGCTCCTACTGCTGGATGAGCCGACGGAGGGCATCCAGCCCAACATCATCCAGCAGATTGGCGAGGTGATCCGCCACCTACGCGCCTCCGGCAGCATGGCGATTGTACTGGTCGAGCAGTACTTTGATTTTGCCTATGAGCTGGCAGACCGTTTGGTCGTCCTGCGCCGTGGTGAAATTATGCTCGAGGGGACCCGCAACGAGTTGTCCCGCGAGGCGGTGCTGCAGGGTGTCAGCGTCTAGCGCAGGGAACGTTGATGGGTAGGGGATCCGGGGAGGACTGGTGCCGGTGATAGGACTCGAACCTACGACCCCATCATTACGAATGACGTGCTCTACCAGCTGAGCTACACCGGCACTCTTCCTCTCCGCCTGACCCGAAGGCCTTGCGGATGGACGTCGTTTAAACTCTGTCCAGCGCCAGTGCAAGTGGCGAAGACGCAGGTTTGACGCCGGACCACACGGCAATCCGCCGGGCAGTTTTACTAAAATATCGCAATGTCGGGGAATGGTGCCCAGGAGAGGACTCGAACCTCCACGTCCATACGGACACTAGCACCTGAAGCTAGCGCGTCTACCAATTCCGCCACCTGGGCAGGTGTCGTGCAGGCGCGTATAAGCAGGTTTTCGGGGGCCGTCAAACGGAAAACGTGACCTGTGCGGCCTTTCCCAGATGCGGCGAATGCGGCACGTGTTAACGGCTTTTTGCAGGATCTGGTGCCACATCCGGAGGAAACCCGATGAATTGCGCCTTGTTCGATGTGTCCCGCGGCGCTAGAGCATAAAGGCAGCTAAGTTCAGGAGCCAAAACATGTCCAAACTGGTCACGATTTATGGCGGATCCGGCTTTGTCGGTCGGTATATTGCGCGGCGTATGGCCAAGGAGGGCTGGCGAGTGCGGGTTGCGGTGCGTCGTCCCAACGAGGCCATGCACGTGAAACCCTACGGTGTGCCCGGCCAGGTGGAACCGGTGTTCTGCAATGTGCGCGACGACACCTCGGTGGCGGCCGTCATGCAGGGCGCGGATGCGGTGGTGAACTGCGTGGGCGTGCTGAATGAGCTGGGCAAGAACACATTCGGCGCCATTCATGCCGAAGGCGCGGGCCGCATTGCGCGCATCGCGGCGCAGGAGGGCGTGGACAGCCTGGTGCATATCTCGGCCATCGGTGCAGATCCGAACGCTGCCAGCGAGTATTCCCGTACCAAGGCCGCAGGCGAGGCTGCGGTTCTGGAGCATTTCCCGGGCGCGGTGATCCTGCGCCCCTCGGTGATCTTCGGGGCCGAGGACGGCTTCTTCAACCGCTTTGCCGGCATGACCCGCCTGTCGCCGGTGCTGCCGATCGCAGCGGGCGAGACCCGGTTCCAGCCGGTGTTCGTGGACGATGTGGCCAAGGCCGCGGTCAAGGGGGCCTCGGGCGAGGCCGAACCGGGCGTCTATGAGCTGGGCGGGCCGGAGGTGAAGACCTTCCGCGCGCTGATGGCGCAGATGCTGGAGGTGATCCATCGCCGCCGCATTATCCTGTCGCTGCCGGGGTTCGTGGCATATCTGGTCGCGCTGGGGTTTGACATCCTGCAGAAGGCCAGCTTCCAGCTGATCGAGAACAAGATGTTGACCCGCGATCAGCTGAAAAGCCTGAAGTCCGACAACGTGGTGGCCGACGGCGCCCGGGGTTTTGCGGATCTGGGTATCAGCCCGGTGGCGCTTGGCTCGGTGCTGCCGGACTACCTGTGGAAATTCCGCCCCTCGGGCCAGTATGACGAGATGACCAGTTCGGCGCGCAATCTGCGCAAGAACGGCACCTGACAGTTCCGGCCGTCCGGGGCCGGACAGATCGGACGTTATCTAAAGCGCGGGCCGGGGCCTGCGCTTTTTTTGCGCCTCAGCTGCCGTAGGCGATGGTCAGCAGGATCAGCCCCAGGACCACCCGGTAGATCACATAGGGCGTGAAGCTGACCGAGCGCAGCAGGCGCATCATCAGGCTGAGTGCCGCCAGCGCCGAGATCATCGCCAGGGCGGCGGCAATGCCTGCATCCCGCATCAGGGCGGTGTCTGCGTCCAGTGCAACCTCGGTGCCCAGGAGGATGCCGGAGGCGAGGATGGTCGGGATCGACATCAGCATGGCGATGCGGGCGCCTTCCTCGCGGCTGTAGCCGAGCTGGCGCGCGCCGGTGATGGTGATGCCCGACCGAGAGGTGCCGGGGATCAGCGCCAGCATCTGCCACAGCCCCATCATCAGCGCATCGCGCAGGCCCCAGTCATCGACCTGTTTTACCTCGGCCCCTTTCTGGTCGGCCCAATACAACAGCAGCCCGAAGCCCAGCATGGTCCAGCCGATCACGGTGATCGAGCGCAAGCTGTCGCTGAACCCGCTGAAATGCAGCGCCGCGCCGAACAGCACGGTGGGAATGGTGGCGACGACCAGCCCCATCGCCAGCCGGGCGCCGGTGGTGTCCAGGCGACCGCTGAGGGCGCGGGGCAGCCCGGCCAGCCCCATGCGGACATCACGCCAGAAATAGATCACCACCGCTGCCAGCGTCCCGACATGAACGGCGACGTCGATCACCTGGCCCTGGTCCTCCAAGCCGGTCAGCCCGGGCAGCAGAATCAGGTGTCCTGAGGAGGAAACCGGCAGAAATTCAGTGATTCCCTGGATCAAAGCCACCAGCACCAGTTGAAATATCGGCATTCTGAAATCGTCCCCTGCGGGCCGCAACCCGGCCATAACCTGTCGGGATCCTGTATAAATCCCGGCCTTGATTATGAAAGTCCCGATTATGGTCCGAATCGGACCTAAAATCTCTGTACATTTCCGCGGAACACGGTATCAGAGGGGCAAGAGCTGATGAAATAGGTCAGCATAGTTGACATAAAGCGTGCCGATACCTGCAAAGGTACCCTCGCAGCCAGACAAACGATGGAGTCCAGCCCGTGGCCAAGCAACCGATGCTGAAATTTGTGCAGATCGAACGCGACATGCCTCAAAAGCGTGACGCGAGCGTACGCAAGGAAGACTTCAATGAGATCTACGCGGAATATGCCGCCGCCAAGGCCGAGGAGCAGGCCAGCCGCTGCAGCCAGTGCGGCGTGCCCTATTGCCAGAGCCATTGCCCGCTGCACAACAACATCCCCGACTGGCTGCGCCTGACGGCAACGGGCCGCCTGGAAGAGGCCTACGAGGTCAGCCAGGCCACCAACACCTTCCCCGAGATCTGCGGTCGCATCTGCCCGCAGGACCGCCTGTGCGAAGGCAACTGCGTGATCGAGCAGTCGGGCCACGGCACCGTCACCATCGGCTCGGTCGAGAAATACATCACCGACACCGCCTGGGAGCAGGGCTGGGTCAAGCCCGCAGCGCCGCTGGCCGAGCGCAGTGAGAGCGTTGGCATCATCGGTGCCGGCCCCGGCGGTCTGGCGGCCGCGGACATGCTGCGGAAGGCAGGCGTGCAGGTCACCATCTATGACCGCTACGACCGCGCCGGCGGGCTGCTGATGTACGGCATCCCCAGCTTCAAGCTGGAAAAGGACGTGGTCGAGCGCCGCAACAAGCTGCTGGCCGACGGTGGTGTTACCTTCAAGCTGAACTGCACCGTGGGCGAGGACATCTCGTTCGAGGATATCCGCGCCAAGCATGACGCGGTGATCATCGCCACCGGCGTCTACAAGTCGCGCGATCTGTCGATGCCGGGAAGCGGTGCCGAGGGTATCGTCAAGGCGATCGATTTCCTCACCGCCTCCAACAAGAAGAGCTTTGGCGATGCGGTTGAAGCCTTTGACAACGGCGATCTGAATGCCGCGGGCAAGAAGGTCGTGGTGATCGGTGGCGGTGATACCGCGATGGATTGCGTGCGAACCTCAATCCGTCAGGGCGCAACATCCGTGAAATGCCTCTATCGCCGCGACCGCGCCAATATGCCGGGCTCGCAGCGTGAAACCCAGAATGCCGAGGAAGAAGGCGTGGTGTTCGAATGGCTTTCCGCGCCCAAGGGCTTCACCGAGGAGGGCGGCAAGGTCGCTGGCGTGATGGTGCAGAAGATGCGCCTTGGTCAGCCGGACGCCTCGGGCCGTCAGGCACCGGAGGTGATCGAGGGCGCGGACTACGTCGAAGAGGCCGATCTGGTGATCAAGGCGCTGGGCTTTGAGCCGGAGGATCTGCCAACCCTTTGGGGCCAGCCGGAGCTGCCGGTGACCCGCTGGGGCACCATCAAGGCCGAATTCAAGACCGGTGCCACCGAGCTTGAGGGTGTTTATGCGGTGGGCGACATCGTGCGCGGTGCCTCGCTGGTGGTCTGGGCGATCAAGGATGGCCGGGACTGCGCCGGGGCGATCCTGGAGAAATTCAACAGCAAGGCCGCGGTGGCTGCGGAGTAACCCGCCACCGCCCCTGCACCAACCAGGCTGCGGCGCGGCGGGTGTGGGGGAGCAGCAAAAGTCAGCAGTGCTGACCTAGCCAGCAGGAGGACACGGAGATGGGCGAATTGCAGGGACAATGCATGTGCGGCGCGGTGACCGTCACCGCCACCCCGGCACGCGACGCCGTGGCCGCCTGTCATTGCCAGATGTGCCAGCGCTGGGCTGGCGGGCCGTTCCTGAGCTTTCAGGCCGCCCCCGGCTATGCAGCACTGGGACCGGTTCAGACCTATCAGTCCTCGGGCTGGGCGGAACGCGCCTTTTGCAGCAAATGCGGCTCGGCGCTGTGGTACCGGATGACCTCGGGAAAACATCAGGGCCAGACGCAGATCTCGGCTGGCCTGTTTGACAACGCAGGCGGCAATGAACTGCGCCTGGAACTTTATATCGACAAGAAGCCAGCGGGCTATGCGTTCGATGCCAGCAGCCGGAAACTGACCGGCGCTGACGTGATCGACATGTTTGCCCCGTCCCAAGAAGGAAACAGCCAATGACCAAATATGATGCAGATTGGGTGCGCGCCGAAGAAGCCAAGCGCAAGTGGCTGGCGGAGAACGGCCTGTATTCCGAGGAGGAAGAGCATTCCTCCTGCGGCGTGGGGCTGGTGGTCTCCGTTGACGGCAAGAAGAGCCGCAAGGTGGTCGAGGCCGGCATCGACGCGCTGAAGGCGATCTGGCACCGCGGCGCGGTGGATGCCGACGGCAAGACCGGCGACGGCGCGGGCATCCATGTGCAGATCCCGGTGCCCTTCTTCCACGACCAGATCCGCCGCACTGGCCATGAGCCGCATGAGGACGAGCTGATGGCGGTGGGCCAGGTGTTCCTGCCGCGCACCGATTTCGGCGCGCAGGAGAAGTGCCGGACCATCGTCGAGACCGAGATCCTGCGGATGGGTTATTTCATCTACGGCTGGCGTCATGTGCCGGTGGATGTGTCCTGCCTGGGCGAAAAGGCTAACGCCACCCGCCCCGAGATCGAGCAGATCCTGATCTCCAACACCAAGGGCGTGGACGAGGAAACCTTCGAGCGCGAGCTCTATGTGATCCGCCGCCGCATCGAGAAGGCCGCGGCGGCCGCGGGCATCAACGGGCTGTACCTCGCGTCGCTGTCGTGCCGCTCGATCATCTACAAGGGCATGATGCTGGCCGAGCAGGTGGCGGTGTTCTACCCCGACCTGATGGATGAACGCTTCGAGAGCGCCTTCGCGATCTATCACCAGCGTTACTCCACCAACACCTTCCCGCAGTGGTGGCTGGCGCAGCCGTTCCGCATGCTGGCCCACAACGGCGAGATCAACACGCTGAAGGGCAATGTGAACTGGATGAAGAGCCATGAAATCCGCATGGCGTCTTCGACCTTTGGCGACTACGCCGAAGACATCAAGCCGATCATCGCCAGCGGTGCGTCTGACTCGGCGGCGCTGGATGGCGTGTTCGAGGTTCTGGTGCGCGCGGGCCGTTCGGCGCCGATGGCGAAAACCATGCTGGTGCCGGAAAGCTGGTCCAAGCAGGCGGTGGAGCTGCCGCAGGCCTGGCGCGACATGTATTCCTACTGCAACTCGGTGATGGAGCCCTGGGACGGCCCCGCGGCGCTGGCGATGACCGATGGCCGCTGGGTCTGCGCCGGTCTGGACCGCAATGGCTTGCGTCCGATGCGCTATGTGGTGACCGGCGACGGTCTGGTGATCGCGGGTTCGGAAGCGGGCATGGTGCCGATCGACGAGGCAACCGTTGTCGAAAAAGGCGCGCTGGGGCCGGGCCAGATGCTGGCCGTCGACATGCAGAAGGGCCAACTCTACCACGATACCGAGATCAAGGACAAACTCGCCCGCGCGCTGCCCTTTGGGGAGTGGGTGAGCAAGATCAGCGACTTGGATTCGACGCTGTCCGGGGTGACCGAAAAACCCCTGTTCTCCGGCGAGGAGCTGCGCCGCCGCCAGGTCGCGGCCGGCTATTCGATCGAGGAACTGGAGCAGATCCTGGCGCCGATGGCCGAGGATGGGAAAGAGGCGCTGGCCTCGATGGGGGATGACACCCCGTCGGCCGTGCTGTCGAAAATGTACCGTCCGCTGAGCCACTTCTTCCGCCAGAACTTCAGCCAGGTGACCAACCCGCCGATCGACAGTCTGCGCGAATACCGGGTGATGTCGCTGAAGACGCGCTTCGGCAACCTCAAGAACGTTCTGGACGAGGACAGCTCCCAGACCGAGATCATCGTGCTGGAAAGCCCCTTTGTCGGCAACGCCCAGTGGGACACGCTGGTCGAGCATTTCAATGCGCCGATGGCCGAGATCGACTGTACCTTTGCGCCCGGTCGGGGTGCCCTGAGCGCCGCGCTGGCGCGGATCCGCAGCGAAGCCGAGGAGGCAGTGCGGTCGGGTGCAGGTCATATCGTTCTGACCGATCAGTATTCCGGCGCGGACAAGGTCGCGATGCCGATGATCCTCGCGACCTCCGCGGTGCATTCGCATCTGACCCGCGAAGGCCTGCGGACCTTCTGCTCGCTCAACGTGCGGTCGGCGGAATGTATCGACCCGCATTACTTCGCCGTGCTGATCGGCTGTGGCGCAACCGTGGTGAACGCCTATCTGGCGGAGGATTCGCTGGCCGACCGCATTGAGCGCGGCCTTCTGGAAGGCACCCTGACCGAGAACGTCGCCCGCTACCGTGAGGCGATCGACCAGGGCCTGCTGAAGATCATGGCCAAGATGGGCATCTCGGTGGTGTCGTCCTACCGCGGTGGTCTGAACTTCGAGGCCGTGGGCCTGAGCCGTGCGATGTGCGCCGAGTATTTCCCCGGCATGACCAGCCGCATTTCTGGTATCGGTGTGACCGGTATCCAGAGCAAGCTAGAAGAAATCCACGCCAAGGCCTGGAAGTCGCCCGAGGGTGTGCTGCCGATCGGCGGTTTCTACAAGGCGCGCAAGTCCGGCGAGACCCACGCCTGGGAAGCCAGCTCGATGCACATGATGCAGATGGCCTGCAATCGCGCCTCGTTCGAACTGTGGAAGCAGTATTCGGCGAAGATGCAGTCGAACCCGCCGATCCACCTGCGCGATCTGTTGCAGATCAAGCCCCTTGGCAAGCCGGTGCCGATCGAGGAAGTGGAATCGATCACCTCGATCCGCAAGCGTTTCGTGACGCCGGGCATGTCCCTGGGCGCCCTGTCGCCCGAGGCGCACAAGACGCTGAACGTCGCGATGAACCGTATCGGCGCCAAGTCCGACTCGGGCGAAGGTGGCGAGGATCCGGCACACTTCGTGCCCGAACCCAACGGCGACAACCCGTCTGCGAAGATCAAGCAGGTGGCCTCGGGCCGGTTTGGCGTCACGGCTGAATACCTGAACCAGTGCGAGGAGCTGGAGATCAAGGTGGCCCAGGGTGCCAAGCCCGGTGAGGGCGGCCAGCTGCCGGGCATGAAGGTCACCGACCTGATCGCCCGCCTGCGCCATTCGACCAAGGGCGTGACCCTGATCTCGCCGCCGCCGCACCACGATATCTATTCGATCGAGGACCTGGCGCAGCTGATCTATGACCTCAAGCAGATCAACCCGCGCTGCAAGGTGACGGTGAAGCTGGTGGCGTCTTCGGGCGTCGGCACCATCGCCGCGGGCGTTGCCAAGGCGAAGGCCGACATCATCCTGATCTCGGGCCACAACGGCGGCACCGGGGCATCGCCTGCGACCTCGATCAAATATGCGGGTCTGCCCTGGGAGATGGGCCTCACCGAGGCGCACCAGGTGCTGGCAATGAACAACCTGCGCAGCCGGGTGACCCTGCGGACCGACGGTGGTCTGCGCACCGGCCGTGACATCGTGATGGCGGCAATGATGGGCGCCGAGGAATACGGCATCGGCACCGCCGCGCTGATCGCGATGGGCTGCATCATGGTGCGCCAGTGCCAGTCCAACACCTGCCCGGTGGGGGTCTGCACTCAGGACGAATCCCTGCGCGCCAAGTTCACCGGCAACGCCGACAAGGTGGTGAACCTGATCACCTTCTACGCTCAGGAAGTGCGCGAGATCCTCGCCTCCATCGGCGCGCGGTCGCTGGACGAGGTGATCGGCCGGGCCGACCTGCTGGCGCAGGTCTCCCGCGGCTCGGCGCATCTGGATGATCTGGACCTGAACCCGCTGCTGATCACGGTCGATGGCTCTGCCAACATCGTCTACAACCGCGACAAGCAGCGCAACGAAGTACCGGATACGCTGGATTCGGAAATCGTGCGCGATGCGGCGCGGTTCCTGCAGGACGGTGAGAAGATGCAGCTGTCCTATGCGGTGCAGAACACCCACCGCAGCGTCGGCACCCGCACCTCGAGCCATATCGTGCGCAACTTCGGCATGCGCAATTCCTTCCAGCCGGATCACCTGACGGTGAAACTGCAGGGCTCTGCTGGTCAGGCGCTGGGCGCCTTTGCGGCACCCGGGTTGAAGCTGGAAGTGTCGGGCGACGCCAACGACTATGTCGGCAAGGGCCTGTCGGGCGGCACCATCGTGGTGCGTCCGCCGCAGGTGAGCCCGCTGAAGGCCAGCGAGAACACCATCATCGGCAACACCGTCCTGTACGGTGCCACCGACGGGTACCTGTTTGCAGCTGGCCGTGCCGGCGAGCGCTTCGCGGTGCGCAATTCGGGTGCCAAGGTGGTGATCGAGGGCTGCGGCTCCAACGGCTGTGAATACATGACCGGCGGGGTTGCAGTGATCCTGGGCTCGATCGGCGCCAACTTCGGCGCAGGCATGACCGGTGGCATGGCGTATCTCTATGACCCGGAAGGCAAGGCCGAGACCCTGATGAACATGGAAACCCTCGTCACCTGCCCGGTGACAGTGGATCATTGGGAAGCGCAGCTGAAAGGGTTGATCGAACGGCACCTCGAGGAAACCGGCAGCCGCAAGGCGGCGGAGATCCTGCAGCACTGGGATATCGAGAAGGCCAACTTCCTGCAGGTCTGCCCCAAGGAGATGCTGAACAAGCTGCCGCATCCGCTGATGCAGGAGCAAGCGGCGGTTCCGGCGGAATAAGCCCGAAACAGAGACTGGAAACAGACACCCCCGCAGGCGAATGCTTGCGGGGGTTTCTTTTAGCGGTTGGTTCACTCGGCTCGGCTGGCCTATAGAGAGGCATGGCAAAGGCAGTGGCAAAAAAGAAGAAATCGAAGAGCAGCGGAAAGACGGCAAAGCGCAAGCTGAAGCCGTTGCAATGGCTGCGGCGCTGGGTGCTGCGGTTGGTGCTGGGGGTCGTGGCGGGCTTCGTGGCGCTTATCCTCCTGTTCTCGGTGGTGAACCCGCCGATCACCCATACGATCTGGGCCGAGCAGCGCCGTCTGGGCGAAGTGGACCGCATGTGGGTACCGCTGGAAGAAATGGCGCCGGTGCTGGCGCGTTCGGTGGTTGCGGCGGAGGATGCGCAGTTCTGCCGCCACTGGGGCTTCGATGCGCGGGCTATCCAGGCAGCGATCGAGGCGGGCGGAACCCGCGGTGGCTCGACCATTTCACAGCAGGTGGTGAAGAACGTCTTCCTGTGGCAGGGGCGCAGCTGGCCGCGCAAGGTGCTGGAGACATTGCTGACCCCATTGGTCGAGATCACCTGGAGCAAGCGCCGAATCCTCGAGGTCTACCTCAACGTTGCCGAGATGGATGAAGGTGTCTTTGGTGCCGAAGCCGCGGCTCGGCGTTATTTTGGCGTCGGGCCGGAAGCGCTGACCGCGCGGCAGGCAGCGCTCATTGCCGCGGTATTGCCCAACCCCAAGGAACGCTCTGCCCGCCAGCCCAGCAGCTTTGTTCAGCGTCGCGCCCGCCAGATAGCGGATGGGGCAGCCACCATCCGCGCAGACGGGCGTGCCGATTGTTTCGAGGATTGAATCTTTGTGCCTGCCGGGGCATTGCTTGACCATCTGCTGAAACCTACCGGAGACTTCATCAAGCATGGCGCGTCTGTATCACGTTCCCCTGTCCCCCTTCTGCCGCAAGGTGCGGCTGTCGTTGGCGGAGAAGAAGATCGAGGTGGAGCTGGTCGAGGAACGCTATTGGGAGCAGGATGCCGATTTCCTGCGTCGCAACCCGGCCGCCAAGATTCCGGTGCTGCGGCTGGATGGCAAGATGATGGCCGAAAGCGCGGCGATCTGCGAATACCTTGAGGAAACCCGCCCCGAACCGCCGCTGATGCCGCGCGATGCCGAGGGTCGCTATGAAGTCCGCCGACTGGTGAACTGGTTCGACGACAAGTTCCACCACGAGGTGACCTCGAACCTGCTTTACGAGCGGGTGAACAAGAAGATCACCGGCCAGGGCTACCCGGACAGCCGCAACGTCAAGGCCGGTGCCAAGGCGATCAAGTATCACCTGGACTACATGGCGTGGCTGTTGGACCATCGGCGCTGGTTGGCGGGGGATACGATGACGCTGGCGGATTTCGCTGCTGCCGCGCATCTGTCGTCGCTCGACTATATCTCGGATGTGGACTGGAACCGCTCGGCCGCGGTCAAGGACTGGTATGCCAAGATCAAGTCGCGGCCCGCGTTCCGTTCGATCCTGGCGGATCAGGTGCCGGGCTTCCGGCCGCCGCCGCATTACACCGACCTCGATTTCTGATAGACCGGGCAGAGGGGCGCTGCCCCTCTTGGGCCTGCGGCCCAATTCACCCCGGAGTATTTTGGCAAAGATGAAAGACGCGGCGGACATCAAGGAAAAACTGGTGGCGCAGGCGCTGGCCGAAGGGTTTGTGTCCTGCCGGGTCTGCCGTCCCTGGGATGTGCCGGAGGTGCCGGGGCGGCTGCAGGCTTTTCTGGAGGCGGGCTATCACGGGCAGATGGGCTGGATGGCGGAGCGCACCCATTGGCGGGGTGACCCGGCCAAGCTTTGGCCCGAGGCGCGCTCGGTCATCATGCTGGCCGAGAGCTACACCCCGGAGGAGGACCCGATGGCGGTGGTCGGCCAGGCCGACCGCGGCGCGGTGTCGGTCTATGCGCGGGGCAAGGATTACCATGACCTGGTCAAGAAGCGGCTGAAGCGGCTGGCGCGCTGGCTGATCGCAGAGGCGGGCGAGGAGACCGAGGTGAAGGTCTTTGTCGATACCGCACCGGTGCCGGAAAAGGCGCTGGGCCAGGCGGCGGGGTTGGGCTGGCAGGGCAAGCACAGCAACCTTGTGAGCCGGGATTGGGGCAATTGGGCCTTTTTAGGCTCTGTTTTCACCACGCTGGAGCTGCCCGCGGATCCGCCTGAGCGCGACCGTTGCGGATCGTGCCGGGCCTGCCTGGACAGCTGTCCTACCGATGCCTTTCCGGCGCCCTACCAGGTTGATGCGCGGCGCTGCATTTCCTACCTCACGATCGAGCACAAGGGGCCGGTGGATGAAGAGCTGCGGGCGCAGATGGGCAACCGAATCTATGGTTGTGACGATTGTCTCGCGGCCTGCCCGTGGAACAAGTTCGCGGTGGCGGCCAGTGACATGCGCTATGCCGCGCGCGAGGAACTGAAGGCACCTAGGCTGGCGGAACTGGCCGCGCTGGATGATGCGGCATTCCGGGAGACGTTCTCCGGCTCGCCGATCAAGCGGATCGGGCGCGACCGGTTTGTGCGCAACGTCCTTTATGCCATCGGCAATTCCGGTCTGGCGGAGCTGCGCGGCGCCGCGCAGGCGCTGGTGGCTGATCCTGATCCGGCGGTGGCGGATGCGGCGACCTGGGCGCTGGCGCGTCTGCCGTGACGCAAACAGGATGGACGCGACGCAAATAGGCGTTACACCCGAGGCAGCAAGATGAACGAGGAGAGGAGCGGGCATGGCGCTGCTGCTGGGGGTGGATACGGGCGGAACCTATACCGATGCGGTGCTGATCCGCGACGAGACGGAGGTGATCGCCAGTGCCAAGTCGCTGACCACACGGGATGATCTGGCGATAGGTGTCGGCGGTGCGGTGCGGGCAGTGCTGGCGCAATCGGGCGTCGCCCCCGAAGCGGTCTCGATGGCGGCGCTGTCGACGACGTTGGCCACCAATGCGCTGGTCGAAGGTCAGGGCGGCCGGGTGGCGCTGATCTACATTGGTTTTGCCGAGGCTGATCTGGACCGGCACGGGCTGCGGGAGGCGCTGAAGGGCGATCCGGCGCTGGTGCTGGCAGGCGGCCACACCCACGCCGGCAGCGAGGCAGTGCCGCTGGATGTGGCCGCGCTGGAAGCCTTTTTGCGCCGCGAGGGGACGGGCGTGACCGGGTTTGCCGTTGCCGGGGTCTTTGCCACCCGCAATCCGGCGCATGAGCTGGAGGCGGCGCGGATCATCCACGAAATCACAGGCGCGCCGGTGACTTGCTCGCACCAACTGTCGGCGCGGTTGAACGGGCCGAAACGGGCGGTGACGGCCGTGCTGAACGCGCGGCTGATCGGGATGATCGACCGGTTGATAGGTCGGGCGCAGGACAAGCTGCATGACCTCGGCATCAGGGCGCCAATGATGGTGGTGCGCGGTGACGGTGCGTTGATGAGCGCGGAACAGGCGCGGGAGCGGCCGATCGAGACCATCCTGTCTGGCCCTGCGGCTTCTATCGTCGGTGCGCGCTGGCTGACTGGCGCGCAGAATGCGCTGGTCAGCGATATCGGCGGCACGACCACGGATGTTGCGCTGATCCGCGATGGGCGACCGGCCATTGATCCGGCAGGCGCGCAGGTCGGAGGTTTTCGCACCATGGTCGAGGCCGTTGCGATGCGTACGACCGGGTTGGGCGGCGACAGCCAGGTGCACATGAACGCCTCTGGCCTGGCTGGTGGTGTGACGCTGGGGCCTCGGCGGTTGGTACCGGTGGCGCTGATTGCCACGGAGGCGCCGGAGCAGGTGCATGCCGCCCTGGACAGCCAGCTTCATGCGAGCACCGTGGGTGAACATGACGGGCGGTTCGTGCGGGCGGTTCCGGGCGGTGCCGTGGCCGGTTTGGGCGAACGCGAGGCTGCCTTGCTGGCGCGGATCGGCACCGACGTGCAGCCCTTGGGGCAGGTGTTGCGGACCCGGATCGATCAGGCGGCGCTGGCGCGGCTGGTGGATCGCGGGCTGGTGCAGATGGTGGGGGTGACGCCCTCGGATGCAAGCCATGTGCTGGGACGCCTGGAGAGCTGGGACCGGGAGGCGGCAGTGAAAGCGCTGACGCTGTTTGCCCGCCGCCGTGCAGGCAGTGGCAACCGGCTGGCGCGCGATGCCGAAGAGCTTGCGCGCATGATCATCGATCAATTGACTGAGCAGACGGCTTTGACCTTGTTAGAGTCTGCTATTGCAGAGGAGGCCGAGGGCTTCGACCTGCCTGCGGAGCAGCTTGCGCGGCATGTTCTGTTGCAAAAGGGGCTGTCAGGTCACCGCGGGCTGCTGGCGCTGGATGCGTCGGTGAATGTTGATGTCGTCGGTCTGGGCGCTTCGGCGCCCAGCTACTACCCGGCCGTTGGAGAACGCCTGCGTGCCCGGATGATACTGCCGGAGCACGCCGGTGTGGCCAATGCCATCGGTGCGGTCGTTGGCCGTGTGTCCATGCGGCGCACTGGTACCGTGACCGCGCCAGCCGAAGGCAAATTCCGCGTGCACCTGGAGAGTGGTCCGCAAGACTTCATGGAGAGAGATGCGGCCCTTGCGGCTTTGGAGAATGCGCTGTCCGAGGAGGCCCGAGGCGCTGCAGAGGCGGCGGGGGCCGATGACATCCAGGTGCATGTCGCCCGGGATGTCAAAACCGCCCAGCTGGAAGCGCGGGAGGTGTTTGTCGAGGCGACCCTGACGGTGGAAGCCAGCGGGCGACCGCGGGTCGCGCGGGGCTGAAGCGGAAAGCCCACGGGACGCCCCGGAACACAGGTTGCAGGCTCTGGGCGCACCCTCTGTCGGCAAGAAATGCAGGCAGCCTCCGTCCCGTCGTTTTGAGCGAAGGCTGCCGTGACTGACTTTATTCTGCTGCGGTGCTGCGCTTGGGAAGCACCCAGTCCGGGCGAGGGAAATGGCAGGTGTAGCCATTGGGCAGGCGCTGCAGGTAGTCCTGATGTTCCGGCTCGGCCTCCCAGAAATCGCTGACGGGCTCCACTTCGGTCACCACTTTTCCGGGCCACAGGCCGGACGCGTTGACGTCGGCGATGGTGTCTTCGGCCACGGCTTTCTGCCGTTCGTCCACATAGTAGATGGCGGAGCGGTAGCTCATTCCGACGTCGTTTCCCTGCCGGTTTAGCGTCGTGGGATCGTGGATCTGAAAGAAGAACTCCAGCATCTCCCGGTAGGATGTGACGGCCGGGTCGAAGATGATCTCGATCGCTTCGGCGTGGGTGCCGTGGTTCTGGTAGGTGGCATTGGGCACGTCGCCACCGGTGTACCCGACGCGGGTGCTGAGGACGCCTGGGCGTTTGCGGATCAGCTCTTGCATGCCCCAGAAACAGCCGCCTGCCAGTACGGCGCGTTCGGTAGTGCTCATTTCACGACCTCCACTTGGTTGATGTAATCGCCATATCCCTCGGCTTCCATGTCGTCCAGATGGACAAAGCGCAAGGACGCGGAGTTGATGCAGTAGCGCAGGCCGCCACGGTCCATCGGCCCGTCCGGGAACACATGGCCCAGGTGGCTGTCGCCATGGGTCGAGCGGACCTCGGTGCGGATCATGCCGAGCGATCGGTCCTCAAGCTCCTGCACGTGGGCGGGTTCGATCGGTTTGGTGAAGCTGGGCCAGCCACACCCGGAATCATACTTGTCGGAAGAGGCAAACAGCGGTTCACCGGAAACGATGTCGACGTAGATCCCCGGCTCCTTGTTGTGCAGCAGCTTGCCGGTCCCGGGGCGTTCGGTCCCGGATTCCTGTGTCACGTGATATTCTTCCGCCGAGAGCGCGGCGATGGCGTCGGGGTCTTTGTGGTAGCGGGTCATGGGGTCCTCACGCCGTTGTCTATGGCAGTGGATAATGGGGGCTGGCGGCGCGATTTCAATGTCATGTTACAGGCGGCTCGCGGTGCCGTGTGCGGCGCCGCGGCTTCAGTTGGCAAAGGCGGCGGCCAGCTCGGCCGGTAGCTCGAATTCGCCAAGCACCCGCGCGCGCGCTTCCGGCGACATCTTGCGGGCGGTTTTCTCGACGATCCGTTGCACCTTCTCCGCCGGGTGTTTGGCGGCAAAGGGGGCAAAGTACCACTTCAGGAAGACCAGGCAGATGATGTCCTCCAGCGCTTGCACCTGCGGGTCGCGCTTGATGCCCTCCTTGCGCAGCATCTTGGCGGCTGCCTGCTGGGCCTCGGTGTCATAGCCAGCCTGTTGCATCAGGGTGCTCACCACCTCTGCGTGGTGTTCAGCCTCGGCCTTGCGCCAGGCCAGATAGCCGGCCCGGCCTTCGGGATAGGCTTCACGCGGGAGCTTCCAACGCTCAATGTGCTGGCCGCGGGCCGCGATCTGCAGGGTCTCGGAGGCGTCGGGAAACAAGCGTGCCTGTTCCGCAGACATGCGCTGACCGTAGAGCAGGGCGGCCGGCTGGCCGTTCTCGAGGTTGGGGTCCTTGGCGTTGGTGGCATCGATGGCCTCCATCACCTGAGTCAGTCGTGCGCTCATACGGCAATCTCCTGTCGGGTTTGGTCATAGGTTACGCTGGCAGCGGGGGCTGGTGCAACGGCGCGCGCCGCGTCAGCGGCGCCGGGCCCAAGGGGCGCGGGCGGGCGTCAGCCCGGTTTCGCCGCGCGGGAGCCCTCCACCGCTGGCTGGGCGCCGACGTGGGGTTGGCGGGCCAGTTGCACCGCCAGAATGCCTGCGGTCACGATGGCCACGCCCAGCAGATCCAGCGGGCCGAGGCTCTCCCCCAACAGCAGGCTGGCAACTGCGACGCCGAAGACGGGGTTCAGGAAATGAAACGTGGCCGCGCGTATGGCGCCGATGCGGTTCAGCAGCAGCACCCAGATGAAGGTCGCCATCAGCCCCGGTACGATCGTGGTGTAGGCAAAGGCAGCTGCCAGTCGCCAGGTCGGGGTGACGAAGATGGTTTCAAACAGCGGCGCCGCAACGAACAGGATGGCCGAGCCAACCAGCATCTGCAGTCCCACGACCATCATGAAATTCCCGCCCGAGGTGGCCCCGCGCAGCGCCAGCGTGGCGGTGGTCAGCGCCAGTACGCCCAGCACGCAGAGGGCGACCCCCATCAGGTCGACACCGGCGCTGATCCGGGTGCCCATGATCAGCGCAACGCCGATGAACCCCGCCGCTAGTCCCAGATAGCCAAGTGGGCGCAGCCGCTCTCCCAGGAAGCCCCAACCGGCCAGCGCCACCAGCAGCGGCATGGTCGAGGCGATGATCGCTGCCAGCGACGCCTCGATCCATTGCATGGCGACGAAGTTGAGCCCGAGGTAGAGCGCGTTCTGGCACAGGCCAAAGATCACCGTGGCGCGCCATTGGCCAGGGGTGAGCCGCCACGTCTGCCCCAGCGCGCGGGCGATCGCGACGCCGATCAGTCCCGAGATCAGGAACCGAACGGCCAGTGAAAACAGGGGCGAGGCGTCCTGCACGATGATCCGTGCCGAGGTGAAGGCCGAAGACCACATCAGGGCAAAGGCAAGCCCCATGGCAATTGCGCGTGCGTCCATCCAACATCTTCCCTGTTTGTCGCGGGGCGGTCCCAGTGTGCGCGGAGCTTCGTTCAGGCACGCCCATTGTGCAAGGTCGAAGCCAGTCGCGAAGAGCAAGCCAGCGGTACGCGGTTGAAAAGCTCACGAAAGAAAAGGGCCGCCCGCAAGGGCAGCCCTGAAACTGGTCGGATCGCGAACCGGACTTAGCCGTTGACGCTGTCCTTCAGCGCCTTGGCGATGGTCATTTTCACGACCTTGTCGGCTTCCTTGGTGAATTTCTCACCGGTGGCAGGGTTGCGCACTTCGCGCTCGGGACGCTCGCGGCAGTAGATCTTGCCAACGCCCGGCAGGGTCACGGCGCCGCCGTTGGACACTTCGCGGGTGATCAGCGCGCAGACCGCTTCCAGCGCGGCACCGGCGGTTTTCTTGTCGCTGTCCATTTCCTCCGCCAGGGCGGCAACGAGCTGGGTTTTGGTCATCGGTTTGGACATTCTTCGTCTCCTTAAACTGCCCGAACTGTGGGGCCTCATTGCCGGACATTATCGTTATGTTGTGGGGCAACACAACTTCTTGTGTGCATTGGGCGAAGGAAATAAGGCGATTTTCACCGGAAATTCGCGAAAAAACCGCCTATAGGAAGGCCGTTTCGTCGAATGAGCGCAGTTTCCGGCTGTGCAGGCGCTCCAGCGGCATGCCGCGCAATCGCTCCATAGCTTTTATGCCGATTTGCAGATGTCGCGCAACTTGGGTCTGATAAAAGTCCGACGCCATGCCCGGCAACTTCAACTCACCATGCAGCGGTTTGTCGGAGACGCAGAGCAGCGTGCCGTAGGGCACGCGGAAGCGGTAACCGTTGGCGGCGATGGTTGCACTCTCCATGTCCAGCGCGATGGCGCGGGACTGGGACAGCCGCTGCACCGGGCCGGACTGGTCGCGCAGTTCCCAGTTGCGGTTGTCGATGGTGGCGACGGTGCCGGTGCGCATGATCCGCTTGAGGTCGTAGCCCTCGAATTCGGTGACCTCCTCAACCGCCTCTTCCAGCGCCACCTGGATCTCGGCCAGCGCCGGGATCGGGGTCCAGATCGGCAGATCGTCGTCCAGCACGTGGTCCTCGCGCAGGTAGCCATGCGCCAGCACGAAATCCCCCAGCGCCTGGGTGTTGCGAAGGCCGGCGCAATGGCCGACCATCAGCCACGCATGCGGGCGCAGCACCGCGATATGGTCGGTTGCGGTCTTGGCGTTCGAGGGACCGACGCCGATGTTGACGAGCGTGATACCGCTCCCGTCTGCCCGCTTCAGGTGGTAGGTGGGCATCTGCGGCAGTTTGGTCAGCGCCGGGATCGGCGCGGCCGGATCGGTGATCTCGTGATCGCCGGTGCTGACAAAGCTGGTGTAGCCCGACTCCGGGTCCGCTAGCTGGGCGCGGGCATAGGCTTCGAATTCGGCCACGTAGAACTGGTAGTTGGTGAACAGCACGTGGTTCTGGAAATGCTCTGGGCTGGTCGCCGTGTAATGGCTGAGCCGCGCCAGCGAGTAGTCGATGCGCTGGGCGGTGAACAGCGCCAGAGGGCCAGTGCCGTTGGCGGGCTGGAAGGTGCCGTTGACGATGTCGTCATTGGTGGTCGACAGATCCGGCACGTCAAAGACATCGCGCAGGGTAAAGCCGGCCGCGCCCTCTTGCGGCACGGTCAGGTCGGGGCGCGAGGCGACCGCGAAATGCACCGGGATCGGCGTGTCGGAGACACCGATGGTCACCGGCTGGCCGTGGTTGCGGATCAGCAGGCTGATCTGCTGGATCAGGTAGTTTCGGAACAGGTCCGGCCGGGTCACCGTGGTGGCATAGGTGCCGGGGGCCGAGACATGGCCAAAGCTGAGGCGGCTGTCCACCTGCGCAAAGGTCAGGGTGGAGAAGCGGATTTCAGGGTAATAGGCGCGGATGCGCTGGTTGTCCGGCGCACCGTCGGCCATGGCGCGGATGAACTCCTCGCACAGAAAGGCGGTGGCCTGGTTGTACAGCAGCTCCAGCCGATCAACGGCTTCGGTCGCGTCAGTGAATTGTTCAGCGGGCGGGTGGCCTGGGTGTTTGGTTGTTATCATTGTGCGGGCTCGATCACCGGGATTTTCTGGAATGTACGGACGTCAACAAGGCCGAGGTCGGAGATCCTGAGTTCCGGGATCACCACCAGGGCCAGCAGAGAGTGCTGCATATAGGCATTGTTCAGCTTGCAACCACTGGCCTGCATTGCCTCGACCAGGGCCTGCGCCTTGGCGGCGACCTCGGTTGCGGGGCTGTCGGACATCAGGCCCGCGATCGGCAGTTCGACCAGCGCCTGTTCCTGGCCGTCGCGGAACAGGGTGATGCCACCACCGACCTCGGCCAGGCGGTTGGCGGCCAGCGCCATCTGTTCGCGGTCGGTGCCGACCACGATCATATGGTGGCTGTCATGCGCCACGGTGGAGGCCATCGCCATTTTGCCCTCGTAGCCGAAGCCGGAAACAAAGGCGTTGGTGACGCCGCCGGTAGCGCGGTGGCGCTCGACCAGCGCGATCTGGCAGACCTCGTCCGTGCCCTCGACCAGCCCGTCGATGACAGGCAACTCCGCCTTCAGCGCCTTGGTCGGGGCCTGATTTTCCACTACACCGATCACATTGGCGGTGACGGCATTGGCGCCCTCGGGAGCGGCCAGTTCAAAGTCCCTCGCGGTCAGCGCGTGGCCCAGATGCACGGTGCCGCGGGCGCTGGCGGGCCAGTCCAGATGTGGGCAATCCACCTTGATAGAGCCTGATTCCGCCACGATCTGGCCGCGCGCGATCACCACTTCGATCGGCAGCTCGCGCAGGTCGGAGGTCAGGATCACATCGGCGCGGCGCCCCGGCGTGATCGAGCCGATCTCGCGCTCCAGCCCGAAATGGGTCGCGGTGTTGATCGTCGCCATCTGCAAGGCAACCACCGGGTCGCAGCCGCAGGCAATGGCGTGGCGCACCACCCGGTTCATATGGCCGTCATTGACCAGCGTGCCGGAGTGGCAGTCGTCGGTGCAGAGGATGAAGTTGCGCGGATCGAGACCCTTTTCCGTGATGGCGGTGATCTGCGCCTCGACGTCGTACCAGGCGGAGCCCAGCCGCACCATGGCGCGCATGCCCTGACGCATCCGCGCGATGGCGTCGGCCTCACAGGTGCCTTCGTGATCGTCAGCCGGGCCGCCCGCCACATAGGCCGCGAAATCGGGGCCAAGATCGGGCGAGGCATAATGCCCGCCCACGGTCTTGCCGGCGCGCTGGGTGGCGGCGATTTCGGCCAGCATTTTCGGGTCCCCCGCCGCGACGCCGGGGAAGTTCATCATCTCGCCCAGACCGATGATTCCGGGCCAGTTCATCGCCTCGGCCACGTCCTCGGCCGAGATTTCATAGCCAGTGGTCTCCAGCCCCGGCGCCGAGGGGGCGCAGCTGGGCATCTGGGTGAAGATATTGACCGGCTGCAGCAGCGCCTCATCATGCATCAGGCGCACGCCTTCGAGGCCGAGCACATTGGCGATCTCATGCGGGTCGGTGAACATCGAGGTGGTGCCATGCGGGATCACCGCGCGGGCAAATTCTGCGGGCGTCAGCATGCCGCTCTCGATATGCATATGGGCGTCGCACAGGCCGGGGATCATGTAGCGGCCATTCGCCTCGATGATCTTTGTGTCCGGCCCGGTGCAATAGGACGCATCCGGCCCGACATAGGCAATGCGGCCCGCGGTGATTGCAATGTCGTGGCCTTCCAGCACCTCACGCGTGTGGACGTTCACCCATGTGCCGCCACGGATCACCGTATCGGCGGCAGCGCGTCCGGCAGCTGTTTCGATGAGTTGAGGAGCGACGTCGGGCCAGCTTGGGAAGGTCTTGTTTGTCATGGCCTACTGTTGATGATTGCGCGCAAGGGTGCAAGACCCCTAGGCGCGGATCGTCACAGGGGTATGAAAACGGATGCGGACTGCGGGTGATGCCGCCGGGGCGGGCCGGGTTTCCATTCCGCAACCTTTGGGCGATGCTGGCGGCAGCGCAATTTGCTGGAAGGGATGCCGATGCACGCCATTGCCGATACCACCGCCCTTGTCGAGGAGGGGGTGCTGACTCCGGATCAGGCCCGCCGGATCGAGGCGCGCTCGCGCGAGGCGATGGTGCAGCTGGCCGTGAATGCCATCCTGTGTTTCGGTATCATTGCCGCCACTGCGGGCTTTATCTTCTGGCTGGCGGAGCCGCTGGCGGTGGCGCTGACCGGGCTGTTGATGCTGGGCGGCGGGCTGGTGGTGCTGGCGCGGGGCGGCGCGATGCTGCGGATGTTCGGCAATTCCGCCACCCTGATCGGCGCAGGCATGTTGCTGGGCGGCGCCGCGATTGAACTGGTCGACAAGCATGAGGCCATCGCCGGCTGGGTGATGCTGCCCGCAGGCGCATTGGTCACCGGGATCTGTGTCTGGCGCTGGCGGCAGGGCGCGTGGTCGACCGAATTTGTGCTGGGCGCGGTGCTCCTGATGGGGCTGGCCATGCATCTGGCAGGGATCGAGCTGCTGTTGCAGCAGCACGAGATCGGCTCGCCCCTGCGCAATCTGGTGCTGTTGTATTACACGGCGGCGATTGCACTGGCGGGCTGGCTGATCGACGTGCGCTTTGTCACCGCGCTGGCGATTGCGCCCTTTGCTCAGATGCTGGAGACCGGCACCAGCTATTTTCATGCGGCCTATGTGTTTTATTCACCGGAATCGACGCTGACGATCCTGCAGATGACGGCTTTGATTGGCCTGTGCCTCTGGGGCGCTGCCCGGCTGGCAGAGCGCGACGCCCGGCACCTGCGCATCCTTGCGATCCTCGGCTTTGTGATTGCCAACCTCTGCGCGCTGGTCGGCTCGCTGTGGGGCGATGTGGTGGGCGAAACCGTCTGGGGGCCGGGACGGTTCCGGGACGGCTATGTCGATTGGGAAAGCTATGCCGCGGCGCGCGATGCCTTCCGTGCCAACGCGCTGTTCATTTCCGAGAGCGTCTATTCCGTGCTGTGGGGCGCTGTACTGGCGGCGGTGATCTTCTGGGCTGCGCAGCGGCACCAGCGCGGGCTGTTCAATGCAGGCATGACATTCGCCGCGATCCACGCCTATACCCAGATGTTCGAGAGCTTCGCGGATGAGCCGCTGGCCTATGTGATCGGCGGGCTGGCGGCAATTCCGCTGGCCTGGGGGCTGTGGCGGCTGAACCTGTGGATGGCGGCGAAACAGGCCTAGCTGCCGCTGCCGCGCAGGCTGCGCGGGGTGGTGCCGAACTCCGCCCGAAAAGCGCGGGTCAGCGCGCTGGGATCGTCGTAGCCGCAGCGCAGGGCGATCTCCGAGACACTCAAAACAGTCTCTAACACGAGCTTTCGCGCCTCGATCAGCCGCAGCCGCCGGTACACGGCCTGCGGTGTTGCGCCGAGATCCGCGCGCATGCGGCGCTCCAGATCCTTTTGGCTGCGCCCGGTCTGGCGCGCGACCTCGGCGATTGGGAGCGGGGTTTCCAAGTTGGCCTGCATCAGTGCCACGGCACGGGCGACGGGACGGCTGCGGGCGAGGATCGGATCCTGGGTGTCGGTGGCCTCGGCCGCCATGAACAACGCCGCCACCTCCAGCCGCAGGGCCGCGCCGTGGTGTTGGCCGATCAGCTCCATCATCGTGTCAAAGGCCGCCAGCGCGCCGGTGCAGGTGATGCGGTTGCCATCCATCACGTGACGCGCGCGCTGGGCCTGCACCTCGGGGAAGCGCTCGGCAAAGCGGGTCAGCTCCTGCCAATGAATGGTTGCCTGATACCCGTCGAGCAGCCCGGCCTGCGCCAGCAGCCAAGCGCCGGTGTCGAACCCCGCCAGCACATCATAGCGCCGCGCCGCCGACTGGAGCGCGCGGCAGGCCGCAACCGTGGCATGGCGCAGGAAATCATAGGAGGGCATCGCGATCAGCATATCGCCGCGGCAGTCGGCCAGCCGCCCATGCGCGCGCACCTCCATTCCCGAAGACGACACCGCAGTCCCGCCATCCAGCGTCAGGAAGCGCCAGCCATAGACCTGACGCCCGGCAAAAGTATTGGCAGCGCGCAGGGGTTCGACCGTATTCGCCAGGCAATGGGCCGAATAGGCATCGAACAGCAGCACGTCCACCTGCCGCACTGCGGCGTGATCTTTTGTCCAGTTTTGCATGATTTCATCTAACTTTGCATGATGAGGTGGGGCAAGCGGCGTAACCTGACTCACAACAGATTTGCAAAGGATGTCCGTCATGCAGTTCGGAATTACCGAAGAACAGTCGATGATCGTCGAGACCACCCGCGCCTTTGTCGAAAAGGAGCTGTACCCTCATGAGGCGGAGATCGAGCGAACCGGTCATCTGGACATGGACGTGATCCGGGACGTCCAGAAGAAGGCGATGGAGGCCGGGCTTTATGCCGCCAACATGCCAGAGGAAGTGGGTGGCGCGGGCCTCGATACACTCAGCTGGCTGCTGTACGAAAAGGAACTGGGTCGCGCCAATTATGCGCTGCACTGGACCGGGGTTGCGCGGCCGTCGAACATCCTGCTGGCAGGCACCGAAGAGCAGAAGGAAAAATACCTGTTCCCCTGCATCCGGGGCGAAAAGTGGGATTGCCTGGCGATGACGGAGCCGGACGCAGGCTCGGACCTGCGCGGCATGAAGGCCACTGCGCGCAAGGACGGCGATGACTGGATCCTGAACGGCACCAAGCATTTCATCAGCCACGCCGATATTGCAGATTTCGCCATCTGCTTCATGGCCACCGGGGTCGAGGACACCCCGCGCGGGCCCAAGAAGAAGATCACCGCCTTCTTTGTCGACAAGGGCACGCCGGGGTTCGAGGTGCGCGAGGGTTACGGCAACGTCAGCCACCGGGGCTACACCAATGCGGTGCTGGAATTCGATGACTGCCGCCTGCCGTCCTCGGCCATTCTGGGCGAGGTCGACAAGGGGTTCGAGGTCGCCAACACCTGGCTGGGTGCCACCCGCCTGCAGGTGGCCGCCACCTGTCTTGGACGCGCTGACCGCGCGCTGCAGCACGCGCTGGAATACGCGGCGGAGCGCAAGCAGTTCGGTCAGCAGATCGGCAAGTTCCAGGGTGTCAGCTTCAAACTGGCCGACATGGCGCTGGAGCTGAAGGCAGCGAACCTGCTGACCTGGGAGGCCGGCTGGAAGTTCGACCAGGGCACCGTGACCGAGAGCGACATGTCGATGGCCAAGCTGAAGGCGACCGAGATGCTGGCGATGGTCGCGGATGAGGCGATCCAGATCCACGGCGGCATGGGGCTGATGGACGAGCTGCCCTTGGAACGCATCTGGCGCGACGCGCGGGTCGAGCGTATCTGGGAAGGCACCAGTGAAATCCAGCGGCACATCATCAGCCGCGAGATGCTGCGCGCCTTGGGAGGCTGACATATGACCGGGACCGCGACCCCGAAACCCGTTGTGACCATTACCTACTGCATCGGCTGCAACTGGCTGTTGCGAGCGGGGTGGATGGCGCAGGAGTTGCTGCAAACCTTTCAGGACCAGCTGGGCGGGGTGACCTTGGTACCCGGAGATTTGGGCGGGATCTTTGAGATCCATGTTGATAAGGAGCTGGTCTGGGAACGCAAACGGGACGGCGGCTTTCCTGATGTGAAAGAACTGAAAACCCGTGTGCGCGACCGGATCAGCCCTGAACAAGACCTCGGCCATCTGGACCGTGGCAAGACCGGTGAATAGGATCTCATGCAGTCTCTAAATAGGCTTTTTCGTCCCAAAACCATTGCTGTGATCGGAGGCGGTGCCTGGTGCCGACTGGTGATCACGCAATGTCAGAAAATGGGGTTCAAGGGCTCCATCTGGCCCGTCCATCCCAAGGCCGACGAGGTGGCGGGCCTGCCTGCGGTCCGGGATGTGAAAAGTCTGCCCGAGGCGCCCGACGCTGTGTTCATCGGGGTGAACCGCTTTGCCACGATCGAGGTCGTGCGGGCCCTGGCGGCACGTGGGGCGGGCGGCGCGGTCTGTTTTGCCTCCGGCTTTCTTGAGGCCGAGGCGGAAGATGCCGAGGGTGCGGATTTGCAGGCGCAGCTTCTTGAGGCGGCGGGAGATATGCCGATCCTCGGTCCGAACTGCTATGGGTTTATAAACTACCTTGATGGCGCGCTGCTGTGGCCGGACCAGCATGGTGGCGTCTCCGCCGAGACTGGCGTGGCGCTCATCACCCAAAGTTCCAACATCGCCATCAACCTGACCATGCAGAAGCGGGGCTTTCCGCTGGCCTATGTGGTGACCGCCGGCAACCAGGCACAGACTGGTATCGCCGCCATAGGCGAGGCGCTGCTTGAGGACGAACGCGTCACTGCGCTGGGTCTGCATATCGAGGGCTTTGGCGATCTGCGCGCGTTCGAATCGCTGGCGGCGCGCGCCCGTGCGCTGGGCAAACCGATCATAGCGCTGAAGGTCGGCAAATCGGCCGAGGCCCAGGCCGCGACTGTTTCCCATACCGCTTCGCTTGCGGGCGGTGACGCGGGAGCCGGGGCTTTGCTCTCACGCCTTGGCATCCCGCGTCTGGAGGATCTGCCCTCGTTTCTGGAGACGCTGAAGCTGTTGCATGTGACAGGGCGACTGCCTTCGAATCGTATAGCGACCATCAGTTGCTCGGGCGGAGAGGCGAGCCTGGCGGCGGATACAGGCCATGCGCGGGCAGTTGAGTTCCCGCCCCTGAACGCGCGGCAGACAGCCGATCTGCGGGCGGCACTGGGCCCCATGGTGGCGCTGGCCAACCCGCTCGACTACCACACCTATATCTGGCGGGACGCCGATGCGATGACGCGTGCGTTTTCGGCGATGATGGATCCCCAGCTGGCGATCACCCTGTTGATTGTCGATTTCCCGCGCGCGGATCGCTGCGATGCATCGGACTGGGAGTGTGCCATCGAGGCTGCCATCGGCGCGCGGCGCACCACCGGGGCCAATGTTGGTCTGGTGGCCACCTTGCCGGAACTTCTACCCGAAGATGTGGCGGACCGCTTGTTGGCGGCAGGCGTGGTGCCGTTCTGTGGTCTCAGCGAAGCCATTGCCGCATGCGAAGCGGCCAGCCTGCTGCCGCCGGAACCACCGGCGCCCTTGTTGCTGCCGACCCCGACGGTTGAGCCGGACCTGGTCCCGGAGGCCGATGCCAAGTGGCAGCTGGCGGAATACGGCCTGCGGGTTCCCCGTTTCAAACGGGCGGCATCAGCGGCCAATGCGCGTGCCGTGGCGGTGGATGTGGGGTTCCCGGTCGTGTTGAAGGGCGAAGGTGTCGCCCACAAGACCGAGGCGGGGGCGGTTGCGCTGAACCTCAGCACGGGGCAAGAGGTCAGCGACGCTGCATTCGCGATGCCCGCCAAGCGCTTCCTGGTGGAGGAAATGGTCACCGACGTGGTGGCGGAGCTGCTGATCGGGGTCGTCAAGGATCCGGCACATGGCTTTGTCATGACGCTGGCTGCAGGCGGTGTCCTGACCGAGCTGCTGGAGGACCGTGTGTCCTTCCTGCTGCCCGCCAGCGATGCGGCAATTGCGTCGGCCCTGGATGGGCTGCGGATTTCCCGGCAGTTGCAGGGGTATCGTGGCGCCGCGGCCGCCGATCGGGATGCCATTCTGCGGGCGATCCGCGCGGTGGAGGCCTACGTGATGGAAAACGCCTTGGGCCTGGAAGAAATCGAAATCAATCCGCTGCTCTGTACTCCGGCTGATGCCGTTGCCGCGGATGCGTTGCTGCGGCGCAAGTACTGAACAGCCATTCTGGAGGACACCACATGAGCGAAAGCCCTGTCAAAACGCGCCGGGACGGCGCCATCCTGGAGGTCACGCTGGACCGCCCCAAGGCCAACGCCATCGACCTGAAGACGAGCCGGGCCATGGGCGAGGTGTTTCGTGATTTCCGGGATGACCCGGATTTGCGGGTGGCCATCCTCACCGGCGGTGGCGAAAAGTTCTTTTGCCCCGGCTGGGACCTGAAGGCGGCCGCGGACGGCGACGCGGTGGATGGTGATTATGGCGTCGGCGGCTTTGGCGGGCTGCAGGAACTGCGCGACATGAACAAGCCAGTGATCGCGGCGGTCAACGGAATCGCTTGCGGAGGCGGGCTGGAGCTGGCGCTGTCGGCGGACATGATCATCGCGGCCGATCATGCCACCTTCGCCCTGCCGGAAATCCGGTCCGGTACCGTGGCCGACGCCGCCAGTGTCAAGCTTCCCAAGCGGATCCCCTATCACATCGCCATGGAACTTCTGCTGACCGGGCGCTGGTTTGACGCCGAGGAGGCCCATCGCTGGGGACTGGTGAATGAGATCGTGGCCGCGGACCAGTTGATGGACCGGGCTTGGGAACTGGCGCGTCTTCTGGCGTCCGGTCCCCCCCTGGTCTACGCGGCGATCAAGGAGATCGTGCGGGATGCCGAGGACAGCAAGTTCCAGGATGCGATGAACCGAATAACCCGCCGTCAGCTCAAGACAGTGGATGTACTCTACGGGTCCGAGGACAATCTGGAAGGCGCCCGTGCCTTCGCCGAGAAGCGCGACCCAGTTTGGAAAGGCCGGTAACCAGCCCGGAAAGGCTGGTGAGGCGGGGGCTCCCGCCTGCTTCTGGCCAATGGAGGATTGGCCGAACCAGTTGGGCATGGCGCCGCGCCAAGGCGCGGCGCGGTTGCGCCTGATCGCTGGCCGACGCGCGCGCAGTCAGACCTTTTGGAACAGGGCGATGAAGGCGGTGTCGTTCCGGTGCGGCCCCCTTGCAGCGGGGCCGTATATCGGCACGTCCTCGAGTGAAAAATCCTTGATCCATTGCCCGTTTTGCAATCGTTCGAACGCCTGATCGAACCCGGCCGTTTCGAAGAAGCGGGCATTCACTGACAAAGCGAATTGTGCGCAGGGCGTGGCAGTTCGCAGAAGGGCAGGCAGCACCTCGGGGCCAAGGTGGCCATGGGTGAAAGTGCCGGAAGATACCACGCCGCGATAGACACCGCGGGGCACCGGTATGCCCTCGGTTAGGTCGGCTTCGATCACGTCGCGGTAGGCGTCCTTGCGCAGCGCCCGGCCCAGCATCGCCGGGCTGATGTCCGTGGCATCCACCGGTTCCAGTCCCAGCCTGCGCAGGGCGACCCCACAAAGGCCTGTGCCGGCACCGACATCGAGGATCGGTCCCTGACCACCGGCATCAGCAAACGCGCGGGCAACCGATTCGGGCAGCGTGTAGCCCTCCCCGGCGGCAAATTCCGAGTCGTAGCTGTCGGCCCATGCGCCATAAAACTGTCTGGAGACGCTCGGTGATGTCAGGGCGTAGGCGTCCGAAAGTTTCTGTTTTGGCGTATCCATGCGGCCTATCAAAAGATGGAAGAGGCGCGGAATCAACCCTTGCACCCCTGAGCCAGTGCACGCATCAAGAGACAATGGGTAAAACACTTCTTTGTCTTGGGTTTGGCTATACGGCGCGGGCACTGGCGCCGCATCTGATCGCGCGCGGCTGGCGCGTCATCGGTACCACGCGGGACGTGGTCCCGGGCGATGTGCCGGACGTGCAACTGCAGCGTTGGCCCGGTACGCGGTTGCCGCTGGAGGGAGTGACCCACGTTCTGAGCTCGATCGCGCCGACAGAGGTCGGAGATCCCGTTATGGCTGAGCTTCGCGACCAGTTTGAGGCGGCTTCGGATCTGCAATGGGTGGGTTATCTGTCGACCACGGCAGTCTATGGCGATCATGGGGGTGACTGGGTGGACGAGGATACGCCGCTAACCCCGGCCAGCTTGCGCGGCGAATGGCGTCAGCGCGCGGAGGCCGAGTGGCAGGCTGTGCCCGGGCTGCCCTTGCATATCTTTCGGCTGGCCGGCATCTACGGCCCTGGTCGCGGGCCCTTCGCCAAGCTGATGGCGGGCAAGGCGCGCCGGATTGTCAAACCGGGACAGGTTTTTTCACGCATTCATGTGGAGGATATCGCGCGCGTTCTGATGGCCTCGATGATGCAACCGCGGCCGGGCGCGATCTACAATGTCTGCGATGATGATCCCGCCCCGCCTCAGGACGTGTTGGGATATGCAGCTGAATTGCTGGGGCTGCCGGTACCTGCCGAAGTGCCTTTTGAAGAGGCCGGCATGACCCCAATGGCGCGCAGCTTCTATGGAGAAAACAAGCGCGTCAGCAACCGTCGTATCAAGGAAGACCTGGGCATCAGCCTATTGTATCCGAGCTACCGCGAAGGGTTGCGGGCCGTGCTTGCGGCGGAGGATATGGAGAGCTTTGTTCCGCCTTCAGAGCCTCCGGGTGTGTGACCGGATTGAAGCAGCGCGTCATTCGGCGGCCAAAGGGCAAATCTGCCCACCCCGTCCGGCACACGAAAATTTGTGCCGGTCGCACAGGATTGCCATCTTGACGAAGCCGACCCGGGCCATGAGAAATGCTGTCATGGAGCGTCTGGCGCAAATCTCTTGGATCTTCAGAATGGTCACTGCCTGCGCAGTGATCCTGGGGATGCTATTTTCCCTGCCGTCAGCCGCGCATGCTTTTTCTGGCCACCACGATGCTCCGCACCTTGCCCATGTTGAAGATTCACATGCCGGAGTATCGGGCGCAGAACATGCGGCCAGTGCCCACCACGTGACAGCGCAGGACAGCCACGGCACCGTAGATGACCTCGACACCACCAATTGCTGCGCAGGCTCCTGCACGGCGGTTGCGGTGCTTTCGCTGCAGCCAACGGAAATTGTGCTGAAGCAGTCCGAGCGCTGGGCGCAAAGGGATTCGCAATTGCCCTCGCGTGAGCAGATCGCACTGCTGCGTCCTCCGAGACACTGAGACATCTGAACCGTTTCGGCGGTTTTTAACCCGCTTCTGCATGCACATGCAGGAGCAGTTCAGATCATTCTCGGAATATTCACATGAAATCCTACTTTCTGGCCGGGGCGGGCGCCCTGCTGCTGGGAGCGTGCGTCGGGACACCGACGCCGCTGCCCGAAACCACAGCGTTGGAGCGCGCGTCGCAGCCCACTGGCCCCTATCGCACCCTTGCCTATGAGGACCCCTTCAGGGGCTACGAACGCCACCAGCCCAGCGGCCCCGGGTCCTGGCGCGGCGTGAACGAACAGCAGCAGGGAGGCCACCATTGATGCGTATGAAAACGTGGCGGATGGTCCTCGCTTGCCCGGTCGCGCTTGCGGCCTGCGCGACAGCGGTTCCCGAAAAATACACCAATCCCAATGCCGGTTTTCAGGAGGTGGTCAGCCGGACCTCGACGGCGATCGGCAAGCGTACCGCCTTTGCCCAGACACAAGCTGAAAACGAGGCGCTCGCCAAGGAAGTTCGCAGCCTTGTGCACGGCAAGACGATCTCGGCCGATACCGCGGTGCAGGTAGCCTTGTTGAACAACAAAGGTCTGCAAGCTTCCTATGCGGCGGTTGGGCTTTCGGCGGCCGAAGCCTGGCAACAGATGACACCGGAGAACCCGGTGGTCTCGATTGGGCTGATGGGCATCGGTGCGCCTGAACTGGGTCTCTACCGGGCGTTGGAATCCTCCGTTGCCGTGAACTTGCTGGATGTGAAAAACCGCAAGCAACGTATCGCGGTGGCCGAAGCCCAGTTCCAGCAGGCCCAGCTGAATGCGGTGAACGACACGCTGGCGCTGGCCGCAGAGACGCGGCAGGCTTGGATCAACGCAGTGGCGGCGTTCGAGCGTCTCAGCTACCTGCGCAAGGCCGGCGAGACTGCCGCGGCGAGCGCCGAGCTGGCCAGCCAGCTGGGCAAGACCGGCGCGCTGAACAAGGCAGGGCAGGCGCGGGAGTTTGCCTTCAACGCGGAACTGGCAGGCCAGGTTGCCCGGGCGCGGCTGGATGCCAAACTGGCCAAGGAAGAGCTGACACGGCTGATGGGGCTGTGGGGCAGCGATGCCAACTACTACGTGCCGGATGCGTTGCCAGCGCTGCCAAAGTCGCTGCGCAAACTACCCGCCATCGAAAAGACCGCGCTGCAGAACCGCGTCGATCTACAGGTCGCCAAACTGGGTCTGGAAGCACAGGCGCGCGCCTTTGGCCTGACCGACAGAACACGGCTTGTCACCGATCTGGAGTTGATCGCTGGCGTCGAGTCGGAACGTGAACGCGAGGATGGGGAGACCCACACCGAAACCCTGCCGCAGCTGGAGTTGGAATTTGCCATTCCGATCTTCGATACCGGCAAGGCGCGGATGCGCAAGGCGGAACTGGCCTACATGCAAGCCGCCAATGCGTTGGCAGAACGGGCCGTGAATGTCCGCTCGGAGGCCCGCAGCGCGGAGCTGGCCTATTATTCTTCGTATGAGATCGCCCGCCACTATCGCGATGTGTTGGTGCCGTTGCGCCAGACGATCGAGGAAGAAGGTCTGCTGAGTTACAACGGCATGATCACCAATACCTTCGAACTGCTGACCGATGTGCGTGAAAAGATCTCCAGCTTGCTGGAAGCGGCCAATGCCAAACGCGATTTCTGGCTGGCGCAGGCCAATGTCACCGCGGCGATCTACGGCGGCGGCACAGGATCGGCCCCGCAGGGCGGCGGCGCGGAAATCGCCGCTGGCGGCGGTGCAGGCCATTGAAAGGACCACATGACATGATGAACCGACGTCAACTGCTCGGAGCCGGCGCCGCGGGTGCCGCGCTGGTCTCCAGCCAGGCCTGGGGCAAGACCTCCAACATGGGCCTGCCCGAAGCCGCCAGCATGGACACCGCGGCCACCCAGCCGCCGCTGGCCCCAACCACCGGGCCGGATTACAACCCGACCGTCACGCTCAACGGCTGGACCCTGCCGTTCCGGATGAACAACGGGGTGAAGGAGTTTCACCTGGTGGCCGAACCGGTCGAGCGTGAGCTGGCCGACGGCATGATCGCCCATCTGTGGGGCTACAACGGCCAGTCCACCGGCCCCACCATCGAGGCGGTGGAGGGCGACCGGGTCCGCATCTTCGTGACCAACAAGCTGCCGGAGCATACTTCGGTGCATTGGCACGGGCTGATCCTGCCCTCCGGCATGGACGGGGTCGGCGGCCTCAGCCATCCGGGCATCCCGCCCGGCAAGACCTTTGTCTACGAGTTCGACCTGACCAAGTCCGGCACCTTCATGTACCACCCGCACGCGGACGAGATGGTGCAGATGGCGATGGGCATGATGGGCATGTTCATCGTGCATCCCAAGGATCCGTCGTTCATGCCGGTGGACCGGGACTTCCTGATCATGCTGAACGCCTTCGACATTGATCCGGGCTCTTACGTGCCGCGGGTGATGGAGATGACGGACTTCAACCTGTGGTGCTGGAACAGTCGCCTCTTCCCGGACATCGACCCGCTGGTGGTGAACCAGGGCGACCGGGTGCGGGTGCGGGTCGGCAACCTCACGATGACCAATCACCCGATCCACATGCACGGCTATGATTTCGAGGTCACCTGCACCGACGGTGGCTGGGTGCCGGAAACCGCCCGCTGGCCGGAAGTGTCGATCGACATCCCGGTCGGGGCCATGCGCGCCTATGAGTTCGACGCGGTGCATCCGGGCGACTGGGCGATCCACTGCCACAAGTCGCACCACACGATGAACGCCATGGGCCACGACGTGCCGACCTTCATCGGCACCGACAAGCGCAAGCTGACCGGCCAGATCCGCAAGCTGCAGCCGGAATACATGCCGATGGGCACCGCCGGGATGGCCGACATGGGCGAGATGTCGATGCCGCTTCCCGACAACACCGTGCCGATGATGGCCGGCTGGGGGCCGCACGGGCCGCTGGAGATGGGCGGCATGTTCTCGGTCGTCAAAGTGCGCGAGGGCATCGACGCCGACGATTACAGCGACCCGGGCTGGTATGAAAACCCGCCCGGCACCGAGGCCTACGAGTGGACCGGCTCACTGCCGGAACCGACCCGTGTCGAAGACGCCCAAACCCGCATCACCCCGAAACCCGCCGCCAAGGGCTGACCGGCCCCTGGCTTTAACCAGAACTGACGAGGAAACAGACATGAACAAGATTCTTTCCACGACCCTGATCGCAACCCTTTTCGCCGCGCCGGCCTTTGCGGGCGGCACCCACGGCGGCGGCCACCATGATGAAATGGAAGTCGGCAAACCCGGCGATGCTGCACATGCAGACCGCGAGGTCGTGGTCATCATGAAAGAAACCGATGACGGCGAAATGCTGTTCGAGCCTGCCAACCTCTCCTTCTCCGAGGGCGAGACGGTCAAGTTCGTTATCACCAACGAGGGCGAACTGGAGCATGAATTCGTGCTGGATACGCCGGAGCGCAACGTCCACCACAAGGAGCTGATGGCAAAGATGGACATGGAGCATGACGACCCGAATTCGGTGCGTCTGGATCCCGGCGCCACGGGAGAGATCGTCTGGACCTTCTCCAACGCGGGCACGTTCGAGTTCGCGTGCCTGATCCCCGGCCACTACGAATCTGGCATGCATGGGCCGGTGACCGTGCTTCAAGGTGATACGACCTTCACCGCGGGAATGGTGAAGAAGGTCGATCCCAAGTCCGGCAAGGTGACCATCAAGCACGAGGAGCTTGTGGATCTTGATATGCCGGCGATGACCATGGTGTTCCGGGTTGCCGATGACGCGATGCTGGACCAGCTGAAGGCGGGCGACGCGATCGAATTCGTCGCGCAGCGCATCAAGGGCAAGCTGACCGTCGTCGCGGTGAAGTAAGGCACTGGCGGAGGTCGCTTCGTCGACCTCCGCCTTTGGGTTTTCCGCGGTGACGGTGCACTCGCCCCGTGCTGGAAGCAGATCCTGCCTGCCATACGCTGCGAGCGACCGGCTAGCCGAAGATTAAGCGGGTGTAGCCTAGCCTGTCGGCGATGTCGGTTGTCTACGTGAAACGCGAATTGACAAAGCCGATCGTGAGCGCGGTTTTTAAGGATTACACAGAGGTGGTGATCGGACCGGGGCAGGAGGTGATGCAGATGCTACCGCTGTTCCTGTCTTGCGGCGCTTCAATGGGGTTGCTTCCGACAGCCTTCAATATCGAACCATCCGAACGTCAAGAGAGTGTCTGATGAACAAGAACCTTGGAATAAGCGCTGCGGTCGCACTGGTGGCCGCTCTGGTTGTCTATCTCTACTCCGGCAGTCCCGAAAGAAGCGAGCAAGACAGCAATCGGGCATCACAGGAAGTCGGCGAACGGCTGGTGCAGGTCGCAGTGCCGACCACGTTCAGTGAAACTGCGCAGATTGGCCAGCGGGCGTACGACGCTGTGTGCGCCGAGTGCCATGGCGACAATGCTGCCGGGCGGAATGGCATGGGGCCGCCGCTGGTGCACAAGATCTACGAGCCGTCGCATCACGCGGACGCTGCTTTTTTGCTGGCTGTCCGAAACGGAGTGCGCGCGCACCACTGGAACTTCGGCAACATGCCGCCCCAACAGGGCGTGACCGATGCGGATGTGAAGGGCATCACCCGCTACGTGCGAGAGCTGCAACGTGCCAATGGGATAGAGTAGGTAAGCACCCGTGGTCGGCTATCCGTCGGCCTGTGAGACATGCCCGTTGGTCTGGACATGTTCTGTGAGGCTTTCAGGACATCCAAACGCGGCGAGGGCGTTCGTGACGATAGACCGTGTCGGGATGCCAAAAGGGGTCGTTTCCCTGAAATATCGTCCTCGGTCAGGTCCAATGCCTCGGCATTGGACGCGCGCAAGCGCAGTGCGGGACCGTGATCATGAACGGATTTGTCGTGGCTGTGACCGTGAAATGCCCGGGTGAGGTCTGCCTCGAACCCGTGCCTGCACCATGTCCTCTTCGCGGCCCTCTGAAACGCTGCCTTGCTTTATCCCCCCTGGGGGGATAACTCTGGCTAATGATGGAACCACACCGGCATGCAAGCCACCCCAAGCTCATCGCCCGGCTGAAACGCGCCGAAGGGCATCTGCGCTCGGTCATCGGCATGATCGAAGACGGGCGTCCCTGTCTCGAAGTTGCGCAGCAACTTCAGGCGGTGGAAAAAGCGATCCGCAACGCAAAACAGGCGCTGATCCACGACCATATGGATCACTGCCTCGACGGCGAAAATTCCGAAGCCGACCGCGCCGAACTCAAGGCCATCTCGCGCTACTTATGAGGCTGCCATGCTGGATGTCCTTTCCGACCGCACGTATCGGCACCTCTTCCTGGCGCAGGTTGTGGCACTGCTGGGAACCGGCCTTGCAACTGTCGCGCTTGGGCTGCTGGCCTACGACCTGGCAGGAGACGGCGCAGCAATGGTGCTGGGCACGGTCTTTACCATCAAGATGGTGGCCTATGTGGGCATTGCCCCGGTTGCAGGGGCCTTTGCGGACCGGGTGAACCGCCGCCGCCTGCTTGTTGCGCTGGACCTGCTGCGCGCTGCCGTGGCGCTGGCACTGCCCTTCGTGACCGAGGTCTGGCAGGTCTACGTGCTGATCTTCCTGCTCCAGTCTGCCTCGGCGGCTTTCACCCCCACCTTCCAGGCCACGATCCCCGATGTGCTGCCCGACGAGGCGCGCTACACTCGTGCGCTTTCGCTCTCCCGGCTCGCCTACGATCTGGAAAACATCATCAGCCCGACACTGGCGGCGCTGCTGCTGGTACTGATGAGCTACAATACCCTGTTCTTGGGCACCGTGGCGGGCTTTGCCGCCTCTGCACTGCTGGTGGTTTCCGTGATGTTGCCGAGCCCACAGGCTGCGGAGCCGCGGGGAATTTACGACCGCACAACGCGCGGACTGCGGATCTATCTGGCAACTCCTCGGCTGCGCGGACTGCTTGCGCTCAACCTCGCGGTCTCGGCCGCCGGGGCGATGGTGCTGGTCAACTCGGTTGTGCTGGTGCGCGGCCTGCTTGGCCTGCCGGAAAGCGCGCTGGCCTGGACGATGTTCGCATTCGGCGCGGGCTCCATGGCAGCGGCGCTGCTGCTGCCAAGGCTTCTGGACCGGGTTTCCGACCGTCCAGTTATGCTGACAGGTGCGGGCCTCATGATCCTCTCCTTGCTTGGACTCGCTGGGGTCACCGCCGCATCGGGTCTGCATTGGGGAGGGCTGCTGTTTACATGGCTGCTTGTCGGCTTCGGCTATTCCGCGGTGCTGACCCCCTCAGGGCGGCTGCTGAAGCGGTCGGCGCACCCCGAGGACAGGCCCGCTGTATTTGCGGCGCAATTCGCCCTGTCGCATGCCTGCTGGCTTGTGACCTATCCGCTATCGGGCTGGCTGATGACACAGTTCGGTGCCATCCCCGCGCTGATTGCCTTGGCCGGGCTAGCGGGAATTGGGATCGTGGCCTGTCTGGTGCAGTGGCCCGGCGAAACCGCCGGGGAAATCGAGCACACGCACGATGATCTGCCGCCTGACCACCCGCATTTGCGGGAACACGGAGCGATGGGGCACAAACACGCAGTCATCATAGACGATCTGCACCGCAGCTGGCCCATGCGCTCCTGACATGTTGTCCCTCGCCGGTCTGTTCACGGCGGCCCTGGTGGCCGCAACGCTGTTGCCTGCACAGTCAGAGGCCGTGCTCGCCGGAATGGTGGTTGTCGGCAGCCACCCGGTATGGCTGCTTCTGGCGGTTGCGACGGCAGGAAATGTCCTGGGTTCAATCCTCAACTGGGCGGCCGGGCGCTATCTCATGCATTTCTCCGACCGCAGCTGGTTCCCGGTATCGCGTGCGCGACTGGATCAGGCCTCGGCTTGGTACGGCAAATGGGGGCGCTGGAGTCTTCTCGGGTCCTGGGTGCCCGTGATCGGGGATCCGCTGACGCTGGCGGCAGGTCTCCTGCGTGAACCGCTATGGCGCTTCACTCTCATTGTCACGATTGCAAAGGGCGGCAGGTATCTTGCTGTTGCAGGCGTCACGATTGCCGCCGCCTGACACGGGAAAACTGGTGGTCAGGCGGCCTGTGAACGTTGCAAATGCGGGGTGAGGAGCGCGTCGAGCCTGCTTGGCGCAACCCGGCCGCGTTGGGCCGACCTCACCCCGGGGTATCAGCCCCTACCACGGTAGGGCGGAACGCCCTGGTCCGGGATCCATACCGCTTCCGGCATAGGTCCGGTCTGCCAGAAAACGTCGATGGGGATACCCCCGCGCGGATACCAATAGCCGCCGATCCGCAGCCATTGAGGCTCCAGAAACTCTGCCAGGCGGCGGGCGATGGAAATCGTGCAGTCCTCGTGGAACGCGCCGTGATTGCGGAACGAGGTCATGAACAGCTTGAGCGATTTCGATTCCACCAGCCACGGGCCGGGAACATAGTCGATCACCAGATGGGCAAAGTCCGGCTGGCCGGTCATCGGGCAGAGAGAGGTGAACTCCGGCGCGGTAAAGCGCACGTTGTAGGCGACGTCGGCCTGCGGGTTGGGCACCCGCTCCAGTTCGGCCTCTTCAGGGCTGGCGGGAATGCGGGTTTCGCCGCCGAGTTGCTTGAGATTGCTGTAGATGTTTTCGGACATGGTGGGTTCCATCATTTCAGACGCCGCGCTTGTTGCCCCAGATCAGGACATGCAGCTGCGGCAGGATACGGGCCGCGAACCAGCCGTCGGCCATTGCCTTTTCGGTCAGCCAGCGCAGGCGGTCGGCCAGCGCTTGCAGATCAACGGGGACCGCGGGATCGACCTCCGGGTTGCCGGGCTGAAGATAGAGCGGCAGATCGGGGTGGCGACTGTGCGCCTCGCGCGCCCAATCATAGTCCGCCTGGTCGAAGATCACGATCTTCATGACCTGCTGGCGCGCCCCGGCCCCGACGTGGCGGCAGGCGTCAAAGGCCTCCCAATCCACCTGCTCGCCGCTGGACGGCGGCTTGGGCGACAGGACCAGTGTGTCGAGAGCGGCAAACCATGGCCGCGCCAGCGAGCCTTGCGTCTCGCAGGCAAAGCGGTAGCCCGCAGCGCGTCCAAGCTCGATCAATGGGCCAAAGTCCTGAATCGCGGGATTGCCGCCCGACAGCGAGACAGTCAGCGGCTCCCCGCCGGAAAGCCGCTGGACTTCCTCCCAGACGGCCTCGGTCTGCATCGCGGCCCAGCTGTGGCGGTTTTCGCTGTCGACCGCATGCAGGCTGTCGCACCAGCTGCAGCGGTAGTCGCAGCCGCCTGCGCGTACAAAGACGGTCGGCTCCCCGATCAGGATGCCTTCGCCCTGGATCGTGGGACCGAAGATTTCGGCGATGCGCAGGGTCATGGCCGATATTCCGCCCAGGTCTTGGGGGTTTCGCTGACCAGCACCGCGCAGGTTTCGGGCCAGCGTTCGGCGCACCACTCATAGAAATGCCGTGCCATGTTCTCGGCCGTGGAGGGGCCGTCCATGACATCATTCAGATGGCGGTGATCGAAGTTGTCGTCGATGTAGGTCTTGAGCGGCTTCAGATCGTGGTAGTCGCGCACGAACCCGTCGGCATTCAGCGTATCGGCGGCCAGTTCGACCACGACGATGTAGTTGTGACCATGCAGCCGCGCACATTGGTGATCGGCGGGCAGGTGGCTCAGCTGGTGCGACGCGGAAAAGTGGAACTCCTTGCGGATACGGAACATCAGCCCGCCTCCTTGCCCGCAACCGCCGCGGACCAGAAGTCCGGGTCGGCGTAGGTCGTGGGGTCGCTGACCCCGGCAAGATGAAAGGCCTCGCGCCGCTCGACGCAGGTGCCGCAGCGCCCGCAATGCACCGCGCCGCCCTTGTAGCAGGACCAGGTTTCGGCGAAGGGCGTGCCGTGCTGCGCGCCCTGACGGACGATCTCGGCCTTGCTGTGTTCGACGAAGGGCGTATGCAGCCGCACCTCGGCATAGCCGTCCAGCGCCGCCTGCTGCATCGCGTCAAAAGCGCGGGTGAAGCCGGGGCGGCAGTCGGGATAGATGAAGTGGTCGCCGCCGTGCACGGCGGTTGCCACCGCCTCGTCGCCCTGGGCGGCGGCGATGCCGAAGCCGATCGACAGCATGATCGCGTTGCGGTTGGGAACCACGGTGATGCGCATCGTGTCTTCGGCGTAGTGGCCGTCGGGGACGTCGATGTCATCGGTCAGCGCCGACCCCGAGAGGGCCGCGCCGATGCCGCGCATGTCGATCAGGTGGAATGGAACGCCCAGCCGCCTGGCTGCGGCTTCGGCGAAATCGATCTCCTTGCGGTGGCGCTGGCCATAGTCAAAGGAGACGAGCCGGGTGAGCTCATGCTCATCGGCGGTGATATGCGCGAGCGACACGGAATCGAGTCCGCCCGAGCAGATGACAAGTGTTTTCATTTTGGGGCCCTTGTTTTGATGTCCGGGTAGGCTGCGACCGGATGGGGCGGCTTACTGCAAAAAGGGTAAAGAATGCAAGTGGCATCGGCTGCCGGGGATGCGATGCTGGTCATGGACACTTGGGCAGTATTGGCGACCCCGGCAGGATTCGAACCTGCAACCTGCCCCTTAGGAGGGGGCTGCTCTATCCAGTTGAGCCACGGGGCCACGCCTGGCACCGCGATAGCAAATCCCTATTGCGATCACAATGGTATGGACCGGTCGGCGCAGGCTTTTGCCCTCCCGGTTTCCATTGTGCAGCATATAGTGTCTGCGCTAACCTCGCGACAGCAGTAATGATGAGGCTCAGCAACGTGACCACGGACAATAAGCGACCGCTCACCCTACGCGACGTATCCGAAGCAACCGGGGTCTCCGAAATGACGGTGAGTCGCGTGCTGCGCAACCGCGGCGACGTGTCGGAAAAAACCCGCACCAAGGTTCTGACCGCGGCCAAGGAGCTGGGCTATGTGCCCAACAAGATCGCCGGGGCGTTGGCCTCGAACCGGGTGAACCTTGTGGCGGTGATCATCCCGTCGCTGTCCAACATGGTGTTCCCCGAGGTGCTGACCGGCATCAACCAGGTGCTGGAAAATACCGAGCTGCAGCCGGTGGTCGGGGTCACCGACTACCAGCCCGAGAAGGAGGAAAAAGTCCTCTACGAGATGCTGTCCTGGCGTCCCTCCGGCGTGATCATCGCCGGGCTGGAACACACCGAGGCTGCGCGGGCGATGCTGAACAGCTCCGGCATTCCGGTGGTCGAGATCATGGACACCGACGGCAAGCCGGTGGACGCGATGGTCGGTATCTCGCACCGCCGCGCGGGCCGCGAGATGGCCAAGGCGATCCTCAAAGCGGGCTATCGCCACATCGGCTTCATGGGCACCAAGATGCCACTGGACCACCGTGCCCGCAAACGCTTTGAAGGCTTCACCGAGGCGCTGGCCAAGGAAGGTGTCGAGATTGAGGACCGCGAGTTCTATTCCGGCGGCTCGGCGCTGGCCAAGGGACGGGAGATGACGGCGGCGATGCTTGAACGCTCGCCAGAACTGGATTTCCTGTATTATTCCAATGATATGATCGGTGCCGGTGGGATGCTGTACCTGCTGGAGCAGGGCATCGACGTGCCGGGGCAGATCGGTCTGGCCGGTTTCAACGGGGTGGAGTTGCTGCAAGGGCTGCCGCGCAAGCTGGCGACCATGGACGCCTGCCGACTGGAAATCGGGCGCAGGGCGGCGCAGATCATCGCCGATCAGCTGGCCGACCCGGAAGCGGAGATCGAGCGTCAGATCACCCTGTCGCCCACCATCACCTATGGTGACACGCTGAAGCGGCGCTGATGGCGCTGCAGCGGCTGGACAACGCGGCGGCGCGGCGGCTCTTTCTGGACCGCCACGCGCTGCTTGAGCAGCCCGCAGGCCCCGCCAAGGGGGCCGATCTTCTGGCGCTGATCCAGCGGCTGGGGTTCGTGCAGCTGGACAGTATCAACACCGTGGCCCGCGCCCATGACATGATCCTCTATGCGCGTCGCCCGGCCTACCGCGCCAAGCACCTGAAACACCTGTATGAACGCGACCGCGGCCTGTTCGAGCACTGGACCCATGACGCCGCGGTGATCCCGATGGCATTCTATCCGCAGTGGCATCTGCGGTTCCAGCGCGACACCGAAATGCTGCGCAAACGCTGGCGCAACTGGCGGCGTGACGGGTTCGAGGCGCGGTTCGACGCGGTGCTGCAGCATGTGCGCGATCACGGGGCGGTCAGCTCTTCCGATGTTGGCAAGGACGAAAAGAAGGGCTCGGGCGGTTGGTGGGACTGGCATCCGTCCAAGACCGCGCTGGAATACCTGTGGCGCAGCGGCGCGCTGACGGTGGTGGGGCGCAGCGGGTTTCAGAAGCAATACGACCTGACGGAGCGGGTGATCGAAGAGCATCTGCGCCCCGGCACGCAGCCCGTTGACGCGGAGGCCACCGTGCATTGGCTGTGTTCCGCGGCGCTGAAGCGGCTGGGCTTTGCCACTTCGGGGGAGCTGGCGGCGTTCTGGGATACCGCCACGCCTGCCGAAGCCAAGGAATGGTGCGCCGAGCAGCTGCGGTTGGGCGAACTTGAGGAGGTCGAGGTCACGCAGGCGGACGGCAGGCTGCGCAAGGTCTTTGCCCGCCCCGGCACGGCAGAGGCCGCCGCGGAATTGGGCCCGCCGCCGGGACGGATGCGGGTGCTCAGCCCCTTTGATCCGGCGCTGCGCGACCGCAAGCGGGCAGAGCGGTTGTTCGGCTTTCACTACCGGATCGAGGTTTTTACCCCCGCCGAGAAACGCCAGTACGGATACTACGTCTTTCCGCTGCTGGAGGGAGCGCGGCTGGTGGGGCGCATCGACATGAAGGCCGACCGCGACGCTGGCGTGCTGCGGGTGACCGCCTTGTGGCCGGAGCGGGAGGTGAAATGGTCCCCCGCCCGCACCCGGCGGCTGGAGGCCGAGCTGGAGCGGGTGGCACGCTTTGCCGGGCTGGACAGCGTCAGCTTTGCCGATGGCTGGCTGCGCTGACGCTTATTCCGGGCGCAGCTGGGCCTCGATCACCGCGCGGTAGTCCTGCGGTGCGGGGCGGGTGGTGAAGGTCTCGGGCGCGATGAACACGCAGACGAATTTCCCCTCGAAGCACAGCTTGCCGTCCTGGCGGGCGTTGACCCGGAAGGTCACCGATTTCTCGCCCATTGCCGCTGGCCAGACCTCGCAGGCCAGCCGGTGGCGCGGGGTCACCGGCGAGCGGAAATCAATGCTCATATGCACAAACGGCGTGCCGGTGCCACGGTCCAGCTCCATCTGGTACCAACCGTCGCCGTTGAGGTGGTGTTCCCACCAGGCGTCGATTGCCTCCAGCGCGAAGGCGGGCAGGCGGCCGGTGTAGGCAATCCGCGCCGGGTCGCAATCGCCCCATCCGACGCGGATTTCATGCACAAAGCCTTTGGCCTCTCCGGTGTCACGTGTCATCTGGCTTCCCCCCTTAGTGCATCAGCATCAGAGGCAGCAGCGTGATCACCGGGAAGGCGACCAGGATGACCACCCGGATCAGGTCCGAGGCGACAAAGAACATCACCGCCTTGTAGGTGTCGATCATGCGTGTCTGCCGGTCCATCGCGTTGATGATGAACAGGTTCATGCCCACCGGCGGGGTGATCAGGCCGACTTCGACGACGATCAGCACCAGGATACCGAACCAGATGGCGACATACTCCGCCTCGATCCGGTTCACCCGGCCTTCGGTGACGCGGATGCCCAGCTCCTTCATCTGCTCGCGGGTCAGTTCGGCGCCGCTGGCGATGGCGTCCTTGATCGACGCAAGCATCTCGGCTCCCATGCCCTCTGGCACGCCGGCCTTCAGCACCTCCATCGCCGCATCCGCCTGCATCGCGGGCAGCGACAGCAGATTGAAGTCCATGGCCGAGATCACCGGGAAGAAGATCGGGATGGTCAGCAGGATCATCGACAGGCTGTCCATCAGGCAGCCGAACAAGAGGTAGAAGGCGAGGATCATCGCCAGCACCATCCACGGGCTGAGCCCCATGCTAACGACGTAATCCGCCAGCTCCTGCGGCACTTTGGTCAGCGCCAGGAAGCCGTTGTAAAAGCCCGCGCCCAGCACGATGAAGAAGATCATCGCGGTCGAGCGCGCGGTGACGAGGAAGCTGTCGGCGAGCGTTTCGCGGTTCAGCCCGCCATTGGTCCAAGCGATGAAACCTGTGCCGAAGGCACCCACGGCCGCGCCCTCGGTCGGGGTGAACCAGCCAAGGTAGATGCCGCCGACCACCAGGCCAAACACCAGCAGCACCGGCCAGACATGGAACAGCGCGGCAAAGCGCTCGCGCATCGGCACCGGCGGGCGGGTGCCCGCGCTTTCGGGGTACATGCGCACGTAAATCGAGATCGCGATCACATATCCCAATGCGGCCAGCAGGCCGGGGATGAAGGCCGACAGAAACAGCTTGGCGATGTTCTGCTCGGTCAGGATGGCATAGATCACCAGCACCACCGAGGGTGGGATCAGGATGCCCAGTGTGCCGCCCGCCGCCAGCGTTGCGGTCGAAAAACCGCCGGCGTAGCCGTATTGCTTCAGCTCCGGCAGGGCGACGCGGCCCATGGTGGCGGCAGTCGCCAGGGACGAGCCGCAAATCGCGCCAAAGCCCGCGCAGGCGCCGATGGAGGCCATGGCGACCCCGCCCTTGCGGTGGCCCAGAAAGCCCTCCGCCGCCTTGAACAGCGCCGTGGACATGCCGCCCAACGTCGCGAAATGCCCCATCAAGAGGAACATCGGCACAATGGTCAGCGAATAGGACGAGAAGGTCGTGTAGGTTTCGCTTTTCAGCCGCCCGAAGGCGACCTGGGTGCCGTCGGTCACCAGGATCAGGCCGCCCAGGCCGACCAGGAACATCGACAGCCCGATGGGCACCCGCAGAAAGATCAGAAGCATCAGAACCGGAAAGGAGGCGATGCCAATTTCAAGAGCCGTCACTGTTCGCCCTCCACGCCGTCCCAGACAAGGATCCGGCCGGTAAAGAATTCAATTGTGCGCACCGTGGCCATGTAGAGGCCCACGATGGCGGCGACGACGGCCGCTACCATGCTGATGGCATAGGCCCACCAGATTGGAAATTCGAGCAGGAAGGACGTCTCGCCGTTGGCGTATTTGCTGGCAAGGCCTGCGCCCAGACGCCACGCGATCAGCACCAAAACCGCGGCAAACAGGATCTCGGTCACCATGCGCAGAAATCGCTTCACGCCGCGTGGAAAGGCATTGGCGACCACATCCACCGAGGCATGGCCCGCAGTGATCTGGCACAGCGGCAGAAAGGCGAAGATGGCAAAGGCGACGCCGGCCTCGACCAGTTCGAAATCGCCGTTCACCGGGCCGACCCAGTTGCGCATCCAGTCCGAAAATCCAGGCGCGATCGCCGTCATCAGATCACCATGGAAAAAGCCGTTGAGCAGACGCCCGGCAATCGACACGCAGGTCAGGATGATAAGAAGAGCGAGGACCGCACCGCCCAGGTAGGCCATTGATCTGGCCAGCCATGTCATGAGCTTGTGCATGGTTAAAGTGCCTTGTTTGATTTGCACCGGGCCGCTGGGTGTACCGCCTCGCAGCCCGGTGCAGATTTCAGTCAGGCCGCGTTACTGGTACTGCGGCGTGTATTTTTCGATCAGGGCAGTGGCCTCGTCAAGCAGCGCCTGGCCGTCGATGCCCTTCTCCGCCATGTCGGCAACCCATTTGTCATAGATCGGCTGGGCGCGCTCGCGCCACACGGCGGTCTGCTCTTCGTCCAGGGTGATGACGTTGTTGCCATTGTCCAGCGCAAACTCGCGCGACGGGTCGTCGGCATCGGCCATGGTGCCGCCGGCAAAGACCGAGAACTCCAGCCCGGAGTTGTCGTCGATCACCTTCTGCAGATCTTCCGGCAGGCTTTCGTATTTGTCCTTGTTCATCGCCAGAACGAAGGTCAGCGTATACAGCGCCTTGCCGGTGAACTCGGTGTGGTTCTCCACCAGCTCCGGCACCTTCAGGGCCGAGGTCACCTCCCACGGAATGGTGGTGCCGTCGATCACGCCTTTGGACAGGCCCTCGGGGATGGCCGGGACCGGCATGCCAACCGGGGTTGCGCCCAGCTCTTCCAGCAGCGCGTTGACCGACCGGCCGCCGCCGCGGATCTTCATGCCCACCAGGTCTTCGGGGGTTTCCACCGGATCGGCCGAGTGGATCAGGCCGGGGCCGTGCACCCAGGTGGCCAGGATATGCACATCCTTGAACTCGGTGTCCTTCATGTGCTTTTCGAACATTTCCCAATAGGCGTGCGAAACGGCGCGCGCATTGGTCATCATGAAGGGCAGTTCAAACACCTCGGTCGAGGGATAGCGGCCAGGCGTGTAGCCAACCACGGTCCAGACGATGTCGGCCACGCCGTCGATGGCCTGGTCCATCAGCTCCGGCGGCTTGCCGCCCAGCTGCATCGACGGGAACCGGTCGATCTTGATGCGCCCTTCCGAGTCCTCTTCGACCTTGTCGGCCCAGACATCCAGGATCAGCTTGGGCACGTTGGCCTGAGCTGGCAGAAACTGGTGAAGTTTGAGTGTTACTTCCTGTGCAAAGGCCGGTGCGGCCCCCATTGCTGCCAAGGCGACGGCAGCGGCCGCCCCCATGAACGTTCTGCGCGTGGTCATGTCAGTCCTCCCTTTGACCATTCAAGACGGAGAGCTGCGCTGTAATTATGCTGCGCTTGCCCGCCCATTTGTTTTCATTTCTGTTGCCAGATCCCCCCAAACGGTTCGTTTAACGAACCTATCGTCCTCCTGCTATTGGGTGCGTTTGTAACTATCAACCGCGGATCCTGCATTTTCGAGTCATCAAATCCGGCTTTCCACCTAGGCGTGTAAGTCGGTCGATATGTTACACAAATTTCTTGTGTCGCAAGTTATTGATACGTTTTTCATCATTGTCATGGCAACAACAATCCTATCCTTGCTGCCTGTGTTCTCGCCTGCAAGCCTCATTTCCCACGTGTGCGGCATTGAACGGCTGACAGAGGGGCGGCAGGCTTCTGAAAACTATCTGGCGGCGACGGTCGTGTGTTGAAGGCCGCATTTGCGCAGCGCTGTCGCAGACCGCCCAATGCTTGGGCGCATTGCTCAAAACTTCAGCGGCGAGGGCGCGCGGTTGCCTTTCGGGCACGACGTGGCTTTACAGCTGTTGCCTGCGGTCGGAATGCTCTGCGGCATGCCGGATGCCCTGTCCATCATAGTGGTCGAAGCCGACCGTGAACGCGCCTTCATGATTGTGGACGGGCTGCGCGAGGCTGGCGATTTTGACATTTATGTTATCGCCGATCCCTCTGGCTTGGCGCGGCAGATCCAGCTGCGCGATCCGGACGTGGTGCTGATCGACATCGAAAATCCCTCGCGCGATGTGCTGGAGGAGTTGGCGTTGGCCTCTGGCCCGCAGGAACGCCCGGTGGCGATGTTCGTGGACCGCAGCGCCGAGGGCCTGTCCTCGGCGGCGGTGGAGGCGGGGGTGTCGGCCTATGTCGTGGATGGGTTGCAGCCCGCGCGGCTGAAGCCGGTGCTGGACGCGGCCATTGCCCGCTTCCGTCTGTTCCAGCGCATGCGCACCGAACTGGCCGAGACCAAGCGCGCGCTGGAGGAACGCAAGGTGATCGACCGCGCCAAGGGCATGATCATGAAGGCCCGCGGCATCGGCGAGGATGAGGCCTATGCGCTGCTGCGCAAGGCGGCGATGGACCAGAACAAGCGTGTTGCCGAAGTGGCGCAGGCGCTGGTGACCGCGGCGGGGCTGCTGTCATGACCACGACACCCGTTGCCGCCGGTTTCCTGCCGCTGACGGATGCGGCGCCGCTGATCGTGGCGCAGGAAATGGGTTTTGCCGCCGAAGAGCGGCTGGCGCTGGATCTGCGCAAGGCGGCCTCGTGGTCGGCGCTGCGCGACATGCTGGCCTTCGGCCAAGTGGATGCGGCGCAGATGCTGGCCCCCCTGCCACTGGCGGCCGCGCTGGGGCTGGGCGGTGCGGGCAGCCGGTTCGCAGTGCTGTCGGTGTTGTCGGTCAATGGAACCGTCATCGGTGTCAGCCGCCGGCTTGCGGCGGCGCTGGCGTCGGGTGGGTATGATTTTGCCTTTGATGACGCCGTGGCCGCGGGCCGGGCGCTGTTCGCGGCGGAGGCCGGGATGATCCGCATCGGGGTGCCGTTTCCGTTCTCGATGCATTCGGAGCTGCTGAACTACTGGCTGCAGGGGCTGGGCGGTGATGCGGTGCAGCGGGTCTCGATCCGCACCGTGCCGCCCCCGCTGATGGCGCAGGCGATGCGCAGTGGCGAAATCGACGCCTTTTGCGTCGGCGAGCCCTGGGGCTCGCTGGCGGTGGAGCGCGGCGATGGCGTGCTGCTGCTGCCGGGCACTGCGATATGGTCCTTTGCGCCGGAAAAGGTGTTGGCAGTGCGTAGCGGCTGGGCCGAGCGCGAGCGCGCGCTGGGCGGGCGGCTGATCCGGGCGCTGTGGCGGGCCGGTCGCTGGCTGGCGGAGCCTTCGTCGCGCGGGCTGGCGGCAGAGATCCTGTCGGCGCGCCGCTATCTGGACCTGCCGGCCGAGATTATCGAGCGCGCGCTGACCGGTCGCATCACGGTGACGCCGCAGGGCCTGCAGCGGCAGGTGTCCCGGTTTGTCGAGTTTCACGATGGCGCTGCGGGATTCCCGTGGCGCAGCCAGGCGCAGTGGATTGCGCTGCAGATGGCCCGCTGCAACGGGCTGGATCCGCGGGTGGCGTTCGAGCGCGCGGAGGGGGTGTTCCGCAGTGATCTGTACCGTGCCGCCATGCGCGGCACCGGCGCGCAATTGCCCGCGGCCTCGCTGAAGCTGGAGGGGGCGGTGGACGGTGAAATGGCCGTGGCAGGGGAATCGCAGAGCCTGCGCCTGCTGCCGAACCGGTTCTTCGATGGCCGCGTTTTTGATCCCCTCGCGGCGCTGTGATGAAAAACCGGGCAATGGCGCGGCCCCGAACCGGCTTTCAATGCTGCAACTGCGAAAAAGCCTTGGCGTCAGCCCTTCGCTAGGCCAGGCTGAACCCAAGCCGGCAATGGCGCTGGCCAACTGATTTTCCCGACGATCCGGGTTTCACTGAGCAAAGCCGCTCGACACTCCGCCTCTCCTTCCGGCGGTGCGTGTCGGCGGCTTTTTCCGTTCCGGTCCCCCCGTGTCCGGACGCAGCTAGGAATAAGGAAACGACCCGATGAAGAAACTGACTTTTGCCTTTGCCGCAGCCTCTGCTCTTGCCGGACCGGCGCTGGCGCAGACGCTGGAGCTGGAAAAGGACGTGCTGACCTTCGGCTTCATCAAGCTGACGGACATGGCGCCGCTGGCGGTGGCCTATGAGCAGGGCTTTTTCGACGACGAGGGGCTGTTCGTGACACTGGAGGCGCAAGCCAACTGGAAAGTGCTGCTGGACGGAGTCATCGACGGCACCCTGGACGGCGCCCATATGCTGGCGGGCCAGCCGCTGGCCGCCACCATCGGCTATGGTACCGAGGCACACATCATCACGCCGTTTTCCATGGATCTGAACGGCAACGGCATTACCCTGTCCAACGAGGTCTGGGAGATGATGAAGCCCAACCTGCCCACGGACGCGGACGGCAAGATCGCGCATCCGATCTCTGCCTCCTACCTCAAGCCGGTGATCGAGGACTTCAACGCCAAGGGCAAGCCCTTCAATATGGGCATGGTGTTCCCGGTCTCCACCCACAACTATGAACTGCGCTACTGGCTGGCGGCGGGCGGTATCAACCCCGGCTATTACTCCCCGGAAAACGTGACCGGCCAGATCGGCGCAGAGGCTTTCCTGTCGGTGACCCCGCCGCCGCAGATGCCCGCGACGCTGGAGGCAGGCACCATCTCCGGCTACTGCGTGGGTGAGCCGTGGAACCAGCAGGCGGTGTTCAAGGGCATCGGCGTGCCGGTGATCACCGATTTCGAGATCTGGAAGAACAACCCCGAAAAGGTGTTCGGCATCACTGCCGAGTTCGCCGAGGAAAACCCCAACACCACCCGCGCCGTGGTCAAGGCGCTGATCCGCGCCGCCATGTGGCTGGATGAAAACGACAACGCCAACCGCGCCGAGGCGGTCGAGATCCTGTCGCGACCCGATTACGTCGGTGCCGACCCGGAAGTGATCGCCAACTCGATGACCGGGACGTTTGAATACGAGCCGGGCGACAAGCGCGAGGTGCCGGATTTCAACGTGTTCTTCCGCTACAACGCCACCTATCCCTTCTATTCGGACGCGGTTTGGTACCTGACCCAGATGCGCCGCTGGGGGCAGATCGGCGAGGCCAAGCCCGACAGCTGGTATGACGAGGTCGCGCGCTCGGTCTATAAGCCCGAGATCTATCTCGAAGCGGCAAAGATGCTGGTCGATGAAGGGCTCGCCGATGCCGCCGACTTTCCTTGGGACAGCGATGGCTACAAGGCGCCGACCCCGGCCGAAGACATCATCGACGGCATCCCCTTCGATGGCAAAACCCCCAACGCCTATATCGACAGCCTGCCGATCGGCCTGAAGGCCGGGCAGACCGTCGTCGGCAGCGCCGTACAGGGCTGACCCCGGCAGGCGCGCGGCGCGGCCAGCCAAAGCCGTTGCCGCCGCCCGGCCGCAGCATTCCCCGAAAAGGACCCCGTTATGACCACCGTCGACCCCGACACGCTTAGCTCTGACGCCCGCCGCGCGCGGTTGTTTACCCGGATCAACAAGCTGGATGCCTGGTTTCAGGTCTTTGGCCTGGCCTGGATCACCCCGGTTCTGAAGGCCGCCGCCGGCGACAACCCCCGTGCCCAGATGAAGGAAATCTGGCGCCTGCTGGCGGTGCCGCTGATTGCCATCGCCGCGTTTCTGCTGCTGTGGGGCAGCCTGGCGCCCAAGGTGCAGACCTCGCTCGGCGCCATCCCCGGCCCCGCCGCGGTCTGGGCCGAAGCCGTCAACCTGCATCAGGACGCCCAGGCCAAGGCCGTCAAGGAGCGCGCCCATTACGAGAAGGTCGAGGCCCGCAACCAGCGCTTCATCGACCGCGGCCAGCCCGAGCGGGTGAAAAACATCCCCTATACCGGCGCGCCGTCCTACTATCAGCAGATCTGGACCTCGATCCAGACGGTGTTCTTCGGCTTCCTGATCGCTTCTGCCGTGGCCATTCCGCTGGGCATTCTGGCGGGCCTGTCGCCGGTGGCAAACTCCGCCATCAACCCGCTGGTGCAGATTTTTAAACCCGTGTCGCCGCTGGCCTGGCTGCCGATCGTCACCATGATCGTCTCGGCGCTTTATGCCAGCAACGACGGGCTGTTTGCCAAATCCTTCCTGGTCTCGGCGATCACGGTGACGCTGTGTTCGCTGTGGCCGACGCTGATCAACACCGCGCTGGGGGTGGCCTCGATCGACAAGGATCTGGTCAACGTCTCCAAAGTTCTGAAAATGAACACCTATACCAAGATCACCAAGCTGGTGCTGCCCTCGGCGCTACCCTTGATCTTCACCGGGCTGCGGCTGTCGCTGGGCGTGGGCTGGATGGTGCTGATCGCGGCCGAGATGCTGGCGCAGAACCCGGGGCTCGGGAAATTCGTCTGGGACGAGTTCCAGAACGGCTCCTCCTCCTCGCTCGCCAAGATCATCGTAGCAGTGCTCACAATCGGCATCATCGGCTTCCTCTTGGACCGGGTGATGTACGCGCTGCAGTCGCTGTTTACCTTCACGAACAACCGGTGATCCGCCATGAGTGTTCTTGAGTTCAAAAACGTCTCCAAGAGCTTTGGTGAAGGCACCGCCCGCACCGACGTTCTGAAAAACATCAACCTGCAGGTTCAGGAGGGCGAGTTCCTTGTGCTCTTGGGCTTCTCCGGCACCGGCAAGACCACTCTGATCAACCTGATGGCCGGGCTGGACCGGCCCACCAGCGGCTCGGCGACCTACCGTGGCAAGGCGATCACCGGTCCCGGCCCGGAGCGCGGCGTGATCTTCCAGCGCTATTCGCTGATGCCCTGGCTGACGGTGACCGGCAATGTCTCTCTCGCGGTAGACACGATCTTCCCTGGCATGGTCCGTGCCGAGAAACAGGCCAAGGTGGATCACTATGTCGGCATGGTCGGTCTCAGCCACGCTGCGCACCGGCGCCCGGCGGAGCTGTCGGGCGGCATGCGCCAGCGGGTCAACGTGGCGCGCGCCCTGGCGATGGACCCGGAGGTTCTCTTGCTGGATGAGCCTCTGTCGGCGCTGGATGCGCTGACCCGCGCCAACCTCGCCGATGAGATCGAGGCGATCTGGCAGGCGGACAAGAAGACCTGCGTGCTGATCACCAATGACGTGGACGAGGCGATCCTGCTGGCCGACCGCATCATCGCGCTGAACCCGGACGGCACCCTGGGCGAGGAGTTCAAGGTCTCGATCCCCCGCCCGCGCGATCGCTCTGCCATGAACACAAATGACAGCTTCAAACGTCTGCGCGCCGAGGTGACCTCCTACCTGATGGACGCAGGCATCGCGGCCCGCATCGAAGGCTCCCGCAGCCTGCCGGACGTGACCCCAATCCATGGGCTGCCAGCGGCGGTGGCCGAGGCGTCGAAAACCATGACCGAGGAGCGCTTCCTCGACTTCTCGCAGCTGCACAAGATCTACCCGACCCCCAAGGGGCCGCTGACCGTGGTCGAGGATTTCAACCTCAAGATCAACAAGGGCGAGTTCATCTCGCTGATCGGCCATTCCGGCTGCGGCAAATCCACCGTGCTGACGATGGCGGCGGGGCTGAACCCGATCTCCAAGGGCGCGATCAAGCTGGATCGCCGCCATGTGGAGGGTGCCGACCCGGAACGCGCCGTCGTGTTTCAGTCGCCCAACCTGTTCCCCTGGCTTTCGGCGCGGGAAAACTGCGCCATCGGGGTCGACAAGGTCTACCCCAAGGCCAGCCAGGCGGAGCGGCAGGACGTGGTGGAATACTACTTGGAGCGTGTCGGCCTCGGCGATGCGATGGACAAGCCCGCGCATGCGATGTCGAACGGCATGCAGCAGCGGGTCGGCATCGCCCGCGCCTTTGCCCTGTCGCCCAAGCTGCTCTTGCTGGATGAACCCTTTGGCATGCTCGACAGCCTGACGCGCTGGGAGCTGCAGGAGGTGCTGATGGAGGTCTGGTCCCGCACCAAGGTGACCGCGATCTGCGTCACCCATGACGTCGATGAGGCGATCCTGCTGGCCGACCGGGTGGTGATGATGACCAACGGCCCGCAGGCCACCATCGGAAAGATCACCGAGGTCGACCTGCCGCGCCCGCGCACCCGCAAGGCGCTGCTGGAGCACCCGGATTACTACACCTACCGGCAGGAGGTGCTCGATTTCCTGGAGGAATACGAACACGGGGCCAAACCGGCCCCCAAACCAGCCGCAGAGAAGATAGCAGCGGAGTGAGACCATGACTTTGAGCCAAATCCCTGTATCGCCCGGCGGCACCGCCGGGCAGCCCCTGGCCGCCCCCCCGGGCGGGGGCTTCTCCCCCACCCGCGGCCGGGAGCTGCCCTCCGAGACATTCACCCAACAAGAGCAATGGAGGCAAAGCCAATGACTCAGAAACTCGTCATCATCGGGGCTGGCATGGCCTCTGGCCGGGTGATCGAGCATCTGCTCGACACAGCCCCGGACGCCTACGATATAACCCTGTTCAACGCCGAACCGCGCGGCAACTACAACCGCATCATGCTGAGCCCGGTGCTGTCGGGTGACAAAACCTATGAGGAAATCGTCACCCATTCCGACGCATGGTACGCCGAGCACTGCATCACCTGCCGTTTTGGCGAGCATGTCACCGCTATCGACCGCGATGCCAAAACAGTCACCGGCGAAAACGGCACCGTCTCGTATGACAAGCTGGTGATCGCCACCGGCTCTGCCCCTTTCATCATCCCGGTGCCGGGCCACGACCTGCCGGGGGTGATCTCTTACCGCGACCTCGACGACACCAACGCGATGATCGACGCCGCTGCCAAGGGCGGCAAGGCAGTGGTGATCGGCGGCGGCCTACTGGGGCTGGAAGCGGCTGCGGGCCTAAAGGAACGCGGCATGGATGTGACCGTGCTGCACCTGATGGGCCACCTGATGGAACGCCAGCTGGACGAGGCCGCGGGGTATCTCTTGCGCAAGGATCTGGAGGCGCGGGGCATCATCGTGAAAACCCAGGCCTCGACCAAGGCGATCCTGGGCGAGGACCGCGCCGAGGCGGTGCTGCTGGAAAGCGGCGAGACGCTGGGAGCTGACCTGGTGGTTATGGCGGTGGGCATCCGCCCGGAAACCCGGCTGGCCAATGACGCGCATCTGGCCGTCGCACGCGGCATCGAGGTGAACGCGCAGATGCAGACCAGCGACCCGGATGTCTATGCGCTGGGCGAATGCGTGGAGTTCGATGGCCATCTGTTTGGCCTCGTCGCACCGCTTTACGATCAGGCCAAGGTGCTGGCGGACAGCCTGCTGGAGCGGCCCAATGCCTTCGTGGTCAAGGAGCTGGCGACCAAGCTCAAGGTCACAGGCTGCGATCTGTTCAGTGCCGGGGATTTTGCCGAGGGAGAGGGGCGCGAGGACATCGTCTTCCGCGATCCCGCCCGCGGCATCTACAAACGGCTGGTGATCGAGGGCGACCGGCTGGTCGGCGCTGTAATGTATGGCGACACCGCTGACGGCAGCTGGTTCTTTGGCCTGATCAAGGACGGCACCGACATCGACGAGATGCGCGAGACGCTGATCTTTGGCCCGGCGTTTCAGGGGGGCGCCTCCGCGGACCCTCTGTCAGCCGTTGCAGCCTTGCCGCTTGATGCGGAAATCTGCGGCTGCAACGGCGTATGCAAAGGCACCATTGTCGAGGCCATCGAAGGCGGTGCAACGGACCTCGGCGCGGTCAAGGCGACCACCAAGGCCTCGGCTTCCTGCGGGACCTGCACCGGGCTGGTGGAACAGCTGCTGCAGGTGACGCTTGGCGATGACTTCCAGATGCCGCAGGCGCAGCCCATCTGCGGCTGCACCGGGCACAGCCACGACGACCTGCGCCGACTGATCAAGTCCAAGGAGCTGAAAAGCCAGGCCGCGGTCTGGCAGGAGCTGGGCTGGACCACCCTGAACGGCTGCCATGTCTGCCGCCCAGCGGTGAACTATTACCTCTTGGCGGACTGGCCGCTGGAATATCGCGACGACCCGCAAAGCCGTTTCGTGAACGAGCGCAAGCACGCCAACATCCAGAAGGACGGCACGTTCTCTGTCGTGCCCCGCATGTGGGGCGGCATCACCACCCCGGATGAGCTGCGCGCCATCGCCGATGCTGCGGACAAATACGACGTGCCAACGGTCAAGGTCACTGGCGGCCAGCGCATCGACCTGTTGGGCGTGAAGGGCGAGGATCTGCCCAGCATCTGGGGCGATCTGAACCGGGCCGGGCTGGTCTCGGGCCATGCCTATTCCAAGGGTCTGCGCACCGTGAAGACCTGCGTCGGCACCGACCATTGCCGGTTCGGCACCCAGGACTCGACCGGGCTGGGCATCAAGCTGGAAAAGCACCTTTGGGGCTCCTGGACGCCGCACAAGCTGAAGCTCGCCGTGTCCGGCTGTCCGCGCAACTGCGCCGAAGCGACCTGCAAGGACATCGGTGTGGTCTGCGTTGACAGCGGCTACGAGATCCACGTCGGCGGCGCCGCCGGCATGGAGATCAGGGGCACCGAGCTGCTGTGCAAGGTCGCGACGGAAGAAGAAGCGATCGAGGTGATCTCGGCCATGACGCAGATCTACCGCGAGAATGCCCGCTATCTCGACCGGATCTACAAATGGCTGGATCGCGTCGGGCTGGACTGGGTCAAGGCGCAGATCGTTGACGACGTGGAAAACCGCAAGGCGCTGGCCGAGCGGTTCCAGCTGTCGCAGTCGATCTACCGCAAGGATCCCTGGGCCGAACACGCGAAGGACAGCACCACGCGGGCGCAATATGCGCCGGTTGCCAATCTGACACTGGAGGCTGCGGAATGAACTGGATCGACATCTGCCACATCGACGACATCCCCCTGCGCGGCGCGCGGGTGGTGAAGACCCCGCTGGGCTGCATCGGCCTGTTCCGTACCGGTGAGGCCGAGGTTTTTGCCGCCGCTGACAGCTGCCCGCACAAAGGCGGCCCGCTGTCGGAGGGCATCGTGCACGGCCAGAGCGTGACCTGCCCGCTGCACAACTGGGTGTTCGACCTCAATACCGGAGAGGCGCAGGGCGCGGACGAGGGCCGGATCGAAACCTTCCCCGTGCAGGTCGAAGGCGGCCGCGTTCTGATTGCCGAGGCCGTTCTCGGCAAGCGGAGAGCCGCCTGATGCGCGGCGCCGGGTCAGACGAGATCCGCTCTGCCTGCCCATACTGTGGCACTGGCTGCGGCGTGCTACTGCGCCGCAGCGGTGCGGCGGGGCTGGAGGTGCGCGGCGATCCGAACCACCCGGCCAACCGCGGGCGGCTGTGCTCCAAGGGGCTGGCGCTGGGGGAAACCCTGGGGCTGGAGGGGCGACTGCTGGCACCGCGGGTTGGGGGCCGCGAAACCGATTGGGACAGCGCGCTGGATCTGGTGGCGGGCAAGTTCCGCGACGCGGTGCGCGATCATGGCCCGGACAGTGTCGGCTTTTACGTCTCCGGGCAGCTGCTGACAGAGGATTACTATGTCGCCAACAAGCTGATGAAGGGTTTCATCGGCTCGGCCAATATCGACACCAACTCGCGCCTTTGCATGGCTTCGACCGTGGCGGGTCACCGGCGCGCCTTTGGCACCGATACCGTGCCCGGCACCTACGAGGATCTGGAGGAGGCGGATCTGATCGTGCTGGTGGGCTCGAACCTGGCCTGGTGCCATCCGGTGCTGCACCAGCGCGTGCTGGCCGCCCGCGCGGCGCGCGGCACAAAGCTGGTGGTGATCGACCCGCGCCGCACCGCCAGCTGCGATCAGGCGGACATGCACCTGCGCTTGCGCGCGGGCAGTGACGTGGCGCTGTTCAACCATCTGCTGGCGCGGCTGCACGCGGATGGTGCGCTGGACGCGGACTACCTGCGCCACGTCAGCGGGCTGGAGGAGACGCTGGCGGCAGCCCACGCGGAGGACGCCTCGGTCACTGGCCTGACGGCGGAAGAGCTGGAGGCCTTCTGCGCGCTGTGGCGGCGCACCGAAAAGGTGGTGACCGTGTTCAGCCAGGGGGTGAACCAGTCCACCTCCGGCGCGGACAAGGTGAACGCGATCCTGAATTGCCACCTCGCCACGGGGCGCATCGGCAAGCCCGGCTGCGGGCCGTTCTCGGTGACCGGCCAGCCCAACGCTATGGGCGGGCGCGAGGTCGGCGGCCTGGCCAATATGCTGGCCTGCCACATGGCGCTGGAAGACAGTCGCCACCGTGACGCGGTGCAGGGCTTCTGGCAGGCGCCCGCGATGCCGCAGCAGGCGGGCCTGAAGGCGGTCGACCTGTTCCGGGCCGCGGGCGACGGGCGGCTGAAGGCGCTGTGGATCATCCACACCAACCCCGCCGTCACCATGCCTGAGGCCGGTGCCGTGGCGGAGGCGATCCGCGCCTGCGAATTCACCGTGGTCAGCGACATCACCGCCTCAACCGACACGGCCCGGCTGGCCGATGTGCTGCTGCCTGCCGCCGCCTGGGGCGAAAAGGACGGCACCGTCACCAACTCGGATCGCACCATCAGCCGCCAGCGCGCGGCGCTGCCGGTGCCGGGCCAGGCCCGCGCCGATTGGCAGATCCTGGCCGAGGTCGGCCGCCGCATGGGCTGGGAAGAGGCCTTTGACTATCAGACCCCGGCGCAGATCTTTCGCGAACATGCCGCGCTGTCGGGGATTGCCGGCGGCTTTGGCCTTGATTTCGACATCTCCGGCCTCGCGCAGCTGTCCGACGATGACTATGCGGCGCTGGAGCCGCAGCGCTGGCCGGTCACGGCGCAGCGCCAGGGCGGGCGGTTCTTTGGCAACGGCAGTTTCTACCATTCCGATGGCAAGGCGCGCCTGCTGCCCGTCCACCACCGCGCGCCCGCAGCGGCGCCGGGCCGGAAGTATCCCTTCCGGCTCAATACCGGGCGCATCCGCGACCAGTGGCACACGATGACCCGCACCGCCCTTGCGCCGCGCCTGTCGGGGCATCTGGCGGAGCCGTTCGCCGACATCCACCCGCAGGACGCCGCGCGGCTGGGGGTGCAGCCTGCCGATCTGCTACGCCTACGCAGCCCGCAGGGAGAGGCCATCCTGCGCGCCCGTATCACCGCCGACGTACAGCCAGGGGATCTGTTCGTGCCGATCCACTGGACCGGGGAAACCGCGCCCTCGGCCCGGATTGACCAGCTGGTTGCCGCCGCGACAGATCCGGTCTCGGGCCAGCCTGAAAGCAAGGCGGCCGTTGTCGCCGCAGAGCGCTGGAAGCCCGCCTGGTACGGTTTTGCGGTCTCCTGCCGCCCCATGGCGCCGCAGGCGGAGTATTGGGCGGTGTCGCGCACCCGGGCGGGCTACCGAGCCGAGCTGGCGGGGCAGGACCCGCTGGCCAACCCGGAGGCCGCGGCGCGGGCGCTGTTTGATTTGCCTGGGGCCGAGGTGCAGATGATGACCGACAGCCGCCGCGGCATTGCCCGGCTGGCGCTGATCCAGGACGGCCGCCTGATGGCCGCGCTGTTCACCGCGCCGGAGCCGGTGGCAGTCAGCCGCAGCTACCTGGCGGAGCTGCCGGGCGGCTGCGTAGATGGCGTGCTCAGCGGCCTGCCGGCCGCAGATCGGCCCGACCCCGGCCCGACGGTCTGCGCCTGTTTCAACGTCGGTGCCAATACCATACTGCAAGCGATCGAAAGCGATGGCCTGCTGAGCGTTGCCGAGGTCGGCGCCGCGCTGCAGGCGGGCAGCAACTGCGGCTCCTGCCGCCCGGATATTGCAGATCTTCTGGCCCGGACCCGGTTCCGGCAGGCGGCAGAATAGGAGCGCCGAGATGACCAACCCTCCCGCGAATCCCGCTGCTGCGGGACTGCTGTCACTGGTCGGGGCCGGCCCCGGCGCGCGCGATCTTCTGACCCTGCGCGCCATGCAGCGGCTGCAGCAGGCCGACACGGTGTTTTACGATCGATTGGTGGATGATGAGGTGCTGGAGCTGGCACCGCCCTCTGCCCGTCGCGTGTTTGTCGGCAAGCACGTCGGTGCGCATTCCTGGCCGCAGGACAAGATCAACGCGGTGATCGTGGCGGAGGCGCTGAAGGGCTGCCGCGTGGTGCGGCTGAAATCCGGTGATCCGGGCATTTTCGGCCGCGTGGCTGAGGAGCTGGCCGCCGCCCGTGCCGCCGGAATCGAGGCCGAGGTGGTGCCGGGCGTCACCGCCGCCTGCGCCGCGGCTGCGGCAAACGGTATTTCGCTGACGGAACGCGGGGTCTCGGACACGTTGGTGCTGACCACGGCGCGCTGCCGGGCCGGCGATCCGCTGCCCGACTGCACCCGCCATGCCAAACCGGGCACCACTATGGTGTTCTACATGGCCGTGCGCCAGGCCGACCGACTGCGAGATGGGCTGTTGGGGCAGGGGATGCCGCCTACCGCGCCGGTGACGATTGCGGTGGATGTATCCAAGCCTACTGCGGGCACATTGTTCTGCGATCTGGCGGCGCTGCCGCAAACGCTGGCGCAGCACGGGGTCACGGGGGTTGCGACGATCATTGTCACCTATCCCAAGGCGCAGACGCAGCGGCTGGCGGCGGTGCCCTGACCGTGGCAGTCGCGCATCAGAAACGTAACCCGAAACCCGCCAACAGGCATGTTATCCATCGCGCCGCCGCGTATCGCGGTGTGCGCTCTTCGGCGTCGTCTATCAGTGTCTTTTGGGAGGAAGTGGTGAGCCGTGCAGGATTCGAACCTGCGACCCACTGATTAAAAGTCAGTTGCTCTACCAACTGAGCTAACGGCCCACTTCTTCGTCGCTGTCTAAGTGTTTTTCCCAGAAGGTTCAAGCACTTATTTCGCTTCGGAACCGTTTGTCACCGTGTGACTTGCTGTCCCGATAGGCGGCGTATCTAGGGGGAGTTTGGCGGGGGGTCAACCCCTTTTTTCAACTTTTCTCACCCAAGGCTGGATTCATTGCTGCGCGGGGTCTATATGCCCGCCATGAGCATCACCGCAGATACCGCAATTCCCTTCATGAAGATGCATGGGTTAGGCAACGACTTCGTCGTGGTCGATGCGCGTGCACAAGATTTTGCCGTGACCCCGGCGATGGCAAAGGGAATCGCGCACCGCCAATTCGGCGTCGGCTTTGACCAGCTGACGGTCATCTCTGACGGGGCGGGGGATGCGCATCTGACGTTCTACAATGCCGATGGCTCCACCTCGGCGGCCTGCGGCAATGCCACGCGCTGCATCGCCCGTCACCTGATCGTGGAAAGCGGCAAGCAGGAGCTGCACCTGACCACCGATCGCGGCGATCTGTATGCGCGCGACGCGGGCAACGGGCTGACCTCTGTCAACATGGGGGCACCGCAGCTGGATTGGCAGGACATTCCCCTGTCCGAGGACACGGACACGCTGGAACTCCCGATCGAGGGCGGGCCGACCGCCACCGGCATGGGCAACCCGCATTGCACCTTTTTTGTCGAGGACGCCGAGGTGATCCCGCTGGAGGAATTTGGCCCCCGCTATGAACACCACCCGCTGTTTCCGCAGCGGACCAATGTTCAGGTCGCTCAGGTGACCGGCCCGGACCGCATCCGCATGCGGGTCTGGGAGCGCGGTGTGGGCGTGACGCTGGCCTCTGGGTCATCCTCCTGTGCCACCGCTGTTGCTGCCGCCCGGCGCGGGCTGACGGGCCGTAAGGTGCAGATCGACCTGGATGGTGGCACCCTGTGGATCGATTGGGCCGAGGATGGTGTCTGGATGACGGGTGAGACAATGCATGTGTTCAACGGCACCTTCACCCGCCAATTCCTGGAGAGCCTCGAATGAGCGCGCCCAAGTTCACGACCCTTGGCTGCCGTCTGAACGCCTATGAAACCGAGGCGATGAAGGAGCTGAGCCAGCAGGCGGGGTTGGAGAGCGCCGTGGTGGTGAACACCTGCGCCGTTACGGCAGAGGCCGTGCGCAAGGCCCGGCAGGAAATCCGCAAACTGCGCCGGGAGAATCCGGAAGCACCGATCATTGTCACCGGCTGCGCCGCCCAGACCGAGCCAGAGACCTTTGCCGCGATGGAAGAGGTCACCCGCGTCATCGGCAATACAGAAAAGATGCAGCCGGAAACCTGGCAGCAAATCGCGAAGGGGCCGGATTTCATCGGCACCACCGAAAAGGTACAGGTCGACGACATCATGTCGGTGACCGAGACGGCTGGCCATCTGATCGACGGCTTTGGCACCCGCAGCCGCGCCTATGTGCAGGTGCAGAACGGCTGTGACCACCGCTGCACCTTCTGCATCATCCCTTATGGCCGAGGCAATTCTCGCTCGGTGCCTGCAGGTGTCGTCATCGACCAGATCAAGCGGCTGGTGGACAAGGGCTACAATGAGGTGGTGCTGACCGGTGTTGATCTGACCTCCTGGGGTGCCGATCTGCCCGCACAGCCGCGCCTGGGGGATCTGGTGATGCGAATCCTCAAGCTGGTGCCCGATTTGCCCCGCTTGCGAATCTCTTCGATCGATTCGATCGAGGCAGATGACAACCTGATGCAGGCCATCGCCACCGAATCGCGCCTGATGCCGCATCTGCATCTGTCCCTTCAGCACGGCGACGACATGATTCTGAAGCGCATGGCCCGTCGGCACTTGCGCGACGATGCGATTCGCTTCTGCGAAGAGGCCCGCAAACTGCGGCCTGAAATGACCTTTGGCGCCGACATCATCGCCGGGTTCCCGACCGAGACCGATGCGCATTTCGAAAATTCGCTCAAGCTGGTGAGTGATTGCGACCTCACTTGGCTGCATGTCTTTCCCTACTCCAAACGCGAGGGAACCCCGGCAGCGAAGATTCCGAAGCAGGTGAACGGCAACGTCATCAAGGAACGCGCCGCCCGCCTGCGTGCGGCGGGGGATCAGCAGGTGGCGCGCCATCTGGCGGCACAGGTCGGCCGGATGCACCGCATTCTGATGGAGAATCCTCATATGGGCCGGACCGAGCAATTCACCGAGGTATCCTTTGCTGCGGCGCAGACAGAGGGCAGCATCGTTACGGCGGTCATCAGCGGTGTCGCGGGATCCCAGTTGACGGCTTGAAATCAGTTTTGACTGCTTCAGTGCGTCGGTGACAGGTTCATTCGGGTACACGGGTGCTCGGAGTAGGCGAAGTACCTGGAAACCCACCTGCATAAATGCGCGCAGGCTGGGCGGAGGCGAGCCCGAAAGGCCTGTCGCACGTGGCGACGCCAAAGCTGCTGCTGTCCAAGTGATGTGGCTTCTCAAACAGCGCGAAACTCTGGCGGAAAATTCTTCAACGCCGGGGCTGCCGTGCCGCGTGGTGTGCTCTTCGCCAGGCCTCGATAGTCTTCACACGAAAAAAGTCCCCGCAAGATCGCTTGCGGGGACTTCTATTTCACGGTGTCAGCAGACCTGGGTTCAGTCTTTGCCCTTCACGGGCGCCCAGAGCTTCTTGTTGGTCAGATACAGCAGCACCGACAGAACCGTCAGGAACAGCACGCCGACAAAACCGGCCTGCTTGCGGGCCATCATCTTGGGCTCGGCGGTCCACATCAGGAAGGCCGCGACGTCCTTGGACATGGATTCCACGTCGTTGGGGTGTCCGTCGGCATATTCCACCTGCTCATCCGACAGCGGCGGCGCCATCGAAATCCAGCCGCCCGGGAAGGCGGTGTTCTCGTAGAAGGTGGTGCCGGCTTCCTGCTTGGTTTCGCCGGTGTAACCCGCCAGCAGCGAGGCGATGTATTCCGCACCGCCCATACCTTTGAACAGCTGGTTCAGGCCCAGGCCGTAGGGGCCGTGGAAGCCCGCACGCGCCTTTGCCATCATGCTGAGGTCCGGCGCGCCAGCGTTGTTGTTCTCCGGGAAGTGATCCACGGGCTTGGCCGGGCGGTCCTCGTCCAGCTCGGGATCATAAACGGTGAAGTTGTCTGCCGCATACGCCCGGACCTGGTCCTCGGGCATGTTCGGGCCGTCTTCGTCCGACAGGGTGCGGATCGGCACCAGTTTCAGACCGTGGCAGGCCGCACAGACCTCGGTGTAGACCTGCAAGCCACGCTGCAGCTGGTTGCGGTCGTAGGTGCCGAACGGACCCTCGAAGGAGAAGTCGTAGTCTTCGATGTGGCCTGCCCCGCCTGCTGCGAAGGACGCAGCAGGGATCAGGGCCAGAGCGAAGGCGGCACCGGTTGCCAGTTTCTTGAACATTGCTAGGTGTTCCTTCTTCTTACTCGGCAGGAGTGGCTTCGGAAGACTTCTTGCCGTATTTGGCGTCGAAATCTTCTTCGATGGTGGCAGGCTGTGCCAGCGGCTTCTCGATCACGCCCAGCAGCGGCAGGATCACGAAGAAGTAGCCGAACCAGTAGGCCGAAGCGATCAGCGAGAATGAGGCATAGGGCTCTTCCGCGGGCATTGCACCCAGCCACATCAGGGCGAAGAAGTCGACGACCAGCAGCGCGAACCACCATTTGAACATCGGGCGGTAACGACCCGAACGCACGTTGGAGGTGTCCAGCCAGGGCGCCAGCGCCATGGCCAGGATCGCGCCGAACATGGCGATGACGCCGAAGAACTTCGCGTCGATGATGCCGCCGGTGATGAAGGAGGCGAACTGCACAACCCAGACCTCGGAGGTGAAGGCACGCAGGATCGCGTAGAACGGCAGGAAGTACCATTCGGGCACGATGTGCGCAGGCGTCACCAGCGGGTTGGCTTCGATGTAGTTGTCCGGGTGGCCCAGGTAGTTCGGCATGAAGCCGACGATGGCCCAGAACACGACCAGCACAACGGCCAGACCGAGGAAATCCTTGATCACGAAGTAGGGCCAGAAGGGCAGGGTGTCTTTCTTGGCTTCTTCCTTGGAGCCACGGCGGACGTCAACACCGGTGGGGTTGTTGTTGCCAGTGGTGTGGAAGGCCCAGATGTGTACGATCACCAGCGCCGCGATCACGAAGGGCAGCAGGTAGTGCAGCGAGAAGAAGCGGTTCAGGGTGGCGTTGTCCACCGCCGGTCCGCCCAGCAGCCAGGTCTGGATCGCCTCGCCGATGAACGGGATCGCGCCGAACAGGCCGGTGATCACGGTTGCGCCCCAGAAGGACATCTGGCCCCACGGCAGCACGTAGCCCATGAAGGCGGTGCCCATCATCAAGAGGTAGATCAGCATGCCGACGATCCACGTGATCTCGCGGGGCGCCTTGTAGGAACCGTAGTACAGACCGCGGAAGATGTGGATGTAGACGGCAACAAAGAACAGCGAAGCGCCGTTCATGTGCAGGTAGCGCAGCATATGGCCGCCGTTCACGTTGCGCATGATGTGCTCAACGGAGGCGAAGGCCAGGTCAACATGCGGGGTGTAGTGCATCACCAGGACGATGCCGGTGACGATTTGCAGCGCCAGGCAGAAAGCCAGGACGATGCCCCAGATCCACCACCAGTTCAGGTTCTTGGGGGTGGGGATCATGATGGTGTCATAGATCAGGCCGACGATGGGCAGGCGGCTGTGCAGCCACTTCTCTGCGCCTGTCTTCGGCTCGTAATGGTCGTGCGGAATACCGGACATGAGCGCGTTTCCTTATCCCAGCTTGATGGTGTTAGCGTCGACGAACTCGGCGACAGGCACGTGCAGGTTCTCCGGCGCCGGACCTTTGCGGATGCGGCCTGCGGTGTCGTAGTGCGAGCCGTGGCAGGGGCAGAACCAGCCATTGAATTCACCGGCGCCATCGCCCAGCGGCACACAGCCGAGGTGGGTGCAAACACCCATCATCACCAGCCATTCGCCGGCCTCGTCCAGGGTGCGGTTCGCGTCTGCCGCGTCAGTGCCCGGCTTGTTGGGGTTCTCCGACCGGGGGTCGATCAGCTCGGACAGCTCCACAGCACGGGCTTCCTCGATCTCTTCCTGGGTGCGACGGCGGATAAACACCGGCTTGCCGAGGAACATGACCGAGATCTGCGTGCCAACTTCCACGCCGCTGACATCGACCAGGATCGAAGACAGCGCTTTCACGTCGGCGGAGGGGTTCATCTGGTTGACCAGGGGCCATACGGCGGCACCCGCGGTCACTGCCCCGGCGCCGGCAGTGGCGTAGTAGAGGAAATCTCTCCGGGTTCCTTCGTGGTCTTCTGCGTGGGACACGAGGTTTTCTCCAATTCCAGCGCCCGTTTAGGGCAAACATGCGCATGCACCGCGATCGCTCGCGGTGACTCTGGCGCGTATCTAGCGGGGCAAAGGGCGTTCGTCCAGCGGTCATAGGCGCGCAGAAAGCCGCACGTACAACTTTCTGTCACGCGCGTGTGACAATGCCACACTGGCGCGCCGGGCCGGGGCCGAATGGCCCCGTGTGCGGCAAGGTTTTGTTAATCAGGCGTCGCGCGGTTGGGTGGCCTGCATGCTGGGGCGCGATTCGAAGGCAGCATACCACTGCGCGAGCGCCGGGTTTCCGTTGCGCCAACCTGCGTCGGGGTGGCGGAAATCGACATAGCCAAGCGCGCAGCCTACGGCGATCTGGCCGATGTCCAGCGGCCCCTGCAGGTGGCTCATCCAGCGGGCGTTCAGCGCCGCGCAGCCGCCCAGAACCTTGTCCTGCTGCGCGTCCAGCCAGCCGTCCCACTGTTTGTCCTGCGGCCGCAGCCGTTTTTCATAGGACATCAATACCGCCGCATCCATGATGCCGTCGGCGGTGGCTTCCAGGATCTTGCTTTCCCAGCCGCGGTTGTACAGCCGTCCGCCCGCGCGCTGGTCCAGATAGGCACAGATCACCCGACTGTCATAGAGAGCCGGGCCGTCGCCGCGCTCCAGCGCCGGGATCTTGGCCAGCGGGTTGCTGGCCTGCACCGCGCCGCTGGGCTGCACCGGCGAGGTCACCACCGGTATGATTTCAACGGAGTCCAGCTGCCCGGTCTCATGCAGGACCACCATGACCTTGCGCACAAAGGGCGACGCCGCCGCTGCATAGAGTTTCATGCCGGTCTCCTCTGCCGTATCCGCTGCCGTGCGGGCATTGCACCGCTGCCCCTAGTTACCCAAGAGTTTTGCAAAACATTTGGCAAGACTTTTTGCAAAAGGCCTGTGACGCCGGGCGACTGTCCGCCGGCCCTTGCGTCGGGTCGCAAAGGCTGGCAGGTTCACCGCGTTCTCAGGGCGGGGCGGAATTCCCCACCGGCGGTAAGCGGGCGAGATCCCGCAAGCCCGCGAGCGGCTTCCGGATGTCGGAAGTGTCAGCAGATCTGGTGCGACTCCAGAGCCGACGGTCACAGTCCGGATGAAAGAGAACGTGCAGAAGGGCGACGCCAGAGGTGCGCCCGTCTGTCCGTGATCGCCTTGGGTGACGTGTCAGAACCTATGGAGATTACGATATGACACACACCCGCTATGCCTTCATCAAGGCCCAATGGCATGCAGATATCGTCGACCGCGCGCTGGAGGGATTCCAGCAGCTGATCCCGGCAGAGCAGATCGACGTCTTTGACGTACCCGGCGCGTTCGAGATGCCGCTGTTGGCGCAGGAGCTGGCCAAGACCGGCAAATACGCTGCGGTTGCCTGTGCCGCGCTGGTGGTCGACGGTGGCATCTACCGGCATGACTTCGTCGCGCAGGCCGTGGTCGACGGGCTGATGCGGGCCGGCATGGACACCGGCGTGCCGGTGCTGTCGGTGTCGCTGACGCCGCATCATTTCCAGGAGACCGACCACCACATGGCGATCTACCGCGATCATTTCGTGGAAAAGGGCCGCGAAGCCGCGCGCGCCGCGCTGATGATCACCGAAACCCGCAAGGCGGCGCTGGCCGCCTAGCCCAGATAGGCCTTGAGGGCCGGCGGCGGGTTGTCCAGCAACTCTGTCGTCGGCTGCGGCGGATGGGCGCGGCCCTCCGCCACCAGCACCACCTGATCCGCGATGCGGCGGGCATCTGCAGGTTCATGGCTGACCATCAGCACGGTGGCTCCGCTTTCGCGCGCCAGCTCTGCCACAAGATCCAGCATCTCGGCCTTCAGGGCGGGGCCAAGCGCGGCAAAGGGTTCATCCAGCAGCAGGATATCGCGCCCCTGCACCAGCACCCTTGCCAAAGCCACACGGCTTTGCTGGCCGCCGGACAGGGCCGCGGGCTTGCGAGCGCCCATTCCAGAAAGGCCGACCCGCGTGAGCGCGGCCTCCACCTTCTGCCAGTCTGCATCCGACAGCCGCAGGCTGGCGCGCAGCCCCAGGCCGACGTTCTGGGCTGCGCTCAGATGCGGAAAAAGGTTGCCGTCCTGAAACAGCATCGCCACAGGCCGCTTGCCCGGCGGCTGGCCGGCCATATCCGCGCCCTGCCAGCGGATCTCGCCGCGGGTCAGCGGCAGAAAGCCTGCGATCGCCTCCACCAGCGTGGACTTGCCCGCGCCCGACGGGCCGATGACCGCGGTGCAGCTGCCGGTCCGGATCTCCAGATTCGCCTCCACCGCGTAGCCGCCGTTCAGGATCCGGCAATTTTCAAGTTTCAGCATGCCAGCGGCCTCCGCGGTCCAGTATCCAGAAGGCGCCCATCGACAGCGCCAGCAGCAAGAGCGCGGCCGCCGCCGCTGCCTCCATCCGGTAGGCCCCCATCAGCCGGTAGATCTGCAGCGGCAGAGTGGCAAATTCCGGGTCGGCGAACAGCGCCACCACGCCGAGATCGCCCATCGACAGCGCTGCCGCAAGCCCCGCGGCAAATCCGGTCTGCGCCCGCATCCGGGGCAGGTAGACGTGGCGCACGAAATGCCAGCCGCGCATGTCCAGCGACAGTGACAGGCGGCCGTAGCGTCCCAGCACTTCCTGCGCGCGCGGCGCCAGGATGCGCATCGCAAAGGGCAGCGCCATCACCGCATTGACCAGGGCCGTGACCGGCAGGGCCAGAGCAAATGGGCTGGCGAACGGGTAGATCACGATGAACAGCCCGGTGCCGATCACCAGCGGCGAGGCCGCAAGCCCGAGAATTCCAGAGAGCTCCGCCAGCCTTCCGCGCCCCGCCGCGGCCGCCGCAGCCATCGGCAGCGCCAGCACCAGCAGCAGCGCGGTGCTGAGCGCCGCCACCAGAACCGAATTGCCCGCCGCCTGCCAGACAGAGCCTTTCAGCGTGGCGAGCCCCGGCAGCCCGGCCAGCACGATCGCGGCCAGCGGCAGTAGCAGAAAGGCAGCGGCCAGCAGGATCCAGCCTGCATCCAGCCCGCGCGCGAGGGTGCTTTTGCCGTCCCAGCGCTGCACCGCGCGGTCCAGCCCGGCGCCGAAACCCTCGCCCGTCGAGACCCGCAGCGCCACCAGCGCAGCGGCGCCGGTCAGCACGAGTTGCAGGCCCGACAGAAGTGCGGCGCGGCCAAGGTCGAAATCAAAGCGGAAGGCCTGATAAATCGCGAGCTCAATCGTGGTGGCCCGCGGTCCGCCGCCCAGCGTCAGCGCCACCGCAAAGCTGGAAAGGCAGATGGCAAAGACCACCGCCAGCGCGCCCGGGGCGACGCGGCGCAGCATCGGCACTTCCAGCAGCCGCCACATCGCCAGCGGCCCGGCATCCAGCTGGGCGGCGAGGCGGAAGCGCTCGGCCGGGATTTCCTGCCAACCCTGCAGGATCAGCCGGGTGGCCAGCGGCAGGTTGAAAAAGACATGTGCCAGCACCACCCCGTGCAGCCCGTAGATCTGCACCGGCTCCAGCCCGAACAGACCCAGCAACACACTCAGCCAGCCGGCGCGGCCGAACACCGCCAGCAGACCAAGGATCGCCACGATCACCGGCAGGATGAACGGCGCGCCCAGAAGCGCGATCAGCAGCCGCCGCCCGGCAAAGCGTCGCCGCGCCAGCGCGCGGGCAACGGGGATGGCGAGGCCGACGCTCAGCAGCGCCGACAGGCTGGCCTGTGTCAGGGTAAAGCGCAGCGCGGACCAGTCGCTGGTCGCAAGGCCGCTGCCGGTTTCGGCCCTGAGGGCCACCGCCGCGAGGGTGCCCAGGATCAGCGCCGCAACCAGAAGCGCCGCGCCGATCCCGGCCGTTGCCCTTATTGGCTGAGCGCGTTCAGCCATTCGTCCAGCGCCGTATCCCGCACGGCGGCGGCCTCGTCCTCGGACAGCAGCAACGACTTGGTCGGCTGTGCCAGGGTCTCAAACCCTTCGGGAAGACCCTCCGCCGGGGTTACGGCAGGGTACATCCAGTTGGTGGTCGGAATGATCGACTGGAAGGCATCGGAGACCATGAAGTCGAGGAACTTGTCGGCCAGCTCCGGCTGGTCGGAGCCAGCCAGCTTGCCGGCCACTTCGACCTGCATGTAATGGCCCTCGTCAAAGGCGGCAGCCGCCTTGGTGCCGTCTTCCTCGGCAATCAGGTGATAGGCCGGAGAGGTGGTGTAGGACAGCACCATGTCGGCTTCGCCCTCCAGGAACATGCCGTAGGCTTCGGACCAGCCCTTGGTCACCGTCACCACGTTGTCGGCCAGCCCTTCCCAGATCGCGGGGGCTTCATCGCCGTAGGCTGCCTTGACCCACATCAGCAGTCCCAGACCAGGGGTCGAGGAGCGCGGATCCTGGATCACGATCTTCTTGTCGCTGGTGGCCAGCGCCTTGAAATCGGCAGGCGCCGCGGCATCAGCGTTGTGGACAAAGGCGAAGTAGCCCCAGTCGTAGGGCACAAAGGTCGCGTCGTTCCACGCAACCGGCAGGCTGTAGTCGGCGCTGACCGAATGCTCGGCGAACAGGCCGGTCGCCTTGGCGGCGGCGGTCAGGTTGGTGTCCAAGCCCAGAACCACGTCGGCCTCGGATCGGGCGCCCTCCAGCTTGATGCGCGCAAGCAGTGCCGCGCCATCGCCTGCGCCGACCAGTTTCAGGTCGCAGCCGCAGACTTCCTCGAACGCCTTCTCGACGGCCGGGCCGGGGCCCCATTCGGAGACGAAGCTGTCATAGGTATAAACGGTGAGTTCGGGCGTGTCGGCAAAGGCTGCCGAGGCGCCCAGCAGTCCCGCTGCAAATGCAAGATGTTTCATGCCATCCTCCTTTGCGGCTTTGGGCAAGGGTGGAGGCTGTCCAGTACCTTCCCTCCGCCGGTGTGATCCGGTTCAGGTTCAACGGGTATCATCTCAGCGCCCGCGCGCACCCCGAGGTGGCGCGCAGAGTATTCCCCGCACGCCGCAATGACAAGGCAAACTCCGCCGTCTGTCTTGCGCCGCCAAACCCCGGCGGAGACGCTAGGGGCGGCGCCGGTCGCCTGTGCCGCAGCAGGAAACCCCTTGAGAGAGCGTCCCCCGCCCGCTAAGCACGGCCCAAAGGAGACCCTTCCCGATGTCGATGAACAGCTTTGGACACCTCTTCCGCGTTACCACCTGGGGCGAAAGCCACGGGCCCGCGCTTGGCGCTACCGTCGACGGGTGCCCGCCGAACGTCCCGTTGGAGCCGGAAATGCTGCAGCAGTGGCTGGACAAGCGCCGTCCGGGGCAGAACAAGAACACCACCCAGCGCAATGAACCCGACGCGGTGAAGATCCTGTCCGGCGTGTTCGAGGGCAAATCCACCGGCACGCCGATCCAGCTGATGATCGAGAATACCGACCAGCGCTCAAAGGACTATGGCGAGATCGCGCAGACCTTCCGTCCGGGCCATGCCGACATCACCTATTTCCAGAAATACGGCAACCGCGACTACCGCGGCGGCGGCCGGTCCTCGGCGCGCGAAACCGCGGCGCGGGTTGCGGCGGGCGGTGTTGCACGTGAAGCAATCAAGACATTGGTGCCTGGTCTGGAGATCAAGGGCTACATGACCCGGATGGGCGAGATGGAAATCGACCGCAGCCGGTTCGACTGGGATGCGATCGACCAGAATGATTTCTGGATCCCGGATGCCGGGGCCGTGCAGGACTGGGAAGACTATCTGCAAGGCTTGCGCAAGGCGCATGACTCGGTCGGCGCGGTCGTGGAGGTTGTCGCGCGCGGCGTGCCCGCAGGCATTGGCGCGCCGATTTACGGCAAGCTGGACACTGATCTGGCCGCGGCGATGATGTCGATCAACGCGGTGAAGGGCGTCGAGATCGGCGAGGGCATGAACGCCGCCCGGCTGAAAGGTTCGGAGAACGCCGACGAGATCTTCATGGGCAATGACGGCGCGCCGGTCTATTCCTCGAACCATGCCGGCGGCATTCTTGGTGGTATTTCCACCGGGCAGGACGTGGTGGTGCGTTTCGCGGTCAAGCCGACCTCCTCGATCCTCACTCCGCGCCAGTCGATCCGCAAGGACGGCACCGCCACCGAGGTCATCACCAAGGGCCGTCACGACCCCTGCGTCGGCATCCGCGCGGTGCCGGTGGCCGAGGCGATGATGGCTTGCGTGATCCTGGACCACTTGCTGCTGCACCGCGGCCAGATCGGCGAGAATCAGGGCCGCATCGGCTGACTTTCAGGCTCTAACAAGGGAGCTTTCCAGCAGCTCCGAGCCGTCTAGCCGTGCTCCGTGGCGCATTGGCTGTGATCGCCAAGCGCCGTCAGCACCTTGCAGCAGCCACCGTTGCCGCCATCGCACAGGTGGCTGATCCGCTCCAACTCGGTCGCCAGCTGTTCCAATTTGCGGATGCGGTCACGAACGTTGGCCAACTGGCTGCGGGCGATGCGGTCGGCTTCGGCACAATCCTCGCCCAGCTGGCCATCCAGCCCCATCAGCGCCTTGATGTCTTCCAGCGAAAAGCCGAGGTCGCGGGCATGCTTGATGAACCCCAGCGCATCCATCCCGTCCTGCCCATAACGGCGCTGGTTGCCGGCATTGCGGCCCGGCTGCGGCAGCAGTCCGATCTCCTCGTAATAGCGGATGGTGGGCACCTTCACGCCCGTCGCCTTGGACAGCTGGCCGATGGAAAACATGCGAAGCCCTCTTGAAGCTCTAGTGACTAGAGCACTTAGGTTGACCTCGAATCAAGAACGAGGACAAGAGAAATGGCAGGCTGCTGCAATCACGAAGCAAAATTCGACGGGGTCTCGGCGGACTACAAACGCAGGCTATGGGCGGTAATCGCCATCAACGCGGGCATGTTCGCGGTGGAGATGGGCGCCGGCCAGCTGTCCGGCAGCCAGGCGCTGAAGGCGGACGCGCTGGATTTCCTGGGCGATGCGCTGACCTATGGCATTTCACTGGCGGTGATCGGCGCCTCCCTGCGCACCCGCGCGCTTGCAGCCCTGGGCAAGGGCGTCAGCCTGCTGCTGATGGGGCTGTGGGTGTTCGGCTCGACCATCTATCAGGTGTTCTACATCGGCGTGCCGCAGGCGCATGTGATGGGCGGGATCGGGTTCATGGCGCTGGCGGCCAACCTGATCTCGGTCATGCTGCTGGCACGCTACAAGGACGGGGATGCCAATGTGCGCTCGGTCTGGCTGTGTTCGCGCAATGACGCCATCGGCAACGTCGCGGTGATGATCGCGGCACTGGGGGTCTGGGGCACGGCCAGCGGCTGGCCCGACCTGATCGTGGCCGGCATCATGGGCGGTTTGTTCCTCAGCTCCGCCTTCCAGATCCTGATGCAGGCGCTGAAGGAATGGCGCAGCGAGGCGGTGCAGGCCGCGCATCAGCACTGACGCCCACGGTCTGCGCCGACGCCTGCGGCGGGGCGTAGACCGCACGATCGGCCGCCGGGGCGCAATCAGCCCATTGATCTTTGCGGCGCATGGGCGCAGGGTCGCGCCATGGCAAAACCGTTAACATCGCATCGACCTGTGCTGGCAGTCCTGTTGAAGGTACTGGCCATCGCGCTGTTCACCGCCCTGTCCGGGATCATCAAGGCCACCTCTGCGCATGTGCCCGCAGGCGAAGCGGTGTTCTTCCGCTCCTTCTTCGCGATCCCGGTGATCGTGGTCTGGCTGGCCGCGCGGGGTGAGCTGCGGCACGGGCTGATCACCAAGCGGCCGATGTACCATGTCTGGCGCGGGCTGGTGGGGACATCGGCGATGGCGATGACCTTCATGGGGCTCGCGTTGCTGCCGCTGCCCGAGGTCACCGCAATCGGCTATGCCACGCCGATCTTCACCCTGATCCTGGCAGCGCTGTTTCTGGGCGAGACCATCCGCATGGTGCGGATCACCGCGGTTGCCATCGGGCTGCTGGGGGTTCTGATCATGATCTGGCCACGACTCGGCGGCGATCTGGAGGATGGCGCCATGCTGGGGGTTCTGCTGGTCGTCGCAGCGACGGTGGCGCGCGGCTTCGTGCAGATCCACATCCGCCGCATGGTGCAGTCGGAACATACCGCTGCGATCGTGTTCTATTTCTCGCTCACGGCCTCGGTGCTGGCGCTGCTGACCGCGCCGTTCGGCTGGGTAGTGCCAGAGCCCCGCGTGCTGGCGTTGCTGGTCTCGGCCGGGCTGGTCGGCGGGGTGGCGCAGATCCTGGTCACCTCCTCCTACCGGTTTGCCCCGGCCTCAATGCTGGCACCTTATGACTACGCTTCGATGATCTTTGCCATCATCATCGGTTATGTCTGGTTCAACGAGTGGCCGACGCTCGTGATGCTGGCAGGGGCCGCCTTGGTCGTGGCGGGCAATGCGTTGGTGATCTGGCGCGAGCACCGGCTTGGCCTGCAGCGGGGCAAGGCCAAGCCGATGATCGATCCCAAGGGCGGATAACAGGCTCTAACAAGGCATACTCGTTGCATTTGCCTAGACCGACCGGGTCAGCCCGCCGTCGATGCGAATGTTCTGCCCAGTGGTATAGGCAGCCTCGTCCGAGGCAAGATGCGCAATCAGCGCCGAGACTTCGCGGGCGGTGCCGTAGCGGCCCATCGGGATCCGCGCCTTGCGGTCCTCGGTCTCGGGCAGGCTGTCGATGAAACCGGGCAGCACGTTGTTCATCCGCACGCCCTTTGCGGCATATTTGTCCGCGAAGAGTTTGGTGAAACTGGCCAGCCCGGCCCGGAACACGCCCGAGGTCGGAAACAGCGGATCGGGTTCAAACGCCGCAAAGGTCGAGATGTTGATGATCGAACCCTTGCCTTGCGCCGCCATGATCGGGGCCACCAGACGGGTCGGGCGGATCACGTTCATCAAGTAGTATTCCATCCCCAGATGCCAGTCATCATCGCTGATTTCCAGCACATCGCCCTTGGGGCCATGGCCGGCCGAATTGACCAGCACGTCGATCCGCCCCCAGCGGCCCATCGCCTTGTCCACGAGCGCCTGCAGGTCATTTTGCACAAGGTTAGAGCCTGTATGGCCGATGCCGCCCAGCTCTTCGGCCAGGGCTTCGCCCTTGCCGGAGGAGGACAGGATCGCCACCTCGTAGCCTTGGGCGCGCAGGTGGCGGGCCGCGTCGGCGCCCATGCCGCTGCCGGCGGCGGTGAACAGGGCTATCTTGGTCATGGTGTTACTCCTTCTGCTGCCTGGAACATGGCGGCTGTGGCGGCGCTTGACCAATCATGTTTCATCGCGCAAGGCTGTAGAAAATCTACTGGCTGAACCCCGATGCGCCTGCCCAACCTGAATGCTTTGCGGATGTTTGATGCCGCTGCCCGCCACCTGAATTTCGGTCGCGCGGCCGAAGAGCTGCACCTGACCCAGGGCGCGGTGGCGCAGCAGGTGCGGCGGCTGGAGGCTGATCTGGGGCACAAGCTGTTCCACCGTCACGCCCGTGGACTGACGCTGACCGATACGGGGCGCAGCTATCACGCGCCGGTGCGCCAGGCGCTGGCGCTGATCCGCGATGCGACCGACAAGTTGGCGCCGACGGTGCAGCGGGTCACCCTGTCGGTGCCGCCTTCGTTTGCGGCCAAGTGGCTGGTACCCAGGTTGACGGAGTTCGAGGCTGCCCATCCGGATCTTGACCTGCGGGTGGTGGCGGAGGAAAGCCTGACAGATTTCAAGCGTGACGGCATCGATATCGCCATCCGCCAGGGGGCCAGACCGCGGGAGGCCGGCTTGCAGTCCGCGCTGCTGGCACCGGTGGAGCTGGTCGCAGTGGCGGCGGCAGATGCGGCTCTGACACTGGGAGATTCGCCGGACCTTGCGGATCTGGCGCGAATGACGCTGATACAGGACGGGCACCGGCACTGGGACCGGCTGCTGCGGCAGGCGGGGCTGGCCACCACCGGGCGGTTGCTTCAGTTCAATCAGACCGCGCTGGCGATGGATGCAGCGCTGAACGGCCAGGGCATCGCGCTGGTGCCGCGGATCTTTCTGGGCGCGCAGCCGCTGAGGATCCTGTGGCAGGCACCGCCGCAGGACGATCTGGGGTTCCATGTGCTTTGGCCCGGCACGGATGGCCGGACCAAAGCGGTGATTGACTGGCTGCTGGCACAGCCCGGGATCAGATCGACGCGCCGACCGGATCCAGCGTGACGCTCCACAGCTCCTTGTCGGCGCGGTCCATCAGCCGCACCTTCATCTGCTGGGTGGCTCCGTCGATGTCCACCAGGCCAAAGAACTGCAGCCCCATCGAGGGCGGCAGGTTCTGGCTCTGATCCTCGGTCGGTGCCTTGATGTACTTGACCTCCGGCCCGAAGGTCATGTCGAGGTCATTGGGACCAAAGGTGCCCGCATGCAGCGGCCCGGAGACAAATTCCCAGAACGGTTCGAACTCTTGGAAGGCGGCCTTGTCGGGGTTGTAGTAGTGCGCGGCGGTGTAATGCACGTCGGCGGTGAACCAGACGGTGTTGTGGATCTTGGCGGTCTTGATGAAGCGCAGGAGTTCGCCGATCTCCAGCTCGCGCCCCTTGGCGCTGCCGTTGTCGCCATTGCCGATTGCCTCCTGGCCGCCGCCGACCACCAGGCCGATCGGCATGTCGGAGGCAATCACTTTCCAAGTGGCATCGGAATTGGCCAGCTCACGTTTGAGCCAGGCCATCTGCTCGGCGCCCAGAATACGGCTCTCGTCCGTCAGCTCGGCCTGCAGGTTCTCGGTATTGGGCCCGCGATAGCTACGCAGGTCGAGGAAGAACACATCCAGCATCGGACCGTAAGAAATCTTGCGGTAGACGCGACCCGGCTCGGACGGGGTGATGCGCAGCGGCGTCATCTCGTGGAAGGCGCGGGTGGCGCGGGCCTGCAGAACATGGATGGATTTCTCGGAGTAGCGATCATCCTCCATCAGGCTGCGCGAGGAGGACCAGTTGTTCACCACCTCGTGGTCGTCCCACTGCATGAAGGTCGGGCAGACCGCGTTCATCGCGCGCACGTGCTCGTCCAGCAGGTTGTATTTCCACTGTCCGCGGAATTCGTCCAGGGTTTCGGCCACCTTGCGCTTTTCATCGATCAGCGTGGTGTTTTTCCAGATCAGCTGGCCGTCCTTTTCGACCTCGTCCTGCATCGGCCCGTCGGCATAGATGGTGTCACCGGAGTGGATGAAGAAATCGGGGCGGTGCTGCGCCATGGTGGCATAGGTGGCCATGCCGTCATCATCGATGCCCCAGCCCTGACCGGCCGTGTCGCCCGACCAGGCAAAGCGCACGTCACGACGCGCCGAGGGGGCGGTGCGGAACCGGCCCACGACGGGTTCGGACACGGCGTTGATGTCATTCAGATCCGCCGCCACGAAGCGGTAGAAGATGTCCTGATCCGAGGGCAGACCCTCGACCAGGCGCTTCACGGCCATGTCGTGGTTGGGCAGCGCGCTCATCGGTGCCAGCTGGCGGGCGTTGGCGAAGCTTTCGGTTGTGGAGACCTCCATCATCACTTTCGCCGGACGGTCGGTGCGGGTCCAGATCATGCCGGAAGTGGCGTCGACATCGCCGGACTGCACCCCATGCGTGAACTGCGGCCGGGCGGCGGCGCGGGAAATTGCGGGCAGCGCCAGAGAGGTGGCGAAGGCGGTGCCGCCCGCCAGAAAGGCGCGGCGGGTCGGACGCGGAAAACGAATTGAAGACATGAAGCTCACCTGTCGAAAAGGAAAGGGATAGGTGAGCGCGTCTTGGAGGCGAACTGTAACTGCTGCTCTTCAGTCCGATGAAACTATCGCAAATCTTTTGCGACGGAGCGCGTGTCAGACCATCACTCGCCGTCCAGATCCGGCCGGTCGGCACTGCCCCGTTTGTCCATCACGTGGCTGAGCGCCAGAATTCCTGCAGCGATCACCGAGAGCATCAGCGCATGGACGTAGTAGCCAAGCCCGGAGGCCATCCCGACGGCGCCCGCCACCCACAGGCTGGCCGCGGTTGCCATGCCCCCGACGCTCTGCTTGCCTTGGATGATTGCTCCGGCCCCCAGAAAACCGATTGCCCCCACCAGCCCCTGCATGATGCGGGTCGGGTCCGATCCCATCTCGAATTGCAGCGCCTCGAGGGACAATTCCATGGTGATAAGCGTGAAACCGGCCGAGCCGAGCGCCACGATCATGTAGGTCCGCATCCCGACGCGACGCTCGCGCAGCTCCCGGTCCAACCCCATGATGGCTCCCGCAACCGCCGCACACAACAGCCGCAAGCCCAGTTCCAGATAGCTGACATATGCCGTGTCGTGTTCCACCGTGTTCTCCCTGCGCCACTATTCGGGGCAAAGGGCAGGGTTGCAGCATTCGGAGGTTCGGGCAACGAAAAACCCCCGCGCAGTGGCGGGGGTTCGGTAATTCCAGAGACTGGCGGCAGCTCAGGCGCGTACCAGCTTTTCGTAGTCTGCGGCGATCTCGCGGGTCAGCGCACCGACTTCGAATTTGTAGGGGCCAATCTCGCCCACCGGGGTGACTTCGGCGGCGGTGCCGGTCAGCCAGCACTGCTCGAAACCTTCCATCTCCTCGGGCATGATGTGGCGCTCATGCACGGTGATGCCCTTGTCTGTCAGCATCTGGATCACGGTCTGACGCGTGATTCCGTTGAGGAAGCAATCAGCCAGCGGCGTGTGGACTTCGCCGTCCTTGACGAAGAATACATTCGCACCGGTCGCCTCGGCCACGTAGCCGCGGTAGTCCATGAACAGCGCATCCGAGCACCCCTTGGCCTCGGCCTTGTGCTTGGAGATGGTGCAGATCATGTAGAGACCGGCCGCCTTGGCATGAACCGGGATGGTCTCCGGGCTCGGGCGTTTCCACTCCGCGATGTCCAGCTTGGCGCCCTTCATCTTGGCGTCGCCATAATAGGCACCCCAGCCCCAGACCGCGATGGCCATGCGCACGGGATTCCTTGCCGAGGCCACGCCCATGTCCTCGCCGGAGCCGCGCCAAACCAGCGCCCGCACATAGGCGTCCTGCAGGCCGGAGGCTTTCAGGGTCTCTTCCTTGGCGGCCTCGATCTGGTCGACGGTGTAGGGCATCGGAATGTCCAGCGCCTCGGCGCTGGCGATCAGCCGTTCGGAGTGCTCGCGGCTCTTGAAGATCTTGCCGTTGTAGGCGCGCTCGCCCTCGAACACGGAAGAGGCATAGTGCATCGCATGGGTCAGGATATGCACCTTTGCATCCCGCCATTCGACCAATTCTCCATCCATCCAGATCAGACCATCCCGGTCGTCATAGCCAGCCATGCCGCAGCCTCCTACACCTTGCAGTATTTTCAATAGTTGCGCAATTTAGGGCCGTTGCGGTCACAATCTTGCGCCAAAGCTGAGATTCGATACATCTTCACCCTTGGAATGTCAACAAGGCTGACATAAACTGCCGGGAAGTTCAGACGAGGGAAGACATATGCCGGAAGGGCGATCAGGGCAGGGACACGGCGGATCCAGCCTGTTGTTTCTGACCGACGAGCAGCTGCGCCAGGGCATCGAGGCGATGTTCTTTGCCTATCGGGGCTTCACTGCGGATCCGGACCGGATCCTGGCCGAGCTGGCCTACGGTCGGGCGCACCACCGGGCCATCCATTTCATCAGCCGCTCGCCGGGAACCACGGTGAACAACCTTCTCAGCATCCTTGGGGTGACCAAACAGTCGCTCAACCGGGTGCTGCGCACGTTGATCGGTGACGGGTTGGTGATCAGTAAGGTTGGGGAATTGGACAAGCGTGAGCGCCACCTCTACCTCACCGAGGAAGGCGAGGCGCTGGAGGCCAAGCTTTCGGATGCGCAGCGCGCCCGGATGCGTGCCGCCTACAAGGAGGCCGGGCCGGAGGCGGTGCAGGGCTTCAAGAAGGTGCTGGAGGCGATGATGGATGCGGACATGCGCCGCGCCTATGCCAAGCTTCGGGACTGAAAGGCCACACCATGAGCGATGCCCACCTGCTGATCGTCGACGATGATGAACGCATCCGTGGTTTGCTGAAGAAATTCCTGATGCGGGCAGGTTTTCTGGTGACTGCGGCGCGCGATGGGGCGCATGCCCGTCGGGTGCTGGCAGGGCTCGAGTTCGACCTTATCATCATGGACGTCATGATGCCGGGCGAGGACGGCATTTCGCTGACCCGTGACCTGCGCGAAAAGATGACGACGCCGGTGCTGCTGCTGACCGCCAAGGGCGAGACAGAGGACCGGATCGCCGGGTTGGAGGCGGGGGCGGATGACTACCTGCCCAAGCCCTTCGAACCCAAGGAGCTGCTTTTGCGGGTCAATGCGATACTGAGGCGCATTCCGGACACCGCGGCACAGGATAGTGCGCCCAAAGTGCTCCATCTCGGGACCATTCGCTATGATATCGAGCGCGGCGAAATGTGGCAGGGTGAGGAGCTGATCCGCCTGACTGCCACCGAGAGTCAACTGATGCGGATCTTCTCGGCGCAGCCCGGCGAGCCCGTCAGCCGCTCCAAGCTGGTCGAGGATCTGGGCCGCGACCGCGGCCAGGCACAGGAACGCGCGGTGGATGTGCAGATTACCCGCCTGCGCCGCAAGATCGAGCCGAACCCGAAACAGCCGCAATATCTGCAAACGGTGCGCGGTGCCGGCTACATGCTCGCGCCGGACTGATCCGCGCCGCTTCTCGCTTTTTCGGCAAGTCCTGTCCGGTCCGGGGCCGTGTCCGGCAAAACCGCTTGCAGCTGTCGCCTGCCGCCTCCTAGGCTCGCCCCAGACCCGGCCGCAGGAGGACCCAGTTGATGACCGCCGCCCCGACCACTGCCCTGATCACCCACGCCGATTGCCTGAACCACGTCACCCCGGAGGGCCATCCCGAACGGGTGGCCCGGCTGGAGCATGTGCTGCATGCGCTGGAGCCTTTGGAGCTGAAGCGTGTCACCGCCCCGATGGCAGCCGAAGACGACATCCTTCGCATTCATCCGGCGGCCTACCTGGCGGAGCTGCGGCGGGCCTCTCCGGCGGAGGGCTGGGCGCAGATCGATGGCGACACCTTCCTGTCGCCCGGTTCGCTGGACGCGGCATTTCGCGCGGCAGGTGCCGTGGTGCGTGGTGTGGACATGGTGCTGGGCGGCGAAGTACAGAACACTTTTGCCGCGGTGCGCCCGCCGGGCCATCATGCCGAGACCGACACCGCCATGGGCTTTTGCCTGTTCGGCAATGCGGCGCTGGCGGCCAAACACGCGCTGGACCATCACGGGCTTGACCGCGTGGCGGTGGTCGATTTCGACGTCCACCACGGCAACGGCACCCAGGATCTGCTGTGGGACGAGCCGCGCGCGCTGGTGATCACCAGCCAGCAGATGCCGCTGTGGCCGGGCAGCGGCCGCGCCGATGAAGACGGCGCCCACGGCCAAATCCTGAACCTGCCGCTGCCACCGGAGTCGGGCCGGGCAGAGATGCAGGCTGCTTATGAGGGGCAGGCGTTTCCCCGCCTGCGCGCCTTCCGGCCGGAGCTGATCATCATCTCCGCCGGTTTCGATGCCCATCAGGACGACCCGCTCGCCAATCTGAACTGGAGCACCGCTGATTTCGCCTGGTTGACGGCACAGCTGTGCGCACTGGCGGCAGAGCTGTGTGGCGGCCGTATCGTCTCGACTTTGGAGGGCGGATATGATCTGAACGCGCTTGCCGCGGCAGCGCGCGCACATGTGGAAGAATTGATAAGGGCACCGGCATGACAGAGACCCCTGTGGACCAGATGAGCTTTGAACAGGCAATGCGTGAGCTGGAGGGCGTGGTGGACCAGCTGGAGCGCGGCGACGTGGCGCTGGATGCGTCGATCGCGCTGTACGAGCGCGGCGCCGAGCTGAAGAAACGCTGCGAGGACGAGCTGAAGCGCGCCGAGGAAAAGGTCGCCGCCATCACTCTGGATGCCAACGGCACCCCCAAGGGCACCCAGCCGCTGGACGCCGGCTGAGCCATGAACGCCGCCGCAGACATCCAGGCGCGCCCCTTTGCGCAGGCGCTGAAACAGGCCCAGGCCGCGATCACCGCCCATATGGAGGCGCAGCTGGCCGGTGGCGACGAGCTGCACGCCGCGATGCGTTACGCGATCACCGGCGGCAAGATGCTGCGCGGCTTCCTGGTGTTGGAAAGCGCCCGGCTGCACGGCGTGCCGCAGGCCGCCGCGTTGCAGGCGGCGTTGGCGATCGAATGTATCCACGCCTATTCTTTGGTGCATGACGATCTGCCTTGCATGGATGACGACGACCTGCGCCGCGGCCAGCCGACGGTTCACCGCAAATGGAACGAAGCCATGGCCGTGCTGGCAGGCGACAGCCTGCAGTGCTTTGCCTTCGAGCTGCTGGCCGATCCGGCGCTGGGGCCGCAGGCGTTGCCGCTGATCCGAGGACTGGCGCTGGCCTCCGGCAAGGATGGCATGGTGTCGGGGCAGATGCTGGATATCGCCGCCGAGACCGCCGAGGCGCCGCTGACGCTGGACCAGATCACCTTGCTGCAAAGCCGTAAAACCGGCTGCCTGATCGAATGGTCGGCCACCGCCGGCGCCGTGCTTGCGGGCGATGATCCCGCGCGCTTGCGCCAATATGCGACGGCGCTGGGGCTTGCCTTCCAGATCGCGGATGACATCCTGGATGTGGAGGGCGACGCGGATAAGGTTGGCAAGGCCGTGCGCAAGGATGCAGAGGCTGGCAAGGCGACCTTCGTGTCGCAGCTTGGGCTGGAGGCGGCAAAATCGCGTGCCAAGGCATTGTGCGAGGAGGCCTGCGCCGCCCTGACCCCCTATGGCGCCGAGGCGGAAACCTTGAAGGAAGCCGCGCGCTTCGTTATCTCGCGCGACAGCTAACCCAGCGCGCAACGCTCCCCGCGGGGCGGCCCGCAGCCCAAGGAGGCACCATGTCCGAACGGCCCCATACTCCGCTTCTTGACCAGATCAGCCGTCCGGCCGACCTGAAGGGGCTGACCGACGCCCAGCTGACCCAGGTGGCGCAGGAACTGCGGCAGGAAACCATCTCTGCGGTCTCCGTCACCGGCGGTCATCTGGGTGCGGGGCTTGGCGTGGTGGAGTTGACCACGGCATTGCATGCGGTCTTTGACACCCCGCGGGACAAGGTGATTTGGGATGTCTCCCACCAGTGCTATCCCCACAAGATCCTGACGGGCCGTCGTGACCGCATCCGCACGCTGCGGATGAAGGACGGGCTGAGCGGTTTCACCAAGCGCTCCGAGTCGCCTTATGACCCCTTCGGCGCTGCCCACAGCTCCACCTCGATCAGCGCCGCCCTTGGCTTTGCTGTGGCGCGCGACCTCGGCGGTGTGATCCCCGAGGGCAACGGCGATGCCATCGCGGTGATCGGTGATGGCTCGATGTCGGCGGGCATGGCGTTCGAGGCGATGAACAATGCAGGCCATCTGGGCAAGCGGCTGATCGTGATCTTGAACGACAATGAAATGTCGATCGCACCGCCGGTTGGGGCGCTGTCCTCTTACCTGTCGCGCCTCTATGCGGGTGAGCCGTTTCAGGAACTGAAGGCCGCCGCCAAGGGCGCAGTTTCGCTGCTGCCGGAACCCTTCCGCGAAGGCGCCAAGCGCGCCAAGGACATGCTGAAGGGCATGGCAGTGGGGGGCACGCTGTTTGAGGCGCTCGGGTTCTCCTACTTGGGTCCGATCGACGGCCATGATATGGACCAGCTGCTGCCGGTGCTGCGCACGGTGAAGGCGCGTGCGACCGGCCCGATCCTGATCCACGTGCTGACCAAGAAGGGCAAGGGTTACGGCCCCGCCGAGCGCGCCCGTGACAAGGGCCATGCCACCGCCAAGTTCGACATGGTGACCGGCGAGCAGAAGAAGGCGCCCTCCAACGCGCCCTCCTACACCTCGGTCTTCGGCAACACGCTGGTGAAGCTCGCCGCCGAGGACGACAAGATCTGCGCGGTGACAGCCGCGATGCCCGATGGCACCGGGCTGAACCTGATGGCCGAGCGTTACCCCTCCCGCACCTTCGACGTGGGCATCGCCGAACAGCACGGCGTTACCTTTTCGGCCGCCCTTGCGGCGGGCGGGATGAAGCCCTTCTGCGCGATGTATTCCACATTCCTGCAGCGCGGCTACGATCAGGTTGTGCATGATGTGGCGATCCAGCGGCTGCCGGTGCGTTTTGCCATCGACCGGGCTGGGCTGGTTGGCGCAGATGGCGCGACGCATGCGGGTAGTTTCGACATCGCCTTCATGGCCAATCTGCCGGGCATGGTGGTGATGGCCGCCGCCGACGAGGCCGAGCTGATTCACATGGTCGCTACCGCTGCGGCCCATGACGACGGGCCGATTGCGTTCCGCTATCCGCGTGGCGAGGGCGAAGGCGTCGAGATGCCGGAGCAGCCGAAGGTGCTGGAGATCGGCAAGGGGCGGATGGTGCAGCAGGGCAAGCGTGTCGCGCTGCTGTCCTTTGGCACCCGTCTGGGCGAGGTCCGCAAGGCCGCCGAGGCGCTGGCCACCAAGGGCATCACGCCGACCATCGCCGATGCCCGCTTTGCCAAGCCGCTGGACCGCGAGTTGATCCTGCAACTGGCCGCCGACCACGAAGCGCTGATCACCATCGAAGAGGGGGCCGTGGGCGGTTTCGGCTCGCATGTCGCGCAGCTTCTGGCGGAGGAGGGCGTCTTTGACACGGGCCTTAAATACCGCTCGATGGTGCTTCCAGATATCTTCATCGATCAGGCCAGCCCGGCGGACATGTATGATGTGGCCGCGATGAACGCGCCGCAGATCGAGGCCAAGGTGCTGGAGGTGCTGGGCATCGCCACCTTGGGTGAAAAACGCGCCTGAGATCTGGGTTGGTGGCATCCGCACCCGGCTTTGCTTCGGGTGCGGTCTTGTGTGATTTCGGATTGAATGCCGTATCAATCATTCCGTTTCGGAATGATTGCAGTCGCCGTTCTCAGTGGCAATCCGCGGTCGAAGCGCCGATATTTGCGCCGTTTCGTCCCAAGGAGGCCGCATGGACCGCGCTCAGATCGTGCATCAGAATTTCCTCGACCGGGTGAAGTCCGGGCAACTGCCGCCGGGCCGTGATCCTGCCGGACCGCTGGAAGCAGCCGAGGCCGTGGCCACCTACCGCGCCCAGGTGCTGAGCCGGGCGCTGGACCTGACCAGCCGCGCCATGCAGAAGGCGGGAGAGGGGTTCTACACCATCGGCTCCTCCGGACATGAGGGCATGGCGGCGGTCGCCCGTGCACTGCGCCCTACGGACATGGCCTTTCTGCACTACCGCGATGCGGCGTTCCAGATCGCCCGGGCGGATCAGGTGCCGGGCCAGCAGATCACCTGGGATATGCTGCTGTCCTTTGCCTGTTCTGCGGAGGATCCGACTTCCGGCGGGCGGCATAAGGTGCTGGGCTCCAAGGCGCTGATGATCCCGCCGCAGACCTCGACCATTGCCAGCCACCTGCCCAAGGCGGTGGGCGCGGCCTATTCCATCGGGGCGGCAAGGCGGCACCGGCCAGAGCATCAGCTGCTTCCGGATGATGCCATCGTGATGTGTTCCTTCGGGGATGCCTCGGCCAATCACTCCACCGCGCAGGGCGCGATCAACACCGCGGGCTGGACCTCGGTCCAGTCGACGCCGCTGCCCTTGCTGTTCGTCTGCGAGGACAACGGCATCGGCATTTCGGTGAAAACCCCGAAGGGCTGGATCGAGGCCTCGATGGCGGGGCGGCCGGGCATCAAGTATTTCAAGGCCGACGGGCTGGACATCTATGACGCTTACCGGGTGGCGCAGGAGGCGGCGGATTACGTGCGCACCCGCCGCAAGCCCGCGTTTTTGCATCTGCGCACGGTGCGTCTGTATGGCCACGCGGGGGCGGATGTCCCGACCACCTACCTCAGCAAGGCTGAGGTGGAGGCGGATGAGGCCAATGATCCGCTGCTGCATTCCGTGCGGCTGCTGGGGCAGGCCGGGGCGCTGACGCCCGATGCGGCGCTGAAGATTTACAATGACACCCGCGCGCGGGTGGAGCGGGTTCGCGGCGAGGCGGTGACCCGCCCGCATCTGAAAACGGCCGATGACGTGGCCGCCAGCCTGATCCCGCCCAAGCGCGCCTGCGCTGCCACCAATGGCCCCAGTGCCGAGGCACGCGCGGCGGTCTTTGGCAGCGACTTGCGCGCGATGGAAGAGCCGCAGCCGATGTCGCGGTTGATCAACTGGGCGCTGACCGATCTGATGCTGGAGCACGGCGAGATCGTCATGATGGGCGAGGACGTGGGCCGCAAGGGCGGCGTCTACGGCGTCAGCCAGAAACTGCAGCAGCGCTTCGGGCCGGACCGGGTGATCGACACGCTGCTGGATGAGCAGTCGATCCTCGGGCTGGCCATCGGCATGGGACACAACGGTTTTGTGCCGATCCCTGAAATCCAGTTCCTCGCCTATCTCCATAACGCCGAGGACCAGCTGCGCGGTGAGGCGGCGACGTTGCCGTTCTTCTCGAACGGGCAGTTCGCCAACCCGATGGTGGTGCGGATCGCCGGGCTTGGCTATCAGAAGGGCTTTGGCGGGCATTTTCACAACGACAACTCGCTGGCGGTGCTGCGCGACATTCCGGGGCTGGTGATCGCCTGCCCGTCGGACGGGGCCGAGGCGGCGATGATGCTGCGCGAATGCGTGCGGCTGGCGCGGGAAGAGCAGCGGGTGGTGGTGTTTGTCGAACCCATTGCGCTCTATCCAATGCGGGATCTGCATGGCCCCAAGGACGGCGGCTGGATGCGCAGCTATCCTGCACCGGATCAGCGCATTGCTCTGGGCGAGGTCGGTGTGCATGGGGATGGCAGCGATCTGGCGATCGTGACCTACGGCAATGGCCGCTACCTGTCGGCACAGGCGCAGGCGGATCTGGCCGCCAAGGGCGTGCAGGCGCGGATCATCGACCTGCGTTGGCTGGCACCCCTACCGGCCGAGGCGCTTCTGGCGGCCATGGAGGGCTGTAAGCATGTGCTGATTGTCGATGAATGCCGCACCACCGGCAGCCAGTCAGAGGCGCTGATGGCGCTGTTCGCCGAACGGGGCAAAGTGCCCGCGGCGCGGATCGCCGCCAGCGACTGTTTCATTGCAACCGGCCCGGCCTATGGCGCGACGCTGCCGTCCAAGGACAGCATCGTCGAGGCCGCCCTGACCCTCGTGAAAGGCGCGTCATGACCCGTACCGCTGTTCTGATTTGCCCCGGTCGGGGCACCTACAACAAGGCCGAACTGGGCTACCTGCACCGCCACCATGCGGACAAGGGCGCGCTTCTTGCGGAATTTGACGCGCAACGGGCGGCGGCCGGACAGGAGGAGGTCACGTCGCTCGACGGTGCAACGCGCTTCTCGGTGTCGAAATACTCGCGCGGGGACGTGGCGTCGCCGCTGATCTACGCCTCGGCCCTGGCGGATGCCCGCAGCTTGGCGGAGGATATCGAGGTGGTCGCCGTGACCGGTAATTCAATGGGCTGGTACATCGCGCTGGCCGCCGCCGGAGCACTGAGTGCTGCGGACGGCTTCACGGTGGTGAACACCATGGGCACCCTGATGCAGGAGCAGCTGATCGGTGGCCAGCTGGTCTACCCGTTTGCCGGGGCGGACTGGCGCAACGATCCGCAGCGCAAGGCCGAGCTGCTGGCGCTGGTGGCAGAGATCTCCGGGCGCGCCGGGCATGATCTGGCCCTGTCGATCGATCTCGGTGGCATGTTGGTGCTGGCCGGCAATGAGGCCGGTCTTGCGGCCTTCGAGGCCGCGGTGCCGGTGGTGGCCGAGCGCTTCCCGATGCGGCTGGCCAATCACGCCGCCTTCCACACGCCCCTGCAGGAGCCCGTTGCGGCGGAAGGGCGCAGGCGGCTCGCGGCGGAGATGTTCCGCCAGCCGGATGTGCCGCTGATCGACGGGCGCGGGCAGATCTGGTGGTCGGGCGCCAGCGACACCGCACGGCTGTGGGACTACACGCTGGGTCATCAGGTGGTGGCGCCCTATGATTTCACCCGCGCCGTGCAAACCGCGGCACGAGAGTTCGCGCCGGATCTCTTCATCATTACCGGTCCCGGTACGACGCTGGGCGGCGCTGTGGGCCAATCTCTGGTGCAGTTGGGTTGGCAGGGGCTGATTGACAAGGACGCCTTTCAGGCCCGTCAAACGGCCAATCCCTTGCTGGCGGCAATGGGCGATCCGGCCCAGCGAGCCTTGGTCATGGCCTAGGGTCCGGATTGACCGCACGGGCGCGGCGCCCCGCGCCCGTTGCCTGCCCAAGGTTGTTTCTAAAAGCATCCCCGGGGCATGGCTCCCCCGATGAGGCATGGTTTGCGAAATCGCTCAGACCATGCGGATCACGTCCTTGCTGATAGAGAGGACGTAGCCGCGTTTGGCGATGTTCTTGACCAGGAGTTCGCTGACCATCTGGTTTCCGAGCGTATCGCGCAGCCGCTTGATCCGGGTGGCGCCGGCCGCTTCCTCGCAATCCGAGGCGGCACGCCCGGAGATCACCGATTCGATCTCGGCGCCGGACAAGACGTCGTCATCCAGCCGGGCTTCCGCCAGAACTGACAGCGTTTCCATCGCGGCGGGGGTCAGTTTGAAGCCCATGTTGTTGAGGTAGACGGTGTTCTCGTCGCGGCTGATCAGAAGTTCGTTGACCTGGATGCCGGCCCGTTCGATCTGCGCCATGCGCCGGTTCAGCATCACCAGCATGCCCAGAACCGTCAGCGCCGCCACCATCATCGCGGCGGCAAACACCAGCAGAACGAAGATCACAGCGCGATAGCTGGCCAGGGTGTCGGCAAAAGCAGTGCCGGACTGCGCCAGGATCTCCAGCAACTTGATCTCGGCCTGCTTGGTCAGGTCGTTCTCGACGAACAACCTTTCCACCCGCGCGTTAAAGGCATTGGCATCGGGCAGCGTCAGCAGCAGCAACGTGCCCGCAATCGCCAGCAGGGCGACGATCGCGGCTATGCCGAAGGCGATGACCCGGCTGCCGGCGGTGCGGGCGTCAGAAACGGAGAAAATAGGGTCCGGCATCGGCCTTCCTTTGTTGCAACCCCTCCGGGCCAAAGACCGACAGCACATTCAGCAGGGTCCAGCCTGACGGAGCCAGACGGCTGCTGATCTCGGCGCGGGCGGCCTGTTTTCTGCAACTGCCATCAAGCTGCACCACCCCATAGTGCAGTCGCAGGGGATTGTCCTGCTTGGCCTTGTAGTCGGCGTAACACTCCGCCGCCAGTGCCGGGCCAGACAGGCCCAGCAGGGCAGCCGCAAGGGCGGGGATAAGGAGATGCTGTTTCATGCTGCCATCCTGCGTGGTGAGGGGGCGAAATTCAATAACCGCAGGGGTTTGAGCCACTGATATTCGATAACAGCGGGGCGATATTGCCTGTCTGGCGGGGGCGGGGCGAAGATTTTGATATCCTGGCGCACCGGATGCGCTGCACAACCCGATTGAAAGGTTCCGGCATGGCTCAGACACCCGCAAAGACCGCTCATCGCAAATTCATTGCTTTCATCGTGGCAACCTCGATCGCCATCACCGGCTTTTCCGCCGCTCCCGCCCGCGCGGATGAGGATGTGGCGAAGTTCATCGCCGGGATGGCTCTCTTGGGGATTCTCGGGGCTGCGATCAACGACGCGCGCAAGAATGACCGCGCGGTGACACAACCCCATTACTACCCGCACAAGCCGCATCATCCCGGCGGCCAGGTCCGCCCCTTGCCGCCCAAACTGCACAAGTACAACCTTCCGGCCCAGTGCGTGCAGTATTTCCCGCACTACAGCCAGACCTATCCGCTGGCTAGCAACCTGTGCCTGAAGCGTCACTACGGCAGCACCAGCGCTCTGCCCGCAGCCTGCAAGGTGCGGTTCTGGAACGGCAGGAACCACCGTGTCGGCTTCAAGCCGAACTGCCTGCGCAAGCATGGCTATCGGATGGTATTGCGCTGACTTCACAGCAATCGAGCAGACTGGGGGGCGAGAGCCCCCCCTTTTTTTCCATGTGCCCAGCCTTGCGTCTTCTGGCGGCGTTGACCGGGCGGTTGCATTTGAGCTGCGAATTGGGTTTGTCAGGGCATGACCCAGCCAGATTACAGTTACGAGCAGGCCGCCAGGGCCAAGGGATTTCTCCGCATCGCGGGTGTCGACGAGGTCGGTCGCGGACCGCTGGCCGGTCCGGTGACGGCGGCGGCGGTGATCCTGGATGCCGAGGCGATCCCCGAAGGTCTGAACGATTCCAAGAAGTTGAGCCTGAAACGGCGCGAGGCGCTGGAAGCCGATATCTTCGGGTCCGCAGAAGTCGCCATAGCCCATGCCTCCGTCGAGGAGATCGATTCCCTCAACATCTTGCGGGCGTCGCATCTGGCGATGGAGCGCGCGGTTGCAGCGTTGGATCCGCCGCCGGATTACCTGCTGATCGACGGCAATCTGATTCCGAAGGGGCTGACCCAGCCGGCCGAAGAAGTGGTCAAGGGGGATGGCAAATCAGTCTCGATCGCAGCGGCCTCGATCGTTGCCAAACTGGCACGTGACAGGGTGATGGTGGATTTGGCGCAACAGTTTCCGGGATATGGCTGGGAGAAAAACGCGGGCTACCCCTCGAAACAGCATCGTGATGCGCTAGTTGAACTGGGGGTGACCCCACATCATCGGCGATCCTTTAAGCCCGTACACAACATCTTGTATCAAGAGTGAACCGCAGGGTGTTGTTCTAAAAAACAAATTGACCTCGAATCCGCGATGACTCATCCTGTGGACAACCTAATGAGCGCAAAAATGCGCCGTGGTTTTGAGGCAGAGCAATGAATACAACCATCACAAAGGGCGCGGCAGCGCTCCCTTTAAACACGATTATTGGCGGCGACTGTGTGGAGGTGATGAACAGCCTCCCGGCCAATTCGGTCGATATGATCTTTGCGGACCCGCCGTATAACCTGCAGCTGAAAGGCCAGCTGCACCGCCCCGACAATTCCAAGGTTGACGCGGTGGACGATCACTGGGACCAGTTTTCCAGTTTTCAGGCCTATGACAATTTCACCCGCGAATGGCTTAAGGCGGCGCGCCGCCTGCTGAAGCCGAACGGATCGATCTGGGTGATCGGCTCCTATCACAACATCTTCCGGGTCGGCTCCGTCCTGCAGGACGAGGGCTACTGGGTGCTGAACGACGTGATCTGGCGCAAGTCGAACCCGATGCCGAACTTCCGCGGCAAGCGGTTCACCAACGCGCATGAGACGATGATCTGGGCGTCCAAATCCGAAGGCGCCAAGTATACCTTCAACTATGAAGCCCTGAAGGCGTTGAACGAGGGTATCCAGATGCGCAGCGACTGGGTGCTGCCGATCTGCACCGGCCATGAACGGCTGAAGGACGAAAACGGCGAGAAGGCACATCCCACCCAGAAACCGGAGGCGCTGTTGCACCGGATTCTCGTCGGGGCGACCAACCCGGGTGACGTGGTGCTGGATCCGTTCTTCGGCACCGGCACCACCGGCGCCGTTGCCAAGATGCTGGGCCGCGAATTCATCGGCATCGAACGCGAGGAAGCCTATCGCAAGGTTGCCGAAAAGCGCATCAAGGCGGTGCGTAAATACGACCGCGAGGCGCTGGAGGTTTCGGCCAGCAAGCGGGCGGCTCCGCGGGTGCCCTTTGGCCAGCTGGTCGAGCGCGGCATGCTGCGCCCCGGTGAGGAACTCTACTCGATGAACCGCCGCCACAAGGCCAAGGTGCGCGCCGACGGCACGCTGGTCGGCGACAACGTCAAGGGCTCGATCCACCAGGTCGGCGCGCATCTGGAGAACGCGCCCTCTTGCAACGGCTGGACCTACTGGTGCTTCAAGCGCGAGGGCAAGACCGTGCCCATCGACGTGCTGCGCCAGCAGATCCGTGCCGAGATGCAGAACTGATTCCGGCAGTCCCGAACAGCCAGACTGAATTGCTGGCGCCTGTGCTGCGGTACAGGCGCACACCTTGCCCCGCCTCCACCAGGCGGGGTTTTTTGCTTTTTTATCAGGGGTGCGCTATTCCCGCGATCGCACAGCGACCTTATCTTGGAAGCGCATCTGCACTCCGTTCGCAACGAAAGGCTTTTCGATGACTGAAACCGCGCTCGCAGGTGCCGCGATAGCCAAGGATTTGGATGACGCAGCGCAGGCGCGGGAAAGGGAGCGGGCCAAACAGCGGGATCTCGGGCTCGAGGGATCGGTGTTCGAAAACAGGTTCGCCGAGGCCGCGTTGGACGCCCACAAACGCCGCGGGTTGCAGCTGGCGGTTCAGGCGCGCTGGATCATGATGCCCCTGATCGGGTTGTTCATTACCTTCATCATCCCCGGTATCGAGGTTCTGTACTATCACGGCTTCTTGCTGCTGCTGTGCGTGAACGGCTGGTTCATCAGCCGCGCAGGCAAGGTCGGTCGCTCCAAGATGGAGCTGTTCCTGATCTTTCTCGACCTGCTCATTCTGACCGTGGGCATGGTCACGCCCAACCCGCTCAGCCAGCATGACTTCCCGCTGGCGATGCACTACCGCTTTGACAACTTTCAGTATTTCTTCGTGATACTGGCGGCCGGTACCATGGCCTATTCCTGGCGCACGGTGATCGCCATCGGAACCTGGACGGCGGCGATGTGGCTTGCGGCATTGGTGCTGGCGATGTGGTTTTCCGAACCCTTGCCGGAGTTGTCCGAAGCGGTGCAGGCGGCGCTGGCGACCCAGCCGGAATTGGCGGAATTCTTTGATCCCAACAGTTTCGTGCCCAGCCTGCGGGTGCAGGAGGCGCTGATCTTTCTGCTGGTGGCCATCACGCTCGGGTTCTCGGTGCGGCGTTTCAACGGGCTGCTGCGCAGCAACGCCAGCCTCGAACGGGAGCGTGCGAACCTGTCGCGCTACTTCTCGCCCAATGTGGTTGATCAGTTGTCGCAGAATGACGAGCCGCTGAAACAGGTGCGCAGCGAGAATGTGGCGGTGCTGTTCATAGACATCGTCGGCTTTACCCGGCTGACCGCGGATCTGCACCCGCGCCCCGCGATCGACCTCCTGCGTGAGTTTCATAGCCGCATGGAGCGCGAGGTGTTCCGGCATCACGGCACCCTGGACAAATACCTGGGCGACGGGCTGATGGCGACGTTCGGCACCCCCGTGGCTGGGTCTCAGGACGCCAGCAATGCGCTTGCCTGCGCCCATGCCATGCGGGCCTCCCTGGCGAAATGGAACGCCGAGCGCACGCGCCAGGGCAAGCCGGAGATCAGGGCCGGTATCGGCATCCACTACGGCGAGGCGGTTCTTGGCGACATCGGCGCCAACCGACTGGAGTTCGCGGTGCTGGGCATGACGGTCAACGTCGCCGCCCGACTTGAGCAGCTGACCCGAAAGCTGCAGGCGGATATTGTCATCAGCGAGACCCTGGCGCAGCAGGTCAAGGCGGAAAAGGTCAGCCAGCATCTGCTGGAGGGCGGCCGCCGACGTCCGGACCAGCAGGTGCGCGGGCTCGACCGGGTGATGACGGTGCTCTCCTGGGACTGAATGGTGCGCGGAGGCAGTGTCAGCGTGGCAGCGGGTTTTGTGCCTTGTTGTAGGGTTTCCAGTCGGTGATCTCGGGGTAGTATTTCTGCCGCCAGCGGCGCACCCGTGGGTTCATGATCCGGCGCCACAGCGGCGGGATCATCGCTGCCACCGTCATCACCGGATAGCCGTAGGGCAGCTGCGGCGCGTCGGTCTCGGTATAGTTCTGCAGCAGCGGAAACCGACGGTTGGGCTTGTAGTGATGGTCCGAGTGGCGCTGCAGGTTGATCAGAAGCCAGTTCGACGCCTTGTGCGCCGCATTCCACGAGTGGCGCGGGCGGACGGGTTCATATTTGCCATCGCCCAGGTGCTTGCGGGTCAGGCCGTAATGCTCGACGTAGTTCACCAGCTCCAGCTGCCAGATCGCAACCCCCGCCTGCACGAGGAACAGCAGAAGCCCGGTTAACCCACCCAGCAAGATCGCCAAGAGCAGCATTGCCGCCTGCAGCGCCCAATAGCGGAAGAACGGGTTGGCCAGATCAGTCCAGGGCCGGTTTTTCTGTGCCAGTTTCCGCTTTTCGGCCTGAAAGGCGGAATGCCAGCACTGGCGCAGAACCCGTGGATAGAAGCGATGGAAACCCTCGTTGTAGCGCGCGGTGACCGGATCGCGCGGGGTGCCGACATAGCGGTGATGCACCAGAAGGTGCTCCGAGCGGAAATGCGAATAGAGCACCATCGCCAGCAGGATGTCCGCCATCCAGCGTTCCGCGCGGCTGGATTGGTGCATCAGCTCATGGCTGTAGTTGATGCCGACGGCGCCGGTGACGACGCCGACGCCGAAGAACACCGCGAATTTTTCGAATCCGTTCAGGTGGCTGGCGTCGCTGACATAGAAAATCAGCCCGAACAGTGTCAGGAATTGCAGCGGCACCCATGCCAAGGTCAGCGCCTTGTACCACGTCAGCTCGCTGTCGGGCGTGTTCGGGTCTTCGTTGTCGAGGTTCAGTCCGAAAACGCCGTCCAGCACCGCGAACAGATGCCAGGTCGCCAGCGGTGGCAACAGCAGCGCCCAGCCGCCGAACAGCGCAGCGATCCAGACCAGCGGCAGCAGAAGGAAGGACATCCAGAATGGCAGGGCGCTTTGCCAGCGGGCAAGGGTTGCGGAAGCAATCATGCCGGGTCTCCCAGATCAGTTGGCGCGCGTTTGCCAAAGAGCCTATGCCCAGAGATCTGGAAACCCAAGAGCGACCTCGCGTGACCTAACGGTTCGCGTACAACTCATACGCTTTGCGCATGACCGTGGGCAGGTCGGTGGCGCGAAACGCTTCTGCGGGGACCAGTTCCTGATTGGGCGCCGGATTGAAGCCTGCCTGAAGCCGGGCGCTTTGCACCCGCAGCACCAGGTGGAAATGCGTGAAGGTGTGACGTACTTCGCCGTCGAGCTCCTGCCAGTCTGCGGTGAACGGGGGATTGGGCGTGGGCGCTTCGGACCAGTCGGTGCCGGGCCAGCCGAGTGTTCCCCCAAGGAGCCCCTTGTCCGGTCGACGCTCCAGCAACCATGTGCCCGTCGCAGAGCAGGCCAGATAGACGATTCCATGGCGGGTCGGCTTGGGCTTTTTCGGCATCTTCTTCGGCAAATCCGGCGCGGTACCGGCCTTGCGCGCCGCACAAGGGGTGTGCCAGGGACAGATGCCACAGGCGGGTTTGCGCGGGGTGCAGATGGTGGCGCCGAGGTCCATCACCGCTTGGGCATAGTCCCCTGGACGTTCGTCCGGCGTCAACGCGGCCGCATGGTCGCGGAGCAGGGGCTTCGCGCCCGGCAGCGGGTCATGGATGTCGTGCAGCCGCGCCATCACGCGCTCTACGTTCCCGTCGAGCACCGCCACGGGTTCGTCAAAGGCAATCGAGGCGATGGCTGCCGCGGTATAAGGCCCGATTCCCGGCAGCTTCAGCAGCGCATCGTGGTTGTCAGGAAACTGGCCGCCCAGATCATCCGCGACCACGCGTGCGCATTTCAGAAGATTACGGGCACGGGCGTAGTAGCCCAGCCCGGCCCATTCCGCCATCACATCTGCGTCGGCGGCGGCTGCCAGGTCCGCAACGCTGGGCCAGCGTGTGGTGAAGCGCAGGAAGTAGTCGCGCACCGCAGCGACGGTTGTCTGTTGCAGCATCACCTCGCTTAACCAGACCCGGTAAGGATCCGGGCGTTCGCCAACCTTGCGGGCTGCAGGAGAGACACGCCAGGGCAAGTCGCGGGCATGGCGGTCATACCACTCCAGCAGCTCATCGCTGAGACTGCCCGAGCAGCCGTTCAAGTCACGCATTCGTTATTCCTTGGACAATGGTTTGGCTGGTGCCTGCTCCGAGGCTCTTTACAATAGGGCAGGCAGTCGAGCAAAAGCTAGAGCATGGCATTCAGGCGTAGCACAACACGCGGGTTTTCCCGAACCTCAAAGCTCCTCAGCGAGCAGATCCGCAAGGCAGGCGAAAGCCGCGGCTTCGCGGTCTCACGGTTGCTGACCCATTGGGAAGAAATCGCCGGACCGGACCTGGCGGCGATAGCACGGCCCGTCAACATCGGTTACGGGCGTGGCTCCTTTGGCGCGACACTGACGGTACTGACCACCGGTGCGAATGCGCCCATGCTCGAGATGCAGAAGGAGCGCCTGCGCGAGCGGGTGAATGCGGTCTACGGGTTCAATGCGATCTCCAAGGTGCGGATCACCCAGACGGCACCGACGGGATTTTCCGACGGCCACGTTGAATTCAAGTACGCCCCCAAGGTGCAGCCGCCGCTGCAGCCCGATCCGCAAGATGCGGCCGAGGCCAGCAAAGTTGCCGAAGTGGTTGAAAACGAAGAACTGCGCGCCGCCCTTGAGCGTCTTGGGCGCAACGTGCTGACAAAACAGAAAACGCAAAGAAAGGGGTTCAAATGACCCGTTTGATGACTGGTGTCTTTGCCGCGGTTGCGGTTGTAGCGGGGGGCTATGCCCTGTCGGGCTTCAATAGTCAGAGCAACCTGCCGAACAACCCGTTGGTCGGTGCTGCGATTGCGCAGGAAGCCGAAGTCGACACCTCGACCATCACCGAGATGACGCTGGGAGCGGAGGATGCGCCGGTCACGCTGATCGAATACGCGTCCTACACCTGCCCGCATTGCGCGAACTTTCACAATGATACCTTCAAGAAGCTGAAGGCGGATTACATCGACACCGGCAAGGTCAAGTTCATCTACCGCGAGGTCTATTTCGACCGCTACGGCCTGTGGGCTTCGATGATTGCGCGGTGCAACGGACCGGAGAAATTCTTCGGCATCACCGATCTGATCTACAAGGGGCAGTCGGATTGGGCGCGGGCTGGTGGCGCAAGCGAAATCGTTGACGAGCTGCGCAAGATCGGCCGCCTTGCGGGACTGGAGAACGACCAGCTGGAAGCCTGCCTGCAGGACGGGACAAAGGCACAGACCCTGGTGACCTGGTACCAGGAGAACGCCACCGAGCATGGCATCGAATCCACGCCCTCGTTCATTCTGAACGGCGAGAAGATCTCCAACCAGTCCTATGCGGACTTCAAGAAACTTATCGACGCCGAACTGGAAGGCTGAGACAGGCGGCGTCGCCGCACGCTTTGGTACCGCCGTTCTTCGACATTACGCTCCCGCCCGCCTTCAGCGGACGGGGGCCACCTGACGCAGGATCTGCTTGAGGCGCTCGTCGTCGGATATTTTCAGCCGTACCGGCAGGGTTATGACCTTGCGCCGAAAACTTCCGGGAAGCCGGACCGCATCCTTTTCGGTGGTGACCAGCTGCGCATTCAGCAGGGCGGCTTCGTTTTCCAACCGGCTCATCAAAGCGCTCGTGAGGGGTTGGTGGTCGTCCAGCGGTTCCGCCCGGACAATCTCGGCCCCAAGGCCACGCAAGGTGGCAAAGAACTTCTGCGGCTGCCCGATGCCGGCAAAGGCCAGCACGCGGGTGCCGTGCCACGGCATCCCGGTCTGCAAGGGCTCCAACGCGCCGGTGAAATGGGGCAGCGCTTGCAACTGCGCGCCCCAGGCGGCCTGAAAGTCGTGCTGAGCATCCGTGTCGCCCAACGACAGCACGGCATCGGCGCGTTTCAGGCCGGTCGGCACGGGTTCGCGCAGCGGGCCCGCTGGCAGGCAGCGGCCATTTCCAAAGCCTTGCCGCGCATCGACCACGATCAGGGACAGATCCTTGGTCAGCGCGGGATTCTGGAAACCGTCGTCCAGCACGATCACCGTGGCGCCAGCGGCGGTGGCCGCACGTGCCCCGGCGGCGCGGTCGCGCGCAACCCAGACATCGGCAAAGGCGGCCAGAAGCAAGGGCTCGTCGCCGGTTTGCGCGGCTTTGTGGCGGGCCGGGTCGACCTGTACGGGACCCTGCAAGGAGCCGCCAAAGCCGCGGCTGACCACATGCGGCTCGTGCCCCATGGCGCGCAGCGTTTCGAGCAGCCAAATCACGGTGGGCGTCTTGCCGGTCCCGCCCGCGTTCAAATTGCCGACGCAGATCACGGGGACATTGACCTTCTCCGGGACGCCCCGGGCCAATCGTGCGGCTGTGGCCCGGGCATAGAGGTGGCCGACCGGTGCCAGCAACGTCGCGCGCAGGTCGAATTGGTTCGGTGGCTTGTGCCAGAAGTCAGGCGCGCGCATGGCTGTCCTCGCGTTGATCCAGAAGGTCTTGGACCTTTTCCATCAGTGTGTCGGTGGTCGCGGCGCTTTCGGTGACGCTTTGCCAGCCCGCCAGCGCCATTCGGGCGGCTTTGTCCGGGGCCGACAGATCCACCACGGCATCGCTCAGCGCATCTTCCGTGCCAATGGCGCGGGCGGCTCCGGCCGCGGTCAGCCGTTCATAAAGGTCGCGGTGGGCATGGATGCCCGGCCCATGCAGAATGGTTGACCCCAAAGCCGCGGCATCCAGCGGTGACTGTCCCAAGGCCGCCGGGTTGAGACTGCTGGCCACCAGGGCAACCGGGGACAGGCGGTACCACAAACCCAGATCGTCGCCATCGGCCAACAGCACCTGGTTGTGATCCTCCGGCGTTTCCCCGGCCTCCCAGTCCGCGACCGACAAGCCGCTGTCGCGCAGCTGTTGGCGGGCTTTGCCAAGATCGTCATAGCTGTCCATGGCAACCACCAGGAGCAAGCGGTGCAGCAGCTGCAGGGCCTTGCGGTGCGCGTCCAGCACGGCCGTCAGTTCGCTGCGCTTCACATGAGCCGCCAGCCAGACCGGGCGGCTGCCGAGAGCCTGTTGCAGGGCCGTCAGTTCGTCATGGTTGCAGCCGGGAGGAATTGCCGACATCCGCAGGGGGCCGGCAATCTCGATCTTCTCCGCCGGGTAGCCTGCCCGCACCAGCGTATCCTGCACTGCCGGGGACGGGGTCAGGATACAGTTCAGTCCTTCCAGCAGGCGCTTGCGTTGGTCGGGCAACCACCGGCTGGCGCGGTTGGGGACTTCGGCCTCAGTCAGATCGGCCAGCAGGACCCCGATATTCCGCTCACGCAACTGGCGCAGCAAGTTGCGCCGTGTCGGCGGGCCGGTCCAGATGCAGACATCCGGTTGCCAATGGTCGAGGAACGCCCGCGTTTCGGCGGTGGTGTCCTCGGCCAGCGGCCCAATCGGCAAATCGCATCCGACGGTCCCGGTCAGACGCAGCTCGGAATCCCAGCTCGCCAGAACCGACAGGTCTGGACGCAAAGACTTCAGGCGACGCCCGATGTCACACAGAGCTTGGTAGCGTTCCGGCGTGGTCGCATGGACCCACAGCAGCTCACCCTTGGGACGGGGCTGCGGGTTTGCATGCCGATGGGTGCCTGTGGTTCGCCGTTGCATCTGGTTCGATCCGATTTTGCCGACCAAAGGTATCGGCAACACGTGCCCCTGTCTGTGAAAATCTGCAAGCCGTGGGGGCTGCTGGTGCTGCGCGCGGCTTACGGGCCGCAGAGTTCAATGTCCAGTCGGGCCGGTTTGCGCGGGCGCAAGTGCGGTGATGATCGCGTGGTGCAACGCCGGATTGCCCGCCACCACCCCGTTCAACCGGGGCTGCACGTTGTTGAACCGCAGCCTGTCACCGGCACGATCTGTGATGACGCCGCCTGCCTCCTGCAGGATCAGCGCGCCGGCCGCGATGTCCCATTCCCAACTGAGGCGCAGCGTCAGCATCGCGCCAAAGCGCCCGTCAGCAACCCGCGCCAGTCTATAGGCCAGCGAGGGGCGATGCATGCGGATGAAGGCGGGTGGCGTGCCGTTCTGCCAGTTCTGCGCCACCAAGCTAGGCTTGGCGGCCAGCACCTCGGCGGCGGACAGGTCGTCGACCGGCGAAACCCGGATCGGCTGACCGTTGCACGTCGCGCCGTGCCCCTTGGCCGCGCAGTAGAGCAGCTGGCGCTGTGGCAGGTAGATGACCGCTGCGATCACCTCGCCTGCTTCTGCGATGGCCAGGGAATGTGCCCAGGTGCTGGCCCCTTCAGCGAAGCTGCGGGTGCCGTCGATCGGGTCAATGATGAAGACCCGGTTGCGACCCAGGCGGTCAGGGGTGTCCTCGGTCTCCTCGGACAACCAGCCGTAATCCGGTCTGGCCTGCTGCAGCTTGGTCTCCAGCATGGCGTTGACTGCCAGATCGGCCTCCGTCACCGGTCCGGTTCCGTCCGGCTTGTCCCAGCGTCTGGCCGTTGCCCCCGTGTAGCGGCAGGCGATGTCGCCCGCCTGTTTGGCGGCTTCTACCAGCAGGTCAAGGTCAGTTGCCGGCAAGGGTCATCCCCTCGACCAGCAGCGAGGGTACCACGGTCGACAGATGTTGGCGCGCGTCATTGGCGGGAATTATGCTGCGCAGCATGTCATGCAGGTTGCCCGCGATGGTACATTCGTTGACCGGATAGGCGATCTCGCCGTTTTCCACCCAGAAGCCGGAGGCGCCGCGCGAATAGTCTCCGGTGTTGGGGTTTATGGTGGAGCCGATCATCGACGTCACCAGCAGCCCGGTGCCCATTTGTGCGATCAGCTCTTCTCGGCTGGCGTCGCCTTGCGTCAATGCGATGTTCCAGGTCGAGGGCGAGGGCACGCCGCCGATGCCGCGGGCGGCGTTGGCGGTGCTTTCCAGCCCCAGCTTGCGGGCCGAGGCCAGATCCAGCGTCCAGCCGGTCAGCACGCCCTTGTCCACCACGGTACGGCGGCGGGTTGCCAGGCCTTCGCCGTCAAACGGCCGCGAGCCGGAAATGCGCGGGCGGTGCGGATCTTCGATTACCGAGAGGCTGTCAGGCAGCACCTGCTTGCCCAGCGAATCCTTCAGCCACGACGAACCGCGCGCGATCGCGGCACCGTTGGCGGCTGACAGAAGATGCCCGATCAGGGACGAGGAAATGCGCTCGTCGAACAGCACCGGGAAGCTGCCGGTCTTGGGCTTGCGCGCGCCCAGCCGGGCCACGGCGCGTTCGCCTGCCGTGCGGCCGATATCCTCGGCGCTGCGCAGATCCGCCTGGAACGTGCGCGAATCGCCATCATAGTCACGCTCCATGCCGGTGCCACTGCCCGCGATGCCGGTGCAGGACAGTGACCGGCCGGTGCGCTGGTAGCCGCCGGAGAAGCCGTTGGTCGCGGCCAGATGCACCGCGTGGCGGCCATAGCCGGCGGCGGCGGACTGAACCTGGGTGATGCCATCGACCGCCTGGCAGGCGGCCTCTGCGGCCAACGCATCCGCTTGCAGGGCGGCAGGCTCCGGCTCGGCCGCCGGGTCTTCCAGTTCCAGCGCGGCCAGATCCCAGTCTTTCGCCAGCTGGGACGGATCGGCAAGGCCCGCATAGGGGTCTTCGGGTGCCTCGCGGGCCATCGCCACGGCACGTTCGGCCATGGCGGAGATGGTTTCGGGGCGCATATCGGAGGACGACACCAACGCCTGGCGTTTGCCGACGAACACGCGCAATCCCAGATCCGTTCCCTCGGAGCGCTCGGCATGTTCCAGTTTGCCGCTGCGGACCTCGATGCTGAGAGAGCTGCCCTCTGCGGCCATCGCGTCGGCGGCATCCGCACCGGCTTTCTTGGCGGCATCGATCAGGGCGTGGCAAAGCGCTTCGGGGGATTGTGTCATGGGCACCTTCTGTTCTGCTCTGTAAAAGAGCTATCCAGTGCGGCCGCCTGCCGCAAGAGCAGGCCGCAAAAAAGGGGGCTGCGCGCGGCAGCCCCCCACAGCGATGGTTCGCTCTGGATTGGGTTACTTGATCCGCTGGCCGTTGGCGCGGATCTGGCCGTCCTCGGAGATCTCGATCTTCGAGGTCAGCGTGTCCTCGCCCTCGCCGGGCACCGCCAGCATGCCCATCATCATCCGCGCGCCCATGGCGTCGCTCTCCGACATCAGGCCCATCTGGATCAGCTTGTCGATCAACGTGTTGGCGCCTGTCAGCTTCAGATTGGCCGTGCCAGATGGGGCCGGCATGCCGTCAAAACTGGTCAGGTCGTCATTGTTGAAGGTGAAATCGCCGGTTCCGGTCAGCTTTGCGCCCGCCGCCGAGACTTGCAACTGTTTCACCGTCAGCGCGTTCAGCTCGCCCGGCTGGGTCTTGCCCTTCTCCACGTCTTCCATGGCCTTGGGATCGAACATGTCGAACAGGACCTTGCCCTTGCCGGCGAGGTCCACGATCAGCGTGGCCGGGGCACGCGGCAGCTGGCCGTTGGGATCGATCATGGCCCAAAGCATGTCCGGCACCGCAAAGTCACGCAGGGTGATGCCCAGGGCGAAATCCTGTTCGTCCTCGGATTTTTCCAGTGGCAGCATCAGCTTAATCCCGGCTTCCGCCATGCTGAGCGCGAGCGGGAAGGGGATGTCGGAGCCGGAGATGTTCACCGTCGCACCCGTCTGGGACAGGTCGTAGCTCAGGTGCTTGCGGTCCATTGCGACGGCAATTTCGCCACCTTCGGAGGTGCTTTCCATGCTGAACGTCTCACGCCCTTCGGCGCCCGAGACAGAGCCATTGCCACCGGTGAACGTAAAGGCGCCGTCAAAGGCGAACCCGGCGGCCAGCAGGGCTTGCATGTCGCCGCTGTCGACATCGACGGGCACGGTGCTGGTGCCGTTGAAGCCGAGGCCCTGAAGCATGCCTTTGAAAACGCCGTGATCGTCGCTTTCCGGATCCTTGAAGGCAAAATCGTAGCTGAGGCTGGAGGCGGTCAGGTTCTGGTCGTAGGCGCGCACCGTGCCAATCGTCATTGCGGTCTTGGTGACAACGTTATTCAAGACAATCTGGGCCTTCAGGACGTCGGCGGGAATGGCCTCGCCATCGGCGCGCAGGCTGTCCAGGGTCACGCTGACCTTGGGGGCGCTGTAGTCGTAGCTCATGTTGTCGGGGTCGCCCGCAACCTTCATCGGACTGCCGTCATGCGCGTAGATCAGCGTGCCGGCAAAGTCCTCACCTTCTTCGGAAAACTCGAACCCCAAGGGGAATTCCTGCGGCAGCAGTACGTTGACTGTGCCGTCGCCGTTCTCGACGAACTTGACCTCTGGCAAGGTGAGGGTGCCGACCACGTCGCCTTCGGGAACGGGCAAGGTCATCGAGATGTCGGAGACGATCAGGGTGCTCCCCGATTGGCTTTCGGTCCCCGAGACCTCGTATCCGGTGCTGGTAAGGTACGCCTTCCAGTCCTTCCAGACCTCCTGGGCGCTGAGATCGGCCAGTGCGGCCTGAGTTGAAACAACCAAAATCGCCGCTGCGACGCTACCGCGCGCTAGAAAAACGGACATGCGAGAACCCTTCTCTGAGAGATAATTGCTTTTATGGTCGGCCCGAGGCCCGCTGCGGTCAAGGGGGCCATGGGCTGGACCGTTCCCCCTAAGCGCAGTACCACTTGGATAAAATGTCACTTGGAGGGACAGGCTATGGATTTCAATGGGAAAACGGTGGTGATCACCGGTGCCAGCCGCGGCATTGGCGCCGATGCCGCACGGCAATTCGCGGCCGCCGGGGCCAATCTGGCCTTGCTGGCAAGGAGCGCGGAGGCATTGGACGATCTTGCGGCAGAGATCGGCGGAAACGTGCTGGTGGCGGCCTGTGACGTGTCTGACCATGCCGCGGTGACAGAGGCGCTGGGCAAGGCGCACCAGAGGTTCGGCAGCCTGGACGTGTTGATCAACAACGCCGGGGTGATCGAGCCAATCGCGCGGCTGGAAGACGCCGACCCAGCGGCGTGGGCCAAGCTGATCGATATCAACCTGACCGGTGTCTTCAACGGCATCCGCGCCGCGTTGCCGCTGATGAAGCCCGCGGGCGGCGGCACCATCATCACGGTCAGTTCCGGGGCGGCACATAATGCGCTGGAAGGGTGGAGCGCCTATTGCTCCTCCAAGGCCGGGGCGGCGATGCTGACGCGGGCACTGGATCTGGAGGAGCGCGCGAATGGCATCCGGGCAATGGGCCTGTCGCCGGGGACCGTGGCGACCCAGATGCAGCGCGACATCAAGGCCAGCGGGATCAATCCGGTGAGCGAGCTCAACTGGGAAGACCACATTCCAGCCGAATGGCCCGCGCGGGCGCTGCTGTGGATGTGCACTGCGGATGCCGACGATCATATCGGCCAGGAGATCTCGTTGCGGGATGAGGGCATTCGCAAGCGGGTTGGACTGATATGATCCAGCTGGAGGTTGCCGACAGCGGACTGTGGACCGTCACCCTGAACCGGCCTGAAAAGGCAAACGCGCTGACCGCGGCAATGCTGACGGAGCTCGCAGAGATTGCGGAGGGTGCCCAGGCCGCACGCGGGCTCATTCTGACCGGGGTTGGCAAGGTGTTCAGCGCCGGCGCCGATCTCGAGGAAGCACATGCTGGCCTGGCAACCTCGCCACTCTGGGAGCGGTTGTCCGGGGCACTGGCTGCGCTGCCTTGCCTGAAGGTGGCTGCGCTGAACGGCACCTTGGCGGGCGGCGCCAACGGTATGGCGCTGGCCTGCGATCTGCGCATCGCGGTGCCAGGCGCGCGATTCTTTTATCCGGTGATGAAGCTCGGCTACCTGCCGCAGCCGTCGGATGCGGGGCGGATGGCGGCCTTGATCGGCCCGGCCCGCACCAAGTTGCTGCTGGCGGCGGGACAGAAGATTTCCGCGCAGGAGGCATATGATTTTGGCTTGGTGGACCGTATTGTGGAACCAGAGGACCTAATGTCCACCGCGCAGGATCTGCTCGCCCATGCGCTGGCGGCTGAGCCGGAGATTGCGCGCGGCATCCTGCAAAGCTGCCGCTGAAAGCGCGCCTAGCCCCGGCCTGGACGTGTCCGCCGCTTGCCGGGCACGCGAGAGCGAAAGCCGGGCGGGCGTTTCTGAACCCACGCAATGAATTTCGCCAAGCGAGGGTGGCTTCGCAGCGCCTCGGGTGTATTGAAACTGCGGGCCAGTTCGGCCTCGGTCAGTGTCGCGTGGATTTCACGGTGACAGATGTCGTGCAGCAGCACGGTCGGGCCGCCCTTGCCTCCTTTCAATTTTGGGATCAGATGGTGCAGGCTTTGCGGGGCATCTTCGGGAATGTCGCGCCCGCACAGCGGGCAGACCGGATCGGGCATGGGGATGGCCTCTGTGATCTGATACGCGGAATGGAAGCGCAGGCGCGCAGCGCTGGCAAGAGATTGGCATGGAAACGGCATGACGGAAACATGGGATGCAGTGGTGGTGGGCGCCGGACCCGCGGGGCTGATGGCCGCCGAGGAGTTGGCCCGTGCCGGGCATCGCGTGCTGGTCGCAGAGGCCAAGCCCTCGGTCGCGCGCAAGTTCCTGATGGCCGGCAAGTCTGGCCTGAACCTGACAAAGAATGAACCCTACGCGCAGCTGATCGCCCATTACGGGGCGGCGGCGGATTGGCTGGCGCCGATGGTGCAGGAGTTTGATGCGCAGGCGGTGCAGGCATGGGCAACAGGGCTGGGCATTGAACTGTTCACAGGCTCCACAGGCCGGGTGTTTCCAACGGTCATGAAGGCCTCGCCGCTGCTGCGCGCCTGGCTGGCCAGGCTGGAGGGCAACGGCGTCCAGATCCGCACTCGGTGGCGCTGGATGGATTGGGCGCAAGGGCAGCCATTGAGGTTGGCGTTTGAAACGCCGCAGGGGCGGCAGCAGGTGGCTGCGCATACGGCGGTGCTGGCGCTTGGCGGGGCAAGCTGGGCGCGGCTGGGATCGGACGGCGCCTGGGCTGCAAAGCTGGCGCAACAAGAGGTCGGGCTCGCGCCTTTCAAACCGGCCAATGCAGGGGTGCTGGTGCCGTGGTCCACCCACATGGCCGCCCAGTTTGGCCAGCCGCTGAAGGGGATTGCCCTGCGTGCAGGCGATCTGTCCTCGCGGGGCGAAGCCGTGATCTCCCAGCGCGGGTTGGAGGGCGGCGGCGTATATTCCGTCTGTGCCGCCGTGCGCGAAGGCGCCGCGTTGCATGTCGACCTGCTACCGGACCTCACCGAAGCCGAGGTCGCGCGTCGCCTGTCGCGCCCCAAGGGCAAGGCGAGCCTGTCCAATCACTTGCGCAAGGTCTTGAAGCTGGGGGCGGCGCGCATCGCCGTGTTGCAGGAGTTTGCCCGCCCCCTGCCGCAGGATCCCGCGGATCTGGCGGCGCTGATCAAGGCGCTGCCGATGCGCCACGAGGGGCTGCGCCCGATGGACGAGGCGATCTCGACCGCAGGCGGCGTTCGTCGTGACGCATTGGATGACACGCTGATGCTGAAGGCGCGGCCCGGCATCTTCTGCGCGGGCGAGATGCTGGACTGGGAGGCGCCTACAGGCGGCTATCTCTTGACCGCCTGTCTGGCGACCGGTCGCTGGGCGGGCCAGGGAGCTGACCGTTACTTGACCAGCGCCGTTACGCGCTGAAACGCCGGACGTGCGCGCATGCGTTTTCCATAGTCCAGCATCGCTTCATTCTCGACCGGGAACTTGGCGTTGCGCGCCCAGTTCAGGCAATGGGTGCAAATGATGTCGGCGATGGTGAAGTCCTTGCCAGTCAGAAACGGTCCGCTCATTCGCTCCGCCAGCCGGTCGAGGCTCTGCGCGAATTCCCACTTCAGACTGTCCTTGACCTCGGGCACGCGGTGCTCCTCCGGGAGGATGAAGCTGTGCCGGGCAGCGGTCCACAGCACCGCATCCAACTCGTCCAGCACCAGATGGGTCAGGGCGTCCTGCCGGGCGCGCGCCAACGTGCCGGCCGGTGCCGTCAGATCCGAGTGCCGATCAGCAAGGAACGTGAGGATCGCGGTCGAATCGGTAATGATCTCTCCGTCCGTCTGTAGCACCGGCACCTTGCCCGAATTGTTCAGCGCCTGAACCTCAGGGCTGCGAGGCGGGTGCGGTTGCAGCTCGTAGTCGGTGCCGATTTCTTCGAGCGCCCACAATACGCGAAAGGTACGGGTCTGCGGGATGCCGATGACGGTGTACATGTCGTGCCTCCTCTGTTGTGCGGCAAGGATGCGCAGGAACAGGCAGCGGATCAAGCGCTGCGTCGAGGCCGCGTTCCAGAAGCCGCTGTCAGCGGCTGCGACCGAGCATCGACAGGCGGATCAGGGCGCGTTCCATCAGGGCCAGCGCAGGGGCGGTCTGCCCGGCGGAGCGCAATTGCAGGTCGGTGTCCGTCAGGATCGTGAGCGCGGTCTGCAACCGATCCGCGCCCCAGTTCTGCGCCTGCCGCAGCATGCGGTCGCGGCGCTTTCCATAAAGTGGCGGCCGCAACTGGCCGATGCCCTGCGCCGGGCCACCGGGGGCGGAAGCGATGGTATAAAGAGTTCGGAAATGCCGCGTGGCACCGATGCACAAAGTGACGGCATTTGTCCCTTGCGCCTGAAGCCGCCGCATCAACGGGCCGATTTCGGCGCTGCGGGCTTCGGCGACCACGTTCAGCATGTCATCCAGAGCCGCTTCGGTCGATTGCGGGGCGACGGCGTCGATGTCCTCGAGGGTCAGCGGGCTGGTGTCGCCGTGCTTGTAAAGTGCCAGCTTGTCGATCATCCGCGAGAAGTCGCCGGGGCCGATGTCATTGGCGATATCGGTCAGCGCCGACATGCTGTCACCGGGCACGTCGCGGATGCCGCCTTCGGCGAGGATACGCTCGATCTCGGCGCGCGACGGCGGGTCATCATAAATGCCGACGGCATAGGCGTTACTGTGACCCTCAAATGCCTTGCGCAGTTTTGAGGTGGCCTTGAGCTGCCCGGCGGTCACCACGAGCTGCGCATCACCTGGCTGCCAGTCTTGAAGCGCTGAGGTAATGGCAGGGGTGGCGGTCTCATTCGCGCCTTCCACGAAGACCGCTCGCCGTCCGGGAAAAAAGCCCACAGCCTTGATTGCGTCCAGCAACTGGGCCGGATCCTTGCGCAGGTCCGCCCCGGGCAGGCGGGTCAGTCGCATTTCCTCTTCGGCACCGGGGCCCAGCAGGGCGGCCAGGACCTGCTGGCGTTTCAGCGACACCCGCATGGCATCGGCTCCATAGATCAGCAGGCCGGTCTTGCCAGGATCCGGCTTTGCGAAATAGCTGTCTGCCTCGCGCGGGGAGAGCTTCATTCCGCCGCCGTGCTCAGGTCCGCGGTGGCCAGAATCCGGGCCGTGATCTGATCGGCCAGAATGACCATCAGCCGCTCACGCGCGTCGCGTTCACCCGCCAATGTCTCGACGGTTGAACCGGTGGCGGAATAGCCGGTGAAGTTGTTGACCGTACCGCTGGCAACCACCTTTCCGTCAGCGTTTCGGGTCAGCACGAAATCGGCTGTCCCCAGAACGGAGTAGCGGGTGATGTCGTTGTCGGCCGTGATGGCCTGACCTTCTTCGCTGGTGCGCAGGGTCAGGTCCAGCTGATAGGCGCTGCCGCCGCGGCCCAGCCTCTGTTCCAGGCTGCGCACCAGGAAATAGGCGTCGGTGCCGCTGGCCCCGCGGATGGCCTCGGGGCTTTGGACAGCGATCTGGCCATGCAGCGCCGCGCCCGAGCCACCGGGGCTGTAGACAGGGCTGAAGCCGCAGGCGACCGCAAGAAGCGGCAGCGCCAACAGCAGGGAGCGGAGATTAAGCAACGACATTCACAATCCGGCCCGGAACCACGATGATCTTCTTCGGAGCGCCGCCATTCAGCGCCTTTTGCACAACTTCGTGCGCGAGCGCCAGTTTTTCAACCTCTGCCTTGTCCAGATCCTTGGCGACCTCGATTTCACCGCGGCGCTTGCCGTTGATCTGGATCGGCAGGGTGACGGTGTCCTCGACCAGCATCGCCTCATCCGCGACCGGCCAGGGGGCTGTCGCGCAAAGACCTTCGCCCCCCTGGTGGCTCCAGATATCTTCGGCCAGATGCGGGGTCATCGGGGCCATCAACTGGGCCAGCGTCATGATGGCCTGTTTCTGCACCTTGGCGCTGGCCTTGGATTTGGCCAGCGTGTTGGTAAAGGCATACAGCTTGGCGATGGCGGCGTTGAAGCCGAAGGAATCGACACCCAGTGTCACGTCCCGGATGGCCTTGTGCATCTCGCGCAGCAGATCTTCGTCGCCTTCTCCCGGCGCATCCGGGTCCATCTTTGCAATGCGGTCGTTCAGGTTCCACACGCGGTTGAGGTGCTTGTAGGCAGCCTCGGCCCCGGCGGCGGTCCATTCCACGTCCCGCTCGGGCGGCGAGTCGGACAGCACGAACCAGCGCGCCGTGTCCGCTCCGAAGGAGGAAATGATGTGCAGCGGGTCGACCACGTTGTTCTTTGACTTGGACATCTTGGCCGAGGGGATGATTTCCACCTCTGTACCATCCTTGAGGAAACCCTTGCCGTCGCGCAGCTCCACCTCTTCTGGGTAGTGGTAGACCGGCCGCCCCTGATCGTTCGTGGTCTTGTAGATCGCGTGTGTGACCATGCCTTGGGTGAACAGGGCGTCGAACGGCTCGATGGATTTTTCCGGCAGGTGGCCGCAGATCTGCATCGCGCGGGCAAAGAAGCGCGAATACAGCAGGTGCAAAATCGCGTGCTCGATGCCGCCGATGTACTGGTCGACGTTCATCCAGTATTCGGCCTCGGCCATGTCGGTCGGGGTCTCGGCGCGCGGCGCGGTGAAGCGGGCGAAGTACCAGGACGAATCCACGAAGGTATCCATCGTGTCGGTTTCGCGCTTGGCGGGTTTGCCGCAAGACGGGCAGGCGCAGTCGCGCCAGGTCGGATGGCGGTCCAGCGGGTTGCCCGGCACCGAGAAATCGATCGGCTTGCCGCCCTCGTCATAGGGCAGGGCAATTGGCAGGTTCTCTTTCTTCTCCGGCACCACGCCGCAGGCGTCGCAATGTACCACGGGAATCGGGCATCCCCAGTAGCGTTGGCGCGACAGGCCCCAATCGCGCAGCCGGTACTTGGTGACGCCTTTGCCCCAGCCGGCCTTCTCGGCGAAATCGACCGTGGCATTGATGGCTTCTTCGCCGGTCGCCTCCGTCAGCCCGGCAAAATGATCGACCCAGCGCACTTTTTCGGTCTTCGGCGGTACCAGAGCCTCATCGGCCACCGGGGTGTCATCGCCCAGGGTGAAGAAGGCATTGGTGACCGGCAGGTCATACTTGCGGCAGAAGTCGAGGTCGCGCTGGTCATGCGCCGGGCAGGCAAAGATCGCGCCGGTGCCGTAATCCATCAGGATGAAGTTCGCGATCCAGACCGGCAGCTCCCAGTCGGGGTTCAGCGGATGCTTCACGCGGATGCCGGTGTCGTAGCCCAGCTTCTCGGCGGTCTCGATGGCTTCCTCAGTGGTGCCGCCCTTGCGGCATTCGGCGACAAAGGCCGCGACCTCTTCCGATTCGGCTTCCAGCTGCTTGGCAATCGGGTGATCGGGGGAAATGCCGACAAAGGACGCGCCCATCAGCGTGTCGGGGCGGGTGGTGTAGACCTCGATCGCTTCGCCACCGTCGGTGCGCTCAAAGGCGAACTGCAGTCCGCGCGACTTGCCGATCCAGTTTTCCTGCATCAGCCGCACCTTGGCGGGCCAGTTTTCCAGATCATCCAGCGATGACAGCAGCTCTTCGGAGAAATCGGAGATCTTGAAGAACCACTGGGTCAGCTCCCGCCGCTCGACCAGGGCGCCGGAGCGCCAGCCGCGGCCGTTCTCGACCTGCTCGTTGGCCAGAACCGTCATGTCGACCGGGTCCCAGTTCACCACCGCGTTCTTGCGGTAGACCAGCCCCTTTTCCAGGAAATCGAGGAACAACGCCTGCTGCTGGCCGTAATATTCCGGATCGCAGGTTGCGAACATGCGGCTCCAGTCCAGCGACAGGCCAAGCGGTTTCATCTGCTCGACCATCGTGTCGATGTTGGCGTAGGTCCAGTCTTTCGGATGTCCGCCCGAGGCCATCGCCGCGTTTTCAGCGGGCATGCCGAAGGCGTCAAACCCCATCGGGTGCAGGACATTGTGCCCCGTGGCCAGCTTGTAGCGCGCGATCACGTCGCCCATGGTGTAGTTGCGCACATGTCCCATGTGGAGCTTGCCCGAAGGGTAGGGGAACATCTCCAGCACATAGTATTTCGGCTTGTCGCCGCTGCGCTTGGCCTGAAAGATCCCGGCCTTGTTCCAGGCTTCCTGCCATTTTGCTTCGATTTCCGTGGCGGAGTAACGCGACATCAGAGCGGTCCTTTGCATGAAAACGCCGGGCGAATGGCCCGGCGCTTCTGATAATGGGGTTTGGCTGTTGTTTCCAGTGCGCAGCGGGTCAGAACTTCTTGTCCGCGATCCTTAGCTGCCGGGCGCGGGACAGAATCGCGTCTTCGACGGCGCGGGTGGTGCTGGCGCTGACCGGTCCGCCCTTGGACTGCAGCGCAACGCTCAGCGAACGTGCATCCAGCGCCGGGTCCTTGATGTGCACGGTGGCGCGGTAGGCGCGCCCCCCGCCCGGCGGGGTACCATAGCCGGTGACGATCAGCCCGGTGAACGGGTCCACCGACTGTATCGGCAAAAAGTTCAGCACATCCAGGCTGGCGGTCCACAGGTAGCGGTTGACCTGAACTTCGCGCTCCGCCGTGGAGGGCTTGAAAATGTCCCAGATCTTGCTGCCTTCGACATTTTCGGGGTCACGAGGATTACCGCCGATCACGTTTTCATTGTAGGTGGAGGGTTTACGGTCATCCCTGCCGCCAAGGGCACCGCAGGCGGAGACTGCCGCGGACAATGAAATGATTCCCAGAATCTTCAACCAGCGCATCTCGGGCCTGTTCCTTTAATTCGCATGTGGTGCGCACAGTCCTAGACAAGGGTTGGCCCTGCAACAAGCCAAATCTTGCCGCAGGAACAGGGCGTCACGGCACTTTATATAGGGTAAAGCGCCGGGCGCCTGTGGGACACTGTGGCATCCATGCACCAACTTGGGGGGGATTGCAGCGGCGCATTCTCAGGATGCTTGCACCCGGCCCCCAAAAAGAGCGACACGGAGTGCGTACTCAGATCGGTGCGGGTTGCGCAGGTTTGAGATCGGAAATCTAAACCCGAGGGAAAACAATGAAAAAGATTCTCTTCGCTTCGACCGCCCTGGTCGCCACCGCAAGCGTTGCAGCCGCTGACGTGACCTTCTCCGGCTACGGCCGTTTTGGTCTGGGCTACGTCGAAGACCGTGGCGCAGCTGGCACCGCGACCACCAACGGCGTGTCCGACACCGTGATCGTCAGCCGCTTCCGTCTGACCATCGACGCCGACGCAGAAACCGATGGCGGCGTTCGTTTCGGTGCTCGCGTGCGTATGCAGGCTGACGAAGATGCTTCTACCGGCGAAGCTGGTCAAGCTGGCCTGAACGCTGCACGTTTCTTCGTTGAAAACGGCGGCCTGCGTGTTGAAGCTGGCAACGTTGCTGGCGCCATCGACAACCTGCCGGGCTACTACGGCTTCGAGCCGGGCCTGGAAGGCACCTTCGGCATGTACTCCGGTAATGACTATAGCTTCATCGGCTACAGCTCGACCGGTGGCACCCACAACGGTGTGTATGCGCGTTACGCAATCGGTGACTTCGCAGTTGCGGCCGCCTACGACAGCGCACCCGCGAACACCGCAACCGCGACCAGCGGCGACCGTTGGGACATCCACGCTGCCTACTCCTTCGGCAACCTGACCGCCGCTCTGGCATATGGTGAAACCGACACCACCGTGTCGCAGGAAATGACCGTCCTGACCCTGCAGGGTGACTTCGGCCCGCTGTCCGTTGCAGCCATGGTTGGTGACGAAGACGTGAACAACGCAGCCGGTACTCTGAACACCGCAGTTTCCGACACCTTCTACGGTGTTTCGGCATCCTACGCAGTGTCCTCCGCGACCTCGGTGAACTTCGCCTACGGCGACGGTTCCGGCGACGGCGACACCCGCCACATCGGTCTGGGTGCTGTGCATGACCTGGGCGGCGGCGTCTCCCTGCGTGGCGCAGTCGGCACCAAGCGTGTTGGCTCCGGTGACTCCACCACCGTTGCAGACTTCGGTGCTCAGTTCAGCTTCTAAGCTGACCTGAACCACCTTGGTTCTTGGGCGGGTTCCTTCGGGAGCCCGCCCTTTTCTTTTGCCTCTTAACATTTGCGCACTTTCCGTGTTTTTCTGCGCCAAAACAGACATGAGGCCCGACCATGCCGCTTGACGACATCAAATCCCGAATTGCCAAGGCCGAGGAAAAGGCTGGCCGTGCGCCCGGCAGCGTTCAGCTGATCGCGGTGTCCAAGGTGCAGCCGAATGAACGCGTCGCCGCCGTGCTGGAGCAGGGCCATCGGTGTTTTGGTGAAAACAAGGTGCAGGAGGCGGCCGGGAAATGGCCTGATTTCCGGGTGCAGTTTCCTGGCGTTGATCTGCATCTGATCGGCCCGTTGCAGACCAACAAGGCGCGCCAGGCGATGGAGCTGTTTGACAGCATTCATTCCGTTGATCGCCCCAAACTGGCCAAGACGCTGGCACGGCTCGCACAGGAACTGGGCAAATGCCCCGAGCTGTTCGTGCAGGTGAACACCGGCGAGGAGCCGCAGAAGGCCGGAGTTCTGCCTGCCGAAGCCGATGCCTTCATCGCCGAATGCCGCGAACTGGATTTGCCGGTTCGTGGGCTGATGTGTATTCCGCCGGTGGATGAGGAGGCGAGCCTGCATTTTGCCCTGCTGGCGAAAATCGCTGCGCGCAACGGGCTGGACGGGCTGTCCATGGGCATGAGCAGTGATTTCGAGAAGGCCATTGCGCTTGGTGCCACCCATGTGCGCATCGGCTCCGCTATTTTCGGTGAGCGCAGTTACTGAGCGAGCAGACCGTAAGGCCTCGCGGGATGTTGCCAAATGGCTTGGGGAGCGTCAGCTTGCCAGGCGCCCAGGCACGATGACCCGTGTGCCGGGCTCAATCCGGGCGGATATCCAGTGCAAGTCCTGCCGCGAAAAGGCGATGCACCCTTCGGTCGGATAGCCCGGACGCCGCCATTGATGCAAAAAGATGGCCGAGCCGCCCCCGGCGCGGGCATTGGGCCAGTTCCAATCGGTGAGCAGCACCAGGTCATACAGGGGATCCGCACGGCGCAACCGCTCGTGGCTGCCAGTGTATGGCGCCCGTACATGCTGGTTGTACCGTGGATCTCCCGCGTCGTCGGACCACAGGTCATGCGGGCCAATGGGGGTGGCCCAGGAGGTGGGGCGGCACAGGCGGTCTGGGCGGAACAGCATGCCCGTGATCCGAAGGACGCCACTGGGCGTGGCGCCATCGCCCTCGCGTTTGACCCCGGTCACTCCGCCTTTGCCGATGGAGCAGGGAAAGCGTCGTCCCATGAAGCGCAATCCCGACCGTGTCAGCACCAGATCGGCGGGTGACATCACAGCATATGTCCGGATTTGCTGGCCTTGGTGGCAAGGTAGTGTCGGTTATGGGCGTTTTCGCCAACCTTGAGGGCAACCCGTTCCGCGACCTCGATACCGGTCTTTTCCATCATCGCGATCTTGTTGGGGTTGTTCGTCAGCAACCGGACCTTGGAAAATCCGAGCTTCTTCAAAATCGCGGCACCCAGACGGAAGTCGCGCTCGTCATCCTCGAAGCCCAGCCTGTGATTGGCCTCGACCGTATCAAATCCCTGATCCTGCAGCGAATATGCGCGCATCTTGTTGGCGAGGCCAATGCCGCGTCCTTCCTGGTTGAGGTAGAGCAGAACCCCGGATCCAGCCTCGCCCATCTGGGTCAGCGCGCCGCGCAGCTGCGGGCCGCAGTCGCACTTCAGCGATCCCAGCACGTCGCCGGTAAAGCAGGCCGAATGCAGGCGGGCCAAAACCGGTTTGCTGCGGTCCGGACGACCGATTTCCACTGCGTAATGCTCCTCTGCACCGTCGTCGGGGCGGAAGATATGCAGCCGCCCGGCTTCGGCCGCGTCCATCGGCAGGCGGGCAGCAGCCACCGGGTGCAGCGGCGAGCTCGCAGTCAGCAGAGGTTCGGCAGCGGACTGGGAAATGGTCGTGAGGCCATGGGCGGCGGCGAATCCTGCGGGTTCCTCCAGCGGCACCAGCGCTGCGGCGGGCAGCAGCCGGGCGGATTTCACCAGCGCGATTGCCAGCCGGTGCAGGTCGGCACTGCCGCCGCGCAGGCTGGTGAGCGGTCCCTTCAGCGGAACGTTCAGGTCATCCGCAGGGTCCGCCAGCGACTGGATCCAGGTCAGCCCTTCGTCCGCGGGAACGGTGACGCGGCTGATGTCCTCGTCGTAGACCCGTGCCTTCAGCGTCTCTGCCCGGCGGGCCGTCAGCGCCAGGGACAGGTCACCGAGCGCTCGCATCTCGGCCAACCGCGGTTCGCTGAGGGCTTCGACCGCGATGGCCAGCGCAGCGCTGCCGCCGCCACTCAAGACCACGGGCAGCCCCATGCGCAGATCCACCCGCGCGCGGGCCAGAAGTTCGATCGTGGTGGGCATCAGGCTCATGCGGCAGTCCGGTGTTATTGTGTAACAAGCCTTGCTGTCCTTACGCCCAAATGCAACGGATGTGAAACATTTTTGGCCTGCGGGACACGACGGCGTGAAAGTAATGCAGCATATCTTGCCGCGGGCGCAAGGGATGCGCATGTGTGAACCTGTGAACAGGAGGGTTAGCCAATGGCGCAACTGAAGAAAATTCTGCTGGTGGATGACGACGAAGACCTGCGCGAAGCCTTGAGCGAGCAGCTGGTGATGACCGAGGATTTCGATGTCTTCGAGGCGGAGAACGGCCAAAGCGCGATGGAGCGCGCCAAGGAAGCCCTGTACGACCTGATCATTCTCGATGTCGGCCTGCCCGACACCGACGGGCGTGAGCTGTGCCGCCTGATGCGCAAGCAGGGCGTGAAGGCGCCGATTCTGATGCTGACCGGCCATGACAGCGATGCCGACACCATCCTGGGCCTGGATGCCGGCGCCAATGATTACGTCTCCAAGCCCTTCAAGTTCCCGGTGCTGCTGGCCCGGATCCGCGCCCAGCTGCGTCAGCACGAACAGTCCGAGGATGCGGTGTTTGCGCTGGGGCCCTACACCTTCAAGCCGTCGATGAAGCTGCTGATCACCGAAGACGACCGCAAGATCCGGCTGACGGAGAAGGAAACCAATATCCTGAAATTCCTGTACCGCTCCAGCGATGGGGTGGTGCCGCGCGATGTGCTGCTGCACGAGGTCTGGGGCTACAATGCCGGCGTCACAACGCACACGCTGGAAACCCATATCTACCGCCTGCGCCAGAAGATCGAGCCGGATCCCTCCAACGCGCGGCTTCTGGTGACGGAATCGGGGGGCTACCGGCTGGTTCCCTGACCTGGTTGGCCGAGCGGCGAACCTATCCCGCGCATGCCCGGGTCACGGCATGCACCTCCCTGTTGGACTTGGCCGGGCCTTGCGCCCGGTCTTTTTTGTTTGTGCAGCGGCCAGGAAAATCGGCTCTGGTCCTTCGCGGCCGGGGCGGGCAGTATCGCGGCCAACCCGAATTTCATGATGAGAGCCGCAATGCCCTTCACCCTTGCCACCTGGAACATCAACTCTGTCCGCCTGCGCGAGCCGATCGTGCAGAAGCTTCTGCAGGAGGAAGCCCCGGATGTGCTGTGCCTGCAGGAGTGCAAAAGCCCGGTGGAGAAGATCCCGCTGGAGGGCTTCGCGGCACTTGGCTACACCCACATGATCGCGCGCGGCCAGAAGGGCTACAACGGCGTAGCGATCCTGTCGCGGCTGCCGATCGAGGACGTGGGCGACAAGGATTTCGCGGGCCTCGGCCACGCTCGGCACGTCGCCGGGCGGCTGGAGAATGGCACCGTGATCCACAATTTCTATGTGCCCGCGGGGGGGGATGTGCCGGACCGCGAACAGAACGAGAAATTCGGCCAGAAGCTCGATTACCTGACCGAAATGCGCGACTGGTTCCATGCGGAAAAGCCGGAAAAATCGATTCTGGTGGGCGATCTGAACATCGCACCGCGCGAAGATGACGTCTGGGACCACAAGAAGCTGCTGAAGGTGGTGAGCCACACGCCCATCGAAGTCGAGCATTTCAGTGACGTGATGGAAGCGGGCGGCTGGAGCGACGTGACCCGCAACGACATCCCCGACGGGCGGCTTTACAGCTGGTGGAGCTACCGCGCCAGGGATTGGGATGCCGCCGACAAGGGGCGGCGCCTGGATCATATCTGGGCGACACCGGACATTCGCAACGCGGCCCATTCCAGCCGCATTCTACGGGGCGCGCGCGGCTGGGAAAAACCCAGCGACCACGCGCCGGTCTTTGCCACCTTCGATCTGTAGATCGCAACGTCGGCAGGTGGCGCTCCCGCCCGCTTCGGCGCCTCCGCCGGAGGCGCCTGTCCGGTTGGGCGGGGCACAGTGCTGGCGCACAGTGCGGCCGGTCGGCCCCGTGCGGTGGCATACGGGAAACACCGGCGACTTAACTCCACCCTTGGTTTCCGGCGCGCGGGAATCCATATAGGGGGCAAGTTCCAAGCGGAGAACAGACTGATGAGCGAAATACTGGGCGGAGCCGCACCGGCGGCCGATCTGATCAAGGACGTATCTGAAGCCACCTTCATGCAGGACGTTGTAGAAGCGTCAATGACGGCGCCGGTTATCGTCGATTTCTGGGCCCCGTGGTGCGGCCCCTGCAAGACCCTCGGGCCGATGCTGGAGGCCGCGGTTGCCAAGGCCAAGGGCGCGGTGACGATGGCCAAGATCAACGTCGATGAAAACCAACGACTGGCGCAGGCTTTGGCGCAGCAGGGATTGCCGCTGCAGTCGATTCCGGCGGTTGTGGCCTTTGTGCAGGGGCGTCCGGTGGACATGTTCCAGGGGGCCATTCCGGCCTCGGAAATCGATGCCTTCGTGAAGCGCGTGGCCGAGGCCGCGGGCGTCAGCGCGGATGGTGGCCTTGGCGAGGCGCTGGAGGCGGCCGAACAGATGCTGGCGGAAGGGGCCGTGGCGGACGCGGCGCAGACCTTTGCCGCGATTCTCGGTGAAGACGACAAGAATGCGGCCGCCTACGGTGGTCTTGCGCGGGCGCATATCGCGCTCGGGGAGCTGGACCAGGCGGAGGCAGTTCTGAACGGCGCCCCGGCAGAGATCTCCGATGCGCCGGAAATCGAGGCGGCGCATGCCCAGATCGCTCTGGCACGGCAGGCGGAAAACGCGGGGCCGGTAACCGAGCTGCGCGCCGCGGTCGAGGCCAATCCAGATGATCTGCAGGCGCGGTTCGACCTCGCACAGGCGTTGCACGCGGCCGGGGATGCCGAAGCGGCGGTGGCCGAGCTGCTGGAAATCTTCCGGCGTGACAGGGAATGGAACGACGGCGCGGCGAAGACCCAGCTGTTCACCATTTTCGACGCGCTCAAGCCGAATGATCCGGTGGTGTTGAACGGGCGGCGCAAGCTCAGCTCGATGATATTTGCCTAACATCCGGCCCGCACTACACTCTGGAACATGATCCAGGCCGCTGACCTGCCGGACACGATACCCGTGTTCCCATTGCCCGGGGCGCTTTTGCTGCCCCGGACACGCTTGCCGTTGCATATCTTCGAACCGCGTTACCTGCAAATGTTTGAAGATACGCTGAAAACGCGGCATCGCCTGATAGGTATGGTGCAGCCTGTACCCGGTGAGCGCGACGGGGCCACGTTGCTGCACAGCATCGGGTGCGCCGGGCGGGTGACCCAGTTCTCCGAAACCGAAGATGGCCGGTACCTGGTGACCCTGTCGGGGGTTTCGCGGTTTCGTCTCAGTCAAGAGGCGAGCGGCTTCACGCCCTATCAGCGCTTTGATGTGTGCTGGCAGGGATTTGACCGCGATCTTGGTCGCAGCGAAGCGGATGAGACCCTGGATCGTGGCCCCTTCCTGAGCCTTCTGGAGCGCTTCTTTGCCGCGCAGAACCTGTCAACCGACTGGGAAGCGCTGAGAGAGGCCGAAGATGAGCTGCTGATCAATTCACTGGCGATGCTGCTGGAGTTCGACCCCGAGGATAAACAGGCCTTGCTTGAGGCGCCTTGCCTTGCCACAAGGCGGGAAACCCTGGTCACCTTGATCGAATTCGCCCTGCGTGGCGGCTCTCAGGAGGAAACCCTGCAATGAGTGAAACAAAGGCGAGTGATGCGCAGACGCCGACTTTTGAACGGCGGATGCTGGAGGCGCTGGTCTGCCCGCTGACGCAGACCGTGCTGGAGTATGACGCCGAGGCGCAGGAATTGATCTCGCGCGCGGCCAATCTGGCTTTTCCGATCCGCAACGGCATCCCGGTGATGCTGGTGGATGAGGCGCGCACGCTGGAGTGACCGCCAGCGCGCGGCGTGGGCCTTCGCCTTCAGATCGTCTCACCTTTCAGAAGCTTGGGCAGGTCGCCGGTGAGGCCGGCTGCTTCCCGCATGAAATTGCGGCGCAGGCCTGGAATGGCGCCTGCCAGCCCCAGCCCCAGGTCGCGGCCCAGGCGCAGCACCGGGTTGTCGTTGGAAAACAGCCGGTTGAAGGCATCCGTAGCCGCCGCCAGCGTGGCAGTGTCGAAGCGGCGCCACTGCTGATAGCGCTCCAGTACCGGGATTGCCCCGATGTCCTCGCCGCGGCGGGTGGCCTCGGTGAGAACTTCCGCAAGGGCGCCAACATCGCGCAAGCCCGCGTTCAGTCCCTGACCGGCGATCGGGTGCATCCCATGTGCGGCATCGCCCACCAGCGCCAGACGAGGCGCCACGAAGCTGTTGGCAAGGCTCAGCCCGAGGGGATAGGTGAACCGCTTGCCCGCGAGCGAAATCTCTCCGAGAAAATCTCCGAATCGTGGCCGCAGCGCTTGCAGGTAGCTCTGGTCATCCAGCGCGTGGATGGCCTTGGCGGTTTCGGTGCGCTCGCTCCACACGATGGAGGACATGTTGCTGGGCAGGGGCAGAATCGCCAATGGTCCGGCGGGCATGAAGAACTGATGGGCAACACCGTTGTGCGCCTTTTCGTGGTGAATGGCACAGACCAGCGCCGTTTGCCCGTAGTCCCAGCCCGTGCGCTTGATACCGGCGCGTTGCGCGGTTCCGCTGCGTCGCCCGTCGGCCCCGACAAGGACCCGTCCGCGCAGTTCGGTCCCGTCATCCAGCGTAACATCAACCGCGTTGGCGTCGCTGGCCTGGGACAGAACTTTTCGGCCATTGATCCGGGAGATCCCCGGGGTCTCGCTCATCGCCTTCTGGAAGGCGCGGCGCAAAAAGCGGTCCTCGACCATGTAGCCCATCGGGCCTTCTTCCAGCTCGGTATGGTCGAAGTGCAGAAAGAAGGGGGAAGGTCCCTGGCCCGCATGGCCGTCGGTGACCTTGATGTCCTGCATCGGCTGGGCATGATCGGCCACGTGCTGCCAGACGCCGATTCGCTGCAGCAGCCGCTGCGAGGCCAGTGCCAGCGCATAGCCGCGACCGTCAAAGTCGTCCTCGGCCTGCTGTTCGGGCTGCAATGCATCGACAATGGTCACGCTGTGACCGGTCTGTGCCAGTGCCAGCGCCAGGGCCGGGCCGTTCAGCCCGCCTCCCACGATCAGGATATCCGAAATGTTCTTCATGCCCCGCACTATGCGCTTGCAGGAGGAATTGTCCATGCGGCACAGGCGGGATTGTACCACTGGCGCGCTGCAGTTACCGTCGCGCCGAAAACGAATTGGAAGGGATGCGGATGCAAGACTGGCTGACAATGACTGCTGCCGATCTGGGGCGGGGAATCGCGGAGGGCCGGATCAGACCGCTGGCGCTGACGCGCTGCTATCTGGATGCCATCGATGCGCACTCCGAGCGTGAGCGAATTTATACCGAGGTTACGCCCGACCGCGCTATGGCCGAGGCTCAGGCGGCCGAGGAGCGCGCCCACGCGGGCCTGCGCCGCTCCCCTCTGGATGGGGTGCCGCTGAGCTGGAAGGACTTGTTCGACAGTGCAGGCGTGGCCACCGAATCCGGCTCTGACCTCTTGAAGGGGCGGGTGCCGGACCGCGACGCGCTGGTGCTGCGCAACGCGACCCAGATGGGCGCGGTCTGCCTCGGCAAGACCCATATGAGCGAGCTGGCGTTTTCCGGCCTGGGCTACAACCCGGTCAAGCAGACCCCGCCCTGCATCAACGATGCTGCGGCGGCACCGGGCGGGTCGTCCTCTGGTGCGGCGGCCTCGGTGGCCTTTGGCCTCGCGGCGGGGGCGATCGGATCGGACACTGGCGGCTCGGTGCGTATCCCCTCGGCCTGGAATGATCTGGTCGGCCTCAAGACCACCGCAGGGCGGATCCCGCTGGAGGGCGTGGTCCCGCTGTGCCTGAAGTTCGACACCATCGGTCCGCTCGCCCGCTCGGTCGAGGATGCGGGACTGCTGCTGGGGTTGCTGGAAGGGGGTGCGGGCCCGGACCTGCGCAATCCCGCCCCGTTGCGCGGCCGCCGCTTTGCTGACCTGCAGACCGTGGCGCAGGCGGATCTGGACCCGGTGGTTGCCTCAGCCCATCAGGCGGCACTGGATCGGTTGCGTGACGCTGGCGCGGAAATCCTGCCGCTGGAGGTGCCGGAGCTGGAAGACGCGATGGGGCTGAGCCCTATCCTGTTCACCACCGAAGCCTATGGCTTGTGGAAGGATGTGATCGAAAAAGCGCCGCACCTGATGTATCCTGAAATCCTGGAACGTTTCCGCTCCGGGGCGCAGTTCAGCGGGGCCGACTACGTCGCCGCATGGCAGCAGCTTGAGCGGCTGCGCAAGATCTGGGCGCAGGCGGTGGCGGGGTATGAAGCGGTTCTCACCCCGGCTGCGCCGATTCTGCCGCCCAATCTGGACCGGCTGCAAAGCGATCACGACTACTACGTGCGCTCCAACCTGATGGCGCTGCGCAATACGAGGATCGGCAATCTGATGGGGCTTTGCGGTCTGTCGTTGCCAACCGGTACGCCGAGCTGTGGCTTGCAGGTTCTGGGCGCGGCGAACGGTGAGGAAGCGCTGCTGCGCATCGGCGCCGCCATCGAGACCGCCTTGGCCTGAAAGCCACATCTGGCCGGGCGGACCATGCAGCGGGTGGACGCATCCCCCCGCCCCTTGTAACCTATGGCGCAAACGGGGCGCCCATGATCCCGTGACCGAGGCACAAAACATGACTTTTCCTGAGCGGTTCTCGAACCTGCCGGCCTACGCATTTCCGCGTCTGCGGGCGCTGTTGGACCACCACACCCCTGGCGGGGATGTGGTGCATATGACCATTGGCGAACCGAAACATGCGTTTCCGGCCTGGGTCACCGATGTGATCGCCGAAAACGCCGCCGGGTTTAATCAGTATCCCAACAACGACGGCACCCCGGAGCTGCGCGGTGCCATGGCCGACTGGGTCCAGCGCCGTTACGGCGTGGCGATGGATCCCGAATCGCAGGTGATGGCGCTGAACGGCACTCGCGAGGGGCTGTATAACGCCGCCATGGCCCTGTGCCCGGAGCAGAAGAACGGCCAGCGCCCCGCGGTGCTGATCCCGAACCCCTTCTACCAGGTCTACATGGTGGCCACGCTGTCGGTCGCGGCAGAGCCGGTCTTTGTGCCCGCCACCGCGGCCACCGGCCACCTGCCGGATTATGAAAGCCTGCCCGCAGACGTGCTGGACCGCACCGCGGTGGCCTATATCTGCTCGCCTGCCAACCCGCAGGGGGCGGTGGCCTCGCGCGATTACTGGACACGGTTGATCCGTCTGGCGGAAAAGCATGATTTCCGTATCTTTGCCGATGAATGCTATTCTGAAATCTACCGCGATGCGGCGCCGACCGGTGCGCTCAGCGTCGCGCAGGAACTGGGCGCGGATCCCGAACGGGTGGTGCTGTTCAACTCGCTGTCCAAACGGTCGAACCTGCCGGGACTGCGCGCTGGGCTGATTGCCGGCGGTCCAGAGACGATCCGCCGGGTGAAGCAGCTGCGCGCCTATTCCGGCGCCCCCATTCCCGGACCACTGCAGGCCGCCGCGGCCAAGGTCTGGGCGGATGAGGCGCATGTGGCCGAGAACCGGGCGCTCTATCAGCAGAAATACGCAATCGCGGACGAGGTCTTTGCCGGGCTTGAAGGCTACATGCCGCCCGAGGCGGGCTTCTTCCTGTGGCTGCCGGTCGAAAACGGCGAGCAGGCGGCGCTGAAACTGTGGCAAGAGACCGGCATCCGGGTGCTGCCCGGCGCCTATCTGGCGCAAGGTGGGGCTGGCGAAAACCCCGGCGAAGGCTACATCCGGGTGGCACTGGTTGCCCCCGCAGAGGACACTCGCAAGGCGTTGGTGGCCTTGCGGGACTGCCTTTATTGACCCAAGCGGCGCGGCCCGAACGGGGCGCGCGGCCAAGAGCAACAAACGAACAGACCCGTGACCCGGCGGTCAACAGCCGGGCAGGGCGAGCAGAAACGGAACTGAGGTAGGCATGGCATTTCAAACCCGCAGCCGCGACCCGCTGCTTGACAGCAACATGCAGGCGGCCATTGAAAAGCGCGGCAAGGAACTGATCGGTCTGGCGCTGATCCTGGCTGGGCTGATGTTCGCGGCAATGCTGGGGTCCTATACGGTGGAGGATCCGAACTGGACCGTCTCCACCGATGCGCCGGTGCAGAATTGGCTGGGTCGTCCCGGTGCCTCGGTGTCGTTCATTCTGATTACCCTTTTCGGCAAGGCCAGCTGGGCGCTGCCGGTGTTTCTGACCGCTTGGGGGCTGCGCTTTGTACTTCACCGGGGCGAAGACCGGGTGGTCTGGCCGCTGCTTTTGTCGGTGCCATGGCTTCTGGTGGTGTCCCTGCACATGGAGACCCTGAACGCCAGCAGCACGTGGCAGCAGAACTACGATTTCGGCCTTGGTGGCATGGTCGGCTACACCTTCCTTGGCGCCTTGTTGGCGCTGTTGCCGGTGGGTCTGCACTTCATGGTCAAGATCATGTCGCTGCTGAGTGCGGTGGGCATGCTGGCGTTGGGGTGCACGGTGCTCGGGTTCACCTGGCCAGAGGTCCGCAAGGGGCTGCACAAGGTGATGATTGGCCTGATCCTGGGCTATGGCGCTGTTGCGGCCTTGCTCGGGCGTGGCGCCTCCAGCGGCTTGCAGGCGGCAATGACCTACCGGCGTGACCGGGTGACGGCCCAGGATGCGCCCGGCGCGGGGTGCGACCCGCACGCCGAGCCCGAGCCGGATGTTTTCGAAGACTATCCCGAGACGGTGTACCAGCAGGAACCGCTGGTGCAGGCACCTGAGCTGGACCCGGGCGCTGCGCCAGTGTCCAAGCCCGGCCTGCTGGCACGGGTTCCTGGACTGATCCGCCGCGCACCGGCCGTGGAGCCGACTGAAACCGCCCTTTACGGCGACGGCGCAGAGCCGTTGACGGATGGCGCCGAAGGCAGCCGCGACCGGATTTCAGAAAAAATTGCCAATGCCGTGCGTATTCGGCGCGCTGCCGATGTGCCGCCTGAGGAAGATCCGAACCTGCCGCTGACCAAGGGGCGCGGTCGACGGCCGGCGCCGCTGATCTTCAATGCGGGCCCGGCGCAAGGGGGGCTGCCGCCGGAGCCGCCGCTGACGTCCGGTAGCGTGCCGCTCCGGCAGGAGCCACCGCTGAGCGTGGCGCAACCCGCCGCGCATGCCGTTCCGCCTGCCCCCTCAGCGGTTGCAGAACCTCAACCCTTTGAGCCGGCGCCGCAAGCCTCTCCTTCGGCGGCTGCTGCGCAACCTGCGCCGTCGACCCCGGCGGCGATGCTGGCACCGGATCACGTGGCCAGCGAAGGCTTGCCGGAACTCTCCGCCCGCCCAACGCAGCCGCAACAGGAGCCGGTCGCGGCCCCGGATCCCCAACAGGCCGCTCGACCCGCCATGGAACTGCCGGTTGCAGAGCCGCGTCGCGCCGTGGTGGAAAAGCCGGTGCGCAAGCCGGTGCAGCCCTCCAGCCGCGCCAAGGCCGAGGCGCAACCCGACTTGGCCTTTGCCGATTCCGATGGTGGTTTCGAACTGCCCCCGCTCAGCCTGTTGACCAACCCGGCCAGCATAGAGCGCCACCATCTCAGCGACGAAGCGCTGGAGGAGAACGCGCGCATGCTGGAATCGGTGCTGGATGACTACGGCGTCAAGGGCGAGATCGTCTCGGTCCGCCCCGGCCCTGTCGTCACGATGTATGAGCTGGAGCCGGCGCCGGGACTGAAGGCCAGCCGCGTGATCGGTCTGGCCGATGACATCGCGCGCTCCATGTCGGCGCTGTCGGCGCGGGTCTCCACGGTGCCTGGCCGCACCGTGATCGGCATCGAACTGCCGAACGAGAACCGCGAGAAGGTGGTCCTGCGCGAAATCCTGTCGTCGCGTGATTTCGGCGACGGTAACCACGCGCTGCCGCTGGCCCTGGGCAAGGACATCGGCGGCGACGCGATGGTGGCGAACCTCGCCAAGATGCCGCACCTGCTGATCGCGGGTACCACCGGCTCGGGTAAATCGGTGGCGATCAACACCATGATCCTGTCGCTGCTTTACAAGCTGACGCCGGAGGAATGCCGACTGATCATGATCGACCCCAAGATGCTGGAACTCAGCGTCTATGACGGCATTCCGCATCTGTTGTCGCCGGTGGTGACCGATCCGAAAAAGGCGGTCGTGGCCCTGAAATGGGTGGTCGGCGAGATGGAGGACCGCTACCGCAAGATGTCCAAGATGGGCGTGCGCAACATCGCCGGCTACAACGGTCGCGTGAAGGAGGCCCTGTCCAAGGGCGAGATGTTCTCCCGCACCGTGCAGACCGGCTTTGACGACGAGACCGGCGAGCCGGTGTTCGAGACCGAAGAGTTCGAGCCCAAGACGCTGCCCTACATCGTGGTCATCGTCGACGAGATGGCAGACCTGATGATGGTCGCCGGCAAGGAGATCGAGGCCTGCATCCAGCGTCTGGCGCAGATGGCGCGGGCCTCGGGCATCCACCTGATCATGGCGACCCAGCGTCCCTCGGTCGACGTGATCACCGGTACCATCAAGGCGAACTTCCCGACCCGGATCTCCTTCCAGGTCACCTCCAAGGTCGACAGCCGCACCATTCTGGGCGAGATGGGCGCCGAGCAGCTCCTTGGCATGGGCGACATGCTGTACATGGCGGGCGGTGCGAAGATCACCCGTTGCCATGGTCCGTTCGTCTCGGATGAAGAGGTCGAGGAGGTGGTCAACCACCTCAAGCAGTTCGGTCCGCCGGATTACGTTGGCGGGGTGCTGGATGGCCCCGACGACGACAAGGCGGACAATATCGATGCGGTCCTGGGGCTGAACACGGGTGGCAACACCAATGGCGAGGATGCGCTTTATGACCAGGCGGTCGCCATCGTCATCAAGGATCGCAAGTGCTCCACCTCCTACATCCAGCGCAAGCTTGCGATCGGGTACAACAAGGCCGCGCGACTGGTTGAACAGATGGAAGACGAGGGCGTCGTGTCTGCCGCCAATCACGTCGGCAAGCGGGAAATTCTGGTTCCCGAACAGTAAACTGTCGGATTTTTGCCGATGCCGGGTGCAGGGTGCGCCCGGCATCTTCACATCTGCCACAGCCTGCCTATGTTCAAGGGTATGAAACGCATTGCCCTTGCCCTTGCCCTCACCCTTTGCGCCCCGGCCTCCTGGGCCGCAGAGAAGCTGAGCCTGAATGAGATCTCGCGCTATCTGAACGGGATCACCACGGCCACGACCTCGTTTACCCAGATCAACGATGACGGCAGCCTGTCCACCGGCAAGCTGTACATACATCGCCCCGGGCGGATGCGGTTCGAATATGATGGCAAAGCAGGCGGCACCGTCATTGCCGGCGCCGGCGCCGTGGTCATCAAGGACCCCAAGTCGAACCAGCCGCCGGAGACCTATCCGCTGAAGCGGACGCCGCTGTCGATCATTCTGGCACGTCAGGTCAACCTGGGACGGGCCAACATGGTTGTGGGACACGGGTTTGACGGGACGTCCACGGTGGTTCGCGCGCAGGATCCGGAGAACCCCGAACACGGCAGTATCGAACTGATGTTCACCAGCAATCCTGTCGAACTGCGCAAATGGGTGCTCCACGATAGCTCCGGCAGCCAGACGACGGTTGTGCTGGGGCCGCTGGAAACCGGACAGAAGCTGCCGTCGAGACTGTTCAGCACTTCTCCCTGACGGATCGGTCGGTCAGATCGCGACCTTTGCGCCGTGTGATGGGCTGACGGGCTACCCCCGTCGGCCTGTCGCAGCGGATGCCTTTGCGAAACAATGGGCTAGGCCGGAACGATGGGCGAAACCATGAACGCGCCCGCGCAGCGCCCTAGCGCAGTGCGGGGCCTTTGGGGAATACGTCTTGCAGAAAATTGACTTTGCAGGCGGGATTGCCCCCGCCTGAGATGGTGTCGTTCCAGCGGCCGGTCAGCGGAACTTCCGGCAAGTCGCCAATTGGGCCTGGTACATCTGTGCGCGCGCCTCGGCCTGTGCTGCGACGCGCATCAGCCAGGGTTTGGCGTGGTAGCTGCCGCGGGCAAATCCACTGTGCCCCTCGTGGTAGGCGAGGTATTGATTGCGCGCATCGTATAGGGCGATGCCATTCCGCTCGTAGCTCTTGCGCATGTACCAGCCCATGAAGTCGGTGGCGTCGCTGATGCGGTCGCGCTTGGCGCGACGGTTACCGGTTTCACGCCGGTAATCGTCCCAGGTCCCGTCCAGAGCCTGGCTGTAGCCATAGGCGCTGGACTGACGGCCCACCGGGATCACCCCCAGCACATACTGATGCGGCGTACGTGCATCGCCGCGGAAACGGCTCTCGTGGTAGATCGTCGCCATCTGCACATGTACCGGCACGCCCCAGCGCTTCTGGGTCTTGCGGAATGCTTTCAGGTATTCGGGGCGCTGTTGGATAATGCTGCACGCATTGTCCAGGTTGCGCGGTGGCGTATTGTACCCGCCTCCACAAGACGCAACAGCCAAGAGGAGGATAAGGGCGCTGATAAGTCTGCTCATGACCTCTGCCCGTGATTTGTGCCTGTGATTTTCTTTTGGTGCAGTCTAGCGGATCGCGGTTGCGGGGGAAATCACATTTCCAGCACCAGCCCGAGCAAAAGTGGCAGCAATAGTGCCGCCATCAGGGTGGAGACCACCACCAGCCCGGCCACCGCCTGCGAGTCCGCCTTGAATTTCTCGGCCAGCAGATAGGCGGTCACGGCAACCGGAGTGGCCAACTGCAGGATCAGCACGCCCGCGGCGGTCCCGTCGAGGCCGAAGGCCACCGCCAGCCCCCAGCCGGTCGCGGCACTGACCACGAATTTGACCAGGGAAAGCGCCACCGCGGTGCCTGTGCGCCCCGGGGTCAGCCGCGCCACGGCGGTGCCCAAGGTGATCAGCATAAGCGGCACGGCCATCTGCCCGACCAAGGACAGCGTGTTGGTCAGGAAAGGCGGTGTCTGCCAGTCCTGCCACAGGAACAGCCCTCCAAGCAATGTTGCCCAGACCATCGGTTCGCGGATCGCCTTGCTGCCTGCGCTGTGACCCGCCACGAGGTAGATGCCGTAGGTGAATGACAGGATCGCCGAGACCGCCAGCATCACCACCGCATAGCCCAGCCCCGCGTCGCCGAAGGCAAACAGCGACAGTGGAATACCGATGTTGCCGGTGTTGCCGAAAATGAAGGGTGCCAGAAAGGTTTGGCGATCCAGCCCGGCGCTGCGGCAGAGGATTTCGCCCGCCACCGCCAGAATGCCATGGCCGAGCAGCGCGGCCAGCATGAAATGGCCCAGGGCCGTCTTGTCCAGACTGGTTTGCATCAAGGCGGTGAAGATCAGACAGGGCACCGCCAGGGTCATGGCAAGGCGGGTCACGAAATCGGTGCGATACTCGAAGCCCAGCTTCACCCAGGTAAAGCCGACAAGCGCGAGCAGAAAGACGGGCGCTGTTATTTCCAGCACTGTCAAGGCGAGGTTCACAGTCTGTTTCCCTGAAAATTTATGTCAACTGTTGGACAATTGCCCTGTGGGCGCGCTATTTACTATGTACAAAGGCAGACATGACCATGATGAGAACACGCGCAAAATACAATCTCGGGCAGGTCGTCCGCCATCGCAAGCACCCGTTTCGCGGCGTTGTGTTTGATGTCGACCCGGAATTTGCCAACACCGAAGAATGGTACGAGGCAATCCCCGAGGACAGCCGCCCGGTCAAGGATCAACCGTTCTACCACCTGTTGGCGGAGAACGATCAGACCTATTACGTCGCCTATGTCTCGGAACAGAATCTGGTTGCCGATTATTCGGGGGAGCCGGTCGGTCATCCGGACGTGCCAGAGATGTTCGGAAATTTCGATGGCGCCGCCTATGCGCTGCATTACCCGCTGAACTGACAAGCCCCAACTGACAGGCCCCTTTGTGCACCTGATGGCGGACCGTGACCCGGCCCGCCTTCCTTGTTAAGGCGAGGGCGACGATGCGCGGCTCAATACCCCAGCGCACAGCCATCCTTGCGCGGATCGCTGCCGCCAATCAGCACACCTGAAGCATCGATGCGGATGGCCTGTGCCCCTCCCAAGGGGGTGTCGGGCACGTCGATCTTGTGACCGAGATCCGCCAATGCCTGGCGCACCGCGGCATCATATCCGCGTTCCACCTTCAACACCCCACCGTCGGCAAAACAGCGCGGCGCATCGATGGCCGATTGCAGCTCCATGCCGAAATCGCTGAGGTTGCTGACAAGCCGCGCATGGCCAGTGGGCTGATAGCCGCCGCCCATCACGCCGAAAGGCATGATCACGTCGCCGCCCTGCTTCAGCATTGCCGGAATGATCGTGTGCATTGGCCGCTTGCCTGGCGCCAATTCGTTTGGGTGGCCCTCTTCGAGGCTGAAACCTGCGCCCCGGTTTTGCAGCAGAATGCCGAATTTCTCGGATGCGATGCCCGAGCCGAAGCCATGGAAGATCGAGTAGATCAGCGAGACCGCCATCCGGTCGCGGTCGACGACCGTGATGTAGACGGTGTCCTTGTGGATGGCCTCGCTCAGCGGTGCGGCAGCGGGCATCGCGCGTTTGGTGTCGATCAGTGCGGCGAGACCAGCGGCCGTTTCCGGCGCCAGCATATGCGCGAGCCGCGTGGTATGGTCCGGGTCTGCCAGGAAACGGTTGCGCGCATCATAGGCCAGCTTGGCCGCTTCGGCCTCGATATGCGCGCGTTCTGCACCCAGCGGGTCCATCGCGGCAATGTCGAAATGCTTCAGGATGTTCAGCAGCAGCAGCGCGGTGGCCCCCTGTCCGTTTGGGGGATGCTCCGACAGCTCATACCCCTGGTAGCTGCCGTCCACAGGTTCCGTGGCAAACGCGCGCGCCGCAGCAAAATCTTCCGCTGCATGCACGCCGCCATGTGCATGCAGCGTGGCGATCATGTCCTCCGCGACCTCGCCACGGTAGAACCCGTCCCGCCCATCGCGGGCAATGCGGCGCAGCACCTCCGCCTGTCCCGGCGCGCAGAACAGCTCGCCCGTTTTCAGCGGATTGCCATCCTTCAGGTAATGGCGTCGCGCCGCCCCCTGCAGTGCGGCGGCGTCTTTCTTCCAGTCAAAGGCGGTTCGCGCGGCGACCGGAACTCCCGCCTCGGCGTAGTGAATGGCCGGTTGCAAGAGCGCGTCCAGCCCGAGTTTCCCCTCGCGTTCGGCCAGCTGACAAAAGGCGTCTATCGCGCATGGGATGGTCACCGCATCTGCGCTGCGCAGGGGTATCGTCGTAAGACCACGGTTGCGCAACGCTGCTGCATTTGCGGCTGCCGGCGCACAACCGGATCCGTTCAGCCCCCGTACCGGCTCGCCGGGGCGGGACTGCAGTACAAAACAGTCGCCACCGATGCCGGTCATCTGAGGTTCGCAGATCCCCAGCAGAACGGCTCCCGCGATTGCAGCATCCATCGCGTTGCCGCCGCGTTTGAGAATGTCCACTGCGACTCCCGCCGCCAGCGGATGTGATGTCGCGCACATGCCGTTTGTGGCAATCACGGCGGACCGGCCGGGATAGTGGAAATCGCGCATGAACCTGCTCCTCGCTGTTGTTGCGCGGAGCCTATGGCCACCGTGATCGAAGCTCAAGCTGTCACGAAAAGGTTGCAGCAGGTGTCGGAAGGGCGGAGTTCGGAACGGAAAGAGGGGTCACGCGGTCATGCGCACGGCAGTGCCAGGCTTTGCACGAGAGGGCGCAATGCGTGGAGTCTGCGGATAGTGCCAACGGGAAAAGGCCCGCTGGGCAACCCGGTCAGAGGTGGCCGCGGCGCAACGGGGAGGTGTGCGGGCTCAGGCGTCGGCCGACTGTCCCGTCACCTGGATTTCAAAGCAGAGGGACAGGTTGTTGTTTCCGTCGGTTCGCTCGTATTGCACCTGGCTGGCCAACTCGCGAATTAGGAACCAGCCAAAGCCGCCTTCGGGCAGATCTTCGATCGGCACATCCACGTCAGCTGGTCGACCTTCAGGCAGGATACCGGCCTGAAAGGGCGCCCCGGCGTCCTGGATACTGATCCACAGGCGTTCGGGATGCAGCTCACCCCGAATTCGTACATCACCGGGCGCGCTTCCGGCATAGGCGTGTTCGACCACGTTGTTCACGGCCTCGGTCAGGGCGATCTGAACTTCGTCAACACGCGGACCTGGCACTCCGAGGGAGCGCAGCTCCTCCACGACTGAAGTTATCCCCGACCGGGCATCCAGATTCGTGGCTGTGAACGAGCAGGCAAATGTTTTTACCATCAATATCTCGCTTTGCGCGTCCTGCGCGGTCGGTGTCAGGAGTTGGCGTCTGCCGGGGCGGTCGCGTCGCTGAGCGATGCGTAGAGGTCGAAAATCGTGTCCATGCGGGTCAGCCGGAACACCTTCTCGACCATGGGTGTCAGCCCGGCAAGGTCCAGCTTGCGACCGCTTCCCAGTTGCTTCATCGCTGCGACGATAGCGCCCAGACCACTGGAATCAATGAATTGCACCTCGGACAGATCCAGGATGACACGGTCAGGTCCGCTCTCGGTCTCGGTGCGCATGTCCTCCTTGAATTGGATGGCCATGGCGGCGTCAATGCGCTCGGCATTGACTTTGACGATTTGGGCACCGTCCGTCATGGTGGTTGTCAGGCTCATGGTATTCCCCTGGTTCTTGTGTGTCTCAACAGCACTCTAGACTGCAAAGCTTACTATTCTGTAGGTGTTGTTCCGAAACTTGGAGGAAAATTGCATGAAAGATGTTGTTATTGCCGGTGCCGCCCGGACGCCGATGGGCGGTTTTCAGGGCATGTATGACGGTGTGACGGCGTCGGAGCTCGGCGGCGCGGCCATCAAGGCGGCACTGGAAGGGGCTGGCACCCGTACCGTGGACGAGGTGTTGATGGGCTGCGTGCTGCCTGCAGGGCAGGGCCAGGCCCCCGCCCGCCAGGCCGGTTTTGCAGCAGGGCTGGGCGAGGAGGTGCCGGCCACGACGCTGAACAAGATGTGCGGCTCGGGCATGAAGGCGGCGATGATCGCCTTTGACCAGATTGCCTTGGGCCAGGCGGAGACCATGGTGGCAGGCGGCATGGAAAGCATGACCAACGCCCCCTACGTGCTGCCCAAGATGCGGGGCGGGGCGCGTCTCGGCCACGGTCAGGTGATCGATCACATGTTCCTCGACGGGTTGGAAGATGCCTATGACAAGGGGCGCCTGATGGGAACTTTCGCCGAGGACTGTGCCGAGAAATACCAGTTCACCCGCGAGGCACAGGATGAATACGCGCTGAAGTCGCTGTCCAACGCGCTGGACGCGCAGCAGAGCGGCGCCTTCGACGGTGAGATCACACCGGTGACGGTAAAGACCCGCAAGGGCGACGTGGTGACCGACGCTGACGAACAGCCCAAATCAGCGCGACCTGAAAAGATCCCGACCCTGAAACCGGCCTTCCGCAAGGATGGCACGGTGACCGCGGCCAATGCGTCCTCGATTTCCGATGGCGCGGCGGCGCTTGTGCTCGCCTCGTCCGAGGCCGCGAAAGCGCAGGGTCTGAATGTGCGTGCGCGTATCCTCGGCCACGCCAGTCACGCCCAGGCGCCGGGCTGGTTCACCACCGCGCCGGTGCCCGCGGCGCAGAAGTTGCTGAAATCCATCGGCTGGAGCGTCGAGGATGTCGACCTGTGGGAAGTGAACGAGGCTTTTGCCGTGGTGCCGATGGCCTTCATGCATGAAATGGGCATCTCCCGCGACAAGGTGAATGTGAATGGCGGTGCCTGTGCCTTGGGCCACCCGATCGGCGCCTCCGGTGCACGGATCATGGTCACCTTGCTGAACGCGCTGGAAAAACGTGGGCTGAAACGCGGTGTGGCAGCGATCTGCATCGGTGGCGGCGAAGGCACGGCCATCGCGATCGAGCGGGTCTGAACAGCCGCACAGAGCAATTGACCGCAAGACCGGGAGGGGGCAGACAGCCCCCTCTGTTACGTTTCAGGAGAACAGCCCATGCGCGCCGACTATGACACCCTAGCCAAGACCATCGCGTCGCTGACCGAAGGCGAGACCGATGAAGTGGCGCTGATGGCCACGCTCGCTTGCGAGGTGCATCACGCCGATTCCCGCTTTGACTGGACGGGGTTCTACCGCGTCGTTGCTCCGGAACTGCTGAAGATCGGCCCGTATCAGGGCGGGCACGGGTGTCTGCAGATTCCGTTCTCCCGGGGCGTTTGCGGTGCCGCTGCCCGCACCGGCGAGGTTCAGCTGGTGGCGGATGTCGATGCCTTCCCAGGACATATCGCCTGCGCATCCACGACTCGCTCGGAGTTGGTCCTGCCCGTGTGGAACGGGCAGGGGGCGTTGATCGGCGTTTTTGACATCGACAGCGATCAACCCGACGCCTTTACCCAGGAAGATGCCGAGCAGCTGACAGCGATCCTGGCGCAGGTGTTCGGTCGGCTCTGACGGCACTTGGGCCCGGCAGAACCCAGGTTTCCGCCGTCCCGCAGCAAAATCTCTGACCAGATAGAAACCTCCCGGTGCCAGCAAGTGCCGGGAGGTTTTCTGCATTTGGGAAAGTGCGTGAAAAAACGCTTTGAAATTTCATGGGTTCGAGCCATGATGAAATTCGAGACGATTTTTTCACGAGATTCGGAGCGAGATGGTGAACGAACAGGTGCGGGCCGGAGCGACATTGGGCGCGGATATTCGCGCATTGCGCAAAGCGCGCGGGCTGACGCTTGCGCAGATCGCGGCGCGGCTCAATCGCTCCGTCGGCTGGTTCAGCCAGGTTGAGCGCGACCTGTCGGAACCGTCGATCTCTGACTTGCGGCAGATCGCGCAGGCGCTGGGCGTGCCGATGTCGATGCTGTTCGCCCACTCCGAGGCACCCGCGGCCGAGCATGGCTATGTGGTGCGGGCGGGCAGTCGCCGCCCGATGGGATCGGGTGAGGAAGGGCTGATCGAGGAACTGCTGTCGCCGGATCTGACCGATGATTTCGAGATGGTGCATTCCACCTTTCGTCCCCGCTCGCGCATGCAGACACCGGCGAACCGGCCAACGCAGGAGGTGGGCTACATGATCTCGGGGCAACTGGACCTGGTGATCGGCGGTCGTGCCTTCACGGTCGGTCCGGGCGACAGTTTCCGCATCCGGCACGAGCCCTATCAGTGGGCCAACCCGTACGATGAACCGGCTGTGGCGGTCTGGGTGATCGCGCCGCCGGTCTACTGACACCGAATTCGAAAAAGAACAGCGGCGGCAGCGCCGCAACAGGACTGACAGACAAGAACAGGGAGCAATCATGTCCGATTTTCCAAGCAAGGCCCGTGTGGTCATCATCGGCGGTGGCGTCGTGGGCTGCTCATCACTCTACCATCTGGCCAAGAAGGGCTGGAGCGATTGCGTGCTTCTGGAAAAGAACGAGCTGACGGCGGGCTCGACCTGGCATGCGGCGGGCAATGTGCCGACCTTCTCCACCTCCTGGTCGATCATGAACATGCAGCGCTACTCGACCGAGCTATATGCGCGCCTCGGCGAGGAGGTGGATTATCCGATGAACTATCACCAGACCGGCTCGATCCGGCTGGCGCATAGCGAGGAGCGGATGCAGGAGTTCGAGCGCGCCTGTTCCATGGGCCGTTACCAGGGCATCGGCATGGAGATCTGGGCGCCGGAACAGGCCAAGGAGCGCTACCCGTTTCTGGAGATCCACGACCTGAAAGGTGTGCTGTGGGACCCTTCCGACGGCGATATCGACCCGGCGCAGGTGACCCAGGCCTTGGCCAAGGGCGCGCGCGACATGGGGGCAAAGATCCTGCGCTTCTGCCCGGCAACCGGGGTGACGCAGCAGCCGGACAAGACCTGGATCGTACACACCGAGAAGGGCGACATCGCCTGCGACTACGTCGTGAACGCCGCTGGCTACTACGCGCAGCGCGTGGGCGAGTGGTTCAAACCCTATGGCGGTCGCACCCTGCCGATGATGGTGATGAGCCATCAATACCTGCTGACCGAACAGATCCCCGAGATCGAGGCGCTCAGCAAGCAGACCGGCAAGAAGCTGCCGCTGATCCGCGACGTCGACGTCTCCTACTACCTGCGCCAGGAGAAGAACGGCTACAACCTCGGCCCCTATGAGCCGAACTGCCGCGGCCATTGGATGACACCGGACGATCAGATGCCCGACGACTTCTCGTTCCAGCTCTGGTCCGATGATCTCGATCGGATCGAAGACATTGTCGCCGACGCGATGGAGCGGGTGCCGCTGATGCAGACCACCGGTGTCTCCAGCGTCATCAACGGACCGATCCCCTATGCGCCGGACGGGCTGCCGCTGCTGGGGCCGATGCCGGGCGTGGACAACGCGTTCGAGGCTTGCGTGTTCACCTTTGGCATCGCGCAGGGCGGCGGCGCCGGCAAGGTGCTGGCGGAATGGATCGTGGACGGGCGGACCGAATGGGACATGTGGGCCGTCGATCCGCGCCGCTACACCGATTACACCGATCAGGACTACTGCAACCAAAAGGGCATGGAGGTCTACGGCAACGAATACGCCATGCACTTCCCGCACCACGAATGGCCGGCCGCGCGCAACAAGAAGGTCAGCCAGGTGCATGAGCGCATCGTTGAGCTGGGCGGCCAGATGGGTGTCTACAACGGCTGGGAACGCGCCAACTGGTTTGCGAAAGCAGGCGACGACACCTCGGAGGAGGCGACCCAGACCTGGGGCCGCGCCGGGCCGTGGCAGCCGCGCATCCGCGAGGAGTGCGAGGCGGTGCGCGATGGCGTTGGCGTGCTGGACCTGCCGGGGTTCTCGCGCTTCAACCTCTCGGGTCCCGGTGCGGCCGAAGCCCTGCGAGGGCTGATCGCGGGCGGTCTGCCCAAGGTCGGGCGGATGAACCTGATCTATGTCGCCGATGACCGGGGGCGCATCCTGACGGAAATGTCTTGCCTGCGCCACGACGAGGACTTTTTCACCCTGATCACCGCAGGTGCCGCGCAATGGCATGACTTTGACCTTCTGCGCAAATCGCTGCCCGAGAGCCTGAGCCTGACCGACCATACGGCGGATTATGCCACCATGATCGTCACGGGCCCCAAATCGCGCGAGTTGTTTCAGGCAATCGGCACCGAGGCCGACCTGTCGCTGCCCTGGCTGTCTCACCAGCCTGCCACCGTCGCGGGCCACCCTTGTGCGCTGGCGCGGGTGTCCTTTGCAGGCGAACTGGGCTGGGAGGTGCATTGCGCCAATGAGCACCAGCCGGAAATTTACGAGGCGATCCTGTCGGCGGGGGCCAAACCCTTTGGCATGTATGCGCTGAACAGCTTGCGGATCGAGAAGGGCTACCGCGCGTGGAAGGGCGATCTCAGCACGGATTATTCGCTGCTGGAAGGGGGGCTGGCCCGGTTTGTCAAACTGGACAAACCTCAGGATTTCCCGGGCAAGGCGGCCTTGCTGCGGGAGCATCAGGAGGGGGTGAAGAAAGCGTTCGTTACCCTGATCGTTGAGGCTGGCGACGCCGATGCCCCTTATATGTCCTGCATCTGGAAGGACGGCGAAATCATTGGCGAAACCACAAGTGGCGACTGGGGCTATCGCGTGAATGCCTCCATCGCCTTGGGAATGATACGTGCCGACCTGGCCGTGCCCGGCACTGAGGTGGAGGTGGAGATCTATGGCCGGAAATATCCCGCCGTGGTGCAGGAGGATCAGCCGCTGTGGGATCCCGACAACAGCCGTCTGCGGGCCTGAGGCCGCGACCGCACATGCGCAAAGAGGTGGCTGAACGTACACAGCAGCAGGCCAGATCCGGGGAAACCCGGATCTGGCGATTTGATATCATCCTGTGCGAAGGTTTCGTGCTGACGGAGTTTTCCGCTCTGGTCGAAGTGCTGCGTATCGCCAACCGGGTGCTGGCGCAGCCGCCTTTTGTCTGGACCTTGCGCTCTGCCGCAGGCGGTCAGGTCGGCTGTCGTGCCGGGCTGCGCGCCGATACCGAACCGATGCCAAAGCGCACGGATGCCGACTTTGCCTTCTTCCTCGGCAATTCGGACCCGGATCATCCGGGGCTTGCCGACGCACGGGCGATCTCCAGCTACACGAGCCGCGGAACCAAGGTCTACCTGCTGGCCGAGGCCGCGGCGCGCTATATCCGCGATCAGGGCGGAGGCGGCGGGCGATTGACCACCCACTGGGAGAACTCCACGCTTTTGCGGGAACGGCTTGGGCTGTCCGATGCCAGTCATGCGCTGGCCAGCGAGGATGGGCAGCTGGTCACATGCGCGGGGATGAACGCAACATTGGACGTGGTTCTGGCGCTGGTCGGGCGGCTGACCTCGGCTGCCGCGCAGGTGGCGGTGAGTGACATCCTGCTGCACGAGCGGGTGCGCGATCTTGGCTCCCTGCAGCCCTTCGCCGGGGTGCGGCCGACGGTGACCGGCGACCGCGATCTGGATCACTGCATCCGCGTGATGCAGGACAATATCGAAGAGCCGGTGCCGATCAGCGACCTGGTGGCGCAGCTGGACATCTCCACCCGCTCGCTGGAACGCAAGTTCCGCAGCTACCTGGGCACCACGCCGAACGGCTTTTACCGCGAGATGCGCCTGTCGCGCGCCAATAACCTGCTGCTCAACACCAGCATGAGCGTGCGGGAAATCGGCTTCGCTTGTGGCTTTCCGAACGGATTTTCCACGCTTTACCGGCAGGTCTTCGGAATCACCCCGCTGACCCTGCGCAAGCGCCGTCGACCGAGCAGTGCGACCGGATCGAAAAACGAAAGCGTCGCTGAATAGCCGGGGCAGACTGACGTTTATGATACATTTTTCGCCGCCTTGCCGTGGTAATCCTAGCTGACTGCAACCCGGAGCGATGAAATGAGCGATCTTCCCAATTCGGCCCGCGTGGTCATCATCGGCGGCGGCGTGATCGGCTGCTCGGTAGCCTATCACCTGACCAAGCTTGGCTGGCAGGACGTGGTGCTGCTGGAGCGCAAGCAGCTGACATCCGGCACAACCTGGCACGCCGCCGGGCTGATCGCGCAGCTGCGCGCCACTGCCAACATGACCAAACTGGCGAAGTACAGCCAGGAGCTCTACGGCGCGCTGGAGGCGGAGACCGGCGTTGCTACCGGCTTCAAACGCTGCGGCTCGATCACCGTGGCCCTGACCGAGGAGCGCAAGGAAGAGATCTTCCGCCAGGCCGCCATGGCCCGCGCCTTTGGGGTGGAGGTGGAGGAAATCTCGCCTGCCGAGGTGAAGCAGAAGTACGAGCACCTCAATATCGATGACGTCACCGCCGGTGTCTGGCTCCCGAAGGACGGGCAGGGCGATCCGGCCAACATCGCGCTGGCGCTGGCCAAGGGCGCCCGCCAGCGCGGCGCGCTGGTGAAAGAGCGCATCAAGGTGACCGGCATCGCCAAACAGGGCCGCCGCGTCACCGGCGTCGACTGGGTCAGCGATGACGGCCAGTCGCAGGGCCACATCAAGGCCGATATGGTGGTGAACTGCGCCGGCATGTGGGGCCATGAGGTCGGCCGCATGGCAGGCGTCAACGTGCCGCTGCACGCCTGCGAGCATTTCTATATCGTGACCGAGGGCATCAAGGGCCTGACCCAGATGCCGGTTTTGCGGGTGCCGGACGAATGCGCCTACTACAAGGAGGACGCTGGCAAGATCCTGCTGGGCGCGTTTGAACCAAACGCCAAGCCCTGGGCGATGAAGGGCATCCCCGACAGTTTCGAGTTCGACCAGCTGCCCGAGGACTTCGACCACTTCGAACCCATCCTCGAAGCCGCCTGCAACCGCATGCCGATGCTGGCGGAGGCGGGCATCCACACCTTCTTCAACGGCCCCGAAAGCTTCACGCCGGATGACGCCTACCACCTCGGCCTCGCGCCCGAGATGGACAATGTCTGGGTCGCGGCGGGTTTCAACTCCATCGGCATCCAGTCCGCGGGCGGTGCCGGCATGGCGCTGGCGCAGTGGATGGAGGACGGGCAGAAGCCCTTCGACCTCGGCGATGTCGACATCTCCCGGATGCAGCCATTCCAGGGCAACAGGCACTACCTCTATGAGCGCTCCAAGGAGACCCTGGGCCTGCTTTACGCCGACCACTTCCCCTACCGCCAGAAAGCCACCGCCCGCGGTGTCCGCCGCACGCCGTTCCACCACCACCTGAAAGAGCAGGGCGCGGTGTTCGGCGAGCTGGCGGGCTGGGAGCGCGCCAACTGGTTCGCAAATGAGGGGCAAGAGCGCGAATACCGCTACAGCTGGAAGCGCCAGAACTGGTTCGAAAACTGCGCCGCCGAACACCGTGCCGTGCGCGAAAACGTCGGCATGTACGACATGTCCTCCTTCGGCAAGATCCGCGTCGAAGGTCCCGATGCAGAAGCCTTCCTGAACCATATCTGCGGCGCCAATCTTTCGGTGCCCGCGGGCAAGATCACCTACACCCAGTTCCTCAACTCCCGCGGCGGGATCGAGGCGGACGTGACCGTCACCCGCCTGTCCGAGACCGCGTACCTCGTGGTTACCCCCGCCGCCACGCGGCTTGCCGACCAGACCTGGATGCTGCGCCACCGCGGCGACTTCAGCGTGGTGATCACCGATGTGACCGCCTCTGAAGGCGTGCTCGCGGTGATGGGCCCGAACGCGCGCAAGCTCTTGCAAATGGTCTCCCCTAACGACTTCTCCAACGCGGTGAACCCCTTCGGCACCGCGCAGGAGATCGAGCTGGGCATGGGCCTCGCCCGCGTGCACCGGGTGACCTACGTGGGCGAACTCGGCTGGGAGGTCTACGTGAGCGCCGACATGGCGGGCCACGCGTTCGAGACCCTGTGGGAGGCAGGGCAGGACATGGGGCTCAAACTCTGCGGCATGCATATGATGGACAGCTGCCGGATCGAGAAGGGCTTCCGCCACTTCGGCCACGACATCACCTGCGAGGATCACGTGATCGATGCCGGGCTTGGCTTCGCGGTGAAGACGGACAAGGACGACTTCATCGGCAAGGCCGCTGTGCTGGAGCGCAAGGAAAACGGACCGAAAAACCGGTTGCTGCAATTCAAGCTCACCGATGCCGAGCCGCTGCTGTTCCACAATGAGCCGATCCTCCGCGACGGGGAATATGTTGGCTACCTCAGCTCAGGCAATTATGGGCACACGCTGGGGGCCGCCATCGGCCTGGGCTACGTGCCCTGCGCGGGCGAAAGTGCGGCGGATGTGCTCGGCTCGACCTATGAAATCGACGTCTGCGGCGTGCGTGTGCCCGCCGAAGTCTCGCTGAAGCCGATGTATGATCCGAAGTCCGAGCGTGTGAAGCTGTGAGGCGCAGCCCTGCCGTCGCCTCAGGCGGTGGCAGGGCTGCGGTCGCTGTGGCCGCATTGCGGGTTCTGTTGCAACGAATCCTCTGGTTTCGGAAGCTGCCCGCGCGCGGCCTCTTGACCCCGCCTGAAATCCCTTGGAGAAATCCATAAAAAGCCTTGTATGGCAGGGGTAAACCGCTAGGTTGCTTGTCCCGGCTACTGACAGGGCCAGACGAAGAGGATTTGGGACATGAAGATCAGCATCGAACGCGGCACGCTTCTCAAGGCCGTCGCGCAGGCGCAGTCGGTGGTGGAACGCCGCAATACCATTCCGATTCTGGCGAACGTGCTGATCGAGGCCGAGGGCGACAGCGTCCAGTTCCGCGCCACCGACCTGGACATCGAGGTGGTCGACAAGGCCCCCGCCCAGGTTGAGCGCGCCGGCGCCACCACCGTGGCCGCGACCACCTTGCACGAGATCGTGCGCAAGCTGCCGGATGGCGCGCTGGTCACGCTGAGCGCCGATGCCGCCACCGGCCGCCTGACGGTCGAGGCCGGGCGTTCCAACTTCTCGCTGGCGACGCTGCCACGTGAGGATTTCCCGGTGATGGCCTCCTCGGAGTATCACTCCAACTTCTCGGCCAAGGCGGCGGTGCTGCGGCGCCTGTTCGACAAGTCGAAATTCGCCATCTCCACCGAGGAGACCCGCTATTATCTGAACGGTGTCTATCTGCATGTGTCCAATGCTGCCGAAGGCGGCAAGGCGCTGCGTGCCGTGGCCACCGATGGTCACCGTCTCGCCCGTATCGATGCTGAGCTGCCGCTGGGCGCCGAGGACATGCCCGGCGTGATCGTGCCGCGCAAGACCGTGGGCGAACTGCGCAAGCTGCTCGATGACGACGACATGGATATCGCGGTGTCGGTCTCGGAAACCAAGGTGCGCTTTGCCACCCCGAACATCACCCTCACCTCCAAGGTGATCGATGGCACCTTCCCGGACTACACCCGGGTGATTCCCGCGGGCAACACCCGCCGTCTCGAGGTGGACGCGGCTGAATTCGCGCAGGCCGTGGACCGGGTTGCCACGGTGTCTTCCGAGCGTTCTCGCGCGGTGAAGCTGCAGCTGGAGGAAGACCGCCTGATCCTGTCGGTGAACGCCCCTGACAGCGGTGCCGCCGAGGAAGAACTGGCGGTGGCCTACAGCGATGAACGGCTGGAAATCGGCTTCAACGCCAAGTACCTGCTGGAGATCGCCAACCAGGTGGACCGCGAAAACGCCGTGTTCATGTTCAACTCCTCCGGCGATCCGACCCTGATGCGCGAAGGCAACGACGAAAGCGCCGTCTACGTCGTGATGCCGATGCGGGTCTGACGCGCCTGACCGCGCGGCCTTCCCTCCCGGCGGCGGATCCGCCTGCCGGGCGGTCGGACCCGAGTATTTTTGGAAAGATGAAAAGGGAGCGCGCCGCGTGCTGGCCCTGACTGCCCTGACCCTGTCTCATTTCCGCTCGCATCTGCGGGCGGAATTTCATTTGGACGGGCGGCCGGTGGCCATCTACGGCAACAACGGTGCGGGCAAGACCAACATCCTTGAGGCGGTTTCGCTGTTCTCCCCCGGACGCGGGCTGCGCCGCGCCAGTGCCGCCGACATGGCCCGTCAGCCCGAGGCCTTGGGCTGGAAGCTGAAGGCCACCCTGCAAGCCCCAAGCCAGGCCTATGAGTTGGAAACCTGGTCCGAAGGCGGCAACGCCCGGCAGGTGAAGATCGACAACAAGTCCGCCAGCCAGGTTGCACTGGGACAGGTGGTGCGGGTGGTCTGGTTGATTCCGGCGATGGACCGGCTGTGGATCGAGGCCGCCGAAGGGCGGCGGCGCTTCCTGGACCGCATCGCGCTCAGCTTCGAGCCCGCCCATGCCGAGGCTTCGCTGGATTATGAAAAGGCCATGCGCGAGCGCAACCGGCTGCTGAAGGAGCAGGTGCGCGACGCCGCCTGGTACCGGGTGCTGGAGGACCGCATGGCGGCCGCAGGCCACCGGGTGCACGCGGCGCGGGTCGCGGCGGTGGACCTGTTGCAGCAGGCGCAGACCGAGGCTGAGACCGCCTTTCCTGCCGCCGAACTGGAGCTGATCCAGTCCGAGGGCAGCATGCCCGGCAGCGAAGCGGATTTCAAAGCGGCGCTGGAGGAGAGCCGGTTTCGCGATCTGGCGGCCGGGCGTACCCTGGTGGGGCCGCACCGCAGCGATCTGATCGGCACCTACCGTGCCAAGGGCATCCCGGCCAGGGAGTGTTCCACCGGCGAGCAGAAGGCGCTGCTGGTCTCGCTGATCCTGGCCAATGCGCGGGCGCTGGCCGCGCGCGAGGGCGCGCCGCCGATCCTGTTGCTGGACGAGGTCGCCGCGCATCTCGACGCTGCGCGCCGTGCCGCACTTTATGACGAGATCTGCGCCCTTGGCACCCAGGCCTGGATGACGGGCACCGGCGCGGAGCTGTTTGCCGAACTGGCGGGCCGCGCACAGCTGCTGGAGGTCTCCGACAGTGGCGGAACGTCGGAGATTTCGCAGGTATGACGGTCTCGGCCTGGGACCTGACGCTCTATGCCGGAGCCTTGCTGGTGCTGTTCCTGACACCGGGTCCGGTGTGGTTGGCGCTGGTCGCGCGTTCGGTTTCCGGCGGTTTTCCCGCCGCTTGGCCACTGGCGGTGGGGGTGGCGGTCGGCGACATCCTGTGGCCGCTGATTGCCGTCGCGGGCATGTCCTGGGTGGTGTCCGAGTTCACCGGCCTCATGACGTTGCTGCGCTGGGTGGCCTGTCTGATGTTCCTGGGCATGGGATACCTGCTGATCCGGCACGCTGGCGCGGCGGTAGAGGAAAACCGCGCGTTGACCCGTCCCGGCGTTTGGGCGGGGTTCATGGCCGGGATCGCAGCCATCCTGGGCAACCCCAAGGCCATCCTGTTCTACATGGGCGTGCTGCCCGGTTTCTTTGACCTCTCGGCCACCACGGCAGGTGATGTCGCGGCAATCGTCGTGCTGTCCTTCCTGATCCCGCTGCTGGGCAATCTGGCGCTGGCCGGCATGGTCCACCGGGTGCGCCGCGCGGTCACATCCCCGCGGATCCGGCGGCGGATCAACCTCGTTTCCGGTGCGCTTCTGATCTGCGTCGGGCTGGTGATCCCCTTCACCTGAGCGCCACTAGGGCGCTGGTTGCAGCCATGCCTGCAGATAGGGCGCGAGCGCCTGTGCTGGCGGGGGAACGGTATCGTGCTCCCTGCAGAACCACAGGCCGAGCACATGGTTCGCGAAGGCCTGTATCCCTTCTGCCAGCAGTTCGGGCGGTTGGTCGCGACGGATCTTTCCCGCTGCCTGCAGCGGGCGAATCCAATCGGACAGCAGTGCGACCTGACGCAGGAAGCTGGCGGTGACGACCTCATCCGGAGGGGTGGTCGTGGCGCCGGAATAGCGCAGCAGCAAATCAAAGATCACCCTGTCCTGGGCCACGTAGTCCATATGCGGTGCCAGCCGAGCCGCCAGCTCGTCCGCATCCGCCGGGGCATCGCGTGATTCCATTTCGTCCAGCAGGCGCATCACGTCTGCGCCGATCAGCACCGCCAGCAATCCGTCCTTGTCCCCGAAATGGGAAAACAGGGTGCCTTTTGCCACGCCTGCGCGCGCTACCACCTCTTCTACCCGCAGGCCGCTGTAGCCCTGCTCCCGCACGATGGTGGCGGCCACGTCCAGCAGTCTCGCCCGCGTTTCCAGCCGCCGCTTCTGAGGGGCGCGTGTCATGCCTCTACCTCACGATCCTTTTATTGACCATGGTCACTTTAATAGTTGACCGCGGTCACTTTTGATTCAATAAATGACCATGGTCAACTTAGCTTGCGGAGCGCGAAATGTCTGCCCGAAAAATCATGGTACTGAACGGTCACCCCGGCCCGGCGTCCTTGTCGAAATCCCTGTGCACGGCCTACCAGGCCGCGGCAGAGCTGGCGGGCCATCAAATCCGCTACCACGATGTCTCGCATATGCAGTTCGACATGGATTATGGGCAGAGCGGCTATAAGAACCCCAAGCCCTTGGAGCCGGACCTCGCGGCGTTTCTCGAGGATCTCGAATGGGCCGAGCATGTCGTGATGGCCGCGCCGCTCTGGTGGGGCGCGATCCCGGCCAAGCTGAAGGCGGTCTTTGACAGGGCGCTGTTGCCGGGGCACGCCTTCGACCCTCGGAACGTCAACTTCATGGGGTTGCCTGCGCCCATGCTGACGGGGAAGACAGCCCGGGTACTGCTGACCGCAGATACCCCCGCCTTGTGGCTCTGGCTGTTTTACGGGAATGCGGTGAAGCGCTTTCTCAGCCGCCAGATTCTCGGCTTTATCGGCATCAGGCCGACGCGGTTCACCACCTTTGCCCCTGCGACGGACGCGCCGGACGACAAGGTCGAGGCCTGGCTGCAAACCGCCCGTGGTCTGGGGGCCAGGGCGGCGTGAAACAGCCCAGAAAAAAAGGGGCTTGCGCGTGACAATCCCGGCCAGACTTCGTATAAAATCCTGAAGCAAAGACAGGAAGATGCGAATGTCCGGAAACGAGCAGGCTCCCGCAGAATATGGCGCGGATTCCATCAAGGTTCTCAAAGGGTTGGAGGCAGTGCGCAAGCGCCCCGGCATGTACATCGGGGACACGGATGACGGCTCGGGCCTGCACCATATGGTTTACGAAGTCGTGGACAACGGCATTGACGAGGCGCTCGCCGGTCATGCCGACCACGTGACGGTGAAAATCCATGCCGACTCCAGCGTCTCCGTCAGCGACAACGGGCGCGGGATTCCGGTTGATATCCATCCCGAGGAAGGGGTCTCCGCAGCCGAGGTGATCATGACCCAGCTGCACGCTGGCGGCAAGTTCGACTCGAACTCCTACAAGGTCTCCGGCGGCCTGCACGGCGTGGGTGTCTCGGTGGTGAACGCGCTCTCCGATTGGCTGGAGCTGCGGATCTGGCGGGGCGGAAAGGAACACGTCGCCCGGTTCGAGCGCGGCGAAACCGCAAAGCACCTGACCGTGGTCGGCGACTGCGGTGACCGGACCGGGACCGAGGTCCGGTTCCTCGCCTCCACCGACACCTTCTCCAATCTGGAATATTCGTTTGAAACGCTGGAAAAACGCCTGCGCGAACTGGCGTTCCTGAACTCGGGCGTCCGCATCATTCTGATCGACGAGCGCCCGGCCGAGCGGCTCGAGGTCGAGCTGTTCTACGAGGGCGGCGTCAAGGAATTCGTCAAATACCTCGACCGCCACAAGACCCCGGTCATGGATACCCCGGTCTACATCGTGGGCGAAAAAGACGAGATCGGTGTCGAGATCGCCATGTGGTGGAACGACAGCTACCACGAGACGGTGCTGCCCTTTACCAACAACATTCCGCAGCGCGACGGGGGGACTCATGTCGCGGGCTTCCGTGGTGCGCTGACCCGCACCATCAATGCCTATGCGCAGTCCTCGGGCATCGCCAAGAAGGAAAAGGTTTCCTTCACGGGGGATGACGCCCGCGAAGGCCTGACCTGCGTATTGTCGGTGAAGGTGCCGGATCCGAAATTCTCCAGCCAGACCAAGGACAAGCTGGTGTCGTCGGAAGTGCGCCCGGTGGTCGAAAGCCTGGTCGGCGAGAAGCTGGCCGAGTGGTTTGAAGAGAACCCGAACGAGGCCAAGCAGATCGTCGGCAAGATCATCGAGGCCGCGCTGGCCCGCGAGGCCGCGCGCAAGGCGCGCGAGCTGACCCGCCGCAAGACCGCGATGGACGTGAACTACCTCGCGGGCAAGCTCAAGGATTGCTCCGAGAAGGACCCCTCGAAAACCGAAGTCTTTCTCGTCGAGGGTGACTCGGCTGGCGGTTCGGCCCAGACCGGACGCGACCGGATGACCCAGGCCATCCTGCCCCTGCGCGGCAAGATCCTGAACGTGGAGCGCGCGCGCTTTGACCGGATGTTGTCGAGCCAGGAAATCGGCAACCTGGTGATGGCGCTTGGCACCGGCATCGGCCGGGACGAGTTCGACATCTCCAAGCTGCGCTACCACAAGATCGTCATCATGACCGACGCCGACGTCGACGGCGCCCACATCCGCACGCTGCTGCTGACCTTCTTCTACCGGCAGATGCCGGAGCTGATCGAAGGCGGCTATCTCTACATCGCGCAGCCGCCGCTCTACAAGGTGGCCCGCGGCAAGTCCGAGGTCTACCTCAAGGACCAGGCGGCGCTGGACGACTACCTGATCAACCAGGGCGTCGACGGCGCGGTGCTGAAACTGGGTGACGGCTCTGAAATGGCCGGTGCCGATCTCACCCGCGTGGTCGACGAGGCGCGCCAGCTGAAACGGGTTCTGGACGCCTTCCCGACCCATTACCCGCGCCACATCCTCGAGCAGGCAGCCGTGGCCGGCGCTTTTGTGCCGGGTGCGGTCGATGCGGATCTGCAAGGTGTGGCCGACAAGGTGGCACAGCGTCTCGACCTCATCGCGCTGGAGTATGAGCGCGGCTGGCAAGGCCGGATCACCCAGGATCATGGTATCCGCCTGGCCCGCATCCTGCGCGGGGTTGAGGAAGTGCGCACCCTGGACGGCCCGATGCTGCGCTCGGGCGAGGCACGCCGTACCGGTAGCTTCACCCAAAGCCTGCAGGAGGTCTACGGCACCACCGCCCAGCTGGTCCGCCGCGACCGCAACCAGCTCATCCACGGCCCGCTGGGGCTGCTGAAGGCAATTCTGGAAGAGGGCGAAAAGGGGCTGACCCTGCAACGCTACAAGGGGCTTGGCGAGATGAATCCCGACCAGCTGTGGGAAACCACGCTGGACCCGGATGCCCGCACCCTGCTGCAGGTCCGCATCGACGACATGGTCGAGGCAGACGATCTCTTCACCAAGCTGATGGGAGATGTGGTGGAGCCGCGCCGCGAATTCATCCAGAAAAACGCGCTGAGCGTCGAAAACCTGGATTTCTGATCTGGTGTGACAACCCGGCGAACCGCACGCAGGCACGTGTCTCGGGCAGAATGACGCCCATTTTGCGCGGCGTGCAGGACGCGCGCCGTGCACGCCGCGGGCAGGTGGTGCTCACCGCCGTTCGGGACGTGCAACGCGGGTGTTGGACGCTTAGGGCCACTGCCTTTGTTTGGCGCGTGCTGCTCCTGTCGGTGTTGCAGCGCCTGTTCGGCTCCGGTTTGCCGCTCGGCGTGCTGTCAAAATCTTGCACAGGGCCCCCGCCGCCCCATATCTCGTTCAAGACGTCACGGTAAGGTGCGGGAGGCGACGATGGGCTATGTGAAGACAGCGATGCTGATGGCAGCGATGACCGCGCTCTTCATGGGGGTGGGCTACCTGATCGGCGGCGCGAGCGGAGCGGTGATTGCGCTGGTTGTGGCCGCGGCCATGAATCTGTTCACCTGGTGGAATTCCGATCGCATGGTGTTGCGCATGCACAATGCGCAACCGGTTCCCGCTGGCGACCGGATGGGGCTGCACGAATTGACCGCCACACTTGCGCAGAATGCGAACCTGCCGATGCCCAAGCTCTACCTGATCGACACGCCGCAGCCCAACGCCTTTGCGACCGGTCGCAACCCAGAGAATGCCGCCGTCGCGGTGACCACCGGCCTGTTGCAAAGCCTGTCACGGGAAGAAGTGGCCGGCGTCATCGCGCATGAGCTGGCCCACATCCGCAACCACGACACCGCCATCATGACCGTGACCGCGACATTTGCCGGTGCGATCTCCATGTTGGCGAATTTCGCGATGTTCTTTGGCGGCTCGCGGGAGCGCCTGGGGTTGATCGGGACGCTGTTGATGATGTTCCTGGCACCTCTGGCCGCGGCTCTGGTGCAGATGGCCATCAGTCGCACCCGGGAATACGCAGCCGACAAGGCCGGTGCCGAAATCTGCGGCGAGCCTCTGTGGCTGGCCTCGGCGCTGGAGAAGATCGCTCTGGGGGCCGCTCGCATCGACAACCATGCGGCCGAGCGCAACCCGGCGACGGCGCATATGTTCATCATCAATCCCTTGCATGCCCACAAGCATGACAACCTCTTTGCCACCCATCCCGCGACGGAAAACCGTGTGGCGGCGTTGCGCGCGATGGCGCGGCAGGGCGGACATACCCCGGGTCCCGGCCTGCAGCCCGGCCCCCGCCGTGGCCGGTCGCAAGCGCCCGGACGTCGTGATATCGGTCCCTGGGGCTGAGGCCAGGCACGACTGTCTTTGGACGCGCGCCGCCAGCCGGGTGGTGCTTAGAGCGGTATGTTGCCGAGGTGTTCTTCGCCGCGTTCACGGGCCAGCTGCATCTGCTTCTGGCGCTCGCGGAACCGGGCCTTGTCGGCCTCGGTGGTCTCGTTGATGCATTGATGGCAGCTCACGCCCTGCTCGAACTCGGGGCGCGACTTGTCCTCCGGCAGGATCGGGCGGCGGCAACCGTGGCACAGCTCATGCGGGCCTTCGACCAGCCCGTGTCCGACCGACACCCGGTTGTCAAAGACGAAACACTCCCCCTGCCAGGTGCTGTTTTCCGGGGGCACTTCCTCGAGGTACCGCAGAATGCCCCCCTTCAGGTGGTAGACGTCCTCCACCCCCTGACCCAGGAGGTAGTTGGTCGACTTCTCGCAGCGGATGCCGCCGGTGCAGAACATCGCCACGCGCTTGTTGTGGAAACGCGCCTTGTTCTCCTCCCACCACGCCGGGAAGTCGCGGAAGCTCTCGGTCTTTGGGTCGATCGCGCCCTGAAACGTGCCGATCGCCACCTCGTAATCATTGCGGGTATCGATCACCACCACGTCGTCCTGCTGGATCAGGTCATTCCAGTCCTCGGGTTCGACGTAATTTCCGACGTTCGCCCGCGGGTCGACATCCGGCTGACCCATGGTGACGATCTCTTTCTTCAGGCGCACCTTCATCTTGCCAAAGGGGGGCTCGGTGGCGGTGGCCTCTTTCCACTCCAGATCGGCACAGCCGGGCAGGGCGCGGATGTGGTTCAGAACCGCGTCTATGGCGCTGTGTGACCCGGCGATGGTGCCGTTTATTCCCTCCTGCGCCAGCAGCAGAGATCCCTTGACGCCTTCCGCCTGGCAAAGCGCCAGAAGCGGCGGCTTGATCGCAGCGGGATCGGAGAAATGGGTGAAGTGGTAAAGCGCGGCAATCCTGTACATGGCTCGGCCTTAGAACCCTCGCGCGAGTAATTCAAGAGGCGAGAGGCGGCTGGCCACGGCATTAAAATGCGTGTTTCAGAGGCATCATTGCACGTGTCGGCCCCATTTCCCCGGGGGCGGATTTCCAATCCCCGCTGAAGACGCTACATTTTGTATGTTTCAACCGGAGGAGCCGCAAATGACTGAGGCGCTGATCGTCGTGGATGTGCAGAATGATTTCTGTCCCGGAGGCGCGCTGGCAGTGCCCGGCGGGGATGAGGTGGTCGCCCCGATCAATGCGATGATGGACCGTTTCGATGCGGTGATTCTGACCCAGGACTGGCACCCTGCGGGGCATTCGTCCTTTGCCTCCTCGCATCCGGGCAAAAATCCGTTCGAGAGCATCGAAATGCCCTATGGCACGCAGGTTCTGTGGCCCGACCACTGTGTGCAGGGGACTTCGGGCGCCGATTTCCATGCCGATCTGCGCACCGATGGCGATCTCATCATCCGCAAGGGGTTCCGGCCGGATGTCGATAGCTACTCCGGGTTCTTCGAAAACGATCAGGCCACCCCCACCGGGCTGGAGGGCTATCTGCGCAGCCGTGGCATCACCGCGCTGACGCTGACCGGACTGGCCACGGATTTCTGCGTGGCCTACACCGCGCTGGATGCCGCCCGGCTGGGCTTTGCGGTGACCGTGGACCTGGCGGCCTGTCGCGCCATCGACATGAACGGCTCGTTGGCCGCCGCTCTCACTCATATGGAGTCAAGTGGCGTCAAGCTGCAATCACGAGTGTAGTAAAATAAACTGTCACCGGGTTAGACTGTGTTCATACCCTGTCGGCAGGATGACGTGATGAACAGCACGAACGACGCCGCCTCCGGGCCGCTGGCCAGTTTCTACATGCGCTACGACCCGGCCGCGCTTTTGCAGAGCTACGCGACCGGTCGCGTGCGCACCTTCTGGGCGCGCCAGTTCTGCATGTTCGCTGCATTTGCGGTGTTGGCGCTGGTCGCGCCACCGATCCTCGCGTTGCTGGCATTTGCGATTTCCCTGGCGGGGGATGTGCTTGATACGCTGCTGTTATCCCGTGTCGGCAGCCTTCTGCGGCGGGGCATGCGGGTCGGGCACCTGCAATGGTTGAGCTGCCTGACCGGGCTGGTGCAGGCCATGACATTTTCGGTTGCGGCGCTGGCGCCCTACTGGATCGAGCTGCCGAACCTGCCGCCGAACACGCACAACGGGCCGCTGTTCACCGTGGGCCTTGTCCTCGGTGCGGCGCTGAACACCGGCATGGTGATGCCCTACAACCCGCGGGCGGTGTTCCTCAAACTGGGGGTCTACGCCGCCTTGCCAGTGCTGATGCTGGTTCACGATTTCATCACCGCACCCAGTCTGGTGCCGATGCACTATCTGCATCTGGGCGGGCTACTGGTGCTCTATGTATCGGGCTACTGGTTCCTGCAGTTCATCCTGCGCAACTTCGACCGTGGCCGTGAGCGGAGCCTGGCGCAGGCGCAGCAACAGGAAGAGCTGGAACAGGCCCATCACCGGCTGACCGAGCAGCAGATGCAGGCGCGACGATTGGCTCTGGTGGCGCAGAATGCCCATGACAGCGTCATGCTGATGGACAGGGAAGGGCGCATTACCTGGGTGAATGACAGTTTCACGCGGCTGTCCGGTTACACCTTCGAGGAGGCCGTTGGCACCTTTCCCGGGGATCTTTTGAACGGCCCCGACACCGATCCGGAGACCATCCGCAAGCTTCAGCAAGGTATCCGAACCGCCCAGCCCGTCCGCATCGAGGTCTGCAATCGGCGCAAGGACGGGCAGGACATCTGGATCGAGACCAGCCAGGTGCCGGTGCTGAACCGGGATGGAGAGCTCGAGTCCCTGCTGGCCGTGGAGCGTGACGTCACCGCCGCCAAGAGACATGCCCAGCAGCTGGAGGAGGCGCGCATCGCTGCCGAAGAGGGTGACCGCGCCAAGGCGGATTTTCTGGCCACCATGAGCCATGAAATCCGCACGCCGATGAACGGGGTGGTCGGGATGGCCCAGCTGCTGCGGGACAGCGGTCTGAACGCGGAACAGAAATCCTATGCTGACGCGATCCTCAGTTCGGCGGACACCCTGCTGGCGCTGATCAATGACGTTCTGGACTATTCCAAGATGGAGGCCGAGGGCATCGTCCTCAACTGCGTTGATTTCGACCTGCACGCCTGTTTCCGCTCCACGGTCCGGTTGCTGCAGCCGCAGGCCGAGGCCAAGGGGCTGGAACTGGTGCTGGAGATCGGCGAAACGGTCCCCCGGCGCCTGCACGGTGATGACCGCCGCATTCGCCAGATCCTGATGAACCTGCTGGGCAACGCCATCAAGTTCACCCCCGAGGGGCGGGTACGGGTGATCCTGGATCTGGATCTTACGGCTGCGGCTGCCGGCGACGCGGCCCAGATGGCGGATGGGCCGCAGCCGGTTGGGGTGGTGTTTTCGGTCGCCGACACCGGCATCGGCATCGCGCCCGAACATCTGGACAGCGTGTTCGAACGGTTTTCCCAGGCCGATGCCGCCATCAGCAGGCGCTTTGGCGGCACCGGCCTTGGCTTGACCATCAGCCGCGGCCTGGCCGAGGCGATGGGGGGCGGGATAGCCGCGCAATCCACACTCGGAGAAGGGACCTGTTTCACCGTGCAGCTGATGCTGCAACCTTGTCAGGCAGCCCCGGTGCCGCATGCCGCGATGGCCGAGGTCGACGTTGGCGAACTGCCGTCGCTGAAGGGGCTGCGGGTTCTCGTGGCCGAGGACAACCTCCTGAACCGCAAGCTGGTGGAAAAGTTCCTGCGCTCGGTGGACGTTGACCTGCTGTTTGCCGAGAACGGGCGGGCGGCGGTGCAGCAGTTCGAGGCGACAGCCCCGGATGTCATCCTGATGGACATGTCGATGCCCGAAATGGATGGGCTGGAGGCCACCCGGGCCATCCGCCGCCTGCCGTTGCCGCAGCCGAGCATCGTGGCCCTGACGGCGAATGCCTTCGCCTCGGACCGCGAGGCCTGCCTCGCGGCGGGGATGGACGACTTCATGAGCAAGCCTGTCAGTCGCCGCAAGCTGGTTGAACTGCTTGAGAAACTGGCAACCCGGCCGCGCTGCGCCGGCTGACTGCCTTGCTCTCGTGCAGCGGGTGTCCTATCAATCCCTGACCCTGAGGAGAGAGGCCGCCGGTGGACATTGCAACCCGCGTCTACAATCACAAGTGGAAGATCGACCCGATCGTCCGCTCGCTGATTGATACCGATTTCTATAAGCTGCTGATGTGTCAGTCGGTGTTTCGCAACAAGCCGGACACCACGGTGACCTTCTCGCTCATCAATCGTTCGAGCCACGTGCCCCTGGCGCGGCTGATCGACGAGGGCGAGCTGCGCGAACAGCTCGATCACATCCGCTCCTTGTCGCTGAGCCGTGGCGAAAGCACCTGGCTGCGCGGCAACACCTTCTATGGCAAGCGGCAGATGTTCCGCCCTGACTTCATGGAGTGGTTCGAGGGGCTGCAACTGCCGCCCTACCACCTCGAACGCAAGGGCGACCAGTACGAGCTGACCTTTGAAGGCAAGTGGCACGAGGTCATGCTGTGGGAGATCCCGGCGCTGGCGGTCCTGATGGAGCTGCGCAGCCGGGCTGTCATCAACAGCATGGGCCGGTTCGAATTGCAGGTGCTGTATGCCCGCGCCATGACCCGCGTCTGGGAAAAGATCGAACAACTGCGTGAGATCGATGGCCTCTCCATCGCGGATTTCGGCACCCGCCGCCGCCATTCCTTCCTGTGGCAGGACTGGTGCGTGCAGGCGATGATCGAAGGGCTGGGCGACAAGTTCACCGGCACCTCCAACTGTCTCATCGCCATGCGCCGCGAGGTCGAGGCGATCGGCACCAATGCGCATGAGCTGCCGATGGTCTATTCGGCGCTGGCCGAAAGCGACGCCGAGCTGGCCCAGGCGCCTTATGACGTGCTGTCCGACTGGCATGACGAGCATGAAGGCAACCTGCGCATCATCCTGCCCGACACCTACGGCACCGAAGGCTTCCTTGATCGCGCGCCCGACTGGCTGGCGGGCTGGACCGGCATCCGCATCGACAGTGGGGATCCCGCCAAGGGCGCCGAGGTGGCGATCAACTGGTGGAAGGACCGGGGCGAAGATCCGGCGCAGAAGCGGGTGATCTTCTCTGACGGTCTGGACGTCCAGCAGATCCGCGAGCTGCATGCGCAATTCGCTGACCGCACCAAGGTGTCGTTCGGCTGGGGCACGCTGCTGACCAATGATTTCCGTGGCCTGGTGCCGGATGATGCGCTGGCCCCCTTCTCGCTGGTGTGCAAGGCGATCTCGGCCAATGGCCGTCCGACGGTGAAACTGTCGGACAACCCGGAAAAGGCAATGGGACCGGCGGCGGAGATCGAGCGGTACAAGCGCGTCTTCAGCGTCGGCGCGCAGGAGCGTCAGGACGTCATCGTCTGAGGTTAGGGTTGGCGCTGGCCGACCACGCGCCCGTCAGCGGCGGAGCATGGTGTGGCAGGTTTCGCGGGCTGGGCATTGAACCCGGCACGGCGCCGCTATGGGCATCCATCTTGGCTCGGTTTGGACCGGTGCCCTCAGGCTTGCCGGGCCCGGTGCACTCAGGCTTGCTGGGAATGTGCGTTCTGTTCCGGGATCTCGGGCAAGACCGGCGCGGCGGCAATCAGCTGCTGCGTGTAGGGGTGCCGGGGATTGGCAAAGATCTCCTCGGTCGCCCCCTGTTCGACAATTTCGCCACGCTGCATCACCAGGCAGCGGTCGGTGATCGTGCGCACGACGCTGAGGTCGTGGCTGATGAACAGGTAGCTCAGGTCGTAGGCTGAGCAGAGCTCGGCCATCAGGTCCAGAATGCGGGCCCGGACGGAGACGTCCAGCGCCGAAACCGCCTCATCAAAGATGATCAGCTCCGGTCTTGTGATCAGCGCCCGCGCGATGGCGATGCGCTGGCGCTGCCCGCCCGAGAACTGGTGGATGTACTTCTGCCCGTCTTCGGGTTCCAGGCCCACCGCGGTCAGCGTTTCGGCGATCAGGTCGGCGCGGGCGCTGCCGGTTGGCGCATCATCGAGCAGGTGGAACGGCTCGCTGACCAGTCGCGCGACCCGGTGGCGCGGGTTGAAGCTGCCATAGGGGTCCTGGAAGACCACCTGCATCTTTTGACGAATCGCGGACTTCAGATCCGGGGTGACGGCAGTGCCTGCCAGGCGAATCTCGCCTTCCTGTAGCGGCTCAAGGCCGAGAATGGCCCGTGTTAGGGTCGATTTTCCGCAACCCGACTCACCCACCAGTCCCAGCCGTTCACCGCGGTGCAGGGTGAAGCTGACGTTGTTTACGGCCCGGTAACGGCCCGGCTTGCCGAACAGCGATTCGCGCGGCGTCTTGTAGTCGCGGACGGCCCCGCGCACCTCCAGCAAGGGGTGCTGCGCCGGGGTGTCGGGCAGGGTGACCTGGTGGTTCGAGGCGGCGAACAGCATCCGGGTATAGGGGTGGCGCATATTGCGCAGCAGCCACTGCGTCTGACCGGTCTCGACCACTTCACCATGTCGCATCACGACGATGCGATCGGCCAGATCCGCCACCACTGCCAGGTCATGGGTGATGATCAGCAGCCCCATGCCATATTCCTGAACCAGATCCTTCAGCAGCTCGAGGATCTGCGCCTGGGTGGTGACATCCAGTGCCGTTGTCGGCTCATCGGCAATCAACAGCCGCGGACGCAGCGCGATGGCCATCGCGATCACGACCCGCTGGCGCTGCCCGCCCGACAGCTCGTGTGGGTAGCGGCTCAGGGGGAACCGGTCCTGCGGCAGGCCAACCCGCTCCAGCACCTCGCAGGTGCGGACCTCGGCCTCGGCGCGCGGCATCGCCTGATGGATCAGGATCGTCTCCATCACCTGTTCGCCGATGGTCTTGAGCGGGTTCAAGGCCGTCATCGGCTCCTGGAACACCATGCCCACCGAGCGGCCGCGGATGGCACACATCTGCGCCTCGCTTTGCTCCAGCAGCTGGGTGCCTTCCAGCGTGACATAGCCCTTGGTCCGCGCCCGCTCGGGCAGAAGCTGCATCACCGCCAGCGCGGTCATCGATTTGCCGGATCCGCTCTCGCCGGTCACGGCGACGACCTCGCCGGGGTCGACTGTCAGCGATACGTCCCGCAGGACGCTGAGACCGCCGATTTTCAGCGACAGGTTGGTGATGTCCAGCAGTGTCATGTGCGTGCCACCCGCAGTTTCGGATCCAGATGGTCGCGCAGACCGTCACCCAGCAGGTTCAGCCCCAGCACCGTCACGATGATCGCGCAGCCCGGCACCAGCGCCAGATGCGGCGCAAAGCTGACCATGGTCTGTGCATCCGCCAGCATCCGCCCCCAGCTCGGGGTGGGCGGCTGGGCACCAAGGCCGACGTAGGACAGGCCCGCTTCGGCCAGAATTCCCAGCGAAAACTGGATGGTGCCCTGCACGATCAGCAGGTTCGTTACATTGGGCAGGATATGCTCGGCCGAGATCCGCGCCGCGCCCTTCCCGGACACCCGCGCCGCGAGGATGAACTCCCGCTCCCACAGCGACAGCGCCGCGCTGCGGGTGATGCGGGCAAAGACCGGGATATTGAAAATGCCGATCGCAATGATGGCGTTGATCGCGCCGGCCCCCAGCACGGCGGTGATCAGGATGGCGATCACCAGCGACGGGAAGGCAAACACCAGATCATTGCCGCGCATGATCACCTCGTCGAGCCAGCTGCCCTTGCGAGCCGCCGCTGTCAGCCCCAGTGGCACGCCAACCCCCATGCCGATGCCAACCGCCACCAGCGCCACCGCGATCGAAGTGCGCGCACCGACCATGATCATCGACATCAGGTCGCGCCCGAAATGGTCGGTGCCCAGCCAGTGCTGCGCATTGGGCGTTTGCAGCTTGGCCGGGATGTTCATCACCGCATGGTCATACGGCGTCCACAGGAACGAGATCAGGGCCGCCAGCACCACCAGCGCCGACAAGGCGCCGCCGAGGATCAGATTGCGGGTCATGTGCGGCTCCTCAGCCGGGGGTCGACCAGCGCATAGGCCAGATCGACGAGGAAATTCACCGTGATGACGGCAAACACCAGCAGCATCACCACCGACTCCACCACGATCAGGTCGCGGGCGGATATCGCCTGGAACACGAGACGTCCGAGACCGGGCAGGTAGAACACCTGTTCGATGATGATGGCGCCGGCCAGCAGGAAGGAAAACTGCAGCCCGATAATGGTCAGCACCGGGATCAGCGCATTGCGCAGCCCGTGCCGCCACAGCGCCTGGCGCCGGCTCAGCCCCTTGGCGCGGGCGCTGCGCATGAAATCCTCGCCCAGAATGTCCAGCAGGGCCGAGCGCATCACCCGCGTGAGGATCGCCGCCTGCGGCAGCGCCAGCGCGATCGCGGGCAGGGTCAGCGCATGCAGGCCCGCGCCGATGCCAGCCTCCCAGCCCGGAAAGCCGCCGGCGCCGAACCAGCGCAGGTTGATGGCAAAGATCAGCACCAGCATCATCGCAAACCAGAAATTGGGGACCGCCACGCCCAGCTGGGTGGCGCCCATCACCGCCATGTCACCGCCGCGGCCGCGCCGTGCGGCGGCGTAGATGCCGGCGGGAAAGGCGATCAGCGTCGACAGGGCCAGCGCGTAGACCGCCAGCGGCAGCGAGACCCAGAGCCGGTCGGCGATCATCTCGGCCACCGGCGTGCGGTAGGTGTAGGAGGTGCCGAAATCGCCCCCCAGCATGCCGGTAACCCAGGACAGGTAGCGGGCGACCTGGCCCTGATCCAGCCCCAGTTCGGCGCGCAGCGCGGCGACGGTATCGGCCTGGGCATTGACGCCCAGCATGAAGGAGGCCGGATCTCCCGGGGCGACTTCGACCACCAGAAAGATCACCAGCGAGGCAACCGCCAGGCTGAGCAGCAGGGAAAGTAGACGTTTGAGAGCGTAGCGCAGCATGAGCGTGACGTTAGGAGGCCATTTGGCAGGGGTCCAGAGGGCAGAAGAGGAAATTGCCGGAATGTCTGAAAAATTGTTCTCTGTTAATGCGTTGTGGCCTGAACAGGGTCAGGTTTTGGGCGATAGACGCACAGGTTCCACCGACTGTGGTCGTCGGGCAGGCGCGACCGCCCGACGAGATGGCGGGCGGCCGTTATTCGGCCCAACGCAGAGCGCTGAGATCAATCGCAGCGGTGGGCGCGTTCTCCCACAGCCCTTCCAGCCCGGCCTTGGCCACGCCCAGCTTGGCGAGCTGGAACAGGTAGCCGTTGACGTAGTCGGCGGCGATCATGGCCTGGGCTTCCTGCAGCAGGGTGGTGCGGCTGGCCGGATCGCTGCTCGCTTCCAGCCGTGTCATCAAGGCTTGGAACGCCGGGTTGTCATACTGGAAGTAGTAGTCGGGCCGCGCATAGATGCCGATGTCCATCGGCTCGGTATGGCTGACGATGCTCAGGCCGAAGGTCTTGCCGCGGAACACGGTTTCCAGCCACTGCGCCCATTCCACGTTGATGATCTCGGCCTTGATGCCGACCGCTGCCAGCTGGGCGGCGACGATTTCGCCGCCGCGCCGCGCGTAGGAGGGCGGCGGCAGGTGCAGCGTGGTCTCAAACCCGTCCGGCAACCCCGCCTCGGCGAGCAATGCGCGCGCCTTCTCCGGGTCATGGGCAGAATTGGCGGTCAGATCCTTGTAGGCCGGGTGATGCGGCGCGAAATGGCTGCCGATCGGGGTGCCATAGCCGAACATCGCACCGTCGATGATCGCCTGCCGGTCGATGGCATGGGTCACCGCCTGGCGGACCCGCAGATCGTCGAAGGGCGGCTGCTTGTTGTTGATCGCGAGGATGGTTTCCCCCTCGGTCGAGCCGACCAGCACCTGGAACCGCGGATCGGCCTCGAACTGGGGCAGGTTCTCCGGCGCCGGGAAGTTGTCGAAGGCGTCGATGTCCTCGGCCATCAGGGCGGCAAAGGCGGCGGTGGGATCAGAGATGAACTTGAACGTGGCCTTCTCCAGCGCGGGCGGCTCTCCCCAGTAGTTCTCGTTCCGCGTCAGGGCGATGCGATCACCCTGGACCCAGTTCTGGAACTTGTAGGCCCCAGTGCCGATCGGATTGGTCTTGATGCTGCCGATGCTTTCCGGCGCCACGATCACCGCGTCGCCCCAGGCCAGGTTGAACAGCAAGGCACCGTTGGGCGCGTCCAGGGTGATCCTGACGGTTTGCGGATCCACCACATCGACGGCGGTTATACCGGCAAACAGCGCCTTTTGCGCGTTGGTGCTGTCTTCCGCCCGCGCCCGGTCGAGCGAGAACTTCACGTCCTCCGCGTCAAAACTGCTGCCGTCGTGGAAGGTCACGCCCTCGCGCAGACGGAAGGTGTAGACGGTGCCGTCCCCGGAAATCTCCCAGCTTTCGGCCAGCCCCGGCACCACCGAGCCATCGCCCTGGAACCGGGTCAGCCCTTCGAAGATGTTGCTGTAAACCACGGAATCGATGGCTTGGGCGGCGGCGCTGGTCGGATCCAGATGCGGTGGCTCCAGCTGCATGGCGATGGTGACGCTATCCTTTGCCCAGGCGCCACCCGCCATCAGTGCAATCGCGGATCCTGCCGCCAGAACAAGTGATCTCAACGCCATCTCAATACTCCCTGAATCCATTTCTGCGCCTGTTTCCGGCGCCTATCGGAAACGAGTTTCCCGTTTTCCCAAGCGTAATCAAGACCAGAGAGACATTTCGCGCACTGGAAGCGCGCGGCGTAACTTGGTACTCCGTGCGGAGTGTGAACAGCGGACAGGAAGCCATGAGCGCGACAGCCAGGAAACAGGCCCCCAACGCCGAAGATATTCGTGCCCGCAAGGGCGGCACGCCGCTGGTCAGCCTGACGGCCTATACCACGCCGATGGCCCGATTGATGGACAGCCACTGCGATTTCGTGCTGGTCGGCGACAGCGTCGGCATGGTGCTGCACGGGCTGCCCTCGACGCTGGGTGTCACCATGGAGATGATGATCCTGCACGGACAAGCCGTCGCGCGCGGCCTGTCCAGCGCGATGATGGTCATCGACATGCCCTTCGCCAGCTACGAAGAAGGCCCGGCGCAGGCGTTTCGCAACGCGGCGCGGCTGATGGCGGAAACCGGCGCGGGCGCGGTCAAGCTGGAAGGCGGGGTCGAGATGGCCGAGACCATCCGTTTCCTCGTCAAGCGCGGGATTCCGGTGATGGCGCACATCGGGCTGACACCGCAATCGATCAACACCCTTGGCGGATACAAGGTGCAGGGCCGTGACGCGCAGGCCGATGCGGTGATGGCTGACGCCCATGCCGTTGCCGATGCCGGGGCGTTTTCGGTGGTGCTGGAAAAGGTGCCCCAGGGGCTGGCCGACCGGATCACCGCGGAGGTGGCCATTCCGACGATCGGCATCGGCGCCAGTGCCGGCTGCGACGGGCAGATCCTGGTGGTCGATGACATGCTGGGCTTCTTTACCGCCTTCAAACCGAAATTCGTGAAACGCTATGCCGATCTGGGCCAGAACGCCGAGGCGGCGATTGCCGAATACGCTGCCGAGGTCCGCGCCCGCAGCTTTCCGGCCCCTGAACACGTGTTTGCCGATCAGGCGCCCTCCAAAGGATGACGACTCCCATGACCGCCCCGATCCTGCGCCGCCTCGACGGTCTGCGCACCCGCACCGCCGCGTGGCGCCGTGCCGGTGAAACCATTGCCGTGGTGCCCACGATGGGGGCACTGCACGCAGGCCACCTGTCTCTGGTCGAGGCCGCCAAGGCCGCCTGCGACCGGGTCATCGTGACCATTTTCGTGAACCCGAAGCAGTTCAACAACGCCGAGGACCTGGCCAACTACCCCCGGACCGAGCACGAGGACGCGGCCAAGCTCGCCCCCTACGGTGTCGATGCGATCTACGTTCCCGACCCGGACCAGATCTACCCGGATGGCTTTGCCAGCACCGTCGCCGTCACCGGCAGCATCACCGACGTCATGGAGGGCCCCTTCCGCCCCGGCCATTTCGAGGGCGTCGCCACGGTCGTGGCCAAGCTGTTCCTGCAGACCAGCGCCGACAAGGCGTTTTTCGGTCAGAAGGACTATCAGCAACTGATGGTGGTGACCCGCATGGCGCGCGACCTGGATATCCCGATCGAGGTGGTGGGCTGTCCCACCGTGCGCGAGGCCTCCGGCCTGGCCATGTCCTCGCGCAACCTGCGCCTGTCCGAGGCGGCGCTGACCCAGGCCGCGGCGCTCTATGCGACGATGCAGACCGCTGCCACGGGCGCGGCACAAGGAGAGCCCTGGTCGGCTCTGGAGGCCGAAGCCCGGCGTGCCCTGGCTGCCGCCGGGTTCGGCGAGGTCGAGTATTTCGACCTCCGATGCGCCGAGAGCCTCAAGGCGCTGGACTACCCTGACCGTCCGGCCCGGCTGCTGGCGGCCGCATGGCTGGGCGATATCCGCCTGATCGACAATATCGAAGTGGCGCAGGTGCAGCGCTGAAGCGCCTGCGCCGGACTGTGCGATCTGCGCTGACCGTGCCGTAGTCGGCGATCAACCGCGGCGCGGTTTTTGTACTAAAGATATAGTAGGGACTGGTAGCGGTACCGGATTTGCGTTTATTGTCTGCGGTCAGAGGAGACTGGAAGGCAGCAGATGACCTATATTCTGGCAATTGATCAGGGCACCACGTCCACCCGCGCGATCCTGTTCGACGGGGCGATGCAGGTGGCCGGTACCGCGCAACAGGAATTCACCCAGCATTACCCCCAGGCGGGGTGGGTCGAACACGACCCGGAGGACATCTGGGACAGCACTCTGGCCGTCTGTCGCCAGGTGATGGCGGATCTCGGGGTGGCGGCCTCTGATATCGCGGGGATCGGCATCACCAACCAGCGGGAGACCACGGTGGTCTGGGACCGCGAGACCGGAAAGCCGATCCACAATGCCATCGTCTGGCAGGACCGCCGCACCGCCGCCATCTGCGAGACGCTGCGGGCTGACGGCCATGAGGAGATGGTCGCCGACCGCACCGGTCTGCTGCTGGACCCGTATTTCTCGGGCACCAAGGTGAAATGGATCCTCGACACGGTCGAGGGCGCCCGGACGCGCGCCGCCGCGGGGGAGCTGCTGTTCGGCACGGTGGACAGTTTCCTGATCTGGCGGCTGACCGGCGGTGCCGCGCATGTGACCGATGCCACCAATGCCGCGCGCACGCTGATGTATGACATCCGCAAGGGCCGCTGGAGCCGCACCATCAGCGACCTGCTGGAGGTGCCGCAGCAGATGCTGCCTGAGGTCAAGGACAGTGCCGCCGACTTTGGCATCACCGATCCGGAGATCCTGGGCGGTGCCATTCCGATCCTGGGGGTGGCGGGGGACCAGCAGGCGGCCACCATCGGCCAGGCCTGTTTCAAGCCGGGGATGATGAAATCCACCTACGGCACCGGCTGCTTTGCGCTGCTGAACACCGGCGACGCGCCGGTGGTGTCGAAGAACCGGATGCTGACAACCATCGCCTACCAGCTGGACGGCAAGCCGACCTATGCGCTGGAAGGCTCGATCTTCATTGCCGGTGCGGCGGTGCAATGGCTGCGCGACGGGCTGGGCATCATCGGCAAGGCGTCTGAGAGCGGCGTGCTGGCGGACAAGGCCGATCCGGGCCAGGACGTGATCCTGGTGCCCGCCTTCACGGGGCTTGGCGCGCCCTACTGGCAGCCCGACTGTCGCGGCGGCATGTTCGGGCTGACCCGCAATTCCGGCCCGGCGGAGTTCGCCCGCGCGGCGCTGCAAAGCGTTGGCTACCAGACCCGGGACCTCTACGAGGCGATGCGCGCCGACTGGGAGGACGACAGCCACCACACGGTGACCCTGCGCGTCGACGGCGGCATGAGCGCCAGCGACTGGGCGATGCAGAGCCTGTCGGACATCCTGGGGGCTGCGGTCGACCGGCCAGTGATGCAGGAGACCACCGCACTGGGGGCTGCCTGGTTGGCGGGGATGCGGGCCGGGGTCTACCCGGACCAGGCCGGTTTCGCCGAAACCTGGCGGTTGGATCGCCAGTTCGTCCCCCGGATGCAGCCCGAGATGCGCGAAGCGGCTTATGGCCGCTGGAAACGGGCGGTGCAGGCCGTGATCGGTATCTGAGCACGCCAGCCCGCCAGCCAAGGCTCCCGCCTGCTCCGGCGCATTCCTTGCGGAATGACCTGCACAGTTGGGCGTGGCGCCGTGCATGCGCACGGCGCAGGTGCCTGCCGAGAAGCGGTTCAAGGGCAGCTCTGCCCTTGAATGCGCCAGCCCCAGTGTGGGGCCGCCCATCCCCGCCTCAAGGGTGAACCGTGCCTGCGGCACGGCGGCTGTGCCGCCCTTGACCCGGCGCTGGCCGGGGGGCGTCAGGCCAGCCGCGCGCCTGCGGCGATGGTGGGCGGGCGGGCGTTCAGCTCTAAGATGGAAAAGCCTGCGATGGATTTGTAGCGGGCGGCATGGGCGGCCAGTCCGGCGGTCGGGATGACCTCATCGATGTGGTCAAAGGCACCGCCGCAGAGATCTTCCACACGTTGCAGCACCGCGTCCGGTCCGCCGCCCGCCCGGTTAGCGCGGCCAACGGCCGTGGCCAGCGGACGAACGGCGTCCTCGTAGGCCTGCAAGGCGGTCGGGGTGAGGCCATGGGCCAAGAGCTGCGCGCCGATGATCCGGGCATCCACGATGGCCTGGCTGGCCCCGTTGGACCCGATCGGGTAGGTCGGATGCGCCGCATCGCCCATCAGTGTCACCCGGCCGATGGTCCAGTGTGCCAGCGGGTCGCGGTCCACCATCGGGTATTCATAAACGACATCGGCGCCGCGGATCAGCGCCGGTACGTCGATCCAGTCGAACCGCCAATCCTCGAAATCAGGCAGGAATTCAGTGATGTCGGCAGGCCGGTTCCAGTCCTCGCGGCGCCAGGGGGCGGCGGGGTCAAAGCTCTTTTCCGCGATCCAGTTCATCGTGACCAGCCCATCGGCGTCGGGGGCCGAGATCGGATAAGCCACCAGTCGCAACTGGTCGTGGCCGATCATTGCCATCGCCGCGCCCCCCTTGAATTCGGGCGCGCGGGTGGTGGCACGCCACAGGATGCGGCCGTTCCAGATGGGCGCGCCCTCATCCGGGACCATCTGCGCGCGCAGCGCCGAGTGGATGCCATCCGCGGCAACCACCAGCGTCCCCTCGGCGCGGGTGCCGCCCGCCAGCAGCAGCGCCGCGCCGTCGGCGGTGGTCTCGAAGCCGACCGCGCGCGTGCCGGTGGTGATGCAGCCCGGGCCTGCGCGCTCCAGCAGGGTGCGGTAGAGCATCATCTGCAACGCGCCGCGGTGGACCGAATACTGCGGCCAGGCATAGCCAGCGCCGCGGCCGCGCGGCTCTTCCCAGATGGTGTTGCCCAGCTTGCTGTAGAACCCCAGCTGCCGGGTCTGCACCCCGATCGCCTCCAGCTCCTCTCCCAGCCCGAGGTCCAGCAACTCCCGCACCGCGTTGGGCTGCAGGTTGATGCCAACGCCCATCGGCCTCAGCTCCGCCGCGGATTCATAGATGTGAAACGGCACCCCGATCTGGTGCAGGGTCAGCCCCAGTGACAGCCCGGCGATACCGCCGCCGGCGATGAGGATGGACATGATAAGTATACCTCCCAATTTCCGTGGCACAGAACCACAGCCCGCCGCGCAGGGCAAGACTTAAGGGGAGGGGGAGGCTGTTGGGGAGGCTAGCGGCGACCCGCGATGATCAGGTCCGGGCCGAAGATGACGTCGGCATAGCTGTGCAGGTAGATCTTCAGCCAGGGGGTGAAGCGTTCCGGGTGGCGGCTGACCTCGGCCAGCAGGTCGTGGTAGTCGACCCAGCGGGTTTCCATCACCTCGGCCGGGTTCGGCGTGACTTTCAGCGGGCGGTGCACATGGGCGAGGAACACATCCACCGCCTCATGTTCGATCAGCCCGTTGCCGACGTCGGCGCGGTATTCCAGGTGGTGCCGGAACTCGGGGTAAAGCCCGGTAATGCCCAATTCCTCGCGCATGCGGCGAACCGCACAGGCCGAGGGCTGTTCCTCCCACATCGGGTGGGTGCAGCAGGTGTTCGCCCAGAGGCCTGGCGTGTGGTACTTGGTCATGGCGCGGCGCTGCATCAGGATTTCCACGCCTTTGACCACAAAGACGGAGACCGCCTTGTGCTTCAGACCGCGTTCATGTGCGGCCAGTTTGTCCACCGGTGTCAAATCGCCGTTCACCCAGGCGGGGATCATATGGCTCATGTTGTGTCCGTGACGGTTGCGTCGGCGTGGCTGCCCGCAGGGCACCCCGGCTCCTACCGCTAACGCCTGTGGGTTACGAAAGCAATTACGCGAAAGGCCGCGGCGAAAATGCCGCGGCCTCGGGGCTGGCCTGGTGCAGGCCGCTGCTTATTCGGATGGCGCCGTGGTCGTTTCTTCGGCGGCGGCAGCCTCCTCGGCGACAGGGCCGTGGCTGGCCAGGAAGGCGTAGATGTCCTCGCCGCCCTTCTTCAGGCGGAACGACATTTTCGACTTGGCCTTGGAGTTGCCGGTCTCTTCCCGCAGGAACCCGCGCGGATCGGCGGTGAAGGCGACGAACTTCTCTTCGTCCCAGACCAGCCCGGCTTCGCCCGCGGCAACGAGGTCCTTGCTGTAGTTGAAGCCCTCGACGGACCCGGCCGTGCGGCCTGCGATGCCCCACAGGTTCGGACCGGTCTTGCCGCCCTTGACGATAACCTCGCCCGCATCAGAGGTGACGGTGTGGCAGGCCTTGCACTTGTTGAACCCCTTCTCTCCCTTGTCCGGATCGCCCGCGGCAAGGGCGGGGGCAGCGAGGAGGCCAAGGATGGCGGCGGTTACGAGAGGTCTCATTTTGCTTGCTCCAGTTCTGAGTTGGCAGAGGAGACTCATCGTTTAATTGCCCGCGGAGTCAACCGGCAGTTTGACGCGCGGCATGCTGACAGCAGGTGTGAGGAGGGGGTCAGCGTGCGATTTCGCTGATGCAGGGCAGCAGGTCACCCGGTTCCGGCCGGGCCAGCCAGACCGCGCGTGCGATGGCCCGGCTGAGACATAGCGCGGCGGCATGGGTGATCGCGGCCAATTCGGACGGGTCGCCCATGGGGCGCGCATTGGTGCTGGCGGCAAAGATGAGGTCCCCGTCGCCGGGCATATGGGCGGGGACGATGGCGCGGCCGATGCCGTCATGGGCGGCGCTGGCCATGCGTTGACATTGCGCCTTGGACAGATCCGCATCGGTGGCAACGATGGCAATCGTGGTATTGGCGCGCTCGTCGGGCAGTTTGGCGCCATCCGCCAGACGCTGCATCGCCTCCATGCGGCGGCTGGCGAGGTCGCGGCCAAGACCGGCAGAGGTATCCACGCCCAGCCCGCCGAACTCTCCGTCGATCTCGAAAGGGGCGGCCCAGAAGTGCCGCTCGCCCGGGGTGGTCACGGCACCAATCGGATTGGCGGCCACCAGCGCGCCCACCGTGACGCCGCTGTCCAGCACCAGCGAAGCGGACCCCAGCCCGCCCTTGACCATGGCCGTCAACGCACCGCAGCCCGCCCCGGCGGTGCCGAGGCTGAAGGTCTCCGCCGCCGCCTCGAAGGCGCGGCGCCCCAGGGCCGCGTAAGGGTTCTGCTCCCAGTCCTTGTTGCCGCCGTTCAGCAGGTCGAACAGGATTGCGCCCGGCACCAGCGGGACCCGGGCCGGTCCAACCGCGAATCCACGGCCCTGCGCGCGCAGCGCCTCGGTGACGCCGGAACAGGCCTCCAACCCAAAGGCAGATCCCCCGGAGAGCACCAGCGCATCGATCTTGGCGACGGATTTGTCGGGCGCCAGCAGATCGGTTTCACGCGAGCCGGGCGCGCCGCCCATCACCTGCACCGAGGCCGTAAAGGGCGTATCCGCGGTCAGCACCGTGGTGCCGGATTTCAAGGCGCGGTCCTCGGCGTTGCCAACGCGCAGGCCCGAAACATCGGTGATCAGGTTGCGGGGGCCCGGGGTCATGCGCGGTCTCCCACGGCGGACGGGGAAATCAGCCTGCGGACCCGGATCCTGCAGGCGGTGCGCCCGGTTGCTCGCCTGGATGTGTCACTTGCCCGCAGCATGTCATTCTCCCGAGTGGTTTGCGGCAGCATGGTCCGAAGCGCGGGCGGGTGCAATCTCTGGATGTGCGGTGCCCGTCAATCGGGATCAACCTTGCCGCGGTTGGCCTTCAGCGCCCCGCGCTGTTTCTTGGCGTCCAACCGGCGGCGGACGGAGCCGCGGGTGGGCTTGGTGGCGATGCGCCGCTTGGGCGCGACCAGCGCCTTGCGCACCAGTTCGGCCAGCCGCTCGCGCACGATCTCGCGGTTGCGCTGCTGCGAGCGGGTCTCGTCGCATTGCAGGAGGATGGCGCCGTCCTTGGTCCAGCGCCGCCCGGCCAGCCGTTTCAGCCGATTCTTGACCGCGGGCGTCAGCGCGGGCGAGCGTTCGGCCTCGAACCGCAGCTCGACGGCGGTGGCCACCTTGTTCACATTCTGCCCGCCGGGCCCCGAGGCGCGCATGAAGCTCTCGGTCATTTCCCAGTCTTGCAGGGTGATCTGGTCGTTGATGCGGATCATGGGGTCTTTATGGCCCGGGGGGGCAGGAATCGAAAGGGCTGTTCCCACACGCGGGAACAGCCCTTCGAGATGATAGGAGGTGCACCGGTTAGGTCAGCACCAATTCAGAGTTCTATACGCGCCAAGGGCTGCCTCGGCCGCACTCCTTCTGAACTGTTCCGGTACTGCTCTCCATAGCTTCTCTAGACAATGGGCACCTCCTTTCTGAATGTTTCGTGTGACTTCAGCCTGCCATAGATTCGGCAGATGTCAAAACAAAATCATGTGGTGCTTGCGCTGAGTTTACGCACGATGATGCGGAAGGGCACAAGCGCCAGCAGCGCCAGCGACAATTTCACCATCCAGTCGGCCAGGGCCAGCGACACCCACAGCGGCGCCATCGGCCCGCTGCCCAGGAGCGGCAGCATCTCGCCGGCCCAGGAGACGTCATTGCCCGGCTCCAGCCAGCTCAGCGCGCCGGAGAAGGCGATGGTGAAGAACAGCGCGGTGTCGACGGAGGAGCCGACCAGCGTCGAGGCCAGCGGCGCGCACCACCACTTGCCCTCGCGCAGGGCCGAGAACACGGCCACGTCGAGCATCTGCGCGGTTAGGAAGGCGAGGCCAGAGCCCAGCGCGATCCGCAGGGTGACGGCCGGATAGCTGTAGCCATCGCCTTCAAGCATGATCTGGGTGCCGATCAGCGAGCAGATCACCCCGACGACAAAGCCGACGGCCACGATCCGCCGCGCCGCGGCCGCGCCATAGACGCGGTTCATCACGTCGGTGACGAGGAAGGCGATGGGATAGGTGAAGGCGCCCCAGGTCAGCCATTGGCCGTACAGGAATTGCACCAGGATGTTGGAGGCCACAACGACGGCGGCCATGGCAAGAATGCCGGGAAGGTAAGTGCGGGTCATTTTGGATCCGTTTTTTATACAAGGTCGCGGAGACTTGTTCCGCCGAAGCGAAAGACTGGCCCTCCTACACCGGCTGGGCTGCTGCTGCAAGGATTACATATCGCGGTTGCACGGCGCATCCAGTTGGCCGAGACAAGAGGGGCGTGCGCTCCCGCCCGAAGACGGCGCATTTGCGATTGCGCCTGTTCGGTTGGGCCGGGCGCCGCTGGCGCGGCGCAGGGGGCGCATGCGGTCAGCGTGGCAATGCGTATTCCACCAGCTCGGTGCGTTGCAGGGGCAGGAAATTGTCGTCCGAGATCATGGTGGCGCGCAGCCCGCCCGTGGAGTCGCGCCAGATCGACAGCCCTTCGAGGTTGTCGTGGGTGCCGGCCGCAGTCTGCAACAGCGTGACCTCGTTTTCGGGACCGTCCGCGGTTATGTCCCACCGGCGCAGGCGGCTGCGAAAGCCCAGCAGGGTCAGGTCTCGTTCCAGCAGGTAGAAACGCCCGTCGGGGCCGAAATCCGCATCCACCGGAAGAAACCCTCCGCGCGGCGGAAGGCTGAAGGGCCGTGACCACTTGCGCCCGTTCCAGCGCCAGACCGGGATCTGCCCCTGCTGGTCCAATGCCCGTTCGGGTAGCGTGTAGAGATGACCGTGCCGATCGATCGCCAGGGTTTCCAGCGACTTGTTGCGCGGCAGCTTGCGAAAGGCGCCGGGGCGGGGCAGCACCTCGGCCCGGTCCTGCGGGTGCTGATACCGCGCCACCCGCGCGGTGCCTTCAAAGGAGATGTAGCGCACCCCGTCGGCGGCCACCGCGAGTCCTTCACTGTCACCGGAGGGGCCGTTCAGCACCTTGCCGCTCGAAGCGAGCAGCGGATGGGCGGCGGTGACCGAAATGTCGGCAATCTGGCCGTCGCGGCGGCGGATGCGACTGGTGACCAACGTCGCCCGGTCGCTGAGCGCGGTCAGCGCCTGACCGTTGTCGTTCAGCTTCAGGGCCGAAAACCCACCGAACCAAGGCTGCTTCAGGTGCCAGCTGTAGCTGCCCAGATACCGGGCCTGTTGCACCGCGGCGTCCGCCGGGCGCTTGGCGGCATAGGCGGCCGCCGCCAGTCCGGCCGCGGCCAGCAGTGGCAGGATCAGTTTGATTGCAGAACGGCGGCGCATTGCTGGGGCAGGTCCGAAAGGGTGTAATCACGTCTCGGTCTAGGCTTTGGAGCGCTGGGGTCAACCGGTTTCGGCGGCGGCGGGTTCAGGATATTGGCAACCCACTGCCGGGCTTCGGCGCAGCCATCGCCCTTGGGGGGCGGGGCTTGCTCGATACAACCGCGCGCGCCGCGCGGGCAGTTCAGCCGCACGTGGAAGTGATAGTGGTGTCCCCACCAGGGCCGGATCTTGCGCAGCCAGTTGCGGTTGCCCTTCTCGTCATTGCACATCTGCACCTTGGCGCCGGGAAAGACAAAGATCCGCGCCACCCGCCGGTCCTTGGCGGCGGCCTTCAGGATTTCGTGGTGGGCGCGGGTCCAGCCGCCGTTGACATAGGCGCCATTGGCCCGCCGCATCGAGATCGAGGAGATGTTCTCGCGCGCCTTGCGGCTCAGGTTCAGGCGGTCGGCGGGGCGCATCCAGATGTCGATATCGAGCCCGATCTGATGGCTGCGGTGGCCCGACAGCATCGGCCCGCCGCGCGGCTGGCTGATGTCACCGATATAGAGCCCGTTCCAGCCCCGCTGCCGGGCCGCAAACCGGCTCAGATCCTTGATGAAGTCGATCGTCTCGGGGTGGCCCCAGTTGCGGTTGCGGCTGAGGCGCATCGCCTGCCAGGTGGGACCGGTCTCGGGCAGTTGCACAGCGCCGGCCACGCAGCCCTTGGAGTAGGAACCAAACGGCGCGGGCCGCTGCTGCGAGGCGTCCGGCTTGGCACCGAACAGCGCCTTGGCCGGGGTCTGCGCGCTTGCCGGAACCGCGAACCCGATCACCGACAGACAGATGGCAAGTAACAGTTTCACCCTTGGTCTCCTTCTCCATTTACCCAGAACAACAGGAACAGCCCGGCAGCAAACAGCGCGATCACCGGGGTGATCCCCAGCCGGGCGCTGCCGGTAACGGTGGTGGCGAGGCCAATCAGCGCCGGCGCGAGGAAGGCGGTGGCGCGGCCCGACAGGCCATAGAGGCCAAAGCTCTCGGTCGCCTTCAGCGGGTCGGTGTGGCGCACCATCAGGCTGCGGCTCGCCGATTGCAGGATGCCGCCGAAACCGCCGATCAGCACACCGCAGGCAAAGAACACCGCGTCCGGCAGCCTGGACCCCTCCGGCAGCGGGATGCCATAGATCTGCGTCCGCGACATGCTGACGATGGTCAGGCAGACCAGGCTCAGCACCAGGATCGACACCGTGATCACCGGCTTGGGGCCGAACCGCCGGTCCGCCTTGCCGCCCAGCCAGCAGAACACCGTGGCCGCCAGCGCCGCGACGATGCCGAAGACGCCGATCAGGGTGATCTGCCAGCCCAGCACCAGCTTGGCATAAACGCCGCCAAAGCCATAGAGCCCGTTCAGCGCGTCGCGGTACAGCATCGAAGAGCCGAGATAGCTGGCAAGGCTGACGCGGTGGCGCAGGTTCTTTACCGATTGTACCACCAGCGCCACTGCCTGGCCCAGCGTGCCGCGCTGCCCGGTGGCGCGGCCTTCGCGCACCCACAGGAAATAGGGCACCATGAACAGGGCAAACCACAGGGCGGTGAACGGCCCCACCGCCCGGGTGCCCTCGCGCGCCGCCGGGTCCAGCCCGAACAGCGGGCTGAGACCGATCAGGGTTTTGCCGCTGGCCTGTTCGACAAACAGCAGGAGCATGATGAACAGGGACAGCACGCCACCGAGATAGCCGAAGGCATAGCCCGATCCCGACACGTCCCCCACATCGTCGCGCCCGGCCAGCGAGGGCAGCTGCGCGTTGACGAAGATCAGCGCGAATTCGGCTCCGATGAAGCCGAGCCCGAAGCTGACCAGCATCCACCACAGGTTGCTGCCGCCGGGATCGGTGAACCACAGCCCTGCCGCGCCCAGCACATACATCGCCGAGAAGGCGAGGATCCATGGCCGCCGCCGCCCCGAAATATCGGCCAACGCCCCCATGAAGGGCGCGCCCAGTCCGATCATCAGCCCGGTCACCGTCAGGCACAGGGACCATATGGTCTGCGCCTCGGCCTTGGCGACCTCTCCGGCAAGCCCCTGCGCGATGAAATGGTCGGTGGCAACGGCTGCAAAGAACGGGCCGAAGACAAAGGTCACCAGCAGCGTGTGATAGGGCTGGCTGGCCCAGTCAAAGAACCACCACCCCCAGATCCGCTTGCGCGTGGACACCTGCTGCATACCCGGCCTCTTGTTATAGTTGCCTTCAGGTATGACAGCCGGGCAGGGGGTCAGGCAAGCCCGTCCTGCATCGGCGGCCAGGGTCGGCCGGCATCCGCTTCGCACCAGTCAAGGATCCATTTCGGCAGCTCGGGCGATGGCGTCTCGGCCTGTCCCAGCACCGCCAGCACCCGGGCGGGCGGCACGATGCCATTGCGGTCGGTCACCGCGGTGCGCAGCATCACGTGGCTGGCGCAGTCGCCGTTCTTCTTCCACATGGATTGCTCGACGTAGATGAACTTCTCGTCCCAGCCCGCGGCGCGGCTGCGCATCTCGAATTTCTCGAACCCGCGGATGCGGCGGCGATAGCGCACCGACGACCCAGCCACCGTCAACCCCCAGCGGTTCTTCTTCAGCGCCCCGATCAGCCCGGCGCGCTGCGCCAGCATGGTGCGTCCCAGGTCATAAAGCGTCATGGTGCGGCCGTTGTTCAGCTCCATCCACATGTCCAGATCCCAGGGCCAGCAGATATGGTGCGAGACATGCAGGCCGGTGATCGGCAGCGGCTCCATCCGGCTGGCGAGAATGGTGTCCTTGATCAGACGGAAAATCGGGTACATCGGCACACGCTCCTTGATGAGATGTATCCGTGATGCCACCCGTTTACAGCCCGTCAACCGCAACCTTGCGGAACCCTTGCACATTTTGCGCTGTCTGCTTACCTGTGAGGCTGATTTAAAGAAGGAAACACAGATGGTCTCGCTGTTCCAAATCCTGATGCTGATCCTCGACATCGTCTGGTTCTTCATCATTGCCCATGTGATCATGAGCTGGCTCATCAATTTCCAGGTTCTGAACCTGCACCAGCAGCTGGTCGGGCAGATCTGGTACGGGCTGAACCGCATTCTGGAGCCGCTTTACGCGCCGGTGCGCCGGATCCTGCCCAACATGGGCGGTCTCGATCTGGCGCCGCTGGTGGTGCTGATCGCGGTCTACGCGCTGCGCATCATCCTGGTGAACAACGTCGCGGCGTTCTACTGACACTGCGCAAATGACGTACCGCCCGGCCGACAGGCCGGGCTGCACCCGACCCTCCCCACGGCAGGGTGCTTGCGCGCACTCCCAGGCTCGGGCGCAGCCCTTGGCGTGAAAACGCCCCCTCAACGCCCCTTGCCGCCCCATGCCTCCTGTGGGATTGTGCCTGCCAAGCAAGAGCAGACACCACACCGAGGCCACCCGCCCCCATGACAGCCACCGCAGCCCTGCCAGGCGCGACCCCGATCCTGCGCGAGATCTTTGGCTTTGACGCCTTCCGCCCCGGTCAGGAGGAGATCGTCGACGCCGTCACCGCGGGCGAAAACGTGCTGGCGATCATGCCCACCGGCGGCGGCAAATCCCTGTGCTACCAATTGCCTGCCCTTTTGCGCGAGGGCGTCACCGTGGTGATTTCCCCCCTCATCGCATTGATGCGCGATCAGGTCCGCGCGCTGCAGGAGGCGGGTGTCACCGCCGGTGCGCTCACCTCCGGCAACACTGACGAGGAAACCGAAGCGGTCTGGCAGGCGATCGAGGCGGGGCAGCTGAAACTCCTCTACATGGCGCCCGAGCGGCTCGCCTCGGGGGCAGCCATGGGCATGTTGCGCCGCATCGGTGTCAGCCTGATCGCGGTGGACGAGGCGCATTGCGTCAGTCAATGGGGCCATGACTTCCGCCCCGATTACCTGCGCATCGGCGAGTTGCGCCGCGCGCTGGACGTGCCGCTGGCCGCCTTCACCGCGACGGCGGATCAGGAAACCAGAGCGGAAATCGTCGAAAAGCTGTTCGATGGTGAGGCCCCCCGCAGCTTCCTGCGGGGCTTTGACCGGCCCAACATCCACCTCGCCTTTGCCGCCAAGGACAATCCGCGCCGCCAGATCCTCGAGTTCGCTGCTGCCCGCAAGGGGCAATCCGGCATCGTCTATTGCGGCACCCGCGCCAAGACCGAGGCGCTGGCGGCAGCGCTGCGTGAAGACGGGCATTCCGCCTGTTTCTACCACGGCGGCATGGAGGCCGAGGATCGCCGCATCGTCGAAACCCGCTTTGCGCGCGAGGACGGTCTGATCGTGGTGGCCACCGTCGCCTTTGGCATGGGCATCGACAAGCCAGACATCCGCTGGGTCGCCCACGCCGACCTGCCGAAATCCATCGAGGCCTACTATCAGGAAATCGGCCGCGCTGGCCGCGACGGCGCGCCCGCCGAAACCCTGACGCTGTTTGGCCCCGATGACATCCGCCTGCGCCGCACCCAGGTGGATGAGGGGCTCGCCCCGCCGGAACGGCGCGCCGCCGATCACGCCCGGCTGAACGCCCTCCTGGGGCTGGCCGAGGCGCTGCACTGCCGGCGCCAGAAACTGCTGGGCTATTTCGGCGAAGAGGCCGAACCCTGCGGCAATTGCGACCTCTGCGACACCCCTGCGGATGTGTTCGACGGCACCACGGTGGTGCGCAAGGCGCTCTCGGCCGTGCTCAGGACAGATGAGTGGTTCGGCTCCGGCCACCTGATCGACATCCTGCTTGGCGTCGACAACGACCGCATCCGGGCCAAGCGCCATGACCAGCTGTCGGTCTATGGCTGCGGCAAGGAATTCGGCAAACGCCAGTGGCAGGCGGTGTTTCGCCAGATGATGGGCCACGACCTGTTGCGCCCCGACCCGGAACGCCATGGCGCGCTGCGCTTTACCGAGGCCGCCCTGCCGATCCTGCGCGGCGAGCAGACGATCGAGTTGCGCCGCGACACCATCAAATCCGCCGACCGCCGCCCGGCGGTGAAGGCGCTGGTGTCCGAGGAGGACGCGCCGCTCTTGTCGGCGCTCAAGGCCAAGCGCCGCGCGCTGGCCGAGGCGCAGAAAGTGCCGGCCTATGTGATCTTCCCCGACCGTACCCTGATCGAGATGGCCGAGAGGCGGCCCGACACCCTCGACCAGATGGCGCGGATCAGCGGTGTCGGCGCCAAGAAGCTGGAACGCTACGGTGATGATTTCCTCGGCGTCATCACCGGCGCGGCCGAGCAGCTGCACCCGGCGCGGCGCAAGCTGGCCGGGCGCGATGCGGGCTCCGCCTATGACCGGCTTCTGGAGGTGCAGGCGCAGCTGGCCCGTGGAGAATGCGGCACGCTGAAGCCGCTGACCTGCTCGGCCTCGCTTCTGGCCAAGGTGGCGCAGATGCGCCCCGATGACGAGGCCGGGCTGACCCGGCTGCTGGGAGAGCGCCGCGCGGAACGTTTCGCATCGGCGTTTCTGGACGTCTTGCGCGGCTCGGGATAGGATCGCGCCAAGGAGCATAGGGCAGATATTCGGGGGCAGACATGCTGGTAGTGACCTCTCCGGCCAAGAAGCTGGACTGGGCGGAACGGGATCAGGACATGACCTGGCCCGCGCTGCATGACGACGCGGTGGCGCTGGCAGAGGTGGCACGCGCGCTGACGGTGGCCGAACTGATGAAGCTGATGCACATCAGTCTTGATCTGGCGCAGCTGAATTACACGCGTTTTCAGGAGTTTGCCGCAGACCCCGCGACGGAGGCCACCCGCCCGGCGGTACTGGCCTTTGCCGGTGACACCTACCAGGGGCTGGAGGCCTCGTCGCTGGATGCGGAGGAGCTGGCCTGGGCGCAGGACCACCTGCGCATCCTTTCGGGGCTTTACGGCGTGCTGCGGCCGCTGGATGCGATGCAGCCCTACCGGCTGGAGATGGGCTCGCGTCTTAAGAATCCGCGCGGCAAGAACCTGTACGAATACTGGGGCAGCCGGATTTCCGAGGCGCTGAACGAACAGGCCGCCGCCACCGGCGCGCAGGTGCTGGTGAACTGTGCCAGCCAGGAGTATTTCGGCGCCGTGGACCTGTCGGCGCTGAAGCTGCGGGTGGTGACGCCGGTGTTCATGGAAGACAAGAACGGCACGCCAAAGGTGGTCAGCTTCTACGCCAAGCGGGCCCGTGGCGCGATGGCGCGCTACATCATTCAGCACCGCCTGAACGACGCCGCCAGCCTCAAGGATTTCGACGCTGGCGGCTATGCCTATCAGCCGGATCTATCGGAACCGGACAAGCCGGTTTTCCTGCGCCGCGCTTGACCCGCAGGGGCGGGTCGCCTCCCGCCCGGTCCGCCGCATTCAGGGAATGCAACGTCCCGGTTGGGCCCGGCAGCGCGCCTTGCGCGCTGCCGGGCCCAAGGCCGCACAAGGGGCGTGTCGGCGCAGCCGATGCGCCAGCGGGCGCGGGAGAATTTCGGAAAACCGAGAGAACAAGCGCGGCTGCAGCGCGGCGACTAAGGCTGTGACCAGACGACGTTTGCGCACCGTTGCCGCTGGGACGTGTGCGGAGCGGGATGCAGTCCTGCCGTTGTAATGTCGTGCGGGACGCCGCCAGACGCCGAAACTCACGTCGCTGGAGGTCAGGAGGCTTCGGCAGCCGCGGGCGGCGTGGCGGGCGTGAGGGGCAGCGCGTCGGCGGGCGCAAATGCGTGCAGCTTCTCGTGAATCAGCGCCTTGCGGAGCGGTTTGGTCAGGTAGTGGTCCAGACCGGCGGCCAGGATCGCGTCTGAATCGCCCGTCATCGCATGTGCGGTCAGCGCCACGATCGGCACATGGCCCCCGTTGTCCGCCTCGATCTTGCGGATTTCGACCGTGGCCTCCTTGCCGTCCATCATCGGCATCGAGATGTCCATGAAGACCAGATCGGGCTCGAACGCCTTGAACGCCTCCACCGCCTCGATCCCGTTGTTGGCAAATCGCAGCTCGATATCGAGGTCCTTGACCATTTTGCGGAACACCAACTGGTTGGTCTTGTTGTCCTCGGCGGCCAGCACCCGCATGCGGCGCAACACCGGCGCGGGCGCGTCCGTTGCGTTGTCCGCCTGCGGCCGGGTGGCCTGCAGCGCGGTGACGTCCTCTGTGGATTGGTCGCGCTGACCGGGCCCCGTGTTGTCCGCGTGGTCCTGCGTGGCGCCTGTTGCAGCTGGCGCTGCCTGCTGTTCCCTATGCGGGTCGGGGGGGGCGCAGGCCGGGGCCGCGGCCTCCCGGCCCAGCCGGGCGAGATGGTCGAACAGGTCCGAGCGCGGCGTTGGATATTGCAGAATGCCGCTGACCAGATCCCCGACCTGCAGCCCGTTGCAGGCCTGCGGGCTGGAGTTCAGCAGCAGCAAGGGCACATCGTGCCGCGGGCCGGATTTGAGGTCACGGGCCAAGTCTACTCCGTCCAGCGCGGGGGGATTATGTCCGCTGATGACCAGATCGATATCCTTGCCGATCGCCGCCCTCGCAGCGGCAGCATTGTCGGCCGTCGTCACCTGGATGCCCAGCATCAACAGGTGTTTCTGCAAAATTTCACGATTCAGCGGCCGGTCGTCGACCAGTAGCACATGTCGCAGCGTCTCTGGCAGTTCCGGCAGCGTGTTGCCGCCATCGCCCTCCAGCGGCAGCGGCACCCGCAGCCCAAAGCAGGAGCCCTTGCCCTCTTCGCTGTCGACCCAGATCTCACCGCCCATCAATTCGATCAGCCGCTTGGAGATCGCCAGGCCCAGGCCGGTGCCCTCGAACTTGCGGTTGCGCTCGTCCTCGACCTGATTGAATTCGCCAAAGATGTGGTCGACCTTTTCGGCCGGGATACCGATGCCGGTGTCTTCGATGGTGATATGCACCGAGCAGATCTCGCTGTCGGGCGCGCTGATCCCGGTCACCCGCAGCGTGACGTGCCCTTCCTTGGTGAATTTCACCGCATTGCCCGCCAGATTGGTCAGCACCTGGCGGATCCGGCCGGGATCGCCGGTGAACCGGGTGGGCAGGAACAGGTCGTAATCCACCACCAGCGCCAGCCCCTTGTCGCGCGCAGTGGGTTGCAGCAGCATCACCACCTCATGCAGGCAGCGCTCCAGATCGAAGGGCTCGGGGTGCAGCTCCAGCTTGTCGGCCTCGATCTTGGAATAGTCGAGCACGTCGTTGATGATGACCAGCAGTGCCTCGCCCGAGCTCTTGATGGTATCGGCATAAAGCCGCTGTTCCTCGTCCAGACCGGTATCGCTCAGCAGTTCGGCCATGCCCACGACGCCGTTCATCGGGGTGCGGATTTCGTGGCTCATGTTGGCAAGGAAGGCAGACTTGGCCCGGTTGGCCTCCTCGGCGCGGGCGCGGGCTTCGCGCAGCTCATGCTCGTGCCGCACGGTCGAGGTGATGTCCAGCGCCAGAGACACCATGTCACCGCCGTGGCCGCGCTGGTCAATCAGCCGCAGATAGCGTTCGTCCCACAGTTGAACCATGATCGGCGCGGGCGAATCCGACAGCCAGCGATCCGTCATCATGTCGCGCCAGGCATCGGCGGCCAGTTCGCCCGTGTTGACCAGCCCTTCGTCGGTCATCAATTGCAGGATCCGCATGTAGGAGATGCCCGGCGCCACCTCCTCAAGGCCGTCAAAGATGTTTAGGTAGGCGGTATTGGCGCCGATCAGCTTGCTGTTGGAATCAAAGAAGGCAAAGCCGTCCTGAAAGGCCTGGATCGAATGCCACAGCCGCCGCTCGGCGGTTTCGATCTTCTCGTTGGCGGTGGTGAGGTCGGATTTGACCTTGGCGTTTTCGTCGCGGACGGTGGCGACCTCGGCCTGCGTCTGGCCGATCTGTTTGGTCAGTGCCAGTGCGTGGCGGCCCAGCTTGCGATTGGCAGCGGACAGTTCGGCCTGCTTCAGTTCAAGCAACCGTTCTGCGGCCAGTCTTGCTCGCCGCTCCTCCGCCAATTTTTCAGCAAGGCTCATCCCTGCAAACTCCGGCAATCTATTAACATCAAACGTCGCACGGGAAAAATCCGCGTCCGCAAGCAGGAATGCTGCTCTCTTGGTGTTACGCCGGGGAATCTTGCCATGACGTTAAGCGCGTGCCAGCCTGTCGCCAGTTTTGGAGGGTGCCATGCCGCGTTTGTTTGCTTTATTTTTCTTCTGTCTTGCCGCGAAACTGTTTGTATCACCTGCCGTTGCGAGTGAGCCCGCCCTGCCGGATTTTCGCTACAAGTCCTTCGCCAACAAGGATTTTTACGGTGCGGACCTGCAACCGCTCTTTGATAGCGATATCATGTCCTGCGCGCGCGCCTGTTCGGCCCAGACAGAGTGTGTCGGATTTGTTTTCAACCAACGCGCAAATTCCTGCTTTCCCAAGTCCGCAATGCATCAAGCCAGCCCCTTCGACGGGGCGATGGCGGTCCTGAAACAACCGGTTGAGCAGGCACAGCAAGCGGTTGCCGACCAGCGTGCGGCCCGTCTCGGGGCGGCGGCTGCGGCGGATCTCGAGCGGGCCGGCCGCCAGGCGCAGATGCTGGGGCTGCGCTATCCCTTGGCCACGACCGACCCGGCCGAGGCCGCCGAGGCCGCCCGCGCCCGGATTGCTGCCGGCGATGAACTGGCGGCGCTGTACTGGATGGGGCAGGCGGTGGTGCTGTCGGACAGCGCCGATGACTGGAACCGCTTTGCCGCCTATCACCTGCGCGCCGCCCGCGACGCCGCCAGCCGCTCGGCGCGCAACCGCCACAACGAGGACGCCTATCTCGCCGCCCTGAACAGCTACCTGCGCGCCGCGGCGCCTGCTGGGCAGGCCGACGCCCTTGCCCTTGCCGCCGACGCACAGGAGGCCCGCGGTCGCGGGCGGGACATGCTGCATCTCCTGCGCCTGGCCGAGGACACCGCGCCGGGCCTGCTGCCCGCAGAACGGCTTGAGGCGGCGATTGCCAAATACGGCTTCCGCGTCACCGGCTCCTCGGTCGAAAGCGACAGCGCCGCGCCGCGGATCTGCGCCGAGTTCAGCGAGGATCTGGAACAGGCGGGCACAGATTACGAAAACTACGTGCGTCTCGACGGCGCGGCGCTGGCGGTCACCGTCTCGGGGCGGCAGCTGTGCCTCGACGGTGCCGAACATGGCCAGCGCTACCGCATCACCCTGCGCCGCGGCCTGCCCGCCGCCAATGGCGAGCAGCTCTACAAGGATACCGAGCTGACCCATTACGTTCGCGACCGCGCGCCCCAGGTGCGCTTTCCGGGCCGCGCTTATGTGCTGCCCGCGGGCGGCGAGGCAGCCGTGCCGGTGGAGACCGTGAACCTGACCGGGCTGGACCTGCGCCTGCGCCGCGTCAGCAGCCGCAACGTGCTGCGCACCCTGCAGGAGGGCTATTTCGCCCGCCCGCTGTCGCAATGGCAGGAGGATCACTTTGCCGCCGAGATCGCCGAGGACATCTGGCAGGGCAGCGCCGAGGTGGACAGCGCGCTCAACCAGGTGATGACCAGCCGCCTGCCGCTGGAGCAGGCGCTGGCGGGGCAGAAGCCGGGGCTCTATGCGCTCAGCGCGCGGGTGCCGGGGAGCGACCCGCAGGAGGACGCAGGGGCCACCCAGTGGTTCGTGATGACCGCGCTGGGTCTCAGCACCCTGTCGGGCAGCGACGGGCTGCATGTGCAGGTGCAGGGGCTGGCCGACGCCGCTCCGCGACCGGGCGCCGAGGTCAGCCTGATCTCCGCCGCGAACGAGGTGCTGGCGACCGAGGTCAGCGACGCCAGCGGCTATGTCCGCTTTGCGCCCGGCCTGATCCGCGGCAGCGGCGGCGCGGCCCCGGCGCTGGTCACAGCCCGCACGGGGGATGCGGCGGAGGAGACGGATTTCACCTTCCTGTCGCTGACCGATGCCGCCTTTGATCTGTCCGACCGCGGCGTGGCCGGACGGCCCGCGCCGGGGCCGGTGGACGTGTTCGTTGCGACCACCCGCGATGCCTTCCGCGCGGGCGAAACCGTGCATGTCACCGCGCTGGCCCGCGACAGCCGCGCGCAGGCTATCGAGGGGCTGCCGTTGACCGCCATCCTGAAACGCCCCGATGGGGTGGAATACAGTCGCCAGACCTCCGCCCGCGGGCACCAGGGCGGCCATGTCTTTGCGCTGGCCACCGATGCCGCCGCCCCGCGCGGCACCTGGCGGGTCGAGATCCTCTCCGACCTCAGCGCGCCGCCGCTCGCCAGCCGCCAGATCCTGGTCGAGGATTTCCTGCCCGAGCGCATCGATTTCACGCCCCAGGTCGCCAATGCCGATGCGCTGCAGCCCGGCGGCGCTGCCCAGCTGTCGCTGCAGGCTGATTACCTGTTCGGCGCGCCCGGCGCCGGGCTGAAGATCGAGGGCGAGCTGCGCCTTGGCGCCGCTGACACGCTGGCGCAATGGCCCGGCTACCGCTTTGGCCGCTATGACGAGCCCGCCGCGGTGCAGACTGAATATTTCGGCGGCGCGCAGACCGGCCCGGACGGCAGCGCCGCCCTGCAGGTGCCGCTGCCCGCCCGCCTGCCCGCCGAGGGCAAGCCGCTGACCGCCACCCTGATCACCCGCGTCGCCGATGGCTCCGCCCGCCCGGTGGAGCGCAGCCTCGAGCTGCCGGTGCGCCCCGCAGGCTCGGTGATCGGCATCAAGCCGCAGTTTGACGAGGTCGCCGCCGAAGGCTCCGAGGCCGGGTTCGAGCTGATCGCCCTGTCGCCGGACCTCACGCCGGTTCCGATGCGGGTGAAATGGAGCCTGAACCGGGTCGAGACCCGCTACCAGTGGTATCAGCTCTACGGCAGCTGGAATTGGGAGCCTGTCACCCGCCGCAGCCGCATCGCCACCGGCGAGGCGCAACTGGGCACCGACCCCCTGCCGCTGGCACAGCCGGTGGACTGGGGCCGGTACGAACTGGTGGTGGAGCGCCTCGACGGTGCCTATGCCGCCGCGGCCTATGATTTCTACGCGGGCTGGTACGCGCCCGCGGGCAGCAGCGAAACTCCCGCCCGGCTAGAGCTGTCGCTGGACCGCGAAACCTACGCCCCCGGTGAGACCGCCCGGCTACGCATCGTGCCGCCCGCCGCTGGCACTGCGCTGATCTCGGTGATGTCGGACCGGCTGATCCACCGCATGGCAGTGGAGGTCGGCGCAGGTGAAACCGTGATCCCGCTGCAGGTGACCGCCGACTGGGGCAGCGGTGCCTATGTCAGCGCCACGGTGATCCAGCCGGTTGCGGGCAAGACCGGCCGCAGCCCGCTGCGCGCGCTGGGGCTGGCCCATGCCGCCGTCGCCCAGCCCGGCCAGCAGCTCTCGGTCGCGATCGACGTGCCGGATGTGGTCCGCCCGCGCAGCACCCAGACCGCCCAGCTGCGCGTCGAAGGTGCCGCGGCGGGAGAGGAGGTCTGGCTGACCGTGGCGGCAGTGGATGTCGGTATCCTCAACCTCACCGGCTTTGCCAGCCCCGATCCCAGCGCCCACTACCATGGCCAGCGCCGGCTTGGGATGGAACTGCGCGATGTCTACGGCCGCCTGATCGACCCCGGCAACGGGGCGATGGGGCGGATCCGTTCGGGCGGCGATGCGGACAGCGGCATGAAGATGCAGTCACCGCCGCCGACGCAGGATCTGGTGGCGCTGTTCTCTGGCCCAGTGCAGGTCGGCGCCAATGGCGAGGCATCCTTCCCCATGCAGCTGCCGGCCTTCAATGGCACGCTGCGGCTGATGGCGGTGGCGTGGTCGGGCAAGGCCGTGGGCCAGGCCGAGGCCGACATGCTGGTGCGCGACCCGGTGGTGGTCACCGCCGCGATGCCGCGCTTCCTCGCCCCCGGCGACAGCAGCCGCGCGCGGATCGAGATCGTCCACGCCGACGGCCCGGCGGGGGCGATGGCGCTCTCTGCCAATGCTGCGGGCGGGCTGGCGCTGGGCGGTCTGCCTGCCTCCGTCACCTTGGCCGAACAGGGCAAGGCGGTGCTGGAGCTGCCGATCACCGCGCAAACCGTGGGCGACCACACGCTGGCTCTGACGCTCACCACGCCGGACGGGCAGCAGCTGCGCCAGGAGCTGCGGCTGCCGGTGCGCGCCAATGATCCGGTGGCGGCCCAGACCCGCCGCTTCACGCTGGCAGGCGGCGACAGCTTCCTGTTCAGCAAGGATGTCTTTGCCGGCCTGCGCCCCGGCACCGCGCGCGCCACGATCTCGGCCGGGCCGCTGGCGCGGTTCGACGTGCCGGGGCTGCTCGCCGAACTCGACCAGTACCCCTATGGCTGCACCGAACAGGTGGCCTCGCAGGCGATGCCGCTGTTGTACCTCAGCAGCGTGGCCAAGGCCGCGGGGCTGGGCGACGGCCCGGCGGTGAACGCGCGCATCGAGGCCGCCATCCGCAAGGTGCTGACTCGCCAGGCCCCCAACGGCGCCTTCGGCCTGTGGCAGGCCGAGAGCGGTGAGTTCTGGCTTGATGCCTATGCCAGCGACTTCCTCAGCCGCGCGCGGGCGCAGGGGCATGAGGTACCGCCGCAGGCCTTTGCCCAGGCGATGGACAACCTGCGCAACCGCATCAACTATGCCCCCGACTTCGACCGCGGCGGCGCGGATATCGCCTATGCGCTGCTGGTGCTGGCCCGTGAAGGCGCCGCGCAGATGGGTGATCTGCGCTATTATGCCGACGTGAAGGGCGATGCCTTCGCCACCCCGCTGGCGGTGGCCCAGCTGGGCGCGGCGCTGGCGGCCTATGGTGATCAGCGCCGGGCGGATCGGATGTTCGCCCGCGCCGCGCAGATGATCGCAACCGAAGGGCAGGGCGACAGCCGCCTCTGGCGCGCTGATTTCGGCACCGGTCTGCGCGACACCGCAGGGGTTCTGGCGCTGGCGGCCGAGGCCGGATCCGAGGCGGTGGACCGCGCGGCCTTCACCGCCCGCCTGGCCGCTGCCGAGGGCCGCCGCTCCACCCAGGAGGCTGCCTGGACGCTGCTTGCCGCCCACGCCCTGACCCGCACGCCCGAGGACACCGGCCTGCTAGTCAACGGCCAGCCGGTGCAGGGGCCGTTCGTGCATGCCTCGGACGGGGCGCAGGTGCAGGACCTGGCACTGACCGCCGCCAGCGGCCGCAGCGCCGAGATCACCCTGACCACCCTTGGCGTGCCCGAGGTGCCGCTGCCCGCGGGCGGCATGGGCTATACGATCAGCCGCAGCCACTACACGCTGGAGGGCGCGCCGCTGGACCTGCAAACGCTGGCAGTCGGCACCCGATTCGTCACCGTGCTGGAGGTCACCCCGCATGAGGAAACCGGCGCGCGGCTGATGGTCAATGACCCGCTGCCCGCCGGGGTGGAGCTCGACAATCCCAACCTGCTGCGTTCCGGCGATCTGCGAGATCTGGACTGGCTGAAGCCCGCCGCCGCCACCCATGCCGAGTTCCGCAGCGACCGCTTCCTGGCGGCGCTGGACCTGCGCGAGGCCAAGCCGGTGACGCTGGCCTATATCGCCCGGGCGGTGACGCCGGGCGACTTCCACCACCCCGCCGCCTCGGTCGAGGACATGTACCGCCCCGCCTTCCGCGCCCGCACCGAGACCGGGCGCGTGGAAGTCAGGTGAAACGCCTGTTCAACAGGACCAAGGGCAGCGCCCGGCCCTGGGAGGGGGCGAAGCGCCCTCCCGTGGGGAGGGCCGGGCGCTGCCCGGCCTATCGGCCGGGCGGGCCGCTGCGATGGTGTGCGGTTCTTTTGACTGTGCTCTGCCTGTCTGTCTTCATCGCGGGACGCGCCTTCGACGCCTGGATCGACCGCACCGAGCTCCCCCTCACGCTCACCGAAACCTCCACCGAAGTCCTTGACCGCAACGGCCGGCTGCTGCGCGCCTATCCGGTGGAGGACGGCCTGTGGCGGCTGGCAGTGCGGCCCGATCAGGTCGACGCTGATTTCCTCGCCATGCTGCTGCGTTACGAGGACAAGCGGTTCTACGACCACGCCGGCGTCGATCCTCTGGCACTGATCCGCGCCGCGGGCCAGGCGCTGGGCAGCGGCCGCGCGGTCTCCGGCGGCTCGACCCTGACCATGCAGGTGGCGCGGTTGCTGGAGGACGGCACCACTGGTCGCTGGGCGGGCAAGCTGCGCCAGATGCGGGTGGCGCTGGCGCTGGAGCGCCGCCTCAGCAAGCCGCAGATCCTCACGCTCTACCTCACCCACGCGCCCTACGGTGGCGCGGTCGAGGGCATCCGCGCCGCCGCCCTGGGCTGGTTCGGCAAGGAACCTGCGCGCCTCACCCCGGCCGAGGCGGCGCTGCTGGTGGCCCTGCCGCAATCGCCCGAACGCCGCCGCCCGGATCGCTTTCCCGAAGCCGCCGAGCAGGCCCGCGACCGGGTGCTGGCGCGGATGCAGCGCCAGGGACTGCTGAGCGCGGAACAGGCCGAGGCCGCCCGCCGCACCCCGCTGCCGCACCGCCTGGCGGCGCTGCCGCAGCTGGCGCCGCATCTGGCCGATCACGAGACCGCCGCCCGCCCCGGCCTGCGCAGGCTGCAGCTGACGGTGGACCGCCAGACGCAGGCGCGGATGCAGCAGCTGCTGGCCGACGCGGCCCGGCAGGGCGGCCCGGACCTCTCGGCGGCGCTGATTGCGGCCGATCACCAGACCGGCGAGGTGCTGGCCATGGTCGGCTCCCCCGATTACAGCGCCACCGCGCGGCGCGGCTTTGTCGACATGACCCGCGCCATCCGCTCGCCCGGCTCGACCCTGAAACCGCTGGTCTACGGGCTGGCCTTCGACCAGGGGCTGGCACATCCCGAAACCCTGATCCATGACGGGCCGGTGAATTTCGCAGGCTACGCGCCGCAGAACTTCGACGGTGCCTTCCGCGGTGATATCCGCCTGCGCGAGGCGCTGCAGCAATCGCTCAACATTCCGGTGGTGAAACTGACGCAGGAGCTTGGCCCGGCCCGCCTGCTGGGTGTGCTGCGGGCGGGCGGCGCGGAGGCGCAGCTGCCCGGCGGCGGCGCGCCGGGGCTGGCGCTGGCGCTGGGCGGTGTCGGGGTCAGCCTGGCGGATCTGGTGCAGCTTTACGCCGGGCTGGCGGCAGGCGGGCAGGGGCCGGGGCTGCAGGTGCTGCAGGGCGAAACGCCCGCCGCCCCTGCGCGGTTGATGTCGCCCGAGGCGGCCTGGCACCTGGGCGACATCCTGCGTGGCCTGCCGGTGCCGCCGGGCGCGCGCGCGGGCAGCATCGCCTATAAGACCGGCACCTCTTACGGCCACCGCGACGCCTGGGCGATCGGCTGGGACGGCCGCCACGTGATCGGCATCTGGATGGGCCGCGCCGACGGCACGCCGGTGCCGGGCATCTTCGGCGGCGACCTGGCCGCCCCGGTGCTGTTCGAGGCCTTCGGCCGCCTCAAGCCTGCGCTGGAGCCGCTGCCGCCGCCGCCCTCCGCAACGCTGATCGTCAGCGCCGCCGAGCTGCCGCCGCCGCTGCGCCGCTTCCGGCCCCGGGACGCGGCCTTTGCCGCTGACGCCGCCGCGCCCGAGCTGATCTTCCCGCCGCAGGGTGCCCGGCTGGCGCTGGCGGGCGGCGAACTGACGCTGAAGCTGCGTGGCGGCACCGCACCATTTCTGGTGCTGGCCAATGGCGCGCCGGTGCTCAGCGGCGCGCGCAACCGGGAGATCAGCCTGCCCAGCCCCGGCGCCGGATTTTCCTCGCTGGTGGTGGTGGATGGGGCAGGCCGCTCTGACCGGGTGGACCTGCGGATCGATTGACGACAACCTGACAGGATCTGGCACGGCGGTGGAGAGGTATTTCGCTTCGGGCAAAGCCCGAAGCGATCCGCGCCGCGCCCTTGGCTCGGCGCGCGGCCCAACGGCAAAGGGCGGCCCCGCAGGGGCGCCCGCTGCGGGCGGGAGCCCCACCGCCAGAAATGACATAAAGCAGCAGAGGGGAGGGCGGTTACCGCCGCCCTTCGCGCAGCCAGCCTGCGGTGATGAAGAACGCCGCCAGCAGCAGCGCCGGCCAGCCGGGCAGCAGCGGCGCCTGGCTGACCGAAAGCGTCTCGTAAGCGTCGCGCGGGGTGAGGCCGATCCAGCCGCGCCCGGCCGCGGGACGCCCCGCGCGGGTGTTGCGCAGCGACGGCATCCCGTCCTCCAGCCGCAGAATGCCGCCGCGCCAGGGTGCCAGCACCGGCGCCAGCACGTCTCCGGTGGCCAGCGTCTGCTCGAACTCCCGCGGCGCGGCGGGACCAAGGCCGACAACCGCGCTCTGGTCGCCGTCCTGCAGCCGGTACAACCCCTGTTCCGGCCCCTCGTAGCGCGCCTCCCACTGGCCCGGCGCGGTCTCGCGCAAGCTCAGCTCCACCGTGCTGCCATCAGGATTGGTCACCGTCACCGGCCCGGCCTGCGGCGCCAGCGTGCGGCGCAGGATCCGCATGCGCTGGCCCGTGGTCTCGGCCCACAGCGCCTCTTCCTCCAGCTCCGGCTCCTTCATCATCCAATGCGCCAGCCGCCGCAGCAGCTCGAGCTGCGGCCCGCCACCCTCGTAACCGCGGCTCCACAGCCAGGCGTGGTCCGAGGCCAGGAGCGCCACCCGCCCTTCACCGACCCGGTTCAGCACCAGGAGGGGGCGCTCATCAGCGCCGCTCATCAGCACCTGGCCCTCGGGCGTGCGCAGATCGATCTGGCGCAGCCAGCGGCCCCAGTCCCCGGCGCCCTCCAGACCCGAGGTCACCGGATGCTGGCGCCCCAGATCGGTCACGGCAGGGCGGAAGGCCTGCTCCAGCACCCTTGCCGACGGCTCTGCCGGCAGGATCAGCGACAGCGGCGAGCGGTAGATGCTGTCGGCGCTGGCAAAATCCGGCCCCGCCGCCACCAGCACCGCGCCGCCGCCCATCGCGTAATTGGCCACGTTGTCGAGGTAGATCGCAGGCAGGATGCCGCGCCGCTTGTAGCGGTCAAAGATGATGAGGTCGAAATCCTCGATCTTTTCCAGGAACAGCTCGCGGGTCGGGAAGGCGATCAGCGACAGTTCCTCAACCGGCACCCCGTCCTGCTTCTCGGGGGGGCGCAGGATGGTGAAATGCACCAGGTCCACGGCGCTGTCGGATTTCAGCAGGTTGCGCCAGGTGCGCCCGCCGGCATGCGGCTCGCCCGACACCAGGAGCACCCGCAGCCGATCGCGCACGCCGTTGATCTGCACCAGGGCGGAGTTGTTGCGCGCGGTCAGCTCGCCCGGTTCTTCGGGCACGCTGAAGCGGATCACGTTGCGGCCGCCATGCTGCAGCACCATCGGCAGCTCGAAATCGACGCCCACCGGCAGGGTAAAGCGCTGCGGCGCGCCGCCCGCGACGGAAACCTCCAGCACCGCCAGGCCGCGTTCCGAGGGCGCAGCCCCCTGGTCCTCGATCCGCAGCGTCAGCGTGACCGGCTCGCCGATGATGCCGAAGCCCGGTGCGTTCTTCACGATCAGGCGGCGGTCCCAGTCGTCCTCCCGGCCCGACAACAGCAGGTGCATCGGCGCGGGCAGGTCCAGCGGCGGCTCGGCGTCATGCACCTGGCCGTCGCTCAGCGCGATGATGCCAGCCACCCGCGCGCGCGGCTCATCCGCCAGCGCCTGGGCAATCGCGCCCATCAGCCGCGTGCCTTCGTCGCCGGCGCCATCCGGCACGGTGATCCAGCGCACATCGGTGCCGGGGCGGGCGTCCAGCGCCGCCTTCAGTTCCGCCCGCGCCGCGGCTATTTGCTGCGGGCGATCGCCCAGCTGCTGGCTGGCGGTCTGGTCCTCGGCGACGATGACGATGTCATCCAGGGCAGCGCGGTCCTCGCTCTGATGCACCGGCCCGCTGAGGGCGGCCAGCAGCACCAGCGCCGCCAGTGCCCGCAGGCCCCAGCCCGGCAGCCGCTTCCACAGCGCCAGCAGCAGCGCCGCCAGCGTCACCGCGACGGCAGCCCAGAGCACCGGCCAGGGCACCAGCGGGTCGAACAGGATTGTCTGTGTCATCGCGCGCGCCCCTATTGCCCCAGCCGGTCCAAAAGGGCCGGCACATGCACCTGGTCGGATTTGTAGTTGCCGGTCAGCACATGCATCACCAGGTTGACGCCAAAGCGGAAGGCCAGTTCGCGCTGCCGCTCGCCGGCATAGCCGCGCCCGACAGGCAGCAGGGGCCGCCCGTTGCCGTCCACCGCCCAGGCCGCGGCCCAGTCATTGCCGCCGATCACCACCGGCGTCACCCCGTCGTTGAGGTTGCGGAAGGGGATGCCCTCGGCCTGCTCGGCATCCGGGGGCGCGGCCTCGACCCAGACCGGGCCACGGGTGTGGCGGCCGGGGAAATCCTGCAGCAGGTAGAAGGCGCGGGTCAGCACGTGGTCTTGCGGCACTACCTCCAGTGGCGGGATGTCCAGGGGCAAAGCGATCTGTTGCAGCCGCCGCGCCGCAGGGCTGCTGGCGCCGGCGCCCGCGAGATCCGCGTCGCGGGTGTCGAACAGGATCATGCCGCCCGCCCGCAGATAGGTGTTCAGCTTGGCATAGGCCGCCGCCGAGGGCAGCGGCTGGTCGCGGGTAACCGGCCAGTAGAGCAGCGGAAAGAACGCCAGCTCATCACGTTCCAGATCGACGCCCGCCGGTTCGGCCGGCTCGACCGAGGTGCGGAAGAACAGCGTGTCGGACAGGCCGCGCAGGCCGGCAGCGGCGATGCGGTCGACCTCGGCGTCGCCGGTCAGCACATGCGCCAGCACCAGCTCGGCCGCCAGATCCGCGGCCCGCGCATCCTCGGCGGCGGAGGGCAGTGGTGCGGCTGCCTGCTGTGCGCGCGCCTCCTGCGGCACTGTCGCGGCAGCCAGCGCCAGCGCACCCGCCAGCATCAGCGCCGCGCGGCGCGGCGCCAGCAGGCCGGAGACCAGCAGCGTGCCCAGCACATCCAGCGCCAGCAGCGCCAGCGCCAGGGTCAGGAAGGCACCGCCCAAGGGCTGCTCCTGCGGCGCGCCATAGGCGCTGACGTCCACCGTGGCGGGCCAGCGCGCCAGCTGCAGCGCGTCGTCGGGGCGCAGCACGTTGCGCGCCAGCACCCGCCGCCCGCCGGAGTAGACGCCGGGGCGCAGCTCGGGACCAGCGGCGGCGGCCACCAGGTCCGGCCCCTTGACCCCCGGCAGCGTGCCCGCGGTTTCGCTGCGGCCAAAGCCGTCCAGCACCTCGACCGGGGTCCAGGTGGTGCCCTCCAGATCTTCGGCGCTGGGAACTGCGGCAGAGGACGACACCGCCAGCCGCTCCAGCATCGACACGAACAGGCCCGACAGCGGCAGGCTGCTCCATTCAGCGTTGGCGGTCACGTGGAACAGCACCACCTGGCCCTGTCCCAGCGTCTTGCGGGTGACCAGCGGGGTGCCGTCGGCCAGCTCGGCGATCACCCGCTCGGCCAGCTGCGGATCGGGCTGCGCCACCACCTGCGAGGTGACCGCGACTTCATCCGGCACCTCCAGCCCGTAAAAGGGCGAGCCTTCCGCGAAGGGCGCCAGCGTCTTCGGTTCGCCCCAGCTCATGGCGCCGCCGATGCTGCGGCCGCCGATGCGCAGCCGCACCGGCATCAGCGGTGCTTCGCCCGCGCGGGCGGTGTCGCTGGCGGCCAGCCGCGGCCCGGCAAAGCGCAGCAGAAGACCGCCGTTCTCGACCCATTCGATGACCCCGGCCTCCTGGTCGGGGGCAAGCTGCGCCACGTCCGCCAGCACGATCACATCGGGGTTTGCGGGCAGCAGATCCGGCAGCGCGCCCTCCAGCAGCTCGGCCGAGGGCTCCAGCGCCTGGCGCAGGTAGTGCAGCGGCGACAGCAGCGCGAGTCCCTCGTCCTCGCTCTGGGCGGCGACCAGCGCCACCTCGCGGCGGCGCAGGGAATCGTCGGTCAGCGCCACCGCCCCGGCGCTGCGCTGCCCCTGGATCTCGAACCGGGTCAGCCGCGCGCGCAGCTCGGCCGGCAGTGACAGGCCGGCGCTGGCCTCGACCGCGCCATCGCCAAAGCGCAGCGGAAGGGTGGCGAGCGTGCGGGCGGTGCCGCCGGGGTCGCGGCCCTGGGCCAGCACGGTGACCTGCTGCGCGGGCCCTGCGCGGCTGCGCAGGGCGGTGATCTCGATGCCGTCGGTGGTGTAGGCGGCGGGGCGCAACCCAAGCACCGGTGCGGGCTGTTCATAGACCTCGATGGCGCCGCGCTCGCTGAGCGTGGCAATCAGCCCGTCGCGGCCGGGGTAGTCCAGCCCGTCGCTGAACCAGACCGTGTCAAACGCGCCCTGGGCCGCGGCCAGCACCTCGGTGGCGGCCTGCAGCTGTGCCTCGCCCGGCTGCCAGGGCAGCGGCTCCAGCCCGGCCAGCTGCCGCTGCCAGCTGCTGGCGGCGCGGAACTGCAGGGGCTCGGGCGCGTTCAGCCGCAGCAGCGCCACCGGGCGTTCGGCGCGCCCGGCATCCTCCAGCTGCTGCGCCAGCTGCGCGCTGGTTTGCTGCCAGTCGGCCGCTCCCGCCCAGCTGGCATCCAGCACCACCAGCAGCGGCGCGCGGGCGGCCGTGTCCTCGGTGCTGGGGTTCAGCACCGGCCCGGCAAGGCCAAGGATCGCCGCCGCCACCGCCGCCATGCGCAGCAGCAAGAGCCACCAGGGCGTGCGGTCAGAGAGGCTCTGGTCGTCCTTCAGCCCCAGAAGCAGCGTCACCGCCGGGAACGGCTGGCGCTTCGGCGCCGGCGGCACCGCGCGCAGGAGGAACCACAGCACCGGCAGCGCCAGCAGACCCAGCAAGAGCCAGGGCGCGGTGAAGCCGATGCCTGCAATCGTTGTCATGGCGCGGTTCTTTCCAATGCGTGGTACAGCCACATCAGCGCCGCCTGCGCCGGATCGCCGGTGTGGTGCCGACCAAAGCGCCAGCCCGCCTCGTGGCACAGCCGCTCCAGCGCGGCGCGGCGCTCTGCCAGCCGGTCCAGGTAGCGCGCCTGCAGCGCCGAGGCCTTCAGTGTTTCATGTGTGACAGCGCCGCCGATGCTTTCGAACAGGGTGCGGCCGGCAAAGGGAAAGGCTTCCTCCGCCGGGTCCAGAACCTGCAGCAGCACACCGCGCACGCCGCGCGCGGCAGCCTTGGACAGCGCCTGTTCCAGGGCGTCGAACGGGCCCAGAAAGTCCGAGATGAACAGGGCGCGCGCATGCGGGATCAGGGCGCGGTCGTTGGGCGGCGCATAATCCTCTGCCGCGTCGTCCATCAGCGCTTCGGCCAGCCGCAGGATCTGCACGTTGCCGCGCCGCGGCGGCAGGCTGCCGCCGGTCAGGCCGACCCGCTCGCCGCCCTGCACCATCAGCACCGCCGCCGCCAGCCCCAACAGCCGCGCGCGCTCGGCCTTCTGCGGCAGTTTCGCGCCGGAGGCAAAGCGCATCGAGGCGCCGGCATCGACCCACAGATGCACCGTCTGGGCGATCTGCCATTCGCGCTCGCGCACGAATTGCACATCGCCACGGGCCGAGCGGCGGTGGTCAATCATCCGGCGGCTGTCGCCGGGCTGCGCCGGACGGTATTGCCAGAAATCATCGCCGGTCCCGGCCCGGCGGCGGCCGTGCTCGCCCATCAGCACCGCGCCCGCCAGCTGCCGCGCCTGCACCAGCAGCGGCGGCAGGGCGCTGGCCTCGGCCTCGGCGCGGTGCCGCAGCGCGCTGGCTGCGGGATGGGCGGCGGGTCTGGTCACGCGGCGGCTCCGCTGCGGGCCAGGTCGGCGGCGGTGTCGGCGATCAGTGCCGCGAGGCTGTCGCCGCGCGCGCGGGCGGCGAAATTCAGCTGCATCCGGTGGCTCAGCACCGGCTGCGCCATGTCCAAAACATCCTCGACGCCGGGGGCCAGTCGGCCCTGCAACAGCGCCCGCGCGCGCACCGCCAGCATCAGCGCCTGCGCCGCCCGCGGGCCGGGGCCCCAGGCCACGGTCTGCGCCACCCGGTCCGATACGCCCGGCTCCTCGGGGCGGAAGGCGCGCACCAGGTCGAGGATCATCTCCACCACCGACTCTCCCACCGGCATCCGCCGCAACAGGGTCTGCGCCGCGATCAGCTCGTCCGCGGTAAAGACCGGGTAGGCCTCGGCCTCCTCGGCCCCGGTGGTGGCCAGCAGGATGTCGCGCTCGGTCGCGCGGTCGGGATAGGCGACGTCGATCTGCAAAAGAAAGCGGTCGAGCTGCGCTTCGGGCAGCGGATAGGTGCCCTCCTGCTCGATCGGGTTCTGGGTGGCCAGCACATGGAACGGCACCCCCAGCGGGCGGTCCTCGCCCGCCACCGTCACCATCCGCTCCTGCATCGCCTGCAGCAGCGCCGACTGGGTGCGGGGGCTGGCGCGGTTGATCTCATCGGCCATCAAAAGCTGGCAGAACACCGGCCCGGGCACAAAGCGGAACGAGCGGTGGCCGTCGGCGGCGGTGTCCAGCACCTCGGAGCCCAGAATGTCGGCGGGCATCAGGTCGGGGGTGAACTGGATGCGGTTGCCGTCCAGTCCCATCACCGTGCTCAGCGTCTCTACCAGCCGGGTCTTGCCGAGGCCGGGCAGGCCGATCAGCAGCCCGTGGCCGCCGCACAACAGCACCGACAGGGTCAGGTCCACCACCCGCTCCTGGCCGATGAAGCGCCGGGTGATCGAGGCACGCGCCTCCTGCAGCTTGGCTTCCAGCGATTCGATGGCGGCCAGCAGATCGTCTGTTTCGGACATGACATTCCTCGTTTCCCGGATGTATGGTGTTACTCTATCGTGCTGACAGGAAATGGCAAAAGCAATGAGCGGACAAAATCCTGTGACTCCCGATGCCGAGGGCCTCGCAGCGGCGGCAAAAGCGGCCACGCGGGCGGCGGAAGAGGCGGCGGGTCAGGCGCCGGGCAAGGCCAGGAGCCTGCCGCCGGTGCACCTGTGGAACCCGCCGTTCAGCGGCGATCTGGACATCCGCATCGCCCGCGACGGCAGCTGGCATTACCTCGGCACGCCCTTCACCCGGTTCGAACTGGTGAAGCTGTTCGCCTCGATCCTGAAGCTGGAGGACGGGCGCTACTACCTTGTGACGCCTGCGGAAAAGGTCGGCATCACCGTGGAGGGCGCGCCTTTCGTGGCGGTGGATTTCGAGGTTGCGGACAAGGGACGCGACCAGGTCATCACCTTTACTACCAACATCGGCGACACCGCCGCGGCCGGGCCGGAGCACCCGATCCGGGTGGCGCGCGATGCCGCCAGTGGCGAGCCCTCGCCGTATGTGATGGTGCGCGCCGGGCTGGAGGCGCTGATCGACCGCAAAAGCTTCTACCGGCTGGCGGAGCTGGGCGAGCACCACGGCGGATGGTTCGGCGTCTGGTCGCAGGGTGCGTTCTTCGGGCTGATCCCCTCGGCCGAGCTGGAGGCGGACTAGCCGTCGGCCACGGCGCATTCTTAGGAAGAAAAGCGAAAATCCGCCGTTTTCTGGCCCTTGGCCTTCGCCGCCGTCGCGGCCTAAACCACCATGACGCCAGGAGATCGATATGCCCAGATTCGCCGCCAACATCTCGATGCTGTTTGCCGAGCTGCCCTATCTCGACCGTTTCCCCGCCGCCGCCGCCGCCGGCTTCGAGGCCGTGGAGATCCTTGCGCCCTACGAGCTTGCGGCCAAGGAAACCCAGCGCGCGCTGCTGGCCAACGGGCTGGAGCTGTTGCTGATCAATGCGCCGCCGCCCAATTACACCGGTGGCATGCCCGGCTACGCGGCCTTGCCTGAAGGCGTCGATCGCTTCCAGCGCGACATCCGCCGGGTGCTGCGCTATGCCGAGGCGCTGAAGGCCGGAAAGATCCACGTGATGGCCGGCTATGCCAAGGGGGCTGCGGCGCAGGCCACCTTCGTGCAGAACCTGCAATGGGCCGCCGACCGCGCCCCCAGGCAGCAGTTCACCATCGAGCCGCTGAACAGCGGCGACCAGCCGGGTTATTTCCTCGATGACTACAACCTCGCGATGGAGGTGCTGGCGGCGGTGGACCGGCCCAATGTGGGCCTGCAGTACGACGCCTACCACGCCCAGCTGATCCACGGCGATGCGGCGCGGGTCTGGGAGGAGTTCGGCGCCCACGCGGTGCATGTGCAGATCGGCGCGGCGCCTGCGCGCTGCGAGCCGGGCACCGGGCCGGTGGACTTTCAGGAGCTGTTCGCCGCGATCGACGCCAGCGGTTACGACGGCTGGGTGAGCGCCGAATACACCCCGACAACCCGGCGCACCGAGGACAGCCTCGGCTGGATGCGCTGAGGCCGCCGCGGCTGACAGCGCAGGCACGGCCGCGCAGACCCCTGTGCGCCACGGCAGTTTTCTTTTCCGGGCTATGCCTGCATATGACGCCCTGCGTAGGAAGGTCGCGGCAGGTGGTTCCGGCCGCTGCCGCCCGACGCTGCCAGAAGGAGACCGCCATGCTGCCTGCCCGTTTCGCCCCCATTCTGTTTGCCCTGCTCTTGTCGGGAATGATGTCCTGCATCGTCTCGGGCATTGCCACCTTGCGCGTGACCGGGCTCGACGGTTTCGTGACGGCCTGGATGGCGGCCTGGAGCTTCAGCTGGCCGGTGGCCTTCCCGACCGTGCTGGTGGTCGCACCGATGGTGCGGCGCATGGTGGCGCGGATGGTGCGCCAGCCGTCTGAGGGCTGAGCAAAGGGGAAGCGCTCCCGCCCGCGGCCCACGGCATCAAAGATGCCGCAGCCGCGGTTGGGCCGCGCACCGCTGGCGCGGTGCGGCTGGCGCCTGCTGCGCCGTCAGTTCAGGCAGAGAAACAGGTCGTAATTCTTCCCCGCCGCGCCATCCTTGCGGGTGGAGGCATGTTCGGCGCGTTTGCCCTGGCCCTGCTGGCAGACCCGGTCGGCCTCGCCGCTGGCGGCGGCCAGCGCCCAGCGGCGCTTGTGATGCTGCTGGGTGGCAACGGTGACGCTGTCGCCGTTGTAGTGCGTCACGGCAGGTTTGATGTGATGCGCGCAGCCGCCGACGGCGGCCAGCAGGCAGGCAAAGAGGATCTGTTTCAATGTTTTGTACCAAAAATAAGCGGTTGAAAGAAAGGTCCGCCGGGCGGTGCCGGAGCGCCTGCCAGAGACTTCCCCGCCCGCCCGCGAGATGTCAATGCGGCGTGTCACGGCTGCCGCCTCCGCCCTGCCGCGCGGGTCAGATTATTGGCTGAGAAGCCCCTAAGGGCAGGTCTGCCCTTGAGGGGCGTTGTCCAGTGTTTTTGCGGCGGTCCGCGTCAAGGGCAAGCCGCGCGTCGCGCGGAGCCTGGCGGCTCCCTTGACCCGGCGAGGCGGCGTTGTGCTTCCGGTGAGTGGTGGTGCCGCGCCGCGCCAGCGGCGCCCGGCCCAACGGGTTGAGATCGCAAGATCGAAGCCGGGCGGGAGCGCTGGCTGCTGCGGGCGCGGCTGGGGAGCGGGGTCAGTGGGCCTCGGCCCAGTTCTGGCCGCGGCCAGCCTCCACCACCAGTTTCACGTCCAGATGCACTGCCGGGTCGGCGGCGTTTTCCATCACCTGGCGGGCGATCTCGATGGTTTCCTCGACTGCCGATTCGGGCACTTCGAACAGCAGTTCATCGTGCACCTGCAGCAGCATCCGGGCGGGCAGATGGGCGATGGCATCAGGCATCCGCACCATGGCGCGGCGGATCACATCGGCCGCCGTCCCCTGGATCGGGGCGTTGATCGCCGCGCGTTTGGCAAAGCCCGCCTTCGGCCCCTTGGCGTTGATCTCGGCGGTGTGGATCTTGCGCCCGAACAGGGTCTGCACATAGCCGTGCTCCTTGGCGAATTCCACCGTCTGATCCATGTAGCGGCGGATGCCTGGGAAGCGCTCGAAATAGCGGTCGATGAAGCCCTGCGCCTCTTTTCGCGGGATGCGCAGGTTGCGCGCCAGGCCAAAGCCCGAGATGCCGTAGATCACACCGAAGTTGATCGCCTTGGCCTGACGGCGGATTTCCGGCGTCATCTCCTCCAGCGGCACGTTGAACATCTCCGACGCGGTCATCGCGTGAATGTCCTGGCCCTCGGCAAAGGCCGCCTTCAGCGCGTCGATGTCGGCCATATGGGCCAGGATGCGCAGCTCGATCTGGCTGTAGTCGAGCGCCAGGAGCACGTTGCCCTCTTCCGCCACGAAGGCCTCGCGGATGCGGCGGCCCTCTTCGCTGCGGATCGGGATGTTCTGCAGGTTCGGATCGGTCGAGGCCATGCGGCCGGTGCTGGCCCCGGTCTGCGCGTAGGATGTGTGCACGCGACCGGTTTCGGGGTTGATGTGGTCCTGCAGCGCATCGGTGTAGGTCGACTTCAGCTTCGACAGCTGGCGCCAGTCCAGCACCCGTGCGGGCAGGTCGTGTTCGGTCGCCAGATCCTCGAGGATGTCCGCGCCGGTGGAGAACTTGCCGTTCTTGCCGCGCTTGCCGCCGGGCAGCGACATCTTCTCGAACAGGATCTCGCCCAGCTGCGCGGGCGAGCCGACGTTGAAGCTCTCGCCCGCCAGTTCGTGTATCTCGGCCTCCAGCGCCGCCATCTTCTGGGCAAAGGCATTGGACATGCGGCTGAGCGTGTCGCGGTCCACCTTGATGCCGTTGCGCTCCATCTCGGCCAGCACCGGCACCAGCGGGCGCTCCAGCGTCTCATAGACGGTGGTGACGCGTTCCTGATGCAGCTGCGGTTTGAATTTCTGCCACAGGCGCAGGGTGATATCCGCATCCTCGGCCGCGTAGGGAACCGCATCCTCGATCGTCACCCTGTCAAAGGTGATCGCCGATTTGCCGCTGCCGAGCAGCGGTTTGATCGGGATCGGCGTGTGGCTGAGGTAGCGTTCGGACAGCGTGTCCATGCCATGGCCGTGCAGGCCGGCGTGCAGCGCATAGGACATCAGCATGGTGTCGTCGATCGGCGCCACCTGCACCCCGTACCGGTAGAGGATCTTGGCGTCGTATTTCATGTTCTGGCCGATCTTCATGATCGCCGGATCTTCCAGAACCGGTTTCAGCATCGCCACGGCCTCTTCCAGCGGCATCTGCCCCTCGGCCAGCCCTTCGCCGCCGAACAGGTCATCGCCGCCCGCCTTGTGCGCCAGCGGGATGTAACAGGCCTGGCCCGGCTCCACGCAGAGCGAGATGCCGACCAGATCCGCCACCATTTCGTCCAGCCCGGTGGTTTCGGTATCCACCGCCACCCAGCCGCGGTGTCGGATGCGATCGATCCAGACCTGCAGGGCAGCGGCATCGCGCACGCATTCGTATCCGTCCCGGTCGAATGGCACCTCTTCCGGTGCCGGGACTGTTGCCGCGGCGGTCGCGGCCGCGGTGGCCGGTGCTTCGGGGATCGTCGGCGCGTCCATGCCCAGCTGATCGGCGAGCCGCTTGGTCAGGGTGCGGAACTCCATCTGCGACAGGAAGCCGAGCAGGGTTTCCGGGTCAGGCTCCATCACCTCGAGATCGTCGAGGGTGAAGTCCAGCTCCATGTTGCAGTCCAGCTGCACCAGCTTCTTGGACAGTTCGATCTGTTCGCGCTTTTCGATCAGCGTCTGCCGCCGCTTGGGCTGCTTGATCTCCTCGGCGCGGTCCAGCAGGTCTTCCAGCGAACCGAATTCGTTGATCAGAAGCGCCGCCGTCTTGATTCCGATGCCCGGCGCGCCCGGCACGTTGTCGACGCTGTCACCGGCCAGCGCCTGCACGTCCACCACCCGTTCCGGGCCAACGCCGAATTTCTCGCGCACGCCATCGGCATCGATGCGCTTGTTCTTCATCGCGTCGAGCATTTCGACCCCGCCGCCGACCAGCTGCATCAGGTCCTTGTCCGAGGAGATGATGGTGACACGCCCGCCGGCCTCGCGCGCCTGGCAGGCGAGGGTGGCGATGATGTCATCGGCCTCGTAGCCCTCGATCTCCTTGCAGGCGATGTTGAAGGCGCGGGTGGCCTCGCGGGTCAGCGGAAACTGCGGCACCAGGTCCTCGGGCGCGGGCGGGCGGTTGGCCTTGTACAGGTCGTACATCTCGTTGCGGAAGGACTTGCCCGAGTGGTCGAAGATCACCGCCACATGGGTGGGCGCATCGGGGCCCTTGTTGTCCTCGACCTGCTTGAACAGCATGTTGCAAAAGCCCGAGACGGCACCGATCGGCAGCCCGTCGGATTTGCGGGTCAGCGGCGGCAGCGCATGATAGGCGCGGAAGATGAAGGCCGAGCCGTCAATCAGATGCAGATGGCAGCCCTTGCCGAATTTTGTCCCGCTCATGGCCTGTCGCGCCCCCGTTTGCTTGCAGATCCGTTCGTGTTCTGTTTCCCGGTTATCGGTGATCCGGACAGGAAGGGCAATTGGAGTTTCGGGCGTGGCTGGCGGCTCGGCGCCCTTTGGCGCGAAGCGCCCGGCCGGGGCGGGCCGCGCGGCTCAGAATGCCCCCATCGCCAATCCCGCCGCCAACGCCTGGCCCAGCTCGCGGCAGGTCTGCAGCTCGGCCTCGGGAATCACTTTCTCGGCCAGGATCGCCTCGGGGGTCTGTGCGTGGGTGCAGATGATCAGGGGTGCCTGCACAGGTTTCAGCCGCCACCCCTGCGCGATGCGGGCGCATTGGCGCGCCGCGTTCTCACCGTCCGAGCCGGCGCAGACCATCTGCGCATAGGGCCGCCCGTTCAGCTGCCCCAGCACCGGGTAATAGCAGCGGTCAAAGAAATTCTTCATCGGGCCGGACAGCGCCGCCAGGTTTTCCGGCGCACAGAAGAGATAACCATCCGCCGCCAGCAGATGCTCCGGCCCGGTGTCCTCGGCGCGCTTCAGGAGGGTCTCGGCCTCATCCCGCGCAGCGTCGCAGGCGGCCTCCGCCATCTGGCGGCTGCCACCGGTGCGGCTGTGGTATACGATCAGCAATTGCGCCATCAGATGCCGCCGGGGCGCTCAGGCCCGGTATCAAGCCGGATATCAGGCCCGGTGTCACGGGTCCGGCGGATGGCAGGCGTCACTGCGCCGCCTTGGCGACCTCTTCCTGCGCATCGGCGAGGATGAACTTGCAGTCGCAATAGGGGCATTCAACCCAGCCCTGGTCTTCGGGGATATGCAGGTAGACCCGCGGATGACCCAGGGCACCTTCGCCGCCGTCACAGGCGACGCGGGTTGTGGTGACGATACGCGTTTCGGGCGGGGCGATGGTCATGTCTGGCTATGTCTCACTGGCTTTGCGCACCGTGCCGGTACGCGGTTTGGCGAACCATAGCGGCGGTGCCGCAGACGGGCAAGAGGGGCGGCGGCGCTTGACCGACCGGCTAACCGGGCCATTTCGTTGCGCAAAGCAGCGGCTGGCCAAGGAGATGCACATGGAGCCCGATGACAGCGGTGCCACCGACAGCGGCCTCGAGGAGATCGACGCCGACACCGGCAATTTCTTTGAAAAGCTCGATTCCTGGGTCGACGGTTTCTTCTCGCTGCTGCCCAACATCGGCATCGCCCTCGTGCTGCTGTTGGTCTTCTGGTTCGCGGCGGGCGCCATCGGGCGGCTGCTGTGCCGCATGGGCCACCGCCGCGACCGCCCCAGCCTGGGCGAGGTCGGCGGCGCGCTGGTGCGCTGGGCCATCATCATCGTCGGCGTCATGCTGGCGATCACCATCGTGGCCCCCTCGGTCACCCCGGGCGACCTGTTCGCCGGGCTGGGGATTTCCTCGGTGGCGATCGGCTTTGCCTTCAAGGACATCCTGCAGAACATGCTGGCGGGCATCCTGATCCTGCTGCGCCAGCCGTTCGAGGTGGGCGACCAGATCGTCTCGGGCGGCTACGAGGGCACGGTGGAGCGGATCGAGACCCGCGCCACCATGATCAAGACCTATGACGGCCGCCGCGTGGTGATCCCCAACGCCGACATCTACACCGACGCGGTGATCGTCAACACCGCCTTTGACAAGCGGCGCTCGCAATACGGGGTGCAGATCGGCTGCTCGGATGATTTCGACACCGCCTGCAAGATCATGGAGGAGACCTGCGCCGGCGTCGAAGGCGTGCTGGACGATCCCGCCCCCGAGGCGCTGCCCTGGTCGATGGATGCCGACGGCAACACCGTGCGGCTGCGCTGGTGGACCAAATCGGTGCGCACCGAGGTCAGCCACACCTATGCCCGGGTGATAAAGGAAGTCTACAACGCGCTCGACAAGGCCGGCGTCGACATGCCCTATCCGACGCGGGTGCTGCTGTTCCACGACCAGACCGAGGAAACCGACGGCATCCGTGGCAAGCAGCGCGAAGGCTGGCCGCGCGCGCCCGAAGGCGAGCCGCCCGCAGCCGCCCGCATCGAAACCGCCCTGCGCCGCAGCCGCACCGAGGAGGACGGCGAGGGCAGCGACGGCCCGGGCAGCGACGGCCAGCGGGGGGAGCGTCGCGCCGACTGATTTCCCGGTTTCCGCCAGCGCCGATGCAGGGTATCCCGTGTTGCGTCAGCGGCCGCGCGCCGCAGCGGTTTGTCACGGGAGCGACGGAAATGAACACGGCGGCGATTGAAATCCGGGGGCTTCGCAAGGTCTATGCAGCCCAGAAGAGCAGCCCCGCCAAGGAGGCGCTGAAGGGTATCGATCTGGACATCCCGCGCGGCTCCGTCTTTGGCCTGCTGGGGCCGAACGGCGCGGGCAAATCCACCCTCATCAACATCCTTGCCGGGCTGGTGCGCAAGACCTCCGGCCAGGTGTCGATCTGGGGCTTCGACCAGGACGAGAACCCGCGCCAGAGCCGCGCTGCCATCGGGGTGATGCCGCAGGAGCTGAACCTCGACCCTTTCTTCACCCCGCGCGGCGCGCTGGAGGTGCAGGCGGGGCTTTACGGCGTGCCCAAGGCGCAGCGCCACAGCGACGAGATCCTGGCGATGATCGGCCTCACCGACAAGGCAGAGGCCTATGCCCGCACCCTCTCCGGCGGCATGCGGCGGCGGCTTCTGCTGGGCAAGGCGCTGGTGCACCGCCCCTCGGTTCTGGTGCTGGACGAGCCCACCGCGGGCGTCGACATCGAGCTGCGCCAGATGCTGTGGGACAACATCCGCAAGCTGAACGCGCAAGGCATGACCATCATCCTCACCACCCATTACCTCGAGGAGGCCGAGGAGATGTGCGACGAGATCGCCATCATCAACCAGGGCGAGGTGGTGGCCCGCGACACCACCGCCAGCCTGCTGGGTCGACTGGATGCCAAGGCGATGGTGGTGCAGCCCGCCGCCCCGGTGGACCGGCTGCCGCAGGGCGAAGGCATCGAGGCCGCCCTGCGTGACGACGGCGCCGTGGTGCTGCGCTACCGCAGCCAGGTGACCAGCGCCGAGGAGGTGCTGGCCGCGGTCCATGCCGCCGGGATCAGCATCCGCGACGTGAAGACCGAGGAAGCGGATTTGGAAGACGTGTTCCTGTCGCTGACGAAATCCGCCTGAAGGCCGACCTGGCAGGGGAGGCGCGGCCCTCTGTATTCTGAGAGGTCAGGCGGAGCCATCCGCTGTCTCATGAAGCTCTGCCTATCCTCGGTCAATCCGCGCCTGATAGCAGTTGTTGCGGGCGGAGCGGACGTGGATATACGCCACCCGCTGATCCGCAAAGATCGCTTCGGCCTGCACCATCATCTGCGCCTGCGGGATCACGAGGCCGGTGCCATAGACGATCCGGTGGTCGGCGCTGTAGCCCTTGATCAGGTAATCGGGAGAGCCCTCCAAGGCCTGCGGAACCCCGTCCCCCTCATGCCGTGCGCAAGGCTCGGCACACAGGAAGATCGGCCCGGTTTCGGCATAGGGCTGCGCCTGCGGAAAGGGGCGGTGGGCGAGGATCAGCATTTCAGCGCCTTCGGGAATGTACCTCAGGCAGTGGCGGCAGGGATTGCCGCCGCCATCCGACACCGCGCGCTCCGGCCGCTGGCCGTGGGCATCGGGACCGCCCGCCTGCAGGGCGCGGACAGTCTCTGTGGGCAGGGCGGTGATTCTGGGCATGGGGGATCTCCTTTGCTGGCTGAACCTTGCCAGACACGCATCGCCGCAATCGACCCGGATCCTGCGCATCCCGCAGACATGCGGGGGGCTCCCGCCAGTCCTGCGGGCATTGAAAATGCCCCTTGGCCTGTTGGGCCGGGCGCCGTGCTGGCGCACGGCGCGGGATCACGTGCCGGCAGGACTCCACATAAGAACAAAACGGGAATATCATGCGGGTCATGTTTGCCGAGTTCGCCTGCCTGTCCAACTTCACCTTCCTCACCGGGGCCTCGCATCCGGAGGAATATGTGCGCCGTGCATTGCTGCTGGGGATCGGCGCGATTGCCATCGCCGATGAGAACTCGGTGGCGGGAATCGTGCGCGCCCATGCGGAATGTCGCGACATTGCCCGCCGGGTGGCCGAGCGGCAGGCCTGGGACCGGCAGAACAGTCCGATCGGGCCGCCGCGCCCGGAGGGCCTTTCGCAGCCGCCCTCCTTTCCGGTCTACGGCACCGTGCGGCTGATCCCGGCGGCGCGGCTGGTCTTCACCGATGCGCCGCCGGTGATCGCCCTGCCGGTGGATCGCATCGGCTGGGGCAGCCTGACCCGGCTGCTCTCCACCGGACGGCTGAGGGCGGAAAAGGGCAGCTGTACCCTGCAGCTTTCCGACCTGATGGAATTCGCGGACGGGCTGCACCTGCTGCTGGTGCCGCAGGCGGAGCATCTGCCCGGCGGCGCGGGCGGGTGGGGGCCGCATATGGAGCGGCTGACGCGCCGCTTTGGTGCCCGCATGCACCTCATGATGGCGCCCGCCTACGATGGCGGCGACCGGGCGCGGTTTGCGCAACTGGCAGAGGCGGCCAGCCATCTGGGCCTGCCGCTTCTGGCCAGCGCCGCGCCGAAAATGCACCACGGCAGCCGCCGCCGCCTTGGCGATGTGCTGACCGCCATCCGGCTGCGCTGCAAGGTGGAGGACCTGGGCAGCGCCGCGATGGCCAACGGCGAGCAGCGGCTGCGCTCCGAGGCGGAGCTGCGCCGCCTGTTGCGGGATCATGAGCAGGCGGTGGACAATGCCGCCCGGCTGGCAGCACAGCTCAGCTTCTCGCTGGATGAGCTGCGCTATGACTACCCGGACGAGGGCAGCGAGAGCGAGACGCCGCCGCAGCGTCTGCGCAGGCTGGCCGAGGAGGGGCTGAGCTGGCGCTATCCCGGCGGCGCGCCGCAGCGGGTGCGCGCGCTGCTGGAGCATGAGCTCACCCTGATCGCCAAGCTGAAATACGATCCCTATTTCCTCACCGTGCGCGACATCGTCGCCTTTGCCCGCTCCCGCGGGATCCTGTGCCAGGGGCGGGGGTCCGCTGCCAATTCGGTGGTCTGTTATTGCCTCGGCGTCACCTCGGTCAGCCCGGAACTGGGCACCATGGTGTTCGAGCGTTTCGTCTCCGAGGCCCGCGACGAGCCGCCCGACATCGACGTCGATTTCGAGCACGAGCGGCGCGAGGAGGTGATCCAGTGGATCTATGAACGCTACGGCCGCCACCGCGCAGGGCTGTGCGCGACGGTGATCCACTACCGCGGCAAACGCGCCATCCGCGAGGTTGGCCGCGCCATGGGGCTGACCGAGGACACGATCTCGGCGATGTCCTCGCAGCTCTGGGGCTTCTTCAGCACCCAGGGAGTGGAGGCCGAACGCATGCGCGAGATCGGCCTCGACCCGGACAGCCGCCGCCTGCAGCTGACCCTGCAGCTGGTGGAGGAGATCATCGGCTTCCCCCGCCACCTGAGCCAGCACGTCGGCGGTTTTGTCATCACCCAAGGGCGCCTGGACGAGCTGGTGCCGATCGAGAACGCCACCATGGAGGGGCGCACGGTGATCTGCTGGGACAAGGACGACATCGACACGCTCGGCATTCTCAAGGTCGATGTGCTGTCGCTGGGGATGCTCACCTGCATCCGCAAGGCGTTCGACCTGATGCGGCAGCACCACCAGCTGGACTACAGCCTCGCCACCCTGCCGCCGGAGGATCCCGAGGTCTACAACATGCTGTGCCGCGCCGACAGCATCGGGGTGTTCCAGGTCGAAAGCCGGGCGCAGATGAACTTCCTGCCCAGGATGCGGCCGCGCTGTTTCTATGATCTGGTGATCGAGGTCGCCATCGTCCGCCCCGGCCCGATCCAGGGCGACATGGTGCATCCCTACATCCGCCGCCGCAACAAGGAGGAGCCGGTGCATTTCCCCTCGGATGCGCTGGGCGAGGTGCTGGGCAAGACCCTTGGCGTGCCGCTGTTCCAGGAGCAGGCGATGCAGATCGCCATCGTCGGCGCCGGGTTTTCGCCCGAGCAGGCCGACCGGTTGCGGCGCTCGCTCGCGACGTTCAAGAAACACGGCAGCGTCAGTGAATTCCGCAGCCTGTTTTTGCGCGGCATGGCAAAGAACGGCTATGACACGGAGTTCTCCGAGCGCTGTTTTTCCCAGATCGAGGGCTTCGGCTCCTACGGCTTCCCGGAAAGCCACGCCGCCAGTTTCGCGCTCTTGGTCTATGCCTCGGCCTGGATCAAGTGCCACCATCCGGGCATCTTTGCCTGCGCGCTTTTGAACTCGCAGCCGATGGGGTTCTACGCGCCTGCCCAGATCGTGCGGGATGCCCGCGCGCATGGGGTCGAGGTGCGGCCGGTCTGCATCAACAACTCCTACTGGGACAACGTGATGGAGCCGGATGGCCAGGGCGGGCTGGCGCTGCGGCTGGGGTTCCGCCAGATCAAGGGTCTGCGCGACGAGGATGCCGCCTGGCTGACGGCGGCGCGCGGCAACGGCTACCACGAGGTCGAGGATGTCTGGCGCAAGGCAGGGCTGGCGCCGCCGGTGATCGAGCGGCTGGCCGAGGCGGATGCCTTTGCCACGCTGGGCCTCAGCCGGCGCGAGGCCTTGTGGGCGGCCAAGGCGATCACCGCCCGCAAGCCGCTGCCGCTGTTTGCCCGCGAACTGGAGGGCGAGGGGATTTACGAGCCTGCCGCCGATCTGCCGCAGATGGGGCTGGGCGAAGAGGTGGTGGAGGATTACGTCGCCATGCGGCTGTCCTTGCGCGCCCATCCGGTGGCGCTGATCCGGCATCTGCTGACGCCGCAGAACACGGGCGGCGGTGCCGGTGGCAGCCCGGGGAGTGAGTATTTGGGGAAAGATGAAGCCCGGCGGCAGGGGCAAACCCGCGGGCGGGCGCGCCGATAAGGCAGCCTGCGGCCGCAATGGCGGTTCACCCCGGCGCGGCGAGGCGTTAGAAGGTGGGCAACACAGCCTGTCCCGGAGATGATCTGATGAGCGTACCCAAACCCGTTGTCCTGTGCATTCTTGATGGCTGGGGCAGCGGCGCGCCGGGCGCGGCCAATGCGCCGCATCTGGCCCATACCCCGACCTTCGATGCCATCATGGCCAAAGGCCCGGTGGCCAGCCTGATCACCCATGGCCCCGATGTGGGGCTGCCCAGCGGCCAGATGGGCAACTCCGAGGTGGGGCATACCAACATCGGCGCGGGCCGGGTGGTGGCGATGGACCTGGGCCAGATCGACCTTGCGATCGAGGATGGATCCTTCTTTGACAACAAGGCGTTGCAGGATTTCATCGCGCGGTTGAAGGACAGCGGCGGTGCCGCGCATCTGATGGGGCTGGTGTCGGACGGCGGCGTGCACGGGCATCTGACCCATATCGTTGCGGCGGCGCGCGCGATCACCGATGCCGGGGTGCCGGTCTGGCTGCACGCGATCACCGACGGGCGCGACGTGGCGCCGAAATCGGCCTACGGCTATTTCAGCGAGCTGGAGGACAGCCTGCCCGAGGGCGCGCGCATCGCCACCGTCACCGGCCGCTATTTCGCCATGGACCGCGACAACCGCTGGGAGCGGGTGTCGGAGGCCTATGCCGCGATGGTGCGCGCCGAGGGGCGCAGGGCGGCCAGCGCACATGGGGCCGTGGACCATGCCTATAACCAGTCCGAGAGCGATGAGTTTATCGGCGCGACCGTCCTGCCGGGGCATGAGGGTATCCGGGACGGCGACGGGTTCTTCTGTCTCAACTTCCGCGCCGACCGGGCCCGCGAGATCCTGCGCGCCATCGGCGAACCGGGCTTTGCCGAGTTCGACGTGGGCGAGCGCCCGCAGCTGGCGGCGCTGCTGGGCATGGTGGAATATTCCGAGGGCCACAACGCCTATATGACCACCTGCTATCCCAAGGCGGCGATCGTCAATACGCTGGGGGCCTGGGTGGCCAAGCAGGGCAAGCGCCAGTTCCGCCTGGCCGAGACCGAGAAATATCCGCATGTGACCTTCTTCCTCAACGGTGGCAAGGAAGAGCCGGAGGCGGGCGAGGATCGCTACATGCCGAAATCGCCCAAGGTGGCGACCTATGATCTGCAGCCGGAGATGAGCGCGCCGGAGGTGACGGAGAAATTCGTCGAGGCGATCGGGGCGGGCTATGACCTGATCGTCACCAATTACGCCAATCCCGACATGGTTGGCCACACCGGCGATCTGGCGGCGGCGATCAAGGCCTGCGAGGCGGTGGACCAGGGGCTGGCGCAGGTCGTCGCCGCGCTGGAGAAGGCGGGCGGCGCGATGATCGTCACCGCCGACCACGGCAACTGCGAGGTGATGGTCGACCCGGAAACCGGCGGCGCCCATACCGCGCACACGCTGAACCCGGTGCCGGTGGCGCTGGTTGGCGGGCCGGAGGGGGCCCGCTTGCGGGACGGGCGGCTGGCGGATCTGGCACCGACCATCCTGGAGCTGATGGGGCTGGAGCAGCCCGAAGAGATGACCGGGCAGAGCCTGCTGTCATGAGCATGCGCGCGGCTATTCTGTCGCTGGTTCTGCTGGCCGCGCCGCTGCGCCTGGCGGCGGATCCGGCAGAGGCTGCGCGCGAGGCGGCGGTGCAGCTGGAAGCCGCGTCGGTGCAGTTGCAACAGGCAGAGAGCTCCCGCGATCGGGTGAAGGCGCTGACCTCCACCGTGCAGGCCTTCGAGGCGGGGCTGGCGGCGATGCGCGACGGGTTGCGCCGGGTGGCGCGGCGCGAGGCGCAATTGTCGGCGCAGCTGGCGGCGCGGCGGGACGAGGTCTCGGGGTTGCTGGGGATCATCCAGACGATCGAAACCTCGCCGCCGCCCGTGCTGATGGTGCATCCGTCCGGCCCCCTGGGGGCGGCGCGCTCGGCGATGATGCTGGCCGAGGTGACCCCGGCCCTGCATGCCCGCGCGCAGGAACTGAAGGCGGATCTGGAAGAGGTGCAGAGCCTGCGGCTGCTGCAACAGAGTGCCGCACGCACGCTGGAGGAAGGGCTGAGCGGTGTGCAGGCGGCGCGGGTGCAGCTGTCGACGGCGATCGCCGACCGCACCAGCCTGCCGCGCCGCTTTACCGCCGACCCGGTGCGGACCGCGATCCTGATTTCCTCGACCGAGACGCTGTCCGGCTTTGCCGACGGGTTGGCCGATATCGCAGAGGGCGAGATTGCCGCCAGCAACGCCGACATCAGCGAGCTGCGCGGCACCCTGCCGCTGCCGGTCGAAGGGCTGGTTCTGCGCGGCTACGGTGAGCGGGATGCGGCCGGCATTGCCCGTCCGGGGTTGCTGGTCGCGGCGCGTCCACGGGCGCTGGTCACCGCGCCGACGGCGGCCACCATCCGCTATCGCGGACCGCTTCTGGACCTGGGCAACGTGGTGATTCTGGAACCGCAGCCGGACACGCTGTTCATCTTTTCCGGTCTGGCCGAGGTCTTTGGCGAGGCGGGGGAGGTGATTCCGGAGGGCACCCCCGTCGGGTTGATGAGCGGAGAAAATCCCAAGCCGGACGCAATTCTTTCACTAAGCGGTGAAGGGGGTGGAACTGACCGGACAGAAACGCTCTATATAGAGGTGAGAATGGACAACAGCCCGGTGGACCCGGAAACTTGGTTCCGCACTGGAAAAGGTGGATGAAGGCTTGATGAAAAAATTTGCGATGGCCGCCATTGGCGGCACGCTGGCAGGGATCGTTGCAACAACCTATGTCGCAGGCCCCTTGCTGGCGCAGGAGGGCGCGCGCGAGGCTAATGTCTATGAGCAGCTGGACCTGTTCGGGGACATCTTTGAACGCATCCGGGCGCAATACGTGGAAGAGGTCGACGAGAAGGAGCTGATCGAAGCGGCGATCGGCGGCATGCTGACCTCGCTCGACCCGCACTCCAGCTACCTGTCGCCGGATGACGCCGACCGCATGCGGGTGCAGACCCGCGGCGAATTCGGCGGTCTCGGCATCGAGGTCACCCAGGAAGAGGGCTTCGTCAAGGTCGTCTCCCCCATCGATGGCACCCCGGCGGATGAGGCCGGCATGGAAGCCGGCGATTTCATCACCCATGTGGATGGCGAAAGCGTGCTGGGCCTGTCGCTGGACGAGGCGGTGACCATGATGCGCGGGCCGGTGGGCTCGGAGATCGTCATCACCGTGGTGCGCGAGGGCGAGCCGGAACCCTTCGACGTGTCGATCATCCGCGACACCATCAAGCTGACCGCGGTGCGGGCGCGCACCGAGGGCGACACCGTGGTGATGCGGATCACCACCTTCAACGATCAGACCACGCCGAACCTGGAGGCCGGGCTGAAGAAGCAGATCGAAGAGGCCGGCGGCATGGACAATGTCAACGGCATCGTGCTGGACCTGCGCAACAACCCCGGCGGTCTGTTGACCCAGGCGATCAAGGTGGCGGATGCCTTCCTCGATTCCGGCGAGATCGTCTCGACCCGTGGCCGTAACCCGGAAGACGGCGAGCGTTTCAATGCCACGCCGGGCGACCTGGTCGAGGGCAAGCCGATCGTGGTGCTGATCAACGGCGGTTCGGCCTCGGCCTCGGAGATCGTGGCGGGCGCCCTGCAGGACCATCGCCGCGCCGTGGTGGTGGGGACACGCTCCTTCGGCAAGGGGTCGGTGCAGACGGTGATGCCGCTGAAGGGGGAAGGCGCGATGCGGCTGACCACGGCGCGGTACTACACGCCGTCGGGACGGTCGATCCAGGCGCTGGGCGTGAGCCCGGACATCGTGGTGGCGCAGCCACGTCGCTCTCCCGCGAATGAGGAGGAGGAGGACAATCCCCGCCGCTCCCGGTCCGAAGCAGATCTGCGCGGCAGCCTGAACAACGATTCGCTGAGCGAAGACGAAATCCGCCAGATCGAGGCCGAGCGCGAAAAGGCCGAGAAGGCGGCGGAGCTGCGCGAGCAGGATTACCAGCTGGCCTATGCCATCGACATCCTGAAAGGGATGGTGGCGCTGGAAACCAAGTAATCAGGCTGCATGCAGCCAGCAGCAAAGGGGCCGTCCGCAAGGGCGGCCTTTTTCACGTTGGGCGAGGGGGCTGCCCTCGGGCGGTCGAAGGGTCCGGGTCGTTCCGCTGGTGGGCCGGTAAGGAAGGTGGCGGCGCCGCCGGGGGAGGTTGGACAGGCCCCCGCGGGGGCTGCTCGGACAAGCTGGCTTGTGCGACCCCCTTTTTATCGGGGCCGGTCTCCGGGTGTGTTGCGCAGGCAGCACCACAGATGCCTGCACCTGGTATCACGGCCGTTCGGCCATGGCGGGTGATCGATCGGCAGACAGTCTGGCACATGGGGATGAGGTTTGCGTGAAGCAGCCGTACGCCGGGGGCGCAACACGGGGGGGGGCGGAGCCCAGCCGCTGGCCCGTGAGCGGGGGCAGCTGGCGGGAATTTGACAATCAACGCCCGATCTTCGGCGCACAGGTGGGGCAGGCGGGGCTATGCTGGGGGCATGATGTTTGACCTGCCTGATTCCCACACCCTGTACCACGCCCTGCTGGACCGCGACGACGCCTACGAGGGGCGCGCCTATGTCGGCGTGACCTCCACCGGCATCTTCTGTCGGCTGACCTGCCCGGCGCGCAAGCCCAAGTACGAGAACTGCCAGTTCTTCGCCACGCCCGGTGCCTGCATCGAGGCAGGCTTTCGCGCCTGCAAACGCTGCAAGCCGCTGGCGGCGGCGGCCGGGGATGATCCGATGGTGCAGGATCTGCTGGCCCGGCTGGAGGCGCGCCCAGCCTACCGCTGGGGCGAGGGGGATCTGATACGGCTGGGGCTAGAGCCTTCGACCGTACGGCGGGCCTTCAAGCGGCATTTCGGGATGACGTTCCTCGAGATGGCGCGTCAGCGCCGCCTCCGCGAAGGCTTCACCGCGCTGACCGCGGGCGAGCCGGTGATCGCGGCGCAGATCGATGCCGGGTTTGAAAGCGCCAGCGCCTTTCGCGCGGCCTTCGCGAAACTGGTGGGGATCGCGCCCGGCGCCTTCCGCCGCGATGCGCTGCTGCTGGCGGACTGGATCGACACGCCGCTGGGCGCGATGATCGCGATCAGCTGCAAGCACCAGCTGCATCTGCTGGAATTTGCCGACCGCAAGGCGCTGCCGCGCGAGGTGGCCAAGCTGCAGAAGGCGCAGCCCGGGGGCCTGGGCTTTGGTCGGCCGCTGCCGACACAGCAGATCGCCGCGGAGCTGCGCCGGTTCTTTGCCGGGGAAAGCGCGGAGTTCCAGACCCCGCTGGCGCTGCACGGCACCGCCTTTGAGCGCGAGGTCTGGCGCTATCTGCTGACCGTCCCGGCGGGCGAGACGCGCAGCTATTCGCAGATCGCCTCCGAGCTGGGGCGGGCCTCGGCGACGCGGGCGGTGGCGCGGGCCAACGGCAGCAACCAGCTGGCGCTGGTGGTGCCCTGCCACCGGGTGCTGTCGGCGGACGGGTCGCTGACCGGCTATGGCGGCGGGCTGTGGCGCAAGCAGCGGCTGATCGAGATTGAAACAGGCTACAGACAGAGGGTGTCCGCATGACATATTCCGACCGCGCCAGGGCCTTTGCGGCCCTGCATCAGCCGGGCGATCCGCTGGTGCTCTACAATATCTGGGATGTCGGCAGTGCCCGCGCCATTGCCGGCGCAGGTGCGCGTGCGCTGGCGACCGGCAGCTATCCGGTGGCGATGGCGCAGGGGTTCGCGGATGGCGAGCAGGTGCCGCTGGACTATGTGCTGGACAATGCGCGCCGCATCATCGCCAGCATCGACCTGCCGGTGACCATCGATTTCGAGGGCGGCTATGCCCGCGCGCCCCGGCAGCTGACCGCCAATGTGAGGCGATTGGCCGAGACCGGCGCGGTGGGGCTGAATTTCGAGGATCAGGTGGTCGGCAGCGACCGGATCTACTGCCTCGAGGAGCAGGCCGAGCGCGTTGCCGCGGTGCGCGCGGGCCATGCCGACATTTTTGTCAACGCGCGCACGGATCTGTTTCTGAAGGAGAAGGACAGCAGCAAACATGCAGACCTGCTGACCGAGGCGCTGGAGCGCGCCGCCGCTTATGCCGAGGCCGGGGCCGACGGCTTCTTCGTGCCGGGACTGTCGGACCCGGACCTGCTGGCGCGGGTCTGCGAGGGCTGCGCGCTGCCGGTCAATGCCTTCATGCGCGGCGTCACGCTGGCGCAGGCGCGGCAGGCCGGGGTGGCGCGCGCCAGCTACGGGCCGATCCCGCATACCCGGCTGATGCAGGTGCTGGCGGAACATTTTAAGGCCCTGGAGTAGGCCGAAGCGGGCCGTGGGCGGTGTCAGCCGGTTTCCTGGCAGTGGCGGCGGAAGGCGCGTTTCAACATGTCGAGTTCGGCGCGCAGCAGCTCCACCTCGGCGCGCAGATCGTCGCTCGCCGCGTCGCCCGCGATCAGGGTGAAATCGCCCAGTCGGGTGGAACTCGGCGCGTCGAAGACAGCGAAGGATTGCACCCCGTCGGCAATTGCCTCCGCGGGGATCGGCACCTGCAGGATCCATTCTCCGGCGGCTTCGCCCTCGTGCAGCTCCACCCCCGGCACCGGCTGATCGCGGAACATCACCGAGATGTCCGGCCGCGCCCCAGTGCCCGGGGCGTTGCTGATCAACCCTTCCCAGGTGCCATTGCGAAAGCGGATCTTGGTCAGTTTCAGGTCGCTCATCGGCAGGGTTCCTCAGATCGCGGCGCGCGGATGGCGCGAGAACGTCAGGTCGCGCAGGAGGACCTGATTCATTGCTGGAGCGTCAAAGATCAGGTCCAGCCAGGCCTTCTCCATCCGCTTTTCGTTCAGGTCCGAATAGGCCAGGTCGAACTCGACCAGGAGATTGCCGCGCTCGGCGGGCAGCTGGCGCACCATCTGTTCGGTGTTGGGGCCGTGCCGGATGTTGAGCCGGGCAAAGATGTCGATGGGCGCTTCGGTCTGCAGGATGCTGTCGACGCGCAGGAGATGCTCGCGGGTGAGCCCCTGCAGGGCGGCGGGCGGCAGGTCCACGACCAGCGACAGGAAGGAGCCTTCGAACTGGTACACATCCATTCGCAGGCCGAACGGTGCGAGGTCTTCCTCGCGGGTGTTTCTGATCTGGCGCAGGCTCACCTCTCCGGCGGCGCAATCGTGGAACAGCTTCACCTCGTCGCTGAGACGGGCCTCGGCCGGGGCCGGACAGAGACCCTGCACGGCCAGCGGGCCGCGCCACAGCTCGGGCCGCCAGGACCAGTCGGTGCCATGCGGGCGAGGAAAGAAGCTGGAGCCGATCTGCGGCAGCGCCAGGCGCCCCTCGGCGGTGTGAATCAGGCGGTCCAGGTGGGTGCGCAATTGCCGCGCCTGGTTGCGTTGCAGGCGCAGGTCCGACAATGGCGCACGGGGCGCGGCCTCGGCAGCGCTGCGCCAGCGGCGCAGGCTGCGCAGGTGTAGCAGCCGGTCCAGTATCCTGCTCATTGCGCGCCCTCTTGCGAAATCCGGGTCTTGATCCCCCGGCGTTCTCGGGCCGGGGTGCCTGTGTCAGTGTAACCTTTGGGGGCTATTGAAATAAACCTGCAATCCGCTGCCCGAGGCCGCGTTTTTCGCGGGTCGTGTCGGCGCTCGCGGTCTCGGTCGTGCGCGCGGGGCGGTCGGGCCGCGACTGCGGGCGGGGGGCTTCCGCGGTGTCATGCGACCGCGGTGCCGCCGCTTCGACCGGTTGCGACTGGACGGAGCTTTCGAGGCTGCGGTGCGTCAACTCGTTCAGCAGCGCCGCCCCCTGATGCCCGAGCGCCTGGCTGCCGTCCGGCGCGTAGAGCGCCAGCGCCACTAAATGGTCGTCCAGGATGAAGGCCCCGCGCCAGTGCTGGGCACTGGAGCCGGTGACCAGCGGGCCCGGAGCCTGCAGGCGCACCAGCGGCAGCAGCTGGTCCTCGCGGGTTTCCAGGATGCGGGCGCCGGGGAACATCGCGGCGATGTCGCTGGCCTGCGGCGCGGCGGCATTCGGGATGGCGGGGCCGATGCTGGCGGTGATGACCGCGGCCCGGCGGGCGCCGAACCACCCGGCACCGCGCACCCGGCTGCAGTGGGCGATCAGGGCAAAGCCGCCCTGGCCTTCGATCCGGCTGCTCTCGGTGTCGAAGCAATATCCCTGCGGGGCTACGAGGTGCAGCCGACCACCGGCAAAGGGCATCACCGCCCGCGCCGCGTCCGGGCGCTTGCGCCTCGGGGTTCGGGATTCGGGCGCATCGGGGGCGCTGGCCGCGCCGGGGGCCAGGGCGGCAAATCCCAGCTCGTTCGACATCTGGCCGCACCCGGTCAGCAGGGCGGTTGCCGTTGCCGCGATGAGGGTCCTCACCTGTCGTGCGGCCGGGGGGCTTGCGGGTTTGTTGTTGTTTGTCTTGCGCAATTTCAGTCCTGCCGCGGTTCCTTCAGGGCCTTGGCATAGGCGTTGACCCGCCCATCGGCAAGCGCCAAGCCAATCGCGGTGCTTGCCGCTTGCCTTGGCGTTGCAGCAATGCAAATGCTGTGCGGGCAGCTTTGGCATCCGCCACGGAGGACACATGCAGCAGCACCGCCGTCCGCCCCCCGGGGGCAGCTACCGCGCCCATGAGGCGCTGGTGCGCCCGGCGCGACTGCAGCCGCAACTGTGGCGCCTGCTGCTGGGGATGGCGCTGGTGACGCTGGTCAGCCTGACGGCAACCGTCGGCCTGCAGATGCTGCTGGTGGCGGTGGCGCCCGGAGCCTGGCTGGCGGAGCTGTCGCAGGGCAGCAGCCCCGGCGCGATGCTGGTCATGCTCGGCAGCTTCGGCTTTCTGGCGCTCGGGGTTGCGCTGGCGGCGCGGCTGTTGCACCGGCGGGGCCTCATCAGCGTGATCGGCGCGCTGCCGCCGCTGGTGTGGCAGTTCAGCCGTGTCAGCCTCTACCTGCTGGGGCTGAGCCTGCTGTTGCTGCTGCTGCCGCCCTACGACATGGGCGCGCCGATGGAGCCGAACCTGCGGTTCGGGCATTGGCTGGCCCTGTTGCCGCTGTCGCTGCTGGCCGTTCTGGTGCAGACCGGGTCGGAGGAGATCGTCTTTCGCGGCTACATTCAGCAGGCGCTGGCGGCGCGGTTTCGGCATCCGGCGGTGTGGATCCTGCTGCCCTCGGGCTTGTTCGCGCTGGGCCATTACCTGCCCGCCGAGGCAGGCGACAATGCGCTGCTGATCGCGCTCTGGGCCGGGGTCTTTGGCGTGCTGATGGCGGATCTGACGGCGCGGGCGGGCACCTTGGGTCCGGCGATGGCGGTGCATTTCTTCAACAACGTGGCGGCGCTGTTGCTGTTTGCCTCGCCCAGCAGCCTCAACGGGCTGGCGCTGTACCTGCTACCCTACGAGCTGGCGGATGTGCAGGGGCTGCGGCCCTGGATGGCGGTTGACTTCGCCACGATGGTGGTCAGCTGGCTGGCGGCGCGGCTTGCCATACGCCGCTGATTGCAATTGCCGTCAATGGGCCTTATCTGGGGGGCAAACCGCGCCCCCGGAGAGGCAAGCTACATGAACTGGATCACAAACTACGTCCGGCCCAAGATCAACTCGATCTTTTCGCGCCGTGAAGTGCCCGAGAACCTTTGGCAGAAATGCGATGAATGCGGCACCATGCTGTTTCACCGCGAGCTGAGCGACAACCAGAACGTCTGCACCAGCTGCGGTCATCACATGCATATCACCCCGCGCGACCGTTTCACCGCGCTGTTTGATGGCGGTGTCTTCACCGAGGTAGCGGTGCCGGAACCGCTCTCCGATCCGCTGAAGTTCAAGGATCAGAAGAAATACCCCGACCGGATCAAGGCCGCGCAGAAGAAGACCGGCGAAAAGGATGCGATGCTGGTCGCCGCCGGCGAGATCGGCCGCACGCCGATCGTCGCGGCCGCGCAGGACTTCTCCTACATGGGCGGCTCGATGGGGATGTACGTCGGCAACGCCATCATCGCCGCCGCCGAGGAAGCGGTGAAGCTGGGCCGCCCGCTGGTGCTGTTCTCTGCCGCAGGCGGTGCGCGCATGCAGGAAGGCATCCTGTCGCTGATGCAGATGCCGCGCACCACCGTTGCCGTGCAGATGCTGAAAGAGGCGGGGCTGCCCTATATCGTGGTGCTGACCCATCCGACCACCGGCGGCGTGACCGCGTCCTATGCAATGCTGGGCGACGTGCAGATCTCCGAGCCCAACGCGCTGATCTGCTTTGCCGGGCCGCGGGTGATCGAACAGACGATCCGCGAAAAGCTGCCCGAGGGGTTCCAGCGCGCCGAGTACCTGCTGGATCACGGCATGCTCGACCGGGTGATCCCGCGCACCGAGATGCGCGAGGAGCTGATCACCATCATCCGCATGTTGATGAAACTGCCGCCGCAGGTGGTGGGCGATCTGCCCTCGCCGCAGGACGCCGAGGCGGACAGCGCCGAGGCCGCGAACACATCGGCGGATGCCGCTGCCAGCGAAGAAGCGGCGCAGTAACCGCCCGTAGAAGAGGATGTCCGGCACCGCTGCCGGGCAGCGCCCGTCCCGCCCCCAACCGGGCGGGACGTTTTTGCATCAAGACCCCGACAACCGCCTGTAACCAGAGCTTGCCATGACCCAGACCTCCGACGCGATCCTTGCCCGCATGATGGCACTGCACCCCAAGATCATCGACCTGACGCTGGATAGGGTCTGGCGGCTGCTGGCGGCGCTGGACAACCCGCAGGACAAGCTGCCGCCCGTGATCCATATCGCGGGCACCAACGGCAAGGGCTCGACCCAGGCGATGATCCGGGCAGGCCTGGAGGGCTGGGGCAAATCGGTGCACGCCTATACCTCGCCGCATCTGGCGCGCTTCCATGAGCGCATCCGGCTGGCGGGTGAGCTGATCTCCGAGCCGCATCTGACCGAGGTGCTGGACGAGTGCTATGAGAAGAACGGCGGCGAGAACATCACCTATTTCGAGATCACCACGGTGGCGGGCCTGCTGGCGTTCTCGCGCACGCCTGCGGATTACACGCTGCTGGAAGTCGGCCTGGGCGGTCGGCTGGATGCCACCAACGTGATCACCCCGGAACTGTCGGTGATCACCCCGATCTCGATCGACCATGAACAGTTCCTCGGCAACACGCTGGCCAAGATCGCCGCCGAGAAGGCGGGCATCATCAAGCGCGGGGTGCCGGTGGTGGTCGGCCCGCAGCCCGAGGAGGCGATGGAGGTGATCGAGGCCACCGCCGCCCGTCTCGGCGCGCCGCTGATCGCCTACGGCCAGCAGTGGCACGTCACGCAGGAGCGCGGTCGGCTGGTGTTCCAGGATGAACGTGGCCTGTTGGACCTGCCGCTGCCGGCCCTGCTGGGCGCGCATCAGGTGCAGAACGCCGGTGCCGCCTTGGCGGCGCTGCGCCACCTCGGCGCCGACGAGGCCGCCTGCGAGGCCGCGATGGTGAATGCCGAATGGCCCGCCCGGATGCAGAAGCTGAAAACCGGACCGCTGATCGAGGCGGCGCCGGAGGCCGAGCTGTGGCTGGACGGTGGCCACAACGCCGCGGCGGGCGTGGCGCTGGCAGAGGTGCTGGCGTGGCTGCCGCCGCGTCCCACCCACCTGATCTGCGGCATGCTCAACACCAAGGACGTCAGCGGCTACATGGCGCCGCTGGCCCCGCATGTGGCGAGCCTGACGGCAATTTCTATCCCCGACGAAGTGAACACGCTGAGCGCCGAGGAAACCGAAGCCGCGGCGAAGTCGGTGGGGATCGAGGCCAGCACGGCGGACAGTACCCTTGCAGCGCTGCAGGCGATTGTCGCGCAGGACCCGCAGGCGCGGGTGCTGATCTGCGGCTCGCTGTACCTCGCGGGCCATATCCTGCGCGAAAACGGCTGAGGCTCCGGTCCGCGGCGGGCGGCGGCGCGCTCCCGCCCGGTTTCGATCTGCCGATCTCAACCCGTTGGGCCGGGCGCCGCTGGCGCGGCGCGGCCTGCCGCCTTTCATCTTTCCCTGAAATACTCCGGGGGTGAGGCCGCAAGGCCGAGGGGGCAGCGCCCCCTCTTGGCCCCACTTGTCTGCGCGGCCGCTAGTCCAGGACGTGGTCCACCGGTGTCAGCCGCGGCGGCACCTCGCGCCCGAGGGCGTTGCAGACCGAGATTTCCATCACCCGGCACAGCGCACTCAGCGGCACGGAGTTGGCCTGTTTGCGAAACGGGTGTTCCAGCTCATGGGTGACCTGCGCCAGGCCGAAAAAGACGTAGGCCACCACCGCGGCCACCAAGGGTTCGAACCAGCCTGCGCTGTCCAGCAGAGCAAAGGGAAGCAGCAGGCAATAGAGATAGGTCGTGCGCCAGACCAGCAGCGAGTAGACGAACGGCAGCGGCGTGGTCAGCAGCCGTTCATTGCCGGCCTGGGCTGCCGGGAAGGCGGCCAGGCGCTCGGCCAGGGCGCGTTGGCCGAAGCCGTCTATGCGCCCGCCCTCTGCCATTTCGCGCAGCCGGGTGGCGATATCGCGCAGGGCGGCGTTGGGGCCGTTTTCCTGCCGCATCAGCTGTTCCGCCGCATCCGCGCCGACCCAATGGCGAACGACCTGCGCCACCTCGTCCCCGCGCAGCTGGGCACGGTGCAGGTGGTGAAAGGCGAGGATCCGGGTCAGGATGAACTCTTCGTCCTCGCCCTTGCCCGCGAAGATCCGCAATTCCTGCGCCAGGCTGCGCACGTCGGAGACCATGCGGCCCCAGATCTTGCGCGCCTCCCACCAGCGGTCGTAGGCGGCGTTGTTGCGAAAGCCCAGGAACAGCGAGAGCGACAGGCCGAAGACCCCCATGGCGCCGATCGAGATGGTCGGCATTGCCATGACGTAGCGGTCCAGGACCAGCACCAGAAGGGCCCAGAGGGCGGCGCCGATGATGTTGGGCAGGATCTGGGGTACCACCGATCCCTTCAGGATCAGGAACAGCTGCCAGCGGCTGGGCGTGTCGCGGACGATCATCGCGCCTCGGCTCCCCAATCCTTGTCCTGCATCTCGCGCAGGCGCGAGGCGGTGCGTTCGAACTCAAACGTGCCCTCACCCTCGACATAGAGCATCTCCGGCTCCGCCGCGGCGGAGCAGATCAGCCGCACCTCGGCCTCGTAAAGCGCGTCGATCAGGGTGACGAAGCGCTTGGCCTCGTTGAAGTTGTTGCGGCTGAGGCGGGGAATGTCCTCGAGCACCAGCACCTTGACCGCTTCGGCGATGGCAAGGTAGTCGCCCGGCCCCAGCATCTTGCCGCAGAGGTCATAGAAGCTGGCGCGCGCGACACCGTTGCGGAAGGCGGGCAGGACCACCTCGCGGCCTTTCACCTCCAGCGTCAGCGGCTGCGCCGGGCCGCCGGTGAGGTCGGTCCAGATCGCATCGATGCGGGCGCGGGCCTCGGCCCCTGCAGGGGTGAAATAGACCTGCGCCCCGGTCAGCCGGTTCTGCCGGTAGTCGGTGGGGCTGACCATTTCATGCACGTCCATCTGCGCCTTGATCAGGTCGATGAAGGGCAGGAACAGCTGCCGGTTCAGCCCGTCCTTGTACAGATCATCCGGCACCCGGTTGGAGGTGGTAACCACGGTGACCCCGGCGGCAAACAGCGCTTCGAACAGGCGGCCCACGATCATCGCGTCGGTGATGTCGGTGATCTGCATCTCGTCGAACGCCAGGAGCCGCACCGAGTCGGCCACTTCGGCGGCCACCGGCGCCAGCGCATCCTCGACACCGCGCTGGCGGGCTTCGTGCATCTTGGCGTGGATCTCCTGCATGAAGGCGTGGAAATGCACCCGCCGCGAGGGCACCCCGTCGAGGCTGTCGACGAAAAGATCCATCAGCATCGACTTGCCGCGCCCGACGCCGCCCCAGAGGTACAGCCCCTTGACCGGCTGGTACTGCGCCTTGCGGAACAGCCCGCGTTTCACCGGCGGGGCCATCAGCCCCTCGGCGATACGGTCGAAATGGGGCAGAACGGCCTGCTGCGCCGGATCGGGCTGCAGCTCGCCTGCGTCGATTTTCTGCCGGTAGAGCGTGGTCAGATGGGTCATGGGGCAAGCCATAGCGCGGGGCGCGGGGGATGGGAAGCGGGTGCGTGCAGGCAAGCGCTTGCAATCGCTGGCTGAGTGGCGTTCATCGCATCAATTCTCCTTAACCGGCCGCGCAATATTCCTGATTTGACGGCGGCGGGGTTTTGCCTAAGGTCTGCGCAAACTTCAGGAGAGACCCATGGACCGTCCGGCGCCGCTGTTTACCCCCGTTCTGATCGTCGGCTGCATCATCATCATGGTGAGCTTTGCGGTGCGCGCCTCCTTCGGTGTCTTCCAGATCCCGATCGCCGAGGAATTCGGCTGGCTGCGGGCGGAATTTTCGCTGGCGATTGCGATTCAGAACCTTGCCTGGGGCATCGGCCAGCCGATTTTCGGCGCCCTGGCCGAGAAGATCGGCGACCGCAAGGCGATCGTGCTGGGGGCGCTGGTCTATGCCGCCGGGCTGGTGCTGAGCGCGGTCTCGACCACGCCGTTCGAGATGCAGGCCTATGAATGGCTGGTGGGCTTTGGCATCGCCGGTACCGGCTTTGGCGTGGTGCTGGCGGTGGTGGGCCGGGCCAGCTCTGACGAGAACCGCTCGATGTCGCTGGCGATTGTCACCGCCGCGGGCTCTGCCGGGCAGATCTTCGGCGCGCCGACGGCGGAGTGGATGCTGACCTTCCTGCCGTGGCAGACGATCTTCGTGGTCTTTGCCGGGGTGGTGCTGGCGCTGATCCTGACGCTGCCGCTGATGCGCGCGCCCGAGCCCGCCAGCCGCGCCGAGCTGGAAGAGAGCATGGGCACGATCCTGATGAAGGCCTTCAAGGATCCGTCCTACACGCTGATCTTCCTGGGCTTTTTCAGCTGCGGCTACCAGCTGGCCTTTGTCACCGCGCATTTCCCCGCCTTCGTGACCGAGATGTGCGGACCGATCCAGCCGGGCGGCATGCTGCATTCGATGGGCATCACCTCGACCTCGGCGCTGGGGGCGGTTGCGATCTCGCTGATCGGGGCGGCCAATGTGGGGGGCACCCTGCTGGCGGGCTACCTGGGCAAGCGCTACTCCAAGAAATACCTGCTGGCGGCGATCTATACCGGGCGGACGCTGGCGGCAGCGGCCTTCATCCTGTTCCCGATCACGCCGCTCAGCGTCATCATCTTCTCGGTGGCGATGGGCTCTTTGTGGCTGGCGACGGTGCCGCTGACCTCGGGTCTGGTCGCCCATATCTACGGCCTGCGCTACATGGGTACGCTTTACGGCATCGTGTTCTTCAGCCACCAGCTGGGTAGCTTCCTGGGCGTCTGGCTGGGCGGGCGGATGTATGACGCCTATGGCGATTACACGCTGGTGTGGTGGATCGGTGTCGGTGTCGGGGCGTTCAGCGCCATCGTGCATCTGCCGGTGAAGGAACGCCCGCTGCCGCGCGCCGACGCGGCTGTTGCGGCGGGCTGAGGCCGACTGAAGCAGCGAAACCGGGGCGGCTGCTAGCCGCCCCCGACATATTCCCAACCGGACGGACGCGGCGTCTCAGGCGGCTTCCTCGGCTGTCAGCAGCCCGTGCTGCACCAGCCGCTGCGCAAAGGGGGCGGGGGTGGTGAACAGGTGGGTCTGCCAGCCGCGGCTTTCGGCGGTGGCGATGTTTTCCGGGCGGTCGTCGGTGAACAGCAGGCGCTGCGGCGCAACCCCGGTTTCGCGTTCGAGAATGGCATAGATCTCGGCATCGGGTTTGATGCATTTCAGATGCGCCGAAACGAAGGCGTGGTCGAACTCCTGCAGGAACGGATAGCGCTCGCAGGCGATGTCAAAGGTGTCGGCCCCGAAATTGCTGAGTGCAAAGACCGGGATGCCGCGTGCGCGCAACGCCTGTTTCAGCCGCACCGTATGGGCGATTTCGCGCGGGACCATGTCCAGCCAGCAATCGTGCCACCAGCGGATCTCCTCGCTCCAGGCGGGGTGTTCCGCGGCCAGATCCTCGATCGATTGCCGGAAGGGGGCGCCCCGGTCGATCTCGAGGTTGACATCGTGCAGCGGGACGTCGGCAAAGAGCTGCTGACGGCGGTCTTCGCCGATGCGGCTGTCGTAGAAGGCTTCGGGCTCCCATTCGATCAGCACGCGGCCGATGTCAAAGACGACGGCGTCGATCGGGGCGGCGGTGGCTGCGGTGTCCGGGGTCATGATGGTGTCCTTATCCTTCTGCACGTGGGCGGGGACGGGTTGCGGGGCGGTTGCGGCGGGTCTCGCGCCAGAGGGAGACCAGCCCGGAGGCGACGATCAGGCTGCTGCCGATCCAGACCGGGGCGTCGGGCCATTCGTTGAAGATCAGCACGCCCCAGAGCACCGACATCGGCATGGCGATATATTCGAAGGGGGCGGCCAGGGTGGCCTCGTTCAGGCGGTAGGCCTGGGTCACCAGGTAGCCGCCGACGGAGCCTGCGAGGCCGACGCCGATCAGATAGGGCCAGTCCTCGGGGGCGGGCCAGATCCAGGCCCGCAGGATGAAGTCGAGCGCCGGGTTGCTGCCGGTGGCATAGCGTCCGTCGCCGAACAGCAGCCCTGCGAGGGCGCTGACGATCAGAAAGCCCAGCATCGGGTAGAACGCCATGGTGGCACCGGCCTCGGCATTGCCTGCGCGGCGGGTCAGCACATGCAGCGCGGCATAGCCGCAGGCCCCCAGCAAGGGCAGCACGGCCGCCGCCTGAAAGGCGCTGGTGCCGGGGCGCATGATGATGAGCACCCCGAGGAAGCCCGCAAAGACCGCGCCCCAGCGCCACGGGCCGGGGCGTTCGCCCAGCAGCAGCGCCGACAGGGTGGTGACGATCAGCGGCGTGGCAAAGGAAATCGCCACCGCCTCGGCCAACGGCATGATGGCGAGGCCGGTGAAGAAGAAGATATTGGCCAGCAGCACCATGCAACAGCGCAGCAGGTGCAGGCGCGGGCGGTGGGTCCGCAACAGGTGGTAGCCGCCTTCCAGCGGCATGATGATCGCCAGCATCACGCAGATCGCCACCACCGAGCGGAACAGCACCATCTCGTAAAGCGGGTAGTCGCCGGACAGGAACTTGAAGATCATGTCGATGACGGAAAAGGCGATGCCGGCCCCTGCCGCGGCCAACAGTCCGGGGACGCTGATCCTGATCTCTGCGCTCATGCGGGCTCCGTTCCGGTTGTGCCGCCATCAGTGGCGCAACTGGCAAAACGGGGCAATGGGGCGGGGCGGAAAATTTCAGATTTTCCGCCCGTGCCGGGCGGCCACGGGGGACACTGCGGGCAAATGTCCGGGCAGCGGCCGCACAAAGCCATTGGGCATCGGCAGCGGATGCGGTAGAGGGCAGCGAGGCCCGCGCCTTTGATCTGAAAAACTGGAGACCCGGACCAGCGCCATATGCGGCCCGCAGGCCGTCCGGCCGGGTACCCAAGACATAGGACCCAAAACGTCATGACTGACAGCAAACGCATCGTTCTTTCCAGCGACCACGCCGCCATCGAGCTGCGTCAGGCCGTTGCCGCCCATGTCGCTTCGCTGGGCTGGGAGGTCGAGGACATCGGCCCCGCCACCCCGGAAAGCACCCATTACCCCAAGCACGGCGAGGCCGCGGCGCGGCGTGTGGCTTCGGGCGAATTCCCGCTGGGCATCGTGCTGTGCGGTACCGGCCAGGGCATCATGATGGCCGCCAACAAGGTGAAGGGCATCCGCTGCGGCGTCTGCTCGGACACGTTCTCGGCCAAGATGATCCGCGCGCACAACAACGCCAACATGCTGTCGATCGGCGCACGGGTGGTGGGCGAAGGCCTGGCGCTGGAGATCGTCGAAGCCTTCCTGTCCACCGAATTCGAAGGCGGCCGTCACGGCACGCGGGTGGAGATGATCTCCGAGATCGAAGGCTGAGCATAGCCTGACTGTCGGGTCGGGCGCGCGTCAGCGCCCGGCCCTGCTAGCCTTGGCTAGCCCTGGGCCTTGGCGGCGCGCAGCTCGCGCTCCAGCGCGTCGAGGAACCGCGAGCGGTCGGCCTTGGTGAAGCCCTTGCCGCCGCCCTGCATGCCCAAGGGGTTGGCGGCGCGCAGGTCTGCCATCAGGTCGCGCATCGCCAGCTGCTGGCCGATGTTGGCCTCGGTGAAGCGCTCGCCGTTGTGGCGCAGCACGCGCGCGCCGGCCTCGATGCATTTGGCGGCGAGCGGGATGTCCCCGGTCACCACCACATCGCCCGGCCCGCAGCGCTCTGCGATCCACATGTCGGCCACATCGGCCCCCTGATCCACGATCACGTTCTCCACCAGCGGATTGGCCGAGGGCCGCAGGCCGCCGTTGGAGACCACGAACATGCGCAGGCCGTGGCGGGTGGCGACCCGTTCGGCCTCGGCCTTGACCGGGCAGGCGTCGGCGTCGATGTAGAGCGCGCTCACTCTGCCGCCTTCTTCTCTGCCTTCTGGTCCGCCTTGTCCGTCTTCTCCGCCTTGTCGGCGGGCTTGGCCTTGCGGCTGGCCGGCTTCTTGACCCGGAATTCATCGGGGATCGGCATCCGGTTGAAGGCATCCAGACCGGCGATCTTGTAGGCCTCGGCCAGGGTCGGGTAGTTGAAGGTGTTCTGCACGAAGTAGTCCACCGTGCCTTGCAGGTTCAGCACCGCCTGAGCGATGTGGATCAGCTCGGTCGCGCCTTCGCCGACGATCTGCACACCCAGAACGCGGCGGGTCTTCAGCGAGAACAGCATCTTCAGCATGCCATGTTCCAGCCCCATGATGTGCCCGCGCGAGGTTTCGCGGAAGCGGGCGATGCCGACCTCGTAGGGCACGCCGCGCTCCTGCAGCTCTTCCTCGGACATGCCGCAGGTGGACATTTCCGGCACCGAGTAGATGCCATAGGGGAACCAGGGGCTTTCGGGGACCGTCGGGACATTCATCGCGTGGCAGGCGGCGACGCGGCCCTGCTGCAGCGAGGTCGAGGCCAGCGAGGGATGGCCGATCACGTCGCCGGTCGCATAGATGTGCGGAACCTTGGTCTGGTAGGTCTTGCGGGTCACCTCGAGGCGGCCGCGGTGGTCGGTTTCCAGCCCCACCGCCTTGAGGTTCAGCCGTTCGGTGTTGCCCATGCGCCCGGCCGCGAAGAGCAGCATCTCGCCGCGCACGTGGCGACCGTTGGCCAGCGTCACCTCGATGTGCTCGCCCTCGTCCTCGATCTTTTCGATCGCGGAGCCGAGCCGCAGGTCGACGCCGTTCTCGCGGATCTGATGGGTGAATTCCTGGATCAGGGTGCGGTCGATGAAATCAAGGAAGGTGTCGCGCGGCTCGATCAGGGTGACGCGCACGTCGAGCGCCGAGAACATGGTGGCATATTCCACCCCGATCACCCCGGCACCCACCACGATCAGCGAGCGCGGGATCTCCTCCATCTCCAGGAACTCGTCCCCGTCCACCACGGTCTTGCCGTTGAACGGCACGTAATCGGGGCGGTAGGTGCGGGTGCCGGTGGCGATGATGAATTTCTCGCCGGTGACCCGCGTGGTGTCGCCCGCCTCGATCTCCACCTCGACCTCGTTCGGGCCGACGAAATGCGCCATGCCGGCCAGCATGTCGACGTGGTTGCGGTTGAACTGGTGTTCCAGCACGTCGACCTCGTGATCGAGAGTCATGTGCAGCCGCGCCTTCAGATCCTCGGCGCGGATCTGGTCCTTGACCCGGTAGGCGCGGCCGTAGAACGAGCGTTCGCGCCAGCCGGTCAGGTTCAGCACGGTTTCGCGCAGGGTCTTGGAGGGCACGGTGCCGGTGTGCACCGACACCCCGCCGAGACGATCCTTGCGGTCGATCACCAGCACCCGGCGTTTCAGCTTGGCGGCCTGAATGGCGGCGGTGCGGCCCGAGGGGCCGGAACCGATGATGATCAGGTCATAGTCGAATTCGTCGCTCATGGGCCGCGGTCCTTTTCCCTGGGGTGCTTCAATTCTGATACAACGCATCGGCATGGAAGGCGATGTGGTCCTCCATGAAGGTCGATACGAAGAAATAGCTGTGGTCGTAGCCCGGCTGCAGGCGCAGGGTGGCCTGCTGGCGGCGCTCGGCCACGGCGGCGGCCAGCGCCTCGGGCTTCAGAAGATCGATGAACTGGTCGGCGGTACCGGTGTCGACCAGCACCGGGCCATCAAAGCCTGCCTCGCGCATCAGGAGGCTGGCGTCATGCCTGGCCCAGGCGGCCTCGTCATCGCCCAGATAGGCGCTCAGCTGCTTGCGGCCCCAGTCCGACGCGGTGGGGTTGCAGATCGGTGCAAAGGCAGAGACCGATTTGTAGCGGCCCGGCAGGCTCATCGCCAGCGTCAGCGCGCCGTGGCCGCCCATCGAATGGCCGGTGATCGCCTGGCGGTCCAGGTCGATGGCAAAGTTTTCGCCCAGAAGCGCGGGCAGTTCCTCGGCGACATAATCCCACATGCGGAAATGCGGGGCCCACGGGTCTTGGGTGGCGTTGACGTAAAAGCCCGCGCCCTGGCCCAGGTCGTAGGCGTCATCGTCGGCAACGCCTTCGCCGCGGGGCGAGGTGTCGGGGAAGACGATGGCGATGCCCTGTTCAGCGCACCAGGCTTGTGCGCCCGCCTTGGTCATGGCGTTTTCATGGGTACAGGTCAGTCCCGAGAGATACCACAGCAGCGGGACCGGGCCGTCCTTGGCTTCCTCGGGCAGGAACAGGCCAAAGGTCATGTCGCAGCCGGTGGCGGTGCTGGCGTGTTTGTACACGCCCTGGATGCCGCCAAAGGCGGCATTTTCGGAGATGGTTTCCATGGTCAGGCTCCCTTGGATCGCTTTGCCCTATCGCTACCGCTTGCGCGGGCCGGGGTCCAGCAGCGGGGCGGCGGCTGTACCGGTTTTTGCGTCAGAAAGGGATGCGAAATCGCAAATCTGTCGCGGTGCGCCAGCTTCAGCCGCCGGAGGTGGCGAGTCCGGAGACCCAGGCAATGACGGCGGGCACGGTGACGATCGACAGCACGGTAGAGATCAGGATCGCCGCCGAGGCGCGCTGCGGGGCGACGCCATAGTGCTGCGCCAGCATGTAGACATTGCCCGCCACCGGCAGCGAGGCAGCGGCGATGGCCACCATCGCCGCATAGGGGCTGGCCGGGATCAGCCACAGCACGCATACCGCCACGCAGGCCGGGTGCAGGACCAGCTTGGCAAAGCTGAGCCAGCCCGCGATCTGCACCCGCTCGGCCGATTTCGAGGCCAGCGAGGCACCGATGGCAAACAGCGCGCCCGGTGTGGCGGCACCGCCGAGGATGGTCAGGAAGTCATTGACCGGCACCGGGATTGTCCAGGCGGAAGCGGACCAGGCGAGACCCGCCACGATCGACAGGATCATCGGGTTCTTCAGCAGCCCCAGCCCGACCAGTTTCAAGGTCGCCAGTCGCAGCCCCTGACCCCGACCGGCATTGATGAAGATGACGATCAGCGAGGAGAACACCACCAGGTCGACGCTCAGCACCACCATCATCGGCGCCACCGAGGCCGGGCCGAACAGGATCGCCATCATCGGCAATCCGAGAAAGCCGACATTGCCGATGGCGGCGCATTGCGCCTCGACCGCGGCGGTGGGCATGTCCAGTCCGCGCACCAGCGCCACCACGGTGACCAGCACGTAGACCGCCAGAGTGCCTGCCAGGTAGCTGAGGATCAGGGTCGGGTTGAAGATCTCGGCGAAGGAGAGATTGGCGGCGAAGCGAAAGATCATCGCCGACAGGGGGAAGAAGAAGACGAATTTCGTCAGGTAAGCGGTGGCTTCCTCGGTGAAGAAACGGCTGCGCCCGGCATAGTAGCCGAGGCCGATGATAGCGAAGAAGGGCAGGGTGCGAAAAAAGATCTCAGCCATTTGCGGATTGGTAACCGGATTTGACCAATTGGCAAAGGGCGTTTTTTACCCGGACCTTGGGAAGAGCATATGCGGACGGTTCTCGGGAACGCCGCAGGGGCGGGCGGTCGCCGACTGCCGCAAAGGGGGGGCTCCCGCCTGATCCTGAACCTGCTGGCGCAGGCCCGTCTCAGTTGGGCGTGGCACCGTGCGGGGCACGGTGCGGGCCGCGCAAGGACGCCGACCGCAGCGCGCCAGCGCTGCCGGGCCCAACCGGGAGGGGCAGTCGGTGACTGCCCCGGCGCGGGCGGGAGCGCCTGTCTGGTCCCGCTTGTCGTCCTTGCCGCAATGCGCCCGTGCGGCAGGACAGGCCGGGGTTAGCCGCTGCCAATCAATGCGCCAGCGCCGAGCACCAACGCACCGCCCAGCACCACCTGCATGGTGGCCCGCCAGAACGGCGTCTGCATGAAGCGGTTCTGGATCCAGGCGATTGCCCAGAGCTCCACGAAGACGATCAGCAGCGCCAGCGTGGTGGCGGTCCAGAACTCGGGGATCAGATAGGGCAGGGCGTGGCCCAGGCCGCCCAGCGTGGTCATCACCCCCGATGCCAGCCCGCGTTTCAGCGGTGAGCCGCGGCCCGACAGCTGGCCGTCATCCGAGGCGGCTTCGGTGAAGCCCATGGAAATCCCGGCCCCGACCGAGGCCGCCGTGCCGACCAGGAAGGTGGTCCAGGTGTCCTGGGTGGCAAAGGCGGTGGCGAAGATCGGCGCCAGCGTCGAGACCGAGCCATCCATCAGCCCTGCCAGCCCCGGTTGCACCCAGGTCAGCAGGAACTGGCGGTGGGCGTCCTGGTCTTCCTGCGCCCGGCTTTCCGCGTCCAGGTGGCGATCCTCGAGACGGCCTGCGCTGGCCTGGTGGTCGGCTTCGGCGGCGGCGAGGTCGCCCAGCAGGCGGCGGGTGGCGGCGTCCTGGCAGCGGCGGGCGGCGGCGGCGTAGAACCGTTCGGCGGTGGCCTCCATCGCCTGCGCCTCGGCGCGAATGCGGGGCAGGCTGAGACCATCCAGCAGCCATACCGGCCGGCGAGTGTGAAACCCCGCCACATGCTCGCGCCGGATCAGCGGGATCTCGGTCCCGAAGCGGGCCTCATGCAGGGCAATCAGCCGGGCGCGGTGGTCGTCCTCCTCGGCCGCCATGCCGTCGAACAGGGCGGCGCTGGCCGGGTAATCCGCGCGCAACCGGGCGGCGTAGCTGCGGTAGATCCGCGCGTCCTCCTCCTCGGCGGAGATCGCCAGGGCGAGGACTTCCTGCTCTGACAGGCTGGCCAGGCGTCTGCGCTGGGTGAAGAGCTGCATCTGTTGCCTCATTCGCGTCCAATTTAGAATTGTTCTAAATATGGCGTCAGATCGTCCCGACCGCAAGCGGTGGTCGCAGACCTGTTGCAATCGCCACGGCTGGATTACATTAGGGGCAGATCTGGATGCTGACCGTAGCCGTACTGACCGCCGCCTTAGCCCACCGACCACAGCCAAAGGACACGTGATGAATCATCAGACCGGCATTCTGCGCCGGGGCCGGAAATTCGACCAGGTCCTGGAGGGCGCCCGTGAGGTGTTTCTCTCTGATGGCTTCGAAGGGGCCGGCGTCGACAAGATCGCCAAGGTGGCAGGCGTGTCCAAGGCAACGCTCTACAGCTATTTTCCGGACAAGCGGGAGCTGTTCATGGAGGTTGTGCGCGCCGCATGCGTGGAGCAGGCGGACAGCATGGTGTCGTTGGCGGCCGGCTGTCGTGGCCCGCGCGAGGTGCTGCGGATTGCGGGCGAGCGGTTGCATGCGGTGCTGCTGGGCGGCTACAGCCTGCGCCTGTTTCGGATCTTCGTGGCAGAGGCTGACCGATTCCCGGAGCTGGGGGCGATGTTCTATCGCAACGGCCCGCTGGTGATGCAGGAGAACCTGCGCGATTATCTCGAACTCGCCGTCTCACGCGGGGAGCTGCGGATCGCCGACGTCGATCTGGCCGCGGCGCAGTTTCTGGAGATGTGCAAGGCGGATGTCTTCCTGCGCTTCCTGTTCAAGATCGACGAAAGCTTTACCGAAGCCGAGCTGGCGCGGGTGATCGACGGCGCGATCGAGACCTTTATGGCGCGCTACGGCAGCTGACCGCCTGTCTGGTCCCGCGCCAGTGCCCGGGCAGGGATCAGTGGGTGATGAAGCGGTTGGGCGTTTCCCGGTAGGTCTGGTGACAGCTGAGACAGCTTTGCATCAGCGTCGGCAGCGTGCGGCGCAGGCCGGTCAGGGACCGGGTGTTGAGGGCGCGCGCGGCCTTTTCAGCCCGCGAGGCGCGGATCTTGAAGTCTTGCCAGCTGGGCCAGATCGTCGGGCGCGCGTGCGAGGCCGGGTCCAGATGCTGCTTGCGAAAGCGGCGGGGAATGGCCGCGGTGGAGCGGATCAGCTGGCGGCGGGCGTTGCGCGCTTTCCGGCGATCGAAACCGGTGCGTCCGGTGGTCATGCCGGTCAGCACTTCCATCGCCGCTTTCTGGGCGCTCATCAAAGCGATGCGCTGGCTGACGGGCGTGCTGATGGCATTGCGGGCAGTGACCGGCGTGGTGCTGACGGTGGCGAGCAGCAGCAGGAGCGCGAGCAGCAGTGTGCCGCGGAGTGGCCGGCGGCTCATCGGTGGGCCTCGGCGCGGATTGACCGAATCGTCAGATTGGAACAAAATAAGAACATAGCCTGCCATACCTCCACATCCGTTCTGCAAACCTGGCCTCGGCCACCCAGTTCTGCGCTTTGATTCATGTCTCACCGCCGTATCCTGTCGCTTTGGTTTCCGCGTCTTGGGGCGGAGCGCATCCTGCGGGCGGAGCGCGGCGATATTGCCGGGCCGCTGGTCGTGGCCGCAGAAGTGTCCAACAGTCAGGTTATCACCGCGTTAAATGCGGCGGCGGAGGCCGCGGGGCTGCATCCGGGGCAGTCGTTGCGCGACGCGCATGCGATGTGCGCGACGCTGCGGGTGCGGTCTCGCAACCCGGCGGCGGAGGCGGCCTTCCTGGCGGCGCTCCGGCGCTGGGCCGGGCGGTTTACCCCCTGGGTGGCAGAGGCGGGGGAGGACGGGTTGACCCTGGACATCAGCGGCTGCGCGCATCTGTTCGGGGGCGAGACGGCGCTGACGCAGGCGGTGGCGCAGGATTGCGCCGATATCGGGCTGAGCCTGCAAATGGGGCTTGCCGATACGGTGGGGGCAGCCTGGGCCCTGGCCCGTTACGGCGGCGCTGAGCCGCTGGCGGCAACCGGCGGCGGGCGCAGCGGTGACGCCATCGAGCAGGAGGCGCGCGCCACCCGCGCCCGGGCGCAGAAGCGGCGACACTGGAGCCGGGGCGGCCGTGCGCCGCAGGTGCACGTGCAGGTCACAGGCGAAACCGCAAAAGGACCGCAGGCGCGGATTGCCGCGCAGGGCCAGACCCGTGCGGCGCTGGCCCCCCTGCCGGTGGCGGCGCTGCGGCTGGAGGCGGCCACGGTGGCGCAGCTGAACCGGTTGGGGCTGCGGCGGATCGGCGATCTTCTGGCGCAGCCGCGGTCCAGCCTGGCGCGGCGCTTTGGCCGCGGGCTGGTGGCGCGGCTGGACCAGGCGATGGGCAGTGCGCCGGAGCCGGTCTCGCCCGCGCGGGAGCCCGACCATTTTGCGGTGCGGCTGACCCTGCCGGAGCCGATCGGCCTGATGGAGGACCTGCTGGCGGCGCTGGACCGGATGCTGCCGCGGCTCTGCGCCCGGCTTGCGGCGCGCGGCAAGGGCGCGCGGGTGCTGCGGCTGGAAGCGCATCGCTGCGATCAGGCGATGGAGGCGGTCAGCACCGGCCTGGCGCGGGCCAGCCGGGAACCGGACCGGATCCGCCCGCTGCTGGCGATGAAGCTGGAGCAGATCGACGCCGGTTTCGGCATCGACATGCTGCGGCTGGAGGTGACCCGGGCCGAGGCCATCCACACCCGCGCGCCTGTTGGCCATCTTCAGGCGGGGGCGGCGGCCCGGGCGCGCCAGCAGGGGCAACCGGACGGCGTCGCGCTGGAGGACCTGGTTGGCCGCCTGGGCGCGCGACTGGGGTTGGAGGCGATCACCCGCCTGCATCCGGCAGACAGCCACATCCCCGAAAAGCGCTTTAGCGTGCAGGCGGCGGCGTGGAGCGAACCGGCGGCGGAGCCGTGGCCGCGGCCGCTGCGACCGCGACCGCTGCTGCTGTGGCCCCCCGAGCTGGTCAGCGCAGCTCCGCGCCCCGAATTGCCGTCGGAGTTCCGCTGGCGCGGTCGCAACTGGCAGGTGGCAGCGGCAGAAGGTCCGGAGCGGATCGCGCCGGAGTGGTGGCTGGAAGATCCGAACTGGCGCAACGGCGTGCGCGATTACTGGGTGGTGGTGAGCTGCTGCGGGGCCAAGCTGTGGCTGTTCTTTGCCCATGGCGCGGCGCTGTCACCCGGCTGGTTCTGCCAGGGCAGCTTTGCCTGAGGCGGCACGCTTCGTTCCGCAGCGAAGCGTTTTTGTTGGGCGCCGCCACGCAGCTCGCCTAGGGTAGGGGAATGACCACACCTCGTTTCGACATTCTGGGCCAGGCCCTCGCCGACGCCAGCCGCACCCGCATGCTGTGCGAGCTGATGGAGGGGCGTGCCTATACCAACAAGGAGCTGGCTGCGGCTGCCGGGGTGACGCCGCAGACTGCCAGCGCGCATCTGCGGCTGCTGCAGAACGCCGGGCTGGTGCTGGCGGAAAAGCGCGGTCGCTGCGTCTATCACCGGCTGGCGGGGCCGGAGGTGGCGCAGGCGCTGGAACAGCTGGCGGCGATTGCACCGACCGAGAGCCTGCACCGCGCCCAGCGGCGCAAGGCGGGTGGGCTGGCCGAGGTACGCAGCTGTTACGATCACCTGGCCGGTCCGCTGGCGGTGGCGATGACCGACGCCTTGCTGGCGCGCGGCCTGCTGGTCGAGGACCAAGGCGCCTTTCGCGCCGTTCCGGCGGGCGACTGGTCAAAACTGGGGGTGGTGCTGCCGACCGGCTCGGGCCGCCAGCCGTTTGCCCGGCCCTGCCTGGACTGGACCGAACGACGGCTGCATATCGCCGGGCCGATGGGGCGGCAGATGCTGGATCATGCGCTCGCAGCCGGTTGGTTGAAACGACAGGCACAAAGGCGCGGATTGCAGCTGACGGCGCCGGGGCGGCGGGCACTGGAGCAGATTCTGGGGTTGCGCTGTGACGACCTGCTGGCCGGGGTCGCAGCGGGCTGAGGGCGGCGCGCGGCCTGCCCGATGGCGACGGGTCGGCAAGGGAAACCGATAAATCCGCCGTGACGGGGCTTGATTTGCCGCCCAATCGGCGCAACCTTTTAAGGATGAGCTTTGATCAGGTGCAGCCTTTCCCCGGATCTCCCGTCCCGCAGCAAGTTTCCTTTGACCGGCGCGAACTGTCGGTGATCCTGTCGTTGTACGGGCGCATGGTGGCTGCGGGGGAATGGCGGGACTACGGGATTTCCTCGCTGCGGGACCTGGCGGTGTTCTCGGTGTTCCGGCGCACGGCGGAGCACCCTCTGTACCGCATCGAGAAACGTCCCAAGCTGCGCAACCGGCAGGGGCAATATGCGGTGGTCGGCATGGACGGCCACATCCTGAAACGCGGTGCCGACCTGAAAACCGTGCTGCGGGTGCTGGAGCGCAAGCTGATCCGCCCCATCGACTAGCCACGCCGCCGCGCCGCTGCGGAGGGGCAAGGCTCTCCTGCAGTCGATGCCACTCAGACGCCTGTGACCTTTCCGAACATCGTTGGGAAAAGGCGGATGGGACCGCCCGAGGTGTCAGCCCAGCCGTTTGTGCGCGGTGACCGGGCCGTCGCCCTGTTCTTCGATCCGGGTGATTGCGGCGGCAATGGGCTCAACCGCCACGGCCATGTCATGCGCGTTGGCGTGGATCAGTGTCTGTGCGTCCCGCACCATGGCCACATGCCCCTTCCAGAACAGCAGGTCGCCGCGCTGGTGGTCCCCGCCGGGGATGGAGGTGCCCAACTCGGCCTCCTGCATGTCGCTGTCGCCGGGGCAGGGGATGCCACAGGCCAAGAGGGCGGCCTGCACCAGGCCCGAACAATCGATACCAAAGCGGCTGTTGCCGCCCCAGAGGTAGGGCGTGCCGAGAAACAGCTCGGCCACCGCCACCGGATCGGTCATGTGCGCGCCAAGCGGTGACAGGTGGCGGGCGGGCAGGAAGCCGAGGTTGGTCTCCACGAACCGTCCGCTGCCGCCCAGCACCTGCACCCGGCTGCCATGGCTGAGGGCGCAGGTCTCGGGGGATTTGAAGTCATCCGCCGTATAGACATGGGTGGCGGCGGCGCTGACCCAATGGCTGGCCTCGAAGGCGGCACCCAGGGCCGATTGGGGCAGGTAGCCCACGTAGCCGTCCTTTGCCGCCTGAACGAAGGCCCAGCCGTCCCGGGTTTCAAAAACCGTCACCGGTTCACCGTAGATGAGCTGCCGGTCGCGAGGCCCCTCCGGCGCCCGCAGCAGGTCGACCACCGGCTGGCTGACACGGGCGGGGCTGCCCTCGACGCGGGTCAGCCCGGCGGGCACCTCGGCGAGACTGGCGGCGGCAACACGGCCGTTGACGGGGGTGCGGCGGCGGTCCGGCATGGGATTTACACCTCCAGCAGCTCAGGCAGCGCGGCAAATAGTGCGCGGGCGCCTTGCAGGGCGCCGCCCTTGGGGCGGCCGGGGGCGGCGCTGGGGGTCCAGCCGTAGATGTCGAAATGCATGTAGCGGGTTTCATCGACGAAACGGCGCAGAAACAGCGCCGCGGTGATCGAGCCGGCAAAGCCGCCCGCAGGCGCGTTGTCGAGGTCGGCGATGCCGGGTTCGATCATCGGCTCGTAGGGGGCGTGGAAGGGCATCCGCCAGACCGGGTCCGCCTGGCGCGCGGCGCTGGCGGCCAGGGCCGCGGCATCGCTGTCGTGATCCGTGTAGAACGGCGACAGGTCCGGGCCGACCGCCACCCGCGCCGCGCCGGTGAGCGTGGCCATGGAGACCAGCAGGTCCGGCGCCTCCTCGCAGGCGAGCGCGAGGGCGTCGGCCAGCACCAGCCGACCCTCGGCGTCGGTGTTGTTGATCTCGACCGTCAGCCCCTTGCGCGAAGTCAGGATGTCGCCGGGGTGGAAGGCCGGACCGGAGACGGCGTTTTCCACCGCCGGGATCAGCACGCGCAGCCGCAGGTTCAGCCCGGCCGCCATGATCATCTGCGCCAGCCCCAGCACATTGGCCGCGCCGCCCATGTCCTTTTTCATCAGCGCCATGCTGTTGCCCGGCTTGAGGTTCAGCCCGCCGGTGTCGAAACAGACCCCCTTGCCCACCAGCGTCAGCCTGGGGCCGGTGTCGCCCCAACGCAGGTCAATGAGACGCGGCGCACGATCCGAGGCCCGGCCGACGGTGTGGATCAGCGGCAGGTTCTGTGCCAGCAGATCCGCGCCCTCGATGGTCGTGACATCGGCGGAGTAGGTCGCGGCGAGGGCTTCGGCGGCGGCCTGCAACTCGGCCGGTCCCATGTCGCTGGCCGGGGTGTTGATGAGATCTCGGGTCAGGCATTCGGCCGCCGCGAGCGATTCGATCGCCGCGGCATCCACGCCCTCGGGGGCGATCAACTGCGCGGCGCTGGGCGAAGCGGCCTTGTAGCGGTCAAAGCTGTAGCCGGTCAGCAACCAGCCCAGGCATTCGGTGGCCGCGTCTTCGGCCGGCAGGCCGGACATGATGCGATAGCTGCCCGCGGGCAGCTTTGCGGCGGCTTCGGCCAGGATGAACCGGCGCCGGGCACGCTGGCTGGCGTTGCCGTAACCGGCCAGCGCCAGTTCCGGCGTTCCGTCGGCACCGGGCAGCGCGATGGCCTGGCCGCAGGCACCGGTGAAGCGCTGGGCGGCGGCCCAGGCCTGAACGCGCTGCGGCTGGCCCGAAAGCCAGCTGTCGACATCGTCGCTTGCGATCACATGCAACGGGCAAGCGTCTGTTTCAGGGGCGGAAAAGACAGGCGGCATCGGCAGAATACTCCGGTTGCGGATCGTAATTGAAACGCCAGAGTAGCGGCCGCGGCACCACCTGCAAGCCCTGAAGCTCGTCAGACCGGGGATTGCCCTGCCGAATCGCCTAGATGGTCACGTCCTGCTGATCCCAGACCGCGGTCAGAGACCGTTCGCCAACCCGCATCAGCCGGAACAGAATCGCGGCAATGGCCGGATGGTCCTTGGCGTCGATCGCGCGCGTCACGTCACCGGCGATCGAGGCCAGCGCGGTCATTCCGATCTGGTCTGCAATCGCGATCAGGGAACGCGCGCTCTTGCGCAGGCTTTCCATGTCGTCCTGTCGCCACAGACGCTCACAATGCGTCAGGCGAACGGCCATTTCTTCGACCGCGCGACATACGACATCTTCGGCTCCGGCCTCCCCCAGCTGATCGTAAAGCGCTGTCAGTTTGTCCGGATCAAGGCGCACTGTCTCAGAGTGCATCACTGTTAGAATATTAGCCACCACTATCACCCAATGTAATCATGCCCCCACGGCACAGCAGCCAATTTGCGACGTACAGGTTTTCAAAAGGTTTCCAAACTTGGCGCAAATCACTCGAATTTACGGACAATGCAGGGTAACACATCCGTCAACGCGCAAACGATCGGAGGATTCGACAATGGAATTTGCCAAACCTCTCCCCAGTTATCTGGTGACCCGCTATCACGGCTGGAAGGCCACATCCTATGAGGAAAACCAGGGCTGGTACCGCCGCCTCGCCACCGAAGGGCAGCGCCCGCGAGCGATGGTGATTTCCTGCTGCGACAGCCGGGTGCATGTGACCTCGATCTTCGGGGCCGACCAGGGCGAGTTCTTCATCCACCGCAACATCGCCAACCTGGTGCCGCCCTATGCGCCGGACGGCGATCACCACGGCACCTCGGCCGCGGTGGAATATGCGGTGACCGCGCTGAAGGTGTCGCACCTGATCGTGCTGGGCCATTCCCAGTGCGGCGGCGTGCAGGGCTGCATCGACATGTGCAAGGGCCACGCGCCGCAGCTGGAAGAGAAAACCAGCTTTGTCGGCCGCTGGATGGAAATCCTGAAGCCGAAGTTCGAGGGCGTCGCCGCGATCGAGGATCCGGTCGAGCAGGCCCGCCAGTTCGAGCGCCAAGCCGTTGTGGCGTCACTGGAAAATCTGATGACCTTCCCGTTCATCGAAAGCGCGGTGAAGGCCGGCCAGCTGAGCCTGCACGGTCTGTGGACCGATATCGGTGAAGGCGGTCTGGAATGCTACGACCCGAAGACCGGTACTTTTGCCGAAGTCTGATGTCGGTCTGACGTCAGCCGGGCGCCCCCCGGGGATGGCCCGGCCCGGTCTGCCGGGAATCAAACGCAGCCGCCATGTTGGCGGCTGCTTGCGTATAGCCCCCCGCCGCCCCATCGACGAAATGCACGTGGTCATCGCGCACCACCGAGGGCACGATGCAGGTGACCATGACGGCGTCCTGTTCGTGCAGGCCAAAACGCACCACCCCGTCCTCTGCCGCCCGTTGCAGCCGGGCCCGGATGCGGTCGCGCACGTCGGGTGAACAGTCGAGCGTCAGCTTCAGACCGTCGTCGAACTTGCGGAAATCCGAGTTGTTGCGCAGCATCGACAGGTAATGGACCGGGTCGAAACCGCCCACCGGCCGACGTTGCCGCAGCAGAATCGCCGCCAGAGCCGACAGGCCGAAAAGGTAAACTTTCCTGAAAATCAGGGGGATGTGCCGCGGCATGTTGCGGGCCTCGAGCGCGAGCCCCGCGGGCGGAAAGCGCAGCCGCGGCCCGGATTCGGGAATCGGATGGCCGTTGCCTCCCAGTTCTGCGGCCAGCGTCAGCAGTTCCGATGCGAGCTGGGCAAAACGGGGGGCCTCGGCGCTTGAGGCGGGTTCGGCCACCAGCGACAGGATGATGCCATTGCGGGCTGGGGTGTTGCTCCAGCGACAGGAGAGGCCGGTGAGGTCCGGCTCCGGCGCCTGCGGATCCGGAGAGATGGCAAAATGCCCGGCTTTCATCTGCGCCTCGGCCCAGGCCAGGCCGCCGCCGCTGAACATGGCGAAATCTGCGTGTTCGGAGACCGCATAGCGGGCGACGCGCACATCCGGTCCGGCGTTGCGTATCTGCGGCACCGACAGGATCGCGGCGCGGAGGCCGACGTCGAACTCCTCCGCCGCCCAGCGGCGCAGACCGGCGAGCACCCGGGCGGCAAGCGCCCGGTGGCGGTCCGGCACGGCAAAGGCGGCACCGTCTCCGCCGAAGATATAGGGAAAGGCCTCGCCCGACAGGGCGTTGCGCATGGCCGCGATCACCGCCGCACCGATCATGTTCACGGTCTTGTAGCGACCGGCGGCCACGAGACCGGTGGAATCAACGATATCAGTGCAACACAGGTGCCAGTCGGGGGGCAGCGGCGTGAAGGCATCTGGCTCGGTCAGCCGGGAGAATTCTCGAACCGGGGGCAGGCTGGCGTAGAAACTGCTGCTGGTCATATTGTGCGCGCCCCTTCGCGTCCCGCTACGATCTGTCGGATATGCCTAAACAATTTGTACCGCAGCGCCAAACATGCAAGCTGTGCGCCGCAGGATGTGATCCGAGGGGAGGCGGGGAATGCAGGCTGGATTGATTGTGTTGTGCCTGGCTTACGTGCTGAGCCAGTTCTTCCGCGCGTTCCTGGCGGTGCTGTCCGGGGTGCTGGAGCAGGAGATCGGTGCCGCGCCCGATGACCTGGCCTTTGCGTCGGGCATGTGGTTCCTGTCTTTCGCGGTGATGCAGTTGCCGGTGGGCTGGGCGCTGGACCACCTCGGCCCCCGGCGGAGCGCCTCGGTGCTGTTGTTGCTGGGCGGCGGCGGTGGGGCGGCGCTGTTCGCGCTGGCCACCTCTCCGCTGCATGTAAGCCTTGCGATGTTCCTGATTGGCATTGGCTGCTCGCCGGTGCTGATGGCGTCCTACTACATCTTTGCCCGCCAGTATCCGCCGCGGCGGTTTGCCACCCTGGCCGCGTTGATGCTGGGCGTGGGATCGGTCGGCAACCTGGTGGCCTCCTATCCGACGGCGTTGGCGGTCGACCTCTTCGGCTGGCGCGGCACCCTGGCGGGACTTGCCGCAATCTCCACCGCGGTGGCGGTCGGGATCTTCCTCACGGTCAGCGATCCGGAGCCGCCGGAGGATCCGCAGAAAGGGTCGGTCCTGGATCTGCTGAAAATGCCGGTGATGTGGGCGATCTTCCCGCTGATGCTGGTGGCCTATGCGCCATCGGGCGCGTTGCGGGGGCTGTGGAGCGGGCCGTATCTGACGGATGTCTACGGGCTCAGCACGCAGCAGGTGGGGCTGGCAACGCTGGCGATGGGGGCGGCGATGATCGCGGGCACCTTTGCCTATGGGCCGCTGGACCGGGTTCTGGGCACCCGCAAATGGGTGATCCTGATCGGCAACCTGCTGGGCTGCGCCAGCCTCGGCGGGTTGATCCTGGTGACCGGTGGCCCGGTCTGGATGCCGGTGGCGATGATGGCGGCGGTGGGATTCTTCGGCGCGACCTTCCCGGTGATCATGGCGCATGGGCGGGCCTTCGTGCCGCCGCATCTGGCCGGGCGCGGGGTTACGCTGCTCAATCTCTTTGGCATCGGCGGAGTGGGAATCATGCAGTTCGCCACCGGCCGCATCCATGAAACCCTGGCCGGAGCGGAGCCATCCTTGCCCTATACGGGCATTTTCGCCTTCTTTTTGGTGTTTTTGGGGGCTGGTTGCGCGATTTATCTGCTCAGCCGCGACAGCATGGACTGATCCGCCCCTTTAAACTTGGCTCCAGAAGCTTTATCACACCGGCGCCGGCCATGAGGCCGGGCAAAACTGGAGAAACAGATAAATGGGTTACCGCATCGTCGTCGTTGGCGCCACTGGCAACGTGGGCCGCGAAATGCTGAACATCCTGGCCGAGCGCCAGTTTCCTGTGGATGAGATCGCTGTGCTGGCCAGCCGCCGGTCTCTCGGCACTGAAGTCAGCTTTGGCGATAAGACACTCACTACCCAGGATCTGGACACATTCGATTTCACCGGCTGGGACATGGCGCTGTTCGCCGTGGGCTCCGCCGCGACCAAGGATTACGCGCCCAAGGCCGCTGCAGCGGGCTGCGTGGTGATCGACAACTCGTCGCTGTACCGCTACGACCCGGACATCCCGCTGATCGTGCCCGAGGTGAACCCGGAAGCGGTGCATGGCTATTCCAAGAAGAACATCATCGCCAACCCCAACTGCTCGACCGCGCAGATGGTGGTGGCGCTGAAGCCGCTGCATGACCGCGCCAAGATCAAGCGCGTCGTCGTGTCGACCTACCAGTCGGTGTCCGGCTCGGGCAAGGAAGCGATCGACGAGCTGTGGGACCAGACCAAGGCAGTCTACAACCCGACGCAGGACGTGCCGCCGAAGGTCTACCCCAAGCAGATCGCCTTCAACGTCATTCCGCACATCGATGTCTTCCTGGACGACGGCTCCACCAAGGAAGAGTGGAAAATGGTCGCCGAGACCAAGAAGATCGTCGATCCGTCGATCAAGGTCACCGCGACCTGCGTGCGGGTGCCGGTGTTCGTCGGCCACTCGGAATCGATCAACATCGAGTTCGAGGACTTCCTGGACGAGGACGAGGCCCGCGACATCCTGCGCGAGGCACCGGGCATCATGGTGATCGACAAGCGCGAGGACGGCGGCTACGTGACGCCGGTGGAATGCGTCGGCGATTTCGCCACCTTCATCAGCCGTATCCGCCAGGATTCGACCATCGACAACGGCCTGAACCTGTGGTGCGTCAGCGACAACCTGCGCAAGGGCGCGGCGCTGAACGCGGTGCAGATCGCCGAGCTGCTGGGCCGTGAAGTGCTCAAAAAAGGCTGAGGCTTATATCCTTTTGGACAGGGGGGCGCTTCGAAAGAGGCGGCCCCCTTTTCTTTTGCCCGGCTGTCTCGGCTGCGTCGTCCCGGGTACCTTGGTTGCACAGTCAAGACAAAGGACCGCCGCCATGATCGCACTTGAGGATTTCGCCACGACCGCCACCGCCGCACCGCGCACGCCGCAGGCCGTCTGGTCCGCGGGAATCACGCGGCAGGCGGCACCTCGGGCACAAGCTGCCAAGGCCGCCAAGACCACGACGCGGCGCACGCAGCTGGCAGGCCGGTTCAGAGCTGCGAACGACTGGTTCTCCCTGTGTCACGGGCTGCGCTGCATCGGCGCCTGCCTGAAGCTTCATCAGGGCGTGCTGTGGGTTTGCGATGCGCTCAGCGGCAGGCCGCTGATTTCCAGCGCCGGACTGGGATTTGACCGGGACGATCTGGAGCTGCGCTTTGGTCCGCTGCAGCCACAGCGCCAGGCGGCCTGAGCGTTTGCGTCACTTCGCCTTCCAATGCGCTGCCAGCTCCCGGGCGTTGCGGGCAAGGATCATGACGTCCAGTCCCACCGCCAGGAATTGCGCGCCCATGTCGGCGTAGCTTTGCGTCGCTTCCTCCGTGGTCCCGAGGATGCCGGGCGCCTTTCCGGCAGCCTTGATGCGATGCAGGGCATCGGCGATCACCGCGCGTACCTCGGGATGGGCGGAATTGCCCTGGAACCCCAAGTCGGTCGAAAGGTCCGCAGGGCCAATGAAGACACCATCGATGCCCTCAACCTCCAAGATCTCGTCCAGCGCCGCGATCCCGGCGCGGTTTTCCACCTGCACCAGCAGGCAGATTTCCTGATCAGCCGTCTGAATGTAGTCGCTGACAGTGCCAAAGCCTGTCGCCCGCGCCGCCGTGGCCCCGACGCCGCGCACGCCCTTCGGCGGGTAATGGCAGGCGCGCACCAGCTCGCGGGCCTGTGCGGCGCTTTCCACGATTGGCACCAGAATCGTCTGTGCGCCCGCATCCAGCGCCTGTTTGATCATCCAGGTTTCCCCGACCGGCAGCCGCACGACCGGGTGGCTGGTCGAGTTGGCCAGCGCCATCAGCTGATCCCGGATGGAGCGAATGTCGTTGGGGGCATGTTCGCCGTCGATCACCAGCCAGTCAAACCCGCAGGTGCCCATGATCTCGGCTGTCGACGCCTCGGCGAAGCAGAGCCAGCAGCCGATCTGGCGCTTCCCCTCGGCGAGGGCCTGTTTGAAGGTGTTCTTGGGCGCGGACATTTGGGGCCTCCTGTATCAGGCGAAGGGAATGGCAACAGAGCCTAAAGCGGCGATTTTCGCGCCCGGCAGGCGTGTGATCGGACGGGTGAAGACGCTTGGGGTCACGGTATCCGCCGCCGTGTTCCTTTGTCCATATTCGACCTTTCCTGGCGCTTCCTCGGGACGGCGCCGCAGCGCCATCCCGTCAGCCGCAGCTCACGGCACAGGAAAGCCGGTTTATGCCAGGTTTCTCGCAATGTCGGTGATGACCTCGAAGGCCATCATCACGTCGGCTTCGGTGGTCTCGAACTGGCCAGCCTGAAAGCGGATCACCAACTGGCCGTCGACGCGCGTCTGGGTCAGATAGATGCGGCCATCGTCGTTGATCGCATTGACCAGCCGCAGGTTCAGCGCATCGAGGTCGGTCGCGCCCTCAGGGGTGTAGCGGAAGGTCCAGAGCGACCACATCGGCGGGGTCACGATCTGGAAATCAGGCTCTAACTTAAGTTTTTCGTGTAATTGGCTGGACCAGTTCACGTGGTTGCGCAGCCGCTGGCGCAGCCCTTCGAGCCCGTAGGTGCGGATCAGGAACCAGATCTTCAGCGCGCGGAAACGGCGGCCCAGCGGCACCGACCATTCGGAATAGTTGATGATGCCGTCGTGGCCGTGGGTCTTGAGGTACTCCGGGCTGATGGCGAGGGTCTGCACCAGATCATCCGGGTTCTTCAGGAAATGGGCCGAACAGTCGAACTGCACGCCGAGCCACTTGTGCGGGTTGAAGACGATGCTGTCGGCGCGCTCCACGCCGGGCCAGTAGTGGCGGTATTCCGGGCAGATCATGGCCGAGCCGGCCCAGGCGGCATCGACATGGGTGTAAAGACCGTATGTCTCGGCCACGTCCAGCACCTGGTCCACCGGGTCGGTGGCACCGGTGCCGGTGCCGCCGACGCAGAGGATCACGCCGGCGGGCTGGTGGCCTGCGGCGATGTCTTGTTTGATGGCGGTCTCCAGCGCGGCCGGGTCCATGCCGCGCCAGTCGCCCTTGATCGGCACGCGGACGAGGTTCTGCTGGCCGATGCCCGCAACCCAGATGGCGCGGTCAATGGAGGTGTGAACCTCGGACGAGCAGTAGATTCGCAGCTGCTTTTGCCCAAATAGACCCTGATTGTTGCCCTGCCAGTTCAGCGCCTTCTCCCGCATGGTCAGCACCGCTGCGAGGGTGGCGGAGGAGGCGCTGTCCTGGATCACGCCCTGGAATGCCTGCGGCAGGTCGAGGGCCTGGCGCAGCCAGTCCATCATCCGGGTTTCCATCTCGGTCGCGGCGGGCGAGGTCTGCCACAGCATGCATTGCGGCGCGATGGCGGAGGCGAGGAACTCGGCCAGTACCGAGGGCGCGGCGGCGTTGGAGTTGAAATACGCAAAGAACCGCGGGTGCTGCCAATGGGTGATGCCCGGCAGCACGGTGGTTTCAAAATCGGCAAAGATCGTTTCCATCTCCTCGCCCTGTTCGGGCGGGGTCTGGGGCAGGGCGTTCAGCACCTCGCCGGGGCGGGTCCGGGCGCGCACCGGGCGGTCGCCCACGGTCAAGTGGTAGTCCTGTGCCCAGTCGGCGACCCGGCGCCCCCATTCGGAGAATTCATTCCATTTCATCGTGTGTTCCTCAGGTCGGTGCCGGGGGTGTGGTCAGCGCAAGGCAAACCCCCGGGAGGGCCTTTCACGCCGCTCCAGGGCCAGAGACTGTCCTGTGTTGCCGCTGGGTGCAATGAGCGGTTGTGAATTCCTTGGGTAGGCGTGGGGATCAGCGGCAGCTTCGCGAGGCCAAGAGGCTGCGCAATGAGATGTTTGCCCTGATTTAGAGCCTGTTTCTTCCGCGAGGGCTGGGCGTGCGGGAGAGTTCTGGGCTGCTCTGCTGCGTCATGGTCTTGCCCCGGTTGGCGTTCCGGCAGTGCCGCAACGGCTGTTGCAGCGCCGGGGGGTGCTGTTCGCGACCTGCCGACCGTTGGCGGCAATTGCTATTTTGCGGGACGTCAACCCGCAGAAAGCGAGGCAGCAATTGCGTTTATCCCCAAGCGGGGCGATAATCGGGTATGACCAAGATGATGCCGTCCACCGACCGCTCCCTGCCTATTGCCCTGTTGCGCGCACGCGAGCGGGTGATGGGGCCGATCCGCGCGCTTTTGAGCGGCGCGGACATGACTGAACAGCAATGGCGCGTGTTGCGGGTGGTCGAGGAAAGCGGCCCGATCGATCCGACCCAGATCGCCGAAAAGGCCTGTTTGCTGCTGCCCAGCCTGACGCGGATCCTGCAGAAGCTGGAGGAAAAGCAGCTGATCAGCCGCACCCGCGATCAGGAGGACCGCCGCCGCCAGGTGGTCGAGATCACCGAGGCGGGGGCGCAGGTCATTGCCGACAACATCGACGCCAGCCTCGAGTTGATCGACCGCACCCGGCAGCGCATGGGTGCGGAGCGTTACGAAGCGCTGCTGGACCTGCTGAACGAACTGGACAAGATCGATCTTTCGGAAACCGAGTAGGTCTTGTTGCCCCGCGCTGCCCTAGGGGCGGCGCAGAAAGATCTGCACGTCCGCCACGTTGGTCCCGGTCCCGCCGGTGTGCAGCAGCGCATTGGCAGCGGCCAGCGCGGCGTGGCTATCGTTGTTGTCCAGCAGGGCTTGCGGGTCCTGTCCCGCATCGGCGATGGCCTGCCAGGTGGAGCCGGTGACAATCCCGCCTGCAGCCTCTGTCGGGCCGTCCCGGCCGTCGGTGCCGCCTGACAGGAAGAGCCAGTTGCCCTCCAGCTGCTGCGCGCCCAGTCTGGCGACGCGCAGGGCCAGTTCCTGGTTGCGCCCGCCCAGTCCGCTGCCGCGCAGCTGCACGGTCGTCTCACCACCGAAGATCAGCGCCACGGGTCGGTCCGCAGGCGCTTGCCGGGCGGCGGCAACCACGGTTTCCGCCGCCTCCGCCACATCCCCCACCAGCTGGTCGCTGACCAACTGTGCCTGCCAGTCGGAGCTCGCGGCCTCGAGCACCGCTTGCAGGCTGTGCCGGTTGGAACCGATCAGCGTGTTGGTGACCTCGGCGGGTGCGGTCTGCGCCTCTTCGGTACTGCCCAGATGGTGCCGGACGGCATCCGGCAGGCGTGCCCAAAGGCCGGTTTCCTGCAACAGCTCGCGCGCCTGAGCGCGTGTTCCGATCGGTGACGCGGTGGGGCCGGAAGCAATGGCGCGCAGATCGTCGCCGATGACGTCGGACAGGATATAGGCACGGACCTCTGCCGGGGCGGCATGGCGCAGCAGGCCGCCGCCCTTCAGGTCCGAGAGCTGTTGCCGGATCAGGTTCATCTGGTTGATTTCCAGACCCGAGGCGAGCAGCAGATCATTGACCGCCGCCTTGTCCGCCAGGGTCAGGCCCGGTGCCGGGGCCACCATCAGTGCCGAGCCGCCACCCGAAATCAGCGCGATCAACCGATCCTGTGCGCCTAGGGAGCCGACCAGTTCCATCACTGCCCGGCCCGCCGCGGCGCTGCTGTCATCCGGCACCGGATGGGCACCGCAGATGACTGTGGCGCCCTCCAGCGTGACGCGGTTTTCCGGATTGGTCACCACCAGTGCCTGGCTGGCGTGCGGGAATTGTGCCAGGGCCTCCCGCATCAGCGGCACCGCCGCCTTGCCAACCGCCAGCAGCACGTCCCGTCCCCCGGAGGCAACCTCGGGCAGCGGGTTCTGCGAAAGCTCTGCCCGCAGGGCGCGAGCGGGGTCGGCGCGGTCGACTGCGGCCTGGAACAGGCTTTGGGCTGCGTGCTGCAATTCGGTCATCTCTGTCTCCGTGTCGGCGGTGCCGTGATGGGGCCGCGGCCAAGTGGGGGCCGTGGCGGGGCTGTCCGGCTGTCCGTCGTCTGTTGTTATGGCCCCAAATGCTTGCGCTAACTTGTGCCCGACAGGGGGCTGTGTCGTCAATCGCGGGCTGAGTGGCGTATTTGTGGGTGTTTGCGGTATATTTGTGGGGTTTTGTGGGTTTTGCCTTGCTGTGAGCGTAGATTTGTTATCTACCTGATAGGGAAGGCCAGAAGCGGGTTGGAATTTGACGGATCGTTTTTCTCATTCGCGTCGCGAGGTGGAATTGCTGGAGGCGCTGCGGCGCCTGGGTGGGTCCGCGCGCAGTGCCGAGCTGACCAAGATGCTGGATGTTTCCGAGGAAACCGTGCGGCGCACCATCAAGGCGCTGCACAAGGCCGGGGCGGTGCAACGGGTGCATGGCGGTGCCTATCTGGCCGGGGCGCAGGGCGGCAGCGGTTTTGCCCGCCGGATCGGCGAGCATCAAAAGGAGAAGACCCGCATCGCCGCGGCGCTGGCGCGGCGGGTGCGCGACGGGATGGCAGTGTTTCTGGACGTGGGCTCCACCACGGCCTTTGTCGCCGAAGCGCTGCGGCGGTACTCCGGGTTGGTGGTGGTGACGAATGCATTGGGCGCGGCGCAGGCCCTGGCCGGGCACAACGGCAACCGGGTGCATCTGCTGGGCGGCGAGCTGGAGAGCAACGAGCGCGGCACCTTTGGCTTCGTGACCGAGCAGCAGCTGCGCCGGTTCGCACCGGACCTCGCGGTGCTGTCGGCAGACGGGTTTTCGGCGCGGCGCGGGATCCTGTACCACAGCGCCGCCGAGGCCCAGCTGGCGGGTCTGGCCGCCGAATGCGCCGACCAGGTGGCGGTGGCTGTCACGCATCCCAAGTTCGACGAAAGTGCGCCGCACTGCGGCCCCGATCCCCGGCGCATCGACGATGTGTTCACCGATCACCCGCCGGGCAAGAAACACGGCGCGGCCCTGGCCGACTGGGGTATTCGCCTGCATGTCGCGGCCGAGGATGAGCAGGAGGGCTGATTGATGCAAGACGGGACCAGTAGACCCCTGGACCGCGCTGCCGTTGAGGGTGGCGGTAGAAATTCGGTAGGCGAGACCTGACATGGCAATTCTGACGTTTCTCATCAGCCTGGCCGGTGCCACGATGCTGCTGCTTTATGCGGTGCGGATGGTGCGCACCGGTATCGAGCGCAGCTACGGCGCCTCGTTCCAGCGCTTGCTGACCGGCAAGCAGAGCCATCTGCAGGCCGGGGCCATGGGGCTGCTGCTGGCGATCGTTCTGCAAAGCTCAGCGGCAGTGGCGCTGTTGACCTCGGGGTTTGCGGCGAGTGGCTACCTGACCTTCCCGGCCGGGCTGGCGATCGTGCTGGGGGGCGACCTGGGATCGGCGCTGATCATTCAGATCCTGTCGTTCAAGCTGGACTGGCTGGTGCCGGTGCTGCTGGCGCTTGGTGGCTATCTTTTCGTCAAGACGGAGGCCAAGAAAGCGCGCCAGCTGGGGCGCATCCTGATGGGGATCGCCTTCATCCTGATTTCGCTCCGGTTCCTACGCGAGGCGATGGATCCGATCCGCGACAGTGCTTTCCTGCCCGCGGTTGCGGGCTACCTTGCGCGCGACTACATCACCGCCTTTCTTGTCGGGGGCGCGCTGGCCTTTGTCATGCATTCCTCGGTGGCGGCGATCCTGATGTGCGTGACCCTGGTGCAGATCGATGCGCTGCCCTTTGCCGCCGGGTTGTCACTGGTGCTTGGCGCCAATTTCGGATCGGCCTTCATTCCGGTCTGGCTCAGCCGGGGGCTGAACCTGCCGGCCCGCCGCATCCCCTATGCCAATCTGGCGTTGCGGGGCAGCTGGGCGGTGATCTGCCTCTTCGGCGCCAACCTGGCGCTGCGGCAGGGCTGGCTGGGAGATCCGCAGGGCGGGCAGATGCTGGTCAACGCCCACCTGGCCTTCAATGCCTCGCTCCTGGTGCTGGCGCTGCCGGTGTGCACCCCGCTGGGTGATCTGTTCTGTCGTCTGTTTCCGGATCCGGCACCGTCCACGGTGATCCAGCCGGGGCGGCCGATCAGCGCTCTGGAGCCGGGCAACTACGGCTCACCGGCCTTGGCGATCTCCAACCTCAAGCGCGAGCTGTTGCGCATGTCGGACCAGGTGGGGGCGATGTTCCGCCCGGTGCTGGACCTGTACGAGGAGGGGACCAAGGAGCAGATCCGCGCGGTGCAGAAGATGGACGAGGAGGTCAACGCCTGCCTTTCGGGGATCCGCAGCTATGTGGCCGCCATTCCTGAAGATGCCTTTGACCGGGAGGAGTTGAAGACCGCGCGCAGCTTGATGGAATATGCCATCCGGCTGGAAACCGCAGGTGATGTGGTGGCGCGACGGCTGGCGGTGCTGGCGGGGGATCTGAACCGCAAGAACCTGCGCTTCTCGCGCGAGGGCTGGCTGGAAATCACCCGCATGCACGAGGCGATTCTGGCCAACATGCAGCTGGCTTCGAACGTGCTGATTTCGGACGACCTGGAAAGCGCGCGGCTGTTGAGCCTGGAGAAGACCGAGGTGAAGCGGATGGAACGCGACAGCCGCAAGCGCCACCTGAGGCGGCTGCAGAACGGCGCGCGCGACAGTTTCGACACCTCCGACATTCATCTGGAGACGCTGCGCGCCCTGCGGGAGTTCAACAGTCACATCGCCGCCGTGGCCTATCCGTTGCTGTATCAGAACGGGCAATTGCTGGAGACCCGCCTGATCAACGATCTGCAGTCGGAAGACGCGGATTGACCCCTCGTATTGCCGCGTCGGCATGAAAGGCCCCCAAAACAATGACGCCCTTTGTCATCGCCATTATCCTGTCGGCGGCATTGCTGCATGCGGTCTGGAACGCCATCGTCAAGACGGCCGCTGACCGTACGACCACCCTGGGCCTGGTGGCGCTGGGACATGTCATTCCCGGCGCCGTGATGGTGCTGCTGCTGCCGCTGCCGTCGGCCGAGAGCTTTGTCTACATCCTGCTGTCGACGGTGGTGCATTTCGGCTATTTCTTCATGCTTGGGCAGGCCTACCGGCATGGCGATCTGAGCGTCGTCTATCCCATTGCCCGCGGGATCGTGCCGGCACTCGTGGGGCTGTGGGCGTTGCTGTTCGCGGGCGAGTGGCTGCCACTGCAGGCCTGGGGTGGAATCGCGGTCATTGCTGTTGCGATCCAGCTGAGCAGCTGGAAGGCGCTGCGGTCAGGGGTGGGGCGTGCGGCGCTGGGGTTTGCCGCGGGCACGGGCTTGTGCATCTCCGTCTATTCGGTGGTCGATGGGATCGGCGTGCGCCTGTCGGGCAACACGCTGAGCTACTGGGCCTGGGGCGCGTTTTTACATCTGTTCATCGCGGGCTTTGTCGGCTGGCGCAAACGGGACACGCTGACCCGCCTGCCTGCGCGCGTCTGGTTGCTGGGGCTGGCCGGGGGAATGGTGTCGATGACGGCCTACGGGCTGGTGCTGTTTGCCAAGAATTTCGCGCCGCTGGGTGCGGTGTCGGCGCTGCGGGAAACCTCGGTGATCTTCGCGGCGCTGATCGGCTTTGTCTTCCTCAAGGAAGGCAACTGGATGCGGCGGCTGGGCGCGGCGGTGCTGGTTGCGCTGGGCGTGGCGCTGATCGGACTGGCGGTCTGACCGGGACGGTCGGGTCGCAGGGCTGCGGCGGGGGAGGGTCAGGCGCTGGCGCGGGGTGGATCGAGCCAGACCGGGTTCTCGTTCTGCGCGGTCGCCAAAGTGTGCAGCAGCACCGTCTTTTTCACCGGCTTGGTCAGGAAGTGGTCCATCCCGGCCTTGAGGCAGGCGTCGCGGTCGCTGGAAAACGCATTGGCGGTCAGCGCGATGATCACCGGTTGCACGATCGGCAGGTCGCGGATTTCCCGTGTCGCAGCAAGCCCGTCGAGTTCGGGCATCGACATGTCCATCAGGATGATGTCGGGGGGCTGATCCCGGCAGATCTCCACCGCCGCACGACCGTTTTCGGCCTCCACAAGCTCGACCGGCTGGCCGCGCAGGAACTTGCGGATCAGCAGCCGGTTGGTCTGGTTGTCTTCGGCCAAGAGGATGCGGCATGGCCGCAGGCTGGTGCGGTTGTCGGGCAAGTGCAGCGTCTGCGGCCCGTCCATCGTGGCGGCGGGGGCCATCTGCACCTCGAGACGGAAGCAGGAACCTTGGCCGGGGGTTGACTGCACCGAGATCGTGCCCCCCATGCGCCGCGCCAGCATGCTGGAGATCGTCAGCCCCAGCCCGGTGCCGCCAAAAGCCTTGGTGGTGGCGCCGTCGGCCTGGGTGAACCGGTCAAAGATGTGTTGGGCCTGGGTCGGCGAGACACCGATTCCGCTGTCTTCGACCTCCACCACCAGGCGGCAGGGATCGGTCGCGGCGTGGGACACGCGCACGTCGATCCGGCCGTGATGGGTGAATTTCACCGCATTGCCGATCAGGTTCACCAGAATCTGCCGCAGGCGGCCGTCGTCGCCGCGCAGGCGTTCGGGCAGCCCCTCGGCAAAGGTGATGTCCAGCGCCAGCCCCTTTTCGATCGCCTTGGGGCGGAACAGGCCCGCAACGCTGCTCAGGCAGTCGTGCAGGTCGAAATCTTCTTCCACGATCGAGAACTTCCCGGCCTCGAGCCGGGACAGGTCAAGAATGTCGTTGATGATCTTCAGCAGCGCCTGTGCCGAGCTGCGGATCACTTCCACGTTCTGGTGGTCATCCGCGGCCAGGTCCGCCTCTGCCAGCAGTTCGGCCATGCCGATGATGCCGTTCATCGGGGTGCGGATTTCGTGGCTCATGTTCGCGAGGAACTCGGATTTGGCGCGGTCGGCCTTCTCGGCGGCCAGCTTGGCTTCGGCCAGTTCACGTTCACGTTGCTTGCTGCGGGTGATGTCGCGCTCGATGCCGATGATGAGGTCGACCTTGCCGTCCGGCCCGGTGACCGGAACGATGTTGGTGTCCATCCAGATCTCATTACCGGATTTGGTATAGCTGAGCACCTCGGTGTGGTAGCGCTTGCCCATGGCCTTGTGGCGGTTCAGCTCGCGGATCACATTGGGGTCGGTGTTCTTGCCGTCCAGCAGCTCCGAGGGGGTGCGCCCGATGGCTTCGGCCGGGAAGTAGCCGGTGGCACGCGTGAAGGCCTCGTTCACCCACAGAATGCGTTTGTCGGCGTCGGTCAGAATGATGCTGTCCGAGGCGTGTTTGGCCACCAGCGACAGGCGGTGCAGCTCGGCCTGCTGTTTCTGGAGTGCTGCATGGGCGGCTTCCAGGGCCTGCTTGCCGGCATTCAGCTCCTTGTTCTGCTGGGACAGCGCCTCGTTGGCGTGGATCAGCTGTTCGCGCAGGCGCACGTCCTCGGACACATTCCAGTTGACGCCGATGATCCAGTCCTTGCCCTCGGGATCGGTGAAACTGCTGGCGAGGGCGCGGATATGCTTGATGGAACCGTCATCCATGATGATGCGGAATTCTTCGGAAAACTGGGTCTTGTCGGTTTCCGCCCGCTGCCAGGACTGGGTCACGCGCTCCCGGTCCTGAGGGTGAAGGCGCTGTAGCCAGTCGTCCCCGGTGATCGCGCCGATCTTCTGCTGAACGCCATAGAGCTCGTGCATGCGATCGTCCCAGGTGTAATGCGCGTCCTGGGCGCTGCATTCCCAGATCCCCACCCGGGACGTCTTGACCGCGATCTCCAGTCGCCGCGAGACCGAGGCCAGCTCGCTTTCGCGGCGGCGCAATTGGCCGATGACAGTTTGCCGGGCGGCGGAGAGCTTGCCGGCAAGGAAGGTGGGAAAGACAATCAGCATGCCGGCCGCCAGGAGGCCAAGCCTCAGCCGCCACAGGTTGTCGGGGCGGGTTTTCCAGCCGTCCGTCGGTCGCGCAGCCAGTTGCCAGCTGCCGACCGGCAGGTTGATGTCCAACAGGACCGGGTCGCCCGCGAAGACCGCGCTGTCGCCAAAGAACTGGCCGCCGGCGGTGCCGGTGCCGTCCTGCCCGTTGAGCGCATATTCGATGCCGTCGTTGTCTTCCAGCAGTCCCGCGGCGGTGTAGAGCGTGTTTGTTTCGGTGACCGCGGACAGGATGCCCCAAAACGCCCGGCCTTCCGGCGCATCGGTGAAGATCGGCAACCGGTAGATGAAACCGGTGCCCCCCTGAACCAGGTTCACCGGACCCGCCAGCACCATGTCGCCGCTGTCGCGCACCCGATAGGCGGCGGCGCGCTGCTCGTCGTTCTTGTTGTAGTCCAGCCCGATGGCGCGGGCGTTGCCTTCCATCGGGTGGACCAGCGACACAACGAGGTCGGGGGCGGCCGCGAAGTGGCGGATGGCGGTCCTGCCCTCCAGCACGTGGCTGGCGATCTGGGCAAACCGCTCCTGGGACATTTTCGGCTCTGTGGCCAGCATGGCCGCGAGCCCCCGCATCCGCTGGTAGTCGCCATTCAGCTGCGCTTCGAGGCGGGACTTGATCAGGCCCGCGGCCTGCTGGACCTGCGCGCGCATCGATTGTTGATGAATGGTGCGGTTCTGCTGCTCGGCGTAAAGGACGGCGACACAGACCACCACGAGGGCGAGAATGGTTGGCAGGTAGGCGCGGTTTTTCAGGGCCAGAAGCCAGCTCGGCAGGGTACGGGGTGCGTCCATTTAGCTTCCTTCGCGCGTTCCGGGTGGTGCCCAGAACGTCTGAGCTGGCAGTCTTGTGCGTGCGTTTTCACCAAAAGCGGTATTTCGCGATGAAAAAGCAACCATTCTGGGCCCGGCAGTGTGCGCAATGCGATCATGGCTTGCAGCAGGGTCACAGGTGTCTGCAAAGGTCTCGGGACGACAAAGCCGGGACCGCTGCGCCTGAGGCGCGGCAAGGAACCGGCCAAGCGGCCGTCGTGAGGTCTTCGGTCGGGTCATTTGGGTCGGGCTCCCATCACCTGTTAACCGTTCGGTGCTGTCGTCCACTTGCGGGAGGATTGGCACCAGCCGCTGACCAGTTTCTGGAGCGGATAAGGATAAATTCTGGCGGCATATCGTTACAGCACCGTTAATGCCTTGAAAGTTGATGCGCACTGCTGGCGAAAGGCGGGCGGTGTGCGGGTGCCGAGGAAGGCGAAACGCAGGACTCCGGCACGTGCGGAGCCGTCCTGGCCGCACGTCGCGCAGGCCTGGCGACGTCGAAGCCCCCGGATGGCACCGGAAAGAAGGCGGGGCAGGACGGGCTTGCGTAGAGGTGGGGCGCGGTTGTCAGGCGACTTTCCTGGAGTTGGAGGACGCCGAGGGCGCGCTGATCCTGGTGTGCAGCGTGGCGCGGAAGTCGTTGACATGCGACGGCAGCGACCGGGTGCGGGAGTATTCCGCCACCGGGGCTCCGTACTGGCTGCGGCTGTCGCAGAGGGTTTCAATGCGGGCAAAGCCCGGGAAGTCCACGAACAAGGCTGCCCGGGACTGCGGTGTCAGGCCGCCGAGGGCCATAGGGCCGGGATAGAAGCTCTCGGCGGGAAGCCCGTTGGCCCAGACCAGCTGATGCGTTTCGAACAACAGGTGGAAGTACTGCACCTCGCGACAGCCGTTCATGACCCGCACCGCGCCGCCGCGCAGCTGGGCAAGGTGGCGGGCGCGGACCAGCTGGTCGCGGCCATCCGGGCCGGTCAGCAAGAGCCCATGTTGCGGCGACAGGATCAGCGGCGCGTCCTGGCCGAAGGCGCCGGCCTCGATCCGGATCGGGCGCTGGTCAGGTCCGGCCTGCAGTTCGGCCGCGTCAAGCGCCCGGGAGGCCACCCAGAGCACCGGTTGTGGGCCGTTGTCGCGGGTGGTCACCAGATCGCCCGGGCGCAGGGATTCCACCGGCACTTCGCCGCGGGGCGTCAGGATCATGGTGCCGCTGGTGAAACAGGGGATGCCCGAGGCGCGCAGCTGTGCTTCGCTGGTCATGTCGCTCGGGGCCACGCCGTGGAGCACGACGGTTTCGCCCTCGGGGAAGATCAGCTTGGCATTGCCGTGACCGTCATCGGAGACCCGGACGTCGCGCCAGGTGACCTTGCCGAGATAGCCGGTGCCGCCCTTCAGGTTGGAGACGTCGAACTGGTCGTTCCGCAGGCCATTCCCGTCGCTGTCCAGGATGTCGTAGTCGCTGATGTAATCCGTTCCACCGCCGGAGGTCAGGATATAGGTGTCGTCGCCAGCGCCACCGGTCAGCGTGTCGTTGCCAAGGCCGGTCGTGATGGTATCCGCCCCGCCACCGGCGTCGACGCTGAAGCCGCTCTTGGTTATGGAGCCATCGAAGCTGTCGTTGCTGGAGGTCCCCTTGATGTGTTCGATCTCGGTGAAGCGAATGCCGTTGGTGCCGCTGGTGATACTGCCGGCCTCGTCGGCTTTGAAGGTCACGTTCACCGGATGGGATACGGCCGAAAGGTCGATCGTGTCGTAGTCGATCCCGCGTTCGCCGCCGGCAATCGTGTCGAGCCCGAAGTTGTCCTCGATCACGAAGGTGTCGGAATCGTCACCGCCGGTCATGCTGTCGTTGCCTTCGCCGCCGTACAGCACGTCGTTGTCGGCGCCGCCGTGCATGGTGTCGTTGCCGGTGCCACCTTTGAGGGTGTCGTCACCATCCGTCGCGTGGATGCTGTCGTCGCCGCTGCCGCCGTCCAGGCTGTCGTTGCCTGAGGAGTTCCGCAGCGTATCGTTGCCGGCTCCGCCATACAGCGTGTCGTGACCGGTGCCGGTGGTCATGTAGTCGTTGCCGGCACCACCATACATCAGGTCATTGCCGGCGCCGCCGGCCATGATGTCATCACCATCCTCGCCATAGAGCAGGTCGTCGCCGTCGCCGCCCTCCATGGTGTCGGTGTTGATGCCGCCGTACATGGTGTCATTGCCGAGACCGCCGGCCATGATGTCCAGCCCCTCGTCGCCGTACATCAAGTCATGGCCCGCGCCGCCAAGGAGGCTGTCGTTGTCCAGGCCACCGATCAGCGTGTCATTGCCATCGCCGCCCTCGAGCGTGTCATTGCCCTCGGTCGCGACGATGCTGTCATCGCCGGTGCCCCCGACCAGGCTGTCGTCCCCGGCCGAGTTCATCAGCGTGTCGTTGCCTTCGCCGCCAAGCAGGGTGTCGTTGCCAAGGCCGGTGCGCAAGAGGTCGTCGCCTTCGCCGCCGTCGATGAAGTCGTTGCCGTCCCCGCCCATCAGGGTGTCGCCGCCGCTGCCGCCGATCAACGTATCATCGCCGACATCGCCGGTAAGGAAGTCCGCACCGCTGCCGCCGACCAGGTTGTCGTTGCCTTCGCCACCGTCCAGAACGTCATCACCGCTCTGGCCGAAGATGATGTCATCGCCAAGTCCGCCCTCGAGCGTGTCGTTGCCCTCCTGGATCTCGGTATAAACCGCGTCGGCAATGACGGCCCCGGATAGGGTGAACCCGGATTGGGACGTGCGCGACTCAAGGTCGAATTCGATGAAGGTGCGGTCTTCGAACCGGGCTGAGAACCAGGCTTCTTCCTGATCAGGGCTGTTGGAGGTGGTGCCGGTGACCGAAACGGTCTGACCGTTCTGCGAGACATTCAGGTTGGTGTTGTCGGCTGTTCCGACCGCCGTAAAACTGTCGGCGTCCAGGTGAACGCCTTCGTGGTTCAGGCCGCCGTTGCTGTCGATGTCGTTGAACGTGGCCATCGAGTTCAGCGCCACGGGGTCACCGGTGGCAGGATCGAAAAATTCCAGCCGGAACTTGGCGGTGTCGCCTGTTCCCCAGCCCTGCATCAGGATTTCATAGCCGCGGCCACTGGCCAGATCGACGGACATCCAGGGGTCTGACTTTTCGACCAGAACCAGCCGACCGCTGATCATGCGGCCGTCGTCCAGTTGGGCCACGTTGTTGTAGATGGCCCAGTCGCCCTCTCGGGCGTCGCTTCCATAGTAGGACTGGCTGTGCAGGTTATCGATGTTCAGAACCAGCGGGTCAGCGTCCTGGCCTATTCCGACCCCTTCCCCGGTGCCGTAGTCGCCGAACAGAATGTCGTTGGCTGCCGAGCCTGTGATGCTGTCGTCACCGCCTTCCCCTGCCGCGTAGTTGTCGGCCGGGTCCAGTTCTATGACGTCATCATCTTCGCTGCCTCGGATGAGCTCAAGGTTGTCCAACAGGCCGTCAACGATGGAGAAAAGGTCGTCGTCGTCGTCGTCTTCATCCTCGTCTTCATCCTCGTCTTCATCCTCGTCCTCGTCTTCCTCCTCTTCTTCCTCCTCTTCTTCCTCCTCCTCGGGTTCGTCCTCTTCTTGGAAGACAGAAGAATGAAGGACGTGAGGGGCGAGCGCGTTCAGCTCGTCTTCGTCGAGTTCGATGTCAGCGCCGGAGTCATCGAGCGGTCCAACAGCATCCGTGAGATCGTTGGGAAGGATTTCGATTGGCATGGTCGGCTCTCCGGCGGCAGGGTCGATAACGGCAGCTTGACTGCGCGGCGCCAGCAGTTGGGCCACGAGTCGAATCCGCTCCACCCTAAGGCCAAGGGATTAAGACAGCGTAAGCGGTGGTCGCCGCGCGAATCCGGTGGGCGGTTAAGCCTTTTGTGAGGGTTTGACGCTACTTCGCTTCTGCATCCGGGAACCCGCTATGTGGAGATGCTCTTTGTTTTTCAGAAGTAAGGCCGCCAAGACGTCCAGCGAACGCAGCAATGACGAGATCATTGCCGAAATGGTCGACCGCACCCAGGCGACCATCCAGTTCAAACCCGACGGAACCATCCTGCTGGCGAACCAGAATTTCCTGAACGCGCTTGGCTATCAACTCGAGGAGATCGTCGGCCAGCATCATTCTATGTTCGTCGATGCGGAGCTTGCCGCCAGCGCCGAATACGCGCAGTTCTGGGCCGATCTGGCGGCGGGGAAGACGTTTACGGATCAGTTTCCGCGGCGGACCAAGGCCGGTGCGACGATCTGGATCCAGGCCACCTACGCGCCGGTCCTGAACGCGGAGGGCGCGGTGGAGCGAGTGGTCAAGGTGGCCACGGATGTGACCGTCCGGCGGCTCGGGTTGCAGGAAATCGCCCGCGGGCTCGAGGCGATGAGCCGCGGTGACCTGGGGCAACGGGTGGAGCTGTCGACGCAGCCGGATATTGCCGCCCTCGGCGAAGCCTTCAACCGGTCGGCCGAACAGCTGCAGGCCGCGATCGGCGCGGTCAGCCGTGTGACCGGTGCGGTGGGGCGGACCGCGGACGAGATTTCGGCCTCCTCGGCCAACCTCTCCCAGCGTACCGAGAGCCAGGCTGCCACGCTGGAGGAAACGGCCGCCGCGATCGAGGAGCTGACTGCCACGGTCCGGTCATCCGCCGAGGGCGCGCGCAAGGTGGAGGCCATCGTCAGTGACGCCCAGGTGGCCGCCGAGCGCAGTGGCCAGGTGGTCAGCGATGCGGTTGCCGCGATGGCGCAGATCGAAGCCTCTTCCGAAGAGATCGCCAAGATCATCGGCATGATCGACGATATCGCCTTCCAGACCAACTTGCTGGCGCTGAACGCCGGGGTCGAGGCTGCCCGCGCCGGCGAGGCCGGGCGGGGCTTTGCCGTGGTCGCCTCCGAAGTGCGGGCCCTGGCCCAGCGATCCGCCGGTGCGGCGGGGGAGATCAAGCAGCTGATCGGCCAGAGCAAGCAGCAGGTGGCCAGCGGTGTCGACCTCGTGGGGCGCACCGGGGCGGAGCTGAAGCAGATCATCGACAGTGTGGGCAATATCTCGGCCCATATCGGGCGCATCGCGGCCGGTGCCAATGAGCAGGCCACCGCGCTGGGCGAGATCAACCTCGGCGTATCGCAACTGGATCAGGTGACCCAGCAGAATGCCGCAATGGTGGAGGAAACCTCGTCGGCCAGCCAGCAGCTCGCTGAGGATGCGAGCCTGTTGACCCGCGAGGTGTCCCGGTTCCAGGGCGCCCAGCCCGGCGGCCAGGCCGGCGTCCAGGCCGAGGTCGTGCCGTTTCAGCGTCCCGGTGCGGCGACCCCGGTGGCAACGCCGCCCGCCGCCGCCGCATCAGCGGGCTGGCAGGATTTCTGAAGTCACGACCGGCTGCTGCGGATGACGGCTGTCCTGCCCGGCACGATCCGTTGCAGGCGGTCCTGCGATCAAGGGTAGGCGTATCGGCGGCTCAAGAGCCTCTGACGGGCACGATTCCCGAGGCGAGGAGGCTGGTTCGGCGAGTCGCCCCCAGTCTGGCGTCTTGTGCCCAATTTCGCCCGCCCCTCTATATCTAGTGGAGAAGTGAGTTCGCTTTGCTTTTCGGATTGCGCAGCCTTCACCAGCGCCCCTCGAAGGAGCAGGATGTAGGTCTTTTGTGCGGGGATTAAGTTATTGCTATATATGAAATTTTTGACTTTCTGCGTGGAAAGTCATCAGAATGTCAAAAAAGGGGTTGCGACTCTTCGGCGCTGATCATAGAACACCATTCACTGGCGGCGCTGAGGCGCTGCTGACACGCCGGAGAGACGGCGGGACGCGCTGGAGAGACGGCGGCATCTGTTGGATGGAACGAGGCGGGCGCGCTGTGAGAATGGCGCAACGGTCCTGTTTTTGCCTCCAGGTGTATGCTCTTTGACATTGATGGATAACTGAAGAGATATGTGGGCGG